>JAYFPN010000023.1:0-14983 GCA_034927755.1 Candidatus Metalachnospira sp.
CGCTATCCACACCTCATCGCCACCTTTTTCAACAGATGTGCGTTCGGTCCTCCATAACCTTTTACGGTTACTTCAACCTGGACATGGATAGGTCACCCGGTTTCGGGTCTACTAATACTAACTTCTCGCCCTATTAAGACTCGGTTTCCCTTCGGCTCCATACCTTATAAGTATTTAACCTTGCTAATATTAGTAACTCGCCGGACCGTTCTACAAAAAGTACGCAGTCAGCACGTTTGCGCCTCCTACTGTTTGTAAGCACAAGGTTTCAGGTTCTCTTTCACTCCCCTCCCGGGGTCCTTTTCACCTTTCCTTCACAGTACTGTTCCACTATCGGTCACCGGTTAGTATTTAGGCTTGGGGGGTGGTCCCCCCGGCTTCCCACAGGGTTTCTCGTGTCCCGTGGTACTCTGGATCCTGCCTGCTGACTCTCAATTTCGCTTACTGGACTTTCACCGCCTATGGTCTGCTTTCCCAAAACAGTTCAGCTATCGATTGTCAATGCATTATGCAGTCCGCAACCCCGACGGATAAATCCGTCGGTTTGGCCTATTTCCCTTTCGCTCGCCGCTACTAAGGAAATCGAGTTTTCTTTATCTTCCTGACGCTACTTAGATGTTTCAGTTCACGTCGTTTCCCCTCTGTAAGCTATGTATTTACTTACAGATGACTGAGCTTTTCTCAGCCGGGTTTCCCCATTCGGACATCTGCGGATCTATAGTTATTTGCACTTCCCCGCAGCTTTTCGCAGCTTGTCACGTCCTTCTTCGGCTTCCGGTGCCAAGGCATTCCCCTTGTGCTCTTTCTTGCTTGACCTTTGTTTAGTCTACCTTGAATGTAGTAGCGATACTACATTTCTTTTTTATTGCTTTTTATTGCTTTTGTTGCTCGATGTGTTTTATTACTTGACTCTTTTCTTACCATGTTCAGTTTTCAAGGTGCTATAACTAACAACCAAGGTAGCTTTTCGACTTCGTCGAAACCGCTCCTTTGTCGCCATTCGAAACTCCTCACACTTTTTCAAAGTGCGTTATACGTTTCTCATTAGCGGCGACTTTAGTCGCTAGCTTAAATGGAGATTGCGAGATTCGAACTCGCGACCCCCTGCTTGCAAGGCAGGTGCTCTCCCAGCTGAGCTAAACCCCCGTGTTGCTCTTGTTTTCGTTTTAACCTCTTAATCAGTCGCCTAGATATATTATCAAATAAAAAGGCTATTGTCAATATTTTTTTAACAATTCGCCTAGATTTTTTCTCTATAAATAAGCCTTGTATAAATTATCTTTGTATAATTCAGCATTATGCAAAAATCTGCAATACTACATATAGTAAAATATTATTTCTATAAAACCAGCCTGCAATATATGAACTTTCCAACATAGTTATAAAGTCCTGTGCCGACGGTTTGCAGCAGAAAAATGTTATTGCAATACATATAATCCAAATAACGCAAATTCCTTTTAATACTCCAACAACAAAGCCCCCAATCTTACTGAAAAAGCCTAATATGGGGACATCATCTATCGAACTGAAGACTTTTAGAACCAACCTACCCACCAATACTCCAATAAAATACAGCAAAATAACTACCGCAATACTAACAAATATATTAGTTAAAAACCCCGCTATATAGTCCTTAAGCGTCTGAGCATCAAAAAGGCTGTAAACAACTGAGTTATTATTATTTACAAGAGCCTTTTTAATAAACTCAGGTACATTCATTGCTGAGATAATGCTGTTTTGTGCTGTCATGGTCATATCGGGCAAAATCTTCCCTATATTAAGACCACCGGATATTTTAGACATAATAAATGAAAATATGAATGTACCTCTTACATATTTAATAACTTCACCGCTCATTTTCCATGACAGTAAAATTCCAAGCAGCGTTGGCATAAATCTCAGTAATGCTCCAGCAAATCCTTTCCTCGCATTTGAAAAAGCAAAAACAGCAATTATGGTTGCAACCACTGCGTCCAAATATGTAAAATGTAACGCTAAATCAGTTGTCATATACATATATCTCCCTATAGTAATCAGCTTTTTAGTTTTTCTCCGCCAGTTGCAGTATTGTCTTGTTTATTATCCTGTGCACTATCCGCCGGTTCTGTACCTGCTGACGTATCAGTATTTTTTGAGCTTATTATATCAGTATTATAATTCGATGAGTCAAAGTTTGTCATATCCGCCTCAACTGACCACGTTTTAGTTGTATAAATACATTTCTTTACATTGCTTGTAGGATAAATGCCATTTAAATTTCCTGTGTCGTTTAAACTCCAAACAACTTTTCCATTTGTATTTATTCCATAATAATTTGAACCGTTTCCAATAACAACTCCGCCTTCAGAAGAAGCAAAGAAATCTGATTCAGCTCCTGTACAATATCCCTTGGTCATTTTACCGCCAGATGATATGAATACAACAGTTCCGCATTCTACTCCATCTTTATCAGGAAGTTCATCTCCGTATAGCATCGCAAGCTTATTTTCGCACATGCCTATTCCCATTATCTCATTAGTTACTTCAACATTCCAGTCTTCTGTACCCGATGAAGCTATATAAATGATATTTCTGTCTCCAATAGCAATTAATCCGCTGTTTGACATAAAGTACACACCCAAAATAACTTCATCATTCTTTTCAACAGCTGCATACATACTATCTGTGTACTCTGCACCCTTTTCAGCGTCAATATAAAACAATCCTACTTTTGAATCAATCTCAACACCTGTTGTATCCATATATGAAATTGCTATAATTTCTCCATCCGGTGATATGTCACAGCTAAAAGGATATACCCCTGTTTCAGCTTCGATTCTCTGAAATATCATGTTTCCGGACGTAGAATATACAGAAACAGAGTATGTGTCTCCATTTGCAATTACACCTATGTATCCATTTTCACCAACTGCTACACTTAAGATAGGATCTGATGTCTGAACATTATATATCAGCCCTTGGCCATTATACACCCTTACAGCCCTTCCGCCAGTTTCAAATATTGCTGTATATATGCCTTTTTCGTCAATAATCGGTGAAATCATTGTATAAGCATCATCCCAAGATTCACTGCCCGATTTTGTAAGGAACTTGGCACCATCTTTTGTATATTGAATATATCCGTCATTATATGAGCGATATCCTGTCTTGCTATCCGAAGCATATGTTACTACAGAAGATTTACTTCCTATATTAATTACTCCTGTTTTAACCAAAATAACAGCCGCAACTACAATAATAGCAATGACTATTACAGCCGCTGCATTCCTATTTAATCTCGGAATATTTCTTAGTATATTCAAAGTATTTTTTTTTGATTTATCATTTCGTATTTTTCGCATAACAGCTCTCCCGAATTGAATTTTACTGTTTAGTTATTACAGCAACTTTATTTATAATACTATAATTACCAATTAAATTAAAGTAAAAGAAATCTTTTTCATTCAGGTTTGATAAAAAACTTTATTGTATAAATCAACTGTAAAATACCCGCAACCCCAAAAACCGGATATATTTTTGATACAAAATCAGTAAAACTGACAAATGAAAACATCACTGCCAATATAATAAGTAAAATCAACGATTTTTTTGATGAAATCCTCAGTTTATCAGAAATACACCTTATTGCAGCCATACCGTCACATACGGCAGTCGTATAAACTGCTGTAATAAAAACCATTGCATAAGCTATATTATATATACCGCCAATTTTCTTGGCCGCAGCTGCAAACGGCAATTCAGAATTTATTGTAACGCTTCCGAAATATAGTATTGTCTTTCCAATAAAATATCCCATAAATGTCATGGCGACCCCGCACAACAAACCCATAATTATTCCATCATACCTGCTCGTTCCCTTGTTTTCCTCTGCTATAACTGAAGCCGCTGTCATAGTATTGTACGAAACGTAAATAATAGAGGACATAATAACAGAAGTTTTTGTATTTTCATTTAAAGTCACTGTTCCGCTTTTTGCTCCTATCAACGCTATCCCGATAACAAGAAGAGGTACAATTATTACGCTGATGTTTTCAATTGCGTTTATCCCCATTGCCAGCACGGCTGCACATGCTGCAATCATAAGAAAAACTCCCAGCCAAAAATTAATACCGAATATTTCTCTTGCCGCCGAGCCAGCTGCGGATACCATTGCAAAAAACATCATGCAAAAAAATAAACCCGAAACCCATTCAGTAAAAAAAGCAAATTTTGTATCCATTATCAAATTTAAATAATCATGAAAAGAATTAATTTTATTTTTGTTTATTATGCTTGTAACTGCAGTAGAATAAATAAAAAATAAAACCCCGCTGAACAGTATTCCTATTGTCCATTTGCTTCCATATACAAGAAAATAGTCTGTAATTTCTCTCCCTGAGGCAAATCCTGCCCCTACTACCATTCCAATAAAAAGACATGCTTTTTTAATTGATTTCAAAATAAACCCCCATACATTTTTGTCAAAAAAATATATGGGGGCAATACGTTATTTATTCAGCATTTCTTTATATAGTTCTATATATCTCTTTGCAGAGTCTGTCCATGATAAATGTGACTTCATGCAGTTTTCGACAAGAGTGCGCCATTCTTGTGGGTTATTGTAAACTTTAAGAGCCTCTCCCAGTGCCCACAAAATTCCTTCGGCATTATACGTATCAAACAAAAATCCATTTCCTTTTCCATTTTCAGGATTATACTGCTCAACAGTATCGACAAGTCCTCCTGTTTTTCTGACAATTGGAACCGTTCCATATCTAAGACTAAACATCTGTCCCAACCCACATGGTTCAAAACGTGACGGCATTAAAAACATATCGCCCGAGGCATATATTTTCTGTGCTAATGTGTTATCAAACATTATACATGAACAGAATCTGCCTTTCCATCGGTTTTCATAATACCTGAACATGTCCTCATATTGTTTTTCACCTGTGCCTAATAGAACAAACTGCAAATCATTTCCCATAATCTGCTCCATAGCACATGCTAAAATATCAAAGCCCTTCTGATTTGCAAGTCTTGATACCATACAAACCATAGGCACGTCTCTTTCCTCAAGCCCAAGTTCCTTCTGAAGCAATTTCTTATTTTCTTTCTTCAGTTCAATTGTTTTTTCGGAAAAGTTTACGTCTATATGCTTGTCCGTTTCCGGATTATTTATAATATAATCAATTCCGTTTATAATTCCTCTTAGCTTATCGCTGTATGCTCGAATTATTCCGTCAAATCCATATCCATATTCCTCTGTCTGGATTTCATTTGCATATGTTTCGCTTACAGTGCTGATCATATCGGAATAAACTATCCCAGCTTTCATATAGCTCATTCTTCCATAAAATTCAACTGTACCATTGTCAAACAAATATCCAGGCAAATCAAACATTTCTAACGATGCTGCATCAAAATTCCCTTGATACTGAAGGTTATGAATAGTATACAGAGTCTTTATATTTTTAAGGTATGAAACCTTCTTATACGTTTCTTTCAATAGCATCGGCAACGGACCTGTCTGCCAATCATTGCAATGAATAATATCAGGTATAAAATCAACAAATGGTAACATATCTATTACTGCCCTGCTGAAAAATGCAAATCTTTCATTATCATCCGAATATCCGTAAATTTCCTGTCTTCCAAAATAATAGTCGTTTTCAATAAAATATACAGGTACATCTGCATCTTTATACAAAACCCCTGCTTTCTGAATCCGCCATCCAAGCTTTGTATCGTAGTTGCCCATAAATTCTGTTCCAAGAAAATGTTCCTGCTTAATAGTCTTATATTTAGGGATTACTATTCTTACATCTGCTCCCATCTCAAGCAAAGCCTTAGGCAGCGAACCAATTACATCTCCTAAACCTCCGCTTTTGACAAACGGTGCAGCTTCAGACGAAACAATCAAAATTTTAAGTTTATTTAAATTACTCATGTCCGAAACACCTTCCTCAAATAGACCCTTATACTCCATTTATATATTACACTTTTTTATCTTATATTTCAATAATTTTATAAATGACGTTTTTATTATGATTATATCTATTTTTATAAAATTCTGCACATATTATGTTATAATCTTAAACAAAGCTTTATTAAAAAAATAATTACAATAAAAATATGAGGTGAATAACATATGTCAGAAAACTCAATCCCTTTAAGAAACCAGACAGACAAAAAATATATGTGGCATATCGAAGATTTATTTGCTACAGACGAAATTTGGAAAGAACATTATGATAAGCTTGTTAAAAAGTCTTCACAAATCGAAAATTTTAATGAGTCCATTGTTAAAGACGGAAGCAATCTTTATGAATGTCTGAAATTCTATAATGAATTGTTTGAAGAATTTGATCGCATTTATGTGTATGCATATATGAAGTTCCATGAGGACAGTACAAATGCTAAATATCAGCAGCTATCAGGTATGGCTGATTTGCTTTCAGTAAAACTTATGTCAAATTCAGCCTTTATAGTTCCTAAAATTTCAAAGCTTACTGCTCAACAGATTAATACGTTTATTAGCGAATGTAGTGAACTCAAAATATATTCACATTTTCTCGAAGGCATTCTGCGTCTGAAGGAGCATACTCTATCCGAAGCAGAAGAAAAAATCCTTGCCGCATCAGAAGAAATCGCATCATCGGCACATACTATTTTCACAATGATTAATGAAGCAGATATGACTTTCCCTGATGTTGTGGACAGCTCCTCAAAAACATACGGGCTTTCCCACGGAAAATACGTTTCATATCTTGAGAGCAATGACAGAGTTCTTAGAAAATCTGCTTTTGATGCTTTATACAGCTCATATCTGAAACAAAGCAACACATTGGCCGCAACATATAATGCCTCAGTCAAGAAGGATTTATTTTATGCAAACATCCGGCACTATTATTCAGCACTAGAATATGCTCTTGAGGATGACAACATTCCTGCTGCTGTCTATGATAATCTCATTGATGCAGTACATGAAAGTCTGCCTCTTATGCATAGATATATAGCATTAAGAAAAAAACTGCTTGGTGTTGACGAACTTCACATGTATGACCTTTACGCACCGCTTGTAAGTGATTTAAATTGGAAAATTACATTTGAAGAGGCCAAAACGACTGTTAAAAAGGCGCTTGCGATAATGGGCAGTGATTACACTGATGCTCTGCAAAAAGGATTTGACGGCGGCTGGATAGATGTTTATGAAAACAAAGGAAAGCGTAGCGGAGCATATTCATGGGGAGCATACGGTGGACATCCATATGTACTCTTAAATTATAATGATACTGTAAACAATATGTTCACAGTTGCACATGAGATGGGCCATGCTTTGCATAGCTATTTCACCTGGAAAACGCAGCCTTTCGTATACTCCGGACATAAAATATTTGTTGCAGAGGTTGCTTCTACATGTAACGAAGCGTTGCTCATGGAGTATTTACTCAAAACAGAACCCGACGAAAAGAAACAGCTATATCTTATAAATTACTTTATGGAACAATTCAGAGGCACTTTATTCAGACAAACAATGTTTGCCGAGTTTGAAAAAGCAGTACACGATATGTCGGCTTCCGGTATAACTCTTACATGTGATAACCTTTCAAAAGTATATCATAATCTTAATGAACTGTATTTCGGCAAAGACATAGTAATAGATGATTGTATTGATATTGAATGGGCTCGTATACCTCATTTCTACAATGCATTTTATGTATATCAGTATGCAACGGGTTACAGTGCTGCAATATCTCTATCAAGGGGAATTCTTAATGGAGGGCAGCCAGCAATTGACCGCTATCTTGATTTTCTTGGCAAAGGCAGTGCAGAATATTCAATTGATCTGTTAAAAGGTGCAGGTATTGATATGACTACTCAAAAGCCTATTAATGATGCAATGAGAGTTTTTAAAGGACTTTTGGATAAAATGGAAATGCTTATAAAATAAAAAACGGCCTCTAAGTTAGCTTAGAGGCTGTTTCCTATGTATTTTACCACACATAAATAGTTAGGGGAGTTCTATAACTGTACCATAAAAAATTCTATCGGGATCATTGATTTTATTTATTTCTATGATTTTATCGAGCATACTGTCATCACCATAAAACAAACGGCAAATTTTTACCAGTGTATCGCCCTCCTTTATTGTATAAGTTTTCTTTTCTTTTTCTTCAGTTTCCTCCTTTGGATTTGAATTTTCGGCTGCCATTACTGTAATTACAGGATTGTAGTTTGATATATCATTTGCTAGTGCTTTGGTTTCCTTTTTTTGAATTTCCACACTTTGTTTGACGGACACCACCTCCGTTTCGAGCTTTTTTAGCCGAGACACATTACTGGCTAGACTTAAACTCATAAAAACGCATACAAAACAAAAAACTGCACTGACAAAGGTGAAAACCGCATATTTATTTCTTACTTTTTTAACCTTTTCAGTTTCCTTACCTGCCAAAACGGATCGTATTTTTGCAGCGGCGTCCATGTGAGAATTTATACTTTTTTCCTCCTCATCATCTTCCTCGTCCTCCGTTTTAGGCTGAATAAGACTGTTTGCAAGCATATATTCTTGCATTTGTGGATTTTTATCATAATAAATGAAATAACCTTTTACTGGTCTCATTGAGCCCCCAGTTTCATTCATTGTGTAAAACCTGTCCGTTCTATCAATTGGGTCAACAACAAAGAAAACACTTGAATCATTGTTGAAAACCTTCTTATGATATGCTTCATCTCTTGATGTTACAAATGCACCAAATGATGGTCTTGAGTGCATCCATCCGACTACTTTGAGGTCGGGGAAATATTGTTCCATTTCCTCACTTATGTACTTCCAGCTTTGTGTGGTAATTGTTTCAACACCTTTAATTTTTTCGGTGAATCTGGCCTGAACAACGCCGCTTATAAAAACTGTTTTCTGACCATCGACAACTTTTGTCTTTCCCATTAACACGGCTAACTTTTCTCCGTTTACACTGCTTCTTGCGTATTGATAAAGATATGTATGAACATAATCCTCCATATATATTCTCAAACCGTCATCGGCAGCTCCCATTTGCCTGATGTTATTGGGAAGGGTTGTTATCTCACCGTCATGTTCAAAATCAGTCTGCATATTTTATCCTCCCTTTGCATACACTGTTACGTTGACTAAAATATAACACCCATCTTATAAGAATTTTGTCAAATCAAGAAAGGCGAAATGATTAATTACCCGCAAATTATACCAATTTACGCCATAAAAAAGCAGCCGGCATATTTTGCCGACTGTTCAAATACTAGATAATATATTTATCAAGTTTTTCTGGCTTTGACGCAAGTTCCTTTTTCTTTTCTTCGTATCCGGGGCGGTCAAACATTGCATAAGTCGCATTTTTACCCTCTTCAACTCCGGGCTGGTCAAAAGCATTTATATTAAGAAGCTCACCTGCAAATCCTGTTGCAACCTCAAACATATACAGTAGCTCACCAAGTGTAAATTCATTTACTTCAGGAAGAGTTATTGTCATATTAGCCTTTCCTGACTTTAAAAGTGCATATTCTGTTGCCATCTGTTCTGTGGCAATAAGTTTGTTCTGTGTCACACCACCAAGGAAACCCAGACTTGGTATATCTTCATATATTTTAGGAATAGTCATCGTCTTCCTAAACTTATCAACCCCAATAATAATTATAATTTTATCAAAAGGCCCTTCTGTATAAAGCTGAACCTGAGAATGCTGATCCGTTACTCCGAGAGCTTTTACAGGTGTCTGACCCGCGTAAACAGTGTTTCCGTCATTATCAGTCTTTTTACCAAGAGATTCTGCCCAAAGCTGTGCAAACCAGTCGGATACATATTTCAGACTGTCTGCATACGGCATCATAACTGAAATGTTCTTACCCTGTTTAAGAGAAATATAGCTGAGAACCGCAAACATATATGCCTGATTTTCAAATATGTCCTCATTCTCAGTAAGTTTATCCATATAAGCTGCACCATCAAGCAACAGCTCAATATCTATCCCACACATAGCGGCAGGAAGAAGTCCAACAGATGTAAGCTCAGAAAATCTGCCGCCTACTCCGCTTGGTATTATAAATGTTTTATATCCTTCGTCATTAGCTATTTTAATAAGGTTTCCCTTTTCAATATCTGTTGTACATACAATATGTTTAGCAGCTTCGTCTTTTCCGAGTTTTTCCTCAAGAAGTTCTTTAATTATCATAAACTGGCTCATTGTTTCTGATGTACTTCCGCTTTTTGACACACAGTTAAACAAAGATTTTGTAGGATCAATAACTTCAAAAAGATATGCCAGTCTTTCTGGGTCAACATTATCCGCTACATAAAGTTTAGGGAACCCACCTCTCTGTTCTTTAGTCAATTCATTATAATACGGATTATTTATTGCCTGCTGTACACATATCGGGCCAAGTGCAGAGCCCCCAATTCCGAGCACAACAAACGCATCAGTTTCATCTTTTACTGAATTAACATATTTATTAATATCTGCTACTACATCCTTTTGATTATGAGGAATATCTCGCCAGTCCATTTTACCGTTCTGCCTTTTTTCCTTCATTGCCTTATGAGCCTTGGCTATTTTACTTGAAAGGGATGATATTTCAGCATCTGAAACACCATACTCACCTACAAACGCCTTCATCATGTTATTAAAATCAAGCTTGAGCTTATAGTCTTTTCTCTTTTCTTCAGAATACAGCATGCAAACTCCTCCTTATTATGATCTAGAATGATTATACCATAAATTTCTAAATATAATAATAGTTTTTAACGACAAAAACAGATATGCTTTGGGTGAGCACACCTTTCAGACAATATCTGTTTCTGCTCCGCACCTTTGCGGATTTTAATATTCAGTTGTATTAGCCTAAAGCAACCTCTGGGTCAACAGTTACATCATCCAAAGTTACCTTAAACTCGATGTGTGAATCCATTGCACTTGAATAGACTGAAGGACTTGCAACTACTCCCAAAGTATCACCTTCGGATACAGCTTCGCCTTTGGATACAGTAATATCCGCAAGCTGGCTGTATGTAGTCTTCCAACCATTTTCATGCTCAATAACAACATAGTTACCCTTTGTCTCATCTTCAACCACTTCAGCAACAACTCCATCTGCTGCTGCAAGTACATTTGTTCCTTCATTAGATGCAATATATACGCTGTCATTTGTTCTGTACTGATCAAGAGTTGGGTCATAGACAAGACTATTAGGACTATATCCCAATATGATGTCACCATTTACAGGCCACGACAACGCAATATCCGTTTCTTCATCTTCAGTATCTGATATTGTTTTATCAGCTTCATCCTCGGCTGCAGTCTTTTTAATATTGTTGTTTGTATCAGCCTTAGTTTCCTTATTCTGTGAAGGAGTTTCTGTCTTTGTTTCTGTTTTGGCATTTTTGTTAGTCAAAACAGGCTCGCTTGCTTCAGAAATAGGTGATTTTGCAGTTGCACTGTCATTAGTTTTGCTACCCTTGTTATAAGCGGCAGTACCGGCACAAATACCTGCAACAACAATAAATGCAAATATTGCCGCATACTGACCTTTAGTGTTTAAAAATTCCATAAATCTGTTTCTTTTCATACTGGCACCTCCATAAAAGTGAAATCATTTGATTTCTCTGTCAGTATTATTACCTTTCAAAATCACCTTTATACAGATTAAAATATAAAAAAATACACTGATTCACACAGCGTATTTTTTATTTATATATTTTGTTTCATTCAGTAAGAATATTAGCGATCAGACTATGTGGAATAGCAAACTCCGGAGTTCCCTGTGCACCTGCCGCAATATCATATTTACCGAAGCAAATCACTATGTCTCCATCATTATTAATATAGAAGTTTTGATCCTCAGCTATCTTATCAAAATCTTCAAGGAAAAACAATCCATCCTCTTCAGCATTTTTTCTTTCCATTTCACTTCTAATATAGTCACTTATCGGAGTAACATAATCAGTTCCATCCTTAAACATTCCCTTAAGTGTATAAAGTTCACTGGTGTGTTTATTTAATGTATAATACTTGTGAATAGATGTTGACGAGCCTGATGCATAAAAAGTGTAAACATCAAGTGCAAGAATATCATTATTATCTGTCTTGACATCATAATTAAACTCAATACCCATATGTACCGTTTCATCGCCAAACTCCTTTTTAAGATCAGCCGCGTCCTTTTCAAAGAGTTCTTTAACCTCCTCACCCTGAGCTTTAAATTCTTCATTTAGCTTGTTCTGAAGTTCCTCATTTACCAAACCCTCTAGCTTAGGTGTATTAACTGAAAGCTCATAGCCGTTATCTTTCTCAACATATTTCCCAAACGTAATAACTTTGACTATACTGTTTATAACCGGTACATCACTCAAGGCAAAGGCAAGTGCAGGACTGGCATTAAGTGTGACACCAAATACCACAATAAATGCGGCGGCGACTGTTGTGCTGATTTTAATATTTTTCTTTGTTTTTTCCTTTTTTATTTTTTTGTTCATTTTCAAAATAAATTCCTCCGATGCATTAATGTTATTATATTCATTTTTTAAATTATTTATTTTATTACTAGAATCCTTCATATTTATCCTCAACATCCTCCTTTAAAATTTTAAGAGCCTTATATAGTCTTGTTTTAATGGTATTTTCGTTTATGCTGAGTACTTCTGCAATATCTTTGATTCTCAAATCCTCAAAATATCTAAGCGTTATCACCTCTAGGTAATCTTTGGGCAGCTGCTCAATCAGTTCCATCAAATTTGAAATATTATAAATATCTGAGTATGAATTTTTGTCATCTAGATTTTCAAAAGGAATTATCTTCATGTTTTTCTTTATACTATTTAGAGCTGTATTAGAGACAATTTTGAAAAACCAAGGCTTCAGTCTGGACATATCTTTTACATTATCCGCTGATTTAAGAGCTTTAACTATGCTTTCGGAAACAACATCTTCTGCATCCTGCTGATTTTTCATATATGTAAAAGCAAAACGATATGCATTGCCTATGTTGTCTTTAACAAAATTTTCTACGAGCTTTCTGTTGCCCATTAACTTTTCCACCTGCCTTTTTAGTTTTTAATTCATTTTACATCTATAAGACAATCCTTTAATATTAAAAGTTTTAGAAAATAAATAAAAATTAAAAGACCGACTAATATTAGCCGGTCCATTAATTTAAATATGTATTTTTATTTACCTACATTTGCAGTTTTTTCTAACTTCATTGCTTTTTCAGCCTTCTCATCAAGTGTCTTTGACCAGAGCTTATCTGCAATGGGCTGCCATTCTTTTGCATAATTTATGCACTTACCACAAAGATGCTCACATGTTTCAGGTGACTGAAGATCAGTTGAAACTGCACCGGTTTCATTTACCAACTGCTGAAGTCTTTCAGGGTTCTCAAGCATCGGACAAGGCAGAAGCTGATTATCATTAAATGGCTGATTGTTTCTATATGCTCTGAACAGTGGTTGCTGGAAACACTCAATTAATGGCTTTTCATGAATATTGGCACTTGAATAATGGATAAATACGCAAGGTTCAACATCTCCCATAGGGTTAATATGGCAATAACATCTGCCTCCAGCTACGCAACCATTAACGAATTCACCATCATTTTGGAAGTCCATAGCATATATTTCTTTGCCACCTTCCCAGTCTCTAATTTCTCTTACTCTGTGATACATATATTCACGCTGTTCAGGTGTAAGAAGCAATTCCGTTGAAGCATCATTCCCAACAGGCATATAGTGGAAGTACCATGTATATCTTACACCCTTTGAAATAAGTAGATCAAGAAATTCATCTGATGTAACTGTTTTATAGTTTTTGCTAGTATAGCAAATTGATGTACCAAAAAGAAGTTTATGTTCTTTAAGTAAATCCATAGCGTGCATTACCTTATCAAAATGACCTTCACCACGGCGTCCGTCATTCTCTGCTGCAAATCCTTCGATGCTTATCGAGGGAATGAAGTTTCCTACGCGAAGCATATCGTTGCAGAATTCTTCATCAATGAGAGTACCATTTGTGAAGCAATGAAATGCACAATCCTGATGCTTTTCACAGAGACGTATTACGTCTTTCTTCCTTACAAGAGGCTCACCACCTGTCATAAGATATGCATGAATGCCAAGCTCTTTGCCCTGCTCGATGATGCTATCCATATCTTCAAATGACAAGTTATATTTGTTTCCGTATTCTGCTGCCCAACAGCCTATACAATGCATATTACAAGCACTTGTAGGGTCCATAAGAACTATCCAAGGAATGTTGCAATCATATTTTTCGCTCATCTCTTGAGCAATCTTATATCCACGGAAACCCGCCTCATAACCCAGTGTTAGGAAAGCTTTCTTAAATACTGAGTGATCAACCTCATTCAAAAGTCTCTGACCAAATTTTGCCCATTTGCTGTTAGGATCAGAAAACGCTCCTCTAAGCATAACATAAGCTTCAGGCGACCATGTATCTCCAAGTATTTTTTCAGCCATATTTATAAGCTGCACCATATTTTTTGAAGGATCCTTATCTAGATGTTTAATAACTGAGTCAATAACAACCTCAAAGGCCTTCCTTTCTGCTGCGTGTGCCAATTTATTTTCCATAATAATACCTCCATAATAATTATATATTTATATAATCGCAACATTATTATGTATTCTATAATAATATAGTAAAAAAGGTTAGGCAATTTACAAAAGTTCCAAAATGTATAAAAAAGGGACAGTTCCAAAAAACTGTCCCCTAAAACACGTTAAATTTATAATTATTACCTAAAAACAGACCAGCTTATTTTGTGGCAAAATAAACAAAGAGTCATATTTGTATCTATTAATCGACACTATGCGCAAACATAAAAAAATGGGAGTTACAGGGCTCGAACCTGTGACCCTCTGCTTGTAAGGCAGATGCTCTCCCAGCTGAGCTAAACTCCCATTGGCGACTCAGAAGGGGCTCGAACCCTCGACCTCCGGCGTGACAGGCCGGCGCTC
>JAYFPN010000010.1:0-4903 GCA_034927755.1 Candidatus Metalachnospira sp.
GCATAATCTGTTTGTCATTTGGATGTACGATTTCATATCTGTCCTAAAATTTGATTTGCCACTTTGCTTTATGTTTGGTGTTTTGATTTCTAACTACCAAATTTCTTTCAATGGCTGTCCAATTTTAGGGGTACCAATCAGGCGGGTCACTTTTCTACAGCAAAGTGGCTGTGCAACGGGCGTGGGGTGCCACGCACACAAATGGCGTTTTCAAAAGGGTAATTAAAGGACGGTGAAAAATATGCCTACAAAATCAAATAATACTGGTGGCCAAGGAGGTTCCAGACCTGGAACAGGCCGAAAAAAAAAAGCAGTGACCGAAAAAGCTAAAAACGGAAATCCGGGTGGAAGAAAATTAGAGGTACTTGATATTCCTGAAATGGAAGGTGTGGAAATGCCAAAACCACATGATTTTCTATCGGCTGAACAGCGTGACGGCAGTGAACTGCAAGCCGCTGACATATACAAGGAAACGTGGGAATGGCTCCAAAAGATCGGCTGTAGTTCAAAGGTATCCCCACAACTGTTGGAACGCTACGCTATGGCTTCCGCTCGTTGGATTCAATGCGAGGAGATGACCAATAAGCTAGGCTTTCTTTCCAAACATCCTACGACTCAGAAACCTATTCCATCACCGTTTATCAATATCGGGATTAACTATATGAACCAAGCTGTAAGGCTATGGAATGAGATTTTTCAGATAGTGAAAGAAAATTGCAGCACAGATTATGACGATGCAGTACCACAAAATGATGTCATGGAGCGCCTGCTCCGTGCTAGGAGGGGCAATTAATGAAGGAAGAGCTATTAGATTTTATGGCTGCGCTAAATACTAAAAAGGAAAGGTTGACTGAGCAGCAATACCGTACACTAAGTGGGCAGGCATCTGCCGGAGATATTTTGGGGGCAAAGAAGGGCCTACATAAACTTTTGAAACGGGGTGTTAAACATGCTCATTGAGAAAAAGAATACTGCTGACCTTCTCCCTGCTGATTACAATCCTCGTAAGGATTTAAGGCCCGGTGATGCAGAATACGAAAAGCTGAAGCGTTCCATTGAGCAGTTCGGCTATGTGGAGCCTGTCATTTGGAACAAAACCACAGGCAGAGTGGTTGGTGGACATCAGCGTTTGAAGGTTCTTATTGACCTGGGCATTGATGAAATAGAATGTGTAGTGATTGAAATCCCTGAAGAAAAAGAAAAGGCTCTGAATATTGCCCTTAACAAAATTAACGGTGAATGGGATAACGATAAACTTGCCCTTTTGATTTCAGATTTACAAGCGGCGGATTTTGACGTATCTCTTACTGGTTTTGATCCAGCTGAGATTGATGATTTATTTAAGGAGGATGTGAAAGATGGTGTCAAAGATGATGATTTCGATGTAGAGGCTGAGCTGCAAAAATCGACCTTCTCCAAAACCGGTGACCTATGGCTTCTTGGTGACCATCGTCTGGTATGCGGTGATTCCACCAAGCCGGAAACCTATGAACTCTTGATGGCCGGAAAACAGGCAAACCTTGTGGTGACTGACCCGCCTTATAACGTCAACTATGAAGGCAGCGCTGGCAAAATCAAAAACGACAACATGGAGAACACCGCTTTCTACCAGTTCCTGCTTGACGCTTATACACAGATGTATGTTGCAATGGCAGACGACGCCAGCATCTACGTGTTCCATGCCGATACTGAAGGCTTGAACTTTAGGAAAGCATTTGTGGATGCAGGCTTCTACCTTTCCGGCTGCTGCATTTGGAAAAAGCAGTCCTTAGTGTTGGGGCGCAGCCCGTACCAATGGATGCATGAACCTGTGCTTTTTGGTTGGAAGAAATCCGGCAAGCATCAATGGTATACAGGCCGCAAGGAAACAACCATCTGGGAATTTGATAAGCCAAAGAAAAATGGCGACCATCCAACCATGAAGCCAATTCCGCTTTTGGCCTATCCTATCATGAATTCCAGCATGTCCAACGCCCTCGTGCTCGACCCGTTTGGTGGCAGCGGTTCTACACTCATTGCCTGCGAACAGACCAATCGTGTATGCTTCACCATCGAGTTGGATGAAAAGTTCTGCGATGTCATCGTGAAGCGCTACATCGAACAGGTCGGCTCTTCGGATAAGGTCTCCGTCATCCGTGATGGGCTAACCTATTCCTATGCTGAAATGGTTGTAGACTCCTAATAAACGTCTTGGTACTTTACACAATCTGCAAGTCACATATTTGTCAGGTTTATTCTCTAAATCAACTTGCTACTATATGCCTTCAGAGTGATTAATGTAGTACCAAGACAAAGGAGGAACACCACATGAAAGTTACTTACAACCTTACAGACAGAAAGCCTTTTGTAAAGGCCCTCGAAGAAATCACTGGAGCCAAAGCAGTCTACAAAAAGACTCCGACCTACGCTTACGAAGTGGATTACTTCACCATCACCAGAGACGGAAATCTAACATTCAATGACATGGCCGACAGTAAGGAAATCGAGCAGGTGCTTGCAGCTCTTACAGAACGAGGCTTCCATTACGAAAGCACCGAATACGACCAGCCACAGCCGGACATCAGCTGCGAAGAACCTGCAGAGGATTGCCCTCCAGCTTACGGCACACCTGAAGACACTGGCCTGACGGTCAGCCTTCCACTGGACATGGTTGCTGCCGGAAATCTGACAAACCTACTGGATGCTAAAGGCGGCCTCATCAAAAAGGCACTGGGCATTGAGGCCCTTCCGATTGCAATCACCCAGGAGACGATTTCCTTCCCTTGGTTTTCTACACTCCCGGAACCAGATGAGGTTAACGCCTACACTCACTTTATTGCAGCCCTATGCAAAATGAGCAAAGACCAGAAGCGGATCAGCGCCATGGAAAAGCCGGTGGATAATGAGAAATATGCCTTCCGCTGCTTCCTTCTCCGACTTGGCTTTATCGGGAACGAATACAAGGCCGAGCGCAAAATTCTGCTCCGCAACCTGACCGGCTCTGCCGCCTTCAAGTCCGGTGCAAAGAAGGAGGTGCCAAGCGATGAGATTTCCGAGTAAAGAACAGGTGGAACACATCCGCAAACAGTACCCAGTAGGCACCCGTGTGGAGCTTCTCCAAATGGATGACCAGCAATCACCGCCCATTGGTACCCAAGGTACCGTCAGTGGTGTCGATGACACCGGCTCCATTCTGGTGCATTGGGACAACGGCTCCGGGCTAAACATAATCTACGGAATTGACTGGGTGAAAAAGCTGTAAACGCCGAGATATTAAACCGGTGAATGAAAACACTGAGTTTGCCATTGCCATCCCAATGAAAGAGAACAACTAAAAATCAATCGGGGAACAGCCTACAACGGGCTGTTTGTCGTACAGTCGCTTTCATAGGCGGCTATTTTTATTTTCAGAATGGAGGTGATGGCAATGCGAAAATTGAAAAAATACATACCAACAAAATTTAAGGTAAAGGATTCTGTATATAGCAAGGAAGTGGCTGACTATGCTGTGGACTTCATAGAGTGTCTGTGCCATACCAAAGGCACATGGTCTGGTAAGCCATTTGAGCTAATTGACTGGCAGGAACAAATCATCCGAGATATCTTTGGAACCTTAAAGCCAAATGGCTACCGGCAGTTTAACACTGCCTATGTAGAAATCCCAAAGAAAATGGGGAAATCAGAACTGGCGGCTGCAGTTGCGTTACTCCTTTGCTGTGGTGACAATGAAGAACGCGCCGAGGTTTATGGGTGTGCCGCTGACCGCCAACAGGCAACCATTGTATTTGATGTTGCTGCCGATATGGTGCGTATGTGTCCCGCATTGAATAAAAGAGTGAAAATACTTGCATCACAGAAACGTATTATTTTTCAACCGACAAACAGTTTTTATCAGGTACTTTCCGCAGAAGCCTATAGTAAGCATGGCTTCAATATTCATGGTGTGGTATTTGATGAGTTACATACACAGCCAAACAGAAAATTATTTGATGTTATGACAAAAGGCTCTGGTGATGCCAGAATGCAGCCACTCTACTTTCTCATAACTACTGCCGGGAATGATACTAATTCAATTTGCTACGAAACACATCAGAAAGCAAAAGATTTGATTGAGGGCAGAAAGCATGACCCAACATTTTACCCAGTCATATATGGTGCAGATGAAAGTGAGGATTGGACCGATCCGAAGGTCTGGAAAAGGGCCAATCCATCCCTTGGCATTACCGTCGGTATCGACAAGGTAAAAGCTGCCTGTGAATCTGCAAAACAAAATCCTGGTGAAGAGAACAGCTTCCGGCAGCTTCGTTTGAACCAATGGGTGAAACAGGCTATCCGCTGGATGCCAATGAATAAATGGGACGCTTGTTCCTTTAAGGTTAATGAAGAAACTTTGGAGGGCCGTGTCTGTTATGGCGGCCTCGACTTATCCTCCACCACTGATATCACTGCTTTTGTATTGGTATTTCCTCCACTGGATGAAGATGATAAATACTGTATTTTGCCATACTTTTGGATACCGGAAGAAACACTGGAGCTTAGAGTAAGGCGTGACCATGTAACTTATGATATTTGGGAAAAGCAAGGCTTTCTCAAAACCACCGAGGGAAATGTAGTGCACTATGGTTATATCGAAAAGTTCATAGAAAAGCTAGGTGAGAAATTCAACATCCGTGAAATTGCCTTTGACCGCTGGGGTGCGGTGCAGATGGTGCAGAACCTAGAGGGCATGGGGTTTACCGTTGTTCCTTTTGGACAAGGGTTTAAGGATATGTCTCCGCCAACTAAAGAATTGATGAAGCTGACTCTTGAACAGAAACTGTCTCACAGCGGCCATCCTGTTTTAAGGTGGATGATGGATAACATCTTCATTAGAACTGATCCTGCCGGAAATATTAAAGCTGACAAAGAAAAATCTACTGAAAAA
>JAYFPN010000020.1:0-72752 GCA_034927755.1 Candidatus Metalachnospira sp.
ATAACGCGGACGGATATCGTGTATTTTCATCAAGCGGTACAAAGAGCAGTCACAAAATTGTTATTAGCGGAGTAACAACAACAATTACATTGGATAGTGTAATAATTGAAACAACTGATGGAAAAAGTGCAATTGACATCGACGATGCTTCGGATGTGGAACTCATTGTAAGCGGTGAAAATAGTCTTACTGTCAATAATACCGTTACAGGCGCAGGTATTCATATAAGCGGCGGCAGCCTTACAATAAGCGGAACAGACTCTGACGATGATGTTCTGAATGTACTTAATGCAAGCTCATACGGAGCAACTATCGGTTCAAATAACGGTGAAGATTTTACAGGTACAATCACTGTCGATAGCGGAGTTACAGTAAATGCAGGGATCGATGTTATTAATTTGTATCATGAAGGAGCGGGCATTGGTTCAGGTGAATCAGGCGATATGAGCGGAACAATAGTGATTAATGATGGCTCTGTTGTAAATGCAATTTCCAAATCTGGAGGAGCAGGTATTGGTTCTGGTGGAGCTGGTGATATGAACGGCTCAATCATAATCAATGGTGGAGATGTCACTGCTGACGGAAAAATTGCCGGAGCAGGAATCGGTTCAGGTGTTTTGGGTAGTTTAAATGGCTCAATACAAATAAACGGAGGAACAGTGAACGCAGACAGCAGTCAACTTGGAGCAGGAATCGGTTCAGGACTTGAAGGGGATTTAAACGGTGAAATAATAATAAACGACGGTAATGTTAATGTTAACGGAGCTGGTTCTGGTATAGGTATTGGTACAGGTATTTATGGTTTAGCAAACGGAGATATTATTATACACAGCGATGCAGTAGTTACACTTGAGAATGATAGTAAAATCGGAGCATACTATGAATCAACAGGTACAATATATCTCTACAAGGGTGCAGAGATCAACGGCATTACAGTAACAGATATTGACGAGCTTAAAGATGCCGGTATTCTTAATGACAATATGAATGCAGAAATTGTGGAGGAAGAAACCGGAGAAACATATTCACTTGGCAAACTCAACAATGTATCAAGAATTAAGACTGCAAAGTCAGGAGATACAGTATATATTTACGAGAGCCAGCTTTCAAAGGGCAAGCTTCCGTACTATGTTCTTGAAGCATTAGCAAAAACCGATAATGTAACACTTATAGTAGTAAGCGACAGCGGTGAAACGGCTGAAATCAAGTCAAGCAGCATACCTGAAAAGGGTAAAAATGCATTCTTCACAGTTGATGAATTACTGGATATGGCTAAATAAAAATATGAAAAAAATGTCAAGAAAATAATTGCTAAAATACAATTAATACAATATAATTAAATATGATTTATTACACCTAACGACACCTATATTATAAGGGGGATTTAAAATGAAAAGGACAGCGGCAATATTTGTATCAGTTGTTATGACAATAGCGTTCGGTACAACAGCATTGGCGGATGAAATTACATATTATATTAATAGTGCTGATGTTACCAAAGACATTGAAATCGGTGGTGAAGGCAATTCGAACACCTATGTTATTACTGGAACGGGAGCAGCTACAAGCCACAGAATTATAGTAAATGGTGCAACAACAACAATAACACTTAAGAATGTAAACATTGTAACAGTCAACGAAAGTGCAATCGACATTGGTGATGACGCAGATGTAGAATTAGTGGTAAGCGGTGAAAATAATCTTACTGTCACAAACTTAAGTACTGAAGCAGGAATCCATGTGAGCGGTGGAAGCCTTACGATTAGCGGAACAGATGCCGATGATGATATTTTGAATGTAACCAATACAAATTCACAAGGTGCAACGATAGGCTCAAATGGAACGGGTGTTGAAGATTTCACAGGTACAATCACTATTGACGGCGGTGTTACTGTAAATTCAGGTGGTTATACATTTAATTCTAGTTATGGTGGTGGTGTAGGTATTGGCGCAGGAATGGGCGGTGATATGAGCGGTACTATAACAATAAACGAAGGTTCTGTTGTTATTGCATCGTCCGGTGATGAGGGTGCAGGTATCGGAGCCGGAGAATACGGCGATATGAGCGGAACAATAATAATCAACGGTGGAGAAGTTAGTGCAACTTCGTACTGTGACGGTGCAGGTATCGGAGCCGGAGACGTCGGCCAAATGAGCGGAACAATCATAATCAACGGCGGCGATGTTACTGCTTACGGAAGTGGTTATGGAGCAGGTATTGGAATAAGTAATGTAGGTTACTATCAAGCTGGTGATATGACAGGTACTATAGAAATAAACGGCGGAACAGTAACTGCATACAGCCGTTCTGGAGCAGCTATCGGTGCAGGATACAATGCTGACAGCGGAGATATTATCATACATTCAAACGCTGTGGTTAATGTATCAGAAAGCAAATATTATTATGAAGAAGAACGTGGTATGATTGGTGCATTCTATGAATCAACAGGCACAATTTATCTTTACAAGGGTGCAACAATAAACGGCATTACAGTTGAAAATGTTGAAGACCTTAAAGAGGCAGGAATTCTTAATGACAATATGGAGGTTGAGCTTTTAGAGGAAGAAACCGGAGAAACATATTCACTTGGAAAATTAAGCATTGTATCAAGAATTAATACTTCTAAGGCAGGGGATACAGTATATGTTTACGAGAGTGAGCTTTCAAAGGGTAAACTTCCTTACTATGTGCTTGAAGCATTGGCAAAAACAGATAATGTAACGCTTATAGTTGTAAGTGACAGCGGTGAAACGGCTGAAATTAAGTCAAGCAGTATACCTGAAAAGGGTAAAAATGCATTCTTTACAGTTGAAGAATTACTGGATATGGCAAAATGATACAAAAAGGCCTGCAATTTCTTTTTGCAGTCCTTTTATGAATAAATTTCCCAAAAAATGTTTGAAAACCACAATAAATATAATATAATTAAATCACACTAAAGATACATATTTACTAAGGGGGCATTTAAAATGAAAAGGAAAGTGGCTGTGTTAGTATCAGTTGTTATGACAATGTCATTTGGCTCAACGGCTTTTGCAGGCAAAAAGAAACCTGAGCCAACATCAAGATACTCATTTGGAAAGCTCAGCATTGTATCTATGATTAAGGCTGAAAAAGCAGGCGGCACAGTATGCGTTTACGAAGGCGAGCTTTCAAAGGGCAAGCTTCCGTACTATGTGCTTGAGGAGTTGGCAAAAACAGATAACATAACACTGTCAGTAGTAAGCGACAGTGGTGAAAAGGCTGAAATCAGGTCAAGCAGCATACCTGAAAAGGGTAAAAATGCATTCTTTACGGTTGATGAGTTACTGGATATGACAAAGTAAGACAAATTACACTAAAGATACATATTTACTAAGGAGGTATTTATAATGAAAAAGAAAGCGGTAATATTAGTATCAGTCGTTATGACAATGGCATTTGGCTCAACAGCTTTTGCAACGCCAATTAAACCTGTGTCATCATCAAGATACTCATTTGGAAAGCTTAGCATAGTATCGACGATTAAGGCTGAAAAGGCAGGCGGCACAGTATGTGTTTATGAGAGTGAGCTTTCAAAGGGCAAGCTTCCATACTATGTGCTCGAAGAATTGGCAAAAACAGATAATGTAACACTGTCAGTAGTAAGCGACAGTGGTGAAAAGGCTGAAATCAAGTCAAGCAGCATACCTGAAAAGGGCAGATATGAATTCTTCACAGTAGATGAATTATTGGAAATGTATTAATAAAAAATAATAAAAGGACTGCATCAGCAGTCCTTTTTGATATTAAATGTATTATCTATATCAGCTATTGAGTATTGTTGTTTCGGGCATCAACCATTTTTTTGGTTGTATTGTTTAAATGCTCATCCATGAGCTTCTTTGCAAGCTCAACATCTCTTGTTTCAATAGCAGAGAGTATATTGCGGTGGTCTTCAACGCCGATTGTTCCCAGCAATGATACATTTTCCCTAAAAATATGAAGATAACTATCCTGCATTACCTCAAATGTACGAATCATAATTGAATTGTTGGTTGCAAGTGCCAACTGATGATGAAACATAAGTCCATATTGAATAATATCTTCAGGAGTTTGTGCTGCCTCTAAATTCATAACTGTTTCATTCATAGAGTCAACCATTTCAGTTGTTGCCCTAATTGCGGCATATCCTGCACAGGCTACCTCAAATATTTTCCTGAACTCAAGTAAGCTCATTCTGTCTGACTGATTAAGCACCATTACTGAATAAAGATCATTCAAAGGTACACGGTTTCCTT
This sequence comes from Candidatus Metalachnospira sp., assembly GCA_034927755.1. Lineage (GTDB taxonomy): Bacteria > Bacillota > Clostridia > Lachnospirales > Anaerotignaceae > Metalachnospira. Next base: position 4,261 of record JAYFPN010000020.1, read on the forward strand.
CCTTGCAGACAAATGTTCCTTTGCCTTGGAAGCTTTCAATAAGCCCAACACTTGTGAGCTTCTTTAATGCGGCACGTACCGAAACACGGCTAACACTCAAAGTTTTGCAAAGCATGTTTTCAGATGGTATTTTGTCTCCGGGTTTCCAGCTTCCGTTTACAATTTCTCCCTTTATATATGTATATACTCGGTCGCTGATTGGTGTCCTAGAATATCCAGATGATAGCTCGTACATGTCAATTCCCGCCTTATTTCTATTATTATTTTATAGTTTTGCTGCACTTTACACATTGCGTTATGGTAAATTATACGGTTTGATGTTTATGTTGTCAATACGTTATACGACAAAAAAGAGTTAAGTTCAAAAATATTCAAATTACAAAAATGAACTGTTCAAATAAATTTTAACAATATTAAACTTAAGTTTAATAATTTTAGACTAAAAATAGTTACTAATCAATTATGGAAAATCATAGAAATTTAAAAATTCATTTTGAAATATAAAAATATTCAAAAAATATTAAAATAAAAAAGATATAATGTTAATTATGGTAAAATATTGCAATATAAGATTGACTTTGTTCCATAAATATTATATTTTAATATTCAGATTGTAAGATTTCAAGTTAGGAGGAACGCAATGGCTACAATTAAGGACGTTGCAAAAGAAGCTAATGTTTCAGTGGGAACCGTTTCGGCAGTTTTTAACGGAAAAGAATCGATTAAGCCTGAAAATATCATCAAAGTGAGAGAAGCAGCTCAAAGGCTTGGATATAAACCTAATTATGTATGGAGAATGCTAAAAACCTGTAAGACAAAAACTATTGGTCTTATTATTCCAAATATTTCTAATCCTTTTTATCCAGAGTTTACAAGAGGTGCTGAGGATGCGGCTTATAAAAAGGGTATGACCCTTTTTCAGTGCAACTCTGACAGTAATGAGGATAAAGAGCTGTCATATGTTGAGGCGCTTATTTCAAAGTCTGTTGACGGAATAGTAATTGTAAAAAGTCAGCAGACTATGAAAAGGCTTATGGAAATAGCAACTGACTGCAAACTGGTGCTTGTGGATTCAAATATAAGTGCTAAGGACAAATTTGATATTGTAGAGTCAAATGACAGGGGCGGAGTAGAAAGCGCCATGAAGCTTTTTTTTCAATACGGACATGAGAAAATAGCGTATATCTGCGGATCCATGGAATCACAAAGCTCCAGAAACCGTTTGAAGACATATAAAGATGCACTTGAAAAAAGTGGACTTATTGTGGATGAGAGTTTGATAAAAAGCACCACATATAACTGGTACGGCGGATATGCCGCTATGATGGATTTACTTAAGCAGGGGAATATCCCAACTGCTGTTATGTGTGCAAATGACTTAATAGCTATGGGTGCAATAAGAGCACTTAAAGAGAGGAAAATCAGAGTGCCGAGGGATATGTCAGTTATTGGCTATGACGATATTGATCAGGCATCTTATTGCTCACCTTATCTTACAACGGTTCATCAGCTTATATATGAAATGGGTGCGGCAAGCGTTGATTTGCTTGTGCAAAGAATTAACGAAGGAAAGAGCGGCATTGACCATAAGGTTAATATTTGCTTTGATGCCCAGCTAATTGAGAGAGAAACGGTCAGCTATGCAAGCAGTATAATCGATAAATATATGCATATTAGATACTAAGAGTGTGCAATTAAAAGTACGTTAGAAGCACCTTAAGAGCACCTTAAGAGCACCTTAAGACACCTTATACTTGACAAAATGAGTTACAAATAGTATACTTAATTCATAAAATATGGAAAAGCTGTCCAAAGATGGTAAAGTGATTGCACAATTACGGGGTGATTAGATGAATTACATTTCTGTTACAGAAACAGCAAAAAAATGGGGTATCAGTCAAAAGAGGGTTCAGGTTTTGTGCAGGGGACGACGGATTGATGGAGTTATGCGAGTAGGAAATGTATGGATAATTCCAGATGATGCACAAAAACCAACTGATGCCAGAATAAAAAACGGAAAATACGTAGGTGTCAATGTAAAAAACAGAAGTAAGTGTGCTTTCTGTACAGTTGAGACAAAAATCCTTATTTAGCAGTTACAGCGTTTTAGCAGTTTCAGCAGTTACAGCGTTCTAGCAGTTTCAGCAGTTTTAGCAGTTTCAGTTTGCACTTATTTTGTCAGTAAAGTTAATTAGGAATTATTTTAAAGTTGCTTTTGAATTTCAAAGGCAGCTTTTTTTTTGCCCTTTTTGCAGAACTTATATTCTTATAATGATAAAAAATTGATAAATAAACAAACAAAAGTTTGATATTATTGAATTATAAATAGAACAAATGTTTTTTAAAGGAGGTATATATGGAGGAAATCATAACAAAGGATGACATCATTAAACGGCTTAAGGAAATAGCTTTTTCATACAGTGATGAAGCCAAATGCTCTGAAAAGCTGAAAGCATTGGAAATGCTGTGCAAAATAACAGGTGTTATGAATGAAACTTCAGGTGCATCTGAGGCTATGACGCTGGAAGAATATCTCCGCAATACAGAGGGCAGGTAAGGCGGTGAAAAAATATGACCGATTTATTTGATTTCGGGCAGTATGCCGAGAATTTTCTCAAAATACGAACCAAAAGCGGTGATATAGAAGCATTTAAGTTGAATAATCCGCAAAAGAGACTTCTTGAGGTAATTCAGAAGGAGAAAAAAGCAGGAAAGCCTATAAGAGTGATAATACTCAAGGCAAGGCAGTTGGGGTTTTCTACATTAGCCGAAGCAATGATATTTCACAATACAGTTACGCATGAAAATATTAATTCACTTCTGATTGCACACAAGGATGATTCGGCGGCAGGGTTATTTACAATGAACAAGCTGTTTTATGAGGAGCTGCCGGAGTTACTCAAACCGCTTAGAAACAGTGCTAATGTGCGTGAGATGCTATTTGAAAACCCGAATAAAAACTCTGTCGAGCACGGGCTTAGGAGCAGGATACGGTCTGTTACTGCCGGCGGACGAGGTGTGGGACGAAGCGAAACAATTACAAATGTTCATGCGTCCGAGGTGGCTTTTTGGGAGGGCGACAAAAAGGCGATATTAAACGGACTGATGCAGGCGGTGCCTGACAGTGCCGATACAACTGTAATACTGGAATCAACGGCAAACGGCTGTGAGTATTTCAAGGAGCTTTGGGACAGAGCGGTCAGCGGTGAAACGGATTTTGTGCCTGTGTTTTTTCCGTGGCATGAGATGCCGGACTATCGACGTGAGTATAACGGCTTTTTACTGACAAGGCAGGAGCTAGCATTAAAAAAGGCGTATTCACTTGATAATGACCAGCTGACATGGCGCAGGTGGTGCATCAGAAACAACTGCGGCGGTGATGAGGAGTTATTCAGGCAGGAGTATCCATCAGCACCTGAGGAAGCATTCCTTATGTCGGGCAGGTGCATATTTGACAAGAACAAAATAATAGAACGCTTGGCTGATATTAGGGATAAAAAGCCGCTCAGCACAGGAAAGTTTATATGCAGGGAAGAAAACGGAAGGCTGACAGGAGCCAAGTTTAAGCGTGACAATTACGGTTTTATCAAGATATACGAGCGGCCGAAGGCATACCACAGGTATGTGATAGGCGGGGATACGTCGGGTGAGGGCAGTGATTATTTTACGGCACAGGTCTTGGATACCTCAAACGGCAGGCAGGCAGCGGTATTAAAACAGCAGTTTGATGAGGATGAGTATGCAAAGCAGGTTTATTGTCTGGGCAAGTATTACAACAACGCTCTGGTTGGTATAGAAACCAATTTCTCGACTTTTCCGGTTAAGGAGCTGACAAGGCTAGGGTATGAAAACCAATACATACGCAGGCAGGAGGACAGCTATACGGGCAGGCTATTAACGGCATACGGGTTTAAGACAACAATGGTGACACGGCCGATTATAATTAGCAGTTTAGTCAGGTTTATACGTGAGGACTGCGCCTGTCTTAAGGACACGGAGACGTTGCGTGAACTACTTAGCTTTGTTCGAAACGCCAGAGGGCGTGCGGAGGCTGAGAATGGGGCGCATGACGATTTAGTGATGGCATTGGCAATTGCGCTATACATAATGCCGGAGTGTGCTGAGAGGCCACCGGAGGAACAAACAGCGCATGTACGATGGACAGCGGACATGTGGGAGGACTATGAGAACAGCGATGATGAGGGGAAGAAATACCTCATTGCTAAATACGGAAAACCATAAGACCTTGAGGCTCTGCCTCAATCTCCGCAAGCCTTCGAGAAGGCTTGACCTAAGCTTTAAAACTGAAACAACGTACGTTGTTTCAGAGATAAGGTTTAGGTCCACCCTTTTTAAAGGGTGGTAGGTGTGGGCAAAGCCCACGGTTTTAAAGAAAGGAGGAGGATTTTAATGGATACAAATAATAGACTGCACTACTGGCAGGATAGGCTCTATAACAGCCTGAGCGCATATAGTGACGATCTTCAGCAGATGGATAAGCGTGAAGCACTCTACTGCGGTACACATACAGTCTTTTCATCGCCTAATGCAAAGGATGCAAGCTGTGTAAGAAACATAGTGTCCGAGCTTATTGAGGCTGAGGCAGAAACAACTATCCCTAGACCAAAGGTAACAGCCGGCTGTAAGGGTGATGAATCAAAAGCCGAGCTTATTGAGGCATTTTTAGTAAATGAGCTTGACCGTCTGCCCTTTGAGGTTATGAACGATATGGACGAGCGTACCACACCTATACAGGGCGGCAATTTTTTCCTAATCGAGTGGGACATGACAAAAGGCGGACACTCTCAGGACGGTGGGCTAAATGTAACTTTGCTGCACCCTAAACAGGTTATACCTCAAAGCGCAGTAACAGATATAAACGAAATGGACTATATAATTGTCCAGACCGCCAAAACAAAGGCAAGCATAAAGCGAATATTCGGTGTTGATGTAGCTGACGAGTACGAGGAAAACCCAAGCGCCAGAGCAACAGGCGAGTTTATTACCTCAGAGGATATTGTAACGCTTAATACTGCTTACTACCGTAATAAAAACGGTGCAATCGGACGTTTCCGCTGGGTAAATGACACAGTTGTTGAGGACCTTAAGGACTATCAGTCACGTATTTTAAGACGCTGTAACAACTGCGGTGCGGTGTGCTTTGACGAGGAATGTTCCTGCGGTTCACACTCGTTTTCGCTTAAGGCGGAAGAGTATGAGGTGCTTAATGCCGATGTGGTTAAAACTGATGGCACAGTAATTAAGAAAGGCACTGAAATACCGTTTTACACACCAAATGTAATGCCTGTTGTGCTGAGGAAAAATGTATCCGTGTTCGGTCAGCTTTTAGGCGACAGTGATGTTGATAAAATAACCGACCAGCAGGAACTGATAAAAAAGCTTGGCTCAAAGATACAGGAAAAACTGCTAAAAGGCGGAAGCTATGTCACATTCCCCAGAGGTGCAAGCATACGTAAGACCGACGAGGAGCTTAAGGTAATTGAGCTTAATAATATAAGCGATAAACAGATGATTGATGTGCTTAACATACAGCCTGATATCAGCCGTGATATGGAATATCAGGAGCGTGTGTATGAGGCTTCAAGACAGTCAATCGGCATAACCGACAGCTACCAAGGCAGGCATGACCCAACCGCCCAAAGCGGAAAGGCAAAGCAGATAGCCGCAGAGCAGTCCGCAGGCAGACTTGAGGGAAAGCGTGTTATGAAGCGTGCCGCCTATGCCGAGATTTTCGCCATTATGTTCAAGTTTCTTTTGGCATATGCCGATGAAGCGCTTAATGTGGCAGGCAGTCAAAGTGAAAACGGTATCGAATACCGTACTTTCAATCGCTATGACTTTCTTGAACAGGACTCGGCAGGCGAGTATTACTGGAACGATGATTTCCTGTTCTCGGTTGACTCCTCAACACTGCCTGCCGGTAACAGAGAACTGATGTGGAGGGAAGCAAAGGAGAACTTTTCAGGCGGTGCATACGGCAATCCAAGTGAGGACAGCACAAGACTGCTTTACTGGACAGAGCTTGAACGCCTTAATTATCCCCATGCAAAGGAGATCCGCGACAGCATACGAAGAAGACTGGAAGAAAACAAAGGCACAGAAACTAAAAAGGACGGTGATGAAAAATGAAATGTCCAAAGTGTGGTATAGACTTGAGAATACAGTCGGCATACGACGAAACGGTGTCAGAGGGTGATATGCAGTATACATACAGAGTGCGTGAGCGCATGTGTCCTAATCCGCAGTGTGAAAATTACATGGACATAGTTGATATAGACAGGAAAATAACGGAGGTAAAGGACGAGTCTGATATTTCCGCAGGCAAGGAGGTGAACTGGGTATGAAGGATAAGCTTAAATTCGGGAACAAAGGCAATATGGAGGTAAAGGCAGTACAGAGTGAAGGAAATAAAAAGCCGACAGTTAAAAAAGGCGAGGACTTAAGAAAATAAGGAAAGGAGGAGGTATTAATGGAAAATGAAACAGATATGACAGGTATGACAGATATGACAGGTATGAATATGGATACACAGCAGAATATGGACGCTGACGGCCAACAGGCAGAGAATGCACATCCCAATAATACTGACAGTGCAAAGCTGGCGGAGTTTATAGCAGGTGAGCTTAGAAAGCTTGTTGAAGCATATCCCGACTGCGGTATTACATCGTTTAAGGATTTAATGAATAAGCCATATGCCAAGGAGCTTATGCGCTATTGGTCAAGGGGTATCCCCCTTTATAAAGCTTACGGCATAGTTAATGCCGAAGAGATTTATTCCAGACGTGCGGCATCTGATAAGCAGGCGGCTTTAAACTCAGTACGCTCAAAGAGCCATTTGGTAAGCTCAGGCGGTGCTTCAAGAGCGGACAAAACTGTGCCTATGGAAGTAATGGAGCAGTACAGGGAGTTCTTTCCCGATTGGAATGATACACAGATAATAAGTGACTACAGAAAACGCAGTTAATTTAAGAAGGAGGGTACAGGAATATGTTCAGTGTATATAAAATTTTAACAGGTGAGTCTTTACCGCTTGAGTACTATGCGGCGGCAGCAGGTGAGACTCTTGTGCTTGGTGAGGCACTCAAAATCTCAAGCGGCGCTATTGCAAAGGCAAGCGGAGCTGACAGTGCAGAGTTCATATGTGCAGGGGTTAAGCTCTCTGACGGGCGTTATCCGGTGCTTAGACTCAGAAAGGATATTGAGTTCTTTACTGAAACAGTGCTTACTTCGGCAAGCATGGGAGTCAGTGTACAGCTTAGTACAGACGGTTTAGGCTTAACAGCAACAACAGGCGGCTGCTTTAAGGTGACAAACATTTCGGCAAAGGGTACATACGGTATATTTACAGCTTAAAACCACACCCACCAGCTTTTTATAAAAAGCTGGGCAAAAATTTTCATACTGCAACAATGTATATTGTTGCAGGAATAAGAGTTTAGGTCAAGCCTTTTTAAAGGCTTGCAGGGAGGTGGGACAGCGTCCCACGGTCTTAAAAAAGGAGGATAAAAAACATGGCAATTATTTTTTCACAGGGCAGCGGTGTTAATGACTCAGTATTCGGCAAGAGCCAGGCACCCATCAGAGCGGTTATTGAGCAGAACGTAGAATCATTCGCAGAGCTTTCAATGATCGATAAAATCTTTTATATGGATAAATCCAAAAACTATGCCGAGCGCTATACATCGGAAACATCACTCGGTGATTTCGTAGATGTCGGCGAAAACGGTGCATACCCCAAGACAAGCATGCAGGAGGGCTTTTCAGTAACTATTGAGCCTACCACATGGAAAAGCTCTTTTGAGGTAACAGCGGAAATGATCGAGGACGCTAAAATCGGCAAGATTAAGTCCAGAGCCAATATTTTCGCCACTAGCTATAACAGAACACGCGAGAAGTTCGCCGCAGGCCTTATCTATGGCGGTACAGGCGAAAAAATCGAGTTTTCAGGTAAGAACTACTCAACTAAATCAGCAGACGGTGTACCCCTTTTCTCAAAAACACATTCTTCGATTACAAAAGGCTGTGCCAATCAGTCAAACCTCTTTGCCAATGCATTTTCTGTTAGCGTTATGGACGCAATGCAGGAGGCTATGCAGAAGTTTACCGATGATGACGGCAATATCCTTAATGTTGCACCTGATACTATCATCATCCCCAACTCCGGTGTATTAAAGAGAGCGGTGTTTGAGGCAGTCGGTTCAGATCTTGACCCTAACTCAAACAATAACGCAGTTAACTTTCAGATGGGACTTTGGAACGTGCTTGTATGGAACTACCTCCCCACAACAATCGGCGGCAAACCATACTTTATGATGCTTGACAGCCGCTTTAACAAGGACTACATGTGTATGCCTTGGGTGGATAGACTTGCACTTACTACACGCAGTGATATTGAGCCGAATACAGACGCCAATGTTTGGAAGGGCAGAGCGCGTTTTGGTGCAGGCTTCAATAACTGGCGTTCAATCGCTGTGTGCGGTGAGGGTGTCGCAAGCGGAACAGTCCTTGTTTAATAAGGAGCGTGATTAATATGACATGGGGTGAAGCAGAGCTTATCACCTTACAGAAGGTGTTTGCCGTAAGCGGTTCAAAGGTTGAGATTAACGATACAACCGCACCGTATATTGCGGCAATGCCCCATGCGGCAAATGAGGCACTCTCGCTTCTTGCCACATGCGGCAAATACATAGTAAAAAGCTTTGAAATTACAACAGCTTATGATAATTACAGGTTTAAGCTTACGGATAAGGCGGCGGATTTTTATACACTGCGTGATAATGAGGTGTTTTTGAACAATACCACCTGCGACCTGTATACGTTAATCGGCGGTAATGAAATTGTACTTAATATTGCAGGTGAATGGCGTATTTACTATAATGCATATCCGCCTAAAATTACAGCATCTACAGCGGATAATTATGAGCTTCAGCTTGACAGTGAGGCAGCAGTGCTTCTGCCGCTTTATATGGCAAGCCAGCTTTATAAGGATGAAGATGCAGAGGTGGCGACCATGTACAGAAACGAGTTTGAAGCCGGTCGAGAGGCTTTGCTTTACCGTGATGTTCCAAAGTCGGGCGGTATGCGCTTTGTATCGGTTAATAATTGGGTATAGGGAGGCTTTAAATATGTCTAAGTTTAATATACCAAATCCGCCTGAAAGACGTGTGCTTACAATAGACGAGTTTTACGGTGTTGATTTGCATAATGCACCCAATAATGTAGACATCCACCGCTCACCTAATGCCCCAAACATGATAAGGGACGTACCCGGAAAGGTTAGAAAGCGCACCGGATATTATTTGACAGGCACGTTTGACGGGCGAATAAACGGTGTTTATTTCATGAACGGCATAAAAATAGTTCATGCCGGTGTGAAGCTTTATGCAGATAATACTGTTGTTTACTCGGATATGAATGATATTCGAAGTTTTGCTGTTGTGTTTGATAAAAGACTGTATATATTTGACGGTAAAACCGCTGTTGTATACGGCAAGTTTGATGATGCATATACACTTAAAAAACTGACGGATATTGCATATGTACCTACTATTATTATTTCCAGACTGCCGGCAGGCGGAGGCACTGTGCTTGAACCGATTAACCTTATTTCAAGGGCATGGAAGGAATCGTTTTTGGCAGACAGTTCTACTAAGAAATATCAGTTGACAGAGGACGAACTGGACAGTGATACGATTAAGGTACGTGTTATGAATGCTTCGGGAGTATGGCAGGACAAGACAGAGAATACGGATTTCACAGTTGACAGAAGTTTAGGCACAGTTACTTTTAGTACCGCACCGTCTGCACCGACTGTAGCCGGCATGGATAATGTAGAGATTACAGCATACAAAACACGTGAGGGCTATGCGGACAAAATAAACAAGTGCACCTTTGGCATACTTTACGGTGTTAACGGTGCTTCTGACAGGCTCTTTCTTTCTGGTAATGCTGATGAACCCTCATATGACTGGTACTCGGGTTTATATGACCCGACTTATTTCGGTGATGTATGGTACTCGGCAATGGGCAGAGGCGGTGCGGCAGTTATCGGATATTCGATAATTAACGGGGCACTGGCAACACACAAGGAAAACAGTGATGATGGGAAAAATGTCATTATACGTCAGGGTGTAACCAACTCCGATGATGAGGCTACTTTCCCGATTATAAACACACTGCTTGGTGCAGGTGCTATTTGCACTCATGGGTTTGGGTATCTGCTTAATGAGCCATTGTTTTTAACCAATCTCGGGGCATATGCCATAACATCACAAGACATAAGCGGTGAGAAATACAGCCAAAACCGTTCGTTTTATATTAATAATGCATTATGTGCAGAAAACTTAAGTGATGCCTTTGCACTGGTGTATAAGGATATGTTTTATATTGCGGTCGGCGAGAGGATATACATACTGGACGGTTTACAACGCAGGTATGCAGACGGTGAGCCGTATTCATCATTTCAGTACGAGTGTTATGTATGGGAGGGTATAAATGCCAGAGTACTCTGGGAGGAGAACGGTGCTTTATGCTTTGGCAGAACGGACGGCAAAACAATGACATTTTATACGGACAAGGAAAGCCAGAACTCATACTCCGATGATGGTGAGCCGATAGCTGCGCTGTGGGAGCTTGCGGATTTATCAGGGCATGATTTTTATAAACGCAAGGTATACCGTGGCATTGGAGTCAGGCTTTCAGCAAGCATTAAAACGGGTGTTGAGGTTTATGCCCAAAGCGGAGGTGTACGGCAGAAGCTTTTTGACAGCGGTGCCGAAGCGGTTTATATGGATTTCTCACATGTGGATTTTGGCAGTATAAATTTTTCGTCGGATAATACGCCGAGGACTTTTTACCGCAGGATACATGTCAGAAGAACAGACAAGGTACGTTTTTCACTTGAAAACAGCAAGGACAATGAGCCATTCGGCATATATTCCGTTGCACTGGAGTACAACGATGCCACGGCTAAAAAATATTAAAACATTAATACCTTGGAACTCTGTTCCAAACCATGCAAGCCTTTAAAAAGGCTTGAGCGAAATTTTCATACGCAAAAATATATATTTTTGCGGAAATAAAGTTTAGATCCACCCTTTTTAAAGGGTGGTAGGTCTGGGCAAAGCCCAGAGTTTTTGATCTTTCCAGAAAGGAAGTGAGATTATGAACGAATTGTCACAAATAACAAGTGAGATGTACTCCGATAAAGGTATTCGTGTTAAGAATAACCCACTAGGCCTGTCAGTTGCTGCGGCACAGCGTGCCTTTGACGAGCTTGCCCTTGATGTGGTTATCCCCGCCTTTAATTCGCTTGTAAATACGCAAAACACAATAAATACCGATGTTGATAGCTCAATAAGCTCTCTTACGTCATCGGTTCAGTCAAAGGCAAATGCGTCAGCTGTGCTTTCAAAGAGCAATACCGATGCATTCACACCTACATCGGACTATCAGCCGGCAACAAAACGCTATGTAGACCTTAACGTAATTTCAGGCGGTGTGCCTCAGACAAGGACAGTAAACGGCTATCCGTTATCAAGTGATGTACTCTTAAATGCCGCTGATGTCGGTGCGCTGTCTGTAAACAATGCATCGGGCACAACACCGTCTATGAACGGAACAGGAACGTCAGGAACATCAATTAATTATGCAAGAGCGGACCATATTCATCCAAAAGACACAAGCAAATTAGACGTACCTGAAAGAATAACAACAGGCACAAGCATAACGCTTGTAAACAACAAAGAATATGTTCTGACAGATGTATCAACTCTAACGATTGCATATCCTTCAGGCAATTTCGAGTGCTGGCTTAAAATAACAACTGCTGCAAGCGGAACAGTTACTGTTACTTTGCCGACATCATCCTATATCGGTCATGCCCCAACATTCTCAAACAGCGAAACATGGGAACTGTCAATAAAAGATAGTGTTATAGTCGCCCAAAGGGTCGGTGATGACTAATGATGACGCAAAGAAGAATGTTGATGTCTAAGCAGCTTAGTATAGAAAAAGCACTTAAAACGGCAGTATATGTCACGGGTGGCGGAACTGACAGTTCTTCAACCGGTATCGCCTATGTCAGTAAATCTTACTTGTTAAATAATCAAAAATATTATTTGTTTGCTTACGTTTATGATTGTTTTGCGATATTTAAATATTATAACGGGACTATAACTAAAATTTTTGAAACCAGCGGCATATTTACCCCATTATCCATAAAGAGTTTAACATCAACTTTGATTTTATATTCGAGAGGCTATGAGGAGGCTGACCTCTCAATCGGTTTGGTTGTGTTATCTTTTGAATATGATATGGATGATATTTTTGCAAATCTTTCTGATGAAATCTATGCAGGCAATCTGTCTAATTCGTCAAGTTATTATACTTTAACTTTATCAAACTTTGTATCCGTTGGGAAAACAAAATATTTCTTTATTGGAAATTCAAACAGATTTTGTGCATATAAGGCTGAGGGAACGACATATTCAGATTTAACCGCTTTATTTAATCATAGCTTGTATTTGGTCAATTACGGTGATACCGCTGTAAGGATAAGCACTAATAGTTCAACGGCCGTAACTTTTCACGGCTATACTGCACTTTGCGTAAAGGAGTGATAGGTATGTATGCAAAACTGACTGACAAAAATATTGAAAGGTTGAAGATGCCCATAAAATCCAACGGCATGGACATTTTTACAAATGACGAAAATATAATAATTGCTAACGGCTATAAACCTGTTGTGTATGCAGATATGCCAAGCGAGGACGCAGTTTCTCATTGGGAGGAAACGGACACGAGTATAACACAGGTTTGGGAAGTAATACAGGAGGGAGTGACTGAATGAGAGAATTAATGGAAAGTGATATTGAAAGAGCGGATGCTCACCACAGATATACATATGAATACGGAAAAAAGAAAGAAATCCCCGAAAGCGGCGTTGCATATCTTTATAAGGATAAATACGGACTGCTTCATGCCACGCATTGGGAGGACATAGCCGCAGGGTATGGAAAATACATAATCACCGACGAGGTTGAGGAAAAGGAAGGCCTGCCTTTTGTTAACGGCAGTGTATACACAATTTTCGGTGCAGGTGAAGGCTATGTTTACCTCACAAAAAATAAAAACAGTGACGCAAAGTTTCATACAGTACGTACAGTACATACTGTTGACAAAAACTCTGCTGTTGTTCCGCAGGGGAAAGAGCTTAAAAGAGCAAGCTGTGAACTGCTCAGACAGATGTATATTCTGCTTGATGCGGCTGATGAAGCTTCAAACGAATAAGAGGTGACGTTTATGACCGAGGGTATTGTTTTGGCTGTCATAAGCGGAGCGGTAACATTAATTGTCTGCATGATTAATAACTATGCCCAAGGCGTAAAGGTTACAAAACAGCATGATAAGACAATAGAGCTTATAGATTACCGCTTAACGGAGCTTTCCGAAAAAGTGGAAAAGCATAACAGTTTAATAGACAGGACATATGCACTTGAACAGGATATGGCCTTGCAGGAGGAACGCATAAAGGTTGCAAATCATAGAATAGAAGATCTGGAGGAAAAAAGGTCTGCCTAGTACATGAAAAATGCAAAACCATTGTCCTACGGCATATTTTAGGAAAGTCAAAATAATTATATAGGAAAGTCAAAATAATTATAGTAGAGGCAATTAATAAAAGGAGAATAAATATGGACATGACTCAGGTTCTTGAAAGCGTCATTACAATTGCGACTGCAGTTATAACTGCATTTGTAATACCTCTTTTAAAAAAGAAGCTTTCGGCAGCAGATATGGATACATTAAGCACATGGGTTGACATTGGAGTGCTTGCCGCAGAACAGCTTTTGGGTTCAGGCAAAGGTAAGGCTAAGAAACAGTTTGTTATTAATTTCTTAACCAGTAAAGGTTATACAGTCAATTCCGATGAAATTGACAACATGATAGAAGCCTCTGTTCATAAGCTTACAAATCAGCTTAAGATAAAATAAGGAGGACACAATGGAAATTATTCAGCAGATACTTCCCCTTAATCACAGACTGCGTACTAAGGGGAGTTATAAAAAGACAACCATTACAGTCCATTCCACCGGCAATCAATCAAGTTCTGCACAAAATGAGCGTGACTGGCTGGATAATAAAACAAACACCAGAGATGCATCTTGGCATTATGTTGTTGGGGAGGATACAGTAATACAGGCTCTCCCCGATGATGCCGAGGCATGGCACTGCGGTGATGCTCTTGGAAACAAATATTCTCTGTCAGTTGAAATATGCGAAAGCGGTGACAGAAGAAAAACACTGCTTAACGCGGCGAAGCTTATTGCCATAAAAACTGAGGAACTGGGATTGAATGAAAATGAAATAGTTAAACATTTTGATTGGACAGGCAAAAATTGTCCGAGAATACTAATTGATAATAGTTACATTAAGGACGGTATGGACTGGAAATGGTTCATCGGGGAGGTGAAGAAAGAAATGTCTTCAATCGTATCAGTGGCGTCAGCGACGTCAGCAGCAATAACGCAGGAGCAGTTTGACGAAATGATGGACAATTACCTTACCGAACGTGCAAAGGACGAGCCTTCCGACTGGTCCAAGGACGCAAGAGAATGGGCAGAGGCAAATAATATTATTGTCGGTGATGAAAAAGGAAGCAAAAGATATAAGTCTTTTGTAACGAGGGAGGAGCTGGCGGCAGCTCTTAATAAAGCAAAGGGGGTATAAAATTTGCAGTATACCTACAACAGCAAGGGTGAACTTATTGACAGCGATTCACCTAAAAAAACAACTGGCACGTCAAGTGCATCAGATAAATCAAATACTCCGGTTATCGGAAGTTCTTCAAATGATAATGCAACGGGATACGGCAGAGGGACGGGCTATTCCAACAGAGAAACAGCTTATAGGTGGTCCGACGGCACAACAACCTATTCCAATGCAACCGATTACAGAGATGCGGCAGCGGCGGCAGGCAAAAGCTTAGGCAATGTATCACTTGTTTCAGCTACTACATACGGGACAGGCTCACTTACCGGTGACAGCAAAAACTATGGTGTAACGGTTGTCGGTGACGGAAGCGGAAAAAGCGGTTTTACAAAAAATATTTACTCGAATAACAAAGGTCATAGCAAAGCCTATGAAATGGCACAGATGCAAACCGAGTATTTAAGCGGACTGTACGGCTATGATTATACAAACGGACGGTTAGGAAACAGCAGTGCATATTTAAAGGGTACGGGCGACTCACTTTCGGCTTCACTGGGCGGACTTAATGCAGGTGTTTCGTCAGGTGTTGACTGGATAAAGACGTACAGGAAGGCCGCTGACAAACAGGAGTCGGCGATACAGTCCAGGGTTGATGCTGTTATTAATACGCTTAACTCCAACAGAGAGGATTATGAACGCCAGTTTGATGAAATAGCCAGACAGGCATATGTTACAAACAGGCAGGCACAGTTTGCGCTTCCTCAGCAGCTTGCGTCTTCGGGACTGACAGGCGGCGCCAGCGAAACATCAATGCTCAAGCTTGCGGCAAACTATGAAAATGCAGTTAATGAAAACGAAACAAATCGACTTTATATGAATAAGGACATTGATACCCAGATAGTAAATGCACAGCTTGAGGCTGACAGTGATATAGCGTCAATGCAGTCCGAATATTACCTGAGTGCTATGCAGGCCTATGAAAACCAGATAAATGAACAAAACTCGCTCTATATGGATATGCTTGATTACTCACTTCAAAAGGACAAGCTTGAACAGGATGAATATTCCAGTAATTTGGATTATGAACTCTCACTTGAAAAGCTGAATGCCGCTTCTGAAGCTGATGAATATGACAAACTGGAGGAAAAAGCCCAAACACTTGGTAAGTACGGCATATTTGATTCATATTCAAAGCTTGGATATTCAGCCGATGAGATTTCGGCAATGACATCAGCCTATATAGCACAGAATACCAAAAGCACAAAAACATCTTCAGGTTCATCAAGAAGCTCATCAAAAAAGAGTTCATCAAAGAAAAGTACAACTAAAAAAGCAGGGGAAAAATCAAGTTCTTCTTCCGCTCTTAGTAAAAACATAACAGATTTTTATGGCACAAACCAGATGAGAAATTTGTTTGAATTAAATACAGGAATAAGGTTTTAAAGTGTAATCCGGAGGTGTTATTAAAATACCTCTGGATTTTTGGTGCTATGAAGGCTATAATAACAAATATGGAAGGGAGTGGAAATAATGAATATAAAATCATTATCTAAAATCATAGGTTTTTCTTTGTTTTTTATTTCTATTATGGCAGTAACTGCTTTTGGTGCAGAATACAACGTAAACGGTCAAAAATATGAATTTAAAAATCCGATAATAAATGAAAACGGAGTAAGTTATATTTCAATTTATGATTATGTTAATATAACTGATAAAACAATAAAATATGAAAGCGAAGATTCTGTTTCAATAGACTATCCAAAGGGTTATTTTATTGTAGGAGACAATTGTCTGCATTTTA
This sequence comes from Candidatus Metalachnospira sp., assembly GCA_034927755.1. GTDB lineage: Bacteria > Bacillota > Clostridia > Lachnospirales > Anaerotignaceae > Metalachnospira. The sequence continues at coordinate 20,795 of JAYFPN010000020.1, forward strand.
AAGATGGAACTTCAATTAAATTTTATAATGCTCCAATACGATATAATAATATCATGTATGTACCATTGCGGATGCCGAAAGAAATTGACAGTAACATAATTATGTATGATACCAAAACAGGAAATACTGATATTTATAATGCATACGATTTATACAGTTGTGTTCAGAAATTTAAATTGAATGACTACGAAGTAAAGGCTGACAGACTTGCTAATTTAGAGAAATATATTAGCAATGTGTACCGAAATTTTAATGCTGAGGCAGCACAAATAGATAAAAGCGGATATGAAAACGGTTTTGGAAAAATAGTATATACAGCTCAGGATTTCCCTGAAAGAACTATTACTGTTTATTTTGAAAACGGATATATTAAACAGATTGAAGATACAAATGGTGCAGGATATGTAATGCCTGATACTTTTACGGAATCTGCACCGGATTATGTTAAGTCAATTTGCGGTGACTTTTCTGTTACAATTTACGCAAAGGACGAATATTCTGATCTTGAGGATGATTTAATATATGCAAAGGTTGAGTATATAGGCAGTCAGGATAAGATTTATGCATTGGGAGCTTCACCTTGCTTCATTCTTAGTTTGGATGGTGAAGGTTATTCAAATGGCTGTTGCATAGATGATGTTGCAATAACATATGAGTGGAAAAATGGTGAGCCTGTTACTTATGCTCTTAAGCTTTATAATCATAAACCTGAAAAAAAGGGAGAATATACTATAACAGGATACTTGGATCTGACAGATGCTCAAAGCGGTAAACCGACAAAAATAAAATTAAGTAAAAATATTATACTTAAATAAACAAACTGGGATGCGAAAATTTTCGCATCCCTTAATTTTTATGGCCTTTTGGCTTCAAAATACGGACAAGGTGAGCAAATGGTTTCTCTTTGCCTGCCAAGCGCTCTTATCCTGCATCTTCCATATTGCTCATGTTTGCAGTTTTGACGACACTCCAAATTCATTTTAATCACCTCTAAAGCTTATTGTTACCTTGAAAGTACTGTTGTATTTATATTTCCCAAATTTTTTTTACGAAGAATTTTCCAATATACTTACAATTTCATTAAATTATAATAAAAATATGTAAAATTCGTTATTTTATGCTATACTATTACCGTTAAATTAATTCCTCGAGAGGTGACGTAATGAAGCATTTGCATACTGTTTTACTTACTTTATTATTGACAATTATAACAGCTGTATCGGCATTCGGAGCATCTGTTAAAGTTTTAAATATGAAACTGAACTATGATGGGAAAACGGTTGTATATCGTGAAAAAGAGGTTCATGTAAAAGTTGACGGAAATGAGCTTACTGATTTGGATATGCCAGCCGTAATTATTGAAAGCCGTACGCTTGTACCGCTCAGAGCAATATTTGAGTCGATGGGTGCACAAGTAAAGTGGAACAGCAGTAAACAGATGATTACAGCGACGTTTAAAGACGGTGATGTTGTTATAATGTATATTGACAACAAGGCCGGAACGGTAAACGGAAATGCTTTTAATATGGATGTTGCACCTAAGATAATCAACGACAGAACAATGGTGCCTGTAAGAGCAATTGCCGAGGCAATCGGAGCCAATGTCGGATGGGACGACAGTACCAGAACAGCCACGATTACATCATATGTAATCGGTTCAGAGGAAAACTCCAACGGCAGTAACACGGGCGGTAATACAGACAACAATACCAATAACAATACAGGTAATAATACAGGAAGCACCACAGATAACACAGACAATACTGACTCCAACAAGGTAACTGACCTTTCTCATGTTGATACCTCAGAGATAGATACCAGCACTGCTTCCAATTCGGAAAATGAGGTTAGAGTAACCAATGTAACTCTTGACGGAAATGATACATATACAATTAAAACATCGGGCAAAATATGGCAGTATAAATATGCTACAGTTCTTAATTCTAAGGTGGCAGTGGATATTTATGGCGGAAGTATTGCGGTTAACTCAACGAATATTACCGTTAATGACGAGCCTGTTCAAAAAATAAGGATAGCACAGAATGCAATGACACCACATAAAATAGTTCGTGTTGTATTTGATCTCACAGGTGATGCACAAAACTATACGGTAACAAAGTCAGCAGACGGTACAAGTATTGTTGTTAAGTTCGGTTCTTCAACTACACCTACTACTCCTACAACACCTACAACACCGGATTCACCTGTAATCGGAGAAAACCCTGATACGCCGGGTGAGGACAATTTGGGGAATAATCTCAACAGCATTTTCAAGGTAACGCTTGGTTATGATGGGGATAATGACATTGTTACTGTTTACGGTGTTTCAACACCTGATTATAAGATATTTACTCTTAATAACCCATACCGAGTTGTAATTGATATTGGAAATTCTGCTAAAAATGTGACATCGCTTCCCGATGCCGCAAGTGCAAATTGCGTTAATAACATAAGAATGAGCCAGTTCAGCGAAACAAGTACAAGAATTGTTCTTGATGTTGACAGCGGAACAGAGTATACAAGCACCAAGGGTGACGGTTATGTCAGACTTACACTCAAGAAAAACACAACAGCAGTTTCAGAATGTCTTGTAAATGACGGCAAAACAGTTAAGTTTACAGCAGCTAATGGACTCAAAGCATCAGCAATGACAAAGGAATATGATCCGTATACAGGCAAAACAATTGTGTATCTCAACGGTGATTACAGCGGAACATACGCTGCAAAGACACTTTCGTATTCCAACGATAATGCACAGTCATCCTATATTGCTTCTGCTGCATTTTCAACGGTAAACGGAAAAACAAAGATTACCCTTACACCTAGTCTTATTGCCGAGTATGAAATATATGAAAGCGATGGATACATTAATATAGACCTGGTTGACCCAAGAACGAAATATGATGCCGTTATATTAATAGATGCAGGTCACGGCGGTTCAATGCCCGGTGCAGTGGTTAGCGGTGTATATGAGAAGGCTATAACACTTGATATTGCAAAGAGAATATACAATAAATTCAGCGGAAGCAATGTAAAGGTTTATGTAACCAGATTTTCCGATACATATGTTGATAACTACAAAAGAGCATATATGGCAAATGCAGGAGCAGATATGTTTGTATCAATTCACTGCAACTCAATTTCGGGCAATGTTGATATTTATGGCACAGAAACATTGTATGCACCCCACAGCGGGGAGGGTAACGGAGATTTAACAAGCTATCAGCTTGCAAGTGTACTTGAAAAGAATGTTACAAGCGTTGTCGGTACATATAACAGAGGGGTTAAAAACCGCTCAGATCTTATTGTATTAAACAGAACGACTGTACCTGCGGCACTTGTTGAAACAGGTTTTATGACTGACAGCAATGATATGGCTCTTATTAATTCCGCAAGCGGCAGACAGAAATTTGCGGATGCAATATATAAGGCATTAAATGAAGTAGTTAAAAATTATGATTTCAGATAATCCGACAATGGATAAAGCCTTGGGCGTTGCCCAAACCCACTTGCTTTTTAAAAAAAGCGAGACCAAAAACTTTTCAAAACCGCATAATTATGCGGTTTTAGACGAGTCAAGGGTCTTGTGGGTGTTTGAGGGCAAAGCCATCAAGATTTTGAGTTTTTCTACATACTGACCCGAGGCTTAAGCCTCGGGTTTTTTATGTTAAAAGTATTGTAAAAATTTTAAAATATTGTAAAAAATTTTAAAATACCTATTGAAAAAAATTTTTAATCAACATACAATCGTTCATACATCGATGTAATAAACAGAAAAGGAGAAATCAATACAATGAACGACACAGAATTGATTAATGAAATAGAGAATGAATATAGCAATACCGCAGGACTTGCAGTACATAAAAACGGTAAACTTATATATGAGAAGTATTTTGACGGACACAAAGAAACAGATACAATCCACCTTTGTTCCGTAACCAAGAGTATTACCTCAATCCTTATTGGAATGGCTATCGATCAGGGATTTATTAAGAGTGCAGACCAAAAGGTGTTGGAATTTTTTCCGGACTATAATGTTAAAAGGGGAGAGAAGACCATTCAAAACATCACCTTGAAAAACATGCTGACAATGACAGCTCCCTACAAATACAAATCAGAACCATATACCAAAGTATATGGAAGTGAAGATTGGACAAAAGCAGCATTGGATTTGTTAGGTGGAAAAGGAACCGTTGGTGACTTCAAATATTCAACTATTGGTGCCCAGATTCTCTCAGGAGTACTTCAAAATGCTGCAGGAAAGTCTGTGCTAGAATTTGCGGCAGAGAACCTATTTACCCCACTTGGAATCAGCGCACCTGCACCAACAATAATTACCGGTAAGGAAGAGCATATTGCCTTCTTAAAGGATAAATATGTAAGCGGATGGATTGTAGACCCCAAAGGTTTACCAACTACCGGCTGGGGCTTGACCCTATGCCCACGAGATATGGCGAAAATCGGACAGCTATACTTAAATCAAGGCACTTGGAATGATAAACAACTTGTTTCAGCCTCTTGGGTTAAAGAAAGCACCAAAGAACACACACGCTGGAATGAATACCCCTATGGTTATCTGTGGTGGAACTTTGACTCCGATGGAAGCGGAAGCTTTGCTGCACTCGGTGATGGTGGCAACACCATCTACGTTAACCCAAAAGAACAGGTAGTCATTGCCATAGCTTGTCACTTCAAACCCCGTGCCAAACTCAGAATTGAGCTGATAAATAAATATATCCTGCCTCAAATCAAATAACATAAACAAAAAAGAGTGTTGATTATTATTACATAATATTGCATACTATTGGAAAAACTTGTATGCTATATTATGTATATATAAATATTAATGGACGAGGTGTTGGATGAATAACAGAATTTTAATTATTGATGATGACAGGGATTTGTGTGCCTTGCTTAAAAAGAACCTGGAGACTGAGGGATATTCGGTCAATACCTATCACGACGGAGTGACAGGACTGGCCGAGGCGCTAAGGGGCTTATACCAGCTGATTGTGCTGGATGTTATGCTTCCTGAAAAAAGCGGTTTTGATGTGCTGAGTGAAATCAGAAAAAAGAGCAGTGTGCCTGTGCTTATGCTTACTGCAAAGGACAGTGAGTCGGATAAGGTGTCGGGACTTAGAATGGGTGCTGATGATTATATTACAAAACCCTTCAGCGGAAATGAGTTTTTGGCACGAACAGCGGCATTGCTTAGAAGATACACTGTATTTTCTTCAAATGAGGAGAAGACGGAGCCTGTCATTGAGGAAGACAGATATCGAATTAATCCTGCTTCTTATGAGGCGAGTTTTGACGGAAATAAAATTGAGCTGACAGCCAAGGAATTTGAGCTGCTTTATTTTCTTGCCAAAAATAAAGGCAGAGTGTTTACCAAAAAGCAGATTTACCGTGCAGTCTGGGATGATGAATATGCTTCGGATGACAATAACATAATGGTTCATATAAGACGAATACGAAAAAAGATAGAGCCTGACAGTGAAAATCCTATATATATTAAGACAATATGGGGTGTAGGCTATAAATTCGGCGGTGATGAATAATGGGTTATGCTTTTGTTATTGTGCTTATAATCTGTATCATTGAGTTTATTTATATATTAAGAATGAAAAAGCAGGAGAAAAACTGGCTTGAGATTCTTAAAGGAATAAGTGAGGGCAGACAGGAAAAGATTTTTACAAATGACAGGGGAAATATAGCAGATATAAGCTACGAAATAAACAGCATTATTGATTCGGGAAATAAGCAGATACTTAAGCTGAAAAAGGCGGATGAAGCAAACAAGCAGATACTCACAAGTCTTTCACATGACGTCAGAACACCGCTGGCATCATTGATTGGATATCTTGAGGCTCTTAATAAGGGCATGGACGATGAAATCGAAAGACGGGAATATATCGGTGTCGCTTTCAGAAAAGCCAATGATTTGAAGGCCTATGTGGATATACTTTTTGAATGGTTTAAGCTAAATTCCAATGAGCAGGAGTTTGTGCTTGAGAAAATTGACATTAATGAAATCACAAGGGAAATTATAATTGAATGGCTTCCTATGTTTGAAAATAATAAAATTAATTATTCCGTTGATATCGGTGATGAGGAAAATTTGGTATGCATTGATTTGATTGCGTATAGCAGGGTAATAAATAACCTGATTGCAAATGCAGGAAAGCATGGCAGATGCACAAAAATTGATGTTTCGGTAAAAGCAGACGGTGAAAGTGTATTTGTGAGTGTGAAAAACAACGGCAATATAATTCCGTCCGAACAGCTGCCGCATATATTTGAAAGACTGTATAAGGGTGATACTGCGAGATCGGATAAGGGAAGCGGACTGGGACTTGCAATTGCAAAGGAACTTGTGAGTGCATTTGAGGGTGAAATTACAGCCTCAAGCGGTCAGGAGGAAACTGTATTTACTCTTAGACTGCCTTTATGCAAGTAAGGAAAAAGTAAGATTTGATAAAGCCCGATGTCATCTTTAACTGATAGAATACTAGTCAGAAAGGGGACATATGCATGAAAAATAAATTAGCAATTGAAACAGTCGGACTGACAAAAAAGTATGGTGAGCAGTACGGTGTAAATGACCTCAGCATTCATGTGCAGGAGGGTAAAATATACGGTTTGATGGGCAGGAACGGAGCAGGAAAAACAACAACAATGAGAATGCTTCTGAACCTTGTTAAGCCGACATCGGGGAGAATACTTCTTTTCGGTGAGGATTATAAAAAAGAACCTCAGAGGACTTACCGAAAAATCGGTTCCATAATAGAAACACCAGGGTTTTATGAAAACCTTACGGGAAGTGAAAATCTGCTGATATTGGCTCGTTTGAGGGGACAGCACAGAAAGGACAGCATAAGCCATGCCCTTGAGGTTGTCGGTCTTACCGATGAGAATAATAAAGTGTTCGGTGATTATTCACTTGGTATGAAGCAGAGACTTGGCATTGCTGCGGCTATTATGCATGAGCCGGAGCTTTTGATATTGGATGAGCCGATAAACGGACTTGACCCAATCGGAATATATGAAATAAGAAATTTCCTTATTGCACTATGCAGGGAAAAGGGAACGACAATATTTATATCCAGTCATGTTTTAAGTGAGATAGAACAGCTTGCCGATGTAATCGGTGTTATGCATGAGGGGAAACTCATAGAAGAAACAGATATGTCAGAGCTTCATAAACGTAGCAGGCAGTATGCTGAATTTGAGCTTTCCGATGTAAATACGGCGGCACTTCTGCTGGAAAGGGAATTTAACCTTACAGACTATACTGTTTTAAACGACAGGACAATAAGAATTTTTGACCGTCTTGACAGCCGAGGAGATATTAACAGCTGTTTTGTCAGAAACTCTCTGACGGTCTCTAAGGTAAACATAAGTGAGGAAAAACTGGAGGACTATTTCTCAGGCCTGATTGGAGGCGGTTCAATTGGGTAACCTTGTTTATTGTGAATTTTTAAAATTAAAGCGTTCTAAAATGCTTTTAATAAGTTTTTTGGGTGCATTAGTGACACCTGCTATGATTTTTGCCGATGCGGTGAAGATATATTTTTCACATACCGATACAGTAATTACGCTCGAGGATATTTTCGATGACTGTTCATTTTATTCGGTGATACTTTTCGGTGTTATCGTATATACGGTCATAGCTGCATATTTGTTTAGCCGTGAGCATACGGAAAAAACGCTTAAAACGATGCTTACCGTGCCTGTGTCAAAGAATGCTTTTATGCTAAGCAAGTTTGTAATGCTTTTTATTTGGATTATGGCACTGACGCTTATTACATGGGCAGGCATGTATGCTCTTGCTGCTCTTTACGGTGCGTTTTTCCCTTTGGAGGAGTTTTATTTCAGTGTTGCACTGAAGTATCTGGGAATAATGCTTTTTGGTGGAGCAGTAATGTTTATATTATGCACACCGTTTGTGTATCTTGCACTTAGAACAAAGGGAATTGTTGTGCCAATAATAGCGTCTGCGACAGTAGTAATGGGTAATGCGGCACTCTCAAATGAAACAATAGGAGCGTTATTTCCGTGGACGGCAGTATCGATGTTTATGAACGGAAAGATAGCTGAATCTGGCTATCCTCTATGGGTATCTGTATTGATTGTTGTGTTTATTGCGGTTGTTGGTTTTGCATTGTCAATGATTTACTTTAATAAAGAAGACGTAAAATGAATTTAGGAAATGATTTTAGCTCAAATCATGAGTATTGGAAAAATTGGAGAATAATAATGTTTGTAAAATATGCAGAAAAAAGCGAAATAAATGAATGGATGTCACTTGTGGAAGTTGTGCGTGATAATTTCCCTGGTTTGGACGAAATACAATACAGAGAAGGACTTGAAAAAAGCATTGAAAACAGGGAAGCTCTGACTGCTTGGGAAGGTGACGTCCTAATTGGAGTTCTTGCTTTTTCAAAAGCATCAGCAGAGCTTGAGTTTTTGGCTGTTCATCCGAAGCATAGGCGAAAGGGTGCGGCAAAGGCACTGTTTGAAAAAATGCTTCAGGAGTTTAAGGATGGCAATGAAATATCCGTTGTGACCTACTGTGAAGGTGATGAAATTGGTGCTTCAGCAAGAAAGCTGTATTTTAGTCTTGGCTTTGGCGAAGCAGAGCTTTTGACCGTATTTGACTATCCCTGCCAAAGACTAATTTATATTGCGTGATGCATGTAAGGAGTGGTAATCGTGGCATTTTTTAATTATAAAGGACACTTGTGTTATTATAACGAGATAGGAAACGGCAGACCGCTTATACTTTTGCATGGAAATACAGCCTCATCAAAGATGTTTGATGGGGTTATTTCCTTGTTTTCGGATAGGTATAAAGTGGTGCTGATTGATTTTCTGGGGCATGGCAAGTCAGACAGACTTGATGAATTCCCAACTGATTTATGGTTTGATGAGGCTATGCAGGTGATTGAACTTATTAAAGAGAGAAAATATGAGCATGTAAGCCTGATAGGTACAAGCGGTGGAGCTTTGGTTGCAATAAATGCCACTTTGGAGGCTCCGGAGCTTATTGAAAATGTGATTGCAGACAGTTTTGAAGGCGAGGTGCCGTTAAAGAAATTCACCGAAAATGTTATTGAGGAAAGAGAAGCCTCAAAGCAGGATAAGAATGCAATAATGTTTTATCAATGGATGCAGGGTGAAGACTGGGAGAGCGTAGTTGATAATGATACAAAGGCAATTTATGACCATAACAGAGCAATAGGAAGGTTCTTTCATAAGCCGCTTGAAGATTTTTTACCTAATATACTTATGACAGGCAGTAAAGAAGACGAATTTATATCTTGTATAGATAAGTGTTTTTTTGAAAAGACCTACGGTAATATGCTGAAAAAGATAGGACATGGAAGTAAGTATCTGTTTGATAAAGGCGGACATCCGGCAATGCTTTCAAACAGTGAGAAGTTTGCAGAAACAGCGAAACAGTTTTTGGAAGGGATCAGGTGATTTTATGGAAAATATTGCTGAATTGGTATCAGAACTTTGCCTTAAGGATGCCAACGTTGCCTGTGGTGCATTGAAAAAGCTTACAGAAGAATGCGAAGAAAATAAAGAGGTGTATGATTTCTTTGATAAATACGCAGAAATGATTGACAACAAAAATTCATATATCAGAACAAGAGGACTTTTGCTTACGGCTGCCTGTGCAAAATGGGACAGCGAAAACAAAATCAATGAAATAATTGATAAATATTTGGTGCATGTGACAGATGAAAAGCCGATTACATCAAGACAGGTCATACAGGCGCTTCCGAACATAATAAAATATAAGCCTGAGCTTAAAGAAAAGATAGCACAGGCACTTAAAAATGCCGACGTAAGCAAATACAAGGAGACCATGGCACCGCTCATAATTAAGGATATAAACAGCGTTTTGAAACTTATTTGAGATGGTGTGGCAATTATAAAGAAAATGAATAGCGGAGGAAGATATGGCTACTACAAAAGAATACGCAGATTTTATAATATCACAGCTTGATACATTGGGAGATACAGCATCAAGAAAAATGATGGGCGAGTATGTTTTGTACTATAGGGGTAAGGTGTTCGGCGGACTTTATGACAACAGACTGCTTGTTAAAATAACAGAGGCAGGCAAAAATGTAATTCCTGATGCGCCGGAGGAAATACCTTATCAGGGGGCAAAGCCGATGCTTTTAGTTGAGGATGTTGATGATAAGGAGCTTTTAAACAGGCTTATAAGCAGTATGTATGATGAACTGCCTATGCCAAAACCAAAAAAGAAAAAATAATTAAACCCACTTGCTTTTTGAAAAAAGCAAGACCAAAAACTTTTATTAAACCCGCATATCTATGCGGGTTTAGGTAGGTCAAGGGTCTAAGCAGTCCTTTATGGTCTGCTATTTATTTTTTTACTTAATGCAATATATAATTGACATTTAGCAATGTATATATTATACTATGCAATGTAGCAGAGGAGGAGAAGGATGAAAAATAAAAAAATTAAAATAGCTCGATTAGAGTGTGATATGAAACAAGAGGATTTGGCTAAGGCGGTTGGAGTAACAAGGCAGACGATTGGTTTAATTGAATCAGGAAACTATAACCCGACACTTAATTTGTGTATAGCAATATGCAAAGCGCTGGGAAAAACATTGAATGATTTATTTTGGGAGGAAGAACAATGAAAAATATGAAAAACATAATAAATAACAAGGTAACAGACGAAAGAATATTAAGTGAAAAGAGAAGAATCGGAAATGAGGCTTTTAATGTTCTGATTTATATGCTCCTAGCTTCAATATTTATTCAGGAATATTTGTTTAAAGCTCCATTTTCGCAGTATGCGGTAGAGGTGGTGTGCCTAATAGTATCTTGCTTTTTTGTTATAGTCAGAACGGTTAAAAGTGGTAATGATGTTTATTATGAAAAAAAATACAGCCAGAAAAATGTTGTTATGGGAAGCATAGTAAGCGGTTTAGCAGTAGCAGCTGTTACTACAGTCCTCAACTGGGTAAATTACGATGAATTAATGTCAAAAAACTTAGGCAATACGGTATTGATTTCATTAATTACATTTGTGAGCTCAGCTGTTTTAGTATTTGTGGTGCTTGAGCTTACTTATATAGTAAATAAGAAGAAACAGGATAAAATCAAATCTGAACTTGATGACAATGAGGACTAAATGAGGCGTTATGTGAGGCGTTATGTGAGGCGGAGAATATATGAAGAAATCAACTATAAAGGCTGTTTTTAACAGCGACATAAAAAGGGTATGGGATACAGTAACGGATAACAAAAACTTTGCATGGAGAAGTGATTTGAGTAAAATTGAGGTTTCTGATGAGGGCAGTAAATTTTACGAGTACACAAATGACGGCTATAAAACAGAGTTCGTTATAACGCTTAAAAAGTCGTTTGAACGCTATGAATTTGACATGAATAATAAAAACATGAATGGTCATTGGACCGGTGTATTCATCAAAAACGGAAACGGCACCAAAATAGTGTTCACTGAAGAAGTGACTGTTAAAAATCCAATTATGAATCTGTTTGTTGGTTCATTTCTTAAAAAACAGCAGAGTACATATATTGCGGACTTAAAAAAAGCGTTGGGTGAGTAAAATTTATGCCTGTCAGGTGTCTACTGAGCGTAGGTTGTATTAAGAAGATTATCTGCCTAAAATAACATTATAAATGATTGTTTTAGGAGGAATGAAATTGGAAAATACACCGATATTTCATAGCATAGACACAAGTACATGGCCTATGGCACAGCAGTTTTATTACTACACACAAATGGCGCCGACTACTTATACGGTTAATGTAACGATTGATGTAACTGTTTTGAGAAATACATTGAAGAGGGCAGGTTATAAGTTTTTCCCTGCATATCTTTATATAGTGACAAAGGTAGTTGGTAAGCAAAGAGAGCTTAAAATGGCAATTAAGGATGGTGTGCTTGGATATTGGGAGAACCTTACTCCTGTATATCCTCAGTTTCACGAAGATGACGGAACGACTTCACTTCTTTTCAGCGAGTATAACGACTGCTTTAAGGAATTTTATGAAGGCTATACACAGGATACAAAAAGATATGGAAATGACCATGGAATACTTACCTCGAAGGGTGTTCCGCCGGCTAATTCCTATGTTATTTCCTGTATACCATGGTTTACGTTCAACAGTTTTTCATTGCATAATCATGGGTTGAAGGATTATTTTGTTCCAAGTTTTGAAGCAGGATCATTTTCTGAAAAGAACGGCAGAATACAGATGCCGCTTTCGGTTACTGTGCATCATGCAACAACTGAAGGTCATCATTTAAAGTTGTTTTTTGATGAGCTTAACCGCCTTATAAATAACCCCGAAAGCTGGCTTTAATCAAAGACTAAAGTTTGAATTATTAAAAAATCATTAAAAATTTATTAAAAAATGGAAAATTTTATATATTTATCGTTATTGATGTCGAAAATATATTATAATGTCTATAATATATCTTGGCAGAAGGGTGCGATATAATGTCAATATCAATAAATTCAACGAACCCGTTACTGGGTAAAAGTTATGGCGGGCTAACAGAAGCTAAGTCAAGTCAGTCAACAGTACAGTCAACAGTACAGTCTACAGAAGATAGTGAGGCGCAGGAAGAAGTGCAAGAATTGAGGGAACAGATGCTTGCTTTGGAAAATGAGCTGTTGCAGCTGCAAAGTTCTTCAAGCGAAAGTGAAAGCAGTGCTGCATCAGGAGATACCAAAGAAGAACTTGAAGAACAGTTGGAAAAGGTAACCCAAGCGCTTAAAGTGGCTGAGAGCCAAGCGGCATCTTCGTCAAGTACAAGTTCGGTTTCAAGTTCGCAGCCTAGGTTCGATCAATATGTGAAAGGAACAGACGACAGTGAATCAGCGGGAATCTACTCCGTTAAATCAAATGGTGAAAACGGCTACAGTGTGTCTTTTAAGCCTTATTCTGAGGATAAAAAAGAAGAAGAAACAAAGGCAGCTGATGCAACTGATGAAAGTGAGAGCGTACAGAAATGTACAGTTAATACAGACAGTGTGGATGCTGAGATTGAACAGCTGAAAAATAAAAAAGAGGACCTTCAAACGCAGATTAACAAAGCAACAGCAAGCGGAAAGAGCGATGAAGAAATAGCTCAGCTTAAACAGCAATTAGCCTCTGTCGAATCTGAGTTAACTGCAAAGGACAACGACACATATAGAAAACAGAATGCAACCACTACATATGAATAATTTACTCTGCATTTAATGAAACAGCAAGCATTGATTATCTAAAGGAGTCGATGCCTGCTGTTTTTTATTGCTTATTTGAGCTATTAGGGTTAAAATAAATATATTTACAATATTAGGAGATAAATATATGGATTTTAAAAACAGTTTTCACCCGTATGCCATGACTACGATTTTATTCTGGTCGTTGGCATATGTATTTACACGCCTTGCATTACAATATTTTTCGCCATTTCCTCTGGGACTTTTAAGGTATATGGCGGCAAGTGTGTCACTGATAATTGTAGTTATGTCAAAAAAAATAAATCCGCCTAAAAGGAAGGACATTCCGTGGTTTCTGCTGTCGGGAGCAACAGGCTTTTTCCTATATATGCTGACCTTTAATAAAGCGAGCATTTCGGTTAATGCATCGACAAGCAGTGTTATAATTGCAACAACACCAATTATGACAGCAATACTTGCAAGAATATTTTACAAGGAAAAGCTTACATATATTCAGTACGGAGCAATAGCTGTTTCTTTTGTCGGCGTAGTGGTGCTCACAGTGCTGAGCGGAGGATTTTCAGTCAATTTCGGATTGTTTTATCTTATTTGTGCGGCGTTGTGCCTGAGCATATATAACATTGCACAAAGGCATTTGACAAAGACATACTCACCGCTTTGCTCAACTTCGTACAGCATATTTATCGGCACGCTCATGCTATGTATATTTCTGCCGTCAACAATTGAAGAAACAGCAAATGCACCAGCCATACAGATTTTTTATGTAGTGATACTCGGTGTGCTCTCCAGTGCAGCCGCATATTGTGCATGGGCAAAGGCACTGTCCTTGGCAAAGAATGTTTCTTCGGTCAGTAACTATATGTTTGTTACGCCGTTTCTGACATCAATATTAGCTATGGCAATTGCAGGCGAAAGTGTGGAAGCATCAACAGCAATAGGCGGTATATTCATATTTGCCGGTCTTGTTTTATTTACATTTGCAGGCAAATTAAAAGTAAAATAGCAGCCCTTTCTTGAAAGAAAGGGCACAAAGAACTTTAATGAAAAACTGCGTTTTTCTGTATTTTATCATTTGCTTGAAAAAACTCTATGTGAAATTAATGATAAGGAAGAAAACAAGATATGAATGATACTAAAGTCCTATTATATAAAAAATCCATGCATGTTTTGCATGGATTTTTATAATGGGTCAAGGGACAATGTCCCTTGTGGGGTATTGGGGCAGAGCCCCAAGGTCTTTCAAGTTTCAAAAGCCACGAACCTTCAGGTTATGAACTAAACCAACGTAAAATTCTCTTACGTCAAATTCTTCTATGTTTTCTCGGTTAAGGTCAATTACATCTCCGTGAGAAATCCCACGGTTTCCACTGACAGTCAGAAAGGAATTCTTCTCTCCCCATATAAAAGAATCAGCGGAAACCAAACCATCGTTAGGACCATCAAAATATTTTACAAGGTGATATGAGAAATTAAGAGGAAATCTTCCGTCTGATGCTTTATTCAATTTTGATCCAATGCTTTGATAAAAAATGCCGGGAATATCGGGTGTCATATCATTCAATTCTTTACAGGAAGAAGCAGTCAGATCATTAACGGCAGCCAAAAAATCCGGATTTTTGTCTCCGAACTTTTTAAGTGCGGTATTATATTTCTGTGCAATCATATCCTGTGAACCTTTTGAAAGCTTGGAAAGCAGGTAATCTGCAAAAAGGCATCCGCGATGGGGTGTATTAATTGTTGTGACTGAAGCAACATATTTTTCTGCTCCGAGTCTGCTGACGGCATATCTGCTGTCCAGACCACCCTTTGAATGAGCGATGATATTTACTTTACCGCAACCGGATTCCTCGGCAATTTGTCGAATCCTTTCGGCAAGTTCTTTACCGCAGTCCGCAATTGATGCTGCCGACTGCTGATTTCCATAATATATGGTTGCTCCGTTCTTTTTCAGCTCATCAGGAATCCTTCCCCAATAATTGAAGTACTTAAAATCTCGAAAAAAAACACCATGCACAAGCAAAATAGGATATTTAGTACAGCAAATCTTATCATTTTCACGTTTTTGGTCGATTAATATTTTTTCACTTTCAAAGATGGTTTCTCTTGATACAATGCGTATGATTTTAAAAAGAACGAATAAATGAGCGATAGGTATCCAACCGAAGATTACACCTATTAATCTCCATTTGATAACAAGCTGCATGGAAGTTAAGTAAACGCGGATAATGCCGTTCCAAAATATGATTGCTTCAATAATAATTGCGTTAGAAATGCATAATATCCATGAAAAAGCGGAATCAGGGTGTACACTGACGGCAAGATATATTAAGTATATAACTGAGGATAGCGTTGATATAAGGAAAATAATGAGAAGTTCACACCCATCACTGCAAACCCGAAGCCTTAGTGTGGGCAATTGCCTGTTATAAAACGACGGAACTATATTGATGAGAACAAAGCAAACGGCAAATATTATTGCAAGATATTTACGGTCATGCATAATAAATATGCTGTATGCATTGGCAGTCAAAAATATAATTAATGTATTGATTGTTCTTATTAATGTTTTCATGGGCAATGCACTCCACATGGATTTTTATTTAATATAATTTACAGCAAAGTAATACAATTTCGTCCTCTGTTCTTGGACTGATAGAGCGCCTTATCTGCTTTGCTCATCATACTTTCCAGATTTTGGCCAGGCAGCTTCTTTGTTACACCGATACTGACGGTTACATTGTACTGGTTATTGAGATAGGTGTACGTTTGCTTTTCTGTATTTTTAAGGAATGTGTTCAGTGACTCAAGAATATCTGATTCGGTGAAGTCGGCTTGCAGAACTGCAAATTCTTCACCTCCAAGGCGAGCAATCAGACAGCCTGTGCCAAAATGATTTTTCAGCAGCTTGCCGAAATTATGAATTACCATATCACCTGCAGCATGGCCGTATTGGTCATTTACATTCTTGAAGCGGTCCAAATCAAACATAATAAGATGCAGTGTTTTGCCGCTTTCATTGGCTTTCAATATACATTCCTTTCCTATCTGGATAAAAGCTCTACGGTTGTTCAATGTGCTGAGTTCGTCCGTCAAAGCCAATTTCTTTAATTCCTCATTTAACTGATATATTTGTGTAACATCACGTATTGTTTTAATCAATCCGCGCGCTGACTTGAGGTTTCCAAGGTTCTTTGTGGTGACATCATAATACCGTTCCTCATTATTTATATACAGTTTTATTACAGATTTTTCTGTTTTTTCCAGACCTTTTAGCAAATCAGGGACCTGACAAAACAGCGTAGAAAGGTATCCGTTGTCCAAGCGTATATTAATCTGTGAAAAAAGTTCCTTTGCACTGCTGTTGTAGTCAATAACTTTATTTTGCCGATTAATAAGTAAAATTGCATCACTGCTTGATTCAAACGACATGCCTCTGGCAATTGAACTTGTTTCAAGCAAATCATACTGCAATATGGCTAAAACCACCAAAACGCATGTGACAGGAAGACATAAAGCCATATAATCTAAGTATGGACCAAACGGTTTAATCTGCGACAGAAGCAATCCGGCAACCGCAAAAACAGATGACGTTACTGTAAGCAGAATATTTCCCTTTTGTTTATTCTCTCGTTTCAAGGAATCATAAATATACAATCCCATAGCTATGAGAACCATGAGCATGGAATGAATCAACTGAACATACAACCACGGACCTGATTTTTTTACTAAAAACAGTTTTCCGCATTCTCTTATATATGACACGGACGAAAAATAAAGGTGATGATAATTATTTGTAAACCGAAATACAAATGTAATAATAGGAATTACAAATATTGCAGCAAGCAGTATTTTTTTGTGATGTATAAAATGACCGGTATATATCAATGCAACTGTTAACCATAATGCAGAAACAAAAGGTATTCCTATATATTCTACATGATTCCAGAAGGAAATTTGTGACGAGCTGGATGAATTCAGTTCCAACGCATACCCAAATATATAAAAACATACAGCAACGCATAACAGCAACAAAGCGTGTATATAGTTTGAACCATTCAATGTTTTGATATGTGCACCACAGAAAATTGCAACAACAGTCATGGATATTAAATACAGACATAATATATTTACCAAAAGCATATGATGCTCCTTTGCATTTTTAACGAGTTAAGGGAGATTATCCCTTGCGGGGTATCAAGGCAGAGTCCAGTGCCTTACAATGAGCATGAATTGGCATTTCTAAACCTGTCATTAATTGTATTGAATATCTCGATTGTCAGCTCAACAAGTGTAACTGCGCTTTTGCTTCCCTCCGGCATATCAAACTCACTTTCAATATTAAGCACTATGCGCTCAATGCTCTCAGTAGTAAGCTCTTCGCCTGCAAGGTCGGTAAAGCGTCGCATGTAATCAACAGAAATCCTTTTTGCAGCAAAGGTATCAAGCTTGTCGCCCATGCCGACTCTGCCTGCCAGTATGTTTTCCATAGTGTCTATTATTTTAGGTGTAAGGGCGATGGCTGCGTTCTCAACAAACACAAAATATGTGAAGTATACAATATAATTCTCCCTGCTAAACTCCCTGTTTTCACTTTCATATACAGTCTGTATTTTTGTACAGCATTCGTCAGCAATTCTAAAGGTGGTCTCCTCGTTTATATCACATTCAATGTTTTCTATTAAAGCCATTTGTAAGTACTCCTTTCAAACTAAGCGTTTTTTGCTCTTTTATATTCAGCCCCTCTGGGCACAATAAACTCAATTGTCTTATTTTCTGCTAAAAGTTCAGCCTTCTTAAAGTGAAATATTTCACCGTCGAGACTGACACCCTGTTTGCCTTTAACCTCAAGCACAATTTTAGAGCAGCGTTTATAAGTAATAAACTCCTGTACCTTTGGCTGTTTTAGATATGTACCGTCGCGGTATGCCTTAAGCAAGCTTATAATCTTCAGCCTGCCAATCCTGTCAACAACAGCCGCATCAATTAAACCGTTGTCAAGCTCTGCATACGGTGAAGATAAAAAGCCTCCACCACAATAACGTCCGTTTGCAAGAGTGAATAACAGCGCCGATGCATTATATACACTGCCGTCATCAAAGAAAGCCTTCAGGTTGAAACCCCAGTTTTTTGAAAACAACTCCTTAAACACACCCTTGATGTATGCTGTTGAGCCTGAGCCTCGCATATGTGAGGCATTAATGACAACATTGCAGTCAAAGCCGATATTCATCATGTTTATGAAGCGTATAGGCTCATTATCATCAAGTGTGACTTTAACCGTATCTATTTCCATTGGTGTGCCGTCAAGCTGGTCAGCTATGTTGGTAAAATGCTTAATCCCGTTAAAGCATCTGACAAAGTCATTTCCAGTGCCTGCCGGAATAAAGCCTGCCTGTGCATTCTTTAAGCCGTGTATGCCGTTAATGACTTCGTTAAGTGTTCCGTCACCGCCCAATGCAAAGAATCTGCATGGTCTGCCGCTCTCGGCTATTTTGCGTACAAAGGCGCTGGCTCCGCCCTTATGTGATGTAGTATGCAAATGACATTTTTTCATTCCGCTTATTGCATCTTCAATATCCGGCAGAAAAGACATTGCTCGTCCATTGCCGGAAACAGGATTAATTAAAAAATAGCTCTCCATATTTGTATTCTCCGATTAAACAAAATTTACTTTATTTTACCACATATAACGCTGAAAGGCTATATATTTACAAATTACACTGTTATAATAAAACAACTTTACAAAATACAATTAAACAAAACAAGACTTTGGATGAAAAATCTTGTTATTTATTTTTAGATTATTTTACCAAATTATTAATATTTTTGTCATTTCTTTCATATTCAAATTGCTTAATCTATTGCATTTATGCTTCAAAATGGTATAATTAAGCTAATGCGGACAATAATGTAAAATAATGCCGTTACTTGTATTGTATGGGGTGGAACAATTGATGAAAGAAAAACAATTGATGAAAGAAAATAACAATGAAAAGTGTTATCCTTTATCTGCCAGTCAATTGAATATTTGGAGATTGGAGCAGGCTTTTCCTGGTACATCTGTAAACAATATATGCGAAACAATTCACATAAGCGGAATTTTTGATGTTGTATTGTTGCAGAAATGCTTAAATATTATTATTGAGAGTGACTGTTCACTTAGAACACAAATAAAATTATATAAAGAAATGCTCCCGGTTCAATATGAAGCCGAGTATGAAAAACAGCACTTTCCGGTGCTGGATTTTTCTACGACAAATTCCGAAGGTCTTAAACGTTGGGAGGAGAGCATAACAAGAGAGGTAATGACATTAATAGACATGCCTCTTTTTTACTTTGCCATAATAAAAATAAATGAGCATGAGGGCGGCGTTTTTGTCAAAACGCACCATTTAATATCTGATGGTTGGTCGCAGCTTTCACTTATTAACAGAATTGCCAGAACATATCTAGCACTTGTTTCGGGTGAAAATGCGGAATGCGAAACGCTTCCAAGCTATCGTCTGCATGTTGATGAGGAGAATAACTACCGAATTTCAAAGGCTTATTTGCGTGATGTACTCTATTGGAGAGAAAAGCTTAAGGATATGCCCAACTGCGTGTCAATAAAGGACTGCAGAGCAAATGAGCTGAGCCCTGTCGGTCATAGAAAGACATACGAGTTCACTGAAATAATGAACCACGAGTTTATGAAGTACTGCACAAAACACAGGGTTGCTCCTATACTTGTACTTTATATGGCTGTGGGAATTTTTATTGAGCGTACACAGGAAATAAAGAAATTCTGCATGGGAACGCCTGTACATAACCGCAGTAATATAACTGCAAGGAAAACGACAGGTATGTTTGTAAGTACTCTTCCTTTTTTAAGTGTGCTTGATGAAAACATGACCTTTGAGGAATATACGGAATACTTGGCGGATGAATGGATGGAGCTTCTGCGCCATCAGCGGCTTAGATTTGACGAAATATCCGATGAATGCAAAAAACAAAACCCTGATATTGACCGCCTATATAATATGGTTATCAACTTCCACAGTTCGCATGCTTACCAAAATAGGGATACACTTGTATCATTTTCGGGACAATGGCACTATTCAGGATATCAGGCAGAGCATTTGTGCATTCATTTGAATAATATGCTTGATGAAAAACGCTTTTCGGTAAGCTATGATTTTCTTACGCAGCTCTTTTCGGAGAGTGAGATTGATAATATACATCATTACCTGATGAGTATTCTTATGCAGGTACTTATTCATCCCGATAAGCCCATAAAAGAGCTTTTGTTTTTACGTGAGGCTGAAAAGGAAAAAGTGCTTTTTAAGTTTAATAATACAGATAAGTACCGTTTTGAAGGCAATCTGAATGATATGCTTAATATTGTTTATGAAAAGCATTCAAAAAGAGTTGCCGTTATTCAGGACGGAGTACGCTATACATACACAGAGCTTAAAAATAAGGCAGAGCTTATTGCAGAACAGATAGATAAAACAGTACCCGACAAGGCTATTGTTGCTCTAATGCTGCCCAGATCATTCGGACTGTATGCCGCAATGGCAGGTGTTGTGCGTTCGGGCAGGACATGGGTGATTCTCTCTGAAAGTATGCCCAAAGCAAGACTAAATGAGATATTGACAGATGCAGAGGCTGCGGCAATAATCACTGACAAAAAATATTTTGGCGGCAATGATATTGATAATGATTATGATACAACTATAATTAATATAGAAGGTTTAATGAATACACAAAGAATAGCCGTAGGTGTGCTTGAGAATAAATCTCTGCTAAGTGATACGGCTTATTTGGTATACACATCAGGAAGCACGGGAAAGCCCAAGGGGGTTGAGATTGAACAGCATTCAATCATCAATTTTGCACAGGCTATGAAGGACTGGTACGGTACAGGAGCAGTACTTTCGCTGTGCAATATTACATTTGATGCATTTTTGATTGAAAGCATAGCTTCCATGCTTAACGGCAGAACAGTAGTGCTTCCGATGGAGGACGAAGGTGAAAATCCTGCAAAACTGGCGGCGTTAATCGAGAACTATGCTGTCGGCTTTGTTTCGGCAACACCGTCAAGAATACAGGCATATTTGAGAAATAATGCATTCAAAAAGGCATTGGGACGGTTGGAATTTATACTCTGCGGAGGAGAGGCGTTTCCCGTAAGTCTGTATAACAGTATTGTAAAATACTCTAATGCAAGGGTAATAAACCAGTACGGCCCGTCGGAAACAACTGTTGGTGTGTCAATGTGCTGTCTTAATGATGAGCCGGTAATAAGTGTAGGAAAACCTATGCAGAACTGCCGTATGTATATACTGGACAAAAACCTTATGCCGCTTCCCATAGGCGTTTACGGTGAGCTTTATATAGGCGGCGATTGTGTTTCAAGGGGCTATAGAAATGCCCCGGAGCTTACTGAAAAGGCATTTATACAAAGTCCCTTTGAGAGCGGAGAGCGTTTGTACCGTTCAGGGGATATTGCTGCATGGACAAATGACGGAAATATACTTCTCAGGGGACGAAATGACGGTCAGATTAAGCTGAGAGGTCAGAGAATAGAAATTGACGAAGTGGCAGTCACACTTATGAACCATCCGCTTATAAGAAAGGCGGCTGTCGTTCTCAAAAAAGATGAGGATAGCGAATATCTGGGTGCATATTATGAGGCGGATACGGCTTTATCCGAGGGTGAGCTGATGGATTATGCGGCTTCTTACCTGCCCGGATATATGATTCCGTCAGTGTTTGTATACATGAATGAGATTCCGCTTACGCAAAACGGCAAGGTTGATTATAAAAAACTGCCAAGGATTGACAATACATTAACAATTCAGTCTGACTTCGATAGCAGTGAGTCAGCTGAAATAATACTTAATATATTTAAAGAAGTGCTTCATAAGCCTGATATGGATGTATCAAGCGACTATTTCCGTTATGGCGGGGATTCGTTAAATGCTCTTGATGCACTTGCAAAAATAGAAGCCGAGTTCGGAGTAAGACTTCGTGTGTCGGATATTTACGCATTCAGAAATGCACTGCGCCTTTCAAAGCGTCTGTCAACCAATGTAAGCAGTGCTCAGAAAAGAATAGAAAAGGCTCCGTTAAGAGATTTTTATCCTGTTACGAAAACACAGTTCGGCATATACTATGAAACACTTATGTCACCGAATATTTGTACATATAACATGCCCTGCGGATTTAAGAGCGAGGGTGTCATTGATTATGCAAAACTTGAAGCTGCCGCAAGGGCGCTTGTTGCCGGAGAAACAGTTTTAAAGCTTTCTTTTTTTAACCATAACGGCGAAATTTGTCAGAAAATAAATGAAGATACGTCAATTAAGCTTGAACGCTATGAGGGTACGCCTTTTTCAGATGCGGTAAAGGCTTTTGTAAGACCTTTTGATTTGTCAAAGGCGCCTCTTATGAGAATTGGTGTTTATGAGGCAGACGGCGAAACAACGATACTAATGGATATGCACCATATTGTCGGAGATGCAACAACTGCATCGATGATGATTGAGAGTTTAAGCAGGCTTTATGCAGGTGAAAGCATTGGCGAAGAGCAGCTGAACTATATTGACTATGCACTTTGGCGCTCTCAAAACAGCGAAAGCATTGAAAAAGGACAGCTTGAATACTGGAACGAAGAACTTAAGAATACTCCCGAACTTCCCGATTATCCGACTGACAGAATGAGAACAGCACAGTTTGATTATAAGGGTGCTCAGTGTGTGCTTAGATTGGGTGAAAAGGAAAGCAGTCAGATAAAAGAGTTTGCAAAAGTCCATGATTTGACTGTAAACATGCTTTTTGCAGGTGCATTCGGAGTATTTTTATCTAAGCTTTCGGGAAGTAATGAGCTTTTGATAGGTATACCTGTATCCAACAGGTGTGATGAAGCACTTAATGATGTTGCAGGACTGTTTGTCAATACACTTCCTCTTCGCTTAAATCCAAATGAGGATATGACCTTTGCCGATTATATGGCAAAAACAAAGGAAAGCGTGATAGGACTTCTTGATAATCCCGATATTCCGCTTGAAAAACTTGTTGAAATTGCAAAGGAAAACGGACATGAGGGACAGCTTTATAACGCAATTATGTCAATGCGTCCCGTTGTTACAGATAATGCCTCATTCGGCGGTTTTAAAGTTAAACAGGCTGATGTGCCTTCCGAAAGTGCCAAGACAGAACTTAATCTTGAGGTATTTTTTGAAAACAACAGCTATGCATTAAGGCTTGAATATGGATCATCACTTTTTGACAGGTCAACTGCTCAGATGTTTGAACGCAGTATAAAAGCAATTGTTTCGGATATTTTGTCCGATGAAAATAAAAAGATAGGCGACTGTCAGGCAATTTCACCGACAGATCGCTTTAGACTTATTGATGCACCTAATGCTTTGAGTGCATCTTTTATTGATTTGCCAATTGACAGACATATCGATATGGCAGCCGAACTTTATCCTGATGATGCGGCTATTATATTCCACGGTGAAATCACAACCTTCAAAGAAGTGAAGGAGAGCTCCGACAGGATAGCCTCAAGGCTTGTCGGGGATGGTGTTAGAAGGGATGAAAACATTGGGGTACTGTGCAAACGCGGTCCTGAACTTATTATTGCAATGATTGCTGTACTAAAAACAGGAGCGTCATATGTTCCTATGCTTCCGTCATATCCGGAAAACAGACTTAATTATATGATGGAGATAAGTCATGTAGAACGTACTCTCTGTGATGATGATACATTGATTGAAAAGACCGGGAAGCTTTCAGGTAAATTCCTGTCAATAAGAGAGACTGCCCAAGAGGGTTCACAGCCGTTTGAGATGATTGAGGGAAGAAGCGGAGAGGATACATGCTTTGTACTTTTCACCTCTGGTTCAACAGGACAGCCTAAGGGCGTAATGTTAAGGCATCGCTCAATATCAAATCTGTTCGGTAAACTGCGTAATGATTTTTCAACGGTTGAAGGCGGATTTTTGTGCATGGCAAACTCAATATTCGACATTTTCGTTACTGAGACGCTTATTACACTTGCGCTTGGGAAGTACATTATAATGGGTGATGAGGAAGAAATGCTTCTTCCTTGGAGAGCTGCCGAGCTTATGAGAAAATTTAAGACCGGAATAATTGAGTTTACACCAACAAGAGCACAATTGTTTATTCAAAACAAGGACTTTTTCAATGCAATCAAAAATGTTCCGATAGCAATGATGTGCGGAGAAACGCTTCCCGAACAGCTTCTTGAAAAGCTTAGAGAGGCTAACTGCGGAAGAATACTAAATCTCTACGGACCAACGGAGGTTACTGTCTATGCTTCATATGATGATGTAACCAATGTGGATAAAATAACGGTAGGAAAAATATTTCCTAACAGCCGCGGTTATATTCTGGATGAAAAACTTCGTACTGTAATGCCAGGTGCAAGGGGTGAGCTTTATTTCTCAGGAGATTGCGTATCGAAGGGGTATGTGGGCAGAGAGGACTTAACAGCACAAAGGTATTTGCCTGACCCATTCTTTAAAGGGCAGAGAATGTATAAAAGCGGAGATATTGTCCGACAGCTTGCCGATGGAAGGATTGACTTCTGCGGACGAAGTGACCATCAGATAAAGCTTAACGGTCAGAGGATTGAACTTGGAGAAATAACAAAGAAGATGCTTGACTCAAAGCTGGTTTCACAGGCGGCAACCGTTGTTGTCAAGGATAACGGAATAATGCTGCTTTATGGCTTCGTAGTACCTTTTGGCACTGCCGGTGACGGTGCTCATGTTGATATTCATGAACTAAGGGAGTACCTTAAGGGTGAGCTTCCTTTATATATGGTGCCTTCTGTAATTAATGAGCTACAGGAATTCCCCAAAACAGCATCCGGAAAGACAGATTTGAAATCCCTTGAAAAAACTGCGGAATTAATAAGAAAAAATGGGGATATGCCAGCTGTAAAAGAGGAAACAAAGGAAGAACCTAAAGAGGAAATTAAAGCAGAACCAAAAGAGGAACCGAAGGAGGAACTAAAAGAGGAAGCGAAAGAACAAAAGGTAACTATGGAGGACATAAGGGGCATTTGGCAGGAAGTGCTTTCACGAAAAGATGTACCCGAAGATGTATCCTTCTTTGAACTTGGCGGAACATCCTTCGGCGCGCTGACTCTTTTGAGTGAGTATTTCAATAAGGATATACATATTTCACTTGCTGACCTTTATGCAAATCCTACTTTAAATGGACAGAAGAAACTTCTGGGACTTGCAGATACAGCACAAATTGTCGAACCTAAGGCAGAGAAAAGGCAGCCTGAAAGCACCAATGAGCGCAAAGCGGTATTTGTTACAGGTGCAACAGGTTTTTTCGGTGCGCACATTGTAAAGGAACTGATAGAGTCAGGAACTCCTAAGGTTTACTGCCTTGTAAGGGGAGAAGAAACAAGACTCTACGATGTACTTACGTGGTATTTCGGAAACGGCTGGCTGTCTGTATGCAAAAACAGGATTTGTGCAGTAAGGGGGAATTTGCTGGAGAAAGACCTCGGTATGGGTGAAGAGCTTAAAAATGTGTTTAATAATGAAGTCGGTGTTATAATACATTCTGCGGCAGATGTAAGACATTATTGTGCAGATGATACGCCGCTTAAAATAAATGTAGACGGAACAAGAAACGCAACGGAGCTTGCAAAGGCTTTAAATACTGAATTTGTGTATATTTCAACCGTAAGCATCGGTGCAGAGTATATAATAAACGAGCCTCATAAACGCTATGATTTTACAGAAAAAGATTTCGATTTGGGTCAGAATTATAAAGACAATATTTATTTGAGAGGAAAGTTTGAAGCCGAAAAAGTAGTAAGAGATGCAAATAAGGATGGACTGAAAACTATAATTATGAGACTTGGCAGACTTGTGGGCAGAAGCACAGACGGTGTGTTCCAGAAGAATCCAGAAAACAATGCTTTTTGGGGATTAGTCCGCGGGATGTCGTGTCTTGATAAGATTGCGTCTGAGCTTAACAATATGCAGATGGAAATGACTGCGGTTGATGAGTGTGCAAAGGCTGCTGTTATGCTTATGAATGAGCAGAGCGGAACGGTTTTTCACCTTTTTAACCCTCATACATTGGCGGTCAGGGATATACTTACGGATTTAAATATAAATGAAGAAGAAACAGACAGACTTACCTTTGAAAGGCATATAAGGCAAAAGACTTCAGATGGATACGGTGCAAGATTATCACTGCTTTTGAGTGAGTACGAAAGATATGTGCTTGTTCCCCAGAATGCTGTTCCTGTCTGCAATTTTACACAGGAGAGACTGAAAAAACTGGGCTTTGAATGGAAGCTGCCTAAACCTTCCTGCCTGCTTAAAATGTTTATTATGTGAGAGGAGGTGACATGCTATGGTGATTCCAGAAATTTTAAGAGTGCTTCTGCTTATGTCGATGGTATTGCTTGCAATTTTTGTTATTTGGCTTGTTAAAGGCAAAAAGCTTATGACAATTCAAAAATGCTTTCTGACAGTGGCAGTACTTCTTATAATTTGGATGACTGCGATATTGTTTATGGGCAAGACAGATCCCCAGAATGATTTTGTATTATACATTCTGGACTCAATTACTACCTGCAGCGGAGTAATGATTGTGGCATGTCTGCTTCTGTTTTCAATATGCTATACCAATGTTTATAAGAACGGAGCGCCTAAGTGGTGGCCGTGGCTGTTTACCGGTGCACTTCTTTCATCATTTATGGTTTGGACAAACCCGCTTCACCACCTGTACTACAATGTGTTTTCACTTGATAGTTCAAAGATTGTTTTCGGCCCATATTTTTATGTGCATTCGGTTTATACATATGTATGTGTTGTATGGGCACTTGCTTTGCTGATAAAACAGGCGCTTAACACAAGAAAAAAGACACAAATGCGGCGGACAGTGCTTCTTATTATAGGCGGAATAGCGCCAAGTGTGGTTAACATAATTGTTCTTATTGCCGGTGCAAATTACGGAATTGTACTTACTCCTCTTAGCTTTATGATTACAATTATGTGCCACGGCTTTGTAATATACAGAATGCATCTTTTTGACATTCGTCCAATGGCTATGCAGCAGCTTATTGAGTGGCTTGCCGACGGCTATTTGGTAACGAATCAGTATGGTGTTGTTATTCAGTATAATCAGCGTTTTGCTCAGATGCTTGGGGATGACCATAACATAAAAGAAGGCAATTCAATCAGAAAAAGCATAAGTGATGATGATGTGTTAAATAAAACGGCACTATTTAATCTTATTTCCGCCATTGGCTCCTGCAAAAACAGTCATTCAAGAATAACCTATGAACAGTCATTAAGCAAAGTCAATAACGGTGAGACAGAAATTAAATATTATATGGTTGAGATTACTCCTCTTATAATGGAGAATAAAATCGGCGGATATATGGCTATTTTCAAGGATGTTACCCAAATGAAGGTCGACATGCAGAAGATGCAGGAAAACCAGGTTAAGATGGTGGAAAACGAAAGGCTTGCCTTTCTTGGTCAAATGGTCGGAGGCATAGCACATAACCTTAAAACTCCGATAATGAGTATTTCGGGAAGCGTTGCTGCTGTTGAAAGACTGGTGGAGGAATGCAGGGAAAGCGTTGGAGATGATGATGTTAAGCCGGAGGATTATATGGAGATATTCTCTGAGACTGAACAATGGCTCAACAGAATAAAAGAGGCCGGGGCATATATGTCTGATATTATTCAGGCGGTTAAGGGACAGGCTCAGAACATGAATATGTCCAATGACACTTGGTTTTCCCTTGATGATACACTGAAAAGAGTAATGCTGTTATTAAGGCATGAGCTGTTAAACAGCGGATGCAGCCTGATAATTGATGAAAAAATAAGTTCAGAGGAAATGTGCATTTACGGTGATATTAACAGTATGGTTCAGGTAATAACAAACCCTGTTGTTAATTCTATAGATGCTCAGCTTAAAAACAGCAGGCATGATATATTTGTAGATACGCTTATAAATAATGAAAATCTGGTGATAAAGGTAAGAGACTTCGGTATGGGAATATCGGATACAACAAAAAAGAATCTTTTCCGTCAAATGGTAACAAGCAAGGGAACAAAGGGCACAGGACTTGGAGTTTTCATTTCAAATACGGTTATCAAGGCGAAGTTTGACGGGTATATGTCCTTTGAGGACAACCCCGAGGGTGGAACGATAATGAGCATAACACTACCGCTAAAAAAAGTTATGTATACTATAGATGGGAGGTTGATGAAAGTTGCGGAAGAATAGGATAGTAGAGAAAAACAACAATATTTCAATACTAACGCTTGATGATGATGCAATAATGACCGTCACGCTGCAATCGTATTTCAGTTCTGTCGGTTTTAATGTCGGTACCGAAAATGATCCGATTAAGGCAATCGAGAGAATCCGTAATGAGCAATATGATATATTGCTTCTTGACTTTTTGATGCATCCCATTAATGGTGATGAGGTTGTAAGGCAGATACGAGAATTTAATTCGGAAATATTCATTGTTCTTCTTACCGGACATAAAAGCATGGCTCCTCCTATCAAAACAATACGTGAGCTCGATATTCAGGGGTATTACGAGAAAAGCGACCGTTTTGATGAACTGGAGCTGCTTGTTGAATCTTGTGTAAAGTCCATAAAGCATATGCGCACAATAAAGAGCTATGAAAAGGGACTGCACAATATATTGGATTATGTAACTCAGCTGAATATCAGTACAGACATAAACTCTTTGACCGATACATTTCTTGAGCAGTGCGGCAGAATACTCGGATGTGAGGACTGTTGTATATATCTTGATTTTTCTTATTTTGCAGATGATAATTTGCTGAACAATGAAGGTATACAAAGCTACAAGGGTATAGGAAAGTACAAGTTTATGTTATGGGATGATAAGGTCATGGGCTTTATCAACGGTCTGGATAATGAAAAATCGGTGCATCTGTTCGGAGGCAAGATTTTTGCTCTGCTGAGGGGTAATAATGAAGAAGCCTTTGGTGCTATTATTGCGGAAGCCGATAAAGTGGATAAAGAAACTGTTCAGCTTTTTGAGGTATATGTGGAGCAGGCAGTGGCAGTACTGAAAAACCTTATTCTTAAAGAAATCCTTAATATAAGGAATAGGGAACTGGAAAAAATGTATGATTCTGTACATAAGAACTATACAGAAACAATAAATACCATCCGTCAGATGGTTGATGCAAAGGATATTTATACAAGAGGTCATTCTGACAGAGTGTCGGCATATGCAGTTGAAATTGCCAAGGCAATGGGAAAACCTGACGATTTTATTGAGAGGGTAAAGGTTGCAGGACTTTTCCACGACATAGGAAAGGTAGCAATACCTGACAGTATACTGCAAAAACCGGGACTGCTTTCTGAAGAAGAGTATGAGAAGGTTAAAACACATCCTGTAATGGGTAAAAGACTGCTGTCATCTATGTCATCTTTAGAAGGAATACTTGATATAATTGAGTGCCATCATGAAAGAATTGACGGCAAAGGGTATCCTAATGGTCTGATAGGCAGCCAAATACCTGAAGAGGCCAAAATAATAAGCGTTGCGGATACTTTTGACGCAATGACATCAAAACGAACTTACAGAGATTCACTGCATTATGAGGAGGCAGTTGCAGAGCTTAAAAGTTGCAGAGGAACGCAGTTTGAGCCCGAAATTGTAGATACATTCCTAAACATTCTAAATAATTATGACGTTTTAAGGAAACAGCTGGAGTGGACATTCAAAAGTCCTGTTGTAAGCAGCAAGTAAGTTCATATAATACGGAAACAGGGGGAAATGTTATGAAGAAGGATACAGCAAGACAAACACACTATTACGCAAATTTTAAGGAGATGCTTGAAGATCTTTTTAAGAAATATTCAGATAAAACAGCTATAACCTATTATAAAAAAGGAAAAGAAAAGTTTGAAAAAACCTATACTGAGTTAAAGGAGGACTCTTTCCGCTTTGCCGGAGCGCTCTTTAACAGCGGACTTGCGGGGAAAAATACTGCCATTATTAGCGAGAACTCCTATGAGTGGCTTACGGCATATTTCGGAATTGCAGTAAGCGGCGGTGTTTCTGTTTGTATAGATATTGATCATTCTGATGACATAATCAAAAAAATGCTTGAAAGAGCAGATGTCGAAATCGTGCTTGCTTCACCGTCAATGGCGGTTCTGCTTAAGGATATATGTGCAGATTTGAACATAAAAATGCTTATTGAATTCGGAAACGAGCACAATAATATCGGAGTAAATTATTCTGATTTCTGCCGTGACGGTGACAGTGACGAAGCAAAGAAAAAAATAGCAGAATATACACCCGATACCGAGCAGACAGTTTCAATCGTGTATACATCGGGAACAACGAGCATGGCAAAGCCAGTTATGCTTTCAAACCGCTCTATTCTTTCAAATGCCGCAGGCTCTCTTACTTTGCTTGATTCAAGGGAAAAGGTATTTAACTCACTTCCGCTTTATCATACATATGGCTTAACCTGCGGAATACTTTGTGCCATAATGAGGGGGCTTAATGTCTGCATCAGCTGTGATTTAAGAAGGCTTACACAGGAGCTTGCAAATTTTAAGCCTAATCTTCTCATTGCCGTGCCTCTTATTATTGAGGTAATACATAAGAGCTATTGGGGCTTTATAGAAAAGGCAGAGAAAAAGGACTATGTTATCAAGCGAATGGGCTTTGAAAGACTGGTTCACAAGTATGGCAGTCTTATAGGCTCTGAAGTTAAAAAGTGTATTAAGGGCACAGCATTTGAGGAACTTGACACAATACTTTCAGGTGGAGCTTACCTCTCTAAGACAATTGCAGAGGATATGCTGCACTTTGGCGTAGTGGTTCTTCAGGGTTATGGTGCTACCGAATGCTCACCCAGTATAACATGCAACGAAAGCGACGATTTTTCTCTTGATTCTGTAGGGGTTCTTCTTCCGGGCAATGAGGTTAAAATTGTTGACGATGAGATATACGTTAAGGGCAATTGCCTTATGAATGGATATTATAAGGCTGAAGAGCTTACAAAGGAAGCATTTGATGACGGCTGGTTCAAGACAGGCGATTTGGGTTATATGGATAAGAAGGGACACCTTCATATTGTTGGACGAAAGAAAAACCTTATAGTAATGAAAAACGGCAAGAAGATTGCTGTTGAGGAGATGGAGCAGAGGTTTAAGGAAATGCCCCTTGTAAAAGAGGTTATGATACATGGGACACCAAGCGGCGGCTCAATGGATGACGTTAAAATTGCTGCGACAGTATATCCTGATCCCATGCTCACAGAGAATATGAGCAGATATGAGATTTTGGAGAAGCTTCAGGAGTTTGTAAGTGAAATGAATAAAACACTTCCGTTTTATAAGCAGATACAAATGATAAATATACAGGAAACCGAGTTTGACAAAACATCGGTACATAAGATAAAACGCAATTTGTTGTAATAAGGAGATTACATATGTTTGATACAATTAAGGAAATAGTATATGAAGTAACAGGTAAAAGCAATCTTGCTTTAGAGACAGATTTTCAGGAGGACTTGGGACTTAACTCTTTTGATATAATGAATATAGTCTGCGCGTTTGAAGAACGGTTTGACATGTCAATCCCTGTAAGGGATGTGTGGAAGCTTCATCAGGTGAAGGATGTATTAACTTACATGAAGGAGAGAGGCTTTGAGTGAGAGCAAATGAAGTGTCGGTAACGGCATTCACATCAGATACAGTTAAAGATACCGATGTAAAACTAAAGGAGCTTGCCATGAAATATGCCAATGAAAAAGGTATACAGGCAGGTAATCTGGAAATTGCAAGACAAGAGTACAAAAAGCCGTATTTTGTAAGCAGTGATATTTTCTTTTCAGTATCGCACAGCGGAAATTATGTGCTTTTTGCACTGGGACTCAGTGAGCTTGGTATTGATATACAGCAATTCAAGACATGCAATGCTGAAAAAATTGCAGGCAGATTTTTTCATAATTCAGAATATGAATACCTTAAAAAGGACAATTTCAACAGCTTTTTTGACGTCTGGACGGCTAAGGAAAGCTATGTTAAATATACAGGTCAGGGAATAACCGATGAATACAGGGACTTTTCGGTTATAGACGAGAATGGAAATATGGGCATGAAAGGCATATGTTTTGAAATTATACCTTTTATGAACGGATACAGTGTGTGCCTTTGCACCAAGGAAAAGGCTATGTTGAGGCTGTTTTGTGAATAGGAGATGAATTTTCATTGGAAAGAGGACTTATTCATATTTATTGCGGAGATGGTAAAGGGAAAACAACTGCTGCCGTCGGCCTTGCAGTAAGATGTGCAGGCAATGGAGGAAAGGTGCTTTTTACAAGTTTTTTAAAAGATGATAAAAGCGGTGAGCTTACTGTGCTTAGAAATGTGCCGGGAATAGATATTATAGAAAACCCACCAGAGGTCAAGTTCTTTAAGTCTATGACTGATGATGAAAAAAAATGGCTAAAAAGAGTATACTCAGACAGACTTGAAGAATTTCGTAATATGCAAAGCGGTTATGATATGGTAGTGCTTGACGAAATTATACCGGCAATAAATAATGGACTGGTTAGTGAGGAGGATATTATTTATAATATAAATAAGCTAAGGGGTACTATTGAGTATGTTCTTACAGGGAGAAATCCATCGGATAAGCTGTTGGCAATGGCTGATTATATTTCCGAGGTAAAGAAGATAAGGCACCCATTTGATAAGGGCATTGTGGCACGAAAAATGATAGAGATGTAAACGGAGGACAAAATGGCTAAAAAAGTAATACTTGATGTTGATACAGGTTCGGATGATGCTGTTGCAATCATGGTGGCACTTCAGGCAGAAGAACTTGATGTAGTTGCAATTTGCTGTGTATGGGGTAATCTTTCGGTCGAGGAAACCACTGAGAATACTCTGAGACTTGTTACGGCAATGGGTAAGAATACGCCTGTTTATAAAGGGGCTCCGTCGGCAATTGCGAAGTACCTTGAGCGTGCTGAAAAACAGGAGCTTCAGCCGATTATTAAAAATGGTAAGGAAGTTAGGATACACTATAAAACGCTGGAAGGACTGGAAAATCCAACAGATAAAAAAGCAGAAGAAATGGACGCTGTTTCATTTTATATAAATTACCTCAAAAATGCAAAGGAAAAGGTTACAGTTATTACAGTTGCACCTATGACAAACCTTGGGCTGGCACTTTCTGCGGTACCCTCAATTGCAGAAAACATAGAAGAGCTTATTATAATGGGCGGGACAGATATGTTAGGTAATGTAAGCGAGTGTGCTGAGGCAAATATCTGGCATGACCCCGAAGCCGCTCAGATTGCACTTAATGCATCGGTTCCAACACTTCTTGTTACACTGGACTCAACCCATTCGGCATCGCTTACACTTGAGGATGCAAAAAAGCTTAAAAGTTTAGGCACGTTTGCAGGTGAATTTACAGCAAAAATAATCGAGCAGAGAACAGAGTATGACAGTGCCGTTGTGGGATGTGATTTGGACAGAACACCTGTGCATGACTCACTTGCGGTATGTGCGGCAATTGACCGTTCGGTTATCACAAAAAGCGAAGAGTGTTCGGTAAGGGTTGCACTCTCAGGTATTGCCGAGGGCAGAACAATAATTGACAGACGTGCCGTTACATCTAAGAATAACTGCACATTTGCCTTTGAGGCATCACATGACAAATACATGGAAATGCTTACAAAGTATTTTAAATAATAAAAAAACTTTCCATGATTTCTGTTTTGAAATCATGGTTTTTTTATTCGACAATAAAAATGATTATAAAAATATTCCCTTTTTAGTATGTTATATTAATTAACTAAAATTAAAAAAACTAAGGGGGAAAATTATGAAGAAAGTATTAAAAGTTTTAGCATGTTCTTTAGTAATTTCAATGTTGTTAAACTGTGTGGCGTTTGCAAAGCCGGTTCATACAAGCCTTTTTCCGGATTCATATGCTTACAAATGGGACACAGCTGCAAATTTTGTACTTTTAGTAAATGCGGGTATTCAACAGAAAAATATAGATTTGCCATTTATATCAGATTTAAATTTAATTGATAATGGTTCAGACTCTGAGAATACATACCTTGGCAGTTGGGGCAGCAGTACTGTAATTATTAAAGAGGATGCAGAAACAGAAAAAATTAAGTATATTTCTATTTCTTTACCAAGTTCGTACTATACTGAAGAAGGTACAATTGAAGGCTGTTATTATTTTGGTGAATTAGGTTTAGTGTGCGGCATAATTTATGGGTCAAACGATAATATAAGTGATGCTGAAATTAAAGCTGCATACAAACAATTAAAAGACGGTTTTAATAGTAAAACATCATGTTCATGCTCTGCAGGGAAATTGCACTATGAGTGGTTATTTGGCGATAATGTTATGGTAATGAATTATACGGCAATTGTAGATGACGGAACTAAATAATTAGGGAGTAAATTATGAAAAAGATATTAAGAGCAATAGCATGTTCTTTGGTAATTTCAATGTTGTTCAGCTGTGCGGCGTTTGCAAAGCCTGTGCATACAAATCTTCTTTCTGATGAGTTTTCAACTGACTCAGTCTTGAATTTTGTTTCTATAATGAATGAGGTTATTCAGGAGAAAAAAATGGATCTTCCTTTAATGACTAATTTCATATTAATGGATGACGGATTTGATGACGGAAATACATATATTGGATGTTGGGGAAGCAGTTCTGTAATTATAAAAGAGGATAAAGTTTCCCACAGAATAAAATATATTTCTGTTTCATTGCCTCGTGCTTATTATAACAACGGAACAGTCGAGGTGCATTACTTTGCACTGGAAACAGGCTTTTTAAAGTCCCTAATTGAGGGATTAAATGATAATATCAGTGATGCTGATAGTGCTGCTGCAACAAAAAAAATAGGAGACTGTAT
Organism: Candidatus Metalachnospira sp.; assembly: GCA_034927755.1. Classification (GTDB taxonomy): domain Bacteria; phylum Bacillota; class Clostridia; order Lachnospirales; family Anaerotignaceae; genus Metalachnospira. The sequence continues at coordinate 56,022 of JAYFPN010000020.1, forward strand.
TGAAAGTACAACATCCTGCACATGCACGGTGGGAAAACTTCATTATAATTTGCTCTTTGGAGACAACGTTATATTTATGAGCTTCTCGGCAATTACAGATGATGGAACGAAATAATAATTTATTTGTAAAATTTTGCTGTGATTTCAGAAATGAAATCATGGCTTTTTTAATTCATAAAAATAAGATAGAAGAGCCTAATTAAAATATATAATATAAATTTGAGGATAAGTATGATATAATTGATAAAATTTATATTTATAGAAAGGACAAGGAAATCAAGAACAAGTTAACAAGTAAGGTGATATATATGTAAGTTGCCGATAACGATGACTGCAAAGAAGTGATAATCGATATCCTTAGTTCTTAATTTTTAAGGAGCAAATTTATGCAATTTGATAATAATTCTACTCTTAAAAGAAAAAAGTTTTTATTTATAGCGTACGTTCTTTCTGTCTTAGCAGCAATTATAGTAGTTATTTCAGGAGGAACATATAATGTATATACAAACGTAGCGTACATTCCAATAGCTTTAGCGTCATCAACCAATGGTAAAATACAAGGTGTTATCCATGCAGTGATTACTGGATTGATAATAGGATTTTTAGTACCTATGATAGAATTGCCAAATAGAATTATAATGCAGAGCCATTTCAACGGTATTATTAGAATTTTTTTCTATGCAGCAATAGCATTTGTTATTGGATATTTTTCTGAAGAGAGCTATGAAGAGCATAAAAAAAATATAGATAATGAAAAAGAAATATATGATGAACAAATAGCTATGATTTTTGCTTTGGTTAAGTTATCGGAATCACGTGATGATTATTCTGACAAGCACATTGAAAGAGTTGGATACTTATGCAAATTTATTGCATATAAGTTAAGCAATGAATCAGGATATTCTGATTATGTTACGAAGGAATATATTGAAACTATATTTAAAGCCAGTCAATTGCATGATATTGGAAAAGTTGGTATACCTGATAAAGTGCTGCTTAAACCGGGAAAACTCACAGAAGAAGAGTTTGCTATCATGAAAAATCATACAATAATTGGAGCAGATACCATACATGAGGTTCAAGAAAAATATCCAAGCAACAAATTCCTGAGTATGGCAATAAATATTGCGAAATCTCATCATGAAAAGTGGGATGGGACTGGTTATCCAGAAGGATTATCTGGTGAAGATATTCCCCTTTCAGCTAGAATAATGGCTATTGTTGATGTTTATGATGCATTAAGAACAAAGAGAGTATATAAAGACGCTTATTCTCATGATCAAAGCATTAATATGATAAAGCAAGAGGAGGGCACACATTTTGACCCCTCAATATGTAAAGTGTTTTTTGAAAATCAGGATGAAATTAAAAATATTTATGAAAAGCTAATATCGTATGAAGCGAATGCAAAAGTTTCTAAGAAAGGGAACTAGAGCGTGTTTATATATTTATACAAAAGAGTGTATTCTTATTTATTATACAAATGATAAATTTAAACTTTTTATATATTTGATTGGAGTAATGTGATATGAAAACAGGACTTGTTCTTGAAGGCGGTGCCATGAGAGGCATGTATACCGCCGGAGTATTGGATGCTTTTTTAGATAAAGGAATTAAGGTTGACGGTGTTATTGGCACATCAGCAGGTACTATTCACGGCTGTTCATATGTGTCTGAGCAGAAGCAGAGAAGCATTAGGTATACACTTAAATATCGCGGCGACAGTAGATATATGAGTTTTAGGTCGCTGCTTAAAACGGGAAATTTGGTTGATACAGAGTTTTGCTACCATGAAATACCCGAAAAGCTCGACCCGTACGACAATGAAGCTTTCAAAAAATCAAATTCTGATTTTTATGCCGTATGCTCAAATGTGGAGACGGGAAAGGCAGAGTACATTAAAATTGATGATTTGTTTGAAAAGATTGATGTTATAAGAGCTTCTGCATCAATGCCATTTTTATCACAGATAGTTCAAACCGACGGCATGAAGCTGCTTGACGGCAGTATATGTGATTCTGTACCGCTTAAAAAGTTCATGGAATTAGGCTATGACAGAGTTATAGTTGTTCTTACAAAAGTTAAGGGTTATGTACCAAAACCGAATAATCCGAATTTCTCAAGGAGGAAATACAGAGAATACCCTAATTTTGCTGATGCACTTATAACAAGGCATATACGATATATTGATAACCTTAACTATGTAAATCAGATGGAGGATGAGGGCAGAATACTTGTACTCAGACCGTCAAGGGAGGTTGGCATTTCCAGAACGGAAAGGAATCTTGCCAAAATTTGGGAAATGTATGACCTTGGACGTGGGGATGCAAGGGATAGAATTGAAGATATAAAGAAGTGGCTTGAAATTTAAAAAACTGTGAAAATATACGGATTTTAGAGAGTATTTGTCGCAAATTTTCGGTGGATTGTTGGTATTATTTGGATTAAAATTAGCAGTAAGGAGGATGTGTACTGCTATGAATAATACATTAATTAACCTGTTTTCTGCTGATACAGCAGCACTGTCTCTTAGAGATGTTCTGTTGAATTTTATAGTTGCGCTGATATTGAGTATAATGGTCTATGTGTCATACAGCATGTCTCACTCGGGTGCACAGTACAGTGCCAAATTTAATAAATATTTAGCAATGCTAGTCCTTATAACGGCTTTGGTTATAAACGTGGTGGGAGGCGGCATTGGAATTTCACTGGCAGCGCTTGGCATATTTTCGATGCTTCGTGTTAATCAGAGTGATAATGACACCGGAAATACGGCATATATTCTTTGGAGCATTGCAATTGGAATATGCTGTGGTGTCAGGCAGTACACAGTTGCGGTTATAGGCTCTTTGGTTATATTTGTATTTGCAGCCATTTTGGAGAGTGCCAGGGAATACTCAAAGAATAAGGACAGCTATATTCTTTATATTCTTGCTGAAAATGGAAGCCAAGAGAGTATGCAGTCAATAGAGGACGTTGTATTAAATATAGATTTTGAAAATTTAAAGCTTAATACAAAATGGGCAAGCAGTGAGGGTGTTGAGTACATATTTGAACTGTCTGAGAACATAATGAATAATGACAAAAGCATCAAGCTTGAAAGCCTTCTAAGGAGTATAGACGGTGTGAGCGAAGTAAAGTTTATAAGACAGGGTGAATACAATACTTAAAATAAATATACGAAATTACTGACAGCATATCTTTTATATGCTGTTTTTTATACTTGTTTTTTTGGCTTAATTCTGTTGTTTTGTTCGGAATTATATAATATAATGCAGATTATAGAATTTTTATTACAGGACATAAAATTATACATAAGAGGTAGAGATATGATAAAAGAAACAAAGGCTGTAATCGGTGTTATTCCGCTTTATGATGATGAAAAGGACAGTATTTGGATGCTTCAAGGGTATTTTGACTCATTGAAGGCAGCAGGAGCGATACCTGTTATGCTTCCGCTTCATTTGGATGAAGAAGAGTTTAAGCAGATAAATGACTTTTTTGACGGTTGGCTTTTCACAGGCGGTCACGACGTAAACCCAAAGGTATACGGCGAGAAGGCATCAAAAAAGTGCGGTGTTCCAAATGATGACAGGGATACACTTGAAAGCATGATTTTTAAAACGGCGATGGCAGAGGATAAGCCTGTTTTGGGGATATGCAGGGGTATACAAATAATAAATGCCTTTATGGGCGGAACACTTTATCAGGATTTGGACAGTGAAAGGAAAAGTAATGTTGAGCATCATATGGCACCGCCCTATGATAGAATACAGCATAGTGTTTCAGTAGTGGCAAACACTCCGCTTTATGGATTACTTGATAAAAAGGAAATTGGCGTCAACAGCTATCATCATCAGGCAATTAAAAAGCTCGGTGACGGACTTGAAGCGATGGCTGTATCGGAGGACGGACTTATTGAGGCCGTTTATTCACCGGATAAAAAATATCTTTGGGCATTGCAGTGGCATCCGGAATTTTCATATAAAACAGATGATAATTCTATGAAGATACTTAATACTTTTGCAAATGCATGTAAAAACATAAAATAACTTGTATATATGCCCATCGGATGCACTTTAATAAAGGTATTCCGGAGGGCTTTTTGAATACTTATTTTAAAAAAATATAATATTTTGTAATTATACTCTTGTGTTTTTATCGGGAAAAAACTATTATAAATACATACATAATTTTAATGACGCAATTGCTGTCCAAAATGTTTTGGACAACTACAATGACAGAAAGTTGGTGCATAATATGAAAACAATTGAAACAAATGACTGGGTAGTGGTAAACAGCATTATTTATAAGATATATGCTGTTGAGGACGGCTATAAAATGCGTGAAGGCTTCCTTGAGGACATGAAAATGGTGCTGGACTTTGACAGTGCAGATTTTTATGTCGCCTCTGGTGATGAAGAAAAAAAGCTTATTAATCCTGCAATGTATAATTGCAATGAGGATTTATCTGAGCTTTATGAAAAGAGCAACAGGGACATAGACAACGTTTTTAAGGGCAAAAGCATCGTATTCAGAGGTACGGATATAGAGCCTGAGGAAAAGGCGGTAAACAGCAAGTTTTATAATAATGTATGCAGACCAAATAACTGGCACTATACGCTGCATATTGTACTGAGTTTTAATAAGGAACTCATGGGTATGCTTACGTTTTACAGAACCGTAGGCAAGGGCAACTTTGATTATGATGATATTTTTCTCATGGATATGCTGAAAAATCATTTATCATTGAGGCTTTCGTGGGATAGAGATAATTATGATATTACACATGAAAAGCTAACAGTCAGTAAAGCAAGCGATAAATTCGCACTTACAAAACAGGAGCATATGATTTTGAAAATGCTTATGGAGGGCATGGACAACAACGCTATATGCGACAGTCTTTCCATCAGCGTAAACACACTGAAAAAACATATCCTGAATATATACCGAAAACTCGGGATTAAAAACAGAGTACAGATGTTCAAGATGATAAAGGAAAAAGAATAAAAGACTAAAAGACTTTTGGGACACTGTCCCAAACCCTGCTTCTTTCTATGAAAGAAATAAGCAAAGAACTTTATATAGAAAACTTCGTTTTCTTATTATTAAAAATTTTTAGCTTCCTTTTTTTATAAGGAAGTCGGTGTGGTATGAAATACCACGGTTTTATTGTGTTGACTTTAGGAGGATTAGATATGAATTTTAATTTTAATTATAACCTGCCCGTTAATCTTATTTTCGGACAGGGCAAGATAGAAGAACTTGGTAAGCTTACAGCAAAGTACGGCAAAAAAGCAATAATTGTTACAGGCAGAAACTCAACAAAAAAATCCGGTCTTTTGGATAAATCGGTTAAGCTTCTTGCTTCAGCAGGTGTTGAGAGTGTAGTTTTTGATAAGGTTGACCAGAACCCGACAGATTTGACTATGTATGAGGCTGTTGAAGTGATTAAGGAAAACGGCTGTGACATAGTTGTTGCACTGGGCGGCGGAAGCATTATCGACTGCGCAAAGGCGGCAGCTTATATGGCACTGAACGACGGTGATGTGTTTGACTACATATATGGCGTAAAAACAGGCGAAACAGCACTTCCCTTGATTGCTGTGCCTACTACATGCGGAACAGGAACAGAGGGCAACGGCTTTGCAGTGCTTACAAATACAAAAAACAACGATAAAAAGTCACTTCGTTCAAACCTAATTGTTGCAAAGGCATCTATAATTGATCCTGATTTGATGAAAACTATGCCCAAGCATATACTTGCACAGGTTAGCTTTGACGCACTGTGCCATAACATGGAGGCGTTTCTTTCGGCAAATGCACAGCCGCTCACTGATATGATGGCAAAGCAGGCAATTGAGCTTATAGGAAAATATCTGCCTATGGTATATAACGATTATAGCTGTGATGAGGGCTGGAATGCCATCACATGGGCAAGCACACTAGGCGGAATGGTAATAAATACGGCAGGCGTTGCGACTGCTCATGCACTTGAGCATCCTGCAAGCGGACTTAGAAATATTGTTCACGGCAGAGGTCTTGCGGCTCTTACACCGGTAATTTATGATGAGGCGATTAAAGCAGGTGCGCCAACAGAAAGATTTGCTGAAATTTCAAGACTTCTCGGCGGCAAGGACGAAACAGACTGTGTTGAAACAATTAAAAAGCTTATTGACAGCGTGGGACTTACAACTACATTGTCAGCAGAAGGCGTTAAGGAAGAGGACATTGACTGGATGGCTGATAACACCTATAAAATTATGGGCGGAGCAATACAGGCATTCCCAGTTGTTTTCAGCGTTGAGGATATTAAAAACATATATAAGAAGGCACTCTAACTCCTTAAGAAAAGCTTAAACTTCCTGTAAAATATTGTGGTTTTTTATCACAACTGATATAATTACAGAATATTTATAGCTAAAGGGGGATTTAATATGATGCGTGCATTTAATTACGGATGCCCGAATATCTTTTCATTTGTTTTCGGAGCATATGCAACAGCGGTATCAATAGCCGGCTTTGTATTTGCTGTTTTAATGATAATCGGACGCTGGAGGATGTATGAAAAAGCGGGTGAGCCGGGTTGGGCAGCTATTATACCGTTTTACAGTGAGTATGTGCTTTTTAAGATTGGCTGGGGAACAGGCTGGCTGTTTTTGATTATGCTCATTCCTATAGTAAATATTGTTTTCGGTATTATGCTTGCATTTAAGCTTGCAAGAGCATATGGCATGGGGTCAGGCTTTGCTATAGGAATTATTTTTCTTCCAAGCATTTTCTTTCTTATACTTGGTTTCAGTGATGCTAAGTACTATGGACCCGTGGAAAACTAATACAGGTAAATAAATATAGCGTGTCGATGGAAATAATACCGTTGACACGCTTTTTATATGCATATGTATAAACTAATATTTATACAGCATATATGTATTTTATTTATATATTCATTCGCAAACAAGTGATATAAGTGGGAAAAAAATATTACTTTTCATTATGATTCATGTCAAAATGCATGATAGGTGTGCAATGTGTACAATATAATGGTGAGGCTTTTATTAATTTTATATACAATTAATGGTTGTACACTATTGCATTTTTATGCGATTTAGAGTATTATATTCATTAAATTTAAGGCATAACAGGGGTGGTAAATTATGAGTAATAAAACTGAAGAAACTAAAAAAACCAGAATATTTATTGACGGCAGAGAGGGTACGACAGGACTCAGAATTTATGACAGACTTGCCGATATTGATGATATTGAACTTATTGTTCTTTCAGAAGAAGACAGAAAGAACACCGAGAAAAGAAAAGAAGCACTCAATTCAAGTGATATATCTTTCCTTTGTCTCCCCGATGCGGCGGCAATAGAAGCGGCTGAACTTGTAGAAAATGAAAACACAGTGCTTATTGATACATCAACAGCTCACAGAACAGATCCTGACTGGGCATACGGTATGCCTGAGCTGAGTGAAGAGCATATGGATAAAATTATTAATTCAAAAAGAATTGCTGTTCCGGGATGTCATGCAAGCGGATTTATTGCACTGATATATCCTCTTATAGAAAAGGGAGTTATTTCAAAGGATTTAAGGCTTAGTTGTTTTTCGCTTACAGGCTACAGCGGCGGCGGAAAAAATATGATTGCAGAGTATAATGATTCTGTTATTAGAAATGATATGTATAAGGCTCCAAGACAGTACGGACTTACACAAAACCATAAGCACCTAAAGGAAATGAAAGAAATTACAGGACTTAAAACAAACCCTGTTTTCTGCCCTATAATTGCTGATTATTACAGCGGTATGGAGGTCACTGTTCCGCTTTTTAAAGAGGACTTAAATGACGGTTATACCGTAAAGGATATCAAAAAATTATATAAAGAAAAATATAACGGAAAAATAATCAGTTATGTTGAGGGCGATGATGAAAACGGTTTTATGTCGGCAATTGCACTTTCAGGTTATGATAACATGCAGATTTCAGTAAAAGGAAATGATGAAAGAATACTGCTTGTGGCAAGATACGATAACCTTGGAAAGGGAGCATCGGGAGCGGCATTGGAATGCTTAAATTATAAACTTGGAAAAGACATAACATCGGGACTTAATATTAAGGAGTGAAACTAATGATAAAATTAAATAAAATAGACGGCGGAATATGTGCGGCAAAAGGATTTAAGGCAGGCGGAGTACACTGCGGTATACGCCGTCACACAACTAAAAAAGATTTGGCGCTTATAGTAAGTGATGTAAAGGCTTCTGCGGCGGCTGTTTATACACAGAACCTTGTTAAGGGCGCACCTATTGCTGTAACAAAGGAAAACATTAAAGACGGAAAAGCAATGGCTGTTATCTGCAACAGCGGCAATGCAAACACATGTAATGCCAACGGAGTTGAAATTGCAGAGCAGATGTGCGAACTTGTTGAAAAATACACAGGTGTAGATAAGAAGGATGTAGTTATTGCCTCAACAGGCGTTATCGGTCAGCCTCTTGATATTAAGCCTATTTCAGACGGAATGGAGGCTCTTGTATCATCATTAGGCTATAACAACAGCTATGATGCAGCATCAGCAATTATGACAACGGATACGGTTGAAAAGGAAATAGCTTTTTCATTTAATGTTGACGGAACAGAATGTAAGATAGGCGGTATTGCAAAGGGTTCGGGAATGATACATCCCAATATGGCAACAATGCTCGTATTTGTTACTTCTGACGTTGCTATTGCTCCTGAACTCCTTCAGAAGGCTTTAAGCGCTGATGTTCAGACCTCATTCAACATGATTTCAATTGACGGAGATACGTCAACAAACGATATGGTTACTGTTCTTGCAAACGGTCTTGCAGGAAATAAGGAAATAACAGAAGAAGGTTCTGCGTTTGATGCATTTAAGCAGGCACTTAATGCAGTAACAGTTTATCTTTGCAGAAAAATTGCCGGAGACGGCGAGGGTGCAACAAAGCTTCTTGAATGCAAGGTGAGCCATGCAAAGACGGATAAGGCGGCTAAGGGTTCAGCTAAAGCTGTTATCTGCTCATCACTTGTTAAAGCGGCTATGTTTGGTGCTGATGCTAACTGGGGAAGAGTGCTCTGTGCTCTGGGATACAGCGGCGAGGACTTGGATGTTGATAAAATAGATGTAAGCTTTAAGTCGGCAAAGAGCGAAATATTAGTATGCAAAAACGGTGCAGGTGTTGATTTTTCTGAAGAGACAGCAAAGGAATTACTTCTTGAGAAGGAAATAGAAATACTTGTTGACTTGAACGACGGTGAGTATGCTGCAACCGCTTGGGGTTGTGACCTTACATATGACTATGTAAGAATAAACGGTGACTATCGTTCTTAATGGGAGGCGTCAAAATGAGTATCACAAATTTACAGCGTGCGGAAACGATAGTTCATGCTCTGCCATATATACAGAAATATAATAATAAAATAGTTGTAATTAAATACGGCGGTAATGCCATGATAAATGAGGAGCTTAAGCAGGCTGTTATGAATGACATTGTGCTGCTTTCGCTAATTGGTGTAAAAGTAGTGCTTGTGCATGGCGGCGGCCCTGATATAAACAGTATGTTAAGCAAAATGGGCAAAAAAAGCGAGTTTATAGACGGACTGCGTGTTACCGATGCCGAAACAATAGATACAGTGCTTATGGTGCTTGCAGGCAAGGTAAATAAAAGCCTTGTAAACCTTATTGAATGTACAGGCGGAAAATCTGTAGGACTCTGTGGCATTGACGGGCATCTTATTGAAGCAGAAATGCTTGATGAAAAACTTGGCTATGTCGGTAAGATAACAAATATTAATATTGCACCGGTAATGGATTTGCTGGATAAGGGTTATATACCGATTGTATCAACACTTGGCTGTGATAATGAAGGCCATGTTTATAATATTAATGCTGATACGGCAGCAGCCAGAATTGCAGGCGAGATGAAGGCGGAAAGCCTTATATCAATGACTGATATATGCGGTATTCTTTTGGATAAGGAAGATCCGTCAACTCTTATTACAAACATTAATACCGAAAAGGCACATCAGCTTATGGCGGACGGAGTAATTCAGGGAGGAATGATTCCTAAGGTTGAGTGCTGTCTTGATGCTATTGAGCTTGGTGTAAACAGAGTATTCATACTTGACGGAACAAAACCGCATGCTATTCTTATGGAAATGCTAACCGATGAAGGTGTCGGAACAATGTTTGTAAGGGAGGAAAAGAAATGAATGCAAAAGACACAAATATAATTGACAAAAATATAATTGATATAAATGATACATACGTTGCACATTCCTACGGACGTTTTCCCATCTGCATTACAGGCGGAAAGGGTTCAGTGCTTTATGATGATAACGGCAGTGAATATATAGATTTTGGCAGCGGTATTGCTGTTAACTCTTTCGGTGTATCAGACGAGGTCTGGAAGGAAGCCGTTATTGAACAGATAAACAAGGTACAGCATACATCCAATTTGTATTATACAGCACCTTCGGCAAAGCTTGCTGAAATGCTCTGTGAGAAAACAGGAATGAAAAAGGTGTTCTTTTCAAACTCGGGTGCAGAGGCTAATGAGTGTGCAATTAAAGCGGCAAGAGGGTATGCTTTTAATAAGTACGGTGATGGACATTCAACCATAATTACACTTAAAAACAGCTTCCACGGCAGAACAATAACAACACTTTCCGCAACGGGACAGGAACATTATCATGAGGTGTTTACACCTTTTACAGAAGGCTTTGTATATGCTGAAACAGATATAGAGGACGTTAAAAAGCTTGCATCACAGAACAAGTGCATTGCGGTAATGATAGAGATTATACAGGGTGAGGGCGGAGTATGCCCACTTGATGAGAAGTTTGTCAAGGACTTGAGAAAGTTTACCGAGGAAAATGATATGCTGCTTATTGTCGATGAGGTACAGACAGGCAACGGCAGAAGCGGTAAGCTTTATGCATACATGAACTATGGTATTGAACCTGATATTGTTTCAACGGCAAAGGGACTTGCCGGAGGACTGCCGCTTGGAGCAACAATGCTTGGCGACAAGGTAAAGAATGTATTTACACCGGGATCACATGGCTCAACCTTCGGCGGAAATCCCGTTTGCTCGGCTGCGGCAATAAGTGTGCTTAAAAGAATTGACGATAAACTGCTTGCGGATGTCAGAGAAAAGTCTGATTATATTTTTAACGAGCTTAAAAACACAGATGGAGTAGAGGATGTTTCCGGCATGGGGCTTATGATTGGCATTAAATGCACAAAGCCTGCCGGTGATATTGTAAAGAAGTGCATGGACAACGGATTGCTTGTGCTTACTGCAAAGGACAAAGTGCGTCTGCTTCCGGCACTTAATATTGATTTTGAAGTATTGAAGAAGGGCTTGGAGATTCTTAAAAAGGCAATTTCTGAATAAGAAAAAGACCTTAGGGACGCTGTCCCTAAAACCCGGCAAAGGACTTCGCCCTTTGAACCCACTATAAAAGCTTTATTTTTGGGTTGATTTATACCGATTTAGGATATTTTTAAGGAATGCTTAATAGAATCTAAACTTTACGTACACTTATTTTTAAATATCCTCTGTTATACTTAATTCATCAAATTGATTAAGGAAACGGAGGATTGTTTATGTTAGGAACAGAAAAAACAAAAACAGATTATTATGATATTGCAGTAAAAGCGCTGTTTGTATTTTACCTTGCTGCTATGACATGGATAATCCTCTTTAAATTTGCACTGCCAGAGCAGTACTACAGTATTAAGACGGCAAGAGTACTTAATCTGATACCGTTTAATGACCTGCTTGTCGGCAAACCAATGAGTGCGCTTGAGACAATAGGCAATATAATCATTTTTATACCGTTTGGAATATTTATCAGTATGCTGATTGAGGATAAACCGGTAAAAGACAGGGTTTTACTTGGCATGATGCTCAGTATATGCTATGAAACAATACAGTTTATACTTTCTATCGGTGTTGCAGATGCAACCGATGTTCTTACAAATACAGCGGGGTGTGCTGTTGGAATAGGATTATATATTCTGATGAAAAAAATAATCAGAAGTGAGTTTAAAATGAGACGGTTCGTTGTTATTTGTTCAGCTGCGGTATGTGTGCCGTCAATGGCAATGCTGCCAATGCTGTCAACTATGTGGATAAAATAGCCATGTGGATAAAATAAATATTGGATAAAATAAAAAAGCAAGTACAGAATTAATATATCTGTACTTGTTTTTTTTAAGCTTTTTTATAGACTGACTTAATTTCACTAAGTGAAAGCATACGATAAACCATTGCGCCATACTGTGTCATAAAGCTCTCAAGTGAAATGGCAGGGAAGTGCATGCAGAAATCGCACTGCTTAACCTCTTCATAGCACTTGCCGATTTCATTAATCATATTTTCGTTCATTATAGTATAGAACTGCGGTCCGCCTTCGCCGTTAAACCTGGTAGTACTCTTCAGGAACAGCTTGCTGCGGTTGTTGAATATTGAGAAAAGTATAAGATGATGAGGGTAAGGAATGTCCTCGTCGTCTATAATATAAAAATTAATATAAGGATTTTTTTTGGCTATCTCAAGCACATAGTTGATATGCTCTTTTCTTTCTTCGATAGTCATTTTGTATTCAATGTCAGTAAAATAGAACTTTCCATCATCCACATATTTTAATAAGGCGGATTTTGTAAAAAAGAAATCCATTTTTCCGTTAAACGATATTTCATCCCATCTGGCAAACAGTGTTCTAAGTATTTTTTCCGTAGAGCTGTCGTATCCCTGTTCATAGGCTGATGAAACTATTCTTTCAATTATATTGGGCGGAAGCAAATATTCAAAGCCCCTTACAAGGAAAATCTGATAGTCATCAAATGCATAGAAATTACTTCTGTAACCGTTAAGATTAAGCTCTTCAGAGGTTGCAGACATGACAAGAAGATGGTGTATTTTAAACAAAGAAAGAGTTCTTGCGTAGAGTGTGTTTACAATATCAGGGTCAGTGATAACGCATATTGCATCTATTTTTCCGTGATTATCAAGCGAGCACATTAGAGCGACCAGATCCTTGATAACTATTAAGTTTCGCAGGTCAAAGTTTGAATTATCGTAGAAATCAAAGAATATCCAGTGATATTTATTAATCAGGTAATAAAGATCCAAATAACGCTTAGCGTTCATTCGTTTTGGATTAATTCCGGCTCGCATTCGGATGTTTTTTCTCAAATCCGAAAAATCCAATGCAGAATGCTGTGTCTGGAGCAAATCGCATATATCCAATGTGCATAAAACTTCAATAGGCTCAGTAGCTTCTTGAAGCATTGAAGTTAATTCGTCCTCCATAAATCTGGATATATCAGCCGGATTATAAAGTATTTTAGATTGCTGTTCATTATTCTTCCTGGTCTGTTTATCGTTAACAGTTTGAGTATTTTTAAAAGAATCCTTTAAAGCAGTATAAAGATAATTTGACAATTGTTCCTCTGAAACGACAACATTGAATTCGTTGCAAAAGTTTTCCAATTCACCCTGCAAAATTACTTCGTTGGAAAATATCTTAGCTAAATTTTTGTTTATAATTCCTGCAACTCGTGCCGCGGGTAATTTAGATTGGTTGCACCATTTGCTTATGTATGATACATCATATCCCGCAGCATCGGCAATTGTTGAAAGCTTAACGTTTGTAAATTTAATTAATTTTTTCAATAATGTACCGTAATTTTCCATATATTGCATCATCCTTTTATGTAAAATTTATTAAAAAACGGTCAATAATATTTTCTTATATAATATTTATAATATATTTTTCTTTGTTTGTAAAGAAAAACATTGTTCAGCTTGATGCCATTGTGGTCGAATTGAATAAAATTGACGAAATTTACGGAATGTTGATTTCATTTAACTTCAAATCTATATGGTTTATAATTCAAAACAGATTGTTAGTTAAACATCAAACATCGGAAACCATTAAAATAGTCATATATAAAGTTTTATCTTAAAGTTTTATCTTAAAGGTTCATCTTAAAGATGTATCTTAAAGTTTATCTTAAAAATCTATTTGGCACAAGGAGGTAATTATAAAATGAGAACAGTTAAGGTTTTAACACCTGCTGAAGCAGCAATGCTTGTAAAAGACGGTGACACTGTTTCTACCAGCGGTTTCGTTGCATGCGGAAATCCGGAAACACTTTCAAAAGCACTTGAAACAAGATTCCTTGAAACAGGTTCGCCAAAGAACCTTACATACCTGTATGCGGCAGGTCAGGGAAACAGAGACGGAAGCGGTGCTGACCATTTTGCACACGAAGGCATGATAAAAAGGGTAATTGCAGGTCATTATAACATGGCTCCCAACCTTGGAAAACTTATTATCGCAAACAAAGTAGAAGCATATAACTTCCCTCAAGGTGTTCTTACACATATGTTCAGAGATATAGCTTCACACAAAGTAGCTACTGTAACTCACGTAGGGCTTAACACATTTGCTGACCCCAGAGTAGAAGGCGGTAAACTTAACGATATAACAAAAGAGGATATCGTTACGGTAATTGATATTCTTGGTGAAGAAAGACTTGCTTATAAAGCACAGAAAATAGATGCAGCTTTTATCAGAGGAACTTTTGCTGATGAAACAGGAAACGTTACACTTCATAAAGAAGTAACACCCCTTGATGCAATATCAATGGCACAGGCTGCAAAGAACAGCGGCGGAAAAGTAATTGTTCAGGTAGAAAGAGTTGTTAAGGCCGGAACACTTGATCCCAAGCTTGTAATGATCCCCGGAATCTATGTTGATGCAGTTGTTGTTTCCGATCCTTCAGAGCATGAACAGTGCATCACTCGTTCATATAACCCCACATTCACAGGAGAAGCTTCAGCTCCTGCAGGTGCTGTAAGTGCAGTTCCTCTTTCGGTTAAGAAGATTATCGGAAGACGTGCGGCTATGGAACTTAAAAAGGACAAGGTTGTAAACCTTGGTATTGGCGTTCCCGAGTATGTTTCGATGGTTGCTAACGAAGAAGGCATCGGCGATTACATGACACTTACTGTTGAGGCTGGTCCTGTCGGCGGTATCCCCATGGGCGGTCCTGAATTTGGTGCAGCTGTAAATGCAGATTGCTACCTTCCTCAGAACTATCAGTTCGACTTCTATGACGGCGGCGGAATTGACCTTGCTTACCTTGGTCTTGCACAGCTTGATGAAAGCGGAAACGTAAACGTAAGCAAATTTGGTCCCAGAATTGCCGGCTGCGGCGGTTTCGTTAATATAACACAGAATGCTAAGAAAGTTTTCTTCTGCGGAACATTTACAACATCCGGTCTTAAGACTAGTATTAAAGACGGTAAGCTTGTAATTGACAAAGAAGGCACTGAAATCAAATTCATTAAAGAAGTAGAGCAGATTACATTCAGCGGTGCATATGCAAACAAAACAAAGCAGCCTGTAATGTATATAACCGAACGTGCTGTATTTGAACTTAGAAAAGACGGAGTATATCTTACAGAAGTAGCTCCCGGAATTGATGTTAAGACTCAGATAATCGATCTTATGGGATTTGAACCTAAGATTGACGGAGAAGTTAAGCTTATGGATGCTAGAATATTCAAAGATGAGCTTATGGGTCTTAAAGATTAATCAGAATAACTTTTAGTTTAAAATTATTTATATAAAAGGAAGAGGAGAGATTAAAATGGCATTATTAGATTTAAAGGACAGCATAAAATTCATTATTATTGAGGTAGAGGAAAACGGAACAGCAATCCTCACTTTAAACAGACCGAAAGCAAACGCACTTTCAACAGAAATGCTTGCTGAAGTTAAAACAGTATTTGAAGAAATTGCTGCTGACCCTAGCGTTAAAGGTGTTATCGTAACAGCTCCTGGCGAGAAATTCTTTGTAGCCGGTGCAGATATCAACGGCTTCCTTGCACTTGATGGTATGGAAGGAAGAGCAGCTTCTAAATTTGCTCAGAGTTGCTTCCAGGCTATTGAAGATCTTGAAAAACCTGTTATCGCAGCTGTTAACGGATATGCTCTTGGTGGCGGTAACGAAATCGCTATGGCTTGTGACATCAGAATAGCATCAACAAAAGCAGTGTTTGGTCAGCCTGAAGTTAACCTTGGTATAATGCCTTGCTTCGGTGGTACACAGAGACTTACAAGACTTGTAGGTGCAGGTATTGCTAAAGAGCTTATGTTTACAGCTCGTAATGTAGATGCAGCTGAGGCTTACAGAATTGGTCTTGTTAATAAAGTTGTAGAGCCGGCAGATCTTGTTCCTGCAGCTAAAGAAATGATGAACGTTATACTTACAAAATCACCTCTTGGTGTAGCTGCTTGTAAAGTTGCTGCTAACAAGGGCGGCGATCTCAGCATAGCTGATGGTCTTAATCTTGAAGCTGATTTAAACGGACTTCTTTTCTCAACAAGTGATAAGAATGAAGGCGTTGGCGCTTTCATTGAAAAGAGAACCGCTAAATTCACAGCGAAATAATTAATTTGCTCATATTTATTGTAATCGCAGGGAAATATACGGAGTAATCCGCATTCCCTGCGAAATTAAAATAAAATAATATAAGGAGAAGGAATTATGGATTTTGAATTTAATGAAAATCAGCTCGACCTTCAGAAGATGGTAAGAGAGCTTGCAGAGAAAGAAATAGGACCCAAAGCAAAGGAAAATGACGAAAAAGACGTTTTCCCCATGGACATTTATAAAATGATGGC
>JAYFPN010000015.1:0-3219 GCA_034927755.1 Candidatus Metalachnospira sp.
TTCTCGGATGTTATATTTCTCGCCGAGGGTTTCGATGAAGGTTTCTATATAGCCGTAATGCACCACATTGCCCTCGGTGGTTTGAAGAAAACCCTGCTTTTTCCAGACATCGTAGTTTACATGGTCTCTGCGCACACGCAATTCGATGTTATCCTCTGGTATCCAGAAGAAGGGCATTACGCTGTATTTATCTTCTTCATCCAATGGAGGGAACACTAACACAAACGCCGTGATGTCGGTGGAGGACGAGAGGTCAAGACCTCCATAGCAGACGCGCCCTTCAAGCGACTTTTCATCCACGGGGAACGCGCAGGCATCCCACTTATCCATTGGCATCCAGCGCACAGCCTGTTTAACCCATTGGTTCAGCCGGAGCTGCCGGAAGCTGTTCTCTTCGGCAGGATTCTGTCTTGCCGATTCAAAAGCTGCCTTGACCTTATCCATGCCTACGGTAATGCCGAGTGAAGGATTTGCTTTGTTCCAGACTTTTGGGTCAGTCCAATCATCTTCTTGTGCTGCACCATAAATAACGGGGTAGAAGGTAGGGTCATGCTTTCTGCCATCAATAATATCCAACGCCTTCTGATGGACCTCCCAACAGATGCTGTGCTGATTGTCCCCAGCGGTAGTTATAAGAAAATACAGCGGCTGCATTCGAGCATCGCCACTGCCTTTGGTCATAACATCATAGAGTTTTCTATTCGGCTGAGTATGCAGCTCATCGAACACTACACCGTGGGTGTTAAAACCGTGTTTGTTGCCGACATCGGCTGACAGCACTTGGTAGGTGCTGTTCGTTTTCTGGTAAATGAGCCGCTTGGTGGCATCGAGGATTTTGACGCGCTTGGAGAGCGCCGGACACTTTCGCACCATATCCGCCGCCACGTTAAAAACGATAGAGGCTTGGTTGCGGTCGGCAGCGCAGCCGTAAACCTCGGCGCGTTCCTCAAAATCTCCGCAGGTGAGCAACAGGGCAATAGCCGCCGCAAGCTCACTCTTGCCCATTTTCTTCGGTATTTCCACATAGGCGGTATTGAACTGCCTGTAGCCGTTGGGCTTGAGGGTTCCAAAGATGTCACGGATAATCTGTTCCTGCCAGTCGATAAGCTCGAAGGGTTTTCCGGCCCATGTGCCTTTGGTATGGCAGAGTGCTTCGATAAACGCAACGGCATAGTCGGCGGCGGTCTTGTCGTAAACCGAATCTGTGGCCTTAAACCGTGTCGGTACATATTTTTTCAGCTTTCGGATATTGACCGCCTCCTTTCGAGCATAAAAATAGACCTGCCATAAGCAAGCCTTCAAAATATATCTGTACGAGACACACGCCGTCTCCGGCGCGTCCTCGGTTATTTTATTAACGCGGGTTAGTAGTTTTCGTTGTGCAGGAGAAGCTCAAGGGCAAGCTGCGTGTCGGGGTCGGCAGGTTTCACGTCCCAGCCTCTGTCGTAGTGGCACACTATTTCGCCGTTGCGCTTGAGCATCAGCTTGCCGATTCTGCCTCCCTCGATGCCGTACTGTGAACCTTCGTCATACTGCTTCATCCAGTAATGAAAAATGCTGTCGTGAATTTTTATGCTTCCTTCTTTCCACATGGTCGCATCCTCCTTAAAATCTCTTGATGCTGGCGTTGTCGTCAGAATCGAAGCTCACGTTGTAGCGGATTTCGTAACCGTCAGCGTTTTTGGTAATTACCCTGATGCCACCTTCAAAGGCGGAGTAACATCTTACGATTTTCTCACCCTGCGGCAGTTGGCTTTCGATTTGCTTCATCTGTTTTTCGGTCATTTTCATTTCCTCCGTTTGGTCTTTTTCCCTTTCGGTGAGTACATATTAACTCTGAAGGCACACTATATCCAGACAATTACGTGATAAATCCGGGCATAAACTACACGATCTTTAAAGCTGTTATCGTCGTAGAAATTGTGTAGTATATACTTCCTTATTCCTCGCCCGTGAGGATGAAGCGGGAGTATTTGTCTTTATGCTCCTCAAGGAAAACCACAAGTTCAAAGAAGTTCATTTCATGGGCCATGCGCTGAACGGTGCGGGTGTCGAACATATTTGTCAGCCCGGTGTCGCGGATGGCGAGAATCTGCTCTTTCACTTTACTGTCCATCGTGTGTGTCCTCCAGTTTCCTACATAAGTCCTCTCCGTAGACCACTTGGAGCGAACTGCCGTTGTCCCAAGCAACACCCAAACTGCCGAGGTCGTCGATATACCGCACGGTGCCCTTCGTACCAATTGGCGGTGCTTGGACGTCGTCCATGCGAAGAAGCTCCACACGGCAGCCGACGGGGTACTGTTTTCGGATATGCTCCACGGTTTCTCTTGACGGGAAATTACTGTTCATCGTCGTTACCTCCCAGAATCGAATAAATTTCAGCGCGTACAGCGGGGTCAGCTTTCGCTTTATCAAGGTCGCCCTGCGAGAAGCCTTTTTTCTGTCCGTCCCTGAAAGCCGAGCTGCCGGAGAGGTTGCAAAGTAGAATTTTGCGTTCCTCTTTGTATGCAGAGCCAATGAAGCCCAGCCGGAGGAGGAAGCAGCGAAAAGCATATTTGTCGTTGTCGGTTTCCTTTTCCTTTGCTGTGATGCGCTTTTGCACTCGTGCCATCTCGCAGAGCGCAGCCACAAAATGTGTGTAAGCCTTGACTGCGTCCGGGTCGGTGCCATCCTCGAACCATGGAAACCGCACCTTGTCATCCGCGATATCCAATTCGATTGTTTCCGTGCCGAGGACTTTTTTGATAAGCTTGCCCTTGCTCTCGACCAGCCGCTTGAGGTTGTAGAGTGCCGTGTCGGTGAAGGAGGAGAGCGGCACCTCAATCACCAGCCCAATATCCTCGTCGGGTTCCGGCACGTCGCTTGCCTGCATACCGTTCTCGCCCTGTGGGTCTTCATGGCGCTGGCGTCCAAGCCCCAGTTCTTCTTCCTCGGTCATCTGCAAGCTCTCGAAAGCTGGAACCGGCGCTTTGGCATCAAAGCCGCGCTCTGCCAGCCCTTGGAATAAATTTTCAATTTCTTCGCAGTCGGCTCGGTCGTCGAAGGAGAGGGTGCCGTCCTTGCCAATGGTGAAGTTGTCCACCTGATATGCACAGGACGGAACGCCGAGGTACTTGGCTTCGCTTTCGAGAATTTCCGCAATGGCCTGTACCAGTCGCTTGCGGTCGGGTCCGGTTACGTTGTAGTTGATTTCCATTTTCAAAACCTCCTGTCGTTT
>JAYFPN010000022.1:0-81338 GCA_034927755.1 Candidatus Metalachnospira sp.
AATGCAGATGACGAATGCTATGCCACTCAAGCCACCGAATAACGATTTTGCTTTCCAGGAAGGGCAAAGAAAAAGGGAAGAAGCTCACTCATAAATTTCAAAGAATCTTACGTTGTCCAATTCAAGGGGTACACTTCACCCTACCTGGTCAGTGGTTGTGCCAACGGTCACCACTTTCTGCGTGTATTTTTGAGTGACAAGACTTGCAAAGAGCAATCAAGTTTTCTCTGTCATGCGTTCCACCTTGTGACAGGGGAACCTTGTGATGTATCTCTTCGGTCTTTACATACCGGCCTTCCTTAAGACACTGCTCACACAAAGGATGTGCCTGTGCATAACTGTCCCGGATGCGTTTCCAGGCTCGTCCATACCTACGGTGTACAGCAGGGTTCCTGTCGTACTTCTCGTAGCGTTTGTTCTCTAATCTTTGGTGTTCCTCACAGAACCTACCGTCAGTTAGATTAGGACAGCCGGGGTATGAACATGGCCGCTTTGGCTTTCTTGGCATTAGTTTCACCTCCATTCAGTGCATAAGAAAAGGACATCCACAAATGTGAATGCCCTTCGGATAATTTTCTACAGTATTATTTTAGCACAGTTTAAACGGACAAAACGGACAACTTTATTTTTTTGCTAAAAATCTATCGTGTGCCTTGCGAACGCTATCGGCTGTATTTCCACCACCGATACTCATTGCTATCTGCTGCCAAATAAGCCCGTTGATATATCGGAGTGATAAAATCATACGCATTTGGCTGTCCTCGACAGTTTCTATGTACCTATTGAGTCTATTGAGCTCATAAAAACACTTTTTTATATTTAAGTCAATCAGGCCCCTTAAATCAACAATCTCGGCTGCATATTTTGAAAGCTTGTCTGTTACACCCCTACTTTTGGGCATTCCAGTAATATTAGATGTGCAGGAGGTGGCTAAACACTCAAGTTCCTCAAGCCTTCGCTGCTGCTCTTCAATTTCACGGTTCAACCAATATAACTGAGATAATTCTTTTTTTGTCATTACTCCCCACCTCCCACAACAAGGCTTGCCTTTACTGCGTTTATTAAATCTAATTGTGTTTTTTCCTTACGTTTCAATGCTTTCATAACATCTTCGTCAATCGTGCCTTTTGCAATGATATGCTGAACTACTACGGTTTCAGAGGTCTGGCCCTGTCTCCATAGTCTGGCATTAGTCTGCTGATACAACTCCAGTGACCATGTAAGTCCAAACCATATAATTGTTGAACCTCCACTCTGAAGATTTAAACCATGTCCGGCAGCTGCAGGGTGAAGTAGCGCTACAGGAAGTTCTCCTTTGTTCCACTTTTTTATACTTACATCTGTATCCAGTTTGGAAAATGAAATCTTCAACTTTTTCATTCTTGCTGAAATCCTCTCTAAGTCATGCTTATACCAATATGCCACAAGCACTGACTTTCCGTTTGCTGACTCAATTAAATCCTCTAATGCATCCAGCTTTCTGTCATGAATTTTCAACACCCCATTGTTATCATCATAAACAGCACCGTTCGCCATTTGGCTTAGCTTCCCACTTAATGAGGCCGCATTTGCTGCAGTAATTTCACCATCCGGAAGATTAAGCACTAAATCTTTTTTAAGTTCCTCGTAATGTTTGCGTTCTGCCTCCGATAACTGTACCTCATACTGAGTGCTGATAAATTCAGGCATCTTCAAATAATCTGTCGATTTCATGGAAATGGTTATATCAGAAATTTTATTATAGATCTCCTTTTCAGCCTGTGGCAGTGGTTTATAACTATATACTATCTGGCCATTCATTTTATCGGGTTTAAAATATTCCGTTCTGTACTGTCCGATAAATCTTCCAAGCCTTTGGCCCATATCAAGCAGCTTAAATTCTGACCACAAATCCATAAGTCCGTTACTGCTTGGTGTACCCGTTAAACCTACAATGCGTTTAACCTTTGGTCTTACTTTCATCAATGAACGGAAGCGTTTTGATTGGTGGTTCTTAAAGGATGACAGCTCATCAACGATCACCATATCAAAATCAAATTTATATCCACTATTCTCAATTAACCACTGCACATTTTCACGGTTGATTATGTAAATATCTGCGTCGGTTTTTAGAGCAATGATGCGTTCTGCCTCTGTACCAACTGCTATGGAATATTTAAGGTCTTTCAGATGCTCCCACTTCTCAATTTCAGCGCTCCATGTATTTCTTGCTACACGAAGAGGTGCTACCACAAGGACTTTGTGCACATCGAAGAAATCGAAAAGCAGATTTTTTAACGCTGTTAGAGTAATTACAGTTTTACTCAACCCAAGCCCATATCCAATAAGATAGCGGAAATAGGGTTATTTTCAATGTAATCAATTGCAAAACGCTGATAACTGTGTGGTATGAACTTCATTCGGCATCACCTCCTATTTTTTCAATTTCCTGCAAAAACCATCTAAATTCTGCATGGAATTTTGCGTGTTCAGATTGTGAACTGAAAACTACGAGATTTTCTGGGTTATTATTACGTTTATCACCATCTCTGTGATGGACGATTTCGCCAACTCTTAATGTTCTTCCAAGTATCCGTTCTGCAACAACACGATGTTCATGCTTTCCGTAGTACTTTGTGTAGGTGGTATTATTTCCTTTATTCAATTTAGCTTTTCTTAATTTACTCCTTGTTTCGGCTGTCATTCTTGTAGGATTTAGCCTTTTATTAAGTTCTGTAAGTGCAGCACAAATGTTGGTAAAATCCTTTAGTTGGCTATAACCGTTTGGATTTTTACTTTTATTGCTAAAATCTGCAAGGCACTGTCTACTACAGAAATTATGCTTATTAATTCGGTATTTCTTTATTGGCTTACCACACCAATCACAAATTAGATTGTATCTCATTGCTAATGTCTCCAATCTCATCAATAATTACTGGTATCTGTGTGACGTTATCCAGTATGAAAACTTTGAAACCTAACTGACGCAGTAGCTTATGTCTTGCTATTTGCAGAGGTCTTGGCTTTTTTCCTGGTGCTTTTATTTCCACAAAGCCTAATTTCCCACCCGGTAATAAACAAAGGCGGTCTGGCATTCCTGCGAATGAAGGAGACACGAACTTTACCGCAATCCCACCACGCTTTTTAACGGCAGTGGCAAACTTCTTTTCAATCGTTTTTTCTAACATTGCAATCCTCCATCATCTTTATAAGGTGGAAGTCGAGGAACTCGTTTCTATAATCTCTCAATATGAATTTTTTTCTTAAAAAACCTTATATAAGGACTTTTAGTAATTGACTTCCACGACTTCCACCTTTTCATGATTTAGTTCAAGAAATCCTCGTCTTTAAGGGAAATCCCACATATCATATTGCCAGCCTTTGTTTTCTTACGCAGATATCCTGCTTTCTCAAGACCGGAATAAAAATCGGCAGTTCCTCTTGTATATTCTCCAGTACGCATACAGTAAGAACGATAACACTGATACAGCTCACCAGACTTGGCCATATGGCCATCACCTTCATCACAGCATTCTTCGGTAAAGTGACCGAGCCAATCGTTATCATAACGGTATGCTTTAATCGCATCCGACACGCAGCCAGGCAGTGTAAACTTATACTCTTTGGCAATAGCCTTTTTTGCACCATCGATAATCCACTGCATAATGTATGGACCTGCATTGGTGCAAAGGTGATCGGCATAGTTTTTCATATCACTATTGCCTTCAATTTTTGCATTGAACGGAATAACAATAAGTCTTCTCCAAGTACCTTCATCATTTGCACCTACTCTTGGAAGGTGATTAGTATAAAGTACCAGTGTATGACTTGGTGTGAACTTAAATGGGTCTTTGTATTTCTTCTCAGCGTAAATATCATCCGTGGAGCATAACTGCTTGATGACGGATGTGTTCAAACGCATTCCTTCTTCTAACTCTGCTGCAATAATAAGACGCTTTCCTTTCAGTTCAGCCATCTCCGGTTTCACATTTCTCTTGCAACCAATGGTCAAGGTATCTGCTGACATATTACCTGCGTAAGTACCAAGAACCCTTGCAATGGTGTTCCAGAATGTAGATTTACCATTTCGACCTTCTCCATAAGCAATGATGAGAGCCTCTATGTAAACCTTACCAACAGATGCCATTCCAACAATCTGCTGCACATAGTCAATCATAGCCATATCCTTGCAGAAGAAAGTATCCAAAGCATCAAGCCATAACTGCTTGCCGTCTTCCCCAGGAGCAACCGTAGTCTGCTTGGTAATATAGTCATTTGGATCTGGTTCTTTTGCGCTGCCATCGACAAGGCTATATGTACAACCAGGAACATTAAGAAGTGATTCATCTTTATCAAGATCACTAACCTCAATGCCGAGCATAGGCTTTGCAGCCTGCAATGCTGAGATGACATATTTCATATCTCTACGTTTCATAACGAAGGCAAGATACAATTTTGCTGCAATATATTTGTGATAAAGTTCTGCCTGATCACACTCAAGTGTTTTTTCAAAACGCTTACCTCCGGCAGAGACCTCTTCTTCAGAAACGCCACTAGACACAAGAGCCTCCATAGCTCTACCAACTTCATCAAGGGCATCTACAAGCTGTAAATCCAAAAACTCCTCCATTGCACCGATAGCCTGTTGTTTGGATTCCAACCAATACTCACCGTTGAAACGGAGGTAATCGGTTGCCTCGGAATATACAAGTTCATCACCATACTCTCTTGTCACCACCTTTGCTTGTCCGATATCTGAATAATCGGCAGGTTTTAAGGAAACCTTGGAGAAATCATCATTGTAAGCATCCGGTGCAACATAGTCTTCCTGGTTCTGAATTTTCTTCGCAAACTTTATGGCACTACTCCAAATGAGGGAGAGTTCTTCTTCTTGCATTGGAGGGTCACATTTCTTTGCCTCCTCAAGAAAAATTTGATGTGCCTTTTCTGTAACACCATATCTTTTCACAACACGTCCGGCAAAACGGGATAAGGTGCTGTTTCTTCTTCCGGCAGGAATAGTGTTTGATGATAGTGCCGAGGGTTTCTGTACAGTACCGATAAAGTTTTCAAGAGTGTTTGTACCATCTTGCCAGATGCAATCCGTTACTGTATTCCCATAAATGAAACGGGCAGCATCTGTTGCGTTTTCATCCAGGAACGGAAACTTTCTCTGAATAGCTTTTTTCAGATTGCTATAAATTTCTGCATCGGTATAAGTACCTGCCATGAAATAAATGTGGTACTTTGGTCTTGCTGCTTTGCCGTACTTTTCGACCATGTTGTGTCTGCTTGGCACAATTGCAAAAGTAAGACCGGTAAGTTTTTCTGCCATTTCCTCAGCAGTAATCCAATCTGCAGGATTTTCTGAATGGTCATTATCGTTATCCATAACCACTACATTTGAGGAAATGAAATTACTCACTCCACGATAATTGTTTTTGAACTCACCACAGACATGGTCAAATGCCACTACTTTCAACAAGTCCTCTTTACAACCGACTTCTATACGGTTGGGGTAAGTGCAGTTTTTCTGATTGCCACTGCAATTGGCTGTATAAATCACATATTTACTCTCCATAATGAACCTCCTTACATCTTGAATTAAAATATCTTATAGGCTGTTTTCTTTTTTCAGCTTTTGCAATCTCCATCCCCATACCCCTAGAGATGATTTCTCCGAAAACCCACAGCTCGCAGCATTTACTCATAAGAACCATATCCATAAACATAACAAGTTCTCTTTCTTTCGGATTTTCATCATCCATAAACTGTGGAAACAGTAAATGAGGTGCAAGGGGAATGCAGTTCTTTGTAATCGCAAATCTACAGAACTCACGAGCCTTTTTTATGTTGTCTTCTGTATCCCCGGAGAATGGGGAACAGATGTATACCAACGGCTTGAAGGCCGCCTCCTTTTCTTCTTTTTCCACCCTGGTCAAAGCCTCGTAGGTGGTAAGGTCTATGTAACCCGCACTATTGAATCTATTAATACTCATACTGTCACCTTAATCTTTCTTATAAAACTCACATTCGTACCCATCAGCACGAAGTAATAATCTTCCAGACGGGCTCAGGTCGTCTGCCCAAGGCGGAGTTCGTCCCATTTGTTCACACACAACAGAACGTGACATTTCTGGATCCGCCTCGATAATGATTTCATCGTGAACATGAGCCACGACGTTACAGCAACGCAAAGTTTGAAGTGCATAGCATAAAATATCTCTTGCCGTAGCCTGGACGATGTTTTCTACAAACTTGGGTCCATAGCTTTCGAGTCTTTCCCATTTCTTTGTTGCACCGACACCTTCGTAAGTGACTGACTCTCCACCGAAGATATTTTCTCCGATGCGGGGTTTTACATAGGATAGCTGTCTACCGCTAGGAAGCTTAATAAATAACATTCCGCTTTTATATGAAATCTCAAGTCCATAAGTGCAAACCGTAGTGTGTTCTTTTATTGCCGTTTTCACAGCACAGTCAATATCCCACCAGAACTTCGTAATCAACGAATTAGAGTTTCTCCATGCATTTACAAGTCGTTGCAGCTCATCTTCTTCAATCCCCATTTCCAATGCGCCCATTGCTTTCAATGCACCAACCGAACCACCATATCCAAGTGCAAGTTCGGCAATCTTACCCTTTTGACGAAGATAGCTATTAACACCGTGTTTTTCCACAGGCACGTGAAACATCTGTGATGCAGAAGCACAGTAAATATCTCCACCTTGCTCAAATACATCTAAACGCCATTGTTCTCCTGCATACCAGGCAATCACACGGGCTTCAATTGCAGAAAAGTCTGCCACGATATATTTGCAACCACTTCTTGGTACAAAGGCAGTACGGATAAGTTCCGATAACACCTCCGGTACAGAATCATACAGAAATTCCAATGCTTCAAAGTTTCCATTACGAACCAATTCACGAGCCTGTTCCAAATCCGAGATATGGTTTTGTGGCAGGTTTTGAAGTTGGATGAGTCTGCCACTGAATCTTCCTGTTCTGTTTGCACCGTAAAACTGAAACATCCCTCTTGCTCTTCCATCTTCACAAACTGCATTTTCCATAGCGGTGTATTTCTTAACAGAGGACTTTGCTAACTGTTGACGGAGGGTAAGTACCTCTGCCAGATCCTTTGGAGCGGTCTTTAATAATTCTGCTACCGCTTTTTTATCAAGGGTATCTGTTTCCATACCGTGTACAGACAACCATTCACGCATCTGCAAAACCGAATTAGGATTCTCCAATTTCGTTACTTCCCGAAGATGGTTCATCGTACTTTCACGTGATATTCCGTCCATTTGGATAGCCTGTTTAGCAAAGACCATATCAAGACAAATCCCACGGTCATTTATTTCTTGGTCTAAGTGATATTCATCCCATACCATATCCGGCACTGGGAATTTCATCAGCTTTTGCTGTATCTGCATTTCCGTTTCTACATCTCTGAGGTTGTATGCTTTGAAACATTCCCACTTTTCAAGGTCATGGGTAGGAAGATTTCTTGTACGACCACCGTTAGTCTTAGTAGGATTACACGGGCTACAGAAATATCTGATTAAATCCTTTCCCTCAGACAATTTCTGTTTTTCAAGACCAAGCACAGAACCTGCGCCTTCCAAAGATAGGGGAAGACCCATATATGCAGACCAGATCATAGAACATCTCCAGGACTCTGGATCAAGGTAGTCTCCAACTGTATGTCCGAGGTAATGAGATAAACAGATACGTTCAAACTGAGCATTAAATGCCCACTTGGTTACAGTTTCATCATAAATTACAGCTATAATATCTTTTGGAATTTCCTCTCCACTTGCTATATCAATAACGGTAACTTCGCCACCATCGATAGAAAAGCCAAATAACAGTATTTCAAAATCCGGGGAAGATGCGTATTTATAAACACCACATTTTCCAAGGTCAACGCTACTAAAAGTTTCAATATCAATACTTAAATTCTTAATGGTAATCGCCGTCCTTTCACCACCTCAAGGGTGGCAGAGGATTAAACCTCCGCAACCCAGAATGGTTATTATGTTATGCCAAGAAATCGTCTTCATCATCAGATGCAAAGTCGTCCTCGGCTCTGGTCTTACCTCCTAAAGGCTCACCGTCTTTAACCTTCTGTAAATTATTTAGTCCACAAGCAATGCCCTTGTTTCCATTGGAGTTAAAGGCATAGAAGTTAATACTTGCACGGCCATAAACGCCACTGTAGACTTCACTACGGTCAATAATTACCTGGCGGTCGGCGTCTACGATACCAGGTGCTGTTGCACTGTTGGCATTCACGAAGTAAGCGTCAGCGTATGCAGGGTCATCGGGTCTTTCTATGTCTCCGTCTCGAAGAGGTGTCTTAAGTACAGAAAGTGCAGGTACGCTCTTGCCGTTGCCTTTGAGTTTAGATTCGCCTTCATGGTATGCAGCCTCAATGGCAGCCTGGATTTTAGCAATAGTCTTTGTATCAGACTTAGGTATAATAAGGGAAACAGAATACTTTGGTGTACCACCGTTAATGCTCTTAGCTTCCCAGATATTTGCGTATGACCATCTTGTTTCAGGTCCTGTAATAACTTTCATAGGGTTTGTAACTTTGTTTGACATATATTTGTCCTCCTTATTATTCAATAAAATCATTTTGCGCTGTGTTCATTGCCAGGCGTTTATCACTTTCAGTAACAAGCGTTGGCTTTCCCTGTGGCTTTTCAATAAACATTCCGAGCATCTCATCAAACTTTGTTTTACCGAGCATCTTCTGCATTGATGTAATGCCTAAAACCTTGTGTTCAAACGGATCATAACCGGCCATTTCTACTACATCTATTACTGCATCTTCATTTGTATAGCGTCTTCGGCTGATGCCCTCTACGACCTTAAAGCCTTCAAAATGTGTACCCTTTAATGCCTGTTCAAGGGCATATTGCTTAACATCATTCGCCCAGTTCACAAGATCATCAAGCTTTTCAAGGATTGTTGATATTTCTTCGTTTTCAAGCATTTCAGGCATTTGAAAATCATATCGTGCAAGCTCAAGGTTATACTCAGCTCTCTTACGACATACCGCTTTTGCCTTACAAAATTTACAGTGGTCACCAGCTTTAAATTCACCCCCGCCTTTATAAGCAAGTTTTGCTGTTGGAGCAAGTACATTTTCTGCCCATTGATACAGCTCGTCTTTTGAAACAGTGTATGTACTGATGTTTTCCCTACGAGGCTGATAAATCGTCATGCATATGGTGTCAATATCATAAATACCATCAAACAGCTCTAACGAACCCAATGCATAAAGCTTCATTTGCGGGTTATCATTTGCATCAACAAGCACTCCCTGTCCATGTTTATAATCAATAACATGAAGTGTGCCATCAGCAATAATCACACAGTCGCCTGTTCCAAAGCCTGACTCTACATATTTTGAAAAATCAAGGCGCTGTTCGATAAGCACTATCGGGTCCTTGCAGACCTTTTTAATTCCCTCAACCAGCTCTGATACATAGGCGGCATAATCATTAGCACACTGCTCCATTTCTTCGTCATAAAAACTGAGGTTTTCCGTTGGATCTTCTGCAGGAATTTCCAAAACTTTATGCAGCTTATATTCACAAAGGCTATGGGCAGCAGTACCCTCCAGTGCGTATTCACTTGTTTTATCTTCGTATTTTTCACCAAGCCTTGCTGAAGGAGGACAATTCAACCACCTATAACTTGATGACGCTGATAATAAGGCATGGTTACCCATTACAGCACCTCCACATCTGCAAGCAGTGATTGATACTCGGCCGTACTAATATCAGACAGCTTATCTGCACCATGCTTTATAAGAAGTGCTTTTATATCTGCCGTATGGCCCTTACGTGACTTTTCGGCAAGCACGGCTCTTACTTCTTCAAGCGTTGGTGCTTTAACCTCTGCAACAGCAGTGGCTTTTTCTGCTTTTGGTTCCTTTTCAGGCATCGCATCTGCAAGTGCCTGAAGGCTGTCTGCTAAGGAACGCATATTCTTAATCACATCAAGCAGTAGATTAGCATTGCTCATTGTTCTTACCCCCTTCCTTGATTTCATTGATGGAGACCGACTCCACCGTATTGCCAGGAACAATGACTGTCAGCCTTTGCTTATCCCCAAGTAACCGGCGTAAGAATTTCTCACGAATAGTTACATTGCGATAACTGACGATACCGCTGTTC
Source organism: Candidatus Metalachnospira sp. (assembly GCA_034927755.1). Lineage (GTDB taxonomy): Bacteria > Bacillota > Clostridia > Lachnospirales > Anaerotignaceae > Metalachnospira. Next base: position 10,170 of record JAYFPN010000022.1, read on the forward strand.
ACTGGCTTTTTTGAAACAATGATACTAAGCATGTGTTTCATATTTTGACCTCCTTTTCTGAAGGACTATGTTGCCCTTCACTATACGGAGATTTGACAGTTGTTTTTTTAGGGTATATCAGAAAACTTTTTTAAATTTTTTTATTGCGGCCTCAATTGACTCGTAAACAGATGCAACTTTTACACCTTCCACATCAGCGATTTTCTGATAAGTCATTCCGTTGGTATACATTAAAAGCCTCCGTTTCTGTACCTCCGACAGCTTGTCCAGTGCTTCAGCAATATGCCGATTGCTGATTTTCTGCTCCATTAGTATTTCTGGTGTAGTATAGTCCGCATAATCATCGCCCTCAAAATCGGCTGCATTCATTGAATAGCAATGGCTGCGTTCCTTGCGATCAAGATTGTCTTCAATTCGTTTTGAATTAATAACAACATTTCCTATCTCCTCGCTTACCTCAACTTCTGATTTTTCATCGTTGGCAAATATGTACTTGATTTTCATAAATTGTCCTTTCCGCCTGAAGGACGCACCTGCGGCGAAAGGACAAAAATAGGCCGGCATAACTCAGTACACCGACCTTCACCCGAAAAAAGGATGCAAAAAGGAAAGGGTACCGAAAATTGCGTATTTTTCACCATGTAAAGTGAAAAAACCAATATTCGTATCCTTCGCCTTTAATGCATTTCAGGCTCTTGATATTTGATTTGTATATTACTTGTCACTATTTGGTCATTCGTAAAAACCACGAAAAAAAGACCGGTAAATAGACTTAAACCAATCATCGAAAGGATATAGTTATCCCATTGATGTGGCAAAAGCCTATTTACCGGTCCCATAATGGTGCTCTGTCTGCAACAAACACATTTGGCTTTTTTCAAAGCCCTGTGCCTGCGTGATGTCTCAATTACAACACTGTTTCACACAGACTGCCAAGTTCGATTCCTTCGATAAATTTTAACGGTACAAAACGGCGAACTTCACGATGCTCTGTTTATGTTCTTCTTTTCATAAACTGTCGAGTTCAACGCTCTTGTCTGCCCGAGTTATTAATTCAATTTTTCAAGATACCCCATCTACTTTTTCTCAGATGGCTTTATAATTTTAACAATTACTGTTTGTTCATCCACGGTATATTCTATTTCAGCACCACATTTTGGACATACAGTTTCTGTTTGCGTTCCATCAGCTGATCGTCCTAATTTGTGTCCACAGTTACTACAAAAAGTTAAAAGTTTCATGCCCATTTGCATCCCTCCAATGCCTATTATGTGAAGTGGTTATATATTTTTGATAAGTATTAATCTTAATACTTAATAAACATCCTTTAGTACTTTTACGGCAATTCCCTGTATAATGCAATCAGATACGTATATATCTTTCATTTTGCTATTTTCTGGATGAAGCCTAATCCTGCGCTGGCGTGGCTCTGAATAAAAGCGCTTTAATGTAGCTTCATCTTCCATGAGCGCTACAACTATTTGGCCATTTTCAGCAAAATTCTGCTTCTTTACTAATACCAAATCCCCATCATCAATTCCAACTTCAATCATCGAATCACCGTTTGCTCTTAGTAAGAAGTACTCACCTCTTCCAAAAATAGATACAGGTAATCTAACATATTCTTCTATATTACCTTCTGCATATTTAGGCAGACCACATGACACTGCACCCAGAACCGGAACTTCCACTGTTTCAATATTTGTAATACGCTGGTGCCTAGTAGTGATATTTCTATGTCCTTTATAATCAATCATGCCCTGTTCTTTCATATAAGAAAGATATCGCGATACAGTTGCTGTTGATAGTTTTGTGTTATCTGCAATCTCTCTAACTGTTGGCGAACTACCATATTCATTCCTATAGCTATCAATAAATTCTTCTAATAATTTGAAATAATCTGTATTTTTAGAACGCATTTAGCCTGGCCTCCTTTCTATATGTAATATTTGTTACACTTATGTTTGTATTATACTTTAGAACTAAACATTTTACAATATGTTTAATAGTATTTTTTTCCACATTATTTAAAAGTCACATTACACAGACAATTACATATTGCATTTGAAAGCTTTTTTTCTAATATAAATGAAATTGGTGATAAAGTTTACCGTAAAAATAAAAAACGCTATATAGTTAGCCAATGGCTCTCATATATAACGAGAATAATTATCTTATGTACTTTAGTTCAAAAATAATGATAGTTTTTATTAATTATCGGGTAGACAAAATGGATTTGGTAAAGCTTGAAGACGAACCCATAAGCCAAAATGCTATTATTTCATCAGAAAGTATTTCTTCTTACACTTAACAAGCCTTTAAAATGTATGGAGGGTCCACAGAGGACTGTGTCCTACAATTTGACAATTCCCTTATTGGTGTTATTTATGATAAATTTGGTGAAAACACAAAAATGAAAAGACTAAATAATGATGTTTGTGCTGCTACTGTAAAAGTGCAAGTGAGTCCTACATTCTGGGGATGGTTATTCCAATTTCCAGAAAAGATGAAAATATCATCACCTGAAAATTTGGTTGAGGAATATAAAATAAGGTGCGAAAAAATATGTAAATAGGATTATATGTAATAGAAACGAGGAGAGCACCCTTATAATAGGGTGATATACAAATTCAACCTGCATCATGTTAGGATTGAATTGATGCAGGCTCTTTTTCTGAATCTCTAGGTTCACTTACCTTATATAAATTGGCTATAATATCTTGATTTAATTGTACCTAGTCAATCAATTTTTCCCCAGTATAGAACAATTTTGCTGCCATCGCCATGAATCTAAACACATATCTTCTATGGTCTTTTCAGCTTTCCATCCAAGAATACATTCAGCCTTCTCTGTGCTGGCATAACATTCAGCTATATCTCCTTGGCGGCGTGGAGCAACCTCATACGGAACATGGGCACCAGTAACTTTTTCAAAGGCCGCCACAATCTCCAATACACTGTATCCAATTCCAGTACCTAAATTAAAAATTTCTGTACCAGTATGCCCCTCGGCATACTGGAGAGCCGCAACATGACCCTTTGCGAGATCAACAACATGAATATAGTCACGAACACCAGTACCATCTTTAGTTGGATAGTCATTGCCGAATACACTAAGTTTCTCCCTAATTCCGGCAGCAGTTTGCGTTATATACGGAAGCAGGTTATTAGGTGTACCATTTGGCAACTCACCAATTAAACCACTTTCGTGAGCACCAATAGGATTAAAATAACGTAGCAAAATAACAGTCCAGCTTGAATCTACTTTTGCAACATCAGTCAAAACCTGCTCAATCATGTATTTCGTCCAACCATATGGATTAGTACAACCGCCAGTAGGCATATTTTCTGTAAATGGAACCATATTACTCATTCCGTATACCGTAGCAGAAGAACTAAAAATCAACTTTTTTACTTTACGTTCTCGCATCACTTCCAGTAGCGTCAGTGTAGCATCTAAATTGTTTCGATAGTATTCAATAGGCTTTTGAACAGACTCTCCAACCGCCTTAAAACCGGCAAAATGTACAACTGCATTAATTTTATTTTCCTCAAAAATTTGCTCCATCAATGCTTTATTAGAAACGTCCACTCTGTAAAGCTTAGGCATCATACCTGTAATGGCTTTAATCTTAGATATAATACTCTCGCTGCTGTTCGACAAGTTGTCCGCTATAATAACCTGCTCTCCGTCCAGCAACAACTCCACCGCTGTATGCGAGCCAATAAAGCCAGTACCACCTGTAAGTAAAATAGGCATTTGGAATTACTCCCTTTCTTAATATGATGCTATGAATATCTGAGATTTAATCACGCTGAAAAATATCTCTTGTATAAACCTTTTGTTTGACATCATCAAGACAGTTATCATACCTATTCGCAATAATAGCATCACATTGACACTTAAATTCATCTAAATTATTAACAACCTTACTTCCAAAGAAAGTTGTCCCCTCTTCCAGCGTTGGTTCAAATACAACAACAGTTGCACCCTTTGCCTTAATACGCTTCATAACACCTTGAATGGAACTTTGACGGAAGTTATCAGAATTGGATTTCATAGTCAGACGATAGACACCAATTACAACGTTTTTTTCCTTGCTTTGATTATATTGAGTATCATCTGCATAATCATAGTATCCAGCCATAGAAAGCACTCTGTCAGCAATAAAATCTTTTCTTGTTCTATTGCTTTCAACAATCGCCTCAATCAGATTTTCAGGAACATCTTCATAGTTTGCCAGTAGTTGTTTTGTATCCTTTGGCAAACAATACCCTCCATACCCAAAAGAAGGATTATTATATTGAGTTCCAATACGAGTGTCAAGGCACACTCCGTCGATTATGTGCTGAGTGTTTAATTCTTTCATCTCTGCATATGTATCAAGCTCATTAAAGAAACTAACACGGAGGGCAAGGTATGTATTTGCAAACAGCTTCACAGCTTCTGCTTCAGTAAATCCCATAAACAGAGTATCAATATTTTCTTTTATGGCACCTTCCTGCAAAAGACCTGCAAAAGTATGTGCTGCTGTAACAAGTCTTTCATCATTCATATCCGTACCAACTATAATACGTGAAGGATACAAATTATCATAAAGCGCCTTTGATTCACGAAGAAATTCCGGACTGAAAAGTATGTTCTTACTTCCAGCCTTTTCTCGAATATGCTGTGTATAGCCTACCGGAATTGTTGACTTAATGACCATTATTGCATTTGGGTTATACTTCATTACAAGATTAATGACAGCTTCAACAGCAGAAGTATCAAAAAAGTTTTTCTTGCTGTCATAATTGGTTGGTGCCGCAATTACCACGAAATCAGCATCTTTATACGCTGATTCTGCATCAAGTGTCGCCATTAGTTTCAGCGGCTTCTCAGCCAAGTATTCCTCGATCTCTTTATCTGCTATAGGAGATTTTCTGTTGTTTATCAGTTCAACCTTGGGGTGAACAATATCCACTGCTGTAACTTCATTGTGCTGAGCCAACAGCACCGCCAGAGAAAGGCCAACGTAGCCTACACCTACGACTGCAATTTTCATTATTCTTCAGTTCCTCCAATTTTATATAATAATCAAGCGGAAATTTCTCAACAATTATCTGCTTCTAATAGAGCATTAATAATTATTCTTCGCTCGTCGTCATAAAGTTCAGGAAATACAGGTATGACAAATGTTGTTTTACTAAGGCGCTCGGTCACCGGCAAAGCCCCCTCTTTATAACCAAGGCTGTAAAAAGCCCCCTGTAAATGCAACGGAACAGGATAGTATATGCCACAAGGAATACCAACAGCCTTTAGCTTTTCCATTACAACCGGTACATTGGAATGTTCAAGGGCATATATGTAATATGAGTGGTAACAGTCAGGTGATTCATGCGGTGTTTTATAAGTAGTGTATTTTAGTGCATCATTGTATAGTTCAGCATTTCTACGGCGTCCTTTGATAAATTCTTCCAGATGAGTTAGCTTCTTGCGAAGAATCGCAGCCTGTATGGCATCAAGACGAGAGTTATAGCCAATCAAATAATTATAGTATTTGCTTTCACCAATCAGCACGTTTGCCGGCATTTTTTTCCCTTGTTGAGCACATTCTCTCTTCAATGTCCATAATCCGTCAGTACCAGAGCCATGAACTTTCAAAGAGCAGCAGGCGCGTGCAATATCCTCATCATCGGTCAGAACCATTCCGCCGTCACCGTCGCAGCCAAGATTCTTGGTTGGAAAGAATGAGAAACACGAAACATCACCTAGTGTGTTCTTTCTCTCGCCTTTATAGCGCGTGCCTGCAGATTGAGCGCAGTCAGCAATCAGGTGCAATCCATGCTTTTTAGCAATTTCGTGCAGCGACTGCATGTCCGCACTGTGACCATAAAAATGTACAGGTAGAATCGCCTTCGTTTTTGGTGTAACTGCCGCTTCTACCAAATTGGGATTCATACAGTATGTGTCAGGACAAACATCCACGAAAACAGGAGTTGCACCAACAGCAGCAATGCTTTCAGCTGTTGCAAAGAAAGTCCAAGCTACAGTGATTACTTCATCCCCCAGACCGATGCCAAGAGCACGCAGCGCAAGAATCAATGCATCAGTTCCGTTTCCGCAGGAAATACCATATTTAGCGCCTTCATAAGCGGCAAACTCTTCTTCAAAAGAAGCTACTTCCATGCCACCTATATAAGCACCACTGCGCAACACTCGAAGAGCGGCCTCCTCGTACTCGACAGCGTGGGTCTCATGCTGCCTCTGAATGTTCATAAGTTGTATTTTTGCCATATCAGTCAAACCATCCCTTCATATCCGTACTACCGAAATCCTTGAGTGGCAGTATGACCGGTTTGTGGGTCTTCTGGCTCTTATAGATTGCCAATACCATTTCCAAAGCGTTGCGTCCGGCATATGCGTCCACGTAAGGCCTGCGATTCTGCTCAATAGCCTCGATCATGTCTGCAAACAAGCAGGTGTGCCCATTTCCATAGATATTGCTAGTCACTTCCTGCAGATTCTTGTTGCCTTTGTCCTCCTCCGTCTCGTCGGCAAAATCCCAGACATCGATGTTGTTGGTGGAAGTGCCACCGATCTTGACCGTGCCCTTTTCGCCAAACAGACATAATGTTTCCTCTAGGTTCTTCGGATATACGTTGGTGGTACCCTCAATAGTACCGATGGCACCATTTTTGAACTTCACAAGCGCTAGGCCTACATCTTCTGCCTCCAGATAATCATGGAACTGTTGACGAGTGGTTCCGTAAACTTCCTCTACCTCATTTCCAAACATCCAACGCAGCAGATCAATACCGTGGATACATTGGTTCATCAGGCAGCCACCATCCTGTGCCCATGTCCCACGCCATGGAGCCTGGTCATAGTAGCTGTGGTCACGATTCCACCGCACATGGATGGAACCATGAGACAAACGTCCAAAACGACCGACCTCCAATGCAGCATGCGTCTTTTGAATCGCTAAATTAAAGCGATTCTGATGGCAAGCACAAACCTTGACACAATTTTCCTCTGAGCGTCGAATGATTTCATCCGCATCAGACATACTCATCGCCATTGGTTTTTCAATTATGACATTGATACCGCGGTCGATACAGGTCAGAGCAATCTGAGCATGGCTTCCGCTTTCAGTGGCAATGCTCACCAGCGTAGGATTCACCTCGTCCAGCATCTTGATGTAGTCAGTATAGCGTGCGATAGCCTTATCGTGTTCCAGCCCGTGTTTTGCCAGAATGCTATCAATTTTTCCCGGTAAAATGTCACATACAGCTGCAATTTGTAATTTGTTGCTTACAGCAGCTTTGATATGGTTGTTTGCAATTCTTCCGCAACCTATAAGTGCGTACCTCATACTTTTCTCCTCGTTAATTCTAATTAATAAACTGAACAAATCTCAAAACTTTAAACTTTGCGGAATACCCGAACAATATTTTGCATCAAAAAAAGTGAGTCTTGAAAAACCGGCGATGTTGAGTTGAAGCAGATAATCGCTATAACCGCAATCAAAACGCTAATTAGTGCTCTAGGGATCAGCCACCAAAAGCCAGCATCCGGTATCAAACTACATAAAGCAAATGTAATTCCCACAGCGACCGCACATACCAATATATTTTTTCCTTGCAACAAAACATACTCGCGAATGCTCATTTTGAAATAGTATTTGAATAAGATTTCTGATCCCCAGAAAAAGTTGATGAAGAACAACGTGAGTATCGTTGCAGAAATAACCCCATATAATCCGAAATACTTAACAAGAATTATATTCAGTGCTACATTTGCAATAGACTCTACGATTGGACGGATTCTATCCCCCCACCATAAACCCGCGGCCATACGATAAACATATACAATGTCGCCCATCGTCTGGACAAAAAAGTATAGGCAGAATAGCACCGCCATGCCTGTTGACAATGTATTTTCTATTCCGACCCATATTTTCATAAAAGGTTGATATAGACCAACTAAACATGTTGTGAAAACAATTGATATACACATGTATAATGTAAGTATTGATTTAAAATCATGATAATTCTCATTTTGGCTTTTACTAACAATGCTATTCCCAACACTCGCCGTAATTGATGTGTTAATGACACCCAAAACGCCTGAGAGAGAGCTGATGATTAGAAAGTAATTCTGGTATTGTGCTAATACTGTCAATCCAAGAAATACAGAAATAATAATGCTATCAAAAGACGTTCTGCTAATGCTTGACACTTTATATAGGAGCGCACCTGACACACTTTTTTTTATTTCAGCTAGTTTTGCCTTTGCAAGACTCCCCTCGCAGTGAATCTCTGGGTATTCTTTCCTAGATGCCAACTCATATCTGATGTTTATAATTATGGTCAGCACTGGTAAAGTAAGTGTATATATATAATAGTTTTTAAAGAAAAATAACGTAGTAATTTGCAGTAGGTAAAACACGAAGTTCCATAGAAGACCAATTTTACTGACTATGTCATATCTTTGATAAGCAGTAAGTAGCGCAGATTTATAAGAAAACATAAAATAGCTCATTACCGTATTAATCAAGAAAACAAGATAAAGTAGTACCAGATTTATGTCCTGCGGATACGCGCCTTTTATCAAATAATTTAGTGCCGGTATTAGTGAAAGTCCAACTCCCGCTACAACAAGTCCGATTATCCTATAGACTTTTTTATATAGATTTAAAAGAGCACAAAGCTGAGGAATATCGTTATCATGAATTGGCTGATACATGCTGTATACAATAGCATTGCTAAAGCCCAATTCAGACAAAGACAGCACTGTTAAAACAGAGGAAAATAAACCGTTCAGACCGGCATAAGCCAAGCCAAGTTTATATATTATCACAGTCCGAACCAAAAATGGCATAATGATTGCGATCATTTTATATATAATTGCCCAAATGATGTTACTGATAGAGCGGCTAGTTCGCGTCATATTGGTTCTCCCTATTTCTTTTTGAATACATCCTAGCTCGCTTAATTAGGCGTAGCCTACCGATACAAAAACCAACTAGCAAAAAGAAAGACGCATTCTCAATATAACTAGAGGAATAGAACAGCGGAAGCAACCCAATTGCAATTAGAATTATCATAATTTTTTGTGCGCTTGTGTCATTTTCCCGCACAATATAGCAAAGCAAGAATCTAACCAGGCATATACTAATGATGCATCCAATAATTAAACCGAATTGCATCATAAACTCCAAAAAAATGTTGTGTGGATAGTTACCCAGCATTTTTTGGTATCTTACCAAGGTATTCTGCGTAATAAGAACACGATCATTACCAACACCACAACCCCAAAACAAGTGCGTTTTTGCATATTCCCAGCAATAATTAAAGATTGAAATTCTATATCTGTCAGCAGCTACATTGTTATCCAGGATTTCTTGAAGCACATTAACGTTGACGTTATATTTTCCCAAATAAGTTGAGGCCGCCAAAACAATAACTTTATAGTTGATTATTACAGCCACAACTAAAATGGTTCCAATCGCAAGAAACAGTAGTTTGACCGGTGTCAATGGCTTTACATAGTAGAGAGCAGCTATTAAAGAACATATAGTTAGAGCGACCAAGGAACCTGCAGTATCAGACTGAACCGTGAGAATAATTGCCACTAGCAAGCCAATAATATTTATCAATTTGTGCCGACTTATTAAATCAACTACAAATATGCAACCACAAAAAAGTGCCGCATAGCCTAACATATGATCAGATGACAAAACTTCAATTATATAGACATCAAAGAAAAGCAAAATCAGTGCAATCCATGCAAAGTTATAAAGATATTTACATGTCTGCTTATAATCCTTAATTGAAATACCAAACGCATAAGCAGGAATGCAGTTAAAAATAACCTGGTGTAATATTCTTTTGGTAATGTCGAAGTTTGACAGTGAATAGAAAGCAGCCAACAATGGTAAGCAAATCAGCATAAGTAAAAATAAACTATCGCGCACCTTTGTTGAAAGTAGTACTTGAGGCAGCGACTTAATTGCAAAAAAGAGATAGCACAAGGTAACAAAAGCCGTATCCAAATTATATGTATTGCCAACAATAAGACGTATAATATTGTTGTTCGTAAATATGATAAGGCTATAGCCTACCACAGAACAAAACATTATGTCCGTATATTGTTCTCTATCGAGCCGCCTAAAATCGGTTTTCCTCATTTGCTCCCCCTCTTTTCAGGCTTGTGCGAAATCACATCAATAATTGCCTGTAAAAATTCTTCATTCTTATGCTTTCTAGAATACATATCGACGTGAATATCTGGATCTAATTCCCTTAACTCTTCCTTAATAACAGTACACATAGCATTGAATATCTCATCGTAAGTATCACAAGCGAATCCGTTCTTAAATGATAAGACAAGTTTTGACAATGGAATATCAGGCGGAACTGCAGCGATTACCGGTCTATTAAAAAAAATGTAATCATAAATCTTGGTACCAACATCATCCGGACTCGTATCTTCTACAACAAAAAAATCAGCTTTGCTGATAATTGCCATTCCGTCTCGGTAATCCATTAGACCAAGTCCTCTATAACAATCAGAATCAATTCTCTCGTTCGTAATACTTTCTTCTATCCAAGGATATTGCTGGCCAATGTGCAGGAGCTGAATATCAAATCCATCGATGCGAAGCTTTTGGATAGCCTTTAAAATTGCTACAGCACGTGGTTGGCTATAATACATAAATTTTCCAAACACTGCCGCTGTTATAGAACTATTGGATTCAGCTTCTGGAAGATCTCTCAGCTTTTCTTCATCATATCCATTTGTGATAACGCAAAACTTAGATGCCGGAGCTTCGTATGCTGCTTGCAATTTTTCACGGTCGATATCACTTACTGCAATAGCAAGGTCAGTGTATTGGATAGCTTTCTTCTCTCGTGCTATTTCCAAACGCCCTGCTACATTTGCCTTAATCCAGTTTTTCAGTCCCGAAGATTTTCTCTCTTCACGTCTTAGACTTGGGCGATAGTTAATAGCACCCAAGTCACGGAAATCAATAATAAAAAGAATATCAGTTTTCTTTTTAACCTGCGGCAAACATTCTAATGTGTAGTACGGTCCACAACTACACAGGACTATATCATACTGTGAAAAATTAATATCCTTAAATACTTGTCGAGCAAATGCTTTGCCTCTTAAATAATCTTCAATCAACGGTATCTTTTTCTGCATTGATTTAAAGCGAATTACTTTTACTCCTTCTGGAATAGGCGTGCTCATTTTTCCGTAAGATTCTTTTAAAAGTTCTTCTTCCGAAAGGCAATACACTGTCACATCATATCCTTGTTTGCTTAAGTAGTCGGTCAGACTAATCATGCGTACCGCTCCCACTTCGGAATATGGCGCATAATATGGTGAAATAATCAGTATCTTCATATAGTTGCTACGCTCTTTCCTTCATTTGCTTGTAGTGTCATCATCTGCTTTTTAAATATTCGGGATTTCCCAGTATATACTCTCGCTTTTTATCATTTGACATTGAGGAGACATCTATACCATATTTATCATTAATTTGTAGAAAATCACTCCATGTGCCGATAATCTTTGCGGGGTTGCCTCCAATAATTGAATACTCGGAATAAATTGATTTTGTTACAACACTTCCCGCTGCAACAATGGTACCATCACATAGTGATACACCAGGCAAAATAATTGCATGCGCTCCAATAAAGCTATTGTTGCCAACATTTATTTTTCCGAAGATATCCGTATACTTTGCATTAGAAGCTTTGATTATGGAGTTATCATGTGTTATAAGTTGAACGCTGTTTGAAATTGTGACATTATCACCTATTGAAATTAAATACGGCTCAGAAGATATAATATTTGAAAAAATAGAGCAATTCTCACCAATTTCTATGCCTTGCTTTCTAAACCATTTGTTTATGTGTTCCTTTTGGGATGCTCTCCCGCGATGTAAAAATTTACCGATCACTTTTATAAAGTAATATCTTATCATCTTCATGTTCTGCCCCCAGCACCGTCTTTACTAAGCGTGATTTCTTTTCCCAATAACCTGTTATACTCTTTTGGGTTCCATTTGCAGAAACCGCCGGCAGAAGCAAATGTCATTTCTCCGAATTTTATGGAACCATCATTAAGAATATAAAAATCAGCTCTAACTATATCAAACCCCAAAGAGAGTTTTTCCGCTAAGATTATAATTTCATCAAGTTTTTCCGGCTTTGTGACACCGTTTTCCATTTGAGGATAAGAGTATGTAAAATGTTGAAAAGTCCAGTTTCTATCATAAAAAGCCATTTTTAGTGCTGTGTGTCTATCATTCAGAAACATAATATAGCGTGCCTTTCCATTAAAGCAGAAAACTTTATAGTCAAACAGCTCTCCGCCTTCATTTTCCACATATTCTTCTGCAATTATTCTCGGTTGAATCTTCTCATACTGGATTTCTCCACTATAATAAGCATAGTTGATCTTCATCCACCGCTTAAACTTTTTTCTGGCATCTCCTATATCCAACGTTCTTTTATCAGTTACGACCAAGTTACAGCCGCAACCGTGTGTTGCCTTCAGAACAAATCGATCAGGCAGGCTATCAAAATCAATATCGTCAAATTTGTTCCATACTCCTAGCATCGGAATTAAATATTCTTCGCCAATATTCTCTACAACCCATTGACGAACAGCGTATTTATCCGCAAGCTTTGTCTTAATAGTGGTACAGTCATAGAGCTTTAACCACTGAACTTTATCATTAATTGTTTGCGGGTGTTTGATATTTAATTTTTCTTTCAACTCCACGGCGAAGCATAGCTTCAACAGACCTGGATAGCATTTTTTTGGTAAATGCTTAAAAAGCTGATACTTAACAGACGTATAGATTTTTCCGGCCAGCTTTCTTAAACTCATATGGGTTTCAACTCCAGTAAAAGCGTTTTTTTATTTTTTGAGCATAAGTTCCATTTCTGTGCTCAAGATCGTATCTATTTGAGGATAATACCCTAGGATCTGATAGAACTGTTTCCAAAACAGCTTTGGTCCATTATCGTTATCCTTACACAATTCCTCGCCCTGCTGGGTGCCTTCCACCATTTGTAAGGCTGGATTATTATGTTTGACGACCCGGATCCGCCTGCCATTCAGTACAGCCATCAGCCAGAACCAAATATCATCGTTTGTAGGAGCCAAGGTCATAAACAACTCCAACTTACATACATCATTATACAGCGAATGCGGCGGATAACAGGTACCCCCACAACCAGTCAGTTTATGTAAAAACGACGGTTGCATATAGGTATCATATCCGCCAGGAATGGCATGATATACTTCTTCATCGATAAATATCTTGGTTATCCTGTGGCAATGAATGTCTTCAGGGTATTGCAGGAACGAATCGTATAGTCGTTTTACAAAAGATTTTCTATAATAAAGATCATCATCAGCAGTAATTACAATTGCATCGGAGTGTTGCTCAAGTGTGGGGACAAGTTTTTTAAATGACCTTATATCGTGGCACCATTCAATAGATAGTCCATATTTTCTCAGGGCAATCAGCTCTGATGGCAATTCTTTTTCCTTTTCCGGAAATTGCTCAATCGCCAGCCAAAGAATCAATTTATCCGGCTTGACTGACTGCATCAGCAAGCATTGAATTGTATTATGCACAATTCCAATTCTAGCAGGGAATGAAGTTAGCGAAACCACTATTGGTATCTGACGTGCGGTTCCTACAAGCCCGCTGTATGTATTTAATTTGGAGCATGCTGCCCACCTGTACCGATAATAATAAGGAACAAATGGTCCAATTAGCCTGTTTCCGGCTACAATGCAAATTTTACGAATCAGTGCTATTGCTCTCATATACCTCACCCCGTTCGTAGTGTTTCTGCTGCAATACAACGTTTTGTTAAGGAGCAACCTAAATCAGCCTGAATATTTTTTGTAGTTGCAATTTTTAAGTAAAATCTCTGCAAGCAGCATGACGTTCTTTCGTACTTCCAAAAAGAACACTCTCGGGCTTTTCAGACAAGAGGTCACTGCTTTTATCCCATCCCATGGTCTTCCGCGCCGAAGCATCTGAATGCCAACTTCGGTTTTAATATGGAACTGAAGTTGTTTTTGCTGCTTTTGAGGCAACTGCCGTAATATGGAATCAACTGAGTTTATATAAGCTTTTTTTACAACCCAGAGTGTATTTATATTCGGGCGGTTTTGACCGTCAGATATGTCGATATTAAGCAAATATTCACGAAGTAGCTTAATCTTATAGCGATACGAAAAGCAAGCAAACAACTGGATGTCCTGCTGTCGTAAAAGCGTTTCATCAAAATATCCGCACTCATCCAATGCTGCATGGCGCATCAAAATTGTTCCGGTAGTGACATTTGTTAAAAAGTTCAGAATATCTTCAAATATATATCCATCTTTGTATGGCAATGATGCTTTTTTTAACTCACCGTTTAAGTAGTACAGTTTGAGGCACGATACTGCTCCCCATGATGAATCTAGCTTCGAAAGCTCAGCAACTTGTCTCTCAATCTTGGCTGGTTGCCAATAGTCGTCATCATCAAGGAATGCGATATATTCCCCTCTAGCTTTTCGGATGCCGATGTTTCTGGCTACTGCACCATTTGTATGTTTCCCCTGATCAATTAGTATAAAGCGTTCATCTACTATATCAGAAAGTTTCTGTTTCAAAACCTTGTTGAATGGGTCCTCAGTTCCGTTATCGTTTACTACAATAAGTTCAATGTCTTTATATGTCTGAGAAAAAACGCTATTTACCGCTCTGAGCAGCATGTCACAACGCTTATATGTCGGCATTATTATACTTACTAACCCTGGCGTATACTTGTTTGGTTGCTCCATATTTCATTCCACTTCCTTGATTAACTTATTATAAATTTCTGTCTTACCTGTAGTTTTTTCTTGAAAATATCATATGATCCTCTCGTCAATGTTAACTACAGGCAATGTGCCAAACATACATTTGTACTCATAAGCCAAAATAGCGCTACCTTTTCTTTCGTAAGATTGTGCTATATATCCATCTCTTCACCACAGGTGGTGTCCGCACAAATGCATGAATGTTCAACATATTAATAAAAGCTTCTGTTTCTGTTATCAACCCATGCCCAAGCATATATTGCTGAAGTGTTCTCCACCCAATTATTCTTTGCTTTGAGCTACGCTTTGTATCAAATCCATTTCCAATGCGAACATATACCAAAGATTTATGTAAATTGGAAAGTTTGCAATCAGCGACAATCATTTTTAGCCACAGGTAATAGTCCTCAAGAAGTAATAGCGTCTCATATCCTCCACATTTAGTCAACGCCTCTCGCTTTATGCAGGCAGAGACATGGTTTATTGGATTTCTTATTTTAGCCATTTTCACAATATCTTTGTGCTCAGTTGGGCATGACCTTACACGCATGCTTTCATCTAGCGAAATATTAAATTCTTCAATATCTGTACCAAGTACATCAACTTCTGGATGGGCACTCAAGTATGCCATTTGATTTGCAAAGCGTTCACTATCACTAATATCATCAGAATCCATCCTAAATATATAATCACCGCTACAAGCTAGGGAACCAATTCGCAATGCTTCCCCTAATCCACGATTGACTTTCTGAGGCAAAAACTTGACGATGTCTTCCTTTTCTGAAGAGAAATCATCTAACACTTGGTAAAGTTCATCCGTTAATGGTCCGTCAAATACCACGACTATCTCATCTGGTTTTCGAGTCTGTTTCTCATAAATGCTTTCTAGTGCTAATTGTAAGAATTCAGGCGAATCATTCTTATATACCGACATCAGTACGGAGTATTTCATTTTTCCCTAGCCTCTTTCACTCGATTTATCTTTCCCATACCACCCTCAACAACACCACTACGGTTCAGCACATTAATAATCGTTAGAATGAAGATTTTAACCTCGAATCCAGCACTTAGTCTTTTGACATATTCCCCATCCAAATGTGCCTTATCTTTAATCTTAATTGAGTCTCGTCCGTTTACCTGTGCCCAACCAGACAAGCCCGGAGTAATATCATTAGCACCATACTTATCTCTCTCAGCTATCAAATCATACTGATTCCATAATGCCGGACGTGGACCAATAATACTCATCTGCCCCTTGAAAATATTAAAAATCTGTGGAAGCTCATCTATGCTTGTCTTCCGTAAAAACTTACCTATCTTTGTTATGTATTGTTCAGGGTTTGATAACATATGTGTTGGCAAATCCTTCGGCGTATTTGTACACATAGTCCTAAATTTCAAGATTTCAAAAAGCTCTTTATTTTTGCCAACTCTTTTCTGCTTGAACAAAATCGGACCAGGCGAATCCACTCTGATAGCTAAAGAAATCAATACAAGAACCGGGCTCAAAACTATAATTGCTCCTCCACTAAGAACAATGTCGATTGCTCGCTTTATAGGCAGGTATCTTTTCTGCTTTTCAGTTAATATAATCTCCGTTATATTTTGATTTGCCTCCATGTTGCTTCACCCCAATAACCTTCGTCTTTTTCTATAATTACATCTAATCACTCTACCTAATGGCTATAAGACTGTTACCACCTCAAAATCTCCATAACCGTAGTAACACTCTTAACTCCATCAGGTACAGTTATAAGTTTATTTTTTACATCAATTTTTACAAAATTGTCTTTGTAAAAACCCTGAATTTCCGGGCTTTCCTGCCTCTTTGTTATCACTTTATTAACTCCATGGAATGAAAATAAACCATAATTACCCATATGTTTGCTTTATATGTAGTTCCAAGCGACTCCGACACATCTTCAATCATAGGAACACTATGTTTATCGAATATATTCTTAATTTCAAATAATTAGCTATTCATTTTCAAAGTCATCCACATTAGCTCCAAGCGGTGATATTCAGTTTGCATCAAAATCTTCTTTTATAAATTTCTGTTCTTTTCCGCACATTGGAGAAGCAAGAAATATTTTTTTCCATGTTAATACCTTCTTATATATCAATTATCATTCTTCACTATCATTCCACAATCAATATGTGTTCCATCTGGAATATCGATGTTTCTGTCTATTGTTACTCCGCTGCTTATAATACAGCCATATCCAATCTTTGTGTTGGCTCCTATTGTCACCTTTGCTTCCACAACAGTACCATAGTCAATCCATGCACTTGGGGAAACAATTGCCGTTCTGTGAACAAGAGTCGGAATAACAAATCCTTCTTTTACAAGCATATCTATCCACTTCATTCTCAGGTCATGGTCTCCAACCGACGGAATAGCAACTGGATATTCATTCACAAATTTTGAGCAGTCACTGCACCTTCCTATAGCAAGCCAATTATCTGCATCATCATCGAGAAAATCAATCTTTCTGAATATTCCAATATTCTGGGCCAGTTCTTTAACTACCTGTCCCTGTCCGCCTGCTCCAAGAATTAAAAGATTCATCTGTTTAACCTTAGGTTTCATGCCAAGGCTTTCCAAAACCCTATTCCTTTTTTGCTCAGTTTCTGTATAGGTTTTTCCATAGCAGTATCCATATATGATTTTTCCTGCTTCATTTCTTGTTTTAATATAGCGGGCTTCATATCTTCCATCCGCCCTTAAATGAATATTTGCTCCAGTCTTCATGTTACCCACCTTTAAGCAGTCGTAAAATTGTCATAAATGATTAAATATTAATTTATTCTTAATAATACTACCTTTTTCTACATAAATCAATATAAGCACCACCAATTCAGCGATATTTTTCGATTCGACCAGAATTATAAAAGTCGTCATAAACAGTCATTATCGAATTTATATATATCCTCTCTGTTTATCATAACAGCATTGGAAAATATCTATATCGAATCCATTCTAATATTTAACTTTCCTGTTACCATAAAATGTTCATCACAATACATTAGCATTGCTTTTTCATTGGATCATAAGCATCCGTTTCACAACCAAGTCCCATCGTTTCAATAAGGGTATGAGTATCCTCATTTATTGCCCAGGTATTCTGCACTGCCATCTGATTCATTGTAATTGTCACAGTCTTATCAACGCACAGTACCGACACGGCACCTAATGCCTCAACCGATGGTAGTTTACGAACAAGTGATTGTTTTTTGCCAATCGCCATGCTCCCATAGACAAAAACACAGTTAAAATAACTGGAAACTCTTCAAGTATCATCGCCATTGCAAGAGTAATGCTCGCTAGGTACAAGGTCAGAACTTGAAATAACAGTTTCTTTCCCATCTCGGATAACTTATTCCTTTGGGTATAAAAAACACACCTATGGAACATACTACTGTCCCACAGATGTGTATATATCACAATCCACTGCCACACTTGGTGGCCCAGCCCCATGACCTTAGGGTATAAGGTTCATCGCCTGCTACAATGCTGATTCTCAGTTCGGATTCCATACGGTAATAAAATCCGAGAGATTTGTCCGTAGAGGCACTAAATCATTCCAAAGTCATAGCAATCGCAAAGTCAATAAAATTTAGTAATCAGCAGATTCTTGATATCATTTGATTTTCAAGCATAGTAAGTATCCTTTCCCCTCCAATACAAGTCACAAGACAAACCTTGCTGTACGAGCCATCGAATTTACCAACTATTTGTGAGTTGTGGCAATCGTCCAGTGTATTAATAATATTAAGGATTTTTGTCCCAAATCCTTTTTCCACAACAAGTATCATCCTGCCTTCACTGGCAAAGTATAATGGATCTGTACCAAGAAGTTCATGGACAGTTTTAACAGCTGATCTTATTTGTATTTTTTCTTCTTCTATTTTCACACCAATATGATGATCTTCTGATATTTCACAAAGTGCATTTGCAAAACCTCCGCGTGTTGGATCCCGCATAAGCTTAACATATTTTATATTATCACCAAGTACAGAAATGATTTCTGAAAGAGGATTGCAGTCGCTAATAAAATCCCCTTTTAAACCAAGATCATATCTATTAAGTAAAATGGTAGTCCCATGTTCACCTATAGTACCGGTAATTATAATTTCATCACCAGATGTTATCTGCCGTGGATTGAATAATTTATGTACTTTACCAATACCAGCAGTATTAATATAAACTCCGTCTACTTGTCCTTTTTCCACCACTTTGGTGTCTCCTGCCACAATTTTTGCACCAACTTTTTTGCAGATACTACTCATAGATGCTGCAATCTGATCAAGTTTTTCAATTTCAAAACCTTCTTCTATAACAAAACCTGTACTTAGATACAAAGGAATAGCTCCAGCCGCTGCCAAATCATTTACTGTTCCGCATACGGCAAGTTTTCCTATATCTCCACCCGGGAAAAATATAGGCTTAACTACAAAGCTGTCTGTAGTAAAAGCAAGCCGCCCTTTTTCAACATGAAAAATTGCAGAGTCCTGATACCCGGTAAGAATTTCATTATCAAAGTGCCTATAAAATATATCATTAATTAGTTTGTTTGTTTGCAGACCGCCGTCACCGTGTCTGAGCGTAATCAATTGATTCAACTCTAACACCTCCATATCTGTAATATGCTGCGCATGCTCCTTCAGAAGATATCATACATGGTCCTATCGGATGCTCAGGAGTACATTGACATCCAAAATTCATGCACATATCAGGTGTCTTTTCTCCAATAATCACTTTTCCGCATTCGCATTCATCAGGAAAAAAATCAGAATCAGATTGTATTTCAATACCAAATTTTTTTATTGCATCATATTCTTCGAAATTTCTGTTTAATATAAAAGCAGAATTACTTATCTCCCCTATCCCTCTCCAATTTACATCGGAAATCTCAAACACTTCATTCATGAGCTTTAGTGCAGCAACATTTCCTGTGTCACATACACATCTCTTATAAGTATTCATGAATTGAGCAGGAATTTCTCCTGCTATTTGCCTGCATAAAACCCTTACCGATGTAATAATATCCATTGCTTCAAACCCACAAATTACTGCAGGTATATTGTATTCAGTGGTTATCGGTAAAAAGGGTGCTGTTCCGGTTACAGCTGCAACATGTCCGGGACAAAGCATTCCGTCAATATTAACACGGGCTTCTCCAATAATATGCCTGATTACTGGTTCCATTCGTTTCAGAGATGTCAGCAAAAATAAATTATGAATTTCTTCTTTACACGCCATTTTTATTAAAGCTGCATACAGAGGAGCTGTAGTTTCAAAACCAACAGCTGCAAATACAATACTTTCACCTTTGTGTCTTTTGGCTAAGTTCAGCACATCTTCAGGCGAGTAAACTGTAATCACTTTTTTCCCTAAAGCCATCTGTTCTTCCAAGCTGCCAAACGAACCTCGAACTCTCAAAAGATCCCCAAACGTAACTACAATAACATTTTCAAAATCTAAAAGTTTTATAAGTGCATCAATATAACTTGGCTCGGTTACACATACCGGACAACCCGGTCCTGAAATAAGATGAATTTTTGGAGAAAGAAGTTTTCTGATTCCAAATCTAGCAATTTGATGCGTATGAGTACCACAAATCTCCATGATACGAATATCATTAGTGACAGATTCATTAATTTCCGCAATAGCTTTTCTAATTAATTGTTTATCTTCTCCTGTCATGGCAAATCCCTCATCATATCCTGAAGAGTACTTCTAAGAAAATTAAAATACTCATCATCAATTTTGTTTATTGCAAACCCAGCATGAACCATGACCTTATCGCCAACTCTTAGATTATCAATTAACAGAATATTTATTTCTTTCATAACTCCCATTATATCTACTTCAGCATGAGGGCTATTGATTTTAATTACTTTGGCCGGAACTGCAAGACACATAATTTTTCTCCTTTAATATAGCGCCGGCAGCCACCGCTTGTCCAAAGGATATTCCGCCGTCATTAGATGGTGTCAGCCTATTATAATATACGTTAAATTTTAATTTTCTAAGCTTTAAAGTAAGCTGTTCAAGTAAATATGTATTTTCAAAAACTCCTCCGCTCAGCACAACATCTCTAATTCGTGTTTTTTTATAAATTATGTATGCACATTCAGCGGTTGCTTCAACCAATGTGTTATGAAACTTTGATGAAATCACGGACTTTGACTCTTGCCTTTGAATGTCTTTAATTATATCTTTTAAAATATCTTCATAACCTAGCACAAATCCGTCTTCTGTATCATCAATTGAATATTTATAATAATTATGTATTCCTGTATCAATAAGACTTTCCAGTTCAATAGCCGCCTGTGCACTGTATGATATTTTCTTTTGAAAACCACATAGTGCGGCAACACAGTCAAAAAGCCTTCCCATACTCGACGATTTAAAACACTTAATATTATTAAGAATTGCTGACTTAACTGTCTCCAATGCTAAAGAATCTATTTGGGATAAATATTCAAGGGGGTCAACATTGAGAGCAACCAGATATGATACTGCGCATCTCCATGGTTCATTTACAGTGCTGTCGCCCCCTTGAAGAGTTACATATTTTAAGTGTCCCACTCTCTTAAATTCAGATAGTGAACCTTCAAAGAATTCTCCACCCCATATCGCTCCATCTGTGCCTAATCCCGTTCCGTCAAATATAATTCCAATAACCTTATGTGACAATTTGTTTTCTGCCATACATCCAACCATGTGCGCATGATGATGCTGTATAGCAATTTGGGAACCACTCTGCTCTTTTGCATATCTTGTAGAAAGATAATCTGAATTCAGATCGTGAATATATATTTCAGGCCTATAGTTAAATAGATTTTTAAAGTGTTCAATCTGCCTTATAAAAACTTTATAGGTTTGATATTCTTTTAGGTCTCCTATATATTGGCTTACTGTAGCAAAACCATTTTCAGTAATGCATACAGAACATTTTTGCTCAGCCCCAACTGCCAAAAACTTATTTTCTGTTTCTATAGGTATTGTCAAGGGTGCATACCCGCGCCCACATCGGACTAGAACCTCATGTTCGTCTACAACTTTTACTACCGCATCATCCACCGGTACAGCAATTTCACGATTATGTATGAAAAAATATTCGGCAACATTTCCAAGAGATTTTACAGCAACATCATCTTGATAACAAATTGGGGAACCGCTGATATTTCCGCTAGTCATAACAAGGTAATCAATCCCATCAGGAAAAAGAAGGAACTGAAGTGGTGCATATGGCAGCATAATTCCGATTTTACTTTGATTTGGTGCAATATCTTGAGGCAAATACTCCGGAAACTTCTTGCCTAGTAATAATATTGGTTTTTTAGTTCCTGTTAGAATTTCTCTTTCTTTTTTTGAAACATTACATATTTTATAAACTGACTCTATACTTCGAGTCATAACAGCCAATGGTTTATCGGGTCTATGTTTAAGTTTTCTAAGTCTTTGCACAGTAGCCGAATCTTCTGCATTACAGCATAGGTGATATCCCCCGATCCCTTTCACTGCAATAATTTTACCCTGATAAATTAACTGCTTGGCCAGATTCACACAGTCAGATGAATTCACAACGTTCCCTTGAGCATCCAACAGTTTCAGTTCCGGTCCACATTCAGAACAGCAATTAGTCTGAGCATGAAATCGTCTATTGCTTGGAGTACTATACTCACTTATGCATTGTGAACACATTTTAAACTCAGACATATATGTAGTTTCTCTGTCATACGGCAGTCTATTTATGATAGAATATCTTGGCCCGCAATTTGTACAGCTTATAAAAGGATATTGATAGCGTTTATTTCCCGGTGTGTTAAATTCTTTTAGACAACTTTCACACACAGCTATATCAGTAGGCAAAAAATTTGCCGTATTATCCTCAGTGCAGCTGGCTTTTATCGAAAAATCAGAATATCCCAATAATGTTTCGGATTTCATTTGAAATCCAAAAATTGAAGCATTATTAGGATATTCATTTTGTATTATATATGTAAATTCTCTTATACTGACTTCTTTTCCCTCAACATCTATTACAACACTTGACCCATGATTTTCCACCCATCCTTTGAGTTGCAAACGTTTTGCTGTTCTGAATACAAAAGGACGAAATCCCACTCCTTGAACAATCCCGGTTACAGTAATAATATATCTTTTTATTTCACTCACGACCATCACCATCGATGCTTTTTATAACCGCTGTAAGTTTATCGTATGGCTTATGCTCAACGTGGATAACGGTCCAGTCACCAAACATCTCACTATCTCTGTCCTTTAAATGACCCAGAAGATGGGGTGCTTCAATATGACTGCCTTCGTCAACCTCTATGTCGATTTCATTTACCCTAAAAATTCCATTTTGCTTACAAAGAATAACGATAGACTGATATATTTTTTCTATCAGATGTGTATCATGCATGCTCAATTTTCTCCTTTATATTTAAAATAGTGGTTAAAACAGATCTGCAAATTTGTTCAAATGACTCTTGCAGCGGTCTGCTGAGGTCTAAGCCAAAACCTATTTCAACTGCTTCGATACCAATGAAACAGCCTTGTATTTCCGGATAATTCAATGCTATTAAATCTAATAGACTGAATTCATGTTGTGTCCGTAATTTACTGCGATTTTTCAAAGCATCGCTGAGAACCATTACATTAACACTTCCGGGACCTTTTTCCTGAGCCATTGCATCGATAATGACCAAATAATCATCGGTCTTGATTTCATCAAAACAAAATTGAAAATCTGTTTCTCCAACTAAAGTAGTAATGTCTTGTTCACTTAGACTGCCTTCAATAGCTTCGGCTACCTTTGATCCAATTCCGTCATCACGCATAATAAGACTGCCTATGCCAATCACCAGTATGCGTTTCATGGTACCACCTGCATAGTTTTTATTAAATTTCCGTTTGAGTAAACGTGAGTTGCGCAAGATACACAAGGATCAAATGAGCGTATAGTTCTTCCAATTTCCACTGGAAAGTTTGTGTCATGTATTATTGTATTAATTAACGCCTTTTCACCCGGACCCGGTAAATTATCTTCACTTCTTGTTGAAAGATTCCATGCCGACGGAGTGATAATCTGGTAAAGGGAAATCACGCTGTTTTCAATTTTAATCCAATGACCCAAGGCGCCCCTTGTAGTATCAAGCAAACCCGCACCCTTAGCATTTTGGGGAACAGCATATTCTTTTTGAACAGAAACACCGGGAATAAGATTATTAATTAGAGTAATCAAAATATCCGTTATTTTTTTTGCTTCCAAAACTCTTGCCAAAGTTCTGTCCATGGTAGATATTCCGTTTCTGTAATCGCCGCAAAGCCACATCCTTGCCAAAGGTCCAACCTCATAAGGAAGGCCCCTATATCTGGGAGCTTTTACCCATGAGTATGCATCACTCTTCCCCATGTCGGGATCAGTGATTGTTTGATATGGCGTATAAGTATCTGCGTCTGATGTGTACCAAGATGTGTATATATTTTCAGTTATTTCTGCCGGGTCGAGCTTCATAATCGTTCCATTGCTGTATGCTGAAGGATTAACATACAGTGTTCCTAACTTTTCATATCCGCAGAAACATCCAAAACTGAGCAGATTTCCGTAACCTCGTCCAATTTCAAAGTACTCTTTGTAGTACTCGGCAATTATATAGGCATCCGGTATCATTTTATTGCATATAAACTCTCTAATATTTTTCAGAAGGAAACATAGTTGTTTAATTTTTTCTGGTGTTGCTTGTGTTGTGATTCCGCCAATAAAGACTCCGTGATTGTGCGGAGCTTTGCCGCCTAAAATAGCCAACATTTCATGTGCGTTGCTACTAAACTGAAGAGATTCAAAATAATGCTGTACAATCAAATCGTTTTTTTGCTTTGGCAGCCTAAAGTCATTATGATCTGTTTCAAAAAGTGTATTGCCTTGAGGCAGCCTAATAAAATCGGGAGCAGTATACTGATAAAAGTGCCTTATATGATTTTGAATAAACTCACAACCGTGGATTATATCTCTCAAATATCTGCCCTGCTGAGAAGGAATAATCCCCAGAGCATCCTCTAAAGCCAGTGTAGATGCAATTGAATGTGCTGTTGAACATATACCACATATTCGCTCGGTAAAATATACTGCGTCAAAAGGATTTCTTCCTTCAAGCATTTGTTCGAAACCTCTGAAAAGCAAACCTTCTGTTTTTGCATCTACAATAATGTTATCATCAATTATGGATTCTATTTCCATAAAGCCACTGATTCTGGTTACAGGACTTATTTTAACTCTTTTAATTTTTTCCACCCCCATATGTAGTATTGTAACTTATAAATGGCTCCATTTGGTCAGGGAACCCAAACATAGCACAGCCAATACAAGGACTATCATCTCCAATAGGCCAGTTTACACCATCATTCCATTTTCTAATCGGGCAGTCCACCCTAGTGACCGGTCCTCTGCATCCAAGCTTAAACATACAGGTTTTTTCCCCAAGCTTTGTTGCAAAAATTCCCTGATTAAAATATATTCTTCTAGGACAAATATCATGAATTAACGTGCTGTAAAACATAATTGGTCTTTGCCTATTATCTAATTCCGGTTCTCCGAAAAGCATTATATAAGCCAATGTTCCCATAAACCAGTCGGGATGGCATGGGCAGCCCGGTAGTTTAATTACCTTTCTGTCAAGCAAGTCTGAAATGCCGACACTTTCTGACGGGTTTGGTCTTGCAGCAGAAATGCCTCCATCAGAAGCACATGTGCCTACTGCAATAACGTATGCAGCCTTTTCACCAAATTTTTTTATTGCCTCATATGCCGTTACAGGTTGATTTTTCCATCTTCCAATAATATTGTATAAGCCATTATCTTTTGTGGAAACAGCACCCTCAACAGCCAATATATAATCTTCACCAATAACACTAAACAGTTTCTCCATGGCTGCTTCACCCTCAGCCGCCATTAAACTGTTTTCGTATATAATATTTACCATTTGTGTGGCTAGACTTTTAAAATCCGGATTTGCTCCGTCTAAAAGAGAGATGATGTTTCCTGAACATCCGGTAAGTTCAAGCCATATTAAATTTCTTTTTTTTATCTTTTGCTGCTCTATGGCTTCTATTGCCTTATTTACAAGCACAGATGCCGTCCTCAATCTCATTGAAAAGTTAGAACAATTGCTGATATCTTGACTCATTCTGCCATCTTCCCAACCACCTTCAATTTACTTAAAACCAACTGACCTGCGTGACATGAAGCAAACTGATTAGTTACATCAGTTCCTGCTGACAGTCCAAAATGAGTTGCTCCACCCCAAGCTGCATTGTTTGTTACATCATACACTACGCCATTTACGGCAACATATGCCGGATTACCATCCTTGCCGTTATTTTTTGACAACTCATCTAACGTAAATATTGGTACTGCATTAGGTTGAGAATTATTAGTGCTTTCGCTGCTATATAAACCTTGAACCAACATTTCATGATTTGATATATTTTTACGTAAACGGTTCAATAGCTTATTTTTGACACAAATGTTTGTAGTAGTATATAAGCAGTCAATTATTTCGTTTATTTCATCTAAATTACTATTTATTAAACTTACTAAAATCTCATTATTATTCATACATAATTCTCCGTATATAGTTATTCGATATTAGTTCATTATATTCTTTAAGAATGCAAGTGTGTTTGTTATAAATGAACACCTTTTCAAATTGTGTCTTATTTATCAGGACTGTGCATAGATGATTATGGGAAAACAATACCTTTCAACAGATTTCAAATATTATTCAGCAGACATTGGTCTAGATATTTTATATTAGGAACAAAACAGACTGACATGGGACATATTTTGGAGAACATAGTTTATCTTGAGCTTTTAAGACGAGGTTATGAAGTATATATTGGAAAAACCGATGATATCGAAGTTGACTTTATTGCAATCAATGTTGAAGGACAAGAATATTATCAAGTATCTCAGACGGTAATGGAAGAAAAACGCTTAAGCGAGAACTTGCATCTCTTGAAGCAATAAAGGACCACAATCCTAAATATCTTCTTACATGGACTATGTTCCTCTTACCTCTTATAACCTTTAAAACAGATAAATGTTCTCGACTGGCTGTTGAAATAATTTTTAAAAAAAATGTATTCCATGATTAAGCGTTTAATCATGGAATACATTTAATCTTATATTATTTTTTCATATAACCACTTTATATCTTTGTGATTGTGTCTTACTGTACATTATCTATAAGATGCATGCATCTTCTTCCAGTTGTATTTCAGCCATTCACCCCAGTCGTTTTGGGTAAAACTGTAAGCGTATAATATTTTGTGCACCCCCTGAAGCATATTTACCAACTACGATTATGAGATTATCTTTATAACAGTAATTTAGATAATCATCTAAGACCTCCTGCATTTCATGTGCATTAAAATACTTATTATCACAGTTCGTATCACCCGTTTGACAACCATGGAAATTGATTAAGCAAAGCTCCAACGATTTAATCATCATATCGATCAATAAGAGTTCCTTTGCTATCATACAATTCTGCCGGATCGCTTTCACTATTGTTCCATGTTCCACGTCCATCCAGCCAATGAAAATCAACATCTGAATTTGAGCCGGAATCACCAACTTTCACAGTTGCATTTGGCTCAAGGCTGTATTGGGGAAATGTAAATCTCTGATTTCCTCTCACCGATACGATAACCCACCCCGTAATATCGATGGTATTGGAGCTAACATTTTTGATGACGACATATTCTGCTTTCTTGTCAAGCTCTACAATCTTGACTGAATCACTGCCAGAGGTTTTAGCAGCAGTTGATTGATTATTGGAAGTTTTATCTAAGGATGCATTCACTTTGTCTGGATCCACATTGTCAAACTCATCATTGATGACATTGCCCTTCAATGTGTAAGTATAGCTATAGTGACTCGGAATCTGTGTCTTAGTATCTGGATACGTGATGATTGCCACAAAATCTGTACAGCCTCCTGCATCCCGAATAACCTTTTCAATATAAGCCTGATCACCATAACGGTTCAGTGTAGAATTTTGAGGCGTTATATTATACGCATTGGAAACACCACCAAGACTATCAGCAATCACATGACCTTCATCTAGATCCACAGCCTCTGTTCCAGGAACTTTCGCTTCATCTGAATAATATCGTCCATCATCTGTCACTGTTCTGAATTTTCGTTTTGCAAAGTCACTTTTTCCGCAATTACAGCTACAAGCTGTCCATATTTGTTTGTAAATGCCCAATACTCTCTATCACCATACCCAACATCTACTTTAACATTATCCGTTCTGCTTCCAGATAAATCGCCACCTGCAACAGTGATGACCGTATTGTTTGCATATCCTAAACTATTAATTGTTCTTGTAACCCAATCTTTTCCTGATTCTATAAGTACTGTCTTGGTATCTGCATCCCACGAGACATCAAGTCCAAAGCTTTCGGCAATAAATCTGACGGGCACCATTGTTCTGTTATCAATTATTTGCGGCGCCGCTAATAAACCAAAGCTATTACCGTTTTTATATGCTGTCTTTGCATTGATTGTCAGAGAAACTGTGGTATCATCTAATGTAGATACTGCTGTCTGTGTATCTCCATCCCATTCTACTGTTGCACCTAGTGCTTCAAATATTGCCCGCAATGGCACAAGTGTGGTTCCATTTTCTATGACCGGTTCCGTGTCAAACGAAATTGTTGTTCCATCTAACGCAACACTGATTGCAGAATTTTCTGCATAAATCGGAATATTAAACAATAGCGATGCTATCAGCGCTAAAAATACGATCTTTTTCATTATTTTCCTCTCCCATTTTCGTTATAAACATAATGGAAAATTAATTCTATTAGTCAACAAGTATCGCTTTAGTCCTCAACCATAAAATACCATAATATCTTTAATATTACTCTTTTCCTTTTTATTTTTCAATAAAAAAGTGATATAGGTTGTCGAATTAATTCTAAAGCAAATTGGTGCTACCACCCGCCCGCTTCCATACAATACCGTGATAACTTTTCACAGACAACGCATAGAAAGCGCCATATACTGCTACGAAAAGGATCACGGCCATTGCGGCGTTCTGGAGTGTCGGTGTCTCCTGACCCATAGATCCAAGCATCCGATTGTAGGTCAGCAGTGCAAACACAGTGTGGATCAGCCCTACGAAAAGCGGAATTCCATAGATAAGCCCCAACTGTTTTGCAACAGAGGACAGTACCTCACCTTTTTTCATTCCCGTTTTTCGCAATATTTCATACCGTGGCGCTTCTTCCTGCGCCTCCATGATGAGTTTATAATACATCACGCTTCCTGATGCCAGAAGGAACAGAATTCCCAGGAAAAAACCAATAAACACATAGGAGCCAAACAGTGCAAAATTCGCCTTGTATATTCCGATATAGCTCATATTGCCAGGCAGCCCGCTGATATGAAAGCGCACCGGTATGAACTGATTTATCGCGTCGACTGTGCGTCCGGACTTCATGTCATCATCGAACTGAAAACCGTAAAAGGTGGCCATTCCATCCGTACCGGCCTGCGAGCGGTAGCGCTGATAGGTATTGTCACTGACGACTACGGTCGGTTGCTTATACAGATCCAGCGCACCGATATACTTGTGCATTGCAGCGCCGTTTACGGTATAAGAAGTGCTTTGACCGCGGAAGCTCACCTGCATTTGCTGACCGGGTAAATTTATGCAGTAATCAGTTACCGCGTTTCCGTCGAGGAAATAGCAGGTCTGATCGTTAAGCCCCCCCCGTAAAATCCGTACGCGCTTCACTGTAGGAACCCCTGGCCGCATGGGTTTCCGATATAATCTTCAAGTACATACTTTCGGACATCAGGTAGCCTTTTACTGATTGTCCGGGTACGGCTTCGCCGGTCTGCTGATCCTTGACCGCATATTGATCGTTCTGCATGGAAACGTTGATTAACTCGATCTTATCCTCCGAGGTAATTTTGACATCTCCGATACTGGAAACTGACTTCAGAATTTTCTCGTGCTGCTGCTCGGTAATATTTTTCGCAATATATGAAAATGGCGCAAAACACTCAGTACCATCTCCCTTTATCAAGCTGTAAAAGGAATATGATGCACTTACCATGGTGATTGTAATGGCCGTAAGCAACGCGATGACAGCCAGCATTTTAGAATTTGCTTTCAGTCGAAATGCAATTTGAGAGACGCCGATAAAATTAGATGTTCGATAATAGAAAGGCTTTCTCTTTTTCAGCAAAGCAATCGCCATCGGTATAAAATTGCGAAATAAAAATAAGGTTCCGATAGTGACGCAAAAAGCCCCCATAAAAATAGGAAACAAAAGTTGCATACCTCCTACATCAACATTCATTTTTGTCGAAATCACATAACCGATTGCCAAAAGTACAGGCGCAGCCACAGCACCCAAAGGAGAAAATGCAGGTACACCCTCTCTTTGCTTCTGGGCAGAAAGCAGGTCGATCAGAGTATATCTGTAGATAGTTTTATAAGCCCGAATACCACTAATGATGAATAGTGCAATAAAAGCAAGTATTGTAACAAGGATTGCCTTCGGCTCCACATGAAAAGGTATAGAAGTCCCCTCCGCCATCAACCTCATCAACAGTGAGGTGAAAAAGCCCGACGAAAAGGTACCGATCAACGTTCCGAAGGCGACAGCCAGCAGACCGATGAAAAATGTTTCAAGGAACATCATGACAGCAATTTTTTCTTTTCTCATACCAAGCAGAGAGTAAATTGCGATTTCCTTTTTCTGCGTTTTTATAAAATAGTTGCTCGAGTATAAGACAAAAATAATGGCAAACAGAAAAACTGCAATAGCAGCCCCGCGGAACAGTACAGACATTTTCCCGGTGCCAAAACGATAGTTTTCAAAGGCTGGGTTATAATACATAGAGCAAAATAAGTTAAAGATCAGCACGGAAAAAGCGGTGCTGAAAAGATAGATCATATAGCTACCGAGTTTCTTTCGTACATTCTTAAATGCAATATTAGTAAAGGTCACGACTGTCACCTCCAAGCTCCGAGACAACGTTTATTATGCTGTCATAAAATTCCTTTCTGGTACCGTTCCTACTTACTTCCCGATACAGCAGACCATCCTTGATAAACAGAATACGCCTGCAAAAGCTGGCTGCAAAAGCATCGTGAGTTACAAGCAGGATTGTAACAAGCTGCTCCTCATTCAGCTCCTGCATACATTGAAGCAGATCCTTAGCAGATTTTGAATCCAGCGCACCGGTAGGTTCATCGGCCATAATAAGTTCCGGCTTGTTTACAATCGCTCTGGCAGCAGAGGCACGCTGACGCTGCCCGCCGGACACCTCGCAGGGATATTTTTTCAGGAACTTTTCAATTCCAAGCTGCACCGCCACATCCTTTACCTGCTTGTCGATCTGGCTTGCCTTTTTTTTCGACAGGATAAGCGGAAGTGCGATATTCTCTTGAAGCGTCAGTGTATCTAGAAGATTGTAGTCTTGAAAGATGAAACCCAATCTATTTCTGCGGAAGTCAGAAAGCGCCGGCTCCTGAATTCCACATATATTCTGACTTCCAATGGTAATATTGCCCGAAGTAACGGTATCAATTGTGGAGATTACATTCAGCAGCGTGGATTTTCCCGCACCGGACGGCCCCATGATACCAACAAACTCACCCTTATTTACTTCAAAGCTCACGCCGTCGAGTGCGATAGACGGCACACCTGATTTTGTACCATAATTCTTTTTTACATTCTTTACACTAAGTACTGGCATTTTATTTCCTCCTTATAATTGCCCAATAAAAAGAAGGGCAACGGTTTATATCATCATAATAAACCATCGCCCTTATATCAGTTTTTAGTTAACCTTAACTTAACCTTAAATTTTTACGGAAGTACTATGGTGATAGTAGTACCGATACCCTGTATACTTTTGGCATGTATCACTCCGCCGTGTGCCTCTACAATTTGTTTTACAATTGCCATGCCGAGCCCGGAGCCTTCCGCCTTTATCTCTGTGCTTGTACCTCTATAATAACGTGTGAACAGATTACCCAGTTCCTGCTCCATCATACCGTTTCCGTTGTCTGCAACAGTCAATTTAACGCCATTATCGGCATCAAGAGTAATTCTAACCTCCGTGCCCGGGTCATTGTGAGTCAGTGCATTGACGATAATATTTGTTATTGCCCTCCGAAGCAGCAGCGGGTCAAAAAGGCATGTAGCTTCTTCACTATTTGCAATAAAGGAAACATCACGCCCCCCGAAATCAGGTGTATTTAATATATCTATTACAACTTCCTTTACAAAACGAGTGATATTCAGCAGTTCCTTTTTCAGCGGAAACATATTGCTTTGCAATTGATAGGTCAGTTTAAGGTCATTTACCAATTGCTCCGCATACAAAGTGTTTTTCAGTATAATCGCACCATATTCCCGTGACAGTTCAGAGGGTATATTAGTATTCGTCTCTGAAAGCAATTCGGCATATCCACGAATAGGAGCAAGCGGCGTTTTCAGATCGTGTGTAATGTTTGCCAGCCATTCCTCTCTGGCCTTTGTATCCTTTTCACGTTGCTGGTCAGCCAATGCAATGTCGTGATTCAGGACGTCCAAGCCTTCGTAAATCTCCATTAAAAAGCGGTGCTTCGAAACAGGTTTATATGTTCTGGAAGCAATCGAACCCAGTGATGCTCGGATTTTTTCGTAGCTTTTTGAAATTACCACATTATAGAATACAGCCAGCGCAATTATCAGTACTATGGTCAGTATGACCGTCGCGGCAATCAATGTTTTCCCCGAATTATACCTGTCGGTATCCACATACATAACTAGCTTTGAGATAGACAAAGGAAACCCAATCAAATAGGAATACGAAGTGTCCCTCACATCAACGCTGTTCACGAATACGGAATATTGATCGGTACCATTTTGATATAGATTTAAAAGCTCATACGGCTGATAAGTATTGGATACTGTGGACGGCTTATCATAATTGCAAACATCCCTGCCGGTGGCGTCCAATATCTGAATCCAAAGACCGTTTTTTGCCAACAGGTTTTCTCCTGTGTCTGATATAGTTGGTGTACCATCACTCAAATCTATATACTGTGAAAAATCAAGCGTAAACTCTTTAGGCCAGTTGCTATTTATGATTCCCCCACTCGTTGTCCGTGCGGTTGTCGTATAGAAAACGGTAAAAGCCACGGTCAAAATAATACCAGCGATAAGAACGACAGGAATGATAAAGAAACGCATCAAATCCTTAGATAGTTTCATTACTCCTCACCGCCAATCAACTTATAGCCCAGTCCCTTGACTGTTTTGAGCCGTTTGGGATCGGAGGAATCATCCTCAATTTTTTCGCGGAGATGCCGGATGTGAACCATTATAGTATTATCGCATACAGCACTTTCTTCACCCCATATACGTTCATACAAGCGCTCCTTGCTGATGATCTTATTCTGATTTTCCATCATAAATTGTAAAATACCGTACTCCTTGGCTGTCAATTCTAAAAGCTGTCCGTCCTTATACACACAGCAGGCATCTGTATCAATAGTTATATCACCAGTATGCAGTGTAATGCTTTTTTGAACCATAACATCATCTCTCGCGTATTGCATCCTTCGAAGCTGAGACTTAATGCGATATACAATTTCTTTTGGACTGAACGGCTTTGTCACATAATCGTCACCGCCGGAAGCAAGACCAAGTATCTTATCAACATCGTCACTCTTTGATGATAAGAACAGAATAGAGCAATAGGAAAATGAACGGATTTGTTTGCATACCTCAATGCCATCGATGTCGGGTAGCATGATGTCGAGAACAATAACATCCGGCTGGAACTCTCGACAAACGACAAGCGCATCTTGACCGGTATATGCTTTTTTGATATTTCTAAAACCTTCTCTATTCAATACTTCTTCAAGTAAAACCACGATGTCTCGTTCATCATCTACCAATAATATTTTATCCATCATTTCGATCACCTCCTAGTGTTTCTTCGTTATATAATTTTCGCTTCGATTTGCTATGTCATCTATATTTTCCCTTAAAAATCAGGGCAAAAATCAGGCATTTTTTAGCCTACTTTTTGCCCGTTTTTACTCCAAAACCACAACGTGTCATCACAGCGGTATTATCAAAGTCCCACAAATCTCCAGACAGCTATATTAGCGTAACTGCGGACTTTGGGAATAGCGTTGGTATGATTACTCTTAATAGTATAGTAGAAAAATCAGACGCATACAAGCCAAAACAAAGAATAACTTACAAGCTGATAAAGGAATATATCCTTGAAAAATACAGCTTCAAAGTCCATACCGCATATATTGCCGAGGTAAAGCGTGATTTAGGTCTGCCAATCTATGACGCTCCTAACGCAGTAGACACATTAAAGCACCAAAGAAAACACCCCACCCCTATTCAAATATATGCTATCAAAGATGCACTAACTTATTTTGAAGTAATGCAAAACTAAATATGGATATATATAATGAAATGTAAAAGATTTAATGGTAAAATAAAAATATGGAACAATTTTGTAGATATTTTCGTCAAAAAGTAAAATCCATGGAAACAGAACAAACAATAGGAATGCATAGGGAATGGAGGAATGAATATGAAACGACTCATGGCAGTTGGAATGGCAATCTGCATGCTTGCGAGTATGTGGAGCGTTGCCGCAGCTGAAGAGATTTCACAGGATGTACAATTGGAGACGGTGACAAAACAGGTTAAGGCGCAGCTTGAAATCGGAAGTCAGTATACAGATTTTTATGGGCAACTGCAAGATGATAATCTGGAGCCGTACTGGAACCTACAATGGACTGCGCCCGGCGATCAAGTTGGCGTAGACGTGACGAAGGACGGTGTGATCCGCAGATACAGCCGCAGCGTTGACTCGGAAAATCAACGGTACGATGGAAGCTTTTCTCCGCAGCTGCCGAAAATAACGCAAGAGCAGGCGCAGCAGGCTGCGCAGAAATTTGTCCTGAAGGTGTTGAAGTCAGGGGAAACGGTCATATTTGCAAATCGGACAGATGAAATCCAACCGTTGGATACCGAAAATTTTTATTTCTATGGAACCATGTATTACAAAGGCCTGCCAACACCCACTTCTATAAGCGTTAATGTAAAGGCGTCCGATTTATCGGTGCGCTATTACAGCCGCGATGCGGAAAAACGAATTGGTAGCATTCCTTCGGCGACACCGGACGTTAGCAAAGCAGACGCTGCAAAGCTACTGAAAGGCACACGCAAGCTGGAGCTACTCTACACAACGCAGGCGATTAACGGCAAACCGTCAGATAGGGCGGTGCTACGCTTTGTTCCGAAGTCCGTTGATAGTTTCATTGTTGAAGCGCAGACGGGAAAGCTCGTCAATCTGACCGAACTGATGGAAGAAATAAACCGCCAACGCGCAAGTGCACCCAACGGGGGAACCGATTCCGCAAATGCCACCGACAAAGAGCATGCGTTGACTGAAGCGGAGCAGCAGGGTGTTGAACTGCTGAAGGACGTGCTGAGTAAGGAGGCGCTCGACCAAAAGGTTCGCATGGTAAGCGAACTCGGGCTATCAAGCTATACGTTGATCAATGCTGGCTACACAGTGGATTGGCAGACGAAAGCGGTTTCATGCAGTCTGCGGTATCTCAAGGGCAGTGGAGAGAATCGCGTTTATAAAACCGCAACAGTGGACGCGAAGACGGCGAAGCTTCAGTCCTTGTATACTTACGGTCTGACGGCTGATGAAAAGGTTGCATCGGCTTATTCCGGTGAAGCCGGACAAAAGAAGGCAACAACTTTCCTGAGCAAATATGAAAATGAGCACTTTGCACAGACGGCTCTGTATGGCACAAGCGATGTAGACAACCGTACAGCAAGCTATACATTTGCGCAGCAGGCCAACGGATATCCCTTTCCCGAAAATCAACTTAATGTGGGAGTCAATCGCGCTGATGGGACGATCGAGCAGTTTTCACAGTCCTGGACAGAGGGTATCACCTTTGACAGTGCTGACAATCTGCTGAGTGCAGAGCAGGCGCTTGACGCATATTTTGATGCATTTGAAGTGAACCTGAGCTATCTCGCAGTCCCCGTTAAGCTGGATCCGAACCTCTATCCGGAGTATATCAAGGCGGGATATTCGTATCTGTATGAATGGCACCTGGGATATGACCTTGAGATGAAAGACTATTGCTACGGTGTAGATGCGAAAAGCGGTGAGATCCTTTTGGCAAACCAGGAGAAGCCGACAGGGCTGAGCTATACCGATGTTGCACTGGCAAAATATCCGCAGGCAGCAGCTCTGGCGAAGTATGGCATAGGCTTCTCGGGTGGCACGCTCCAACCGAATAATCCGCTGACACAGGAAGATCTTGTTGCACTGCTTATGAGTGCAGATGGCTTTGCTTACAATCCGGATGTTGAGGGGGCGCTCGATCAGCTCTACGAGGCGGCCTATAACAGAGGGCTGCTCAAACGTGCCGACCGCGCTCCGGAAAAACCGGTGAGTCGTGCTGCACTCGTACGAATGTTGGTGACCTGTACGGGCTATGGTAAAACTGCCGATTTGCCCGGTATTTATAAGACGTCTTTTAAGGACGCAGCAGACATTTCGGCAGCTGACTTGGGATATATTGCAACCGCACAAGGGATGGGACTGGTGCACGGCGATGAAAAAGGGAGGTTTAATCCTAATGATACAGCGACGCGTGAACAGGCAATAATGATATTATATAATTTTATGTCTCGCTGACAAGTTAAAAAGATCCCGCTCCAATCGGATGCGGGATCTCAGTCTGTCACAGAACCCGGCTGCGGATCAAGCGGCAACCGGGTTCTGCGCGTGTATTGGGGGAAACATCAGCGAAAACAGCGAACGCACATTGTCAGCGCCAGCGATAAAATGAATGGGTGCAGACAAAATCCTGGACCAAATTATAGTCATAGGAAGAAGTCTGCTTTACGATCTATTAAAACTTTTATCTATATTAAATAAGCAGGTACGGTGTTATTTGACAGTTACTGTTTTACAGCAATTTTTTGTACAATAAAAATAAGTACCATGCATATCAAAATCAAATAATATACAGGGCACTTTTTATATAAATGCAGAACTCTCTTTTATTTCATTATACATTCACTCTGTACTTTACCCTGTTTCCATATTTTTGTTCCATAAGCAAATGTAGTTCCTCAAATTTAAGAACAACTCCCCTTATGGTTGCATATGCAGCATTTCCAAAATCTCTTTCCAGCATTTTGGTTGAGAATTCTCTTTCACCATAAACCGAAATCACAAAATTCCAGAGTTCCTTTTCTTTTTCGGTAATCTGTCCGTTTTTTAAAGATTCATTAAATACATTAAATCTATACTGTTAATGCTTTCCGTTTCAAGCTTGTTATATATATTTTCGTTAAAATACTTTAAAAACGGTGTTATATCAATTACACCACTTATTAGAACATTGTTTTCAACAGCCCTGTACGCATTGTAATATTTAACTTTACTCCTGCTTATAAGGTATGAAAACGAAACAAACATTGCCGAGGAATAATCCTTCTGCACAAGATACCAAAGATGCAAAAAACGAGCCCTTCGTCCGTTGCCGTCAAAATACGGATGTAAATATGCCACATAAAAGTGGATTGCTGCAGACTTCAATATCTCATCCATGTCATCCATCACAATTTATAAAATCAACAAGAGTTTTCATATATTCCGGAATTTTTTCAAACGCAATTCCCATATGCTCAATTTCTTCTCCAACAATGTATACAGTATCATGGCGGTAAAAGCTGCCATCTTTCAGTCTGCTGTCCTCATCAAGAAAATCTGCGATGGCAATATTGTAAAGTCTGTGTATATTTTCTTCTGTAATTCTGTTTTCTTTGCTACAAATAAACTCCAAACCTTTTTTCATACTGTAAATCCTGTTTTCCTGCTGACCGTCAGGCGCATAGCCCTTGAAAATTTTCCTTATGCTTTCTCTTGAAGAATCTATGCTTTCAATTTCTAAAGTTGAATAAATCTCCTTTTCCATTGCTTCAATGCCGTAATTTTTATTCTGCGGTGTTGAAAGCATTTTTAATAGCATAGGCTTAACATTTATAGCTTAAATATTCAAAAGAACAGGTTAGTGAATTTGCAAGTCTGCTGAAAGAAAATATATATGAAAAACTTATGATAAAAGATTTTAAAGGTGAAAATCTTGTATATCTTAAAATATGTACTGTAATCAGACGGACATAAAAAATTAAAATAATACTTTTGATTAATACCAGCCTTTTTCTACTCAGAGTTTAACAGTTCAAAATGTCTTTTCCCGGCACGATACTTAGCTAGATTTTCTTCAGACAAATCATTATCTGTCTTAGTCTTAACAACTAAAATATCACCGCCAGAAGAGAGAATTGCTTTAGCTCCAGCATTGGCAAAAGCCTTTGGGAACCGTTACTCTGGGTAAGCTCAAGCCTTTTAGGGTAGGCGGCCGCAAGCAGACGGCTTTCCCATAAATCTTCTTCCAGAAATGCCGCGCATAATGCAATATTCACGAGACCTCCTCCTCTCGATAATTGGTAATTTTCATCAAACAAAACATTGCACTTTTTCAAGTAATTTTGTAGGTGTTATGCACAAGTGGTCTTATATTTTTAAAATTTGTTGTATCATATTAAATAGATTATTATATGCAAGAGGAATTTCAAAATGAATGGGCAATCGTAGACAATATGGCTATTGCGTTTCTTTGGTTGAATTTCTAACAATATATGGCAAAGAAAGGAGACACAGGCACTTTGCCCCTCTAAAAAAGCAGCAGGAGTACCCCAATTAGAGTCTTCCCGCTGCTTATTGTTTTGTTACTTATAAAATAAGGGTAATATGATTTCCGCTGTCACCGCTCCATTCATGCTCTTTCGTAAGGCCAAGTACCAACCTAATTGACAGCTCATCCGCCTGATCTGTAAATGGGTCAAACGCAGGGCCACTGTAAAAGACCGCTGCCTCGCAGGAGCCGTCCAACTCTGATACCGAAGCCGAAAACCTGAGGGGAAGCACCTCTGAACCCCGTTTCAAAAGGGTTTGAACGCATAACTCCTCAAACACCAGCTGCAGATTGTTGACCTGTCGTTGAGACAAAAGCTGCCTACGCCCAAATTCCTCAATGCCAACACTAACCTCTATGAAGTCAAATGCAAGCGATTCTATGTCTCTTTCAAAGGTCTTCAACCGTTTGACAAATATTCGGGTGCGTTCTCTTCGTGGAGCATCAAATATCTGTTCCGGAGAGCCATCCTCGTAAATACCACCCTCGTCCATGTAAAGAATGCGGGTAGAAACATCCCTGGCGAATTTCATTTCATGGGTGACGATCATCATAGTCAGCCCCTCTCGAGCCAGGGATCGAATGACGGCCAGCACCTCACCCACCATGGTGGGATCCAGTGCAGAAGTTGGCTCATCAAATAGGATAATCTGCGGCTTCATGGCTAACGCCCGAGCGATGGCAACCCGCTGTTTTTGCCCACCGGACAACTCATCTGGGTAATTGAGCGCCTTTTCGGCAAGCCCCACCGTGGCCAGCAGGCGTAGCCCCTCGTCATATGCCTCCTGTCGAGACAGCTTTAACAAATCCACAGGCCCCAACATGATGTTCTCTATCACTGTCAGGTGAGAGAACAGATTAAAGGATTGGAACACCATACCCATCTTGCGTCGCACAGCGGTAATATCCGCACCTTTTGCCGTAATGACCTCTCCGTCCACGATGATCTCGCCGGCGGTGGGCATCTCAAGCAGATTAAGGCACCGAAGCAGCGTGGACTTGCCCGTACCAGAGGGACCGATGATAGAAATTACCTCACCCTTTTCTATTTCCACGTTAACGTCAAAAAAAGGCGTTACGTTGGGATATGCTTTTTTCAAATGTTGGATAGAAATCATTTCATCACTACTCCTTTCATGGTACGCTTGCGGCGCTTGGGATCCAGCCTGATTTCCAGACGCGTTAGTAAAGCGGTAAGCACATTTGCCACCATAAAGTAGATGACTGCCGTAGCAATTAGGGGGAAAAAGGCTTCCAAGGTGCGGCTACGAATGATGTCGCTCACCTTTGTTAGATCCTGAATGGCGATATATCCCACCACTGAGGTCATCTTAACCATAGAGATAAACTCCCCCTTAAAAACCGGCAAAAAATGCCGTGCCGCCTGAGGAAAAGTGATTTTCCAGAAGGTCTTGACCCTGTTAAAACCCAGTGCATATGCTGCCTCAATTTGTCCCCTGTCAACAGCGTCAATGCCGGTACGCATCATCTCGGATACATAGACACCAAAGTTGACTGCAAAACCGATAATCGCCACCAGTATGGCTGAAATGTCCAGCTTACCAAAAATGATATAGTAGAGAATCATCAGCAGTACCACAATAGGCGTTCCTTGGATAAGTCGAATAAAGGCCGCCGTAGGAAGATATGCAAAACGCTTTTTACTGCGTCGGAGCATACAGATACCAAAACCCATCAGTGAGCCGAGAAGTCCCGCACAAATAGAGATAAGCACCGTGATCTTAAGACCGTCAAGCACCAGCACCCACCGGTTTTCCGTAAGAAAAGTTCGTGTAAAGCTATCCTTCAAGCCGTCTCCTAGGCTTCCTTTGGTCTGAATAAAAGTGGAAGGCACAGCTTCGGTGCTCGTGCGTACGATGAAATACATTCCTCCATCATAGTATGAATCACTCATATCAACTGTCTTCTTACGCTCGTCGGTAATAGACATACAACCCACAGCCAAATCCGCCTTGCCGCTTTGGAGCATGGGAATGAGACCGGAGAAATCTACACTGGTAAACTCCACCTTGCAATCAAGTATCTCACCGATACGCATAATCAGCTCTAAATCATAGCCCAACGCCTCGCCGTCCGCGCCTACATACTCCATAGGTTCCGCAAAGATGTCGTGAGCCACCCGCAAAGTCCCATTCTTGCCGGGATAGTCAAGTTGCGGCAGAATTTTGACGCTCTCGTCAGCGCCTGTCCATTTATCCTTCATTGCCTCCAGTGTACCGTTAGCCTTTAACTGTGCAATCGCACCATTCACCAGAGCTGTCAAAGGGCTATTCTTTTGCAACGCAACACCATAGTGATCCTCAACAATCCTCTCAGGCAGGATGGTAAGCGCAGAGTTTCCCGCTACGGCCAGCTTAGCTACCGGCTCATCAGCGGGCACGGCATCAACTTTGCCATTTTCCAACGCCGCAAGCATATCGGCACGACTGTTGAAATAGCTGTATG
This sequence comes from Candidatus Metalachnospira sp., assembly GCA_034927755.1. GTDB lineage: Bacteria > Bacillota > Clostridia > Lachnospirales > Anaerotignaceae > Metalachnospira. Next base: position 51,367 of record JAYFPN010000022.1, read on the forward strand.
TCACATTAGGAACCACACTGTCAATCAAAATATCAAAGATTGCGCCCGTCTGGCAAGCAACCACCTTGCCGGAGAGCTGATTTAAACTGTTATACTGAGGTGTACCAGCGTCTGTCAGTATTTCCTTTCTAGTTACCAATACCTGTGGATTTGAAAAATAGGGCTGTGTAAAATCTACTAACTCACGTCGCTCATCGGTGGCGTTAATGTCAGAAAGGGCCAAATCCACCTTCCCGGACTGAATGGCAGGAAGGAGTGCATCAAAATCCATGGTAACGAATTCCACCTTCATATCCAATTCCCGTGCGACGCGTTGGATCAGCTCCACATTAATTCCAACGCATTCACCGTCTTGAAGAAAGCAGATAGGCGGCACATCGGGGGAAAGCGCGACTTTCAGTACACCATTTTTCCCCTCTGCCTCTGAAATTTCCATTGTTCGGTAGTAGTCGGGTCCATCCGCCACCCAGCGTCCATTCAACTCGTCAAGTGTACCATCTCCCTTGAACTGAGTTAATACTGCGTCCACCTTTTCTTTCAGGTCAGTACGTTGCTTGGGCACCGCAATATAGCATGCCTCGTCCACCACGCCGTCTTGAGCAATCTTAAGGTTGGTATCCTGCTTCATCATGAAGAAGGCTGTGGAGCGAGAGGTCATCACATAATCCAATTTATCACTCTGGAGCGCCAGCATGGCATCAGCGGCAGCAGAATACATGGAGAGCTTTGCGTTTGGATATTTTCCAGCGAGATAATCCTGAGCCACTACGCTGGTGATGCCATAGCGGGCGGTATCCGCCGATACACGCTGAGTATAACCTTCGGCTGTCTGTTTTTCCTCATTTGGCGTCACGCCCTGCTCCAGCAGAGCTGTCTGCACAGGCTGTTCTGAAAAAGGCGCCGCATAGATATCCCCATGGATGAACCAAACCGTTAAAATTGCAAAGAGAATCAGACTGAATACCGCAAGTAGTCGATTTATTTGTTTTTTTTTCATATTGCCTCCTGTTTTATATCCTTTGAGGGCATTGCTTTTTACTGTACGTCTTGCTACGCTGCTGCCCCAAGCACAGAGGGAGGCGCAGAGGGTCGGAAGCACCAGTGTGACCGACATCATTTTTTAGCATCATAAAAAACCTCCCTCTTTTGGTAGACCCTAATGTTTATTGAGTTGATACGTCCTTTGGGCTTCAGTTTACACTTTCATAAATTGATATAGTTTTCTTCATAATATCCGCCGAATATCCCACAAAGCAGATGGATTCCTCGAAGTATGGCGAGGAGAGGGTAACATTATCGGTCTCCGGCTCAAAACCATCGTCGCTAAAACATCCAATCCAGAAAATCAAGTCAACTTTTCCACTCTCCAACGCAGACAAACGGGCATTGGCATCCATCTGCACAATTTCAAAATTGCATCCACTTTTCTCAGAAATCGCATTCAGCAGCGCCACATTAAACCCTGCTGGCGTACCGTCAGCCGAAACATAGTCCAGAGGGGGAAGATCGCCGGTAACGGCTACCACATAAGTTTTCCCGCCCTCATGCTTCACCAGCTCGTTGGCAACAGGTACGCTGTCAGCATTGGTGATGTAATCGGTTGCCAACTGGTCAAGGGTCCCGTCTGCTTTCAGTGCATCAATGGCGTTATTAATCTCTTCGCATAACGCTGTGTCATCCGCACGGGCAGCCATGCGATAATTCTGATGTGCCAGGGTGCCTTCCCCCGTCTCAATAATCAGCTTTTCATCACCACTAGCCAGATAGTTTCCAACGCTGCAAGGCAGCTGTAAATAATCCACCCGCCCAGCATTCAATTCCATCAGCATGGTGTTCAGTGATGAAAATGCATTATAATCGATTTGTTTGCGCAGTAGCTCTCTGTTTCCTTTATCCTCCACCCAATGTTTACGAGCCGTTTTTTCTACGCTGTTTTGCTCCAACACACCTGCAGCAAGCTTACCCTCCGTCTCCTCTTCGCTACTTGATACAGGGCTACTGGTTTGTACTGTACTTTCTTTCCCACTGTCACCGCAGGCTGAGAGGATTGTACATAAGGTTAGTGCAACCAGAGTGACCGTCAAAAATTTTTTCTTCATAATATTATCTCCTTATATCTTCTATAGTTTCACGGTAATTTGATTGCTGCCGTCATTGTAAGCCCAGGAAATCTCCCGTGCCACATTCCTTAGAATAGTCACTCCCAAATGGGCTTCGTCATCATCAGGAGTCGAAAATGGGTCATACTCCCTGCCGGCACAGGTTAATTCCAACAAAATAGACTTATCCGCCTCGCTGTAACTGATATTCAATTCCAACATTACCGCCGCACCCTCGACAGCCGCACCGGAAAGCATTTCATAAATAAGCTCCTCCGCACAAAGCTGAAGCCGATTAGCAAATTTATCTCCAATGCCGTACTTTTCAGAAAAACGCTGAATTCCCCCCTGAAGCTGCATCAGGTCGAAATCCCTTTGATTGATTTTCTGGGAGAAGTATTTTAATTTTTGAATAAACGCCTTAGTTTTTGGTCTTTGTGGGTTGTCAAAAATTTCTTTTGGTGTGCCTTGCTCATAAATGCCATGCTCATCAAAATACAGGATACGAGTACCTACTTCTCTGGCAAAAGCCATTTCATGGGTCACGATAATCATGGTCATACCACGCTTGGCAAGCATTCGCATTGTCGCCAGCACCTCGCCCACCATAGTAGGGTCCAGGGCACTGGTTGGCTCATCAAAGAGCATAATCTTCGGTTCCATGGCAAGACACCGCGCAATGGCAATACGTTGCTTCTGTCCACCAGAAAGAATCCCCGGCATAGCGTATTTCCGATTTTCAAGACTCACCATTTTCAGCAGCTCTTCGGCTTTTTTTTCTGCCTCGTCCCGAGATACACCCCGCAGGCGCATTGGAGCCATTGTCAGGTTGTCCAATACATTCATATGCTCGAAGAGATGAAATCCTTGATAAACCATGCCCATTTTTTGCCGAATACAGTTAACGTTGGCACCCTTGGCGGTAATTTCATCCTCTTCGATAAAGATGTGTCCGGTATCCGGCGTTTCCAACAAATCCAATGAGCGCAAAAACACACTCTTACCACAGCCCGAGCCACCGATGATTACAATGCATTCTCCCTCCTCCACCGTAAGGGAGACATCTCGAAGTACTTCCAAAGTGCCAAAGGACTTAGAAAAATGTTCCACTCTGATTATACTCACTTTGCCATCCTCCTCTCGGCTTTTTTCCTCGAAGAAGTTTCTGCAAGCGCAAAAGCTCCGTAACACAGGTAGGCAAGTGCCAAATACAGCAGCATACCCACCAGAATCATAAATAACGGTTGCATGGTTCGACTGCCGATGTTGTTAATGACACGGGTCAAATCTGTAATTGTTACATAGCCAACTACACTAGTCCACTGAATCAAATTTACCAACGTGGACTGATATGTAGGCTTTGCAATTTTAGCAGCCTGAGGCAGAGATATAAGACAAAACGCCTGCCAAGCAGAAAACCCAAGGGTCCGTGCCGCTTCGGCCTGCATTTTGTCGGTGGCAGTCAATGCCGCACGAAAGCACTCCGCCCCATGGGCAGAGACATTCAACGAAAAGGCAGTCACCGCAATAAGGGGTGCAGACAGGTCACTGCGGGCAAAAACGACATAGTACATCAGCATCAGCAGCAACAGCACCGGACTACCACGCAAAACTGCAATATACACTGCCGCCGCACCGGAAATCAGACGGTTTTTACACATTCTTGCAGCACAGACCAACGCCCCCAGCACCGTACCAATGAGAACGGACAGCATCGAAATCTCCACTGTCACCCAAAGCCCCTTTATGACAGTGAAATAAGATCCCCCATCAATAAGGGTTTTGTAAAAAATGTCACGAAAGGACATGGAATCACCTACTTTCTAAGGAGGCGCTGACTTAACGTAGAATGTTCAGACGGTGAAAAAAATTTATACATTGACAAGGCTTTTGAACGCCTTCCAAGTGAAAATTTACCGATTAGATGTGCACACAGTAAAAATCAGCGCTTTCCTAAACATAACTTCTATTTGCCGCCTATTTGCAATAGCCCGAAACGGTTCAAAATATCCTCATATGGGTAATCTTTCGTGATGGCAGCCCCATAGGATTTGTGGTAGGGCTGGGTTATACTTACGCCGTTGGCAACTCCATTTTCCGTCGAATCATCCACCACCATCCAGAACACCACGTCAATTTTTTTGCTGACCAACGCCGTCAGACGAGCATCTACCTCTAGCGTTGTCAGTTCAATGTTCATGCCAAGCCGTTCTCCCAGCGCATTTGCAAAGGCAACATTGAAGCCTCCAGGGGTGCCGTCGGCAGAAACATAATCAAAGGGTGGCAAGCTTCCTGTCAAACCAATACGAATCGTTGGCGCACCTTCTTTTTTTGTCGGAATAGCTGCTTCTGTCGGCTGTCCCTGCAATGAATAAATATACTGATCTTCCAAGGTGGAAAGCGTTCCGTCCTCACGCATTGCAGAAATTGCCTCAGTAAGCTGCTTTGTCAGCGCCGAATCCTCCTCCCGTGCCGCCATTGCATAGGAATATACCACACTGGCATCTACTGCCACCGTTAAATCCTGGTTTTCACTCTGCATATATTTGGCAGTATCAAAGGGCAGATAGGCCCAGTCAATTTTCCCACCGTTGAGTGCAAGCTGCAACTCAGAAAGAGAGGAATAGCTCTGACGGTTGTATTCCTCAAAGGAAAGGGAGGGGTAGGGTGGTTCGGCACAGAAGGAGGACCGTTGCTCCTTTTCAAAATCCAACATGGTAAGATACCCCTGGGTGGGAACGGCTTGCTCCTGGGCATTATCCGTCGTTTTCTTTGCAACGGCCGCTATAGGCTCGCTGTGATAAGCGTTGGTAAGACAAAGCCCCTCCGCAGAGGGCTGATAACCATCAGACTCCGTATATCCCATCCAAAATACCACGTCGATTTTGCCAGAGGCCAATGCTGTCATGCGTGCGGGTGTTTCCACCTGCACAATCTGGAAATTGATTCCCGCCTTTTTGGAAATTTCATTCAATAGTGCCATATTGAAGCCCGCAGGCGTGCCATCGGCGGAAACGTAATCAAAGGGAGCGTAATCCCCAGTAATACCGACTTTATAAACCGGTGCGCCATCGATATTGACCTGTGTCTGTTGGGCGAGACTACCAGAAGTATCTTCTAAATAAGTTTTGACCAATTCCTCCATAGTGCCGTCTGCCTTCATTTCATCTAGCGCATCATTCAGACTGCTGCATAGCCCACTGTCTGTATCCCGGGTTGCCATGCAGTAGTCCTCATAGATGTCGCTGTTTGACATAACATTTGTCAGTTGATCGTCGGCTGCAGCAATATAGTTGGCTGTACAATTTGGTACGCTCATGGAGTCAATCTTTCCGGCGTTTAAATCCAACAGCATTTCGTTAACGGAGGTATATTGGCTAACTTCCAAAGAATAATCCGTTGGCCAACCTGCCTCTTTTCTCCAGTTTTCAAGAGATTGCTGCTCAGAGTCGCTCTTTTCCAGATATCCTAAACGGATAACCTTTTGCTCCTCCTGCGTTGCGGATTCCGTACCTCCGCAGCCGACAATCGTCAGCGGCATGATTGCCGCCAGCAATAGCGCAACAAGCTTTCCTATATTTTTCATATGAATTCCTCCTAGAATACTAATGTTTATCTCCATTTGTGGACAAAATAGCAAAAAACAATGCCCCACCCCGTTTACTGATGCCTGTGTTAACCAGTTCATCTTCTTTGTTTTGTTTCACATTATTTCTGGGCATCCAGAACATACACCATCATATCTTCCTCAACAGGAACAGATTCTTCGGAAAGGGGCATTTTCCCCTCTGCGTCCCCATACAAGGCAAAGCCATCGTCACAATCCCATGAGAATTCCTCTCCCTTTGGAATGAAGGCCATTCGCTTACTGCCATCTGCCATCTGAACGGTCACAGTGCACTTTTGTGCATCCAGATAGCTCTGCACTGCGTCAGTGTAGCGTACCTCTTGGTCATAAAGCATCACACCGGAGGCGATTTTATTCTCCGAACCATCAGGATGGCGGAGTCTAAAATCGACGGACAGCACACGGTAATCATCGGGAGCAAAGACGGTGGTTGTAACCATCTTGTCCTCCGTGGTGGCGGCCCATGTCTGAGAGAGATATTCGGCAAAACTCTGGTCAATATCTGCTTCGGTTTCGCACACCAAATTGCCACTGGCATCCGTGGTTTGAGAAGTAAATTCACTGTCAGCCACCATAAACAGATAGTCGCTCACATTTCCATCCTTCGTTGCGGAAAGAGTATATGTAGATTTCCCCTTTTCTCGGGAAAAAGCAAAGCAGTCCGTTTGATAACCGGTATATCCCGAATCATCCTCCGTGGCACAGCAATTTCCATTTTCGTCCTTAAAATAGGCCATATGCATGGTGCTTCCGCCGACATAATCCAACTGGGCGAAGGTAACAGTCTTGTAGCTTTCCAGCAAGTGCGCCGCCGTATTGACCTTGGACGCCGTGTCCATAGTCAGCGTATCCGCGGCTGAAGGACTGGGTGCAGAGGTTTTCTGGCACCCAGAAAGGATTCCCGACGTTACAGCAAGCGTCAAAATCAGTATTGGTAATATTTTTCGTTTCATAGTTCCTCCTTTTCTTTCATCTTTCATGGTTTACTCCTTTATTTTGCTCCATCCAACCATACGCTCATCAATGTTTCAGCCCTGAGCAATTTCCACAGCAAACCGTTAAACGCAGAAGGGTTTTATGTCAATTCTGTTTTGTCAATGTCAAAATATTCAGACCATCGTGATATTCATATTCCACAGTATCCATTGATTTCTTTACCATGAAAATACCAAGACCCCCAATGTCCCTTTCCTCAGCGGAAAGGCTGGTATCGGGATCAGGCTTCTCTGTTGGATCATAAGGACGGCCATTGTCGGCAAAGCGCAGGGTAATGTGCCCTTCTTTCACGAACACGCCGACCGTAACATCGTTGGCGCCGGAATAACGGGCAATGTTGGAGAATATTTCATCCACAGCGATGTTCATCTGGACAATTATTTTCATGGGAATACCCCCATTCTCCAACTCCTGTTCCACAAAAGCGGTAATCTGCTCCATGGACTCCAGCGTGGGATTGAGCTTAAGCTTTTTCATACCAGGGCCATTTTGGTGCATCATATCCAGACTAAGCATAGTGATATCGTCAAACTGGGGTGTTTCTCCTACAAAGGCGTCAATTTCCTCTTGCATGCAGTTTAACAGGGTTTTGCAGTCCACGTCCCTGTTGCGATTGAGGGCGGCCAGCATTCGTTCGGTGCCATAGAGCTGATTGTTGGCATCGGTGGCTTCGGCCACACCATCGGTATAGAGAAACAGCTTGTCCCCTGGTTCCATTTGAAGCTCATATTCCTTGTAACGGGAACCCTCCATTCCAGCAAGCACAAAACCATGCTTATCCTTCACCAGCTCATAATCCCCTCCCTCACGTTTGAGTACGGGATACTCGTGTCCTGCGTTAGCGCAGGTCAGCTTTCCTGTGGAGATTTCCAAAATGCCCAGCCAGACGGTGACAAACATCTCCGCTTCGTTGTTCACACAGAGCTGATTATTCACCTTTTCCAGCACATCCTTGGGTGAGAGACCCGTCTGTGCCACATTCTTGAGCAGCGTCTTTGCAATCACCATAAATAGTGCCGCTGGCACTCCCTTACCCGACACATCCGCCATTACCATGGCAAGCCTATCGTCATCCACAAGGAAGAAATCATAGAAATCGCCACCCACCTCCTTGGCAGGAGTCATAGTAGCATAGATGTCAAGTTCAGGCCTCTCTGGAAACGCCGGGAAGATGCAGGGAAGCATACTGGCCTGAATGTGCTTGGCCACGTCTAACTCCGCCCCGATGCGCTCCTTCTCAGCGGTCACTAAAGTAAGGTCGTTAATATATTGTTCAAGGGACAGAGCCATATTGTTAAACGAGCCTGCCAGATCTCCGATTTCGTCGTTGTCATGTATTTCTGCGCGGTATTTCAGATTTCCCCCGCTGATTTCTCCCACATCATTTCTCAGCGACAGCAACGGCTTTGTCAGCTGCGCAGCAAAACGCCTTGCAAGTATTACTACTATAATAATGATGACTGCAAACGACACAACAAAGATTAAAATAGTCGTCCGTATATTCCGGCTCATAGATGCCGCAGTATCATCGGTTTTACTGTTGATGTTCTCCCGTATTTGCGCCACCGGTTCCGTGATATCCGACGCTGGGACATGAATGGCAAGCACCCAGTCCGCGGAGGCAACAGGCGTATAAGCATAATAGATACCTTGTGACGTCAGGGCAACACCGGTATTTCCACTCATTATTTCATCTTTCACTTCATAAGCGGGAAGCGAGGTATCCTTTAAAATATCATCAAATTCGGTCTGCTCCGATGCCATTTGCGGAGAGGCGATTACCCTTCCCTTTTTGTCAATCAGCATGGCATAGGAATTCTCTCCAATGTCTATGTCTATAATCGTTCTGTTAAGGTCAGTGATCAGAATATCCATACAGACAACTCCGGCAAAATGATTATTTTCATCGTAAAACGGTGCTGCACAGCTGATGGTAAGCCCTCGTCCATAAGTGTCGGGGTAGGTATCGGTAAAAATCGTTTTTCCGGCCTCCTTTGCGGCAGTGTACCAGGAAGAATCAAAATAATCATAATATTCTTCGGCGGCTGTTGTGTCTCCCAAATCGGCTCTGTTATCATAACTGAGCATAAAGCCGCTTTCTGTTCCTATGTAAATTGTCGTTATCATTTCCTTTTCATCCGTGATGACCGGCCTGAAAACATGCTCAAGGTTTCCCAGTAGATTTATTTCACTATGAACATCGGCAAGTTCAATACTCTCTTTTGCCAGATAGCGCTGCATCGTAAGCTTATTTAAGTTTTCTTTATTCGGGGGAAGGACCTCAACCGGAACAAAATTTGATGGACTGCTGTATAGACTATGGGCATATGCCGCAAATTGATCAGTATAAGCAGAGAACCTGCCAAGCTGTGAATCGGCAAGCTTTGCTTTGCTCGAAACAATATCAAGCAGATTCTGTTCCATTTGTTCAAGCAATGCGTCCTCGCCATTCTTTGCAGCGGTGTCTCCCAGCGCCTTTCCAGCAGACAAGACATCATTCTGTATTGTCAACATACTGAAAATGCTTACAACGCTGGTAAGCAACAACGCCGTAACTGATATGGCGAGAACCATGGCTTGTACCTTTTTACGTATTGGCCGTCTTTTTTTGTCCATTTCTATGTGCTCCCTTCATATTACAATGTGAATTTGATTCATCCCCCGCCCGTATGTGTATGATGCACGAAGCGCACGGTGCTTTATCAACTGTAATCCAAACATATCTTCAGATTCTTCATTTCTGCCCGCCACAAAAGGATTATAACGACTACCCTCATACTCAAACCAAAGAGATAAGCTGTCATCACAATATAATTTAATGCTTACCAATGTGTCAGAATGCTCAGCAAATATTCTGATAATCACTTCCTCGATGCAGTTTTGTATGCTGTACAGAGATTTTCTGTTAAATTTATGAAATACGAAGTATTCCTCAAGCTGATCATTAAAGCCGTCAAGGCTGCCCGGCTGGGAATCAACATCTCCAGAAATATCCGGTGGCATATGTCCCCACGATGGAGCAACCGGAATTACGCATACGATTGAGGTCAGCAGAATCATAACTGGAATTCCCACAAGTAAATTCATTGAAATATAAGAGATAAAAACCGTTGCAAACGCACCCCTAGGCATGAAAGCATAACTGATTCCTCCGCATACCCCTGAGAATAACATGGTCAACACGATATATCTGAAATAATCTTTTGCCTTTTTCAAATGGACTCTGTGTGATTTCACTCTCACATGCCACAAAAGCCACATTCCCATTCCGCTCACCAAAACACAGATTCCTTCAAACAGCAATTCAGGCAATGTTGCGACGGTAATAAGGGAGGTCAGTGTACTTCCAATCAAACAGCCGAGTGTTCCGTACCAGCCAAATAACAGTCCCAACGTAAAAGGAAGGAAGTTTTTAATGCCAATAAAAACACCGAATTCCAGAAATTTCGTCATTCTTACGGGTAAATCCAACAGGATATATACAGCCGCCGAAAGCAATATCGTCTGGGCATACTTTTCATAATCCGTTTTTTTCATGAAAAAGCCTCCTTTTCACAGCCGTTGTAAAAGAGGAATCCGCAATCAATATCCCAGCGGTCATTGTGATTGCTCCCGCAAGCTTCCATGAAGTAATGGCTTCAGCTTCCGTACCCAGCAGGAGGGCTAGTACAGGGGACATCAGCATCGTAATAACAATTTCAGAGGAAAAGATCAGTGAAGTATCAAGGGCATTGACATATCGTTGGGCATATATCTGCACAACGCTATACAATCCACGGATAAAAATGCTGATAAACAGAACACTGCCCCAGAACGCCGCATCGGATGGCAATGACATCGTGGTGTTTGCCAGCCTTGACTCGCCAAGCCAAAATACAAACGCAAATATTGCGTTGAAAAACATTTGTCCCATTGCAAGTATGGAGGGATTTGATTTTGCTGTGAAATGCCCAGTCATCATAATGTACATAGCAAAAAAAACATCGGCAACCACAAGATAAAGGATATGTATACCTATCATACCGGCAATGTCCGTCTTCATAATCAAAAACAAACCTGCAAGCAAAACTCCAATCCCCATCAAGCTGAATTTATCCGGCTTTTTCTTGAAAACCACAAGGGAAAATAAAGGTATAAATACAAAATATGCCGACAGCACACAAGAACTGACTGTTGCACTTACACCAGAGGTTCCCAGAAGTACGAAAAGATTGAAACCAAAAAGCTCACCAGACAATATTAGGCCTTGCAGAATCTGCTTTTTGTTGATCCGGAATAGCTCACCCCAAAAAAGGGCAAGCATCATGCCGAAACCAATCAGGTTTGTGATTGTCAAAAATGCAAAATTCGAAACCGATTCCGGAACATTTCCAAGGAAAACATACTGTATTGCAGCAAAAAAAGTGATGATAAAAAGCGAGAGATTTGCTTCAAGTTTATTCATTTCTAACCTCACGCAATAAGTATTTTTCAAGCAAAACATCCGGTTGATAGGAAAGCTTTGCATATCGCAGTCCTTCAACCCCAACGTCCTCTTCACGATTGATATACTGGTATTCTTTGCAGCATAGTCTCACAAGATCACGGTTCAGCACCCTGTAAATATCAGCAATTCTGCGATCACCCTTTTCTATTATTACATCATAACTGTTCTCTGCCAGTGGCGCACCGTAAGCGTAGCCGCACATAACATTGTCAATATAGATTACGATGCCACTGAGTTCCAGCTGTGCAAAGTTGGAAAGTCCCAGTTGAATAGCAATATTTTCATGTTCCAGCTGTACATCCTCCACACCATTCAGGCGATTATCCAGCCACATTTTTTGAAACGAGCGAATTTCATCAAGATGCTTCTCTTCAATTTTTTCTATACGGGTTCTGCTGCAAAAGCTTCGGTAGAAGGTCCTGATATCATACCGCTTGTCTTGCAATTTGTGTCCCGGCAAATTCGCCAGCTTATCATATGTATAGATGTATTCTGCATAATCACGCAGAGGGGTTACCGAAAACCTGTCCGGGAACAGCTTGACCACAGTATCCTTTGCCGATGCAGTCAATGTTTCAAAGCGAACAGCAGCTCCATGGTGATGTGCATCCTCAATAATTGCCTCAATTGCCACCTTGAGCCTGCTTTCCTGGGAAATGTCACCCATGGGAAAAAGATAGGCTCTTTCGCTTTTACTGCTGATACCAGCACGATGGATAAACAGCCACCCATCCTTTTCGCATACTGAATCGCCATATTTTCCCGACATGCAGAACATGGCAGCAAAGGAATGCTGGCATGAGCCTTCCCCGTATTTGTACAAATATGGTTTTATCATTTTCTTATGTTCTAGTGTTACAGCTTCAAATTTCATCATATCTCCAATTGGCGGAGAAATATTGTTCCGCCTCTTTTCACTTTTTATTCAACCGTCAAAATATCGCAAAATCCTGTCACCTCAAACACCTCAAGGATGGTTTCGTTAACATGGCGAATCACCATTTTTCCCTGCTTGTTCATAGTCTTTTGGGCAGAGAGAAGCACACGCAGTCCGGCAGAGGAGATGTACTCCAGCTCTGCAAAATCCATAATCAGGGAATTCAACCCGTCCAGTGAGCTTTTCAGCTCTGCCTCCAGCTGAGGCGCAGTGGTGGTATCCAGGCGGCCTGTCAGAGTCACTGTCAACTCAGTTGCATTTAAAGTCTTGTTAATCGTCATTTTCTTTTCCTCCAATTTAGAATATTTTAGTTACGGTCATTTCCAGCTTACCGCTGCGCACACCTATGGAAACGTCATCGGCAAAGTTTGCGATAATAGATTTCTCCATTCCGCCCCATTCCCTTTTGACTTTTTCCTGAGGTGCAAGTTCCATGTACTGGGATAACGTCCACATACAAGCAAATTCGCCGCCGGGCGTATGCAAGCCATAGGCCCACGCCGGTTCGTAATGATCAGGCTCACCCTCAAAGGACAATACCTCCAGCACAGCACCCAGCATCCCTTTGATCCCCTGATTTGCTGCATTTTTTCCATTACTGCTCAAGGAAAGGAAGTGCTCCCGTGCTTCTTCCCTTACTCGTGTTTTGGTAACGATATGCAGCGTATACTTATTCTTTTCACGTTTCACCTCAAAATCCAAAGCGTCAACGTTCAAAAGCTCTTGGCACATTGAGAACATTTCCTCCTCCAGAAGCCGCAAGGAACCTCTATCTTTGGGGCCAAGCTCCTCCAGTGTATCGATTTGTGCCAGAGCTTCGCTTATTTTACTTTCTATAATCCTGTTTCCTTCATCGCTTGTTTCCTCTCTATTGCTTTTTCTTCATTATCCCAACGACAGATGGCATTCGACAAACAAAAATCCCAAAACAACCCCACATTGTATTTTTTGAAACCCGCTTGGGCGTTTGCCGTCATACCACCCATAAATATGACAAGGCGCAGGCCTTTTCATGGGGCTTCTTCCTTCATCAGGTCTTTCATTTTTTGCTTACATTGATACATAGCATGATCTGCTTGGGATACCAGCAGTTCCATATCACATGGACCTTCGGAAAATGCCCGTCCCAGTGCGACACTGCACAAATGCTTTCTTCCACGATTGTAGTCCTCCATGTAGCCCATAAACAGCTCCGCACAATGCGCCAGAGCCTCCTCTGTGCTGTGAGTGAGAATCAGCACGAATTCGTCACCACCAATGCGGTAACATTTTGCGTTTTCAGTCTGTGTGCATACCACTCGCAGCACTGAGGCCATGCGCCTTAGCAACTCGTCCCCCGCCGTATGGCAGAATTTATCATTGACTAGTTTTAGATTATTAAGGTCAAAGTAGAGGATGCCAATCCCAGATGCTTTCGCATAATTTTGCTCCAAATCCATATGAAAGCAGTTGCGGTTGAAAAGACCTGTCAGGGTATCGTAAATAGCCTCCTTGGTCAGACTGACCATTCTGTTTTCATTTTTCGTCAAAACAGACTGAAGCATGGATATCTCATGTACCGTTTCATAGTTTAGGCGCATCATGTCATCAATCAAGTTGATGTTGCCCGCCCTGTAAAGGATGCCTCTCTTACGAAAAACAAGATGCTTAACCTTCATCCATCGTCTACTCTGGGGCTCATAATAATCCCACACATAGACACCTTCCTGTTCTGAGAGATTAGGACAAAAGGGACACGGAGTATCTCGCCTTAAAAATACCTTCCAGCAAGGTTCTCCAACGCAAGGTGTTTTTAAGGTTTCGGTAAAAAAGCTGTTAGCCCAGACGATTTTCTTGCTTTTCTCCTCCAGAATAAACATGCCCTCAGCGCAGCGCAGCAACTCTTCCCACCATTCGTTCTCCATCTTGACTCCTCCTCTTTCCATGTCTATATCCAGAAGTAATTTGAATAAAAGTCCTCCATAGGATTGCTGTTTCTAACAAATTTCGAGACGGCATGCACAGATTATTCGTTCTGACAGGCCTTGGTACAAATAGATAATTTTTTTATATTTGCTCAAGTAGCCAGATACCTCCATTTTCCCATTCTTCCTCGCTTAGCCTTGAACGTCATCACTATCCATAGCAAGCTCAATAAAGCGTTTGAGCACTGCCGAAACCTCAGCACGGGTAGCATTGCCCTTGGGATCAAAAAGATTATCAGTCTTGCCGTTGATAATTCCTGCCATTTGCACACGGCGAACCGCCTCTTTAGCCCAACCACTCATTTCGACTTCATCGGCAAAGGTATTTTCTGCATGAGCAGCAGGAAGCTGGAAGCCAATCACCTCGGCATATCGGTCAATCATTACAGCCAGCTGTTCTCGGGTGATAACAGCATCGGGTGCGTATTTTCCATCACCGATGCCATTCACAAAGCCGTTTTTGTTTGCCCACTCCACATAGGCCATGTAATAGGCATCCTCAGAAACGTCGGAAAAGCTGCTCTCCTTGTAACCGCTCACGTCAACCTGAGCCAGTCGTCCCAGAACGGTCACAAACATCCCTCTTGTCATGGGCAAATCGGGGCCGAATTTGTCGTTCTCAATACCACTAAACAATTCCCTGTTCACAGCAAACAGAATATCATCTTTGGCCCAGTGGCCATCAATGTCGCTAAATGTAGGCGTATCGGGCTTATAAGCCACGCCATAGACAGAGAAATGGTCGGTGGTGAAAAATGCAAGCTTTCTTGCGCTATCGTAGCCGGACTGCGTGAGCCAAGTAACCTTGCCCTCCTCATCCACATAGACTACGGCAATATTATCTGCCTGTTCATTTTTGTCCAGAATGTATGGAATACCCACATACACCTTGCCTGTTCCAAAGCTGCTCATAGTTCTGTTGCCATAGGTCAGCGTCAAATCAAACACCGGGCGGCTGCCAATGGCGGCTTCTGCCTCGTCGGACAATACAGTGTAAGGCTTCGCTGTGATTTGCGCATCCATGCCGGTATTGCTTTGAATTGCGCCAATGGCGGCTTTATCAAAGCTGATTTCAATTCCACTCGAATGAATCTTTAACTCCTCTACATTTTCTTTCACAAGCCCATCCTGTACGCCCTTCGGGAGATTGACAGTGAGGCTCTCTGTATCCGCTGGAGTATTCACCGTCAACTCAGCCACAATGCCATTTTCTTTCACACCCTGTTCTGCGGCAATTTTCTGTGCGGTGCTGAGAATTTCGTTGAGCTTGTCCTGTGTGATTGTCACGATGGCGTTGCCCTCGCTGTCGCTGCTAGCGGAAGCTTCCACAGGCACGGTAACAATCGTTTTGGGCTTATTGTCCACAGACGAGATATGATAACCTCCCCCACCCGAATAGCTCCAATGAGCGTAAATCGTCGTATCGACGTTGAATACTGTGCTTGTTGTCACTCTTGTTCCACCGCTGGCCTCCGTATACCAACCATCGAAGGAATATCTGCCGCTACGTGTGGGGGTGGGCAGGCTTGTCAGTTGGTTATCTACATTTGTAGCCGCACTGGTCATACTCACGTTGCCCCCATTTGCGTCAAAGGTCACAGTGTGGCCTGGAAAACTGATGGTCACAGTATCACTACCGGACATAATAAGCTTACCGCTGGCAATCACACCACAACTCGTTGTAATCACAGTCGCACCATCAGTGGCGTTTGCAATCCTAGCAGGCCATATGGCACTGCCAACAGTTAGGGTAGCTGAAGAACCGGGACTAGAAGAAGAATTAAATGTACAAAATGCTCCTTGGTTCGTGGCGGTTCCATTTTTGGCGGTGACTGTACCTCCGGAAATTGTGAGTGTAATTTCTCCGCCACAACTTTCTCCTGTGCAGCAAATACCGTAGCTGCCATTTCCAGCATTGCCTCCGATGCCTTCCACCGTTCCGCCGGTGATTGAAATAGAGTTTATATTGTAGATACCGTAGCTGTTGGCAGAGGCTGTGCTGGCAGTACCGCTAATTCCTTTGACTGTGCCTCCGCTAATATCCATCAAAAGCATGGAGCAAATACCGCAGCTGGTGCCATACCCATAGTCTCCGGACACCTCATCCCCCATGCCTTCTACCGTCCCCCCGGTGACTTTCAAAGAAAAGGTGCTAAATACACCAATGCTCTCATAGATAGCGGAACCGCCTTTGCCTCTGACCGTGCCACCGCTGATTACCATGGTGGTCTGAGAACATATTCCATAGCTTCCCCCTGCGTCAGAACCTCCGTTGCCGATGATAGTACCATCTTGAATGTTCATAGAACGGCTAAAAATACCATAGCTTTCGCTGCGTTTTTCAATGGAGACGGCCTTTCCTGCGATAGCATTCAGGGTTCCGTTCCCCCGAATAGTCAACACTCCCGGGCTGTAAACCCCATAAACATAAACAGCCTCGCTATCCGAGGTAGTGTCACCACTCTTGACAGTATTTATCGTGTTTTCTATCAACACAATGGTAGTGCCATCAGGTACATATAAGGCAATTGCATCAGCAGTATTTAATGTCATGTCAGAAAGCACAAGGGTTTGCGCAGCATAATCGAGGTCAGGGTTTGGGCTAAAATACCATGCCCAGCCCTCGGTAGATAGCTTGTCCTCGTCTGAGGTTTGATCTCTCAAGTCTAACTCTGTTGTACGAACAGTTCGCAGGGTTTCGCCTGTTCCCACTGTCCACTTGGCATAGTAAGTGACACCTCCGTCCCCGTTACCTGTCAATTTATTGCCTTCTCCATTGGGCTTGGTATACCAACCGTCGAAGGTATAGCCCGTGGTTCCCCATGTGGAATCAGCAAAGGGCTTTTCATTGACGGTGGGCATCCCGTTGCAGAAATCAAAAGTGCTATCTCCATTCTCTACACCAAAGACGGGATAGCCATTATTAACGCCTGACTTTACAACCCATGTCTGATAGTCACCCGGCTCGGTCTGAACCTCCACCCAACCGTTCAGGGCGGTTAAAAGATTGTCGCCATAGGACAAGCCATGTTCTGCATCCGTGGTGCCTGCATTTTCATCCGTTGTAGCGGACAGTGTGCCGGTGGTATCAAAGGTTCCGCAATTGTAAATTTGCCCAAGATACTGCACACAGGTGTCCGCAGAGTCGTCCTTCCAATAACTGTTGTAAACACTTCCTTTATCGTTGCTTCCAACAATACCTGCACAAAAGCAGGCAAGATCGGCGGTGCCAGTGACTTTCCCTACGTTATAGCAATTGCTAACTCCCTCCCACTTGTCGTCGTAATTATTCCCCGCAATGCCACCCACATTGGCGATTTTCGAGGTGGTTACATCCAGCGCCCCTGCGTTATAGCAGTTTTCCACCACCGCATTGATGTCCTCGTCGCTTTCATCACCGGACTTTAGTCCCACAATACCGCCTAAAGAAACCAACCCCACTTGTTCGTCGGTACTCGTTACATCAGCCGTCAATGCCCCCGTGTTGGCGCAGTTTTTAATGGAAGAGCTACCAGTGAGCAGCTCCATATCTCCAACGATACCGCCGATAAAAGTCATATTGGCCGCATCGACGTTTATCTCACCACCGTTTGAACAGCTATCAATTGTTACATTATCCCGGGCTACAGCAGTGATTCCCCCTACCATGAAAGGAGCTGTAACATCTATTGTAATTTGCACCTTGCTGAAACAATTCGTAATAGAAGTTTCCGATGCAATACAGACGATGCCTGACGCAAAACCAGGGTTCTCATCTACCCAATCGCTGCTCACTTCCGTTACATCAATACTACCATTAACCGTAAAATTTTGAATGTCCGCCCCGCTGACACAGCCAAACAACCCTGCAAGCTGCACATCGTTGGCAAGGTTCATTCCTGAAATCGTATGTCCTTGACCGTCAAAGATGCCTGTAAAGTAGATTGGGTTACCACCCTCGTCGATATAGCCAATAGGCACCCATTGAAAGTCAGAAATGTCAATGTCGTCATCTAGCTTAATGGTGTAGTCAAGATAAGTCTCTCCGCTAGCCGACCAGAACGCAGCGCCCTTGGCGGTTTTGATGGTGAAAGTGGTGCCATCAATGGTGTAATCGGTGCCATTGCTTGCATCCATCCCATACTCTTCCGCTGTAGAAACTGCAGCTGTTGTAGAAAGAATAGTTGCCGCCATGTGCATCTGCGTGCCAACCACCACTTGAATTTGAGGAAGATTTACACCGTCGGCAAGGGTATAGCCCTCGGGAAGCTCGGGGGTAAAGATAACTACTCCGTCTTCTTCAGGGTTATATTCCGTGTTACTTTTCCACGAAACAAAGATCGTCTCTGTCTCATAAGTAGTGGCAATGGATGTCCCTTCCTCTGTATTTTCTTCATTGGTGTCGGATGGAGAATACACATCGGTTTCGGACACAATGGGTTCTTCTTCGGTATCCGTTACCTCCTCATTTTTGCTGGAATCGTTTCCATCATCCTCGGCAAATTCAGCAGCAAGGCTTGTCCGTTCCAGGCTTACAAGCAGTTCGTCAGGAAGATTGAGCTCATCCTCTGATGTACCCTTTTCAACTGACAGAACATAGCTATATCCGTCAAACGGCTCAGATTTTTCAAAGTTACTATCCAGCTCGTTGATTGCAGTAATTTTGACAACAGTGCCCTCGTCAAGGGTATCGCCCTCCGTGGCAGAAACGTTGACCGGCAACATGGTAAACACCATGGAAACTACCAGCACTAGTCTTAAAACTTTTTTCATTTTTTCTCCTTCTTTCTTTTCAAGCTCAGGAAACCAGCACTTCCCTGTCCATTAGATCCAGATTACCGGAAGTCAGAACGATCAGCATGATCTGAACATGGGAATTAACCGCTGTGAGTAAAAAATCCAAAATCGGCTCCGCTGCCAGCACCAGCACCAGACCCTCCGCAGGAATGCCAAGCTGCAAAAAGAGGGCAGAATAGGCCATCTTAGTGCCGCCTGGCACTGGAGGCGTAGCAATAGTCAGAATTCCGGATACCAGTACACATAAAACTAGCCACAGCGGGGTAATCGGCACGCCATACGCCCCTGCAACACACAGGGCAGACACGGCATAGAAGATGCAACCAGTAGGTTTAAAAAGCGTCTGTGCCAAGGAAACGCTAAACCGGGAGGCTTGGCTCGCCACCCCCAACCGCTTCTCGCAGACTTCCAATCGCAAAGGGAAGCTGGCCGCAGAGGATGCGGTGCTGAAGGCTACCAGAAAGACCGGAAGCGTTTTTTGCAGCAGGGTGCCCATGGATACGCGACAGCGCAGGCAGACTACAGCGGTAAATATCAGTGCTAGTGCAAGGCATAAAACTGCGGTCAATATCAGAATTTCAGCTGTCTCGCCCAGCTTGGAAGCATCCGAATAAACTGTCAACCCATAGAAGGTCAGGAACACAAACAGAGGAATAAGGCGATTGATACCGCCCATCAAAATGGATACCAGATCATCTGCCTGCCGCACTATGCTTGACAAGCCCTCTGCCCGCTCCCCCAATACCAGCAGCGCAACACCAATGCACAGTCCCAGCAATATAAGTTGAAGGGCATTTCCCTCCAAAAATGGCGAAACAAGATTGGCGGGAATCATTTGAAGCACCAGATTGAAAATCGCCTGAAATCCGCCGGATTGTCCGGCCCTTCCGCCATAAAACGGGAACAGCCAGCCTATCGCTGCCACGGTAAAGGCCGCAATTGCAAAGGTCAGCCCCAGAAAACGCAGCAAAAACTTCTTTCCGATCCGCCCCAGTGCGGCCACGTTCCCGATACCCAAAATGCCTGTACAAACGGAAAGAAAAATCATAGGCATAGCCACAGCGGTAAGCATTCCCAAAAGTACACTCAGTGTGGGCATAGCAAGCTGCTCCGTCAAAAACAGCTGCATATCCTGAGGCAGTTGTGTGGTCAGAAGACCAAAACCCACTGCTATAGCAGCGGCCAGTACCACCCATAATAGTTGATTTCGTTTTTTTCCAGGCAAACGAAAGTCAACTTGATTGATGCCTTTGTCATATCGGTAAATGGGAGAAAGACCCAGGCCCTCCAATATGATGTTTCCAGCGGCATCTAGCTCACTTTGGGAGCAATCCGTATTGGGGTTCACACTAGGGCCGGTGGCAGACAACCGAATACTCCGCTGACCAGGCCGGACGTAATATTGAACAGTACAGACGGCCTCCATGCCTGAAATATTCCGCCAGAGATTTAAAACATCCTCCGCAGCCAGACGGATACGCAGAGCTTCACGGCGCTCCACAACGCCCTCCAACAGCGTGCTAATATGTATGCTGGCAGCGTCAATTTCCTCATCTGTCAAAGGAAAACTTATTTTTCTTGTATCTTGTCTTTTCATTTCTCCAGTGTCCTTTCTCCAACCGTCAGTAAAACAGGCCGTTATTTTTTAATACATATGCGAGATTTCCATATATCCGACCACATATCAAAGACTTCACAGATATCAAGCAGACCGTAGTTTCCCCTAATTTGGTGGTGCATAGTTTGGGTTCAAATCGCAGCCGAAGCGGTCTTTCTACACAGTCTGTAGTGGCCCGGCGCCATGTGTCTTTCATTTTTGTTGTCACAATGCCCCTTCAGTTTCAAATTATCTTTATCTCTTGATTTTACAAAAGCCCTTCTGATTAATATCTGGATCCTCACGATTGAATTGACCGTATGAGCAGTACCAACATTGATGGATTTGAACCATGCTGTCATCCCGTGCTCTCCAAAAGGAGCAGCCGTCCCGTGTGTCGATGTGAATCGCTCTAAGTTTCCGTTCAACCTCGCTCGTTCGATCTGTTAAAACATTCATATTACAAACCTCCCGACTTTCTTATAAATGGATTATGAGCCGCACTGTAAACATGCCGCAGGCTTGCTTGGACTTGATGATATTCCCATGGTTTTCAATTATTTGACACTGCTCTTGCTCCGACCCAAGGCAGCCCCGACCATCCCCCAGCACTCTCCTCTGAGCCTTGTGCACACCCTAATAAATCCATGGTAACATTTTGAAACAATTCCTCGGACAATCCTGCGTAAAACGTCTTAATTTTTCGTAAAATGACATTTAGGCACAAAAAAAGCGCTTCTTGACCAGTTCGGTCAAAAAGCACCAATTAATTTCAAATTTAACTCAGGGGCAAAATCATTTGAGTGATAAACATGTCATCCTCCTGAGAAAAGCGAAGCATCCCACCATATCGTTTCACAATGTTGGCGGTACTCTTGGTACCGGTCCCGCCGCCTGTCTTGGTGGTGATTGGCAGCCCCATCTTGTCGAAGACCGTCTGTACCGCCACACTGTTGTGCATCTCCAGCAAAAGACTACCATTATCCGTTAGCGCAGTCAGGGCGATAACCCCGCCACTTCCCACCCTTTCACAGGCCTCACAAGCGTTTTCCATGATATTCCCAAACAACTCGCCAATCTCTGGTGCAGTGAGGGGTAACTTTTCCGGCACATCGGTATCAGCGGAAAATAAAAATCCACCTTTCTCCGCCCGCTGGGCATAGAGCCGCAAAACCGAATTGGCCACCGTATTTTTACAGTACTGCTTCAGCGCTGCCTGGGCGATGTTGGCATCATGCTGAAGCAGATAATCCTTTGCACCCTCCACGTCCCCACGCTCTAAATAGTCCACAAGCAGCGCATTGTGGTGCCGCAAATCGTGGCGGTTCTGCCTTGCCAAATTCACAAATGTCTCCTGAGTGACCAGCTCCGCCTGCAACAGCTCCTGTCGGGCCTCGGAACGCAGCTTTTCTTCTAGCAAGATATGCTCATTGGAAATGATATACAGGGAATGACAGACCGCGACATAAGCGGCGATTGCAGTGGCAGTGATCAACAAAATCTGGGCTGACTGGTTAGCCAATGTTGCCACAATATCATCACTGGTGGCGACAATATAGGTGTAGGCAGCCCACACGGTCAGGGCTACATAGAAGAAAATATTCCAGTGCTCTACCATCTGTCGGTAAAGGGGACGCACCTTGAACCGCAGCAACCAATACAAGAGCGAAAAAAGTACCAGCCGTACCACCACGTTAGCGTAAGGCGGATATGGCAAATGCCGCGAAGCTATAAAGCTGAGCACAATAATCATATCGCTGATGTTTTGAATTGTAATATAGCTGAACAGCCACTGCATAAAGCTATCCCGAAACAGAGGCTTGACAGCAAAACACAGCACGGCAAACAGCACCATATCGATCTTGCTCAACAGGGTCAGATTGCCACTGATGTAACAATAAACAGCTGTACCAAGGTCGGCACACAGAATCCCCAGCATGACCAAACGGGTCACCTTTTTGCCATACTTTGGCTGCAACAGGGAGAGCATCAGCACTACATTCCCAGTGGTACTGACAATGGCCCTCAGAAAATCCGGTAAAAGCTCCATCATACCATCCCTCCTTTGGGGAATAGATATGTGAAGTATCGATCCGAAAATTCTCGAAAGGTGCCCCGTGCCAAAGGGATTGTCTGTCCGGTGCGCATAATAATCCCCTTAGGTTCCACGGTTCGGATAGCTTTTTGATTGACAATATAGCCTTTATAAGGGCTGACAAATTGCCCCGGTGATAGCTTTTCCAGTTCAGCGAAAAGCTGCGAAAGGGATTTCCGTGCCTCCTCGCTATCCCCATCTTTCAAAAAAATGGTCTGAGAGTGGTTGTGGCTCTCGATCCAAAGAATTTCATTCAGTTCAAGTACCCGTGTACCCCCGCCAATTAGTCTAAGTACAACCTTTTGAGCTTGCCGTACGATGAAGTGAGCCATGGCACGATCCATCGCCTCGCCAAACTGCGCCTGCGTGAAGGGCTTCACTAGATAGTGAGCGGCCTTAAGGGCAAACGCCTCCACAGCGAACTCATCACTTGTGGTTAGGAAGATAATTTCACTTTTGTCCTTGCGCCTGCGGATTTCCCCTGCCACCTGGGTCCCGTCGATGCCGGGCATGCACACATCCAAAAGCACGATATCAAAACCTCCCACCTTGTCCAGACTTTCCAGAAAGATAAGAGGGTTGCCATATGTAAAAATCTTGATACTCTCATCTTGATATGCTCTAAAAAATTGTTCTGTAGTGGTTTTGATTTTTGTCAGCTGTTCTGGCAAATCATCACAGATTGCGATACGCAGCATAGTCTCACTCCTCCGGTCATGGTCGCATCCGCTCCCGTTGGCTTTTTTTTGTATATCACTCGAATTTGACTCTAGCATGAGGGAGGTTTTCAAAATAGCCGGAATCACCCGACTCCAAGCACCTCTTCGGGCATCTGGAATCCGTCCTCGCTACAAAAGACCGCAATACGTCCATGTGAAATTTTCCCGATTTCCATGTCTGTTTTGCGGCTCTTTATCTCCAACACTGCCGGCTGTCAAATTCATATGTAAAATTACGTTGATAAAAGTTGCTAAAATAAGAACTATGTTTTATTATATTCTCATAACTAATTATTATCAACAGGCAGTAGGAAAATATGATGAAATTTGCTTTTATAGTGTATGCATAGGGTTGGACACAAGTTTACAGATATAAGTTATAATTAAATTATGAGTAGAGAGAGAAGAATCTGGTCACCCCTTAAACTGGGTTACCCTTGTCCTAGTCAAGCAAAATTGTTAATCACGCATCATTCGATATCCAGGGACACCATCATTTTTATGATAAATTTCAACAATTTTTTGCTGTACCCTTGATTTGTCTTTGTGATATTGGTATTTCCTGTCTTTTACGTAATTATAGTAAGCATTCGGATAAATGTTAAATTTTCAAAAGAAGCCATCTCAAGTCGAATTCCGACTTATTTTCACTAAGCTACTTAGATTGCATTAAGGTCTCTTTCTCCCTTTTGTACTCTTTTTGATTAGCAATAGTGATGGTTTCTGCAATATCTATCCTTCATAATCTGTATGCCATCTTTATCTTTAAACGTAATACCAGCTACTTCGTCAAAAGCAACACAGTCCCACATTCCAACAAGCCCTACGGTTTTACTAGCCATATTATCAATGCTTTCTTTCAGACTCACGAATTCAACCTGCTTTTCTGTAAGCTCGGAAACAATTGAAAGCAAGTCATGTGTATTTCTTGCAATACGTGAAATGCTTTCTACTATTACCACGTCTCCAGCACGGGCGAATGTCATCATAGCCTTGAATCCTTTGCGGTCTGTATTTTTCCCGCTGGCTTTATCTATAAATATTTTTTCCGCTTTTTGCTCTTCCATCATTTTCATCTGTCTGCCTTCGTTTTGTTCAATTGTTGAACACCTTACATAACCGACTTTCATTATCAGCTACCTCCATTTCTTTATATTTTTTCAATAGGATATACTTGTGAATTGACATATTTCAAATACTGCAAAATAATTCATACGAAATAGAAATCCTGTATTTTTTTATATTTCAATAGAGTATACCCTATTGGTATCCTTTGTTAGATGCATTATTAAGCTTCCAATGGAATTGCAATTATAGAACCGTCAAAGCTAATGAATAATTCTGGCCGTTCAAAGTGCTTGGCATAATACTGCAATTGTTCAGACGTAAGAGAATTAAGTTTTCCTCATCTGGTGGAGCAGCAAAAATGAAGAAGGTTCCTGAAATTATATCATATAATTGATGTGTCTCAGGATGATATAAAGCGCGATTAAGAGGAAGATTATTTAACTTTCCTTCATCATTACAAATTAAAGCGACATCTTCTTCAAAGGGATAAATTGCTTCTATATTACCGCCTACAACTTGTTGCATAGAATGAAGACTGCCATCAATTTCAGCTATACGAGGTTTCTTTTCTGTCTCTACAATTAATATTTTCATAATGTTGCCCCCTTAAATTTCTCCGTAATATAAAAATTATTCAAGTATCGTCATTGATATTTCGTGACATATTGAACAAATTTGTTTTTTCATATAAACTCCTCCTAATATAATTAATGCTCGGGGGAGTTTCCCCCGAGCTTCATAGTTATAATATATATCCGAAGTTATTCCGAAAATCAGAAACTGATAAGATATTGTGGAGCACTATATTCTGCTAACATTGGCGGATTATGATGTACTTGAGATGTCTGGCTCCGGCATAGTTCGGATAGATGTTTTTTGATTTAAGCCGCCAAACCTCTATTTCGTTACTTTTCTACCTATTAGTTTTTTATTAGTTACATCTATTATTTGAGCTATTCCTATAAAAGTATTGGCAATAAGATTACCTTTATCATCTATTGAGATTCCAGTATAACAATAATCTTCTTGCATAATATCTCTTATATTCCAAACTATATCTCCTTTTTCTGAAACCGCATAGATATTATTAATTGGTTGTTCTGACATATTAATACTCCCTTTCTTTTCAAAACAATCAAATATATGAAGAATCAACAGACCATTATTTTCAATTACCTTGTTAATATTATGATTAAAATTAATTTCTTTAATATTGTTTATTACCAAAACTGTATCATTTATTATTCTATGTTTAATCATGGACTATCGCCTTCTTTCTACGGTAACAATCTGGAATTTGTAAAAGTACCAACCATTTGTTGCATTAAATCAAACTTCACTCCTCCACCTAAACCACCAAATTCAGTCTGAGGCCCTACAATTCCGCATCTTATAGTAGTTTTTGCAGGTATATTAGCATCACAAACATATTTGGGTACTTGCGGCAGTACAAATTTATTTTGAATTTGCTTTGGTGTAATCCCTTCAATTTCTTCTGCCTTCATTACCCATCCACCTGCCATATTGCCACCTTCAGGATATACTCTTACAAACATTGTATCCTCAGGTAATGTTATTTCATATACATGTGTATTTGGTTTATATGGGTCATAATATCCTTTATTCCTCCACCGAGCATTTATCTCGTCCGCAGTTTTCTCAACTTTATTTGTAAAACTAATCTCCCCGAGAGTACTCTTAATCTGTTCTTTAGCTTCACGATAAATGTATCCGGCGTCTCCTTAAGCTTTGCCACACTTTCTTTCATAATACTTTTTGAACGTTCTGCCATATTGTATGACATAAACGATATACCAGTCATAGCCACAGATTCGGCTAATTCTGCAACAGCCGCTACGCTTTAAGCAACTGTTTCAACTCCGGTGGGTGATGCGGCTATTGCCATAACTCCCGAAGCTCCTGCAGTTTTTAAAGCCCTTAATGCTTCAGCAGCACTTCCCAATGTCACTGTGTAATATGCGCGGTAAAAACGGCATCACCCTATGATTTTGCTTTCAAATAATAATAATTATCATCATGATCCTTATAGCTAAACGCTGACATTATCATCAATACTTGAAGCAAGCCCACTAGTAATCATACTTTTATCTTCTCTGCTTAACTCAGCTGAATTTATTCTCATTTTACTATTAAATTAATTTAATAGTTTATTTTTTTATTGTTCGTTCATATCTTTTAGACCTTGTGAAGTTGGGCACAATCGTTATCGTTTGACCAAACTCCTGTAACCTTGTGCCATTCATAAATAATTTTAACATTAATAGCGTCCCTCTATTTCTCTGTTATTAATATAAAAATGGCAAGTCTCTAGTTCATTTATGTTGACCTAAGAACTTGCCGTTGTTATGATTAATTCATAGTGCAAAGCTCTTAAATTTATTTTTTTAATAAATTCCAAATTTTTTACTCCAATAATCAACCATTTGTGGAGCGCAAACCCTAATTGTATCTATAAATCTATTCTTAAACTCAAGAAACGCTTTTTTTAGATCTCGATAACTAAATTCTATCCTTTGCCAATCTGGATCTCTTTTTCCTCCCAACATTGAATCTACTATTGAAAAGTACACGCAATCACCTTCTTTTTCAAACTTATATGCGGGTTTTCCTTGGTCTCCACCTTCAATAGTATATTGGCATAAACCCATGTTGAAAACTTCAAATAATTTTGTAAACATTTCAATCCAGTACCCAAAACATACATCATCAGGTGAATCAATCCCAAAACTAGGCAAAACCTTACCATTAATAATTATTTGAATTTCACCATGAACATGCGTATATTCATTTTCATTAAGATGTGAAATGGGTATTTTTTTTTCTGATTCTTTTCTATTTTTAGGTGGCACATTTACATTATATGTCCATAATCCTTTAAAAATAATATTTACACTCACAAATCTACACTTCCCCACATAATACACAAAATTATCTATTAGAATATCGGATACGATGTTATTATCTTAAAACTAAAGTCATTGATGAATCTTTAACCATATATACCTCTGATTTAGTTAATCCATAAGTTATATTTTTCATCCTAGCTCCAGCACCATACCCTGTCTCAAAAACATGATTACAATCAATCAAAAACAGGGATATTAAAATTCCAAACCAACTACTAAACCTAATTTTCTTAATCTGTGTTCACTTATGAATTTCTAAGAATAAGAAATCATTCCCTAAAGTAAAAATTGGGTTTTTCTATTGGTTTATTTCCATCAATGAGGAATTTTAAATATCTAACAAGCATCTCTGCTTTTTTAGGTTTTAGTAATCTTCCTCCCTTACTAGATGCTATTTCAATAACTATATCCCAATTTTCATTATCAATAATATCTGTAAGTGCTTTCTTAAAGCTATTAATGTATTTATTGCTTTCAATTTGAATAAATTCATTAACAAGATCTTCTAATTCTATATAATTAGCACTCATGTTGAAATAACATTCAAAGAAATACTCAATTATTTCCATTATTTTCCTCACTATTTAAATCTATTTTACAACAGGCAGATAAATCCAAGTTCTTGAGTCGCATCTTAACTACCACAATCCTAGACTAGTAAAATCAGATAAAATTGTTTTCTTGTCCGACAAAACACCTTTTCCAATTCCGTAATTATGTGTAACATCAAAAATCTTACTAGAAGACGGAGGGTATGCCAACCAATCAACTATATCATCAGTATTTTTTCCCAAATTTTGTTTGACAGCTTTTACCGCCGTACTTTTGTTTGTAAACTAGTTGCAGCTTCAACATCTTCTTGTATTGCTCTCTTTATTAATTCTTCATCGGTAATAGAAACGTGTTTCTCTAAAGTATGTTCACCAGCAGCTTCCATCTGATCCAAAATGTCATCTCCACAGGTCAACGGGGAAATAAAACTCTTATTCAATTCAACAATAGTCTAATTATCATTCAGCCTATTTTCGGCATTGATAATTAGGCTATTTTAATCATTATTGTAAACCGATACGATCCTTTAACAATCCTATCTCCTCAGTCTACCAAAAGTAATCCTGTCCACTCAACCTCAAGGATTGACAGGTTCCCAACAGGTTTACCATCCTCTTCTATAGACAGCAGCAACAAATACTATTTATTTCAAAAAGGGTGCAACCCAATTGTTCTGCTCTTCTTTTTTTCTAATTACCGCATTATTTCTCTCATTATAATAGCCTTCTCCAATAATAGCAAATCGCAATTTCAAAACTTCTTTCTAAGCCAAAGTGTATTTTTTCTATACTATTAAAATAAAATTCACTTTGTTTCTAACACTGGCACCTTCCCCTTGTTGCTCACCTTTAAGCCCAACAATTCCGCAATATCCCTTGTTTTGATGTAAGTTATTCCATCTTTATAGATCATATCCGCGTTGCATATTTTTCCATTAACAATAATTCTTTCGTTTTTTACCATTTCGCCATTCCCCTTTAATTCCTTGGCACCTTTACCACCCAATAATATTTCACTTGACTTTTAAACAAATTGTAATCCGCCTTGGTTTGTGCGGGCTTATTGACCATGGATCATTGATTAAAACTTTTCCCGCTTCCAAACCATACCACAGTATATAATGGCCGCTGCTTGTCCAGTTTCCTTTCCCCATGCAAGTGATAACCATATCACCACGCTCAATGGCTTTCTTTGCCACTTCGTGATACTCAGAAGCAGGAGAATTATAAATATTTGTACCGTTCAGCATTGTAATATCAATGCCATATGCCGCACCCCTCCGCCTTTATCGTAGTTTTCTCCCCCGCTGCAGAATAGTCATACGTGGACCATTTGGGATCATTCTGCATATATAAAACCGGTTTCACTTTTCTTCACTGCCCTTTCCTTTTTGATATTGGGTACCAAAATAGAAAGCAATTATCACGCTGAAAATGGTCAAAAATTGCTCCCCGCTTATTCGTCCAACCACAGCCAAATAAGAAAAAACTACTGTCAATAGTATGGTAACCACAGATTTCACCGTTAATAAATTCTTCAATGCAGCACAGGTCTTGTTCAATATGGTTTTTTTGTTCGTTCAATTCATTTTACAATGAAGCATTGTTTAAATTTATTGGTTAAAACTTATTGGTTAAAACTTATTGGTAAAACTTATTGGTAAAACTTATTGGTTACAGAAAAGTTTGTCGACATTTTCTTTTCACTAGATAAAAAGACAAAACTCAAAAAAATGTAAACTTGAATTAGGTTCAAAATTTTTTTACATGGATCCTTATACTGGATATGAAAAGGCAGAGAAAATCAAGAGAAGTCTTTGTAGGGCTCCTATTCAAGAGAGTATTTCGCTTAAACTCCTCCCTGGTTAACTGACCCCGCAAGACCAATCAATTAGCATTATATAAAAAAAGTACCTCAAAAAATGATACAACTAGCGTACCACCATGGTTAGTGTATCGCTAGACCTAATTTTTTGAGGTACTTACAAGAGATACTTAATTATACCTAAAGATTACTCGGTTATTTGGTGAACTTGTATTGACTGCATATGATTCAAAAGAGCACTCATCAATAGCATAAATAACTTTATCAATTACTTCTGAATTAAATAAAAAACACTTTGATTTTG
>JAYFPN010000005.1:0-150775 GCA_034927755.1 Candidatus Metalachnospira sp.
GGCCTGCTCAATGAGAGGGAAATTGCTGCGGATATCGTGGGGCTGGCTGCCGTAGCTGGTCAGCCCCGACGCATAGCTGTAGCGGATGAGCTGGTAAAACCATGCCGCTTTTTGCACATCCGACGCGGGGCTGTCACGGGCAAGAGCGTTTTTGATAAGCTCAAAATCCGCGCGGGAATTAAGGCAGTAGGCAAGCACCGCCATCAGCTCCTGCGGCTTCTCCCGCACACAGCGGTAGAGGTTCACCAGCAGACCATTGAAGTCGTTGTAGACCTCAAAATCGTTGCCGGGCAGCTTATGAAACAGCACCCAGCCGCCTCCGCCGAACACCTCAATGTACCGCTCATAATAGAGGGGAAACAGAGTGACGATCAGCTCCCGCAGGGATTTCTTGCCGCCGATCCAGGACATGAAGCTGTTCAGGAGTCATCACCTCCTTCCAGCGGCAGACGTATCTGCGAATCGTCAAAGGCCGCAAGGGAACGTCGGAGGCCGGTGATGGCGGCGCTGATCCCGCTGATGCGGTTTCTCATATGCCGGATGGTCAGGCGCACCTCCGCTTCGGTTTTCGCATAAAAGTACCCGTTCTGGTCGCTGGCAATGGGAACACCCTCACGGCGCAGGGCATTGACAAGGTCCCGCAGCTCCTTGCCTGAAATGTGGAATGAGTGTTCCAGCTCTCGGCTGATGACAGCGTTTTCCGCACCGTGGTGATACCGGCGCAGATGCTCTGCAAGCGGTTCTCTTTGCATGGGTCCTCCTTTCCGGCCGTTTCCCCGGAAAGAAAGGCAAAAAAGGGCGCAAAAAAACAGGGCCGCCTCCTGTATGGGGAAACGGCCCTGTTTTGATATTGGGTCTAAAAAAGCACAGGCATCTCTGCCTGCGCTACTTGATTACGCCAAGCTCTCTTAACACTGCCACGCAGTCCTTGGCGCCCTGAATGTATAGGTGTTTTTGAAATTTCACCTCCATATCTGAATTTTCGGTCAGGTAATTATCGATCCGGTCCTTTGTGTGCTGCGTAATCTCAGCACTGTTCTGAATGCTCGCGCTGAGTTCGATCAGTTCCCGTGCCAGTTCTTCCGACCGGGGGTCTGATTCCCTCATGGCGGAATACGCAAGCTGAAACCGCTCCGCCAGAGCCATATCCAGCAAGTCCATGAGCTTCTCGTCCATCTTCTTCGCCTCCCTTTAGCACAACACAATGCCACAGCTTCATGAGAATAGCTATACCAAAACCCAACAAAGATTTGCTATTTCATTTCCATGCCAAGGCTTTGGCTGGGCTGGTCGAGATATTGCTCCACAGTTCGCCCGGTAAGCGACCATAAAACACCGTATTCCGTGAGGGAAATCCCTTTTTCCTGAATCAATTTGCTGCCATATCCGTCAAGGTCTGCACTGGCAAACAGCTCGCTTTCCTGCTCAATGCAGTATTTGGAAAGCACAAAGCGTGCGTAGTCCGCAGGGTTAGCAGCCTCCCGGATAACAGAGAAGTCCTCTGACACAAGGGAAAGGTCGAGGGCTTCTTCCAAAGAAATATCACCGGGAGCTTCTCCCAGCATTGCCTTGTAGGATAAGATGTTGTGCTTATCATGGATGCGCCGTAGCTGTTCTGCCAGCTCATTGACCAGCCCATAGCAGTCACCCTCTGACGCATACAAAGCGTCGCTGATTTTTTCAGTTAAAATGGGCGCCATGCAGTCCTCCGACGAGAATGGACATTCCTCCGGGGAAGCCGCTCCAACAGCATCGACCGCCTGCAAAAGCGCCGCATCCCCGGCAGGGAGCTTGAGGAAGACAGCCGTGTCATTGTCATAGGCGGGATCGTTAAAATGCCCCTTGGTGATGCGGAGAAGCACGGCGTAATCCGTCTTTTCAAGGGTGCTGGCATCCCCGCTGTGGTATTCGGCGGCAATCTCGCCATTCTGCACCACATAGCCATGGGGTGTGAACACGCCGCCCTCACCCTCGCGCATCTCTCTGCCGATTTTGGCGAAGTCCAGATATTCGTAGACTTCATCCGATACCTTTTCCAGTGCCGGTACAAAATCATTATCCGCATAAAATTTGCCGAGAGATTGGTCGTCATGGGCTTCATAGGCAATCTGGCAATGCGCCGTGCTGTAGGTCATGTTGATGAGCCGCTCCACCGGGATGGGGGCGTATTGGGTCTGGACGGCATCCATCATCACCATGCCCTCGAAGCAGTCCAGCTCCCATGCACTCAGGGAAGACAGCCGCTGGGCGAGGTGATTCAGCTCATGCAGATTGGCATCGGGGGCGATAAACTGCGGCAGATAGTCCAGCTTGCAGCTTAAAATCTCCGCGGAATAGACGGTGTCCCCGGTAATTTTCGCTTTTTCCAACGCATCCGCCAGCTCATAGGGTGTGGCGGGGAGTGCGATTTCCGCCGAGGGGTTTGCGCCCGAAGGATTCCAGCGGCTGAGTTCCACTGTAAAAATTTTTTCTTTTCTGGCGTTAACGTTCATTTTGATACCTCCGATTGATTACTGCAATGCACATCAGGCAGTGACACAAAAACTGCTCCGTCGCACCACTATTTCATGGCGTTGTACAGCAGCTGTACCTTGGTTTGATCCGATACCTCCTGCCACATGGCCGGTTTAAACTGCCGGAGCCCGTATTGGCGATCTCCCTCAAAATATGCAAGGATGCCGATGTGGTCGGGGATCTCCCCGGCGATTCTGGCGGCAAGGGCTTTCGGCACGCAATAGTAATTTTCATTCCCATGAAAGTTATGGCCGTTTCTGCTTTTGAAATCCTGATAGGTGATTTTGACTTCAAAACAGGTGACCATCATCCCAATCCGCCAGTTATGGCACCGCAGGACGCAGCCATGGCATTTCTTTGCATTCTTATCTGTACTGCCGTCCCGAAAGCACCTTCCGAGTTCGTGCCGATACGCTGTCAAGCACGGTTCCTTTTCGGAAAAACGCTCCGCATCCAGAAGCCTGCAGAGATATTCCTCATCCTCGTAATAGTCCTCAAACCGGATGCTGTCTACAATCCCTGACGACGTCCATACCTCATCCGCCCACCGGACGGTGCGCTTTTCGGTATGCAGCCTTGGGCGGTAGTGGTGGGTAAGCGCCTTAATGCGTTTTGTTAATTCAGTTTCCATTGCTCACCTCACTTCCTGCATCATCCTTTCTGCGTTTCGCAATTTTTTGCATATCGGTTTTGAGGCAATCTCCCTCAGAGCTATAGCAAGTGAAGCCGTGGGACGGGTAAGGGCAGTTGCCGCAGCTGGGGAAGGGACCGTAAGGACGTTCGTCCGGTGATGTCCTGCCGAGAGTAGCGAGATTGTCCGAGTCGTAACAGGCAGTTTGTTTATTTCTCTTATAGCGTACCAACATGGTTATTCCTTTCCAGAAAACAAAAAAGGCCGGAGAATAGAGTACATTCCTGCACTCCGATTCTCCGGCCTTCTGATGCTTTCAATTTTAATGTGATTTTGGTGTATATTAAAAAAGGGCGCTAACCTTATCGGCTTTCATTCAGCCTTAAAAATCAGCGCCCTTTTTATTTTGAGCTTGTTTCTTTGATTGCATTTCGAGTGGCGCCCTTTTTCATTTCACTCTGTTCTGAAAAGGGCGCCATTCTTATTCGTTTTTACTTGTAGGTTTGAATCCTGCCTGAGTGAAGCTTTTACCCCAATAAATCTACGAAAAAAGAGCTTCCACTTTTCATCGTGGAAGCTCTCGAAAGGCTTGGATTTACTGGCTTTGTAAGCAATAAATCTATATTACCTTTTGTTTTTGACGGAAGCGGTGGGATTCGAACCCACGAGCCCGTGAGGACTACCTGATTTCGAGTCAGGGCCGTTATAACCACTTCGATACGCTTCCATATTAAATTTATTGCATAAACGGTATTTGAAAACACATTTATAACATTGGGATTATACCACAGCAAACTGTAAAAAACAACTACGAGTTAATTTATTTTAACAAATTTTGCGAATGTTTTTCTGTAAAAAAGGGGACAGCTCGGATTAGGCTCCGAAGCTGTCCCTTATCTCGTTTATTATTTTCTTTTCCAGCCTTGATACCTGAACCTGTGATATACCAATCTCTTTAGCCGTTTCGGATTGGGTTTTATCACGGAAGTATCTTAAAAATATTAGTTTGCGCTCTTTTGGTTCTAGCTTCAAAAGTATCTGTCTGAGGGTCAGGTTATCAGTTATTTCGTCAGATGTGTTTGAATTGGTAAGTTTGTCAATGAGAAATGCAGAAGAACCATCACTTCGATATATTGTTTTGTAAATACTTTCAACTTCCCTTGAAGCATCAAGTGCCTCAACAAGATCCTCTCGTTCTATCCCCATTTCATTGGCAAGTTCACTTACTGTTGGTTCATCTCCGTTTTTATGCATCATTTGCTCACGCACAAATTTTGCTTTTGTTGCTGTTTCCTTTAAAGGTCTGCTTACCTTTATCATTCCGTCATCACGCATAAAACGGCGTATCTCACCCATAATCATTGGCACTGCGTAGGTTGAAAACTTTACGTCATAGGACATATCAAACTTTTCAATACACTTAATTAATCCAATGGCTCCTATCTGATATAAATCTTCACTCTCATAACCTCGGCCTAGAAATTTTCGCACTATGCTCCATATGAGACCGCTGTTTTCAAGTATGAGCTTTTCCTTCGCAGAACTGTCCCCACCTTGTGCAAACTTTATTAGTTCCATTGTCTCGGCTGTATTTCTGTCAGTAGATTCCTCCAATTTTTAACCACCCGCAATCTTATTCGCTTTGTTCACCAAGTGTTTTGAGCATACTTATATGCGTGCCTTTTCCGACTTCCGAGGATACATCAAGTCGGTCCATAAATGTCTCCATAACAGTAAATCCAAGCCCTGAACGTTCCATTTCAGGCATTGATGTATAAAGCGGTGTCATTGCTTTTTTGATATCTTCTATTCCTTTGCCTTTATCTATGATATCTATGTATACGTTTCTGCCTTCATATGAACACATGAGGCATATGTCGCCGTTTGGACTGTTTGAGTAGCCATGAATAATTGAGTTTGTTACTGCCTCAGATACTGCAGTTTTTATGTCCGTGATTTCAGATACGGTCGGATCAAGAGGCATAATAAATGCGGCAACAGCCATTCTTGCAAATGATTCATTCTGCGCAACAGAGGAAAAGCTTAGAGTCATGCTGTTCTTATTTCTCATTGTTTTTTCACCTCCTGTAAAATACTTTTTACGGCTTCATCGACTGTTGGATAAGAACGAATAATTCGATAAATACCCGACATAGCCAAAAGCCGGTCAGCTTCTTTTGATGGGGCAGCAATGGCAGTAGTTCCGCCAAGTGCTGTTATAGTTTTGTAACGTCCTATTATTACACCGATTCCCGAACTGTCCATAAATTTAACTTTGCTCATATCGATGATAAGATTTTTGGCTCCGCAAACGTAAAGCTCTCGCTCGGTAAGTCTGCGGATATCCTCTGATGAATGATGGTCTATATCACCCGATAATTCGGCAATAAGCGTTTTAGAGCGCTTTTTAAAATATATGTCCATTATGTGTTCCCCTTTCATACAACTTGCTGAGTTAACTATAATATAAAGCCTGTACTGAAAATACATCATTCGTTCGCAAATTAGTACAAAAAAGGAAAATAAATACAATTGTTTGTTATAGGAAAGTGAATTGATGGATAGGGAAGGCTAAAAAGTGGAAGTATAGATTGAGTTTGAAGCGTATGAAACTGTTCGGCGGTAATATTTTTTTATGTCAGTAAAATGATTATAAAAATTATTTGACATATTATAAAATGTATGATAAAATTTGCTCGTCTCAAGTCGTATACAGCGATGAGAGCTTACTGACCAATTTCATTTTTATGAAACACAAGGCCATACGGACAGCCGGGTCAACTGCCGATTGTGGAAAATTCCACATTTATTGATTGCGTTAAAAGCGCAACTTTTATAAGTTGGCAACTTAATTGCCAGTTGGTTACTTAATAACCAAGTGTACTAGAGTACACACTTGTGAAACGGTCAATAAGAGTAGTAAAAGTAAGTTCTTGCTATATAGACTCTGAAAATTTAAGGTGCTGATGAATAGCCTGTTTATTATTATAAAATTAAGGCTATAGGTGGCTCAGAAAATTTTTGAACGATTTTACAAGATGTACCGCAGTATACTGTGGTGCATCTTTTTTTGTTTTGGAGGGACATAACATGGAGAATAAGCTTAAATTATACGGCTTCAACAATTTAACGAAATCACTTAGTTTTAACATCTATGATATTTGCTACGCAAAGACTGCCCGTGAGCAGCAAGACTACATCAAGTATATAAACGAACAGTACAACTCTGAAAGACTTACAGATATCCTGACTAAGCTGACCGAAATGATTGGAGCCACTGTGCTTAACATCTCTAAACAGGACTATGAGCCTCAGGGTGCAAGTGTTACATTTCTTATCGCTGAAGAGAGCATGGTAAAAAACCGATGCGGGGAAACAGTGGTAGCACATCTGGATAAGAGTCATGTCACAGTGCATACCTATCCGGAATACCATCCTGAGACATCAATAGCCACCTTCCGTGTGGATATTGACGTAGCTACTTGCGGTGAGATTACGCCGCTTTCAACTCTTGATTTTCTTATCGGAAGTTTTGACTCCGATATTATTACAATGGACTATCGTGTACGAGGATTCACTCGGGACATGAAGGGTAAAAAGCTGTTTATAGACCACAATATAGCTTCTATTCAGGATTATATTAATAAAAGCACACTAGAGAAGTATGATGCTATTGATGTGAACGTATATCAATCAAACATTTTCCACACAAAGATGCTTATCAAAGATATAGTTTTGCAGAACTATCTTTTCAATTCAGATGTTTATGAAATTCCGCCGAAAACGCGACTTAACATTAATAATGCTCTGAGGCAGGAGATGATAGAAATATTCAGCGGAACAAATATTTATCAGGAGGAATAACGTTGATGGATCAAACAAAAGTACCGCTTTTGGAAGCGCTTGAACATATGAAAAATGACCGGCTTGTGCCTTTTGATGTTCCGGGTCATAAACGCGGAAAAGGGAACAAAGAACTTACAGAATTCCTCGGTGAAAAATGTATGTCTGTTGATGTTAACTCTATGAAGCCGCTGGACAATCTTTGTCATCCCATAAGTGTCATAAAGGAGGCTGAGAAGCTCGCTGCCGAAGCATTTGGCGCAGTACATGCTTTCTTTATGGTCGGAGGTACAACCTCATCAGTTCAGGCAATGATTTTATCAAGCGTAAAAAGCGGTGATAAAATCATTCTACCTAGAAATGTTCACCAAAGTGTAATCAATTCGCTTGTTTTGTGCGGTGCTGTTCCCGTGTATATCAATCCGCAGACAAACAAAAGACTTGGAATTGCACTTGGAATGTCCGTAGCTGACGTAAAACACACGATTGCGGAAAATCCCGATGCCAAGGCAATTCTGGTTAACAACCCTACCTACTATGGTATATGTTCGGACTTAAAGCAAATTACCGAGCTTGCTCATAAACAAGGTATGCGGGTTCTGGTTGACGAGGCACACGGCACACATTTTTATTTTGGCAAGGATATGCCCGTTTCTGCCATGTCGGCAGGTGCGGATATGGCTGCGGTCAGTATGCACAAATCGGGTGGCTCGCTTACTCAAAGCTCAATGCTTCTCTGCGGTAAAAATGTTAATGAAAATTATGTACGCCAGATTATTAATTTGACACAAACAACAAGTGGCTCTTATCTTTTGCTTTCAAGCCTTGATATTTCGAGAAGAAATCTTGTTTTACAAGGGGAGGAGACTTTTAAAAAGGTCGTAAATTTTGCACAGTATGCAAGAGATGAAATTAATGCAATCGGTGATTATTATGCCTACTCCAAAGAACTGATTAACGGTGACAGTGTTTTCGATTTTGATATAACAAAACTGTCTGTAAATACACTTGATCTTGGTCTTGCCGGGATAGAGGTATACGACATACTTCGTGACGAGTATGGTATTCAAATTGAATTCGGAGATCTTGGCAATATACTTGCGTATATTTCGGTTGGTGACAAGACAAAAAATGTGGAGCGTCTAATAAGCGCATTGGGTGAGATAAGACGTCTGTATAAAAAAGATAAAAGCGGAATGCTTGAAAGCGAGTATATTAACCCTGTTGTTGAGATGTCTCCCAAGACAGCGTTTTTTGCAGATAAAAAAAGTATTCATCTTGACAAATGTGCCGGAGAGATTTGTACGGAATTCGTTATGTGTTATCCTCCCGGAATTCCGATTTTAGCACCGGGAGAGCGTATTACTAAGGAAATCATTGATTATATTAAGTATGCACAAGAGAAGGGCTGTATGCTTACAGGACCTGAAAGCATGAATTTAAGCCACCTCAATGTATTGAAAGGAGAATGACATGGATGATTTATGGTACAGCGAATACCACACGCCAAATGTAAGGTTTTCTATAAAGCTGAAAAGTCAGCTTCATAATGAGCAGAGTGATTATCAAAATATATCTGTGTTTGATTCCCTCGAATTCGGACGTTTTCTAACTCTTGACGGAGTGATGATGCTAACCGAACGGGATGAGTTCATCTATCACGAAATGATAACCCATGTGCCTATGGCAGTACAGCCAGACATCAAGAATGTTCTTGTAATCGGAGCCGGCGACGGCGGAGCAGCAAGAGAACTTACCAAATACAAAAGCATTGAGCATATCGACATCGTGGAAATTGATGAACGTGTTGTTGAAGTCTGCAAGGAGTATCTTCCTCAGACTGCCTGTGGTTTTGAGGATGAGCGTATTACTCTTCACTTTAAGGACGGATTGAAATTTATAAGACACGTTGAAAATGAATATGACCTTATTATCGTAGATTCCACTGACCCATCCGGTCCCGGTGAAGTTCTGTTTACTAAAGAATTTTACGGGAACTGCTATAAGGCACTGACCCAAAACGGAATCATGGTTAATCAGCATGAGAGTCCGTTTTACAAGGAGGATGCCAAGGCAATGAAAGACGCTCACAGACGTATTTCCGGTGTGTTTGAGGTGTGTCGTGTATATCAGGCTCACATTCCGACTTATCCTTCCGGACATTGGCTGTTCGGTTTTGCCTCAAAAGGTCTTCATCCTGTGAAGGATATCCAGGTGGACAGCTGGAATGCACTTGGACTTAAAACAAAATATTATAATACAAACCTGCATAAGGGATCATTTTATCTACCTAGCTATGTTGAGGAGGTGCTGAAGGAAGTTGAATAAGAATATCCACACATTTATTGCTTGTGAAGCAGATTATGAGAACGCCGGCATTGTCCTGTTCGGTGCACCGTTTGACGGGACAACTTCGTTTCGTCCAGGTACACGTTTCGGTCCGTCTGCTATTCGAAATGAATCTTTCGGTATTGAAACCTATTCGCCATATTGTGACAGGGATTTGACCGATTACAGCATCTTTGACGGCGGAGACTTGGAGTTTCCATTTGGTAATACCCAAAAGGTACTTGATATGATTCAGGACTACACAGCAAAGTTGCTTTTGGACGGCAAGACTCCTGTTATGCTTGGAGGCGAACATCTTATAACTCTGGGTGCAGTCAGAGCAGTTTTTCAAAAATATCCTGATTTGCATATCATTCACTTTGATGCACATACTGATTTACGTACAGATTATATTGGTGAGGAACTTTCACACTCCACTGTTATGAAACAGATTTGGAATATGGTGGGTGATGGCAGAATCCACCAGTTTGGAATAAGAAGCGGTGAAAGATATGAATTTGAGTTTGCTAAAGAACATACGGACATGCACAAATTTGATTTAAGTGAGTTTGAAAGCACATTAACAAAACTTAAAGGTAAGCCTGTCTATTTTTCTCTGGACCTTGATGTGCTTGATCCGTCAATTTTCTGCGGAACAGGTACGCCGGAGGCAGGTGGAGTAAGCTTCAAAGAACTGCTTGATGCTGTATTAAGGCTGAATGAACTTGATATTGTCGGCTGTGATATAAATGAGCTTTCTCCGCATTATGACCAGAGCGGAGCTTCAACAGCTGCAGCATGTAAAATAACAAGAGAAATTTTATTACAATTATACTAAAAAGGAGAAAAGCAAAATGGGCAAATGTTTAATTATAGGCTGCGGCGGTGTTGCAAGCGTTGCCATCCACAAGTGCTGTCAAAACAGTGAGGTGTTTGAGGATATTATGATTGCAAGCCGTACGAAATCAAAATGTGATATTCTTAAAGAAAAGCTTGAAGGAATAACAAAAACAAAAATCCAAACTGCAAAGTTAGATGCAGACAATATTAACGAAATTATTGCTCTCATTAACAGCTACAAACCGGATGTTGTACTCAACCTTGCACTTCCGTATCAGGATTTAACGATTATGGATGCTTGTCTTGCAACCAAAACTCACTATGTTGATACTGCAAACTATGAGCCGCTTGACACCGCCAAATTTGAGTATAAGTGGCAATGGGCATACCGTGAAAAGTTTAAGGAAGCAGGAATATGCGCCCTGCTTGGCAGCGGTTTTGATCCGGGTGTTACAGGCGTGTTTGCAGCTTATGCACAAAAGCATTATTTTGATGAAATTCACTATCTTGATATTCTTGACTGCAACGGCGGTGACCATGGTTATCCCTTTGCAACCAACTTCAATCCCGAAATCAATATCCGTGAGGTGTCAGCAAAGGGCAGCTATTGGGAAAATGGTGAGTGGATTGAGACTGAACCAATGGAAATCAAACGTGAATACAGCTTTAAAGGAGTAGGTCAGAAGGATATGTATCTTCTTCACCATGAGGAACTTGAAAGCCTTGGACTCAATCTCAAGGGTATTAAGCGCATCCGTTTCTTCATGACATTCGGTCAGAGCTATATTACTCATCTCAAGTGCCTTGAAAATGTCGGTATGACATCAATTGAGCCTATCGAGTATGAAGGCAAAAAGATTGTTCCGCTTCAGTTTCTCAAGGCTGTTTTGCCTGATCCTTCAAGTCTCGGACCCCGTACGGTTGGAAAAACAAACATAGGCTGCATATTCCAAGGGATTAAGGACGGAAAAGAAAAGACTTATTATGTCTATAATGTCTGTGACCATCAGGAGTGCTACAAAGAAGTCGGAAGTCAGGCAATCTCATACACTACAGGTGTGCCTGCTATGATTGGAGCAATGCTTGTGATGAATGGCACATGGAATAAACCTGGAGTATGGAACATTGAGGAGTTTGATCCTGATCCTTTCATGGAAGCACTCAACAAATGGGGACTTCCTTGGGTTGAGGATTTTAACCCGACTTTGGTGGACTAATGGAACAAATGGAAAAGAATTTGTTTTCAATTCAGACGCCCTGTTATGTGGTTGATGAAATCATTCTTATAAAAAATCTTGAAATACTGAAAAATGTTGCGGAGCAGGCAGGATGCAAAATTCTGATCGCTCAAAAAGCATTTTCTATGTTTTCAGTATATCCGCTTATAGGTAAATACCTTTCGGGTACAACTGCAAGCGGTTTATTTGAGGCAAAGCTTGGGTTTGAAGAAATGAGGGGAGAAACCCATATATTTTCTTCTGCATACATTGAGAGCGAATTTGACGAAATACTGAATATTTGTGACCACATTACTTTCAATTCATTTAACCAGTGGAAAAAGTACAGAGAAAAAGCTCTTGCATCAGGTAAAAGCTTTGGCATCAGAATAAACCCTGAGCACTCAACTCAGGAACACGGAATTTACGATCCATGTGCAGTAGGCTCAAGACTGGGTGTCACTAGAGCTAACTTCCGCCCGGATTTACTTGACGGAATTGATGGACTGCACTTCCATACTTTATGTGAACAGAACAGCGATGCACTTATAGAAACCTTAGCGGCTGTCGAAGAAAAATTCGGTGAATTTTTGCCGCAGATGAAATGGGTAAATTTCGGGGGTGGTCATCATATTACTCGTGAGGATTATGATAGGGAAGCACTGATTGATTGTATTAAGCGCTTTAAAGAAAAATACGGCGTTGAGGTATATCTGGAACCGGGCGAGGCAGTTGCACTTAATGCAGGTTTTCTGGTCGCAAGCGTTCTTGATATTATTGAAAATGGTATTAAAATCGCACTTCTTGATGCATCAGCCGCATGCCATATGCCTGATGTCATTGAAATGCCCTACCGTCCGCCTCTTTATGGAAGCGGTCAGCCGAATGAAAAGTCATATACCTACCGCTTAGCTGGTGCCACCTGTCTAGCAGGTGACATTATTGGAGATTATTCTTTTGAAGATGAACTTAAAATTGGTGATAAACTTATTTTTTGTGATATGGCCATTTATAGTATGGTTAAAAACAATACTTTTAATGGAATGTGCCTTCCGTCTATTGCCTTATGCAAACAAAATGGTGAGATTAATATAATAAAGCGCTTTGGCTATGCTGATTTCAAAGAAAGACTCTCGTAAAAGGGAAACCCACCGTTGTTTATCAGCGGTGGGTTTTTATTAAACGGCAAACTGGCTGTTATATAGGTTTGCATAGAATCCATTCTTTTTAAGCAGTTCTTCGTGTTTTCCCTGTTCGATAATCTGCCCGTCTTTCATAACAAGTATCACATCCGCATCCTGTATTGTGGACAGACGGTGCGCTATTATAAAGCTTGTTCTACCCTTCATCATAATTGAAAAGGCGTGCTGTATTTTTAATTCGGTTCGAGTATCTATTGATGAAGTAGCTTCATCAAGGATGAGCATAGGGGGGAGACAAAGCATTACTCTTGTGATGCATAAAAGCTGTTTTTGTCCCTGAGATAGATTTCCTCCGTCCTCAGTAATAAAAGTATTATAGCCGTCTGAAAGCCTTCTGATGAAGCTGTCTGCATGTGATGCTTTTGCAGCAGCTATTACTTCTTCATCAGTTGCATTGGGTTTACCCATTACTATATTGTCTCTGATAGTTCCTGTTTTAAGCCAAGTATCCTGTAAAACCATACCGTAGTTGGTACGCAGGCTTTTTCTGGTAATGTTCCTTATGTCAGTTTCGTTTACCTTTATACTGCCGCTGTCAACATCGTAAAATCTCATAAGAAGGTTAATCAGTGTAGTTTTTCCGCATCCTGTTGGACCTACAATAGCTACTCTCTGTCCTGGGTTAACTTTAAGATTAAGGTTCTCAATGAGCTTTCTGTCAGGTGTGTAGCTAAAAGATACGTTTCTTAACTCAACGTTTCCATACGCTTCATCAAGGACATGTGCATCTTTAGAGTCAGGTATCTGAGGTTCTTCCTCTATCAGCTCAAAAATTCTTGCTGCACAAGCAAGTGCATTTTGAAGTTCTGTGACAACACCCGATATTTCATTAAACGGTTTTGTATATTGGTTTGCGTAGCTTAAAAAGCAAGAAAGCTGACCAACTGTAAGCCGTCCGTATATTACCGATATAGCGCCTACTATTCCCACGCTTGTATATACAAGGCTGTTAACAAAACGTGTTGACGGATTAACAAGCGATGAATAGAAGGTTGCTTTAAGAGATACTTCACCAAGGCGTTCATTTATATTGTCAAACTTTTTAAGTGTTTCTTTTTCTTGACTAAATGCCTGCACGACTTTCTGCTCATTAATCATCTCATCAATCAGTGATGTTTCTTCTCCTCGGGTTTCAGATTGGAGTTTAAACATTCTATATGTTTTTTTGGCAATAAATGCTGCAACAAAAAGGGATACAGGAGTAACCAGAAGTACAACTAGGGTAATGGTTATATTTTCACGGAACATAAAAAACAGAGTTCCAAATATAGTGAGAAAACCTGTAAATAACTGAGTAAAACCCATGAGCAGACCGTCTGAAAACTGATCAACATCAGCTATAACACGGCTTACAACATCGCCATACGAATGGTCGTCAATATATTTTAATGGCAGTATCTCGATTTTCTTAAAGGCTTCATCCCTTATATCTCTTACAACATTATAGGTTATGTGGTTGTTGCATATGTTCATTATCCATTGGCTTAGTGCGGTAAGTAAGGCAATAACTCCAAGCTTCATAAGTATTTGTGTTATCGCGTTAAAATCAACTTTTCCCGGCTCAAGTATATAGTCAATTGCGTCACCTGTAAGGTTTGGAAAATACAGAGTTAGAGTAACCGTAAGAGCGGCCATAATAACTGAGCATATAACAAGGAGACTGTAAGGCTTTATTCGTTTTAAAACTTTTTTTAAAGTTATTTTCTGATATGATGGTTTTTTATCATCTGATGTGCCCACATTTATGCCTCCTTTCTGTCTTTTGAGAACTGCGAATAATATATTTCCTGATATACATGACAGCTTTCAATTAATGAGTCATGTGTTCCGATGCCTGCTATTTTTCCGTCATCAAGCACGATTATTTTGTCAGCATACTGTATCGAGGATGCCCTCTGGGATACAATAAAAACTGTAGGTGAGTTTTCCATTTCCCTGATTGCCTTTCTTAATGCGGCATCGGTTGCATAGTCAAGTGCTGATGCGCTGTCATCAAGAATAAGTATCTCCGGTTTTCTGATAATTGCTCGTGCAATAGTAAGGCGTTGCTTCTGACCGCCTGAGAAATTTTTGCCGCCTTGAGCAACTTCGCTGTCAATTCCGCATTTCTTATTTTCTAAAATCTCTTTTGCTTGAGCAACATTAAGAGCGTCGATTATTTCGCTTTCATTTGCATCTGCTTTTCCCCATGAAAGGTTATCTTTTATAGTACCTTTAAAGAGGACTGCTTTTTGCATAACAACACCGATTATTTTGCGTAAGGAATCAACGTCATAGTCCTTAACGTTTATTCCGTTTAT
Organism: Candidatus Metalachnospira sp.; assembly: GCA_034927755.1. Classification (GTDB taxonomy): domain Bacteria; phylum Bacillota; class Clostridia; order Lachnospirales; family Anaerotignaceae; genus Metalachnospira. The sequence goes on from JAYFPN010000005.1 coordinate 14,876, forward strand.
TTTAACTTCACCTTCGGTTGCATCATAAAAACGTGGAATCATATTAACAACCGAACTCTTTCCCGAACCGGTTCCGCCTATTATGCCAACCGTTTCTCCTTTGTGTATAGAAAAATCAATGTCTGTAAGAGCATCCTGTGCGGAGTTTTTATATCTAAGTGAAACATGCTCAAATGAAACAACTATATCTGAAGCACAATCAGTTTTGTAAATTGGATTTTCAGCTTCAACAAGGCTGTTTTTAATTTCGAATACATATTGTATTCTGTTTCCGCAAGCAACTGATTTATTTATAAGTACAATAAGGTTAGCAAATTTTATAAGTTCGTTTAATATTTGTGTCATGTAGCTTACAAGAGCAACAACATTACCCTGTGAAAGAGTTCCTGCGTTAACTTGAATTGCGCCTGTCCAAAGGATAGCAATGATTGCAATATTAATTATTGTGTAAGTAATCGGATTCATAAGTGCCGATATTTTGCCTACATGCATTTGTAATTTTGAAAGAGAAATATTGTTTTCCTCAAACTGTTTTGTTTCTTCATCTTCCTTATGGAAAGCTCTTATTACTCGGGCACCTGTGAGGTTTTCATGTGTAAGCCTTAAAACATCATCCAATCTTGATTGAACATTTTTATATAAGGGAATGCTGATATGCATTATTCCGAATACAACTGCAAACAACAACACTATAACAACAAAAAAAATAAGTGCTGCTTTAGCATTAATGGTAAATGCCATAATCATTGAACCAAAAACTATAAATGGTGAACGCATAAACAGCCTTAAAGCCATGTTTACACCATTTTGCACCTGATTTATATCACTGGTCATTCTTGTGATTAACGTTGATGTCCCGATAGTATCCATTTCAGAAAATGACAATGACTCAATATGTTTAAAGAGAGAATGCCTCAGCTTGGTTGCAAAGCCGCAGGCTGCTTTAGCGGCAAAATATTGTGCCGTAATAGAGCAGGCCAAACCTATAATGCCAAGCATTATCAAAACCATGCACATTTTAATAACATATGATTTATCAGAATTTGCAATTCCGACATCAATTACATTGGACATAACCAGTGGTACAAATAGTTCGAAAATTGCCTCCAGCATTTTAAACAGCGGGGCAAGTATGGATTCTTTTTTATAATCCTTTAGATAAATCAGTAGTTTCTTCATTTATGTTCTTCCTCTCACATAAATCTTATATACATTTTCGAAATTAACTGATATTATATTATCATAAAAGTAAATATATTAAAAATATTGATTATATATATTTTATATACGTTTTTCAAATAGTTATTGTATTGTGTGGTGTTATTATGGACTTAAAACAGCTTGAATATTTTGTTGCGGTTGTTGACGAAGGAAATATATCGGCAGCTGCTAAAAAATTGCATATGTCACAGCCTCCTTTGAGTACACAAATTCATTTGCTTGAAGATGAGCTTGGCTGTATTTTATTTGAACGAGGTGCAAGGAAAATACAGCTTACCGAAGCAGGAAGAATGCTCTATAATCGTGCGTCTATGATGCTTGAAATGTCTAGGCTTATGAAAAAAGAACTAAAGGATTACAGCAGCGGGAAAAAAGGTGTGCTTAGATTTGGAATTATTTCCTCGGTCTCCACGGATGCGTTGAACGAATGGATTGCTGACTTTCATAGCGAGTACCCAAATATCAGTTTTGAAATATCAGAGGCAAACACATATGAGCTTATAGATATGCTTGGTGCAAACCTTATTGAACTGGCTATTGTCAGAACGCCTTTTAAATCTAAAGGGATTGAGATGTTTCCGCTGAAAAAAGAAAAAATGTATGCAGTTGGGAACAGGGCATTTTTTGAAGAGCTGTCAAACAAGGTTTCACTTAAAGATATTGCAGACAAACCGCTTATATTTTATCGAAGATGGGAGAACATATTCCTTTCAGCATTTGCGGAGGCCGGTGTTTCACCTAATGTTTTTTGCATAAATGATGATGCGAGGACAACAGCTGCATGGGCAGATAAGGGGCTAGGAATTGGAATACTGCCTGAATCAGTGAAGGCCCTTTTGAAGAATAAAGATACGGTGGCACATGAAATAGATGATGACAGACTGCTTACTGAAATTTATATTGTTGTGCATAGGAATGCCTATCGTTCAGAAATAGCTAAAACATTTATTGATTATGTTAAAGATAAATGCAAATTTTAAGGAAAATATAATTGTGATATTTTAAATAAGGGGGTAAAGTTTTGACAGGAGGGATTTTTATGAAAAAAAGAACAACATTTACAATTACCGCTATTATTTTATCCTTAACTATTGTCGGATGTGCTTCAGGAAATAAAACAGATTCTACAAAGACGAAAAATGCCTTTGAACAAACGGTTGAAAGTTATCTAAATGAAGGAAAAGGATATATGCCTGAGGATTCACCTTCGTTTCTTTCGGAGGAAAACAAGGAGCTTTTCTTAAATGCAGACTATATATATTTTAATTTTTCCGTTTGTGGCGGGTTTGATTTGATTGATTACGAAAAAGGAGAATTTGTTGATATTGATAAAAATGGTACAACGTACAGGTATTATAAAACGGATTACGACTATGTGGATTTTGTAGATTACATAAAATCTGTTTTTACTGATGATCTGGCAGATAAACTTATTAACGGTGGTGACTTTTATATAGATATTGACGGAAAGCTGTGCTGCATGGACGGAGCAAGAGGAAGCGATATATCTTATACAGGTAAAAAATATGAACTTATAAGCGAAACTAAAGATGAAATCGATTTTAAAGCAATTGCTAAGCATTCATGGGCCGGAGTTTATGAAAATGAACAGCAATACCGTGATGAAGGCAATACAGATCCCTTTGAATGGGAAGAGGAATATACGTTTAAAATAGTTAAAACCGATAATGGTTTCAGAATTGCCGAGTTTGAATACTGGAAATAAACAAAAGAATATTGGCAGTAGGGGGAAATGAAAATGAAATATAATTTTGATGAGATTATTAATAGAAAAAATACAATGAGCTGTAAATGGGACTTGAGAAAAAATGATGAAATACTTCCTATGTGGGTTGCGGATATGGATTTCAGAACTGCCGAGCCTATAATTGATGCTCTTACAAAGAGAGCACAGCATGGAGTTTATGGCTATTCAATATATACAGATGAGCTTTATAATTCGATAACAGGTTGGTTCAGCCGCAGACATAACTGGACTATTGAAAAAAGCTGGATTTCATTCAGCCCGGGTATTGTGCCGGCTCTTCATGCTTTTGCAAAGATATTTGTAAAGCCGGGAGATAAAATTTTGATGCACTCACCTGTGTATTACCCGTTTTTCGGTGCGGCAAAAAGTAACGGCGTTGAATTTGTGAACAGTAATCTTGTATATACTAACGGTAGATATGAGATTGATTTTGATGACTTTGAGAAAAAGGCAAAGGATCCGGCTGTAAAGATGTTTTATCTTTCAAGCCCTCAAAATCCGGGCGGAAGGATTTGGACAAGAGATGAATTGCAGCGTATGGGAGAGATTTGCACTAATAACTCGGTTATAATAGTTGCAGATGAAATTCATTGTGATTTAATCCTTAACGGAAATGAGTATACATCATTTGGAACATTGCCTGAAAATATTATTGAAAACAGTATTATATGTATTTCACCAAGCAAAACTTTTAATATAGCTGGACTTCAGATTTCGTGCATTGTGATTAAAAATGAAGAAATGAAAGAAAAATATGATAATTACTTGAAAAGCACAGGTTTTGATGAGGCTAATGTTTTTGGCCTTGAAGGAATAATTGCGGCTTACAGTGAGGGTGATGAATGGCTTGACGGCCTCATTGAGTACCTTAATGGGAACCTTAAATTCTTGTGCGAATATATGAGAGAAAATCTTCCTCAAATCAAAGTGATGGTTCCTGATGCTACTTATCTTGCTTGGCTAGATTTTAAGGCTTTGGATGCAGAGCCTGTATATCTGCATAGACTGCTTAAAAATGACGGTAGGATATGGCTTGATGAGGGTTATCTCTTTGGAAACAGCGGAGAGGGCTTTGAACGAATAAATATAGCATGCCCAAGGGAAGTGCTTAAGGAAGGTCTTGTAAGAATTAAAAACTGTTTAGTTAATAATAGTCTGATTTAAAATATTGTTCTTAATAATCAAAAAGATATTTAGGCACTTGCCAGAGCACAGAACTTTGGCAGGTGCTTTTTTGTATATTAAATGAAAATCTGCACATACTTTCATAAACGGAGGTGGTATATTGGACGTATTCATCAAGCCTGTAAAAAAAACATGTATAACAGGCAGAAAAGCGGTAATGCTCAAAGATGTCGCTGAAGTATATTGCCAGGACTCAAAGGTGCAGGACTTGGGTGAATTAATAATATTTGATATACCGAAGGACGAAAAGGAAGTATATCTGATTTCGGTGATGGACATTATTAAGGCAATTGATGCAAAACTTCCAAATGCAACAATTAATAATATCGGTGAAATGGATACTGTTATTGAGTATAAGCCTAAACCTGAAAAAAATAGCAAATCATGGCAGTGGATAAAGGTGGCCTTTGTCTGCATAACACTCTTTGGGGGTGCAATGACGGCCATTATGAGTTTCCATTCAGATGCGCAGATACCGGATATTTTTTCAACTATGTATAGGATATTTTTTGGCGTAGAAACTGATAAACCCTATATTATTTTTATCCCTTACAGTATAGGTCTTTCTGTAGGTATTATTGTTTTCTTTAATCATATTATGGGCCGAAAGCTTACTATTGATCCGACTCCTATTGAAGTTGAGATGACAACATACGATAAGGAAGTAATAGAGAGCATGATTGATAATTTGAGTAAGGAGAAAAAACAATGACAGTATTAAAATATTTACTTCTAATACTGTTTGGATTGGGTTCGGGAACAGTAATTGCAGCCGGAGTTTTTGCTCTGATATCTACTATAGGTATTGTTCCGCGAATGGCTGAAAAAACAAAAACATCTAATAGTATAAAAATATATGAAAGTTCAATAACATTAGGAGGAATAGCCGGTACGTTGCTTATGTACGGAGATATTAATATTCCAATCAGTCCGATTATTATAGCAGTTTTTGAATTTTGTGTAGGGATTTTTTTTGGAGAACTTGCAGTATCTATTGCAGAGGTTCTTAACGTTTTCCCCATATTCATGCGTCGCAACCGACTTACTGTTGGGTTGGGAGTTATTATACCTGTAATTGCAGTTGGAAAGGGAATTGGTTTGCTTATGTATTATCTTATAAGTGGATTTCACTGAAATACTGATATATAAGGAGGAATATTTGATTGACAGAATCTGAAAAAGTAAAAAAACAAATGGAATATGATGAAATGGTTAAGAAGGCGTCGCCTAACAGTCCTATATTTACGGACTGTCTGAAAGCCTTTATATCCGGCGGACTGATATGTGTAATCGGACAGCTGATGAGAAACTATTTTACGGGCATTGGACTTAGTCAGGATGACACAGGCCTTGCAGTATCCCTCATACTTATTGCGACAACAGTGCTTTTAACCGGATTTGGACTATTCGGAAAAATAGGAAAGTTCTGTGGTGCAGGTACAATAGTTCCTATTACAGGTTTTGCTAATTCAATAGCTTCACCAGCAATTGAATTTAAAAAAGAGGGTTGGATATTTGGCCTTGGAGCAAAGATGTTTCAGGTTGCAGGCCCGGTAATTGTGTATGGAACTGTGACATCGATGTTTGTTGGTCTGATTTATTATATTATGGGATTGGTGAGGTGATATGATGAAGAAACGCATAGGCAAGCATACAGTAAAACTTCAGGAGCCTGTATATATATTGTCAGCCGCATCAACAGCGGGAAAAAAAGAGGGAGAGGGTCCCCTCAGGAATCTCTTTGACAGAGTGCTTGAAGATGATACATGCGGAGAGCCATCATGGGAAATGGCAGAAAGTAAATTGGTGAAAGATACATTTACTCTTGCAATGGAGAAAGCGGGAATGACTAACAGTGATATTGATTATTGTATTACAGGAGACTTGCTTAATCAGGTAAGTGCTTCAACTTTTGGTGTTAGAGATTTAAACATACCGTTTTTGGGAATTTACGGTGCATGCTCAACAATGGGTGAGTCTATGGCAATTGGTTCAATGCTGATTGACGGAGGTTTTGCACAAAATCTTATTGTTGGTGCTTCTAGCCATTTTTGTGCTGCGGAAAAGCAGTTTAGAGCACCGCTGGGGATGGGTTCACAGCGTCCTCCTACATCAACATGGACTGTAACAGGTGACGGGGCTCTTGTACTTAGTAAGAGTGGCAGAGATAATTCTCCTAAGATTACTGAAGTTCTTACAGGAGAAGTTGTTGATATGAATATAAAGGATCCCAATAATATGGGTGCGGCAATGGCTCCTGCTGCTGCAAAGCTTATAGAGTCTTATTTTAAAGAAACAGGCAGGGATGCCGATTACTTTGATGTAATTGCCACAGGGGATCTTGGCTACACAGGAAGAACGCTTACAGTTGAGCTCCTTAAAGCAGAGGGTTATGTTCTTGACAGCAGATACACCGACTGTGGAATTGAAATATTTGATAAAGAAACACAGGATACTCATTGCGGCGGAAGCGGATGTGCCTGCTCTGCACTTGTTTTTACGTCAAAATTCTATAAAATGCTTACTGAAGGAAAAATCAAGCGAATGCTTTTTATGCCTACAGGAGCATTGATGAGTACTACTACCAGTCAGCAGGGAGAGAGCATACCTTCTGTTGCTCATGGTATAGTAATTGAAAGTGGGTGTATAAATGGACTTGCTTAAAGCTTTTTGGGTTGGAGGAGTTATTTGTGTCATTGGACAGATACTTATAGATAAGACTAAAATGCAGCCGGGGCGTGTTCTTGTACTTTATGTATGTCTTGGATGTATCTTAGGTGCGGTAGGTATTTACAAGCCTATTGTTGATTATGCCGGAGCAGGGGCGACGGTTCCGCTTACAGGCTTTGGATATAACCTTGCAAAAGGTGTTATTGATGAGGTTAAGAGTGCCGGATTTTTGGGAATTTTTACCGGAGGGCTAAAGGCCGCAGCCGGTGGAATAAGTGGTGCAGTAGGGTTCTCATGGTTGGCGGCACTAGTGTTTGAACCAAAGAGTAAATAAAAAACAGCACTCACAAATTTGTGAGTGCTGTTTATATAAAAACTTATTTGTCTTCTTTAACTTCTTTAACTTCGGCATCAACTGCATTTGCATCAGCTGCCTCAGTTTTCTTAGCTGCTTTCTTCTTAAAACCAAAAAGACCGGTTTTTTCTTCAGCTACGGGTTCAGGCTCTTTGTTTGAAAGGTTAGGTTCCTTTACAAGAGCAATTTCTGTTTTTAATACAGGAACACGTACACCTTTGTTCATACCAAATTCAACAATGTAGCATTCAGCTGTAACGTCAACAACTTTGCCAAACATACCGGTATTACAGAGTACTGAATCACCGGGTTTGATTCTGCCTAACATTTCGTCATGCTCTTTCTGTCTTTTTTTCTGGGGTCTGATTGACATGAAATACATAGCAACAAAGATAACTATGATATAAATGAAAATCCAAGACATTGAGCCGCTTGTGCCGCCTCCCAATATTGAAGACGTAGTATTTGTTGTTGTTTTTGAAGCAGCCTCTCCTGAATTTATGACTGTGCTAACTTCAGCAAGAAAATAATTTAACATTTTGTTCTCTCCTTTTGTTAAAAACTAGTACGTCCGCATTAAACGGACAACTCTTCACCCAATTATATTAAAATATACAGATGTAGTCAAGCAAATAAAGTGTTTCTAATATAAATAAAATTTATTTTTCTGAATTAAATCCGTCAAGCTTAGCTGCTTTATAGCTTTCAAATCTGTTTTCGTCAAGTGAGAGTCTTATTTCTTCCATCATTGTGTTGTAGAAATAAAGATTGTGCATTACACAAAGGCGCATTGCAAGCATTTCTTTAGCTTTAAATAGGTGACGAATATATGCCTTTGTATATCTTCTGCAGACAGGACAGTCACATGTTGTATCTATTGGTGTATCATCAAGCTCATACTTTGCGTTCATAAGATTAAGTTTGCCTTTGTTTGTGTATACATGTGCATGACGTCCGTTTCTTGCAGGAAGAACACAGTCAAAGAAGTCGATTCCTCTTTCTACGCCTTCAAGAATATTTTCAGGTGTACCAACACCCATAAGGTAGGTAGGCTTGTTCTGAGGCAAGTAAGGAATTGTTTCCTCGAGGATATGATACATTTCCTCATGTGATTCACCAACGGCCAGTCCTCCGATTGCATAACCGTCAAGGTTAAGCTCAGAAATACGCTTTGCATGCTCTATACGTATATCTTTGTAAATTGCACCTTGGTTGATTCCAAAAAGTATTTGTTTTTTGTTTATTGTATCATCAAGAGTATTTAGTCTGTCCAATTCTGCCTTACATCGATAAAGCCATCGTGTTGTACGCTCAACAGAATTTTGAACATAAGTTCTTTCAGCAAGTGCAGGTGAGCACTCATCAAAGGCCATTGCGATTGTTGAAGCAAGGTTTGACTGTATCTGCATGCTTTCCTCTGGACCTATGAATAGCTTTCTGCCATCAATATGTGAACTGAAATATACTCCCTCTTCTTTGATTTTTCTTAGAGAAGAAAGTGAAAATACCTGAAATCCCCCGCTATCGGTAAGAATCGGCTTGTCCCATACCATAAATTTGTGAAGTCCGCCGAGCTGGTTAATTACTTTATCACCGGGACGCAGATGAAGGTGATATGTGTTTGATAGTTCAACTTGGCATTTGATGTTTTCAAGATCCTCTGATGAAACAGCACCTTTTATGGCGGCCAGAGTACCTACATTCATAAAAACCGGTGTTTGGATTACACCGTGTGGTGTATGAAATTCGCCGCGTTTAGCACGACCGCTTGTTTTTAAAAGTTTATACATTATTTGTCTCCATTAAAAATATTTTAAATACTTATCCATTTTACCTTTAAAATATCTTATTTTCAAGGTATAATATCCGTAATAGCGGAGAATAAAATAAAGTCTGACTTTTGGCACACCTTTGGACAAAAGATAATGATATATTTTATGCTTATTATGCAATAGAGTTAGGAGAAAACTATGATTAATTATATAGCTACAACCACGTTTGGGCTTGAGGCTTGTGTAAAAAGAGAAATAATAAATCTTGGATTTGATGATGTGCATACTTTTGATGGCCGTGTTGAGTTCACAGGTGATGAAAGTGCAATTCCCAGAGCAAATATTTGGCTTCGCTGTGCAGGCAGAGTGTTTGTTAAAATGGGTGAGTTTACTGCCATGTCATTTGAGGAGCTTTTTCAGGGGGCAAAGGCACTTCCTTGGGGTGACTGGATTCCTATTGACGGAAAATTTACGGTTGTCGGAAAAAGTGTAAAAAGTACACTTCATTCAGTTCCAGACTGTCAGGCTATCGTGAAGAAGGCTGTTGTTGAAAAGCTTAAGGAAAAATATGAGGTTGACTGGTTTGATGAAACCGGTGCAGAGTATACAATACAGGTTGCATTATTAAAAGATGTTGTTACCCTTACATTAGACACAAGTGGTTCAGGACTTCATAAAAGAGGATACCGTGCAATTGCACTTGATGCACCGCTTAAGGAAACACTTGCTGCTGCAATGGTTGAACTTAGCTATTGGAAAAAAGACAGAATTCTACTTGACCCGTTCTGTGGTTCAGGTACAATCCCTATTGAGGCTGCGCTTATTGCAAGAAACATTGCACCCGGACTTAACAGACATTTTGCTTCAGAAAAATGGGATAGAGTACCTGAGTCTTTGTGGAAAGAGGAAAGGAAAAAGGCATATGCGGCAATCGATTATGATTGTATGCCTCAAATATACGGCAGTGATATCGATGCTACAGCTATTGAACTTGCAAAGAAAAATGCTGAGTTGGCAGGAGTTGATGATTGCATAACATTTGAGGTAAAGCCTGTTGAGGAACTTGAACTATACGGAGATTATGGCTGCCTTATAACAAATCCTCCTTATGGTGAGCGTTTGGGAGATGTAAAGGAAGTTGAAGATATGTACCGTTCTTTGGGCGGAACAATGCACAGCAATGAAACTTGGTCAACGTATTTGATAACCTCTATGGAGTATTTTGAAAAACTTTTTGGTAAAAAAGCAAGTGCTAAGAGGAAGTTGTTTAATGGACGAATAAAAATAGATTATTATCAGTTCTATGGACCTCGTCCTCCCAAAAAAGAGGATTAATATAAGACGCCTGATTCGAAAATCTCGAATCAGGCGTCTTTGTTTAGTCGTTTTTTTCAGTAACGACTGCTTTTGTATATTCAATGAAATTTTTTACCGTGGTCGTTGCATATTTCTGTGACTGCATTGCAATACCGAGTTCACGATATATTCTGGGCTTGGTTTCCATTACATTTACATTGTCACTTCTGTCCTTCATAAGAAGTTCAGATAAAATGCTCATTCCCAGACCTCGCTCAACCATTGACAGTATAACTGTATAGTTGACATGAGAGTTGCTTACATTTGGCTCAATCCCGTACTTAGTGAAAACGCGGTTGATGTCTTTATTCAGGCCATAAGAGGGCATAAGGAACTTTTTATTATTAAATTCAGTCAGTGGAAGATATTTATTAACATAGCTGTCATCGGGAGGAAGAATTGCAAGAAGAGGGTCTTTTTTTAATGGAATCCATTCAGTTTTGTATTCTTCTTGTTTGCTTAAAAAGCCGATGTCAATTGTTCCGTCAAGAACCCAGTTGTATATATCATCTGCTCCGCCGTCCTTAATTTCAAAGGTTATATCCGGATAATCATTATTAAAGCGTTTTACTGCATCTGATAGCCAGTGCATTATTATACTGGTGTATGAACCAATTCTTACTATAGAATCCTTCATTGAGTTTACTTTTTTGATTTCCACGTCCAGAGCAGAGTTTGTTTCCACAAGTTTTTGAATGCAGGGCAGTATGCGGCTGCAGTTAGGGGTTGGTTTTACTCCGTGGTGTCCCCTTATCAGAAGCTGAAATCCAAATTCATTTTCCAAACCATTCATCATATGTGTAAGCCCTGACTGTGTATAGCCAAGTACCTGTGCAGCCTTTGTAAAGCTACCTAAATTTATTGAAGCAAGAAGTGCCTCATATTTCTTGGTATCCATTTATGTATTATCCTTTCGGTGAATTATATGAAAATTTGTCATGTAATATATGATATTATAATGCGTATATTATTTAAAATCAATTGCAAAGAGTGTTTTTTATAAGAAACATAGAATTTAGGTAATATTATTTGTAAAAGCTTCATAAATTTTACAAACAGAATAGATTGCGGAGGAGAGTATGACAAGTTCAAGCATATATCAAGATATTTCCGAACGCACGGGCGGTGCAATTTATATAGGGATTACGGGACCATGCCGGACGGGAAAATCTACATTCATCAGACGCTTCATGGAAAAGTCAGTTCTTCCAAATATGACAAATACCTTTGAGAAGGAAAGAGCAAGGGATGAACTGCCATTAATTGGACAAGGAAAAATTATTACAACAACAGAACCAAAGTTTGTTCCTTCAAGGCCGGCAGATTTACAGCTTGGAAATAACATTAAGTTTAAAATGAGGCTTATTGATTGTGTCGGTTACGTTGTCGACGGCGCAGAGGGAATAACTGACGGTGAGGAGCCTAGAATGGTTAACACACCTTGGTCAGATAAACAGATGCCATTGGAAACGGCAGCAAGGTTAGGAACAAACAAAGTGATAAATGACCATTCGACGGTGGCAATTGTCATGACAACAGATGGCTCGATTACTGACATACCGAGAGAGAATTATATACAGGCGGAGGAAGATATAATTGCGGAGGTTAAAAAGTCACAAAAACCCTTTATTTTGGTACTTAATTCAGCAGTCCCTTACAGCCCTGAAACAGACGTGCTACGGGCAAAGCTTGAAGATAAATATGAAGTACCGGTACTGACGGTTAACTGTTCACAGCTTAGAGATGATGATATTAATGAAATCCTTGAGGGACTGTTATATGAATTCCCTGTAAACGAAATTAACATTAACATTCCAAGATGGCTTGCAGGTTTGGATAATGATCATTGGCTTAAAAAATCCATGGTTGATACTTTGCTTATGCTGACAGAAAAGGCAGGCAATCTCAGAGGTATTCCTGATTGCGCATCCGAGCTTGAAGCCAATGAGTTTATCAGAAAAGCTTATGTAGGAGATATTTCTGCAGGAAACGGAGATGCGGAAATTGATGTAGCAATGAATGATGACCTATTCTATAAAGTTCTTAGCGAAACAATAGCTATGGACATCAAAGGTGATTATGAATTGATAAGCATAATGAAAGAGCTCTCCAATATACGTAATGAATATAACAAAGTTAGTTCTGCACTTTCGGATGTCAGGAGAAAGGGCTATGGAATTGTGGGACCTACATTTGAGGATATTGTGCTTAACGAGCCTGAACCATTTAAGCACGGTTCACGCTATGGCATTAAGATTAAAGCTCGCGGTGAGGCAATCAACATGATTAAGACAGATATTGAAACCGAAGTTTCGCCTATTGTAGGTACAGAGGAGCAGAGCAAAGAATTTATTGACAATATTCTTAGTACATATAAGACCGACAAACAGAAAATATGGGAACTCAATCTCTTTGGTAGAACGCTCGACACGCTTGTTAAGGAGGGCATGCACAATAAGATTTATACTATGTCCGAAGATGCACAGATGAAACTGCAGGAGTCTTTGCAGAAGATTATTAATGAGGGTAGCGGAGGTCTTATCTGTATAATTTTATAGACCTAATAAAGACGGCGTGGATTGTTCCATTCCGTCTTTTTGTGCTGGAAAAACATTGCGATTGACTTAGTTGCAAGGATTTGTCTGTCATTGTATAATTAATAATATTGTAAATTTATATCAGACAGAATATATGGACAAGATAGGAGATAAGAAATGACAAAAGAGATTAGCTTTAGATATGCACAAGAAGATGATACAGCTTTGATTTTGTACTTTATTAAAGCATTAGCAGATTATGAAAAAATGCTTGATGAAGTTGTTGCTGATGAAGAAGTTCTGAACGAGTGGATTTTTAAAAAGAAAAGAGCAGAAGTAATATTTGCCGTTGCAGACGGTAAAGAAGTAGGCTTTGCACTGTTTTTCTACAATTTCTCTACCTTTTTAGGCCGGGCTGGTATATATTTGGAGGACTTATTTGTTTTGCCTGAGTACCGCGGCAGAGGCTATGGAAAGGATATTCTTAAAAAGTTGGCTGGAATAGCTGTCGAGAGAGGCTGCGGCAGGCTTGAATGGTGGTGTCTTGATTGGAACAAACCAAGTATAGAATTTTATTTATCGCTTGGAGCTGAGGCTATGGAGGATTGGACTGTATACCGAATTTCCGGTAATACACTTAAAGAAATGGCTGAGTGATAAAAGACAAATATATTTCTGTTTGGGAGGAATAATAAAATGAAGAAAAATTTATCAGAATGACAGCAGAGACCGCAGAGATAACAAACAAAAGGTCTTGATTGGTAAATTGACTATTATACAGAGTTTGTTTATAATAAATGTAAATTGATTTTACAAAGGAGAAGAAGTTATGAAACCAACAAGAGAGCAAGCATGGGAATTGCTTAATGAATACAATAAATCTGATGCTTTACTTAAACATGGTCTTACAGTTGAAGGCGTTATGCGTCATTTTGCTGTACTTTTTAATGAGGATGTAGAAAAATGGGGTGCGGTCGGACTTTTACACGATCTTGATTATGAAATGTATCCGGAAGAGCATTGCAAAAAAACTGAAGAAATTATGAGAGAAAAAGGCATCGACGAGGATTATATCCATGCGGTATGTTCACATGGCTGGGGGCTTTGCTGTGATGTTGAGCCTACATTAAAGATGGAAAAAGTACTGTATACAATTGATGAGCTTTCAGGCCTTATTACTGCTGCTTGCCTAATGAGACCATCAAAAAGTGTTCTTGATATTGAAGTGAAGAGTGTTAAGAAGAAGTATAAAACGCACAGCTTTGCAGCCGGTGTAAATAGAGAAGTAATTGAAAAGGGCTGTGAAATGCTTGGTATGCCACTTGACGAGGTTATAGGTGAAACAATTAATGGTATGAAAGAGTGTGCCGAGGCAATCGGACTTAAAGGAGAACTGTGATAACCCTGAAATGACTTCATAAGGAGCGGATTATTATGGATATTACAAGATATGAGTTGAATTATTCTGCGTCTAACGGCAGGCATGATATTTTTTCATGCATTTGGTGTGATACAACACGCAAACACTATAGTGCCGTTGTTCAGCTTGTCCATGGAATGGCTGAATATATATTAAGATATGAAGATTTTGCTGTGTATCTTGCCAAGAGAGGATATGTTGTTTGCGGAAATGATCATTCAGGACATGGCTTCTCTGCAGAAAAAGATAATGATTTCGGCTATTTTGGAAAGAAAGAAAACAGCTGGAAATACCTTATAGATGATATGAATTATCTTGAAGGCATGATGCGATTGAAATATCCTGATATTCCTTACTTTATGATAGGACATGGCATGGGTTCTCTTCTTGCAAGAGAATATATTGCAGCTTATGGTGACGATTTTAACGGTGCAGTTTTTATGGGAACTAGCGGACCCAAAGCAGCTGTTGACTTTGGCATTAGGCTTTCAGGAATGCTTGCGTCAAGGCATCCAATGGAGCAGGGCGTAATTATAAATAAGCTGGCATTTGGAGATAACAACAAAAAAATAAAAAATGCCAGAACAGAATATGACTGGCTTTCAACAGACAAAGAAATGGTGGAAAAATACGTTAACGATGAAAAATGCGGATTCCTTTTTACCTTTGAGGGATACCATGCGCTTTTTCAGCTGCTAAAAACAGTTAACAGAAGAGAGTGGGCTGAATCATTGCCTAAAAATTTGCCGATGCTGTTAATTTCCGGAAAAGATGACCCTGTTGGAGGTTATGGAAAAGGCATTAAACAGGTATATAATTCTATGATTAAGGCAGGATGTACTGATACATCGATAAAACTGCTTTATGGTGCAAGGCATGAAATATTAAATGAAACAAGAAGGGATAAGGTATTTGGAATACTTTATAACTGGCTTGAAAATAATATTGATTAAATTTGGAGGTTGATTATGTCCGAACAGTTGGCAGGATGGTTTGTGAATAATCTT
This sequence comes from Candidatus Metalachnospira sp., assembly GCA_034927755.1. Lineage (GTDB taxonomy): Bacteria > Bacillota > Clostridia > Lachnospirales > Anaerotignaceae > Metalachnospira. The sequence continues at coordinate 30,167 of JAYFPN010000005.1, forward strand.
GGCGGAGTTTTAAGACCTGAAGTAATAGTATTTATTGTATCGCTGCTGCCGATACTTGAATTAAGAGGAGGCATTATTGCGGGCTTTTTGCTGGGAATGGATTTGCTGCCGTCATTTGTGATTGCATTTATTGGGAATATACTGCCTGTGCCATTTATTCTGATTTTTATTAAATACATATTCAAAAAGCTAAAAAAAACACGGTTTAAAGGTATTGCAGAAAAACTAGAGAACAAAGCAATCGGCAAAAGTGGTTCTATAAAAAAATATGCATACTGGGGACTGCTGATTTTCGTTGGCATACCTCTGCCGGGAACGGGAGCATGGACCGGTTCTCTTATAGCTGTACTTCTTGATATGGATTTGAAAAAATCATTTGTTGTGATAACAATTGGTGTTATAATGGCAGGAATAATTATTTCCATACTTAGCTACGGTTTGCTTGGGATGGTAATGTGAGGAGAAAATAATGACAGAACGTATTGCAACTCCGCTTCGCACTAAAGCGATAATGGAGCACTATGGCTTTAATCTTAAAAAAGGATATGGGCAGAACTTTTTAATTGATACAAATGTACTTGACAATATCGCTGATGCGGCAGGAATATGCGAAGAAGATACGGTGCTTGAGATTGGGCCGGGCTTTGGAGGTCTTACACAGATAATTGCTGAAAGGGCAAAGAAGGTAATTGCACTTGAAATTGATCACAAGCTTATTCCAATTTTAAATGAAACACTTGCTGACTATAATAATATTGAAATAATTAATATGGATGTATTAAAGTGTGATATTGAAGAGCTGGCCAGAGAAAAAAACGGCGGAAAACCATTTAAGGTAGTGGCAAACCTGCCGTATTATATAACTACCCCCATAATCATGGATTTGCTTGAAAGGGGAAATTCTGTTGAGTCTATGACGGTAATGGTGCAAAAGGAAGTTGCCGAACGTATGCAGGCAGGACCGAGTGACGATGATTACGGTGCACTTTCAATTGCGGTTCAGTTTTATTCCGAAGCTTCCATTGATATGATAGTTCAGCCTTCGTGCTTTATACCAAGGCCAAAGGTTGCATCAGCGGTAATTACTCTTAAACTTAGAGATAAACCTCCGGTAGTGTTAAAAGACAGGGATTTATTTTTTAAGCTGGTAAAATGCGCATTCGGACAAAGAAGAAAAACCCTGCTAAATGCATTGTTTAATCAGGGCGGGTTTAATATGAGTAAGGAAGAAATAATCGAAATAATCAAATCTGTCGACCTTGATGAAAAAATAAGAGGTGAGGCTTTGGGCATTAAGGAATTTGCTGAACTTTCGGACAGGTTTTATGAAAGTATATATTAGAATTAAAAAAGGAGTGTTCAATTATTAATTGAATACTCCTTTTTGGTATTTCTATTGTTCCATTTGTTTTCCTAAAAAACCTGCTGCAGTCTGTGCAAGTTTTCCTTCAACTTCACCCATTTTTTTATCGGGAGAAAGAAAAACGATTGCACCAAGTACGTCACCTTCGCAGATGATAGGAGAGATTAACTCATAGTTGTATCCATCTGCGGCTGAATCATCTTCAAGCACAGGAACGAAATTACTGTCATTTCTTCCTGCAACAAGTGTGCTTCTGGCATTTATACATTTTTCCATTGCATCGCTGATGTGTTTCTCATAAAAGTCTTTTTTAGGACCGCCTGAAACGGCAATAATCTGATCTTTGTCAACAATGCATGTTACATGGCCGATTGTTTGAGCAAGTGATTCGGCATATTCCTTGGCAAATGTACCAAGTTCTCCTATAGGTGAATACTTTTTTAAAATTATTTCACCGTCTGAATCAGTAAAGATTTCAAGCGGATCACCTTCTCTTATTCTCAAGGTACGGCGAATTTCTTTTGGGATTACTACTCTTCCGAGATCGTCGATACGTCTAACTATTCCGGTAGCTTTCATATGTTTTTACCTCCGTTTTACTGTTGTGTCTATTACGAAAATAGTATCTGTAAAAACAAGAAAAATATACTTAGTTTTCTAAGTTATATAAGAAAAAAGAAATTATATTAATCTTTCCGAATAAATGGAATAAATTAATTAATTTTTCTGTTTTAAATACAGTTAAAATATAAACATTTGCTTACATTTTTATACAAATACACTGCGTGTATAACGTCATATGTTGTTAGAGCTGTAATATGGCATCTAATTGTGAGAAATGCCAAATAAATAGCGTGTTTGAATGAGAAAATATATTAATATAGTGTAATATGATGTTGCTTTTAATGTATTATGACTCATAATTGCATAATTTTGAGATCGTTTTTTTGATAATTTATACAAGTTTTATTGACATGACATTATAACAGCGCTATAATTTCACTAGGGTTGATGTACTTGCGTTAATGGGGATGACAATTGTACATGGGATATCTTAAATTTTTTAAGGTTATATAATTAGGAGGTAGTTGAGTATGAGTACATTTTTTGATTTTCCTGAAATGGATATAGTTATTCAGGGACTCGAAGCGGTAAAAATTCCGCCAATGGTGAAGGTTCGTCAGGTTTATGATTCAAATAAAATTGACGATTGCGCCGGCTATATCAAAAAGATGATGGCTGATTATAAGAATATTGACAGAAATTCTTTTAAAGGCAAAAGAATTGCTGTTACAGTTGGCAGCCGTGGCATTCCTGATCTTGATAAGATGATAAGGACTATTATTGATACACTCAAAGAGTGGGGTGCCGATCCTTTTATTGTTCCTGCAATGGGCAGCCATGGCGGAGCAACGGCTGAAGGACAGGTTGAGGTTATTGAAAGCTTTAATATTACAGAAGAATCAATGGGTTGTCCTATTCTTTCTTCTATGGAAGTAGTTCAGTATGGTACACTTAAATGCGGTGCGCCTCTTTACTGTGATAAGTACGCTATGGAGGCAGATGGTATAGTTTTATTTAATAAAATGAAACCTCATACAGAATTCCGCGGCGATCATGAAAGCGGTCTTGCAAAGATGATTGCAATCGGTATTGCAAAACATAAAGGCGCTGCTATGTTCCATTCACTGGGTATGCATCATTTTCCGCAATATCTTCCTGAAGCATCTGATATTTTTCTTAACAACACAAAATTTTCATTTGGTATTGGTGTAGTTCAGAATGCTTATGATGATATCTGCACAATTGAAATGTGTGATAAATCAAACTTCCTTGAAGTAGATGCAAAACTCCAAGCTGAATCAAAGCAGAAAATTGCTGACTTTAAATTTGACAACATTGACCTTCTCATTATTGATGAGATAGGTAAAAATATTTCAGGCTCAGGTATGGATCCTAACGTAGTTGGTCGTAACATGTCAAGATCATTTTTTGGAATCAAAAACATTACACATATTTTTGTAAGAGGTCTTACCGAGGAAACACATCATGCTGCAGCGGGTATCGGTTTAGCTGATATTACAACAAGAAGATGTCTTAACAGCATTGATTGGGATGCTACATGGACTAACGTTGTTACAGCCACTGTTCTTGCAGGCGGCGGTAAAATTCCACTTTACAGAAACAATGATAAGGACGCTATACTTACGGCAATTAAGTGTACAAACGACATAGACTTTACAAAAGCACGTATTGCAAGAATTCAAAATACACTTGAAACAGCATATGTTGAGGTTTCACTTCCTATTTATGAAGAAATTAAATCAGATCCGGCAATTCAGTATCTTGAAGGACCTTACGAAATGAAGTTTGATGGAGAAGGCTTCATTGTTGATTGATTTTACTAAAATTAATTTTGTTTAAATAAAACCACAGGATATTTGGGTATCCTGTGGTTTTCTGTTTAAACTGTTATAATTTTTGCTGTTTGCACCAAGCCTTCATGACAAGCTTGTGCGGGAGCAGTTTAACTGCCCTAGCCTGAGCCTTTGTAAACGCTCCGCATACACTTACATCTTTGCCTTTTGCCGAGTCTAAAATTGCCTGTGAAACGACTTCATCTGCTTTAAATAATTTGTTATAATAATTTATTGTGTCATCTTTTTCGGCATTACCTATGAACTCGGTGTCTACCCATCCGGGGCTTACTGCTATAACATGTATGTTTCTGTCCTGAAGTTCAACATTAAGCGCACGTGAAAAGCTTAATACAAAAGCTTTAGTTGCTGCATAAACATTGATGTAAGGAACAGGCTGAAAAGATGATAAGGAGCAAAGCTCGTAAATCTCTGAATTTAGTGGCATGTAAGGCAGACATATATACGTCATTGTCATTAAAGCTTTAATATTCAAGTCAACCATATTGCATTGCTCTGAAAGGGGTATTTCAGTAAATTTTCCGAATTTACCGAAGCCGCTGGCATTTACCAGTGTTCTGATTTTCGGAGCATTTTCTTTAAGCAGTTTTTTAAATTCTTCGTAGCTTTCCTCTTTTGTGAGGTCAAGCGGAATAGAACGAACTGTTGCATGCACAATGCCTTTTAATTCATCAAGCTTTTCTTTCCTTCTGGCAATAATCCAGAGCTCATCATATTTGTGCAAAGCGTCAAGCTGGACGGCAAATTCTCTGCCCATACCGGAAGATGCACCTGTAATAACTGCAATATTCATTTTAGCACCTCTTTTGTATTATTGTTTTACTATATAAATTTTTTTATACTATTGTAATTGTTTGATTTGTAATACACCGTCTGTTGCCTTATAATATAATTAAATAAGGAGCGGTAGTATGGATAAATACAATTTTAAAGAAATTGAGTGTGTAAATGCCTGTAACAAAGTCAATGGAAGATTTCCATACCATTGGGATTTGAACGTATACAGGGGCTGCGAGCATGGCTGTAAATATTGCTTTGCTTTGTATACTCATAAGTATATGGATTCCAGAGATTTTTTCAATGAAATTTATGTAAAAAAAAATATTGCTGAGCAGCTTGAAAAGCTTTTGCACTCAAAAAGATGGAACAGAGAAGTTATTAATCTTGGGGGCGTAACTGACAACTATCAGCCTGCTGAAGAAAAATATAAAATTATGCCGGAAATTTTAAATTTGCTGATTAAATATAAAACGCCGTGTATTATTTCTACGAAATCTGATCTTATTTTAAGAGACTACGACCTTATAGATGAACTTTCCAGAATTACTTGTGTAAATGTTGCAGCAACAATAACTTGTATGGATGAAAGAATCCAAAGCATGATTGAGCCAAACGGTGTTTCATCTCTGAAACGATTTGAAATGCTTGGGCAGTTTAAAAAGACAAAAGCAAAAATCGGTCTTCATATGATGCCTATAATTCCTTTTATTACTGACAGCGCAGAAAATCTTGAAGCTTTATACTCTATGGGGAATCAAACGGGTGTAGATTATGCTATTACCGGTATCCTCAATTTAAGGGGAGAAACAAAAACACTTTTTTTGTCGTTTGTTAAGGAAAGCTTTCCGGCTTACTATGATAAGTTGTGTAATATGTATAAATCCGGATGGGCAGGCAGTGAATATAAGAAATATCTGTATTCTATCGCAATACCTTTGATGCGACAATATAATATTTCCGGTAATTATACAAGGCCAATAAAAGAAAGACTGCAGGAGCTGTCTTCAAATGAATACAAGCAGATTTCTCTCTTTGACTGATAACTGATAACTGAAACAGCTCTTAGTTTGCTTAAAATACGTTACTAAAAAAATCTGACAATTCATGTAAACATGTTGATAAAAAAGGACAAAACTGTTACTATATATAGGTATAACTGGGTAATGCAGTTCATTAGACATTGATGATTGAATTGCTTCGGAGGACAAAGAAATTGAATTATAGTGAAGCCTTAATATATATTGACAGTATTTGCGGACTTGGTTCCAAGTTGGATTTGAGCCGTATTTCAGAAATACTTGCTCGTCTTGGCAATCCACAGGAAAAATATAAAATTATTCATGTAGCGGGAACGAACGGTAAAGGTTCGGCTTGTTCTATGCTTTCACAAATATTAATATCTGCTGGATATAAAACTGCGGAATACACATCTCCGCATTTGGAAAGGTACAACGAGCGTTTTGTAATAAACAATAAAGAAATATCAAATGATGATTATGCAAAATATATGGGTATAATTAAGAAAAATGCCGATGAAATGGAAGAAGAAGGATTTGGAAGACCTACGGTTTTTGAACACCTTACTGCTTTGGGATTCCTTTATTTTGCTGATAATCATGTTGATTTTGCTGTAATAGAGGTTGGACTTGGAGGCAGGTTTGATGCAACAAATGTTGTTAAAGCTCCAATTCTCAGCGTTATTGCATCAATCAGCTTCGACCATACTGAATATTTGGGAAATACATTGGAAAGCATTGCGTTTGAAAAGGGAGGCATAATTAAGCAGGGCTGTCCTGTTGTACTTTATAATCAAAGTGAATGTGTATACAATGTTATTAAAAAGCTAAGCGATGAAAGAAATTCAAAACTTTATTATGCATTTGATGAAAAAATTGATGTTATCAGACAGAATATCGATGAAACTATTCTTTCTGTAAAGAATGAGTATTTTGAATATAACGATGTTTTGCTTCCGCTGATAGGAGAGTATCAGATTAAAAACTGTACATTGGTACTGCTTGCTGCCTATGCACTCAAACAAAGTGGCATACCTATTACAGATAAAAACATAAGAGACGGCATTTTTAAGGCAAAGTGGAACGGTAGAATGGAAGTGTGCCGGAAAAATCCGCTTATTGTTCTTGATGGGGCACATAATCCTGATGGAATTCTGATGCTTGCAAAATCTGCTGAAAAGTACTTTGCAGGCAAAAAATTGGTGCTTCTTATGGGAGTGCTATCTGATAAAGAGTATGGGAAAATGGCTGAGGAAATAATTCCGCTGGCAGATGCAGTTGTAATTACACGTCCTGACAGTGAACGGGCATTATCAGCTGATGGATTGAAAAAAGTTGCATTAAAATATTGCGATAGAGTATATAGTTTGGAAAATATAGATGAGGCGTATGAGTTTGCGATTGGTCTGGTTGATAAGGAAGATGTTCTTCTTTGTGCCGGTTCACTTTATCTTGTAGGCAGACTACGTACGTTAATAATGGGAGGTAATTGATATGTTCAGTTATAAAGATGAACTTAAAAAGTATGAGCCTGCCATGTTGATTGAAGATATGGAAGACTCTATTTATTCCGGAAATTTTAGGGATATGTTCGAACTTATGCAGTATCTTGTAAACAATGTAAAAACAAGCAAAGAAGATAAGGAGTAGATAGCCGTGAAATGTCCAGTCTGCAGCTACATATTTAAAAGCGGCAATGTCTGTCCGGAGTGCGGTACCGATATAGTTTTATATAACAAAACAAGAAATATTTCTGATAAGCTGTACAATGCAGGTCTAAAATGTGCAAACGAAAGAGACCTGACAGGAGCTATTGATAATCTTAGCAAGAGTGTTATGGTTAATAAATTTAATACTAAAGCAAGAAACCTCTTGGGTCTGGTATATTTTGAAAAAGGACTTGTTGCCAATGCACTTAGAGAATGGGTTGTAAGCTCAAATCTCAATAAAAAAGATAAGACTGCTGCTGAGTATCTGGATAAGCTTCAGAAAAATGCCAGAGAACTCGAAAAAATGAACGATGCGTTAAGATTATATAACTTAGCTATACAATATATGGACCAACACAGTGAAGATTTGGCTCTTATTCAACTCAAGAAGGCTGTTGCAAATAATCAAAAGTTTGTGGATGCTTATAATCTTGCAGCACTTTGCAATATGTCAAGCGGAAACAATACTGCGGCAGAGCCATTTATAAAAAGAGTATTATACCTTGATAAAAAGAACCCTATTGCTTTAAGATATATGCAGGAAATTACTCCGGGAAGCAAAATGAATGCTCTGGAAGCGATTTCTGATAACCCTGGGAATGCAGAAGATATTAAGGCAAGAAGAAAAAGGCGTTTATTATATAAAGATTCCGATAAAGGATTATTTGCCAAACCACAGATAATTTCATTTGTTGGAGGAACAGTATGTATGGCGGCTGTTCTTTTCGCACTTGTATTTCCCACAATGCTTGAAAGTAAGTCAAAGGCAATATATGATCTTCAGACAACACTTGAAAATTATCAATCATATAGCGGAACTGACGGGACGGCAAGCTATGACGATATTGTGAAGGAAAATACCGAACTGACTGCAGAAATTGAAAAATACAAGGAATCAGTTCAATTGCAAACAAAAATAGGAAATATCAATAAAGCATATGCACTTGTGGCTAATGGTGAATTAACAGAGGCAGCATTATTAATAAAAGACATTGATATCAGTGATTTATCTGATGAGGATGTTGCTATTTATGACGGTGTCAGAGAAAAAACATATGCAACTGCGGCTGAGGACCTTTTCAGTAAGGGAAAAATGTATTACCTCTCAGGAAACTTCGATAATGCAAAAACTACTCTTTCGGACTGCCTTGAGTTTATTTCGGATGAGAGCTATGCCGGAGAAGTGCTTTATTATCTTGGCAAAACATCTGAAGGTCTTGGTGAGACGGCAACTGCTATTTCATACTATCAAAGAGTACTGAATGAATATCCAAATTCAACTCAGGCCACAAATGCGCAAAACAGTTTGAGCAATTTGCAGAGTGCAGCGGGCAATACACAAGCAGGAGATAATACACAAGCAGGGGATAATTCGCAAGCAGGATAAAATACACAGCAATAAGTACTAAATGAGTACTAGAGGTAGATTATTATGGATAAGCCAAAGATGTTTAGAAAGCGATTTGTTCCGGATGAAATAAAATCACTCGAAAAAGACGAAATTTTATATTTTACTAACGATATTATAGTAACAAAATGGGATACTTTTAAGCCTAAGAAAGAATTTACAAATGGAATATCATGTACATTCATGAATGAAGGCTTTAAGATAAGTAAATTTATGGATTCAAAAGGTAAGCTGGTATATTATTATTGTGATGTTATACACAGTGATTATTATTTGGAAGAAAACAAATGGATATTTACAGATTTGCTTGCAGATGTGAAAATATACCCGGACGGAAGAACAGAAGTAGTTGATTTAGGTGAGGTTTCTGAAGCTTTTGAAAGAGGCATAGTTGATGAAAACACAGTGATGGAATTACTCAAGAAACTTGATAAGCTGTTGAATATAATTTACAGTGGCCAATGGAGAAAGCTTACACAGAAATATTTCACATGACAGGTATGAGGGACTGTTTTTATGGCTAGTGCACATGATGGACACAGAGTCAGATTGAAAAATAAATACTTGGAGCACGGCGCAGATGCATTTGAAAAACATGAGTTGCTGGAGATGCTGCTTTTTTATGCTTATCCCAGGATTGATACTAATGAATTAGCCCATAGAGTGCTCGATGAATTTGGCGGTTCATTTACAGACCTTGTTTTTTCTGATCCCGAGAAGATAGCCGATTTATGTAACATAAGCACTAATGCTGCTATTTTAATAAGTTTGGTGGGAGAAATAAATAATAGGATAGTATTTGAAAAATGGAGCCAAAAGGTTATACTAAGTAATACACATGTTGCAGGGGAGTATGCACTTTCATTGATGAACAATGTGCAGAGAGAGGAACTCTATGTAATTTGCCTTAACAGTACCCTTGCAGTCATAAAGGCTGTTTGTGCAGCTAAGGGAATGGTAGACTCTGCAATGGTTGATGTGAGACAGGTAGTAGAAATTGCGTTGAAATATAATGCAACAAGTATAATATTGGTACATAACCATCCGGGAGGCAGTCTTAAGCCGTCCTTCAGTGATATTAAGTTTACCAATGAATGTCTTAAAGCACTTTCATCAATAAAAATAGAGGTAAATGATCATATTATAGTATCAAACGGAGAATATTTTAGTTTTTCAAGTGAAAACATTTTGCTTAAGAGAGGAGAAAAAGAAAATGAATAATAAAAAAATTGTTAGGCCAATGAATGGAAGAAAGGTATCAGGTGTATGCCTTGGCTTTTCCGACTACTTAGGAACAGATGTAACTATAATAAGAATATTGTGGGTTCTTCTTACAATTTTCTTATTTGGTACGGGAATTATTCTTTATATTGCATGTATATTTATAATTCCTGAAGAAGAGGATGGAACAATAGAAGGCGATTTTAAAGAAAAGTAAAATAATTAGTAATTAATTAGATAATATGTATCATAGATTATTTAGAGCCGCACTAATTTTTGTTGCGGCTCGAGTTTTATAGATGTTTTTTAAACTTATAAAATTGATGAGGACGTAATCAGGGGGGATTAAAGTGTCACGAAGAATTGCGGTTTTAGCAGGTACTCCTGTTGATACTGAAATGGGTGCTGATTTTTTTTCCGGATACGGATATGACATTATTAGTGGGATAACAGCCTCTGATCCAAAGGAGCAGTCATATTTACAAATGTTTGATAGAGATAAGTTATATAAAATTACGCGGTCATTAATATTTGATTTTGCAAGTGAAGGAGCAGAGGCAGCGGTTGTTTATTGTAATTCACTAAGCTGTGCGTTAGAACTCGAAAGATTGCGCAATGAATGTACTATCCCCATAATTACTCCACTTGAGGCATATGAAGTGATAGTTAAAAATTATGACTTTGTTGGGATTTTAGCTGCAAATGGTCAATCTCTGCATAGACTTGAGGAGATATGTATTAATTCTAAACCCGAAATTAAATTAATGGGTGCATCAATATTGCCTGTTGTTGAGGCAATTGAGAAGCAAATGCCACCGAGGGGAATTGTATATGATAATGGGATTGCCAAGTTAGCGAATGGTTTTAGTGACGCTGGTGCACAATGTATTATTTTAGGGTGTACTCATTTTCCTTATTTTAGTGAAGAACTATCTTCTTATTTACAAATTCCGGTTCTAAATCCGGCAGCTGCTATGATGGATATGTTAAGACGAAAAATAGGGTGAATATAGTACATATATAAATTTCTTTTATACAGTTTAAAATGCTTTTTCTATATAATTTATGAAATAATAAAATACCATGGTCTATAAATAGACCATGGTATTTTTTATAATTTATTAGAGTAATTTTCTAAGTCTTTCAATTGCTTCAATAGTTGCTTCTTTGCTGCCAAATGAAGTCAGACGGAAATAGCCTTCGCCTTCTTCACCAAATCCGGCACCGGGGGTTCCGACAACCTGAATTTTATCAAGAAGCATATCAAAGAAATCCCATGACTTCATATCGTTAGGGCATTTAAGCCAGATGTAAGGGGAGCAGATACCACCTGAGAACCAGATTCCTTTGGCTGTAAGAAGCTCTGCAATAAGTTTAGCGTTTCCCATATAATATTCAATGTTGTCCATTGCTTCTTTGAAACCGTCCTCTGATAAAGCGGCCTCGGCAGCTCTTTGAATAACATAGGGTACACCATTAAACTTTGTTGCCTGACGTCTTGCCCACATCTTCTGAATAGATTTTTCACCAACCTTAAGTTCGTTGGGGAATATAGTCCATGAGCATCTTGTACCTGTGAAGCCTGCCATTTTTGAAAAACTGCAGATTTCAATAGCGCATTCTTTTGCTCCTTCAACAGCATATATTGAATGAGGATAATCACCGTTTATAAAAGCTTCATATGCAGAATCAAAAATGATGAGTGAGCCACTGTTTTTAGCAAACTTAACCCATTCGCTAAGCTGGTCTTTATTGTAAGTTGCACCTGTAGGATTGTTAGGAGAGCAGAGATAAATTACATACGGCTTAACTTCAAGCTTATCAGGCATAGGGAGGAAGTTGTTCTCCTTATTTCCGGAGATAAACTCTATGTTTCTTCCGCTCATTACATTGCTGTCCATATATACAGGGTATACAGGATCAGGGATAAGTATTGTATTATCACCTAAAATATCTACAATATTTCCGCAGTCACTTTTAGCACCGTCACTGACAAATACTTCACCTGCTTTAATCTCAACTCCAAATGACTTATAATATTTTGAGATTGCTTCTCTGAGAAAATCATAGCCGTATTCAGGCGGATACCCTCTGAATGTTTCTTTTACAGCCATTTCATCAACAGCCTTGTGCATTGCATCAATAACTGTTTTTGTAAGCGGAAGTGTACAGTCGCCTATTCCAAGTCTGATGATATTATCTTTTTTATCGGGGGTTTCAGCACTGTATTTGTTTACTCTTCTGGCGATTTCAGAGAAAAGATAGCTGTCTTTTATATTATCATAATTTTCATTAATTTTTATATTCATATTCAAACACTCCCTCATATGCCGTCGTAGCTTTTCCTGTCATAAATACTGTTCCATCAGAGCAATATCTGATAATTAAGTCACCGCCGATAAGATGAACTGTAACATCTGAATCAAGTTTGCATATTCCGTTTAAACAAGCGGCAACAACTGTTGCACATGTACCTGTACCGCAGGCAAATGTTTCTCCGCTTCCGCGTTCCCAAACCCTCATTTGAAGTGTTTTGCAATCAATAACCTTTACAAACTCGGTATTAACTCGTTCAGGGAAAATGCTGAGATGTTCAAAATCGGGTCCCATCTTCTCAAGGTCAAGGCTGTCAACATCATCAACAAAACATACAGCGTGAGGGTTACCCATAGAAACAGCTGTAAGATTGTATTCCTTGCCGCTAACGATGATGGGCTTGTTAATCATGATCTCGTCTGCAATTACCGGAATTTCATTTGGCTCAAGTATTGCTTTGCCCATATCTACACATACTGTATCAACTTTGCCATCAACAATATTAAGCTGAAGCTTTTTAATACCGCTTAATGTTTCAATAGTTATGTCTGTCTTATTTACAATGCCATTATCATAAAGATATTTGCCGACACATCTGATTCCGTTACCGCACATTTTTCCTTCACTGCCGTCAGCGTTGAACATTCTCATCCTAGCATCTGCAATATCAGAATGACAAATCATAATAAGACCGTCAGAACCAACTGAGAAATGTCTGGGTGAAACGGCAATTGAAATTTCGCCTGGATTTTCAAGTTCTTTTTCCATACAGTTTACATACACATAATCATTACCAATACCATGCATTTTTGTAAAATTAAATTTCATATAGCAACTCCCCATTCTGTCAAAAATAAAGTGTCGTTTATTCGTTTTATATTATTTATATTGTTTATACAGTAATTTAATTATAAGCTTTTCATAGCCGCTTTTACAAGGCCTACAAATAAAGCATGGGCTCTGTTGGGTCGGCTCTTGAATTCAGGGTGATATTGTACACCGATGTAAAAGTCATTTTCAGGTATTTCAATTGTTTCAACAATTCTGCCGTCAGGTGAAGTACCGCTTACTACAAGACCGTTGTTTGTCATAAGGTCACGGTAATCGTTGTTGAATTCATAGCGGTGACGATGTCTCTCGCGTATAAGTTCCTGGGAATAGCATTCATACATCTTTGTGCCTTTTGCAATTTTACAAGGATATGCTCCAAGACGCATTGTACCGCCTTTTGCAATTTCGTTATTTTGATCAGGCATAAAGTCGATTACCTTGTGTGATGTATCTTCATCAAATTCTCCTGAGTTTGCGTCTTTAAGACCGCAAATATATCTGGCAAATTCGATGACTGCTATCTGCATGCCAAGACAGATTCCAAGCATAGGAACATTATGCGTACGGCAGTAGTGAGCAGCTTCAATTTTGCCCTCAATACCTCTGTTTCCAAAGCCGCCGGGTATTACAATACCCGCACATTTATCTATAATATCTGCTACATTTGTAGAATTAATTGCTTCGGAATCTATCCATTCAATTTCAACATAAGCTCCGTTTTCATATCCGGCATGACGAAGTGCCTCTGCAACAGAAAGATAAGCATCATGAAGCTGAACATATTTACCGACAATGCCGATTCTTACTTCTCTTTTTCTTGCTTTGATTCGACCGACCATGTTTATCCATTCAGTGAGTTCCGGTTTGGGGGCATTAATGCCAAGCTCACGGCAGACAATGCTTGAGAAGTTGCTTTTTTCAAGCATAAGAGGTGCTTCGTAAAGAACCGGAATTGTAATGTTTTCAATTACACAATCAGATTTTACATTACAGAACATTGCTATTTTTTTGAAAATTGATTCTTCAATAGGCTCGTCGCAACGAAGAACAATAATATTGGGGGTTATTCCCATTCCCTGGAGTTCTTTCACTGAATGCTGAGTAGGTTTGGATTTATGCTCTTCAGAACCGCGGATATAAGGAACAAGTGTAACATGAATATAAAGAGAGTTTTCTCTGCCTACTTCAAGGCCTACCTGTCTGATTGCTTCAAGAAAGGGTTGACTTTCAATGTCGCCGGTTGTTCCGCCTATTTCAGTTATTACAACATCGGCATCGGTTTTTTGAGCTACGCCGTAAATGAATTCTTTTATTTCGTTTGTAACATGAGGGATTACCTGTACTGTTTCTCCTAAGTACTCTCCTCGTCTTTCTTTGTTAAGCACATTCCAGTACACTTTACCGGTTGTCAAATTAGAGTATTTATTAAGGTCCTCATCAATAAAACGCTCATAATGACCAAGGTCAAGGTCTGTTTCTGCACCGTCATCGGTAACAAAAACTTCACCGTGCTGATAAGGGCTCATAGTACCGGGGTCTACATTAATATATGGATCAAGTTTCTGCGCTGCTACTTTAAGTCCTCTTGCTTTTAAAAGTCGTCCCAAAGATGCAGCTGTAATTCCTTTTCCAAGACCTGACACAACACCGCCGGTAACAAAAATAAATTTTGCCATGATAATAATCCTCCAAAAAATCAATCAAAAACATATTTATTATTTCACCTATTATTGCTTTATTATTTCAAAAACTAAGTATTATAATAAGTGCAATAAAATATTATACAATAAAATATTATAAATGTAAAAAAAGCCAATATGAGTATCAGTAAAAGGCGGAGTAAACACCGCCAATACAACGAAAGGCACTCATCCCGTATGAGTTATAACCTGTATAGGATGAACGCCCTGTTTTCTTTACTCTAAGATAGATTAACACTACAAATTGTTACTGTCAAGACAGATTGGGACAAATTGTTGTAAAAAAATAAATAATTTTTAAGGAAATATATTGACAACACTTTGGTGAAATGATAGACTAGGACCAATATTTAGTTTAGCAAAGGCGCTATGGAATATATCCGTAGGGCCTTTTTTTCTTTTTTTCAAAAAAATATATGAATATTAATTAAAAAGGAGCGAATCATATGGTTGCAATGTCAGAATTATTTGGATCATTGGTGTTCAATGATAAGGTTATGGAAGAGCGTCTTCCAAAATTAACCTACAAAGCTATGCAAAAAACAATTAAGGATGGTCAACCACTCGATTTAGGGGTAGCAACAGTTGTTGCAAATGCAATGAAGGATTGGGCTATTGAGAAGGGTGCAACACATTTTACGCACTGGTTCCAGCCTATGACAGGAATTACAGCAGAAAAACACGACAGCTTTATTTCACCTAAAGGTGACGGAAAAATCATCATGGAATTTTCAGGCAAAGAGCTTGTAAAAGGGGAACCTGATGCTTCGTCTTTCCCTTCGGGCGGTTTGAGAGCTACATTTGAAGCCAGAGGCTATACAGCATGGGATCCTACATCTTACGCATTTATTAAAGACAAATCACTTTGTATTCCTACAGCTTTCTGCTCATACGGCGGCGAGGCTCTTGATAAAAAGACACCTCTTCTTCGTTCAATGGAATATATTAATAAGGAAGCTTTAAGAATCCTTAAGCTTTTCGGAAATGAGGAAGTAACATCAGTAAAAACTACTGTTGGTCCTGAACAGGAATATTTCCTTGTTCCAAAAGAGCTGTATGATCAGAGAAAAGACCTTCTTTATACAGGCAGAACTCTTTTTGGAGCAAAAGCTCCTAAAGGACAGGAACTTGATGATCATTACTTTGGAACGATTAAACCCAGAGTTGCAGCTTACATGGCTGATCTTAATGAAGAACTTTGGAAACTCGGTGTCCTTGCTAAGACAGAGCATAATGAAGTTGCTCCGGCACAGCATGAACTTGCACCTATCTTTACAACAACAAATATTGCAACAGACCATAACCAGTTAACAATGGAAATCATGCAGAAGGTAGCTAAGAAACACGGTCTTATATGTCTCCTTCATGAAAAACCTTTTGCAGGAGTTAACGGTTCAGGTAAACATAATAACTGGTCAATCTCAACAAATGCAGGCGTTAACCTTCTTGAGCCCGGCGATACACCTTATGAAAATGCACAGTTCTTATTGTTCCTTTGTGCAATCATAAAGGGTGTAGATGAATATCAGGATCTTCTTCGTATCTCTGTTGCATCAGCCGCAAATGACCATAGACTTGGTGCTAACGAGGCACCTCCTGCAGTAGTATCTATATTCCTTGGAGATGAGCTTTACGAAATTCTTGAAGCACTCAAAAACGATACACTTTATGACGGAAAAGCTTCTGTAAGCATGAAGATTGGTGTAGATATTCTTCCACCTTTCCCTAAGGACAACACAGATCGTAACAGAACATCACCTTTTGCATTCACAGGAAACAAGTTTGAGTTCCGTATGGTTGGTTCAACAATGTCAATAGCAGGTCCAAACTTTGTACTCAACACAGTTTTCGCAGAAGAATTCAAACAGTTTGCTGATCAGCTTGAAGCAGCTGAGGATTTCGATAAAGAACTTCGTGAGCTTATTGTTAAGACAATCAAAGAACATGAAAGAATTCTTTTCAATGGAAACGGTTATGATGATGCTTGGATTGAAGAAGCAGAGAAGAGAGGTTTATGCAACCTTAAGACAACACCTGATTGTCTTCCTTACTTCATTTCTGAAAAGAACATTAAACTTTTCTCAGATGCACACGTATTAACAGAAACAGAAATGCGTTCTCGTTACGAAATAACACTTGAAAACTACTGCAAGACTATAAGCATTGAGGCAAGCACTATGATTGATATGGCCATGAAGGATATCCTTCCTGCAGTTGCAGCATATGCTAAAGAGCTTGCTGATACGGCACTTGCTAAAAAAGGTCTTCTTAATGACTGCACATGCGGTTATGAAGAGGCTGTTGTCGGAAAAATTTCCGAACTTACAACAAAACTTTATACATCAGTTAAAGACCTTGAAGCAAAACTTTCTATTGCAGCTTCAATTGAAGATATTACTGAGCTTTCAGTTTATTACAAGGATGCAATTATTCCTGCAATGGATGACGTAAGAACACCGGCAGATGAGCTTGAAACAATGACAGCTCAGAAATATTGGCCGATGCCTACATACGGTGATCTTTTGTTTGGGGTAAGATAATTTAAAAATAATTCAGACTCTGCATTTTTTATGAGCGCAGGCTATGATTACAGAGACGGTATTCACAAGAGCTAAGAATACTGATAATATTATTATTAAGTATGGTGTAGAAAACGCAGTTAAGGTTCGTACTGGTGAAGGAGGGTTTTATACACTTCAAGATATTGAATAAGCGAACCAGAATATTCGTATATTAAATACAAGCCTTAATATAAACCTTAATACAAACCTTAAACTCTCGATTTAAAATGTTGGAAGACAAAACTACACAAAATGCAAAAGGTACTTCAAAAGGTACCTTTTGCACTTTTGTATATTTAGTAAGTTAGGGGTTGCAATTAATGAATAAAAATATGAATAATGAAAAAATAAATCAGGGATTATATGAAACACAATTTGAACACGACGCTTGCGGTATTGGCGTTGTAGTAAATATCAAGGGTAAGCAGTCACATAAAATTGTTGATGATGCCTTGAAAATTGTTGAAAAGCTTGAACATCGTGCAGGAAAAGATGCCAAGGGGGAAACCGGTGACGGTGTTGGCATTATGCTTCAGGTCTCACATGACTTTTTTAAAAAAGCAGCTGCACAGATAGGAATAAAAGTAAGCGGTGATCGTGATTACGGTATCGGAATGTTCTTTTTTCCGCAAGATACACTTAAACGCAATCAGGCTAAAAAAATGTTTGAGGTTATTACAGAAAAAGAAGGTCTCAAATTTTTAGGTTGGCGTACTGTACCTGTCAATTCTGCCATTCTTGGACAGAAGGCAAAAGACTGTATGCCGTATATAATGCAGGCAATAATTGAAAGACCTGAAAAAATAAAGAAAGGTCTCGATTTTGATAGAAAACTCTATGTTATAAGACGGGTTTTTGAGCAGAGCAATGACAATACTTATGTGGTTTCTCTCTCAAGTCGTACTATTGTTTACAAAGGAATGTTCCTTGTTGATCAGCTTCGTAATTTCTATCTTGATTTACAGGATAGGGATTATAAGTCAGCTATTGCAATGGTACATTCAAGATTCTCAACAAACACAAATCCCAGCTGGGAAAGAGCACATCCCAACAGATTCATTCTTCATAACGGCGAAATCAACACTATCAGGGGTAATGTTGACCGTATGCTTGCTCGTGAAGAAACGATGTTCTCAAAATATATGGCCGATGATATGGACAAAGTGCTTCCTGTTGTCAATGTAAACGGTTCGGACTCGGCTATGCTTGACAATACACTTGAATTTTTCGTTATGAACGGAATGGAACTTCCTCTTGCACTTATGATTACTATTCCTGAGCCATGGAGAAATGACAAAAATATCAGCCGTTCAAAACGTGACCTTTACAGATACTATGCAACTATGATGGAACCGTGGGATGGTCCCGCATCTATACTTTTCTCAGACGGAGATGTTGTAGGAGCGGTTCTTGACAGAAACGGACTTCGTCCTTCAAGATATTACATTACTGACGATGATCATCTTGTACTTTCTTCTGAGGTTGGTGTACTTGATTTTGCACCTGATATGATAATTAAGAAGTCAAGGCTTGAACCCGGAAAGATGCTTCTTGTTGATACAAAGCAGGGTAAAGTTATCTCTGATTCAGACCTTAAGGAAAAGTATGCTGCTACACAGCCTTATGGTGAGTGGCTTGACCAGCATCTTGTTCATTTGAGAGATTTACCTATTCCTAATAAAAAGGTAAGCGTACATTGTCAGGAAATAAGAGATGAATTATATAAAACATTTGGATATACCTACGAGGATATTAAAACAGCTATTCTTCCTATGGCTGCAAGCGGTATTGAGCTTACAGCAGCAATGGGTATAGATATTCCGCTTGCTGTGCTTTCTGACAAGCATCAGCCGCTGTTTAATTATTTTAAGCAGATATTTGCTCAGGTAACTAATCCGCCTATTGATGCTATACGTGAAGAAATAGTTACAAATACAACAGTATATCTTGGATCAGACGGCAACCTTCTTGAAGAAAAGCCTGATAACTGTCGTGTGCTTCAGATTCATAATCCGATACTTACGAGTGTTGATTTACTTAAAATCAAGAACATGAACGTACCGGGATTTAAGGTTGAAACCGTATCGCTTCTTTACTATAAAAATACACCGCTTGATCGTGCAATTGACCATTTATATGTAACTGTTGACCGTGCATATAAGAACGGCGTAAATATAATTATACTGTCTGACAGAGGAGTAGATGAAAACCATGTGGCTATACCTTCACTCCTTGCTGTATCAGCCGTTGAACAGTATCTTATTAAAACCAAGAAAAGGACAGCTGTATCAATTGTTCTTGAAAGTGCCGAACCAAGAGACGTACATCACTTTGCTACACTTCTCGGATATGGTGCAAGAGCAATTAATCCTTACCTTGCTCATGAGTGTATAGGTGAGCTTATTGACATGGGAATGCTTGATAAGGATTTCCACGTAGCTGTTGATGATTATAATGATGCAATTCTTCACGGCATAGTTAAGATTGCTTCAAAAATGGGTATTTCAACAATTCAGTCATATCAGTCTGCTCAAATATTCGAAGCTGTGGGTATTAAGCAGGATGTAATTGATAAGTACTTTACAAATACAGTAAGCCGTGTCGGAGGCATCGGTCTTGAGGAAATTGATGAAGGTGTTGAATGGAGACATTCACATGCATTTGACCCTCTTGGGCTCGGACTTGACACTACGCTTGATTCAAATGGTGCGCATAAGCTCCGCAGCGGTTCAGATAAGGACGATCATATGTATAGTCCTCAAATAATCGTTGCACTTCAGGAAGCAACACATTCAGGCAATTACAAAAAATTCAAGGAATATACTGCTATGGTTGATGACGAGACAAAACCTCATACATTGAGAGGTCTCCTTGAGTTTAATTATGATTCTGAAAATAGTATTCCTATTGAAGAAGTTGAGCCTGCATCAGAAATCGTAAAAAGATTTAAGACCGGAGCTATGAGCTATGGTTCTATATCTCAGGAAGCTCATGAATGTATGGCAAAAGCCATGAACACAATCGGCGGCAAATCAAATTCAGGTGAGGGTGGCGAGCTTCCTTCAAGACTTCATTCTGAATATTGCAGTGCTATCAAACAGGTTGCTTCTGGACGTTTTGGTGTAACAAGTGAATACCTCGTAAGTGCAAAGGAAATACAGATTAAAATGGCACAGGGCGCAAAACCCGGTGAAGGCGGACATCTTCCCGGTAAAAAAGTTTATCCCTGGATTGCAAAAACAAGATATTCAACTCCTGGTGTTGCTTTGATTTCACCTCCTCCTCATCATGATATTTATTCAATTGAGGATCTTGCACAGCTTATTTATGATCTTAAAAATGCAAACC
This sequence comes from Candidatus Metalachnospira sp., assembly GCA_034927755.1. GTDB lineage: Bacteria > Bacillota > Clostridia > Lachnospirales > Anaerotignaceae > Metalachnospira. The sequence goes on from JAYFPN010000005.1 coordinate 50,858, forward strand.
GTAACGCACGCATCTCGGTAAAGCTTGTTTCAGAAGCAGGTGTAGGTACGATTGCGGCAGGTGTTGCAAAAGCAGGTGCGCAGGTTATTCTTATTTCCGGTTATGACGGAGGCACAGGAGCAGCTCCTAAAAGCTCGATTCACAATGCCGGTCTGCCTTGGGAACTTGGACTTTCTGAAACACATCAGACACTTATTCAGAATGGACTTCGTTCAAGGGTGGTAATTGAAACAGATGGAAAGCTTATGAGCGGCCGTGATGTCGCAATTGCTTGTATGCTTGGTGCAGAAGAATTTGGTTTTGCTACAGCACCACTTGTAACAATGGGATGTATAATGATGCGTGTATGTAATCTTGATACATGTCCGGTAGGTATTGCAACTCAGAATCCAGAACTTAGGAAGAGATTTAAAGGCAAACCGGAATATGTAATTAACTTTATGATGTTTATTGCAGAAGAACTGCGTGAAATAATGGCAAAATGTGGTGTTCGTACAGTTGATGAGCTTGTAGGACATTCAGAGTTCCTTCATGTTCGTGAAAAACAGATAACTGACAGAGCTTCTAAAATAGATATGAGCCGTGTGCTTTACAATCCGGATGCTGAAAATGAGGAAACTCATTTCAATCATACTGATGTATACGACTTTAAGCTTGAGAACACAATAGACGAAAAAATTCTGCTTAAAAAGCTTGGTTCGGCCCTTAAAAACCATAAAAAACAGAAAATTGAAATAAATATCAGCAGTACAGACCGTACTCTGGGAACTATATTCGGTTCCGAAATTACAAAACTTTATGCTAACACTCTTGAAGATGATTCGTTTGTTGTTAAGTGCAACGGCGGTGGTGGCCAGAGCTTTGGTGCTTTCATTCCAAAAGGACTTACAATGGAACTTGAAGGTGACAGTAATGACTACTTTGGAAAGGGATTGTCAGGCGGTAAGGTAATTGTTTACCCTCCTAAGGGAAGCAAATACAAACCTGAAGAGAACATTATTATCGGTAATGTAGCCCTTTATGGTGCAACAAGCGGCAATGCATTCATTAACGGTGTTGCCGGTGAGCGTTTCTGCGTCCGTAATTCAGGTGCAACCGCGGTTGTTGAAGGCGTCGGCGATCACGGCTGCGAGTATATGACGGGCGGTACAGTTCTTATTCTTGGAAATACAGGTAAAAACTTTGCTGCTGGTATGTCAGGCGGTATTGCTTATGTATTCGATGAAAATCACGATTTATATCTTCGTGTCAATAAAGAACTTGTAAATATTGAAACAGTTTCAGAAAAACATGACATTCTTGAAATTAAGAAGCTTTTGAGTGAACATGTTAAGGCAACAGGCTCTCCTCTGGGCAAACGTATTCTTGATAACTTTGCTGGTTACACAGAAAAGTTTAAAAAGATTATGCCTATCGATTATAATCATATGCTCCAGTCAATTTCTCAGATGGAAGAGAAGGGTATGACTAGGGAACAGGCTGAAATCGAAGCATTCTATATGAATACACATAGATAAGGAGGAAAGCATAATGGGAAAAGCAACAGGATTTTTGGATTATTTAAGAGAAAACAACCCTTCTGTAGATCCAAAGGAAAGAATAAAAAATTTCAATGAATTTCACAAACTGCTTTCTATTGAAGAGCGTAAACTTCAGGGAGCAAGATGTATGAACTGCGGAGTACCCTTCTGTCAGACGGGTATGATATTAAACGGCATGGCAACAGGCTGTCCTATTCATAATCTTATTCCTGAGTGGAATGATGAAATATTCAATGACAACTGGGGGCATGCTCTTTCAAGACTTAGAAAGACAAATGATTTCCCTGAATTTACAGGTCGTGTATGTCCTGCTCTTTGCGAGGCAGCCTGTACCTGCGGTATGAATGATACTCCGGTAACGGTTAAGGAAAATGAGCTTGCGCTTATTGAGAACGGCTTTGCTAACGGCATGGTTGTTCCTCAAGTTCCTGCTGTTCGTTCAGATAAAAAAATTGCAGTAATCGGTTCAGGCCCTTCAGGTCTTGCGGTTGCCAACAGACTTAATCATCGTGGTCATAACGTAACCGTATTTGAAAAGAACGACCGTATCGGCGGGCTTCTCATGTATGGCATTCCGAATATGAAGCTTGAAAAAGCAGTTGTAGACAGACGTGTAAACCTTATGAAAAAAGAAGGCGTTGAGTTTATTACAAATGCAGACGTAGGAAATAATATTTCTGCAGATGAGATTTTGAGAGACTATGATGCGGTTGTACTTTGCTGTGGCGCAAGTAATCCTCGTGATCTGAATATTGAAGGAAGAGAAAAGACAAATGGCATTTACTTTGCTGTTGATTTCCTTTCAAAAAACACAAAGAGCCTTCTTGATTCAAACTTTACAGACGGAAAATATGTTGGTGCTAAGGGCAAGAATGTAATTATTGTCGGCGGCGGTGATACAGGCAACGACTGTACAGGTACAGTAATCAGACACGGCTGTAAATCAGTGACACAGATAGAAATGATGCCTAAGCTTCCGGATGAGCGTTCAGATTCAAATCCTTGGCCTCAGTGGCCCAGAGTTTGCAAGACTGATTATGGTCAGGAAGAAGCTATTGCTGTATTCGGATTTGACCCCAGAGTTTATGAAACAACTATTAAAGAGGTTATTTCTGATGAAGGCGGAAACCTTAAGGCGGTTAAGACTGTAAAGCTTAGACAGGAAAGAAACCCTGAAACAGGCATGATGTCAATGAAGGAAATTTCCGGAAGCGAGCAATTGCTTGATGCGGATATCCTTATTATTGCTGCCGGTTTCCTTGGATGCCAGACATATGTTGCAGAAGCATTCGGTGTTGAACTTGATTCAAGAACAAATGTTAAGTCAGCAGATGGAAGCTATAAAACAAATGTAGAAAAAGTATTTGTTGCAGGTGATATGCATAGAGGACAGTCCCTTGTTGTATGGGGAATTGCCGAAGGCCGTGCAGCTGCAAAAGAAGTTGACGATTATCTTATGGGATATACTAATATGGTATAAGCCAACTGAATATTATGTTATTAGGTAAAATAAATTCGGTTAATTAGCCCCTAATTTATTTATTTATTCATATATTTTTTGAGCCGTCAGGGTAACCTGACGGCTCACCCCATTTATAAGCAAATGATGTAAAATAAAAAGATAAAAATGTTATCTAAAAATTTTTTAGCTATTTACAAAAATAATTTGCCGTGATATATTATAAACATAAGATAAGACGTAATTACTATATAAAATATAAAATATCAGGAGGCTGTTTTATGATTGATTTAACAATAAACAAGGAAAATCTGGAACGTAATATTAAAAAAGCCAGAGAAAACAAAATAATAATTCCTACATACGAACAGATGAAGCACCCCGAAACAATTCCCGATAAAATTAAGGATAAACTTCTTAACGTCGGTCTTTGGGATGTTGATCCTCTCAACCTTTTCAGAATTACATGGAAAAACGAACAGAAGATTTCAGGTGGTCTTTTTGGCGGACCTAATTTTATAGAGCTTCCTAAAGAGCTTACAGGGGTTAATGCCAGAATTATTTGCCTTATCGGTAAATGGTTCCCTACAGGCTGCCATAAAGTAGGTGCATCTTTCGGTTGCCTTGCACCAAGACTTGTAACAGGTCAATTCGATGCAACTCACCATAAGGCAGTTTGGCCTTCAACAGGAAACTACTGTCGTGGCGGAGCATTTAACTCAAAGCTTCTTGCATGTGATTCAATTGCTATCCTTCCAGCAGAAATGAGCCGTGAACGTTTTGAATGGCTTTCTACAATAGCAGGTGAGGTTATTGCAACACCGGGCTGTGAGTCAAATGTTAAAGAGATTTTTGATAAGACTTGGGAACTTAAAACTACACGTGATGATGTTATGATTTTCAATCAGTTTGAAGAAATGGGCAATCACCTTTGGCATTATCAGGTAACAGGCAGTGCAATTGCAGAGGCTTTTGAGTCAATAAAGGGTGATGGCGACCGACTTGCCGGAGCATGCTTTACATCAGGCTCCGCCGGTACAATCGGCTGCGGTGACTACCTCAAAGAGGTATATCCTGAAATGAAGCTTGCTGTTGGTGAAGCACTTCAGTGCCCTACAATTCTCAATAACGGTTTTGGCGGACATAGAATTGAAGGCATCGGCGACAAACATATTCCTTGGATTCATAACGTGAAGAATACAGATATGGTTATCGATATTGATGATGAAGATAGCCAGAGACTTATCCGTCTTTTCAATGATCCTGTCGGAAGAGAATACCTTGTTAAGGTAGCAGGTGTTGATCCTGAGTTTGTTGAAAAACTTGCATACCTTGGTATTTCCGGTACAGCAAATGTTCTCTGTGCTATTAAGATGGCTAAGTATTATGAGATGACAGAGCATGATGTAATAGCAACAGTTCTTACTGACTCGATTGATATGTACGGTTCAAGAATTAAAGAGCTTGAGGAAGAAAACGGACCTTATACAATGACAAGTGCGGCCGTTGATCATAATCTTCATATGCTTGGACTTCATACAGACAGCATGGAGGAACTTACTTATATTTCCCGTAAGAGAATCCATAATCTTAAATATTATACATGGGTTGAGCAGCAGGGCAGAACTGTTGATGAACTTAATGACCTTTGGTATGCACCTGAAAAGACATGGAAGGGTGTTCATAGTCAGGCTAAAGACCTTGATGAGCTTATCAATGAATTTAATGATGCATCAGGCGTGATGAAGAGTTTATAAAATACACTTAAAACAATTATGTCGGGGGTGTCGGGTTGCCGACACCCTCAATTTTTAGGAGGTAGAATTATGCGTAATGTAATATCGGCTGTATGTATAAAATGCGGTGCTGAGGTTGAGCCTACACCGAATATAACAGTATGTCCTCATTGCGGGGGGTTACTTGATATTAAATACGATTATAAATATATTGCTTCAAAAGTGACAGCAAAGGAAATAAGCGAACGCCGTGATTATTCTATGTGGCGTTACAGAGAATTTCTTCCTGTTGAGGAGGATACCGAAAATACACCTTTAAGAGTAGGTTATTCACCGTTTTATGAGGTTAAAAAGCTTGCTGAAATGCTTGATATTAAACAGCTTTGGATTAAGGATGACGGGATTAACCCTACTGCAAGCCTTAAAGACAGAGCATCAGCAATGGCGGTTGCAAAGGCAACAGAGGCAAAGGCAGACACTATAGCATGTTCTTCAACCGGAAATGCTGCATCATCTCTTGCGGGAAATGCTGCTGCGGCAGGTTTTAAAACATATATTTTTGTGCCTTCAAGAGCACCTAAGGGAAAAGTTTCACAGCTTATGATTTTTGGTGCAAATGTAATTTCTGTTGAGGGTACTTATGAGGATACTTTTATGCTCTCGGCTGAGGCAATTGACAGGTGGGGCTGGTACAACAGAAATGCAGCTATTAACCCCTATCTTGTTGAAGGTAAAAAAACAGTATCACTGGAAATTGCTGAACAGCTTGGGTTCAAAATGCCTGACTATGTTGCTGTTTCGGTAGGTGACGGATGTACAATTGCGGGAGTTTGGAAGGGCTTTAAAGATTTATATGAAGCTGGTATGCTTGATAGACTTCCAAAGCTTATAAGTGTTCAGGCTGCAGGCTGCTGCCCGATTAACAGAGCGATTGAAGCAGGTACACACTGGAGACCTATGGAGGAAAATACAATTGCCGACTCTATAGCTGTCGGTGTTCCCAGAAATCCTGATAAGGCTATGAATGCCATAAAAGAATCAAAGGGTATAGTTGTAAATGTAACCGATGAAGAAATACTTGGTGCAATGAGACTTCTTGGTCGTACATGTGGACTTTTTGGTGAGCCTGCAGGCGTGACAGGTGCTGCCGGTATCAAAAAAGCACGTCAGCTTGGTCTTATTCCTGCGGATTCAACAGTAGTCGGAATAATCTCCGGGAACGGACTTAAAGATGTTAATAACGCAATTAAAGCGGCAGGAGAACCTATTTCAATAGCTCCTAAAATGGATTTACTTCTTGATGCTTTTGATAAAAAAGGATTTAATTTAAAATAATGCTTTTGTTTATATGGTAATATATTCTTTATATATATATTATTATGGTATATAATGTACGGAGATTCAAAAATGACATTGGAGGAACGACATGGAAGGCAACAGATTTGCTGATGCAAATCAGACAGAAAAATTCAGAAGAATGACGGAAGAACCCGTTAATAAGCTTATTATTCAGCTGGCAGTACCAACAATAGTAAGTATGCTTGTAACCTCAATATATAATATGACGGATACATACTTTGTCGGTAAAATAAGTACCAGCGCAACCGGCGCAGTTGGTGTAATCTTTCCGCTTATGACAATTATACAGGCAGTTGGTTTTTTATTTGGTCATGGCTCGGGAAATTATATTTCAAGGCAGTTGGGAGCACAGAAATTTAAGGAATGCGACGAAATGGTTTCAACCGGGTTTTTTATGTCGCTGATAGGCGGTTTATTAATAACCATTTTCGGGTATATATTCAGAGAGCGGTTTGCAGTTTTGCTTGGTGCAACGGAAACAATACTGCCATATGCTCTTGACTACCTTAAATATATACTTATTAGTGCACCTTTTATGACTGCGACATTTGTGCTTAATAACCAGCTTCGTTTTCAAGGTAGTGCAATGTATGCAATGATAGGGGTTATGGCCGGGGGAATTTTAAACATGATTCTTGACCCGATATTTATTTTTGTTTTTAATATGGGAGTTGCCGGTGCAGCGGCTGCAACAGCACTTAGCCAGTTCATAGGTTTTATGGTTTTGTTGGTATATGAAAATAAAAAGGCTATACCCATTAGGTTTAAAAATTTCAAACCCAATGTTTATTATTTAAAGGAAATATTCAGAGGCGGTCTGCCGTCATTGTTCAGACAAGGCTGTGCAAGTATTGCATTTGTATACTTAAACCACAGTGCCGGTTTTTACGGAGATGCTGCAATTGCAGCTATGACGGTTGTTCAGAGGATTACGATGTTTGCTGCTTCTGCGATGATTGGTTATGGACAAGGCTTTCAGCCTGTATGCGGGTTTAACTATGGAGCAAAAAGGTATGACAGAGTTAAGCAGGGTGTAAAATTCTGCACTAAATCATCATTTATTGTGCTTGTTGTATTTGCTGTATTGGGCATTGTTTTTGCACCTCAGCTTATTGCTGAGTTCAGAAATGACCCCGACGTAATAGCGATTGGCGCAAGAACTTTACGCTTCCAGTGTCTTACGTTTCCACTGATGGGATGGTTAATAATCATCAATATGATGACACAGACTATAGGTTATACATGGAGGGCATCAATATTAGGAATGGCAAGGCAGTTTTTGTTCTTTGTGCCCTGTCTTTATATACTGTCAGCGTTATTTGGACTTACGGGTATTGAATGTGCACAGTCGGCGGCAGATGTTATATCATTTATAGCTTCAGTTTTTATTGGTCTTGATGTATTAAAAAAGATGAAATAAAACAAAAGCGTAGAAAAATCTCCGCCCAATTGAAAATATGGAAGATGACAGCAGTGAATGCTGATAAAAAGTGAGCATAAAGTATAATTGAACTTAAAAGTTAGACGAATCATAGTGGCTGAATCCTGTATTCTACAGGGTTCGGTCCTTTTTTTGTCCTTAACCGGAATGTTATTGTAATTATATGTTTAATAAAAAAGTCTCCCCATAGTGTTTGTTTAACCTAACTTTATACATGAGTTTTGTTCTAGCTAGAATCCCTTGCTTGACAATTTTCTACAAAAATTTAAAAAATGGGAATTAGTGATCTACAAATAACACTCCTTTTTTGTGACGAAATTGAGATATAAATTTATTACATCTATTATCCAAATAAGATGTAAACAGTTTATTAAAAATTTATTTAGGGGTTTACAAAATCAATAAAAAACAGTCTTTAATAAGTATAAAACTTAACAACCGGTTGAAAAGTTTTACATAAAAACACATAAAATACAAGGAGGAAAAAACAATGGCAAAAAGCAATGTAAGAAAAATAGAATTTGATTTAGGTGATTATTCAGAGACATATGAAAGAGGAACAGTAACGGATCTTCGTAATGATTTGGGAGATTATTCTATGAGATTCAGTAATGATAATGATACTATCTTAAAAAGACTATTGAAATTGATGATTTAAAAACCACATATGGCAATAGAAATAAAATTAAAAATGCAATTTCTTCAATGAGAGAAGCGATGGAACCATATGATTACTGGTTTAGTTTTTCAAGAGATTCAGATGTTAGTTTTGACGGAGAGGAATTTAGTATAAGTTCTTCTGTAGAAGTTTATTGTGCTACTAACTATAATTCTAGCGGTGTTGCAAAATATAAAAGTACAACTTTTACTCGTTCAATGTCAATTGATGTTGATGATATTATAAAATGTACTGAGACAGTTGTAAGTGCAGCATGTTTAGCAGCTCTGATAGTTTATTTAATTCCATCAGGCGGAGCAACAGCACCTGCGGTTGTATATATGTTAGATAAATTATCACCAGTGTTTGCGTAAAAAGTAATGAATATTATTAAACAACATATCATTTAATTGAATAAAGAAGATAATTGCTAATTTTTGGGCTGAATCTTGTGTTGTTAGGATTCAGCCCTTTTACTTGCAATTCATATATTATAATTATATTTTCAGAGTTATGTATATTTAGATATAAAAATACGTTTGCGGGGTAGTTGCTTTTTGTTTTTAATATATTTTACAAAGAATAAATAAAAATATAAAAAATAAATTCGATAATAATCCAAAAAGTATACCAATACATGCAATATATGCAAATATCACACCTATACGGTATTTATAGATTTGTTTTTTGGAGATTATATTTAAAATTTCATCTTGAGTAACGTTATCATATACTATTTCAATGTCTTTAAATGTGTTCATAATATATAAAAAATCTTCTTTATGAATAACACCACCCATTATTAATGGAATGATAATGTCTATTTCGTTGTTTTCTTTATTATTATCTAAATTGTCTAGATCATTATTGTTATTTTTAATAAAAAATATCTTTATAAATTTTTTATTAACTATTAATTTCGTAATTGATTTAAAAGGAATGTTTCCTGTTTTTTTACGGAAAGGTGAAGAAATAACGAATTTTTCTTCATCTAATTTAATAACAATTAAGAAATAATGAATAATTAAATGTGAAAAAAAATAGTTCCAAAAACAAAAAATAAAGCAGAAAATATATAAAATATAACGATAAGTATAAAATATTCCATATTTTAAATTAAAACGCATATCAAAACTAAATAAGTACATAAAGCTTATAGGTAATAATAACATCAAGATATACAAGAACATTTCTCTTTTAGGAATCACATATCTTATTTTTCTCATTTCGTTAAACTCCTATCAATTAAATTTACAACCAAACAAAGCATAAAAAAACACTTTTGAGTGTAGCAAAAAGGTAATTATTATTTTCAACTATTTTACAAAAAATGATACAAACATTATAACTAAATTAGATGATAATATAAAAAGTGTACCAATAGATGCAATATATACAACTATCTTGTGGTGTTTATATATTTGTTTTGAGATTGATTCTAATACTTTTTCTTGAATGGTGTCATTGTATTCTATTTCAATGTCTTTAAATAGGTTCATAATATATAAAAAGTCATCCATATGTATAAATCCTGATTGTATTAAAGGTATTATAACTTCCAGTTCTTTGCTATTTTCTGTATTATTTTCTGTACTGGTTTCTGTACTGGTTTCTGTATTGGTTTCTGTATTGGTTTCTGTACTATTTTCTGTACTGGTTTTTATAAAAAATACCCTTATCCTTGTTTTATTTATTATTACTTTTGTAATTGATTCAAAAGGAACATTTACAGCTATTTTGCGGAAGGGCGATGAGAAAATAAACTTATCTTCATCAACTCTGACAACATAAATAAAGGTTTGAAGTATTAGATTTAGTAAAAAAACTTCAAAAATTCCCACAACACATTCTAAATATATGATATAACGATAGATAGGACTAAAATTTATACCAACGGCAAAAACATAAATACTACTTAAAAGTAATAAAAGCAGCAAGAGAACAAAAATTTTTTCTCTTTTAGGGATTACATATCTTATTTTTCTCATTTTGTTGAACTCCTTTAATTTAAAATTACAGTCAGTTATAATTTTACCGTTTTATCCATATTGTGTAAATCTATATTATAATAATTTAAGAGTTATGTAATATTTAGACATAAAAAATGCACCTCCACCGTTAGATAATTTGTCTAACATTCGGGGTGCACTTCAAATCATAAGCTATTTTTTTATTCGCTTTTTATTAGTTCTACTATTTTAGGGTTAATTACCTTATAGATTGTTTCAAAGAAGAGCCTATAGCCCTCTGAGCTGATATGTACACCGTCCCATTGCATGAATCGGTGTATGTTTCCATTATCTGCATTAATGAAAGCCTTATTGAGATCAATAAGCATAAGCCCGTTTTTTTCGGCTTTTTCCTTTATTATATCACAGTATTTGTTTAGTACTGCATTCTCAATAAATGGCATATCAGGTTCTTCAATAACCGGAGGGGGAGTCATGAGTATAAGCTGAATGTTTCCTTTTTCTTTTACATCAGATATTATTCTGTCATAGTTAAAAGAAAATTCCTCAATTCCTCTGTGCTGATAATCACTGAAGGCACTGTCGTTTGAACCAAACAACATGATTATTATATCAGGATTATAGTGAAGCACATCACTTTCAAGTCTTCTTAATCCTTCTCTTGAGGTTTCACCGTTTTCACCTTTGTTTTTAACTGTAATATCTGCATTCGGGAAGTCAATTTTAAGCTGTTTTCTTAAAAGCGATACATAGTCTGTACCGTAATCAGCACAATAGCCGTATGTCAGACTGTCACCGAAGCATATTATTGTTTTACCCATACGTTTCAGTCCTTTCTGAGCAAATCAAAAAGGTCATAAAAATTCGGGAACGATATGTTTGAACATTCTGCATTTATGATTTCTGTTTCTCCATCAGCAACTAGTGCCGCAACTGCTGTACTCATTGCAATTCTATGGTCATCATAGCTTTCGCATACAGCTCCATGAAGTTTTGTACTGCCTTTTATTATCATTCCGTCATCGGTTTCTGTTATACTTCCACCCATACGATTAATCTCTGTCGCAGTGGTTTTTATACGGTTTGATTCCTTTACTTTAAGCTCTTGGGCATCAGCAATTATCGTATCACCATCTGCAAAGCAGGCAACAACAGCAATAACAGGTATTTCGTCGATCAGTTTAGGAATAATATCTCCTTTTATTACAGCCCCGTGAAGGCTGCTTGTCCTTGCAACTATATCTGCTACTTTTTCACCGCATACTGTTCTTTCGTTTGTAAGCTTAATATCTGCACCCATATCTAGGAATGCATCAATAATGCCTGTACGTGTAGGATTAACGCCGACATTTTCTATTGTTATTTCACTGTTTGGGCAAATAAGAGCTGCTGCAATGAAATATGCTGCAGATGATATATCACCGGGAACATATATGTCTTTTGCCGTGAGTTCCTCAACGGGATTAACTATAATTGTATTTCCGTCTTTTTTTATGTCTGCACCAAGATAATTAAGCATTATTTCAGTATGATCCCTTGTTGCTTCGGGTTCAGTAATTCTTGTTTCACCGTCAGCATACATTCCGGCTAAAATGACCGCACTTTTGACCTGTGCACTTGCAACAGGAAGGATGTAATCAATTGCATTTAATCTTGTTCCCTCAACAGCAAGGGGAGCAGTAAGCTTATCGCCGTCAGCATCTGAAATAAGTTTTCCACCCATAAGTTTAATTGGGTCAGCAACTCGTCCCATAGGTCTTTTTTGTATTGAAGAATCTCCTGTAATGTGGCATGGGAAGGGCTGAGCCGATAAAAGACCGCTCATGAGTCGAAGTGTTGTACCGCTGTTGCCGACATCAAGAGTTTCACTTGGTTCAGTAAGACCATGAAGTCCCTTTCCGTGTACAGTAACATCAGTTCCTTCAACTTTAATATCTATACCAAGCTTTTTAAAGCAGCTGATTGTTGAAAGACAGTCTGCACCTGTAAGAAATCCGTATACATGGGTTGTGCCTTTGGCTATTGAGCCGAGCATTACTGAACGGTGGGAGATTGATTTGTCTCCCGGTACTGAAATTTTACCTCTTAGGCATTTTGCCGGTTTAATTAGTTTGTTCATTAAATCATTCCTTTACGGTAACATCATAATTCATATCTCTTAGAAGCTTAACGCTTTTTTGTCTGTCCTCCTCACAATCAAAGGCAAAGGACAGGGCACCGCTGTTGTTTTCTCGGCTGTTTACGATCCCCATATTTTTTATGTTAATGCCGTTACTTGAAAATAATACGGCAATGATTGCAATACTTCCGGGTCGGTCAAGAACATCAACATCAATTTCATAGCGTTTGACAAATGCTTTTGGTGTAGCTGTGCTAAATGAGTTTCTGTACTGCTGGGCAGTGAGAAAATAATCATATACATCAGCTTTTTTGTTTTCAAGTATCTTTCCCTTTATTTCTGAAATAACTGCACCGAAGGAATCCAGTACAGCAATAATATCATCTTTATTTTCAAACATTATGCTTTCCCACATGTCGGCACTGGAGGAAGCTATTCTTGTTATATCCTTAAAGCCGCCTGCGGCAAGCAAATGCATGTATTCTTTATCTGAATCCAGTCTTTTAACGTTGTTTACAAGAGCAGAAGCAATCAGGTGCGGAACATGACTAACAGCTGCAACTGCGTAGTCATGTTCATAGGGTGAAATAACTACAGGTATTGCACCTATTTTTGCAATAGTTTCTTTAAACTCTGCAGTTTTTTCCTCAGTAACATTTTCACCAGGTGCGATTATATAGTAAGCATTTTCAAATAAATGCTCCTTTGAAGCATTATAGCGAAAACGCTCTGAACCTGCCATGGGATGTCCGCCTATATAGGTTATTTGGTTACCCAGAGTTTTCATTTGATTATAAAGCTGTCCTTTTGTACTTCCGACATCACTTATTACACAGTCTTTCCCCACAATTGGAATTAGCTTTTTAGTATAATCAAATATTATATCAACAGGTGTACAAATAAAAACTATATCACAGCCTTTAAACATATCGGTTATTTCAAGTGAATAGTCATCTATTACACCCTCATTTTTTGCAGTTATAAGAACGTCTTCACTTCTGTTGAAGGCAACTATTATCTTTGCACCTGCACGGTTTCTCAAAGCCTTGCAGAGTGAACCACCTATTAGTCCAAGACCGATAACGCCGACCTTATTGTACATTAAAATCTCCTCCCTATACCAAATTAAAATTCTTTGCCCATAAGAGAGATAAACGGACGAAGTTCATTTGAAAGTGTTTTAAAAGCTTCAGGATTAAGACTCTGAGGTCCGTCTGAAAGTGCCTTTGCCGGGCATGGGTGAACTTCAATCATAAGACCGTCAGCACCGGCTGCAATTGCTGCCTTGCTTAAGGGAGCAACATATTCTCTTACACCTGATGCATGGCTGGGATCAACAATTATGGGAAGATGCGATTTATTTTTGATTACCGGAACGGCACTGATATCAAGTGTATTTCTTGTGCTTGTTTCATATGTTCTTATGCCTCTTTCGCAGAGGATAACGTTTTCGTTGCCTTCGCTCATAATGTATTCAGCTGCATTAAGCCATTCATCTATTGTAGCGGCAATACCTCTCTTTAACATAACAGGCTTATCTGTTTTTCCTGCCTCTTTGAGAAGCTCGAAGTTTTGCATGTTTCTTGCACCAATCTGAATTATATCTACGTAGTTTACTGCCGCCGCAAGTGCATGTTCGCTTGTAACCTCACTTATTATTTTAAGACCTGTTTCTTCACGTACTTCTTTCATGAATTGAAGTCCTTCAACTTCAAGTCCTTGGAATGAATATGGAGATGTACGGGGTTTGTAAGCACCGCCTCTAAGAATTTGGGCACCGCCTGCTTTTGCAGCTATTGCCGATTCAAGAAGCTGTTCACGACTTTCAACCGCACAGGGACCTGCCATTATTACAAAGTTATTTCCACCTATTTTTACACCATCAACATTAACTACAGTTGGCTCAGTTTTAAATTTTTTGTTAGCCAGTTTATATGTTTCGGTAACCTGAATTATTCGGTCAACATCAGGAAAAAGCTCAGGGTTTTTTTCGAGGATTTTTCTTTTATCACCTACAACTCCGATAAGTGTTGTATTTTCACCTCTGGAAAGATGAGCTGTAAGACCTAGGTCTTTAATTGTTTTAATTACATTTCCAAGATTATCTTCGGAAAAGTTTTGTTTCATTACTATAATCATTGTTTTCTCCTCCGTTTAAACATTATTTCTGCATTGATACTATGATAGACCAATTCTGAAATAAAATCAACAGTAATTTTCGAAGTGCAAAGCGTTAAAGCGTGAAACGGAATGCTCGTATATTGTCGTCTAAAGATGAAGCTTTTGTGTAATTAATTTGTGTTTGGACAAATAGTATTGAGTTAAGAACGGAGGAAAAGCCATGTTAAAAAATACGGTGCTTGACTGCTTCGGACCCAAAATGAAGCAGATTCTTTCAAATAATGACTGGAAAAGCATAAATGAGATAAGACTGCGAATTGGCAAACCAATGATATTAAAAAGCGGGGCAGCCGAGTTTTATGCAGATGAATGTGGAATAAAAACAGAAAATGAAGCGCTTTCTTACAAACCTGACGCTAAGGACATTGAGGAAATGCTTAACATGATAAGCGATTATTCGCTGTATTCTGTTCAAGAGCAGCTTAGGTATGGTTTTATAACTGTTCAAGGCGGGCATAGGGCGGCTTTTGCCGGAAGGGTAGTAACCGAAAATAATAAAATAACAACAATTAAAAATATAGGTAGTGCTGCGCTTAGGATAGCTGAGGAGAAAATAGGCTGTGGAAAAGAGGCAGTAAAATATGTATGTGAAGATGGGATTAAAAATACTCTCATAGTTTCGCCGGTATGCGGAGGAAAAACAACAATGCTTAGAGACATTATAAGAATACTAAGCAATGATGGAATAACTGTCGGACTGGCAGATGAAAGAGGTGAGCTTGCGGCTTGCTATATGGGGGTTGCTCAGCTTGATGTCGGCAAGCGCACTGACGTTATTGATAGCTGTCCAAAAGCATATGCTTTGTCAATGCTTATCAGAACTATGTCGCCCGACCTGATTTGTGCTGATGAAATAGGAAGCGAAGAGGATTTTAGGGCTTTAAGTCAAGCTTGTCTTTGCGGTTCGGCTGTCATATGTACTGCTCACGGCGGCAGTATCGATGATGTTTTAAAACGGTGTGAAATGAACGGCGCCGAAAACATATTTGAAAGGTATATTCTGCTGGAAGGGAGAAAAGCACCAGGGAAAATAATAGGTGTATTTAATAAAAAGGGGGAACGGTTATGCTGATGAAAGCTGTCGGGTCTATAATAGTATTTTTTTCATGTACGGCGGCGGGAATATTTTTATCAATAAAGGACAAGTTCAGAGCTGATGAACTTAAGGAAATGAAGCGTGGATTTATGCTTCTTAAAAGCGAAATAAGCTATGCTTCCAAACCGCTATATGAAGCAATGATTGAAATAAGCGAGAGGACAGAAAACACTGTATCAGAAATTTTTGAGGATTCCGGAAGACTGTTAAAGTCAAAAAAAGTATCGTCGGTATCCGAGGCATGGGAGAAAACAATAAAGGACAGGCGGTCAAGAACTTATTTTAAAAGCGAAGACATTGATATGCTTGCCGCATTCGGAAAAATCCTCGGCGGAAGTGATAAAGAATGTCAGCTTTCCAATATAGATACAGCTATTGATTATATAGATATGAAAGCAGAAGAGCTAATCAAAAAGAACACCAAGGACTCAAGGCTGTTTAAAAGCGGTGGTGTGCTTTGCGGAATATTGATAGTTGTTGTGCTCTTTTAAAAACGGAGGGATAAAATGGATATAAACATTGTTTTCAGAATAGCTGCAGTTGGTATACTTGTCGCAGTTCTAAATCAAGTGCTTATCCGCGCAGGCAGAGATGACCAGGCGATGCTGACAACACTTGCTGGATTAATAGTAGTCCTTTATTGGATTATTGGATACATAAGTGACTTATTCTCAACAATTCAGACCCTGTTCAAATTCTAGGGGTGATAAAAAATGGATCAAATTATCAAAATAACAGCTGTTGGAATAATCGGAACAATGCTTGCTGTTACGGTAAAACAGTATAAAAAGGAATTTGCTCTTTTAATAGGAATAGGTACCGGGATTGCCATAGTATATATGCTTATTGAAAGCATGATGGAGATAAGGGCCCTTTTTGAAAGAGTAGTAACCGCAGCAGGCATTAACAGTGAATATATTGCAATAATGATTAAGGTTATCGTTATTGCCTATATATGCGAATTTGCTGTGCAGTTTTGCAATGACGCAGAGGAAAAGGCTATCGGTGCAAAGGTGGAACTGGCAGGAAAGATATTAATTCTTACAGCATCTCTGCCTATAATTGAGAACCTTTTTAATCTTATAATTAACCTTTCGTTCTGAGGTGATTCGAATGACAAAGAAGATTTTGACAATGCTAATTGTTGTGTGTGCTATAACGATGTTTCCGCAGAAAACATTTGCCGCTGAAACAACGATTGAGAATGTTGCCGATATGTTTGAGCTGTCAGAAACAGATGATAAACTTAAAGGTATTGCAGAAGACTCGGGACTGGATGATTTCAGCTTTAAGGATACAGTAATAAAAATTGTTACAGGAGAAAAAGATTTTAATTTCTCTGATATATTAAAGTCTTTTCTTAGAACCGCTGCCGGCGGAACAGCTGATGTACTTTACATAATGAAAAGAGTAATTCTTTTAATACTCCTTTCTGCCATTCTTGAAACGCTTACCACATCCTTTGCTTCATCGGGAGTCAGCAAGCTTGGTGAATATATATGCTCAGCTGTTTTGATAATTACAATTATGCAGTCATTTTATTATTCAGCGCAAACAGCAGCTTCTGCAGTCAGTAATATAACGGAAACTACTAAAACTCTTCAGCCGCTGTATATGATTATAATGACGGCTACAGGCAAGGCAACAACAATGTCAATTGCAGTTCCTATACTTTATTCAGCAACTGCGGTAATTACATTTGGTATCCAGAAAATCATCATACCCGGAATTATTTTTGCGGCACTAATTACGTTTATAAACAGCCTGTCTGAAAGAGATATGCTGATGGAACTGGCGGAGCTTATGAGCTTTTTATGCAAATGGGGAGTTAAGATATGTGCAGGTCTGTTTGTATTTGTAATGTCTTTAATTAAGCTAGGGGTTCCCAATACTGCACTTATTGCCGGAAAGTCAATAAAAACAGCTGTGGAAGCTGTGCCTGTGGTAGGCAGTCTTATGTCAAGTGCTGCAGAAACAGCTGCAATGCTGACAACATCAATGGGTAATTCCATTGCAGCAGCAGCAATGCTCTTTATTGCACTAATCAGTATAGTGCCTGTAATAAGACTGGCGGTCATAATGATTATCTATAAGCTTACTGCGGCATTAACACAGCCGGTAGCATCAAAAAGAATAGTCAAGTGCCTAGACCGTGCGGCTGACTATGCAGGTATTCTTACTGGGCTTGTTTTTACAACAGAAATTATGTTTATTACGGTTACAGCGTTAATGCTTGCTGTATAGAATGGGAGGGATACAGGTATGTTTTCGGCATTGAGTGCATATATAAAAAATATAGCATTGTTTATGCTTTTAGCTATATTTGCCGAGATAATTGTACCGAATGACAAAATCAAAAAGTATGTATCGGTCATAGTTGGGCTGATTTTAATATTCGCAATTGTCGGCAAAATAACAGATGTAGTTGATGCCATTTCAAAAGGAGATGCGGACATTACAGTTTTCAGTTATAAGAATGATTATGAAGAAAATACTGAAAACATCACTGACAGACTGACAGGCATACTATATGACGAAATGAGTGAAGTGGACAGTCAGAATCAAAATAATGACGAATTTAAAGTTAAAGTGGAAAAAGTATTACCTTATAACTAATATACAAATGGGGAAGTGGAGAAATGGAGATAAAAGATCTGTTTAAAAAGAGAAAGGGAAAATTCTTTAATGATGTTATCATTGCTGTTGCCTTTGGAGCAATGTTAATTATTGCGGGAGAAGTCTTTTTCAGCGGAGATAAAAAACCAGATGATACCGCAATAGTCCAAGAGGAAGCAGTAGATGAGAGTGACTCTGCAAACAGTCTTGAGAGTAAAACCGAAAGCCTGCTTTCACAGGTGGAGGGTGCAGGACGCGTAAGAGTTATGATTACACTTGACTCAGACGGAGAATCGGTATACGCGGAGGAGAAAAAAACAAGTAATTCACAAACCGATGAGAAAGCATCAGAAGGTGACAACAGAGAGATTGCCTCTGAAACAGAGGAAAAAAGTGTTGTTATGGTGAATAACGGTGACGGCAGCACATCGCCTGTTATTATAAAGGAAACGGCGGCTAAGATTGCCGGAATAGTAATTGTTGCGGAGGGTGGTGACAATATATTGGTCAAAGATTCGCTTATTCGTGCTGCACAGGCTCTTTTTGACGTACCGGCGAACAAGGTCGCTGTATTTAAAATGAAATAAAACAGGAGGTTTTGCAATATGTTTGCAATAAAGAGAAATCAGATAGTAGTTACGGCCTTAGCAGTAATGATAGCAGTTGCGGGATATCTTAACTTTACAGAAAGAAATACAAGTGAAGTAAAAAATGTTGATCTAAATGATCCAACAAGTTATGAAGCACTTTTGAATGATGACGGCTCAATTGCCACCATTGCAGATGATGAAGATGACTCCAAAGACGGAATGGAATTTGCACTTGGAGATACAACTGAGGACGGTCAGACAGCATATGATGACACAGGCGCGGCGGTATATGTAAGCACAACTCCGGATACATATTTTGTTCAGGCTAAGCTTGACAGAGAACAGTCAAGAGCAAGCCAGAAGCAGATGTTAACAGAAATGATTAATAATGAAAATATTGATCAGGCAAAGAAACAGGAATGTGCAGACAATCTCCTTAAAATACAGCAGAGAATTGAAAAGGAGACAGCGGCAGAAGCTATGATAGAGTCAAAAGGTTTCAGTGAGGTTTATGTTCGTATTGACGATAATACTGTAGACGTTGTTGTAAACAAGAGCGAGCTTTCAGAAACCGAGCTTGCGCAGATTATGGATATTGTTACAAGAAAAACAGGTGTGAAAGAAAACCAGGTAAGAATAAGCCCGTTAAAGAGCAGTGAAAGTACAACTCCAACTAAAAAATAATATTATAACGCCCCTTTATCAGGGGCGTATATTTATTATGTCTATTTTTTACCCATTATTTTAGTATCTACTATGTAGAAAAGTTGTCCCAATACAATACATGATGCTATGAAAAGTAGTATTTTAGGTATTTCATATCCTACTAATAAATATCTACCTAATAGTCCGCCTATTGCTATCGCAATAATCAATAAGATAATTCTAAAAGTTGTCTTCATTTTCTCCTCCAATTATATGTCGTTGAATGTTTTTTGGGCATGTAACCTCTGAAATCGTGAAGCATTTTCATACAATAACAACTTAACTATATTATAACAAAGGTTCATCTTATAGACCGTTAGTTTTGACAAAGCTTTTTTTAATTTCTATGCTCCAAATCAATATGAGCTTTTCAAGTGAAAATGCGGCATTGGCAGGACTTGTAGAAGGCAGTTTTATTGCATCTGTGTTTGTCAGCGGATAACAGTATTTCATATACAGTTTGTGTGATGCAGCACCGTTAGCAAAGACTGCATTTATATCTGCCGAATTTAGTATAAGGCTGATGTCAGACGGTACAACATTTTTTATGCTGCTGTCACTTGAACCTATTATGTCACAGCTGTGTATTGTGTCCCATAAAGCGATATTATTATTGTAAAGGAAATTCTTTTTATCCTCAATTGTATCCGGGGTTACGCACTCAAAAACTGAACTGATGACATTCCAGAATCGGTTTTTAGGGTGACCATAGAAGAAGTTTGCTTCTCTTGATTTTACAGACGGAAATGAACCTAAAATAAGTATTTTAGAATTTTTGTCATATACAGGTTCAAATGTATGAACAAGGTGCTGATAATTTACTTCTTTATCCAATTTATTAATCTCCTTAATAATAATTATCATTGATTTTTGCATTAATTTATGGTATTATTATTGTCGCTTGCTAAAGTGGCTCAGTTGGTAGAGCAGCTGATTCGTAATCAGCAGGTCGTGGGTTCGAGTCCCATCTTTAGCTTTGAAAAGATATACTTTGAGTATATCTTTTTTTATTTATATTCAATTTAATCATAATTCTATAGAAACAGTAATCTGTGGTATACAGATTTTTTAAATATATATATAATAACATATATATTAAGCATAGATTTAACAAAAAAAATTCAAAACATTTACAAAATTTAATTATTCTGTATAATATATATTAGACCAGTTGCGTTAAGTATTTAAAAGCTCTGAGGAGGAGATTCAATGGCAGATACTTCAATTGAACCATTTGAGAAGAGTATACTCCCGCCACAACCTATAGATGCTGTGGCAAAAGTTACTGTTTCTAATGACAAGCTTAGAGCATATCTTTATATAGTACCACCCGAAAATGGCGGTAAAGAAGTTTCACTGGGTTTAATTTACAATGCGATTAATAAAAACAAAATAACTTTTGGAATTATAAAAGAGGCTCTTCTTGATATATCCCAAAATCATATTTACGGTAAAGATGTATTGATAGCTGAAGGAATGTCGCAGGTCAATGGGATTAACGGATCCTATAAACTGCTTTTTGATATAAATAATGATGGAAAGCCAAAAGAAAAAGAAGATGGGAAAGTTGATTTCCACGATTTAGATTTGGTAAAAAATGTTGAAGAAAAACAGCCATTATGCATTATTGGTTTACCTACAGAGGGCAAGGATGGAGTATCTGTATATGGTCAGAAAATATTGGCTAAAAATGGAAAACCCATTTCTTCAATGACAGGGAAAAATACAGTATTGAGTGAGGATGGCAAAGTAATCGCTGCAGCAAAAAGTGGCCATGTTACCTTAAATTATGGTAAAATTAACGTTAATGATACATTATATATAAAAGAAAATGTAGATAATTCTACTGGAAATATAAGAACTAACAGTAGCGTTGTGGTTACAGGTTCTGTTTTGCCTGGGTTTTCAGTAGAATCCAACGGATATATTCAAATAGGAGGCACAATAAGCGGCTCTTTCATTAAGGCAAGTGGAAATATAATTTTAAGGAATGGTATTATTGGAGGTAAACTGGAGTGTGAGGGAGATTTAACTACAAAATTTATTGAAAATTGCGATGTGTTTGTAAAAGGTTCTGTTAAAGCTGACTATATTATGAATTCCAGGATAGTGTGTGCGAAAAATATTGAAGCAATCGGAATTATATCAAAAATCGTGGGAGGAAGCTTGATTGCAGGTGAAAATATTGAAGCACGTATTATTGGAACAATTTCTTATACAAAAACTTATCTTGAAATAGGCACAGATCCAACTGTAATTAACAGACAACAGGAACTTATTAAAATGATACCTGATTTAGAGGCAAGAATCTACGGCCTTCAATCATTGCTTAGTTTATTTCAACAGCTTCAGAATGCCAACAGACTTACAGAAGATAAACGCCAAGCATTTAGTGATGCTGTTTACAGTTATGAATCAAGTTCTTCACTATTGCAGGAGTGCAAACAAGAACTTGAAGATATTAAAGAGTCTGTAAAGATAAGAGGATATGGAAAAGTTATATGTTCAGGTACTTTATATCCGGGTACAACTGTAAAAATTGGTGATTCTACAATGTCAATTAAAACTCCTATTGTGAACAAGATGCTTTTTTATACCAAGGAAGGAATATCTGAGGCTCTTGCTATTTGAAATTACATTCCAAATTCAGAGTAAATAAGAGATTATAAAATAGAACCATTCACATTTGTGAGTGGTTCTATTTTATTATTTATCCTATTTTTAACAATTTGTATATATACTTCTTCATGTTTTTATATAATAAGACAAATTATACAATAAAGTATTAAATTTGTGATTATTTTTATATAAATTACAATATATTTTGCAAAATTAAAAGAAATATTAGAATATTAAACAAATGTTGTTTTTGATTTAATAAAAAGAAGGATATTTCTCACAATTGTTGAACTCTATATATATCAAGGTTTTTTATAAAAACATTTTTAAACGAAAACTGCCTAAAATAGACTTATTTTTAGAAAGTTCAGCATTTTGGCACAAAACAATAAGGAGGAATGTATATGAAAAGTTACACATCTAAAGAAATCAGAAATGTCGTCATGCTGGGTCACAGTGGTTCTGGTAAGACAACAATAACAGAATCGTGCCTTTTCAAATCGGGAGCAACGAAGAGATTCGGCAAAGTTGACGAGGGCAACACCGTCAGCGACTATGACCCGGAAGAAATTAAACGCCATGTTTCAATTAATTCATCAATTCTTCCGGTTGAGTGGAAAGATACTAAAATAAATTTTATTGATACGCCGGGATATTTTGATTTTGCCGGTGAGGTTATGCTTTCCACTAAGGTTGCAGATGCGGCTCTTATTGTTGTTTCAGGTAAATCGGGTGTTGAAGTCGGAACAGAGAAAGCATGGGAATATGTTGAAAGATTTGATACTCCGAGAATGTTCTTTATGAACTTTATGGACGATGAAAACGCAGATTATAGCAGAGTATTATCAGAACTGCGTGACAACTTTGGAAAGAGTGTCGCACCTGTACAGATACCTTTTTATAAAGGTGATAAAATTGATGGCTTTATCGACGTTATAACAAGAGAGGCAAAATATCTTGATCCAACTAAAACACGTCTTGATCCCGGACCTATGCCGGAACATATGGTAGATGAGGTTGAACATCTGAGAGAGATGATAGTTGAGGTTGCGGCCGAAAGCATTGATGAATTACTTGAAAAATTCTTTGCAGAAGAAGAGCTTACAGTACAGGAAATTTACGAAGGACTCAATGTTGGTGTAAGGAACAAAACAATTGCGCCTCTTTTTACCGGTGCTGCCAGTCAGGGATTGGGAATAATGCTTCTTATGAATTCAATTAAAAATTTCCTTCCTCCTTCAGTTGTATGTAAACCGGAGTTTGAATGTATCGACCTTGCTACTGGTGAAAAAGTAATAAGAAAGAATAATGAAAGCGATCACTTTGCAGCTTATGTATTTAAGACAATTTCTGACCCTTATATTGGTCGTCTTAATATATTCCGTGTTCTTTCCGGCAAACTTACAAAAGATAAAGTTATCTATAATCCGGAAAAAGATACACAGGAAAAAGTTTCTCATATTTATATAATAAGAGGCAAAGAGCAGATTGAGGTTGACGAGCTTGAAGCGGGCGACATCGGAGCTCTTGCTAAACTTCAGAACACAGCAACACAGGATACACTTTGTTCTAGTGTAAATCCTGTTCAGCTTAGTAAAATTGAGCTTCCTCCATCGGTATATTCAAGAGCGATTGTACCAAAGGCAAAGGGTGATGATGATAAAATATCTGCTGCTCTTGTTAAACTTAGAGAAGAAGATCCGACAATAAGCATCGAGGTTAATAAGGAAACAAAGCAGACGCTTATCTACGGTGTCGGTGACCAGCAGCTTGACGTTCTTGTAAATAAACTTAAAAATAAATATAAAATAGATGTTGATTTCGTTGATGTAATTATACCTTACAGAGAAACAATTAAGGCTAAGGTCAAGGTACAGGGTAAATATAAGAAACAGTCCGGAGGACATGGACAGTTCGGTGATGTTTGGATGGAGTTTGAACCTTCCGGAGATATGAGCAAACAGTATATGTTTGAAGAAAAAGTATTCGGCGGTTCTGTTCCCAAACAGTATTTCCCCGCAGTAGAAAAAGGACTCCAGGAGTGCGTTACAACTGGAATATTGGCAGGCTATCCGGTTGTTGGACTTAAGGCAACACTGGTAGATGGCTCGTATCATCCTGTGGATTCATCAGAGATGGCATTTAAGATGGCAACTTCTGTTGCTTTTAAAGATGGAGTAGCAAAGGCAAAGCCTACAATTCTTGAGCCTATTGCACATGTTGAGGTTACTGTTCCTGAAAGATACATGGGTGATATCATGGGTGATGTTAACAAACGCCGCGGCAGAATTCTCAGCATGGATCCTATAGACGGTGGGAAAAAGTGTATTGCAGCTGAAATCCCTATGGCTGAAATTGCAAAATACAGTATTGACCTTCGTTCTATGACGCAGGGCAGGGGAAGCTATCAGTTCAATTTTGATCGCTATGAAGAGGCTCCCGGTGAAGTACAGCAGAAAGTTATTGAAGCAAGAGCAAAATAAACAAAAAATCAGGAGGCGGTTCAAACCGTCTCCTTTTTTATTTATAGGTTTTTCGGTAATTAAGCGGTGTTAATCCCGTTTTTTTACGAAATTTATCAATGTAATAACTTGTACTTCCAAAACCATATTCATAAGCAATGCGGCTTATAGATAAATCACTTTTTAAGAGTGAATTTGTGCTTTCAGATATGCGGTAATTATTAATATAATCAAATATTGTGCAGTTCATATGTTTTTTGAAATATCGGCAGCATTCATTCGGACAAAGATGAATTGTTTCAGAAAGCTCATTAAGAGTCAGTTTTTCTTTGTAATGTATATGAATGTAAGATAACAAATGTTTTAAACGAAAATAATCAGCAGAATCATTTGAATTTGACTCAAATGATATAAGCTTAATCCAACACTGCGTAAGCATTATTGCTATTTCAGCTTCAAAACCAAAAGGCTTTAATTTATATATACTAAAAACACTTTGTAAAGTATTAATTATTGAGCTTGTGGTTTCATTTCCTTCAATTAGTATAATATACTGGAAATTTTCGTTTTCAATATATGGCTGAATGTATTTTTTCTCAATGACACTGTTTTCAAATGAAGCTATAAGCGACGGAGAAAAGTCAATGCATATATAAGAAGCGTCGTCAGTTAACGGTTTTGCGGTATGCAGTATTCCGCTGTTAACAAACAAACCGTTATTTTTGCTGATTTTAAATGAGCTGCCGTTTACGGTAAACATGACCTCACCTGCGGTTACATAACTAAACTGCAGTTCACTGTGCCAGTGCCAGTCAACAAAACCTAAAATATTCTTTTTCAAAACTGTTTCATAAATTGCAATCGGAAAGTCTGCTGTTCCGTGAGCAGTTGTTTCCATTTTTTCGTTGTTTATAGATATATCATATATTTGCATATCAATTCCTCAATATAATTATATTTTATCACTATATTATTATATATTTTAAATAAAATATCAATATAATTATAAATATACAAAGGAGGAATAACTATGAATTTAGAAAAAACAGAGAATGAGTTAATTGCTTTTGTTCAAGGAGCTGTAAGAATAAAAAGCTATTCGGATGAAGAGGAAGATTTTGCAAGATATATAAAAAAGACAATGGAAAAGCTGAATTATGATGAAGTTAAATTTGATAAGCTTGGAAATGTTATAGGAAGAATCGGAAACGGAAAAACAATAATTCATTTTGACGGCCATATGGATACGGTCAGAGTAAATGACGAAGCTGATTGGACTCTTCCTCCTTTTTCAGGAGAGATTGTTGACGGCAATTTATGGGGAAGAGGGTCGGTTGATATGAAATCGGCGCTTTGTACTGCTGTATATGCTGCTGCATATGCCAGAGATTTGGGATATACAGAGGATAAAACAATTTATGTAACGGGTTCTGTCTGCGAAGAGTACTGTGACGGAGAAAACCTTAAAAACTTTTACAGCGAGTATGGAATTAAACCTGACTGCTGCATAATATGTGAGACATGCAACAATACAATTACTCTTGGCCATAAGGGTAAGGCACAGATAAGGATAAAAACTCATGGTATATCAGCACATGGCTCAGCTCCGGAAAAAGGTAAAAATGCCGTTTATGAGATGGCAGAAATAATTAGCAGAGTTGAAATGCTGAACGAAGAGTTAAGCAGAAAAGAAGGCGCACATGGAACGATTGTGCTGTCTGATATATCATGTGAAACTGCATCGCTTAATGCTGTGCCAAGCGAGTGCGAAATATACATTGACAGAAGACTTGCACTTGGCGAAAGCACAGAAAAGGTTAAGAGAGAGATGGATTTTCTTATTGACGGAAAAGATGCTCATTGGGAGATCGGTACGCTCTATCATACATCTTGGACAGGAGAAAAAATTGAATACCAGCCTATGCATAATCCGTGGATAATAGACAAAGATGCACCGCTTACATTGAAAATGAATGAGGCATATAAATCTGTATTTGGAAATTACCCTGATAATTATGACTTTTGGGATTTTGGTACCAATGCTGTTACACCTGTGTCAATGGGAATACCGACAATTGGTTTCGGTCCCGGAGAGTATAAGTTGGCGCATATGATAAATGAACATTGTTCGGTGCAGAAAATTAAAGATGCTTTGAAGGTATATACAAATTTCATCAAAATATATTAACTGTCTAAATTAGTACAAAACGATATTTTCTCTTGAACAACCTTTTAAAAAATGATAAAATATTATGTAATTCAATTTTTAGGGGGTAACTTTAATGTCCGGACATTCAAAGTTTGCGAATATTAAGCACAAGAAAGAGAGAAATGATTCTGCTAAGGGAAAAGTATTTACGATGATTGGTCGTGAAATTGCTGTTGCTGTAAAGTCGGGCGGATCAGATTCCAACAACAACGGAAAACTCAGAGAAGTTATTGCAAAGGCGAAAGCTAACAATATGCCCAATGATACTATTGACAGAAGTATTAAAAAGGCGGCCGGAGCAGGTGACGGTGTTGTATATGAAAACATCACATATGAAGGATATGGACCCAATGGCGTTGCTGTTATAGTTGAAGTTCTTACTGATAACAGAAACAGAGCTGCGGCTAATGTTAGGAATGCGTTCACTAAGGGCGGCGGAAACATGGGTACAAGCGGATGTGTTTCATTTTTGTTTGATGAAAAAGGTCTTATCGTTATAGATAAGGAAGAAATCGAAACGGATGAGGACGAGCTTATGATGATGGCTGTTGAGGCCGGAGCAGAGGATTTTGGTGTTGAGGAAGACTGTTATGAGGTAACAACAGCACCTGATGACTTTGAGAAAGTTCGCGAAGCTCTTGAAGCTAACGGTATTCCTATGATGAATGCCGAAGTTACAATGATTCCGCAGACATACACTGTTCTTAACAGCGATGAAGATATTAAGAAGATGAATAAACTTCTTGATCTTCTTGATGATGACGATGATGTTAGAAACGTATACAATAACTGGGACGAAATGTAATTCTGACTGCAAACGTAAAAAAGCCGGCTTAAGTTTAATGCTTGAGTGGGCTTTTTTGCTGTAAATATTATTTGATAATGCTTTACATATGAGTTAAAATATATTATATATAATTTTGTTGGGATTGTATGGAGGGGATAAGTATGGAAGATATGCCTTTAGTAGGAAAGATACAGGATTTACCTGATGCAAAGGGTAATTTTATTAAACATGCGACAAAGAAAATAGTATTTGGACCTAAACATTTCAGCAGTGAATTTGTAATGAGATGCTGGACACTTGAGCCAAGAGCGGGCGAGAAGGATCAGCATGTACATAATTGGCCGCATTGGGCTGTGCTTTTAAGCGGTGAGGGGTTTTTTGTTATTGACGGAGAAGAATATCCAATTGAGCATGGTTCGTGGATACACGTTCCTAATAATGTGCCACATAGATTTTATAATTCATCTGACACAGAAAAGTTGGAGCTTTTGTGTATAGTTCCCCCAAGAGGAGACATTGATCCGACACTTATGGGCTGCTAATAAATAAAATTTTATATATTATGTATTATTCATGTATCATTATTGACAAATGGTTTGCTAAAGGAGAGTGTGTTATGAATACAATTTTATGGGGCTGTATTGCCGATGATTTCACAGGAGCAGCGGATGCGGCATCGTTTTATAAAAAAGGCGGATTAAAAACGGTATTGTATAATGGCATTCCAAAAGCAGGAACCATTCCTGATAATGATACAAAGGCAGTTGTAATAGCGCTTAAAATAAGAAGTATTGATAAAGATAAGGCGGTAGAGGAAGCACTCAACGCATTTGAGTATCTGAAAAGTATTAATGCTAAACAGTATTATTATAAATATTGTTCAACATTTGACTCTACTCCCAATGGAAATATAGGCCCGGTTTGTGATGCGCTTATGGACGCTGTAGGTGAAAATAAAACAATATTATGTCCGGCACTTCCTGTTAACAAAAGGACTGTTAAAAGAGGCAGGCTTTATGTTAATGGAGTTCCTCTTAATGAAAGCAGTATGAGAAATCATCCTCTTAATCCTATGTGGGATAGTGAAATTGCTGAACTTATGAGACCTCAGAGTGAAAGGCCATGCATTAACGTTGATTTGGAGGAAATGCAGGAGGACGACTCGGAGGTTTGGAACAGACTTAATGCATTTGAGGCACAGGAAGGGAAATATTACATTGTTCCTGATTATGTGAATGAAAGTGATGCCAAAAGAATTGCAGAGCTTTTTGACTCTTTAAAGCTTATTACAGGCGGTTCCGGTATTATAGAAGAGCTTGCAAGAAGAGGCGCAGGAGAAAAAGCAGATGAAAACGATGACTCTACAACAGATGGCAAAGCCATAATAATTGCGGGAAGCTGTTCTCAAACGACAATAGCACAATGTGATAAATTTATATCTGACGGCGGAAAAGCATTCAAGATTGATGCCATAAGACTGCTTTACGAAAAGCTTACAGTCGGAGATTTATGGAATTTTGTCGCTGAGAATGAAGATGATACGGTGCTTATTTATAGTTCTGAAGGACCGGAAAATGTTATATATAACCAAAGGCACGGGGCTAAGGAAATATCGGAAAGCCTTGAAACAGCAATGGCAGAATTGACCGATGTTGTTATTCAAAACGGATACACGAGAATAATAGTAGCAGGCGGAGAAACTTCCGGTGCAATAACTCAAAAACTTGGTTTTAATTCATACCTGATAGGAAAATCAGTTTCTCCGGGCGTTCCTGTTATGACACCAACCGATAACCGAAACATCAGGTTGGTGCTGAAATCAGGAAATTTCGGAGATAAGGATTTCTTTAATAAAGCAGTTAAGATGACTGAAAAGAAGTTATAATTTTTAAAGCCGATATTAAAAATAATATCGGCTTTTTGCGTTATAATAAGGAAGCAGCATCTTTTTTTATGGTAAAAATCCGACTAAACTGTTATAATAGAAAACGCAGTTTATTTATTTTAAGGAGAATAATATGAAAAAAACAATAAAAACTTTAACAATTCTATTGATGACAACATTATTGCTTGGCGGATGCTCTTCGACATCAAAATCACCTGACGAGAATAAGAATGCTACCGAAAGCACAAATGAAAGTGCGAAAGCTAGTGAGGTAACCTTTACAGATGCGCTTGGACATTCAGTAACAGTTAATAACCCTAAAAATACAGCAGTGTGCATGGGAAGCTTTGCGCAAACCTGGGTTCTTGCAGGCGGTGAGCTTGGGGGAGTAACACAGGATACTTTTGATGAAAAAAGAGAGGGTATTTCCGAAGATGTAATTAATCTTGGGGAATTGCATAGCCCTTCTGCGGAAACAATTATTTCGCTTGACCCTGATTTTGTTATTATGTCTGCAAATATAAAAGAACAGGTTGATTTGTATGATACGTTAAAGGCTGCAAACATAAATGTTGCTTACTTTAATGTGGAAACATTTGAAGACTATCTTAATATGCTTAGCCTTTTTACTGATATCACAGGAAGAGAAGACTTATATAAGGAAAATGGCCTTGATGTTAAGGAAAAAATAGATGGCACTATAGCTTCTTGCAAGGGGAAAGAATCGCCGACTGTTCTTTTTATAAGAGCTTTCTCAACCGGAGCAAAAGCAAAGGACAGCACTTCCATGACAGGTCATATGCTTGCTGAGCTTGGATGCACAAATATTGTGGATTTGCAGCCATCTCTGCTTGAGGATTTGAGTATGGAGGAAATAATTAAGCAGGACCCTGACTTTATTTTTGTAACAACAATGGGATCATCTGATGAAGCTGCTATTGATTACATGAAATCAGAGATTGAATCAAATCCGGCATGGAACGAATTATCTGCAGTTAAAAACGGAAGATATATAATACTTGACAAAGCACTTTTCCACTATAAGCCAAACGCAAGATGGAGTGAAAGTTATGAGATTCTCGCAAACTATCTCTACCCGGAGAAATAATAATGAACGTCTGTTTCTGCTCATATGTTTTGCTGCGCTTATATTTTCTGTTATTTTAGGAGTTTGCTTTGGCTCTGTTAGAATTCCTGTTTCTGAGTTCTTTTCGGCTGTTTTTTCACCCGAAAATACTGTGAACAACAGGATTATTACTGCGGTAAGAATACCGAGGGTATTAGCATCTGTTCTGGCTGGAAGTGCTTTGTCTGTATCCGGTGTAATCATACAGTCTGTATTGGAGAATCCGCTTGCCGCACCGAGCATTATAGGCGTTAATTCGGGTGCAGGATTTTTTGCAGTGCTTTCAATGGCTCTTTTTCCATACGATGCGTGGCTTGTTCCTGCAGCTGCATTTCTTGGTGCAATGATTACTGTAGCTGTAGTTTATTTGATAGCTCGTAAAAACGGTGCATCAAAAATTACACTTGTACTGGCAGGTGTTGCGGTGGGAAGCTTGCTTAATGCCGGTATTAATACGATAACAACGTTTTATCCGGACGCACTGACAGGAGCAAATGCATTTAGGATTGGCGGAGTTGCAGGAATTACAATTGCAAAGCTTACGCCTGCATGGATATATATAATTGTTGGAATACTGCTCTCAATACTTTTAAGTCATGAACTTGATATTCTTGCGTTAGGTGACAAAACTGCAAGAAGTCTTGGAATGAATGTGAAGCATATACGGTTTGCTGTATTGATGACATCCGGAATGCTGGCAGGTGTAGCTGTAAGTTTTTCAGGACTTTTAAGCTTTGTCGGTCTTATTGTTCCTCATATTGCAAGATACTTTATAAAAAGCGGAAATTTAAGACTGATTATTGGTGCGTCAATGCTTGGCGGAGCTTTTGTGACTGTATGTGATTTGCTTTCCAGAGTTTTGTTTTCACCATATGAAATACAGCTTGGAATTGTGATTTCCTATATTGGTGTACCTTTCTTCATTTATCTTATAATGAAAAAAAAGGGAGGCAGACACGGTGATAAAGTTTGAGAATATTAATGGCGGATATGGCAGAAAACAGGTTCTGTTTGATATTAATGCAGAAATTGAAACAGGTGAAATCGTCTCAATTGTCGGAGCTAATGGCTGCGGAAAGACAACTCTTCTTGAAACTGCATCTGGACTTAAGATGCCATTTAGCGGAAGCGTCACAGTAAATGGTGAGGATATACATAAAATGAATCCCGGCAAAAGAGCCCAAGCGGTTTCGGTATTGTCACAGCAGAAAAGTGCCGGTGTGCTAACTGTACGAGCGCTGACCTTTCACGGACGTTTTCCCTATTTAGGGTATCCAAGAAAATATACCGAAGAAGACAGCAAGATTGTAGATGAAGCTATGAAAATGGCAGGAGTTTTTGATATTGCGGATGAGAGCATTTCAGAACTTTCAGGCGGACAACAACAGAAGGCATATATAGCTATGATGATTGCTCAGAACACCGAAATAGTTTTTATGGACGAACCTGTCACATTTCTTGATATAAACTATCAGCTGGAGCTTATGAACCTTATAAAAAAGATGCAGTCTGACGGGAAAACAATTGTAATGGTAATTCATGACCTTAATCTTGCAATGACCTACTCTGACAGAATAATGGCAATGAAAAACGGCAGACTTTTATATATGGGTACGCCTAAGGAAATGTACGAAAAGAATGTTTTTTCAGACTTATTCAGTATTGAAACCCATTATTCTGAGAGTGATAATCAGTATTTTTTTAAGAGAAAAATTTAGATGGTTTAGTTGTGTGATAGGAGAAATAAATATGAAAACATTTGCTTCACTTGCTATTTACATGGGGATAGGTTTTTTGCTTTCGTTTATTATTAATAAAGAGTATATTTATCTGATTGTTTCTATAATTATGTTTGCAATAGGTATTATTTTAAGTATAATTAATTCAAAGAGAAAATAGTTGATTTGGGGATGAGCAGTTATGAGTAAAAGAATTCGTGTTAAGCCGGGAAAAACCCAGTCAACAATGGGATTTATTATGGGCTTGGTTTTTTGTTGTATTGGTCTGTTTTTTGTTATTCCTTCATTTGGGGCCTTCGGAATAATATGGACTTTATTTGCTGTTGTTATTACTGTTACTAATGCATTAAACGCCTTTACTGAAAAGGGTGTTCCTTCTCATGAGATTGAGTTGGACGATGGTGACAATACTGCAGATACATCAAATGAAGATTCAATTGAGGAAAGAATGGAAAAGCTCAAGGAGATGTATGAAAAGGAGCTGATAACATCGGATGAATATGAAGCAAAGAAAAAAGACTTACTTGACAAACTGTAATTTCAGGAGGATACAAAATGGGTTGGTGTGCCGAGTATCAAGTTGAATTTGATGAACTGATGAAAAAGTGGCAGGATGAAATTAAAGAAACACTGAAAAAAGATGCACCTCAGTGGAATAGTACTCTTGGGGTTGGCAAAAGCGAAACAGTGTTAATCAATGATAGATATAAAGAAATGCTTAGTGAATTAAAAACAAAATATAATATGTAATATACTATTAGCAGAAGAGTCAGATTATTTATTTTAATATTTCTTGACTAAGACAATTTATGATTTA
This sequence comes from Candidatus Metalachnospira sp., assembly GCA_034927755.1. GTDB lineage: Bacteria > Bacillota > Clostridia > Lachnospirales > Anaerotignaceae > Metalachnospira. Next base: position 83,973 of record JAYFPN010000005.1, read on the forward strand.
AAATATAAATACAAAGATAAAAACACAGTTCCGGTTGGTAGTCCGGACGCAGTGAAAACTGTCAGTAACCTGCCTCCTTGGTTGTCCATTCTTTGATATGCAATTAAAAGGAGGAAAGTCTGTGTGTAAAATAGTTTTTAAATTTACGGTTTTTTTTGAGGATCCTTTTTGGGTAGGCATATATGAAAGAGAGTATAATTGCAAATATGAGGTTTGTAAAATTACTTTTGGCGCTGAACCAAAGAGTTACGAGGTCTATGATTTTATGCTGAAAAATTGGAGTAAGCTAAGATTTAGTCCGTCTTTTGAATCAGAGACTGCTGATGAAAAGCATATTAATCCCAAAAGAATGCAGAGAGAGATAAATAAGCAGCTGCATAATACAGGGATTGGTACAAAAGCACAGCTGGCTTTGAAGAAGCAGCATGAAGAAGGAAAAATTGAGCATAAAATTCGTTCACGTGAGCAAAATGAAGCTGAAAAAAATAAGTATTTTGAACTGAAACAGGCTAAACGTAAAGCAAAGCACAGGGGACACTGACCCCTGTGCTTTGCTTTACATTATTATTGTTGTAATATGATGCCGGTTCGTTCTGAACGGGTAACGAAGAAGTTTCAATAATTATTCATCAATTATCATCTATGCTCCTAATATAGTCAATATATTTTGGTTCAGTTTCTTTGATATATTCTGCAATCGCTGATACAAATTGAGCATTTGTCGGTTTTTTATTAATCCGGCAGCCGAAGAATGGTTCAAATGATTTCGTATCAGTGTGTTTCCAAGCTGCTTCTATTGCATGCCTTATTGATCGTTCCACTTTTGCCGCAGATGAAGAGTGTTTTTTAGCTATTGTCGGGTAAATACATTTAGTAATGCTCACATTAGTTTCTACACTTGTAAGTTCGTAGTTGATTGCATCTGTTAAATAGGTATATCCATTTAGACTTGGTACGATGCCAAGCCTTCTAAGGATAGATTGTGTGAACTCTCCGGAATGATTTAAAGGTGTTAACTGGTTACTCTGAATCATGGTATCTGAATCAACTTCTGAACCGTCGTTAATTTCACGTTTAACTGATATGGAAAGTACGCTTCTCTTGTTTGACAAATATGTGAATATATCTGCAGATTCACTCATATCTGATAATGCTACGATAAGAGTATAACTTTCTCTAGTTTCTATTATGTTATCCATTATGTTGATTCACCTCGTAATATATTTTAGTATATTTTGGGTGAAAATGCATTATATTTGTAGAAATTTGTGGATTGTTTTTTTCGACATAATTCGGAGATTTCAAAAAAAGCTGTAGAAATCAGCATTTTTTCATTGCAGAATTTTTACAGGCGTAGATTTTTGTGTGTTGATAAAGCTTTGAAATATTTTTTATGAGAGTTTATTAGTACTTTTTTTGTAAATATGACTTTTGTGAGGTATAACATGCGGGAAAATAGCAGCTGTGGAACCAATAGACTTTCCGCGGAGTATCCAACAGGCAAATATGAAGTAATATACGACAAAATATGTCATATTATTATGTACGCACACAGAGCAATATCATACAAGAAAGATTCCCTGTACTGTAGTATACTGACTTAAGGCAGCTAAGAAAGAGGGTGAATTATTGGATAAAGAAATCAGGACAGTGAAATATGATACAGAGTTGATGTTGGAAGCTTATCATTTTCAAGGGATAATGCAAAAATTTCCAAACCATTTCCATGAGTATTATGTAATAGGCTTTATTGAAAACGGTCAAAGACATTTAACGTGTAAAAACTTGGAATATACAATTGCGCCCGGAGATTTGCTGCTGTTTAATCCTAGAGACAGCCATACGTGTGAACAAATTGACGGCAAAACGCTGGATTATCGCTGCATAAATGTTCAGCCTGAAATTATGCGTAAAGCTGTTTTTGAAATAACAGGCAGAAATTATCTGCCTTATTTTACATCACAGGTTGTTTTTCACAGCGAACTAGTTACGCAGCTAAAGGAACTTCATTTAATGATAATGCAGGAGGAAAAAGATTTCAGAAAAGAAGAAATACTTTTTTTCCTTTTGGAGCAGTTAATTGAAGAATATACGCAGCAGGACAAGCTGTTGCCAAAATCACAACAAAGCATTGAAACCGAGACAATTTGTGAATTTTTAGAGAAAAATTACATGAAAAATATTACGTTAAACGATTTAAGCAGGCTTACCGGACTAAGCAAATACTATTTACTGCGCTCTTTTACAAAAGAAAAGGGAATTTCACCATATTGTTATTTAGAAACGATAAGAATTGATAAGGCAAAAAAACTGTTGGAACAGGGCGTATTACCAATTGATGTGGCCTTGCTGTCTGGATTTACCGATCAGAGCCATTTTTCAAATTTCTTTAAAAAATTTATTGGCTTGACACCGAAGCAATACATGAACATTTTTAAGGATACAACGGAATGAATTATTATTTGGAAAGGAATACCATGGATAGAAAAAAAGAAATTTCAGGTCATATATTTGCAATTATTACTATTATTATTTGGGGCATGACGTTTATATCAACTAAAATACTGCTGAAATCGTTTACACCGATTGAAATACTGTTTCTAAGATTTGTAATAGGCTTTATTGCACTGTCGCTTGTATGCCCGCATAGGTTGATAATTAAGGATAGTAAACATGAATTGTATTTTGCAGCTGCGGGTTTATGCGGTGTAACTTTATATTATCTGCTTGAAAATATGGCTTTGACATACACACTTGCATCCAATGTTGGTGTAATTATTTCAATAGCTCCGTTTTTTACAGCCATATTTGCGAAAGTATTTTTAAACGGTGAAAAGCTTAAAGTTCAATTTTTTGTTGGATTTATTATAGCACTTGCCGGTATTTATTTTATTAGTTTTAACGGACAAAATGTTTTAAAGCTTAACCCACTGGGTGATGTATTGGCAGCATTGGCGGCTGTTGTATGGGCTGCCTATTCGGTATTGGCAAAGAAGATAAGTGGGTTTAATTATAATACGGTTCAAACAACGCGCAGAATTTTCTTTTACGGACTTGTGTTTATAATACCGGCTTTGTTTATATTTAAATTTAATCTTAACACAAAACCTCTTGTGCAACCTATAAATATATTCAACATATTATTCTTGGGACTGGGTGCATCAGCGCTATGTTTTGTGACTTGGAATTCAGCAGTTAAAACATTGGGTGCTGTAAAAACAAGTGTGTATATTTATTTGGTTCCTGTAATTACTTTGGTTACTTCAGTCGTTGTATTGCAGGAAAAAATCACCGGATTTACTTTATTGGGAATAGTTCTTACTTTAGCGGGGCTGTTTATTTCCGAAAATAGGGTATCTGTAAAAACTAAAGGAGAACTTCAAAATGAGTGATTCCAATATGAAATGTGTTATGGTTATTGATTCTGAGCTTCCGGTCGGGGTAATTGCCAATACCTCTGCAATCTTGGGTGTAACATTAGGGAAGCATATATCTGAAATGGTTGGGGAGAATGTAATGGATGCTGAAAATAAAATACATATGGGCATTATAACAATCCCAATTGTGATGTTAAAAGGCAGCAGGGACAGTTTAAAAGAACTGAGGAAACAGTTATACAGTCCCAATTTCAGTGATTTAGTTGTATCCGATTTTTCGGATGTGGCTCAGTGCTGTAATGTTTACAGCGAATATACGTCTAAGGCGGCATCTGTACCTGAGCGTGAATACACTTATTTAGGGGTAGCTGTATACGGAGAAAAGAAGAAGGTAAACAAATTAACGGGGTTTATGCCTCTATTAAAATGAAAGATAATAAATATTGAATTTTGCTATATAAAATGCTTATATCTGGTGATAAAATAAAGGAAGTGTATAATGTGTAAATTTGAGTGGGTTTGAGGGGAGTACAAAATGGAGGAGAATATAGTATTTAATTCACTGGTTGCCGATTTAAAGGCAGAAGGTTTATGTGTTCAATATGCTCAAATGCATCAAAATGGTGAAATTACAGGTGATTATAAACGTCCAATAAACAAGACTCGATTAAATATGTTTTCTGTAAGCAAAAGTATTGTTTCCACCGGAGTCGGAATTGCACTGGATGAAGGACTAATTGATTTAAACGAATTTGTTTGTGATGCTTTTGAGGAGTATATTCCTAAAAATGCATCGGATAATTTGCTTAATATTCGGGTTAGGAATCTTCTTACTATGACAAGTGGTTTAGAACATCCTTTGTTTTTTGCTGACAGCAAGGAGAGATATGTTGTTAAGGACTGGATTGAACATTTTTTTAATGCCGATTTCTCGTATGCTCCGGGGAAAAGATTCATTTACAGTAATTTTAACACTTATATTTTAAGCTGTATGGTGGAAAGAAGAGCCGGTGAAAACCTTCTTGAATATTTGAGATACCGACTTTTTGAGCCAATAGGAATTGGCAATCCCGATTGGACGCTTTGCCCAAAGGGACATGTACACGCAGCCAACGGTCTTTATCTGAATATAGATGAACTTGGCAACTTTAGTGAGCTGCTTCTCAATTACGGAAATTATAACTCAAAGCAGATTGTATCAGAAGCGTACATGCGTGAAGCAACAGTAAAACAGGTCGATAGTATTCCGATTGGGGATCTTGACACTGTAGAGGAAACATATGGATATGGTTATCAGTTTTGGATGTCTCATATTCCAGATACTTATTTATGCTATGGAAACTATGGTCAGTTTTGTCTTATAATGCCCAAAAAGAATATATCAATCAGCATAATCTCTTTTGAAAGTAATGCGAAGCGTATTAGAGAACTACTTTTGAAGCATGCCGAAGAGATTTAATACGCTAGTAAAAAGAAGCCTTATGCAAAGGCTTCTTTTTTATTAAAATTCTGTATAAATTCTACGCTGAAATAAGAAACTGTATATGAGGTGTTTTCCTATGATATGTATTGGCGTTTTCGGAGAAAAAACTGAAAGTTTCATTAAACAGTTACTAAAGAGATATTTTGATGCAGAAATACAGACTGAGATTTGCTTAAGTGATGAGGAAGCTATAGATATTGCTTATCTCAAAGCAATTGCAATGGGTAAGGAGGTTTTTATCACTAATATCTTTTCTGATGCATTTATTGAGTTTGATATTATCGTTTTCTTTTCTCATGCAGAAAGCTGTTATATAAACTTAAAGTATAATGGATATGCAATAATAAATGCAGATGATTGTACAGGATTGAAAGATATTATGTTGTCTGCAGGTATAACAAAGATTACTTGTGGAGTAACCAGCAGAGCCGGTGTAACCATATCATCGATTGGGGAAAATATGGATGGTACCCAAACGATACAGTGCTGCATTCAGCACAGAATACGCACGCTTTCAGGCAGAGTTATTGAACCGCAGGAGTTCTCCGTAAACGTACGTGGAGTAAATTATCCGATTTCGGAGGTCCTTTCCCTTATAACAACAGCAATAACAGGAGATATTGAAGAAACAGTGACGACAAGCACACTTATTTCTAATGATTGATGTTCTTAAAATCGACTTTTTGAATACAATAAATTAGCGAATGTCTTTTGATTTTCGACTGCATTTAAAAGGAAAAAGGGAGAGGGGAAAAACATTATGGAGAACATCAAATCAAATAATTATGTAAGTCTGTCGGGTATCATTGCTGAGGAATGTGAATTCAGTCACGAGGTATACGGCGAAGGGTTTTATATATTTAAACTTGAGGTGAGAAGACTTAGCGATAATTATGATATACTGCCTGTCACCGTATCAGACAGATTGATTGATATAAACAGTTTAAAAATCGGAATGAGTGTTACAATACTCGGCCAGCTTAGAAGCTATAACCACTATTCTTCTAAGAAAAACAAATTGGTGCTGACTGCGTTTGCTCGTTCAATCAGCTTTGATGAAGAATTAGCCAATAATCCTAATGAGATCTTTCTTAACGGTTTTATTTGCAAAAAACCGGTTTATAGGACAACTCCATTTGGCAGAGAAATTGCAGATATGTTGATTGCTGTTAATAGAAATTACGGAAAAAGTGATTATATACCCTGTATAGCTTGGGGACGAAATGCAAAGTTTGCAGGCAGCTTAGAGGTTGGAAGTAATGTTCTTCTGTGGGGTAGAATACAGAGCAGAAGTTATTTAAAAAAAGTGGAAAATGATGATACTGAGGAAAGAACGGCCTATGAGGTATCATTGTCTAAGATAGAGTTGAATGAAGAAGAATAAGAGAATAAAAAGCAGTTGATTTAATAATCAACTGCTTAATTTTTTGTTTTATTCCATCACGTTTTTCATTGTATAGAAGCCTGCAGGTTTGCCTGCAAGATATTTAGCTGCCTTAACAGCACCCACTGCAAATATCTCTTTTGACATTGCTCTGTGATTTATTTCTATTATTTCGTCTTTGCCTGCGAAGATTACTTCGTGTTCGCCGACAATGTTTCCGCCTCTTACTGCATGTATTCCTATTTCGTCCTTAGTACGTTTTTCTCTTATTTGTGAACGGTCATAGGTATAGTCATATCTGTTATCAGATACTTCGTTGATTGCATCTGCAATTGCAAGAGCGGTTCCACTTGGTGCGTCGATTTTTTGGTTGTGGTGCTTTTCAACAATTTCTATGTCAAAGCCGGAATCCTGAAGTTTAAGCGCTGCCTTTTGTACGAGTGAAAAAAGCAGGTTAACACCTACAGACATATTTGCACTTTTAAGTACAGCAACTTTATTTGAAGCTTCCTTAACCTGTATGTTAAGTTCGTCAGAGAAACCTGTTGTACAAAGAACAACGGGTATATGTTTTTCTTGCGAATATTGAAGCAAAGCAGGAATAGCTGCAGCAGTAGAAAAATCAATTATTACATCTGCGGCAACATCACATTCAGCAGCCGTTTTAAACACAGGAAAATCTATACCTACACCAGAAGGGTCAATGCCTGCAACAACTTCGCAGTTAGGGTCTTCGTTAACAATTGAGCATACAACATGCCCCATTTTACCCGAACTTCCGTGCATTATTATTTTTATCATAAGTTTACCTCTTTATTTCTTTAAACCGTATTTCTTAAGTTCACTTTCAACAAATGCTTTGTGTTCATCACTCATTTCGTAAAGCGGAAGGTGACATTCACCTACATTGTATCCAAGCATATTCATAGCGCCTTTTATTGGAATGGGGTTAACCTCACAGAATATTGCATTAAATAGTCCCAGAATATCAAGCTGGATTTGACATGCTTTTTTCGTGTCGCCGTTAAAGTAAGCTTCACAAATATCATGCATTTCATCAGGAATGATGTTAGCTGTAACAGAAATAACTCCTTTGCCCCCAAGAGAGAGAATAGGAAGTACTTCGTCGTCGTTACCTGAGTAAATATCAAAGTCAGGGCCGCAGAGTTTTGCAACCTGAGCGATTTCTGAAATGTTTCCGCTGGCTTCTTTTACTGCTACAATATTTGGAATCTTAGAAAGCTCAGCACATGTTTCAGGTGCAATTCCCATACCTGTTCTGCCTGGAATGTTATAAAGGATAATAGGAATATTTACAGCCTGAGCAACAGTTTTATAATGAGCAATAAGACCTCTCTGGCTAGTTTTATTGTAGTAAGGAGTTACAAGAAGAATGGCATCTGCGCCGGCATCCTCACATGCTTTACCGAGTTTAACGGCATGAAGTGTATCATTGCTGCCTGCACCTGCAATTACGGGTATTTTTTTGTTGACATGCTCTGCGGTAACTCTAATGCACTCAACCTGTTCTTCATCAGTAAGAGTTGATGCTTCACCAGTTGTACCGCATATAATTAATGCATCCGTCTTATGTGCAAGATGAAAGTCAATAAGCTCTCTGAGTTTATCAAAATTAACCGAACCATCGGCATTGAAAGGTGTTACAAGAGCTACGCCTGAACCTGTGAAAATTGACATGTATTATTACCTCCAACCTAATTAATCGCTATAAAATAAAGTTTTTCTGTATGGAAAAATTAAATTACTGCATTGAATTAACTAAAATTTCTGCAATTTGAACTGCGTTTGTTGCTGCACCTTTACGAATATTGTCAGCAACTACCCATAAGTTAATACCGTTTTCAACACTTTCGTCAAGGCGAATACGTCCGACATAAACTTCGTCTGTTCCTGCTGCATCAAGTGCAAGAGGGTATACGTTGTTTTCGGGATCATCAACAAGAACAACACCGGGAGCGTTTGCAAGAAGCTCCTTTACTTCATTAATGTCTTTGATAGGGTTTTCAAACTCAACATTAACCGATTCCGAATGACTGCTGAAAACAGGTACACGAACCGTTGTTGCCGTTACTTTAAGGTCTTCATTATGAAGAATCTTTCTTGTTTCCCAAATCATCTTCATTTCTTCTTTTGTATAGCCGTTTTCCATGAAAACATCTATATGAGGAAGACAGTTGCCTGCAATTTGATGAGGGAATTTCTTAGGTGCTTCACCCTTGAGTCCGTTTTCAAGATCGCTCCATCCCGCAACGCCGGCACCAGATACTGCCTGATATGTAGAATATACGACTCTCTTTATTTTATATTTGTCGTCAAGAGGTTTGAGAACTGCAACAGCCTGAATTGTTGAACAATTGGGGTTTGCTATTATGCCGTGATTCCATGAAATATCTTCGGGGTTAACTTCGGGAACAACAAGAGGAACTTCAGGATCACGTCTCCACTGAGCCGAGTTGTCAACAACGATTGCGCCATGAGCAGCTGCAATAGGTGCAAATTTTTCACTTGTAGAGCCTCCGGCAGAGAAAAGTGCAATATCAATCGGTTTGTCAAAGGAGTGCTCTGTAAGCTCCTCAACAATATATTCTTTTCCGTCATATTCAACAGCTGAGCCCGCTGAGCGTTTGGAAGCCATGAGATAAAGATTTTCAATAGGAAAGTTTTTCTCTTTAAGAACCTTTAAAAACGTTCTGCCTACCATACCTGTAGCGCCTACAACAGCGAGATTTACTTTCTTCATGCGATACACTCCTTTATACATTTTATATAAATTGAAATAAATAGTTCCGATACAAAACAAACAAAAATTTTACTAATAAAAGTCTGAAATTTATATACTGTTAAATATTATCACCAAACGAGTACAGTGTCAACCGAATTAGAAGTAGGACTTATAAATATACATAAATATGTAAATAATATGGAACGAGAATTAATCTTATATTTGATTACAATATATTAAAGGAAGGGAAAAATAATGAAAAATACAAAAGGCAAAGAAAAACCGCTGTTCGATTTATCAACTTTTGAAGGAAGAATGAAGTTTGAAATAGCAGAGGAACTTGGATTAACAGAAAAAATAAAAAAAACAGGCTGGAAAAGCCTAACTTCAAGGGAAAGCGGAGCCATTGGGGGAAAACTCTCAAGCAAGAAACGTGCAATGAGGAAAAGAGAGGAAAATATTTAGCGAAAAACTTGCAAATGTTTTGTAAATTATTTATACTTAATTAGTTATTCAGTTATATAGAAATTATTAGGTGATAAATATGTCTTCTTATGAAAGCTTTGCTTCAGTGTATGACCTTTTTATGAGTGATGTTGATTACGATGAATGGGTGGAGTATATTGGGAAGCTGTGGAAAAAATTTAATATAAAACCGGAGCTTGTCTGTGATCTTGGCTGTGGTACAGGGAATATTTCGCTTCGCCTTTCAAAAAAAGGTTATGATGTTATTGGCATCGACATATCAGAGGATATGCTTTCTAAGGCAAGACAGAAGGCGGTAAATGAAAATCTTGATGTGCTTTTTCTGCTCCAGGATATGCGTGAATTTGAGCTTTATGGCACGGTTAATTGCATTGTGTGCCTGTGTGACAGCCTGAATTATATAACCTGCGAAGAGGATGTTCTGACTGTTTTCAGACTGGTAAATAACTATCTGCATCCTAATGGACTTTTTATATTTGATTTGAACACAGAATATAAATTTAAGAATATTTACGGAGATAATACATTTTCGGAGATAACCGATGATGCGGCTTATATATGGGAAAATTATTATGATGAAGACGAGCAGATAAATGAATATTATCTGAATTTTTTTGTGAAAAATTGCAAGGGCTCATATGACCGTACTGATGAGGAACATTACGAAAGGGCATACAGCCTGGATACAATAAAATCGCTTATTGAACAAAGCGGTTTAAAATTTGAAGCTGCATATGATGCATTTACGTTTGAGCCTGTAAAGAATGACAGTGAACGTATTTATGTGGTGGCAAGAGAAGTACAAAAGGAGGACAACATTAATGAGTGATTATATATTAAGAGCAACGGCAGCAGATGGCCTTATAAGAGCTTTTGCTGCAACAACAAGACAGACCGTCCAGACTGCAAGGGTTACGCATGACACTACACCGGTTGTATCTGCTGCACTTGGCAGGCTGCTTACAGCAGGTGCTATGATGGGGGTTATGCTTAAAGGCGAAGATGATATGGTTACTTTGCAGATAAAGAGTGACGGCCCCGTTGAGGGTCTTCTTGTCACTGCGGACAGCAAAGGAAGAGTTAAGGGATATCCGTTTAACCCAAAAGTTGATATACCTCCTAAATCTCCTGTTAAGCTTGATGTAGGCGGAGCAGTCGGAAAAGGATACCTTACAGTAATCAAGGATTTAGGTCTTAAAGAGCCCTATGTGGGCAAAACAGAACTTGTATCAGGCGAGATAGCAGAGGATTTAACATATTATTTTGCAAAAAGCGAACAGATACCTACAGCAATTTCACTTGGGGTACTTGTTGATACCGACTCATCAATTAAGGCCGCGGGCGGATTTATTATTCAGCTAATGCCCGGAGCTACTGTTGATGAGGCAGAGGAACTTGAAAGAAGAATTACACATTTAAAATATATAACAGAGCTTCTGGACAGAGGCGAAACGCCTGAGACGATTCTTGAAGCAGTACTCGGTGATATGGGACTTACCATAACAGACAAAATCCCGACAGAGTTTTACTGCAGCTGTACAAGAGACAGGGTGGAAAAAGCACTTATTTCAATAGGAAAAGATGATTTAAAAAATATACTTGAAGAAGATAAAAAGGCAGAGCTTTCATGTCATTTCTGTAACAGGAAATATAATTTTGATGAAGCAGACCTCATCAGACTTCTAGAGGAAGCAACATCAAAGTAATGAATCGGGGGCCTGTAAATGAGATCAGGATTTGCACTGGCAGCAAAAGCAGTTATTGTCAACGGCGATAAAGTGCTTTTGCTCAAACGCAGCGAAAATGAGATGAAAACAAGTCTTTTGTATAAAAATGAAGCGTGGGATTTGCCTGGAGGCAGCATACGTTTTCATGAAAACTGTACAGAAGGTCTTTTGAGGGAAATAACAGAGGAAACATCCGTTAAGGTGAAAATAGTTAAACCTCTTGGGATTTTTGATGTGATTAAAAACCAGCTTCATATGACTATATGTACATATTTATGCATATATAAAGGCGGAGAAGTATTGCTCAGCGATGAGCATGATGCATACTTTTGGTTAAGTATTGATGATGCTGAGGAAATGAGTGTCCCGAGATGGATACTTAAAGATATGAAACGAGCAATAAGTGAACTTTAAAAAAGAAAAGACTAAAAATAAGGCGTACCTAATAATTATAATAGATACGCCTTTATTGTTATTTATTATTATGTTATTTAACGGTATTGACTGCTGTCTCAGCAAAAGAGTTATCAATATAGTTGTCAAAATCTACACGTTTGTCAAGCTTTCCGCCGTTTTCCATAACATCTTCTATATGCTCAAGGCTCTTTTCCTCAAAAATAGGATCTGTTTTCCAAGTATCCTGTGATTTATAACGCTCAATTATTCCTGTCAAAGTATCAACATCACTTTCTGAGAAATAAGGCTGAATAATAGCTGCAATTTCTGCAGACGTATGCTGGTCAACCCAAAGCTGGCCTTTGTAAACTGCATTAGTAAACTTCTGAACTATTTCAGGATTTTCATCAATATAGTTTGAAGTTGCCATATATACTGTATATGGTACAAAGCCTGATTCTGTTCCAAGAGAAGCTACAACATGACCGATGCCTTTCTGTTCGAGAGAGGTTGCTGTAGGCTCAAATTCAACTGTATAATCACCGACATTGGCTGCAAATGCACCCGAGGTAGATTCGAATGAGATATTATTGATTATTTCAACATCTTTGCCGATTTCAAGCCCATTCTGCTTAAGTACATATTCAAGTACAAGCTCAGGCATACCACCAAGTCGTCCGCCGATTACTGACTTGCCTTTAAGGTCAGACCACTGGAAATTTGGTTCTTCTTTACGAGAAACAAGGAAGTTGCCGGCACGCTGTGTGAGCTGTGCAAATGTTTTAACATAACCTTCTTTGCCCTCATTGATAATGTATATACCGGCTTCTGTACCCAAAAGTGCTATGTCTGCTGAGTTTGAAAGTAAAGCAGTCATGCTTTTGTCTGCGCCCTGACCTACAGATAAATCTATCGATAAGCCTTCATCCTCGAAATATCCGTTAGCAAGTGCAACATACTGCGGTGCATAAAATACAGAATGTACAACCTCATTTAATCTGACAGTTGTTAATTTGTCTGTGCTCTTCTTAGCTGATGAACAGCCTGCGGCAAGAGCAACAACCAGTAATGAAGAGCCTATGGTGCTTAATACAGAAAAAGATTTATTTTTCATTGATAGATTTAACCTCCGCTGCAGAAAATACATACTACACTATATGTAGTTGATTGTTTTTTGTTACGAAATTTTATATATTTTTAAATTGCATATAAAAGCCTGCAGATTTTAAAGAATTTTACAATTTATAAACCTTCAAAAGAATAAAAGTTATTAAAAAAGTAATGTGATTGTGAGGAAAATGATGTATAATTAAGTATTATTAAAATTAGATTTATTAATAAAATTGCTTATATTATATTGGCATATAAAAATGAATATGAATGGTAAGTGTTTTTGAAATACTTACATACAGGGAGGAAAAGTAATGTCCCCAAAATCATTAAAACTGCTTATGATAGACGGAAACAGTATTGTAAACAGAGCCTTTTATGGTGTTCCACTTCTTACGGATTCACAAGGCAGATATACAAACGGTGTTTACGGATTTATGAATATATTTTTCAAGCTATTTGATGAAGAAAAGCCTGACTATGTCGGAGTTGCCTTTGACGTGCACTCACCCACATTCAGGCATGAAATGTTTTCAGATTATAAAGGAACAAGAAAGGGCATGCCCGAGGAACTAAGAGGACAGATGCCCATACTTAAGGAAGTGCTGAATGCCATGAACATAACCTGCTTTGAAATGGCAGGATACGAGGCTGATGATATTTTGGGAACAATGGCCAAAATAGCCGAGGATAAGGGTATGAAAGCAATAGTTGTTTCCGGTGACCGTGACCTTTTGCAGGTATGCTCCGAAAATATAAAGGTTAGAATACCTAAGACAATAAAAGGCAAGACAGAGGTTGAGGATTACGGACCTGCTGAGGTAGAAGAAAAATACGGCGTTACACCTAGGGAGTTTATTGAGGTTAAAGCGCTTATGGGTGATCCAGGAGATAATGTCCCCGGTGTACCCAATATTGGTGAGAAAACGGCTGTTAAAATAATACAGCAATATGGTGATATTGAAAATGCCATTGTCAATGCTGCAGATATTAAGCCTAAAAAAGCTTCTGAAAATATTGCAGAGTATGCTGAGCAGGCCAGATTAAGCAGAAAACTTGTTGAAATCGACCTTAATGTACCTGTAGAATACGATTTTAATAAGATGGACTCAAATAAGGATTATTCATATGAAGCCTATTCTTTGTTTAAACAGTTGGGCTTTAAGAGTATGCTAAATAGAGTAAAAAGTGAAACAAACGAGAAAAAAACAGATGTTTTACTTCTTAAAGGCAGAGATGATTTGCATAACTTTATAAATAAGCTAAAAGGTATATCGGCATATTCAATTTTATGCGAAGGGGATAAGCTTGCCGGTATAGCTTTTGCCTGTTCCGATGTCAATGCTTGGGCAGAAGTTAACAGCTGTTTGAGTGAAGATGAGCTTATTGACGAGCTTAAAATTTATTTTGGGTTAGACAAATACCCTAAAATTGCATTGGACAGCAAAAGTGACATGGCGTTTTTAAGAAAAATCGGCTGTGAATACAATGGACTTCAATTTGACACTTCAATTGCAGCATATATATTAAATCCAATGAGCAGTACATATCATTATGATGATATTTCAGGTGAATATCTTGGTGAAGAGATAAAGTCTGAGGAGGAAATACTGGGCAAGGGAAAGTCAAGAAGAAGCATTTTTGAACTTTCAGATGATGAGAAACAGTGTATTGCAGTGAAAAGGGCTGAGGTAGCATTTCTGTCCCAACCTGTTATTGATGAAAAGTTAAGCGAAAACGGACAGCATTCACTTTATTATGATATTGAGCTTCCTCTTATATTTGTACTTGCAGATATGGAAAAAGAGGGAATTAGGGTGGATAGATCTGCCCTTGAGGTATATCAAAAGGGACTTGAAAAAAGCATAGATGAGGTAACTGCCGAAATTTATGCTCTTGCAGGCGAAGAATTTAATATTAATTCTCCAAAACAGTTGGGTGTTATACTTTTTGAAAAGCTTGGACTTAAGGGCGGGAAAAAGACAAAAACAGGGTATTCAACTGCTGCGGAGGTATTAGAAAGCCTTATGGCTGATAATCCTGTTGTAGAAAAGATACTTTATTTCAGACAGTTGACTAAGCTTAAAAGTACATATGCAGACGGACTTCTTGCCGTAATGGATAAGAAAACCGAAAGAATTTATTCAACCTTTAATCAAACAATTACTGCTACAGGAAGAATCAGCTCAACAGAGCCAAATCTTCAGAATATACCTGTAAGGCTTGAACTTGGAAGAGAGTTACGAAAGGTATTTATTCCGAAGGATGGTTATTTGTTTGTTGATGCAGACTATTCACAGATTGAGCTTCGTGTGCTTGCACATATGGCAGATGATAAAACACTTATAAATGCTTTTAAAGAAGGACAGGATATACACAGGCTTACGGCTTCGCAGGTATTTAATGCAGCATTTGATGAAGTTACTTCAAAACAAAGAAGTGATGCAAAAACCGTTAATTTTGGAATAATCTACGGCATGGGTGCATTTAGCTTAAGCAAAGATTTAGGAATTACAAAAAAGAAAGCAGAAGAATACATTAGCGGATACTTTGCAAAATATCCTAATATTAAGGTATACATGGATAATACTGTGACTGAGGCATCAGAAAAGGGTTATGTTACAACCATTTACGGAAGAAGGCGTCCAGTTCCTGAAATTAACTCGGGGAACTTTAATCAGCGGGCTTTCGGTGAAAGAGTAGCTATGAACATGCCGATTCAGGGAAGTGCAGCTGATATAATTAAAATTGCTATGATTAATGTGTATAGAAGGCTTAAGGATGAAGGTCTTAAATCTAAACTTATTCTTCAGGTACATGACGAACTTCTCATAGAAACGGCAGAAGAAGAACTTAACAAAGTTACTGAGATTATAAAAAAAGAAATGGAAAATGCAGCAAGTCTTAGTGTTCCACTTGATGTTGATGTACATAGCGGTAAAAGCTGGTATGAGGCAAAATAAATTTTGATAATTAATAAGGTGATACAAATGAAAATAATAGGACTTACAGGAGGCACGGGAAGCGGTAAGGGTTTCGTTTCCGACAGACTCAGACAAAGAAGTGCTTATGTAATTGATACTGATGCGATTGCCCATGAAATAATTGAAAAGGGTAAGCCTGCTTATAACGAAATAGTAGAGTATTTTGGGAATGGAATACTTGATGAAAACGGAGAGATAATACGCCGTAAGCTTGGCAGCATTGTGTTTACCAATAAAGAAAAATTGGCTTTTCTTAATGTATGTACTCATAAATACATAAGTGAGGAAATTTTAAAAATAATTGACAAGGTTAAAGCTCAAACAGATAAATATAGTGCTGTTGTAATTGATGCACCTTTATTGGCAGAGGCAGGACTTGTGGACATATGTGATGACGTTTGGGTTGTTTATGCAGATTCCTCTGTGAGGAAAAAAAGAATTATGGAGCGTGACTGCATAAGTGAAGAGCAGGCAAAAGACAGAATTGCCTCACAAAAAACGTGGGAAGAATACAAAAACTTAGGAGCAGTTATAATAAATAACAGCTCTGATGATGAAAATGTTGAAAGGCAGCTAGATGAATTAATGTAAATGGGGTTTGATAATGAGAAAAAACATTAAAGCGATGATGAGGCTGTTTATGCTTATTATTGCAGCTGTACTTGTGTATAGGGTATATGTTATTCCTAAGATACTATATCCAACAAAATACATTGAATATGTCGATAAATACTCTGCAGAATATAATCTTGATAAAACTGTTGTCTTTGCCGTAATAAAGGCAGAAAGCGGATTTAATGAAAATAACCGCTCAAAGACAGGCGCTAGAGGATTGATGCAGATAATGCCTGAAACAGGTGAATGGGCAGCAGGAATTATTGAAATTGAAAGCTATAGTGATGATATGCTGTATGACCCTGATATGAACATACGTATAGGCTGCTGGTATATGAGATACTTGCTTGATATGTATGATGACAATCTATCAACCGCTTTGGCTGCCTATAATGCAGGCTGCGGAACGGTCAATAAATGGCTCAAAGATGAGAAATACAGCTTAGACGGAGAAACTCTTGATAATGTCCCTTATGCTGAAACAGATGGATATGTATTTAAAACTTTGAAATATAACGATGCATACAACAGATATCATAAGGAGCTGTGAAATGAAAAAAACTATTGCTCTTGTGAGCGCTATATTGCTTTTGCTGACCGGATGTTCTTCATCTGAAACCAAAACTGTTGAGGGAAATGTTACCGGTCAGGGTGCACCTATAACAACTGAAGGAGAAAGTGAAAATGTTATTAACCTTTCTATGAGCGTAGTAAGGAGTCTTAATCCGATATTTAACACAGATGAAACGGTTAATAATGTTTTTTCGTTAATGTATGAGAAGCTTATTAATATAGGAAGCGACGGGAAGGCTGAACCGAACATAGCCGAGAGCTGGTCGTTTAATGATGAAGGCAATGTTTTAACTTTGAATTTAAGAAATGATGTTTGTTTTTCTGATGGTTCAAGTCTTACGGCATATGATGTAGCATATTCGTTAAAAACTATTGATCGTGCTGAAGCATCATATTATAAAAACTGTTCAAATAATATAAAAACTTGGTCGGTATCAAGTGATTATTCAATGACGGTTACTTTTTATAACGATGGCGGAAATAATATATACTACCTTTCATTTCCTGTAATAAGCAGAACACTTTATGGCGGAGACTATGCTGTGGATAGTGATAGTCCAAATACAGCTCTGACAAACGGATTATACAGGTTTGATAGCCTTGCTGAGGCAAAGCAGCTTTCACTTGTTGCTTCACTCAACTGCTTTAAGGGCATGGCTGAGGTAGAAAAAGTCATGGTTACAATGACAAAGGACAGAAGTACGCAGATAAATCTTTTTTCGCAGGGTATATCTGATTTGCTACCTGCGGATGAAACTGAGCTGGCAGGTCAGAGTACTGCCGTTGGAGTAAATAAAACCAACTATGTGACAAATATCTATGACTTTATCGGTTTTAATTTTAATAACAATATTTTCGGCGACAGAAATATCAGACAAGCTATTGCATACTCTGTTGATCAGGATAGTATAATTGAAAGCGTTTATCTGGGGAATGCTGAAAAAGCTTATTCACCTATAAGTTCTTCTTCATGGCTTTATGATAAAAATGTATACGGCTATGATTATGATATACAAACCGCAAAAATGTTGTTGGAGCAATCAGGATGGCGTTTTAGGACTAGCTCATCTGTAAGAGAAAACACAGATGGTGGAAAACTATCTGCAACTATACTTGTAAATAAAGAGAATAATGAAAGAAATCAGATTGCACAAATAATTGCGGATTCGCTGAAAGTTCTTGGCTTTGAGATAAGTATAGACAGTGTTGACTATGAAACATATAAACAAAGAGTTGAAAGCGGAAGCTTTGATATATTGGTCGGCAGTTGGACACTTTCACCGGTGAATGATTTTTCATTTATGTTTGAAACAGGTAATAACAGTATAGGTTATTCCAGCGAAAAGATGGATGAATATATTAAAAATTGTAATACTGCTGTTACAGACGAACAAATGACTGAGGCTTATGGCAAGTTTCAGAAATATGTATCGCAGGAACTGCCTTACATCAGCCTTGTTTTCAGACAGTCATCGGTATATTCGTCTCAGAGGCTTCAAGGGGATATTATTCCTGCGAGATATAATGTGTTTAACGGTATTAAGAATGTTACTGTAAAGTAAACGATTCGTTGAGGGAGTGATTTTTTGTCTGAATTAAGACAGGATATACTAACAGGTGAGTGGGTAATTTTTGCAGGCAACAGAAAATCCCGTCCCTATGATTTTATAAAGAAAAATGTTCCGAGAAGCACTGATAATTCGGATTGCCAATTCTGCCCCGGGAATGAATCTATGACAACAGAACCGGTCTATCAGAACGGCAAGGACGGCGAATGGACAATTAGGGCATTTCCCAACAAATTTCCGGCAGTTTCACCGTCAACAACAGACAAAGAAAATGACGGGTTTTATACTGTAATAGGGGGACATGGCGTACACGAAGTAATTGTCGATACTCCTGAACATCTGGGAACAATACATGATTTTTCTGTTGAGCATTTATTTGAGGTACTTAAAGTAGTCAAGAAAAGATATGATGCAATATATGCCGATAAGGATATCAAGTATGTTCAGGTGTTTAAAAACTGTGGGCCGGATTCAGGTGCATCTATAATGCATTCTCATTGGCAGATTATTGGTGTACCGGTAATACCAAGGGAACAGAGCAATATTATTGAACATAAGAAGAAATACAAGGAAGAAAAAGATTCCTGTATTATTTGTGCTATGGTTGAATATGAGAAGAAGAAGGGCATAAGAATTATAGATGAAAGCGAAAATTTTATTGCCTACTCCCCATTTGCTTCAAGATTGTCCTATGAAAGCGATATAGCTGTTAAAAAGCATATTGGCTCATTTGGAGAATTTGACGATGATATGCTTTTTGAGTTTGCGCAAATGCTTAAAAATATTCTTGTTGGTACAAAGCTTGTCAGAAAAGATATTTGTTATAATCTTTGCTTTGAGGATACTCCAAAGGGATATGATGGTCATTGGTTTATGCGGGTTATTCCGAGAATGGGAAATCCTGCCGGGTTTGAATATGGTACAAACAGTTACATTAATCCGATTATGCCTGAAGATGCAGCTGAATTTATGAGGAAAAAAATATTTCAAAAAGATTGAAAATAAATAATACAGAGGACAAAAATATGGCAAAGGATACAAAGCTTTATGATGTGGAAAAAACAGGAGAAAGAGTAATACTTGTAGCGGTTGAGGAAGACGGCGTTGATGCAGATTCATTTCTTAATGAACTGGAGGAGCTCGTGTATACAGCAGGAGCTTTTACTGTGGGAAGAGTAATACAAAAACGAGAAAAACGCCACCCCGGACATTATGTGGGAAAGGGAAAGGTTGAAGAAATAAAGGTTCTCATTGCAGCAACAGATGCAACCGGAATAATATGTGATGATGAACTTTCTCCGGCTCAAATGCGAAACCTTGAGGAAATGCTTGATACAAAGGTTATGGACAGAACTATGCTGATACTTGATATTTTTGCATCAAGGGCGTTTTCTAATGAAGGCAAAATACAGGTTGAACTTGCACAGTTAAAATATAGACTGACCAGACTTTCGGGGCAGGGAACCTCACTCTCCAGACTTGGCGGAGGTATAGGAACAAGAGGACCTGGTGAGAAAAAACTCGAGTCTGACAAAAGATATATTAAGGACAGAATTCTTGAACTTGAAAAAAGTCTTAAAGATATTCAAACTCACAGAGAGCTTCTCAGAAGTGGAAGACAGCGCAGAGGGATAATAAATGTTTCGTTGGTCGGATATACCAATGCAGGCAAATCGACACTCTTGAACCGACTCACTGATGCAGGCGTTTTAGCAGAGAATAAACTCTTTGCCACTCTTGATACTACAACAAGGATTCTCAAACTTCCGGCAGGCACGGAAATCTTGCTTACTGACACTGTAGGCTTCATTAGAAAGCTTCCTCATCATCTGATAAGGGCATTTCGTGCAACACTTGAGGAAATGAAATACGCAGATATTTTGCTGCATGTTGTTGATGCTTCAAATATTGACAGACAGGAGCAAATGGTAACTGTATATGATACATTAAAGGAGCTTGGCTGTGATCATACGCCGGTAATAACAGTATACAATAAAATGGACAGAAATGTTGAACTGCCCCTAACAAGGGACTTCAATGCACGCTATGAAGCTAGAATTTCTGCACTTGAAGGCAATGGCATTGAAGGTATGCTTTTAACCATTGAAAAGCTTATAAACAGTTTTAAAAAGGATATTGAAGTGCTTATTCCGTACTCTGATGGAAAAACTGCTTCCATGATTTATGCTCGATGCGAAATAATAAGTGAGGAACATACTGAGACAGGAATAAAACTGAAATTATCTGCAGACGATGAAATGGAAAAACGACTTGAAAACTATTTAATCTAATTTATATAAGCATTTTTGATTCCAAAGGCGAATAGTGTTAACATAATTATTACGACAATATATTGGAGAAAATTCATTTTTATATGGGTTTTCTTCATTTTTTTACCTGTTTTCTACAAAAAAGTGTGGTTTTTTGTCGTTTTGCATCGATAAAATATAGTTGCGATACTCAAGATCCTATTTAATAATAGGAATATACTACTTTGGGGGGAAAGTCAGATGACGTGTAAAAGCGAATTGTTATTCAGGGGCGAGGGACGAACAGGAAACAGTTATTTTTTACTTGAGAAAGAAAACGACAATAAATTTGTTTATGGCATTATGATTTCAAATGAATCTGATTCTGACTGTGAAGAAGGAGTCAGTGAAAACAAGGATGAAGTAATAAGCTTAATAAAAAAGTTTTTTAGGTATAATGCTTCACCGCTTCATTTGGTGGAGTTAATAGATGATTATGTGCTCTAAATAAAATGTGCTTGTATTTATGTTGATTAAATGATAAATTAGACTAAATATTTATTATATTGGGGCTGATTTATTGTGAACAAAATTAATTGCAAATACATATTTTTTGATCTTGACGGAACACTCACTCAATCAGATCCGGGGATTACAAAATCAATCGAATATGCACTTAACAAAAATAATATAGTATCACCTTCTTGTGAGGAACTCAAAATATTTGTTGGTCCTCCGCTCAGAGAAAAATTTATTGAGATTTTTGGAGTGGACCAAGAAATTGCTGACAGGCTGTTGGATTCCTACAGACAAAGGTATAATACCATAGGAAAATTTGAGTGCAATATTTATGACGGTGTAAATGAAATGCTTGAAGAGCTTAGAAATAAGGGCAAGGTGCTTTGTGTAGCCACATCAAAACCTGAAAATTCGGCAAAGGAAATACTTGAGCATTTTGATTTGCTTAAACATTTTGATTTTGTGGGCGGAGATACATTTAACCATACTCGTGCAAACAAATCGGCTGTAATCAATTATGTAGCCGAAAGCATGGGGATAAAAGACAGGAATGATATTATTATGGTGGGTGATACCCATTATGATGTTCTTGGTGCCAGTGAAAGTGATGTTAAATGTATTGGTGTTCTGTATGGATACGGAACAAGAGAAGGACTTGAAGAAGCAGGCGCATATGCATTGGCTGAAGAAGCTTCTAAAATAGCAGATTTGTTCTGATTGGTGAGGATATTCTGAGATGAAAAAGATATTTTATTATGACACATTTATTGGCAGAATCGGCATTGCAGATAATAACGGAAAGATTTCGGATATTACTTTTTTTCAAATAGATTATGATATTGAAGAGACAGAGCTAATAAAACGTGCAAAAGAAGAACTTGACGAATATTTTGATGGCAAAAGGCATGATTTTGATTTTCCGACCGAGAACATCGGCACTGAGTTTCAGATGAAGGTATGGAATGAACTAAGAAATATACCATATGGAAAAACAGCGACTTATGCTCAAATAGCTGCAGCTGTCGGAAATCCATTGGGTTGCCGTGCAGTCGGAGGAGCAAACAATAAAAATCATATTGCCATAGTTTATCCATGTCATAGGGTTGTCGGAGCAGATGGCTCATTGACAGGCTATGCAGGAGGCCTTGACGTTAAGGAAAAGCTTCTTGAACTGGAAAAGAAATATTCCTATCAGCCTGGAAAAATTGCTGTAGGCGTGGATGTCGGCGGAACAGCGGTTAAAATTGGTCTGTTTACTCATGATGGTGAGTTGATTGCCAAGGATGAAATAAAAACACGGCAGGATAATAACTGTGGATTTGTAATTAGTGATACTGCTGAGCAGATATTTAAAATGCTTGATAGTAATGGAATAGATAAGGCATATGTAAGTGGCATAGGCTTGGGTATACCGGGTCCTGTTGTGGGCGGAAAAGTTAAGCATAGCGTTAATCTTCACTGGGTCAGTGAAGTTGATGCATCCGGAATAATGGAGAATATAACCGGAATTAAAACGGTTGTTCTCAATGATGCAAATGCGGCCGGACTTGGCGAAGCATGGATGGGAAGCGGAAAAGACAGAGAAAGCATGGTTCTTGTTACAATAGGAACAGGCATAGGCGGTGCAGTTATTATTAACGGAGATGTACTTGTTGGTTTTAACGGTGCAGGTGGAGAAATAGGCCACATTATTGCTGAACGCACAAGTGACCGAGTATGCAACTGTGGGCGAAGCGGATGTCTTGAAAATTATGCCTCTGCAACGGGGATTGTTAAAACGGCAAAAGAACTTATTGAAAAGAATGGCGGAAGCTCACTGCTTAATAACGAAAATGTAAGTGCAAAGGTTATTTTTGATGCTGCAAAAAAAGGCGATAATAATGCACTGGAAGCAATCGATATTTTTGGAAAGTATCTTGGAGCGGCACTGGCAAACATTGCAGTAACAGTCGATCCGGAAATAATTGTACTTGCAGGCGGAGTTGTAAAGGCAGGAAATATCGTAAGTGATGCTGTTGAGAAGTATTACAGGAAAAATGCATTTAAAACTGTTAAAGATACAAAAATTGTACTTGCTAAGCTTGAGAATGATGCAGGCATATATGGCGCTGCAAAAGCAGTACTGAATATTAAATAGAATTAATTAAAGACTGATACACTTTGATATAAGTGTTCAGTCTTTTTTCTTGTACGAGGTAAAACCGCAGTTTGATGGATAGTCAAGAAATATTTCATCTCTATGCTTATATGCGATTAGTGTATTTTTAATATCGCATCCACAGCCGAAAGCGGAAAATATTGAAAACCAAAACAGTATTGTATTCTGAAAAATAAGCGAAATAATAAACGGTAAGATGCTAAGCAAAATCATTGGCAGCATTGTTCCGAATGCATATTTTTTAAAGTTAAATGGTTCTGCACAGTGGCAATAGGCATTGGAAAGACTAACAGGCAGATATATGTATATACTTTTAAAGCCGTATCTGCAGAAATAACTCCATCCTAAGCCGTGAAACAGCTCATGAATTGGGGTAGAAGCAAATACAAGCAAAAGATTTATAAGAAATACACTTTCACCAAAATAAAATACATTTCTATTCAGCAAGGACGCAATAATAAAGTATGCAATTCCTATTGGCAAAGCAAATATAATTGCTGAGATATTAGAATCCTTATCACTTTGGATATACGAAAATTCTTCATAACCGCTATTCAGATATTCTTCTCTAAGGTCCGAGTATATTTTAACAGAAATCTTTAACGAAGCGGATTGTTTAATATCACTGTTTTTTATGAGTGGCATTCTAAAATCACCTCAGTAATTTATTACAACAAGTTTTTTGCCGCATTTTTGAGCATATTTCATTGTGTAATATGTTCCTCCGCTTTTTCTTCCATCATATACGGCAATAACTACATCACTTTTATCAACCATGTACCGGTTTCTTCTGTGGAATATATCCTTTGTATAGTTTTTGCCCAAGTATATTTTAACATCGGAATTTAAAATTGTATATGCACACTGATAGTAGTTAATCATCTGAGGATATGGTACGGCAGCCTCCAGCTTTATGGGAAAGCCGTCTGCCTTCAGCGTATTTACTGCAAAAGATGCTTCATAATCCAATCCTTTAGCGGCACCTGTTATAAAGTAATCACAGCCAACTTCGTATGCTTTTTTTATTTCTTCTATTAATCTTAAATAAGTATCCGGACATTTTTCTCTGTCAAAGTCTCTATGTCCAGTAAAACAGCAAACAAACATTTCTATCACCGAAATAAGTATACCAGAACAAACAGCTATAAACAATATTTTATACGAATACTTTTTCAAAAATTTTACAAATTTTTATGAATTTCAATCAGGTGTGTTTTTGTATTGTTTGCTATTGCAAAAAATCGACAGCAACTGTAAAATAAATATACAAATTATTGTGCCAAGGTGGGTAAAATGTTTAGATCTATTAATTATTGCGGTCTTCGTATGGAATACGAATATATTCCTAAAGATATAAAAAATATTAATATTAGAATAACAAGGGATGGGGAAATAAGCGTTTCTGCACCATTAGATACAAAGCCCAAACTAGTGGACAACTTTGTTGAGGAAAAGGCTGAATGGATTTTCCGAAAAATGGCTGATTTTGAAAAGGCTAGGGAAGCTATGCCTGATGATGGTTTCTACGAGGGTAAAACTGTATTTATACTTGGCAAAGAGTATACACTAAGCTTTGACAGAGCTAAAAAGTTTGATGTAAAAATTGAGAGCGGCGAAATAATTATACTTTCAAGATACGGCGATGATAACCTTAAGCCTAAATATTTGGATTGGCTGGCTGGAATTGCAAAACCGGTGTTTGAGGATTCTCTGACAAGGATGCTTTATCTCGCAAAAGACTATAACATTAAGCGGCCCGAAATTTATATTAGAAATATGTCAAGCAGATGGGGTAGTTGCAATATTGGAAAACACCGTATCGGCTTGAATGTACAGCTGATGAAAAAAGATTTAAAATGTATTGACCAAGTAGTGCTCCATGAGGTGGCACATTTTGTTTCACCGGACCACAGTGAAAGGTTTTATGATGTTCTTGATAATCTTATGCCCGACTGGAAAGATCGAAAGAATGAACTTGAGACAAAATGGGTAGACGGAATATTATAAAAATGCTTCGATGAAAATTCATCGAAGCATTTTTTGACGGACTGCTTCATACATCAGTACTGCTGCAGCAACAGAAGCGTTAAGTGATTCTGCACCACCAGGCATGGGTATCTTAATAAGCTCATCACAAAGTGAAGCTGCATGCTCAGAAAGCCCCCTTGCTTCATTGCCAAGCAGGAATGCACATCCGCCTGTATAATCTTCTTCATAATGATTTTTGCGGCCTTTAAGGTGTGCGGCATAAAGCTTTATACCGTTTTTGTGCAGCAGCTCGGCTGTTTCATAAAGATTAATATTTTGAACAACAGGTATTTTAAATATTGAGCCCATTGTTGAACGAAGAACCTTGCTGTTATAAATGTCAACACTTCCGTTAGAAAGTAATATGCCGTCTGCACCTGCTGCGTGCGCTGTTCTGATTACGGTTCCAAGATTGCCGGGGTCGTTCATTTCTTCGGCTAATATATAGAAACCGCCTTTTTTAACGATGTCCTTTGCCTTGAACTGATTTTTTTGCATACAGCCATTATTCCCTGAGGATTTTTTGTTTCACTTATTTCAGAAAACAACTTGTCGCTGATTATTAAAGTGTTTGTTTTTTTGTCATATGCCGACAAGTCGGATTTTTCTGCAAAAGTTTCGGAAAAAATCATTTTATCTACTATAACGGATTCAGGTATTTCGTTTACAAAACGAAGTCCGTCTGCAATAAACAGTCCCAATTCATCTCTGTATTTTTTGTCAGATAATGATTTTAGTTCTTTTATTGCCTTGTTATTTTTACTTTCGATTACGTTTTCTTGCTTATTTACATTCATTTAGCTCACCTTTTGTATCAGACTATTATAATTATACCAAAATATTAGTAAATTTGTAATAAATTTAACTAAAATCTGTGATATAATTAAAAAAGTGCTGATTATTGGAAAAAAACTATTTGCATTTCATCGACTGCATAATGAGAGGTGATTACCTTGGCAGGTTCGTCATTTGGAACCTTATTCAGAATTACTACATGGGGCGAATCCCACGGGAGAGCGCTTGGAGTCACTATAGACGGATGTCCATCCGGAATTGAGCTTTGTGAGGATGATATTCAAAGCGAGCTTGACAGACGCAAGCCTGGTTCAAATCCTTATGGGACAAAGCGCAATGAGAGTGACACTGCTCAAATACTTTCAGGGGTTTTTGAGGGCAAAACTACAGGAACTCCAATTACTATAGTTGTATTTAATGCAGACCACCATTCTGCCGATTACAGTAATATAGCTGATAAATATCGTCCGGGACATGCGGATTACGGCTTTGATGCAAAGTATGGATTCCGTGATTACCGAGGCGGCGGACGTTCATCCGGAAGAGAAACTCTTTCTCGTGTTGCTGCAGGGGCAGTTGCTAAAAAACTGCTTGATTCTATTGGTATTTCTGTTATGGCATATACTGTTTCAATTGGCAAGATTGAAATTGACAGGGAAAAATCTGACATTTCAAAGAGATTTGATAATCCGCTTGTTATGCCTGATAATGATGCTGCCAAGAGGGCAGCTGATTATCTTGACTCACTTATGGCAGTAGGTGACAGTGCCGGCGGCGTTATAGAATGTGTAATCAACGGAGTGCCTGCAGGGGTAGGCGAGCCGGTTTTTGATAAATTGGATGCAATGCTTGGTGAAGCAATGTTTTCTATAGGAGCCGTTAAAGGTGTGGAGTTTGGCGCAGGCTTCAGTGCTGCACAGATGACAGGTTCTCAGAACAACGATCCTTTCAGAAGTGAGAACGGTGAGGTTATAAAACTCACTAATAATTCAGGCGGAATTTTAGGCGGTTTGTCCGATGGCGGTGAAATTCTATTCCGTGCGGCATTTAAGCCTACTCCGTCAATATCAAAACAACAGATGACAGTTACTAAACAAGGTGAAAACACTGAAATTGAGATTAAGGGAAGGCATGATCCTATTATTGTTCCAAGGGCAATTGTTGTAGTTGAAGCAATGAGTGCAATTGTGGTTTCGGATATGATTTTAAGGTCTATGACTTCTGATATAAATAAAATTAGAACTTTTTTTTCGGAAAAATATTTTAGAAAAGGAGAATGACATATGGCACAGCAGAATATTAGTGATTATCAGAGAGTTATTACCGCAAAGGATATCTGCAAAAGTCATTCAGAACTTCTTTTAAAGGGTCTTATAGAAGCAATAAAAAGACGTCGTATGGACGGATATTTCTGTCAGTCAATTGAAGAAGCAAATGAGTTGGTTTTAAGCCTGATTAATGAGGGCGATTCGGTTTCATGGGGCGGATCTATGACAATACGTGACATGGGGCTTACAAAACTTATTAAAGGATCAGGAAAATATAATGTAATGGATCGCGATGAGGCAGGTTCAACAGAAGAAATGCGTGAGATACAGCGTCAGGCACTTTTGTGTGATACGTTTATTATGAGTACAAATGCAATGACAAATGATGGTGAGCTTGTAAATATAGATGGCCTTGGAAATCGTGTGGCTGCACTTTGCTATGGGCCCAAACAGGTAATCGTTGTTGTTGGAATAAATAAAATAATGCATTCAGAACAGGCTGCAATTGAGCGTGCCAGAAATGTTGCTGCACCGATAAATATGCAGCGATTTACAGGTAAGGTTACGCCTTGTACACAAACAGGGAAATGCGGCAACTGTTCAGGTTTTGATTCAATATGCGGACAGATTGTTATTACTAGATTTTCGATGATTCCATCGAGAATTAAGATTGTTGTTGTAAATGATAATCTTGGATTTTAAACAAGTTATTATATATTATATTATATTTTATTAAGGGGAGGAATTCATGATGAATTTCAAGAAAAAATTTATGGCGTTGTCTCTTGCATCTGCAATGACACTTTCAGTATGTACACCGACATTTGCCGCAACTATTAATAACGCAAATGTACAGGTAAATGGGGTGCAGTATGCGGGAAAAGTAGAAGTAATTGACGGGAAATCATATATTAAAGTATCAGACATTAAGACTGTACTTGGTGTTGATGGTACCATAAGTGCAGACAAGCTCGCTTTTGCAGACGGCAAAACAGTAGATGTAGCAACTATTGATGCTGTACAGTACGCTGTAATTCGTGACGTTGCTGTTGCAGAAGATTATATGATTGGCTGGGATAATACTGAAAAAACAGTTGTTATTGTAGACACTAATCGTTTTGATAAGCCTGCATTCACAATTATGGAAAAGTATATGCAGTATTCACTTAGCAAAACACCTGAACTCAGCAAGACAAGCGGTACATTTAACGGATATGTTGAAGTTACTGACACTGTAACACCAGATACTGCAATACCAGAATCTGCAACAGCAGAGGCTGTAACAGCAGAAAAGCCTGCAACAACAGCAGCTACTACAACAGCAGCTACTACAACACCAGCTACTACAACAATTAAAGTACCTTTCAGCGGAACAGTTTCAGGAGTATCAAGTAAAACTGTAGCAAATGTTGATATGAACATGAAGATTGACTTAACACAGGTTAAGGCAATGGCTGCTAAAGAAGGTACAGATATATCAGGAGCTGTTGAACAGACCATGTTAGCTGCACTTGAAAGCAGCGATACAAAGGTTATCTTTAATATGGAAAGCGGAATTTACTATATTAAATCAAGCATATTTGATACAATTGGTGTTCCTGCAAATACATGGATAAGCCTTGACTTTAACGAACTTATGGGCATGTCAGGTACTGGTTCTTCATTCAACATGAAATCTATTATGGACCTTGCAACTAAGGGAGACTTTGAAGGCTATATTAACAGTGTAATCAAAGCAATGCCTGTTGACAGCGTTTCAAGCTATGATGATGTTAAAACTGCTTATGATATGATTGCTAATATGTTGGGCGATAAGGCTTTCACACTTGAAAACGGAAAGTACAAATCAAACTATACTGTTAATGAAGACGGCGTAGAAATGACATATGCAATGACATTTGATGCAGATGGAGATAAAATCAACGGCTGTGCAATAAAAATGCATATGAATTCTGACGGAGTTATGACAATGGATATGGACGTTAACTCTGACAAAGACTTGAACTCAAATGTTACAATTACTATGAGCATGGCTGATATGATGAAGCTTTACATGGAATTCAAAGCATCTACTACAGCTACAACAGAAAGCCCTCTTACAGCTCCTCCTGCAGGTGAGACAGTTACATCAATTGAATCACTTATGGGAAGCGCAATGGCAGAATAATAGCAAATAACAGAAATATAAACGGTAATCACTTAATTGTGATTACCGTTTTTTATTTGCCTTATTTATTTTCTAAGATATCAGCTGCACGCTTAAGCTGATTAATAATGTCAATGTGCTGGGGACATACAGACTCGCATTGACCGCAAGATATGCATTTACTTGCTGGACTGCCATTACGAATTGCCCAATTATAACTAAATTTTGCACTATCGATATTATTATAAGTTAAATTTATGTTCATGGCAGAAAATATATCAGGTATTGCTATACCTTCCGGACAGCCCTTTGTGCAGTAACGGCATGAAGTGCAAGGAATGCTCGGTATTTTATTAAGAGCTTCTCTTGCTTTATCAATACTATTAAATTCATCATCACTAAGGGGTTTAAAGTCTGACATTGTCGCAATATTATCTTCCATTTGTTCAATGTTTGACATCCCACTGAGGACTGTAATAATATTATCCAGCGAAGCTGCAAAACGTAAAGCCCAAGATGATATAGAATAATCTGAATTAGCTTCCATAAGGATTTTTGCTACAGGTTCGGGTGGATTTGCAAGCAGACCACCTTTTACCGGCTCCATAATAATAATGGGTTTACCATGTTTTTTTGCTATCTCGTAGCAGGCTTTCGATTGTACTGATCCGCTTTCCCAGTCTGCATAATTAATTTGTAGCTGCACGAACTCAGCCTCGGGATGTTTAGAAAGTAATTCATCAAGAGCATCAGCTGAATCATGCATTGAAAAACCGATATGTTTTATGAGGCCTTTTTCTTTTTGTTCAAGTACAAAATCCCATAGGTTATATTTTTCAAAAACTTCTGTTCTATTGCCTCCGCAGTTATGAAGGAGATAATAGTCAAAATATCCGGCACCTGTACGATTGAGCGATGTAAAGAACATTTCTTTAGCTTCATCTGCATTTTTTGCACCAATCCAAGCAGGAAGCTTTGTTGCAAGCTGATAGCTTTCTCGAGGATAACGATTAACAAGAGCTTCTTTTATTGCTTCTTCGGATCCTTGATAAGCATACGCTGTGTCAAAGTATGTAAACCCTGCCGATAAAAATTTATCAACCATTGTTTTTACCTGTTCAATATCAATATTCTCATCAATCCTCGGTAATCTCATAAGTCCAAAGCCAAGCTTTGGTATACCTTTTCCTAAATAATCCATATATAATACCTCCTAGTTTGAATGTTACTAATTTTTATGTTACAATAACAGTAGCACCTTAGAGTAACTCTAAGTCAATACTTTTTGGAGGATTTTATATGTATACAGTAAAAGAAATTTCAAAAGAAATGGGTATGAGCGAACATACAATAAGATATTATACTGACAGAGGACTTGTACCTAATGTTAAAAGAGATAAAAACGGACACAGAGTATTTGATGAAGAGTCGGTTAATTGGCTTACAAGTGTAAAATGCCTTCGTGAATGCGGAATGTCTTTAGATTCAATAAAAGAATATGAAGAGTTGAGTATTTTAGGAGATTCTACAGTTGAAGCCCGATACGAAATTATTGCAAAGCAAAGAGATGCGGCGGTAGAACAGTTGGAAGAGGCCAAGAGGAGGCTTGAATATCTGAACAAAAAAGTGGGCTTTTATATTGACATCATTGACAAAAAAAAGCCTGATTTAATGAATCCTAATAATTGGCCTGTTAAACCCGGAAATTAATATATGTGACTGTTCTATATGAATTAAAAAAGCATGATTAAAAATTCATCATGCCTTTAAGTTAAATCCTTTTTGAAAACAAACCATGTTTGTTGCAGTAAGCATATATTATTCCGTGACCGCTTATAGGAAAACGTACCTCTGGGTTCTGCTCAGGATAGAGCTTTATTATCTGTACTTTATTTGCTGTGACATAAGCAAAGAAAGAAATATAATGTTCCTTTTCCATAGGATGCTCAATTGACATAAACCAATCATTTTCCATTCTAGCAATTAACAAGCAATGGCTTTCATCAAATGCTTCAGCCTCCTGTACCGGAAGTGTTATTCCGCAGCAGCTGAATGAACCTTCTCCCGTAGCGTGTATAACGTTTCCGCATATCGGGCAGACATAAAATTTGCTTCTTAACATATTGCCTGAGCGATTTATGTTTGTTACATATTCACCTGAGAGAAGCTCAGCAACAGATACGCTGAGTGACTTTGCAAGAGGCTCAAGCAGAGATATATCAGGAAGTCCTTTGCCTGTTTCCCATTTTGATATTGTTTTATCACTGACATTAATAATGTCAGCAAGCTGTTTTTGTGTGTAATTCTTTTTTTCACGCAGGGATTTTATTGTATTGCCTGTTACATAATTCAGCATGTTATCAACTCCTTTTAACTCCTTTTATATGTAAAACAATAGCACACAATTAACTCAGAAACAACCTACGCAGGGTAGAGTTAAAAACAGCAGGTGAATGAACGCCTGCTGTCTGTTTATAAGTCATATGTATTATTTCTTCCGAATTTATAAGCTGTCTTGATTATTGCACGTTCTTCAGGCGATAGCTCTCTGTCCAAAGACTGAGAAAAATACTTAAATAAAGATTTGGTATTAATCCTTTTCTTTGAGCATAACTCTTTTACACGTTTGATGTCAGAAGGCTTGAATTTTTCGGTAACAAGTATTTCGGGACAGACGATTTTGAATACTTCTGCTGTATAAGTAGCATCATTAAGTGCATTGTGGAAATCTGATTCTATATTTACTCCAAGCATATCAACAGCATTTTTAAGGCCTATTGCCTTGCCCGGTTCATAATTGAGATAAGATGTTGCAAAGCTTTGTATATTCATATATCTGTCAGGAATTTTTGATGAGGACAATTTGTGATAACGTACGTTTCTGAAAAGAGATTTGATATCATCATTTCCCCATGAGCAGAGAATGTCATCTTTAGATACAAATGTGAGGAAATCGTTGTATGCCTGCTCAAAAGGAATTCCGTTTTCCATTATTTCTTGTGTAATTCCGGTGATTTTTTCAACATAAGGATGCAGTCTGCGGTAAATGACAGGTCTGATATAGAAGTTGAACTCACCAATGTTTTGAAAATCTTGGTTCATCTTTACAGCTCCGATTTGAATAATTTCAAAAGGGCATTCGGGATTGCTTTTCACATGCGAACCTGTTTTAAAGTCAAAGGACTGGTTAAACTCCAAATCAAAGACGATATAATTCATTGTGTTCCTCCAAAAATGTATTTCATGAAACTTAAACAGATGCCTTTGTGTATTTTTGTACACATATTGTTTTATTGTTTCTCAATCTAATTAATATAGTATAACATTTTTTTATGTAAGTACAACAATAAAATTGTAAATAGCATAAATGAGTGATAAAATCAAAGAGGAGGTGATATAAATATGAGATATGATTTTACTGAACAGGATATTACTGAAGGAGCTAATAAAATAGAACTTGAGGGTGAAGACGTTACACTCATAGGGAAATATATCGAAAATGTCGAAAACGAGGAAAATACCTATACTATAACAGGTGATGCTGTTGTTGAGGGAGAACTCTATCATGATTTTGTGACAATGTTTGCAACAGAAGATACAATTGAAAATC
The DNA here is from genome assembly GCA_034927755.1 of Candidatus Metalachnospira sp. GTDB lineage: Bacteria > Bacillota > Clostridia > Lachnospirales > Anaerotignaceae > Metalachnospira. The sequence goes on from JAYFPN010000005.1 coordinate 117,192, forward strand.
CCAGTGCCAGAGAGCTTGCAGATGCAGTATGGGATTGGTTTGATTATGTATGTGAATAAAAAATAAAATTTCGGTGTAATAATTGAATAAGTGAGTAAACTAATAAATGTAATAAGAAATTGGTTTATATGCCGAAGAAATAAAAAGTATAGGTATATGTTAAACAAAAAACGACATTAAAATATGTTTATATTTTTGATATTTATTTTAAGTTAAAAAAGAGGATTTTATGTTTTTGGAAAGAATTATATAATTATAGACTACGAATTTCATATTCAAAATCTATCGGATTAATTTGCCGGCTAAAACTATATATTTACAACTTAAAAGGGGGAATTACCATGATTCAGATTCTTGCAGGTGAAAAAGGACAGGGTAAAACAAAGAAGCTCATTGAATTGGCTAATGAAGCTTCAAAGAACGTTGATGGCAATGTTGTTTTCATAGATGATGACAACAGGCACATGTACGATTTGCATTACGGCATTCGTTTTGTTGAAACTTCCAAGTATAAGATTTGTGATTATAAAGTTATGATAGGATTTATTTATGGTATTATTTCTCAGAATGGAGATATACAAAAAATATTTATTGACGGTTTGGGAAATATCATCTCTTCAATCCCCGATGAAGATGTTGTGAATTTTTGCGAGATATTAGAAAGGATATCTATAGATTATAGCGTAGACTTTGTTCTTATTTACAGTAAGCCGATGAGTAAAGTTTCTGAGGCTATAAAAAAATATGCTATCTGATTAAAACTGAATAATGAATACGGTTAACAGCTGAACCGTATTTTTAGAGACAGTCCGTTTGTGATTTTATTATGCAAACGGACTGTTATTTAAATAAAGGAAGCTGTAGTTTATAATTTTCTTAACCTAATTTAATGCCTGTTATAGTTGTTTCGCCGTTGCAGATGTTATATAATAATCTGTAACGGTTTTTTGCATCAGAGGAAAAAGCGTTACTAATCTGTAGAATTGATTAAAATTCTGCGGACTGCATCAGAATTATTGGAGGACTAAAAATGGCTTTGTCAAATGATTTGACAGAGGGCAGTATTCATAAGCATATACTGTCTTTTGCGTTTCCGTTGATTGTTTCAAACATTATGCAGGCGTTGTATAACGCTGTCGATATGTATTTTACGGGAAAATTCATAGGTACTGAGGAAATGACAGGAGTTTCGGTAAGCGGGCCTGTTGTAAATGTAATGCTTATGGCTGTATCCGGCTTTGGTGTTGGAGTAAGCGTGCTGATATCAAGGTATGTGGCACAAGGTGACAAAAATATTCTTAAAAAAGCCGCAAACACAGCAATAACTATATTTTTTGCAGCGGCTGTTATAATTACGCTACTTGGAACACTGCTTACACCTACAATATTAAGGCTCATAGCAACTCCTGCTGAAGCATTTCCTTATGCAGAAAAATATTTAAGAATAATTTTTGGGGGAATGTTTTTCACAATAGGTTATAATCTGATATGTGCATTGCAAAGGGGTTTTGGTGATTCTAAAAGTTCAATGTATTTTGTGCTAGTGGCAACACTTATAAATATAGTTCTTGATTACATATTTATGGGAATACTTCATACAGATGTAGGGGGTGCCGCCTATGCAACTGTTATTTCACAGGGCTGTTCGTTTATTATGGGTATAATATATTTCAGAAGGCGAAAGCATATTGTAACTTTTTCACCTAAGGAATACTGCTTTGAGCCTAGGCTTGCCAAACAGCTTGCAGCAACGGGATTTCCCAGTGCGGCACAGCAGGTAAGTGTTCATTTTTCAAACCTTTGTGTGATGGGGATGGCAAATTCATTTGGGCTTACAGCCTCTGCTGCTTACGGAATTGCAGTGAAGCTGGATAGCTTTGCAATTCTTCCTTGTTCTGCAATCAATGATGCCGTTGCTTCAATAGCGGCGCAAAATCTTGGAGTTGGAAAAGAGGACAGGGCGCTTGCATCAATAAAAGATGCAAGAAAAATTGCAATTGTTTATGTGTTTTTTGTATTTTCTATAATTTTCTTTTTTCCGGATTTACTTACGGGAATATTTACAAATGAAGCAGCTATAATACAGACTGCTTCACAATATTTAAAAATAGCATGCTTTATGTATTTCTGCTATGCCCTTGCTTATCCTGTGCAGGGATTTTTGAAGGGAAGCGGAAATTCGGGGTTCGTACTTTTAAACAGCTTGTGTCTTCAGTATGTATTTAAAATACCGGTTGCTTATTTCCTAAGCGGTTATACTCCGCTGGGATTAAGAGGGATAGCTGTGACATGGGTGCTGGGCCCAATCATCTCTGCAACAACATATTCCATTTATATTAGAAAAGGAATATGGCGTAAGCATTGGATAAGCTAGGAGGATTAATATGTTTTTCAGAACGATAAAGGTTTATATAAAAACAGTTGTTTCGGTTTTATACCTTACGCCGAGACTGAAAAAGGCAGATGCAATAAGGCAAAAAGAAGGACTGGCTGCCGGAGATGCATATGTAGGGGAGATTGCAAACAACTGGGCAAAAGGAAGAATGAAGGATATAGGCTCAAAGGTTATTGTTACCGGCGCTGAGAATATACCAAAGGATAGAAATTTTGTTCTTATAGCAAATCATCAGAGCGACACAGATGTGTTTGCGGTGCTTTCAACCATAGGCAGACCATTGGCTTTTGTCGCTAAGGTTGAGTTGGAAAAGATACCTATTCTTAAAATATGGATGGAAGAGCTTGGCTGCTTATTTATGAACAGAAGTGACATGCGCCAGTCGATGAAGACAATACTTGAGGGAATAAAGAGATTAAATGCAGGCTGCAGTCTTGCAATATTCCCTGAGGGAACAAGGGCTGTTGGTCCAATGCTTGAGTTTAAGGGAGGCAGCTTTAAGCTTGCCACAAAATCGAATGTACCGATTTTGCCTCTTACAATAGACGGAACACATGAAATATATGAGGATAATCACGGCTGGATAAAGCCTGCGGAAATCAGATTGACATATCACCCAATTATTGAAACTAAGGATATGTCAAAGGAGGAGCAGAAGGAACTGCCCCAGAGAGTACAGGCCATTATCGGCAGCGTGCTGAAGGAGGAGGAACGGTTTGGAAAAGACAAGAATACTGATTGTTGATGATGAGAAGCATATTTCAGAGCTCATTTCACTTTATCTGTCCAAGGAAGGTTATGAAACCAGACAGGTGGCTGATGGCAGACGAGCTGTTGACGAGTTTTACACATTTGCACCTTCACTTATTTTGCTTGATATAATGCTTCCCGGAATGGACGGCTATCAGGTATGTACAGAAATAAGAAAAAAGAGTGATGTGCCTATTATTATGCTAACTGCAAGAAGTGATACTTTTGACAAGGTACTTGGTTTGGAAATGGGTGCAGATGATTATATTGTAAAGCCGTTTGAACCCAAGGAGATGGTTGCGAGGGTTAAAGCAGTTTTGAGAAGAAGTGAAAGTAAGATTGATAAGCAGGAGGATAAGTCTGTTAACTTTGTAAATCTTAAAATAAGTCTTAATGACTATACGGTTGTATATCGTGGTGAGAGCTTACCTTTTCCGCCAAAGGAGCTTGAACTGCTGTTTTTTCTTGCAGAGAACAAAAATCAGGTATTTACCAGAGAACAGCTTCTCGATAAAATATGGGGTTATGAATATGTAGGCGATTCAAGAACAGTTGATGTACATATTAAGCGAATAAGGGAGAAACTCAATAGGGAAGATGAGTCATGGACAATCAAAACTGTTCATGGTGTAGGGTATAAATTTGAGACAAAGTAACATTTGAAAGCAGGTGACATCATGGGGAAATTCAGAAAAAAGCATTCACTTTTTTTTAAGCAGACAATAGCATATATAATTACGTTTGGGCTTGCACTGGGAATAATGACAGCTTCGGTATACTATTTTTGCAGTAATTATTACTTCAATCAAAAAAAAGCCGAGTTGACTGAGCAGGCACATTCAATTGTATTGCAGTATGCTAAGGCTGTTTCCAGTGGCGTTATTGATATTACGGGGCTTAAAAATAAGATTGAGATTATAGAGGATTATACAGGATCAAGTATATTTTTTATGAACAGTAATGGGGCTGTTTCGGTAGTATCATCCTCAATAAATGAGGAATGGATTGGGCAGTCAATTACTGATGAAACAATAAGCGGCGTTTTGGATGGAAATATTGTAACGGTGCAGGGAAGGCTCAGTGGCATGTTCTCTGAAAATATGATGACGGTTGGATATCCTATTAAGTCCAACGGAAGCATATACGGTGGCATATTTGTTTGTTCACCGGTGCCGGAAATTCAGGAAACAATACGCGGTGTTTTTGAAATATTGTTTTTATCAGGAATTGTCGGCATGATTCTTGCCGTTATTATGATATATATCCTTTCGAGAAGGATAACAAAACCATTGCTTGAGATGAACAAGGCCGCACAAATAATTGCCGATGGTAATTACGACAGAAGAATTGCTGTTAAAGCAAGTGATGAAATTGGTCAGTTGAGTGAAAGTTTTAACTATATGGCTGAATGCCTTGATAAAAGAGATCAGGACAGAAGGCTTTTTGTTGCGAGTATTGCCCATGACCTGCGTTCTCCGCTGACAAGCATACAGGGCTTTTTGAATGCAATGAAGGATGGAATAATTGCTGAGGATGAGTATAATTATTATCTGGATATTATTCTTGAAGAAACAGAGCGCCTTTCAGTACTTGCCACAAATATTGTAGATATGGGAAATACACAGGAAAATGTGCTTAAATTAAATATAACCGAATTTGACATAAATGGTCTTATTCGGGATGTTTTAGATGTATTTGAGCACAGATTCAGAGAGAAAAATCTTAATTGTCATCTGATACTCGCAGAGGGCAAGACATATGTAAAGGCTGATAGGGAAGAAATTCACCGAGTATTGCATAATTTGGTTGATAATGCTGTGAAATTTTCAGATGTTGATGGACTAATAGAAATAGAAACAATGATGCCTAAAAATGAGCATAAGATATTTGTATGTGTGAGTGATGACGGCAAAGGTGTACCTGCCAATGATAAAAGGCACATTTTTGAAGCATTTTTTAAATCGGATACATCAAGAGGTTTGGATAAAACAGGTAGTGGCTTAGGACTTTCTGTAGTCAAGGAAATAATAAACGCTCACGGAGAGATTGTTACATGTATGGACTCTGATTTGGGCGGTGCAGAATTTAAGTTCAGTCTTAAGCTGGCAGAGGATTAGGAGGAGAAAAATGAAATATATCAATGAAATTCATGATGGGGAGCAGATTGTAGAACATTATCTGTGCAAGAGCAGACAGTCTTTTAAATCTAAGAACGACAAGACATACCTTTCACTTAAACTTGCAGATAAAACAGGGGCTGTTGATGCAAAGGTATGGAATCTTGGAAATGAAATTCAGTCTTTTGCTGAAAACGATATGATTAAGATTGATGCTGTAGCACAAATTTTCAATAATGAAATTCAGCTTAATGTAAAAAAAGTAAGAAAAAGCAGAGAGGGAGAATATGAACCTTCTGATTATATTCCTTCTACACAAAAGGATATAAAGACAATGTGGACGGAATTTACAGGTTATATTGGAAAAATTACAAACCCGTATATAAAAGAACTTCTGGAAAAGATATTTATCAAAAACACCTTTGTTTTTAAGGAATTTTCTATTCATTCTGCCGCTAAGAGCGTTCACCATGGCTATTGGGGAGGACTTTTGGAGCATTCTTTGTCTGTAACACAGATATGTGATTTTATGTCAGATAAATATAATTATGTTGATAGAGATGTACTTATTGCTTCTGCAATGCTTCATGATGTAGGAAAGCTTTGGGAGCTTTCTGAATTTCCACTCAATGATTACACTGATGACGGACAGCTTTTGGGGCATATATATATTGGTGCTGAACTTACTGAAAAAACGGCCAACTCTATTGATGGTTTTCCTGATAGATTAAAGACTATTATTAAGCATTGCATTCTTTCTCATCATGGTGAATATGAATATGGTTCACCGGTACTCCCGAAAACTCTTGAAGCACATATACTTCACTGTGCTGATGATATGGATGCAAAGAGCAAGGTTTTTGAGGAATTTATAGATGCTGACTCAACGACAGGACCATGGGCTGGCTATCAGAAGATGCTTGGCAGAAATATCAGAAAGACGGAGTATTAAAGATACTTGCCGATTGTGGAGAGCAAATACAAAAAAATACTGCTAAATTACAGCGAATTATAAAAAAATCAGGATAATGTGGAGATAATTACCCATTAATAGGTGAATATATGGTAGATGCAATTGAGAAAAACAAAACATACATTGCCGTATGTACTTCTCTCGGTTCAGAGGGCGAGGGCATAGTTAAAATAGAAGGGTTTACAGTTTTTGTTGAAGGTTTGCTTCTAGGTGAAAAAGCAGAAATTCTTATTACAAAGGTTAAGAAAAGCTTTGGATATGGCAGAATAGTAAATATTATAGAACCATCAAAAGAAAGATGTACTCCGTTATGCCCATATTCTAATACATGCGGGGGATGCTCTCTTCAGCATATGTCATATTCTGAACAGCTTAAATTTAAGCAAAACAGAGTGCGTGACTGTATTGAGCGTATAGGTGGATTTATTAATATTGATATATTGCCTGCTATTGGAATGGACGAGCCTTGGAATTATCGAAATAAGGCTCAATATCCTGTTGGCAAAGATAAAAACGACAAAACAATTATTGGATTTTATGCAAAGAGAAGTCATAGAATTACCGATATTCACAGTTGTATGCTTCAAAATTCAGCAGCTGATGCAGTAATTAGTATTTTCAGAAATTTTATAGATGAGTTTAGAATTCCAGTGTATGACGAGAGTAAACATAAGGGACTGATAAGGCATGTCCTTACTCGTGTTGGATTTGCTACGGGTGAAATTATGGTTACTGTCGTAATAAACGGTGATAAACTTTCACATTCCAACGAACTGATAGACAGGCTTAAAGAAATAAATGGGCTTGCTTCTGTAATTCTTAACATTAACAAGTCCAACACAAACGTAATACTTGGCAGCAAGTGTATTACGCTTTGGGGTAAGGATACTATTAAAGACAGAATAGGTGATATTTGGTTTGATATTTCAGCACTTAGTTTTTATCAGGTCAATCCTCTTCAGACATTGAAGCTTTACTCTCTTGCGGTTGAGTTTGCAGGATTAACCGGAAATGAAACTGTAGTTGATGTTTATTGCGGAATAGGAACAATTTCTCTTTTTGCTGCTAAAAAAGCAAAGAGCGTATATGGAATTGAAGTGGTTGATAGAGCGATTGAGGATGCAAAACACAATGCTGAGATAAACAACATAATAAATGTTGAGTTTGAGGCAGGCAAGGCCGAAGATGTTTTACCGAGAATGTATTCGGATGGTAAGCGAGCGGATGTAATATTTTTAGACCCTCCCAGAAAGGGCTGTGAGGTATCGGTTATAGATGCTGTATGCGCTATTGAACCGGACAGAGTAGTATATGTATCTTGTGACCCTGCTACACTTGCAAGGGATGTAAGGATATTTGCTGAAAGAGGATATAAAATAGACAAAGTACAGCCGGTTGATCAGTTTTGTCAGACCACGCATGTTGAGACGATAACATTAATGTCTAGGGTTCAGAAGTAAAAGCCGAAAAAGGCTTGAAATAAGGGTTCCGCCATTTGGAGTGTCTTGCTGGAGTGGTGGAAATCCCTTGATTTTATGTTTGTGGTAACCTATCGAAAGAAAAAATGTCGGAGGGTTGTGTTGACAAGTTTGATTTTGGGTAGGTTGAGTTGTTAGATTAGATGTAAAATGCTTTTGTTCTCGACTCATTGAAGTAGTTGAACGCCTCAATCGATAAATTGCTAATTAAAATAATAAATTTCAATTATGAATCAACTGTAAAAATCCAATATTTCAATTTGCGGTCTTGGTTTTCATGTGAAATATGATATAATGTACAAAAATTATGTAGAGGTGACACGCATGAGGATTTCTTATAATAAACTCTGGAAAATGCTGATAGATAAGTCGATGATAAAAAAGGATCTCCGTCTTGCTACAGGTATTACCTCAAATATGATGGCAAAACCGGGAAAAAATGAAAGTGTGCCTGTGGAAGTTCTCATTAAGATATGCAATGTGCTTGATTGCGGGATTGATGACATTATGGAAATGCTACAAGAGAATGAACAGTCAGGCACTTGCACTTCAGAAAAGGAGACGTTTTGATATGACAAAAGAAGAGATTCTTCGTAGCAATTTAACGGATGACCAGTATGACGCTGTCATAGATGAGTCGAAGCATATTCTGTGCTTAGCCTGTGCCGGGTCTGGCAAATCAAGAACGCTGGCTTATAAAATCGCATACTTGGTCTCCAAGGGTGAAGCACCAGACAGTATCATTGCTTTTACATTTACGGAAAAAGCCGCAGATTCAATTAAGCGCAGAGTGGCAGAAGCTCTACGCAAATTTGGCTTGCCAGAAAACTATATCGGCGCAATGTTCATAGGTACCTTGGATTCATTTTGCCAAAAACTGCTCGGTGACATAAATGCTAAATACCGCCAGTACGACATTCTTGATAGCAATGGCTTGATTCTTTTTTTGATGTCCAGATTCCACGAAATTGGTTTGAAATACGGTGAGGGTCGCTATTTCAAAGAAACAATTATGCCTATTGCCGAAGCATGGCAAACTATGAATAACGAGAATATCGATCTTACCGATATTGAACAGTACGACAAAAGGTTGTTTGATCGCCTCGCAAAACTCGGGGATATTCTTGACCGCGATGGCTATATGGATTTTTCCTTTGCTATAAGGCTCGGCGTTCAGGAATTGCAGAAAATAACCAACAAAGAGAATTCGTACATTGCCAAATTCAAATATCTACTTGTTGATGAATATCAGGACATCAATCCAATTCAAGAAGCTTTCATCAAAGAATTAGAAAAGCATCTTGATATGCTACTCGTAGTTGGTGATGATGACCAGTCCATTTATGGCTGGCGAGGGGCCAACGTTCAGAATATTCTGACGTTTCAAAAGCGATATACTGATGTGTCGGTTCACCGACTGCTTATCAATTTCAGAAGTACCGCTGCAATCGTAAACGGTGCCAACGCTTTTGTGCAACGTGAAATCAGCCTTGTTCGTTTGAGTAAAGAAATTAAGTCCCATTCAGACGGAAATATTCAGGATTTGCGGAAACTGTGGTTTGATGAACGTGAAGAAGAAGCCGAGTGGGTTGCTCAACGTATAGAAAGTCTTATCGGGACGAAATACGTCGAAGGCGTCAATGCAGATGGCACTGAGAAATGCCGTGGATTAACATATAGCGATTTTGCAATTCTCCTCAGAAGCATTCATAACGGCAATGGCGACAACCGCGACAAACAGTTTGCTAATGCCCTGACACGCCACGGTATCCCCTTTAAAACCTCAGGCGAAGGCGGTATCTTTGACAGGCCTTATGCTGTCTGCATTCAGCAATCAATGGAGCTTTTGCGTGAACCGGGACTTCCACGAGAAGACGCGTTGGATTTCTTTGAAAAGACGGTGTTGCCGATATTCCCAACGGCAAACGAGGATAAGTTTATCTCCGTTTTAAATAAATGGCATCAAAATATACATGCCTCCACTTCGACTGCCAGAAGAAAGGTTTATCCGCAAGAATTTCTACATGACTTGATTGACGCTTTTAATGTGCGCGATTTTCAAGACGATATTGCACTTCGTGACCTCGGTCTGTTCAGCAAAATTATTCTGGATGTCGAAAAAACATATACGAGTATTGATTCGTCCTACAGATATGCGGAGATGCTCAATTACATCGGTAACATTGCCGTGAATAGCTATGAACTTGAGTCTATTGATTATTTGGCAAAAGAGAATGCCGTTGACATCTCCACGATACATAAAGTTAAAGGGCTGGAATACCCAGTCGTGTTTGTAGTTGATTTGATTAAAAACAGATTTCCGCATAAAAACGCAACATACAATGGAAAACTGCCACATGAATTGATGGTTGATGCGATTAATCGCGGAGCGTATGGAACGAGGCTTGAAGACGAGACTCGACTGTTCTATACCGCTATCACCCGTGCTGAAAGGGCTCTCTATCTTTCAGGGAGCACAAATCATCCGGACCTTAAAAAACCTGCCAAAAGGTCTGCTTTTATTGTTGATTTTACAAATGCTGATTTGCGTGAAGACAAGAATTTGGAAGCTTTGGCTGAGAAAATTGAACCATCTCCACGCTTTGACGAAGGAGACTTTCCAACAGACTATTCGTCCGTAAAGAGCTACCTTACCTGCCCCTATTCCTACAAGCTGGCCACAATCTGCGGTTACAACGCAACCGTTCCTGAACTGTTCGGTTTCGGCAAAACGAGCCACACAATACTGGAGCGTTTGCATCAAAAGCATAGAGACGGTGTACCTACAGCCGAAGAAGTGGCAGAAATCGTTGAATCGACTTTCATGCTTAAGCACGTATTCCCAAGTAATGATCCGATTAACCGTCCGGGTTCGTATGAAAGAGCGAAGGCTCTTGTGCAGCGTATACTGACAGAGTACTCGAGAACGTATGCGTCAGATTTCAGTCGAATGCGTCAGGACGAGGCTCGTTTCGAGATATCCGTAAAAGATGCTCTGATAACGGGTGCAATAGATTTATTGATGTGCGAAGACCCGGAAAGAAAAATCACAACCGCCGATGTTATTGACTTTAAGTCAATGGAAACACCTGAGGATGCTACCGCATACGATTGGCGTGATATGTCCATTCAGGTACAGCTGTATTCAAAGGCTGCAAAGGAAGTTATCGGTGAAAATGTCGAGACGGGATACATCCATACATTAAAAGATAACCGCCGCACTGCCATCCCGGTAGACAAGCAATCCGTAGATAATGCAATTGGAGCAATCGAATGGGCTGTGCATGGTATTCTGGACGGTGATTTTCCGATGCGTGCCTGTCCGCATAACTGTGGAAGTTGTGACTTCAAGGCGATGTGTGCTCAAAAGAGACAGCCTTTCAAAAGCACTGTTTTACCGCCTCAAATCAATACGCCTGCAGGTGAAAAGACCATCGCCGCTTTTGAAAATGACGATGGGGGCGGTGTAAAATGAGGTTCAATTTTGACGCAATAGACATTTTCTCTGGGTGTGGCGGTGTTTCATGCGGTCTCACACTTGCTGGATTCAAAGTAAAAGCAGCTGTTGAAATCGAGGATAAAGCGGTTGACACATACCTCAGTTATCCTCCTCTTTCAAAGGTTAATGTGCTGTGTGGAACGGAACACGGAGATATCTGTAAAATAAAAGGTGCAGATATACTTAAGGCGGCGGGTATCGGCAAAGAGGATATTTATCTCTTCGCTGGATGCCCTCCATGCCAGAATTTTTCAAGGCAAAACCCGAAGAATATCGAAAAACCCGTTGAGGAACGCAAGAAGCTACTCTTTGAGTTTTTGCGTATTATTGAAGAAATCAATCCTCCGTTCATACTGATGGAGAATGTTCCGGGCATAAAAGCCGAGTACAACAAGGTTATCCTTGATGAATTCCTCGACCGCTTAGAACAGCGGTATGAAGTAATTGACGAAATATTAAACGCTGCAAATTATGGTGTGCCGCAAATACGTAAGCGTTTTGTGCTTCATGCGGTACGTAAGGACATCTGTAAAGAGTTGCAAGAGTCAGGGTTTACATTCGAATTGCCGAAACCGACTCATGATGTCGTAGAAAAAGACGGGCTACTCCCATGGAAAACAGTCCGTCAAGCAATCGGAGACCTTCCGGCAATCGGTGCTGGAGAAGCATACCCGGATGATGGTGTAATTCATAATCACAGATGCGCGTCACTGGATGATGTAAACATTCGGCGTATCCGGGCAATTCGTGCTCACGGCGGCTCTCGTGACGGGCTTCCACCAGATTTGGTACTTGATTGCCATAAGAAGAAAGACACCAACGGTAACGTGTTCTCAGGGCATAAAGACGTTTACGGAATTATGGATGCCGACAGACCATCACCGACAATGACAGGTGGATGCCTCTGCTACTCGAAAGGCAGATACGGTCACTACGCACAAGACAGGGCAATTTCTGTCCGTGAAGCTGCTCGGCTGCAGACATTCCCGGACGATTTCATATTCAGCGATTCACTTACGGCGGCGGCGCTTCAAATCGGAAACGCCGTACCAATAGACCTTGTAAAGGCAAGCGGCACCGTTTTGAAAAAGGCGATTTACGTCATCAAAGCGAAAAGGAGCAAAAAACACAATGGCTAATTTTTACGAAACACTTATAGAGGTTCTTAAAACGGATGAACGCTTTTTCACGGAAGACGGCACTTTTTTGAGAAATAGAGTATACGAATCCGCGCTCAACATGGAGCCGGGACTTCTTGTACTGCTTCTTGGAAACGATGAGACAAAGAAGCGTTTTTTTGCCGATGTGAACGGTATGCTCGTGTTTGATAAGGTTGCTTTCGGCTGGGTCATTAACAACCGTCAGTTTTTGCCAGACAGCTATACGCGCTTCAAAAACCGCATCGGTTTGACCGATGGCAGCGGTGAATTGATTTCCGCTTCAAACGATGTTGTACTCTCCTTCCCTTATAAGGATTGCGTTCTTGAGGGCGGACAGACAAAAGAAGATCAAAAGAAAGACGAAGTTTTTTTCAATGAGACACTTGCCCCAAATGAGGTAGATAGATTACTTTTTCCCAAGGCCTTTTCAAATGCAAGACGGTATTCAACATCTGGAGCGCAAGACGGTATTAATTTTGTTGAAACAGACAACCTAATCATCAAAGGGAATAATTTGCTTGTCCTTTCTTCGCTTCTTAAAACATTTGAGGGAAGAATCAAGTGCATCTATATCGATCCTCCTTACTTTTTTAATGCTAAAAAAGACGAAGATACTTTTTCATATAATTCCAATTTTAAATTATCTACTTGGCTCGTGTTTATGAAGAACCGTTTAGAAATCGCACGCCGTTTACTAAGTGAAGACGGTGCAATTTTTGTGCAAATAAGTGACGATGGAGTCGCTGAATTGCACTCTTTGTTAAAAGATATTTTCTGCCCACGCGGAGAAAATAACTTTATAAATAAAATTACAGTGAAAACAAAATCACCATCTGGCTTTGCAAGTGTTAATCCAGGGGTGTTTGAAACTGCCGAATATATTCTCGCCTTCGCTAAGAACAAACATAGGTGGACATATAATCCTCAATTTGTTAAGTCCGAATTCGACCAAAATTACAAGTGGTTTGTTTTAAATAAGTCCGATGATCCATCAGCCTGGATTATTGAAGACGTATTTGAATATGTTGCTAAACAGCAAAGATATGAGTCAAAAAAACAAGCAACAGAACAACTTGGTTCAAGTGCTTTTATCGATGTAGTTAGTGAGTTTGCATTAGAACACGCAGACAGTGTTTTTCAATCTACTGCTATAGGCAATAATGCTGGACAAGCCGTTGTTGAAATGAGAGACGAATCAAAAATACAACGTGATACTGTGTTATCTGTGAAAAGAGAAGGTCATTATGATGTCTATATTTACAATGGGCGGGAAATGGCGTTCTATTCCAAGAAAATACGTGAGATTGACGGAGAACGTGTACCCAGCATTCAACTATCTAACATCTGGATGGACACTCCATATGAAGGAATTGCACAAGAAGGAGCCGTAACATTAAAAGGAGGGAAAAAACCAGAAAAATTGATACGTAGAATAATAGAAATGTCAACGAATCCGGGAGATATAGTGTTGGACTATCATCTTGGAAGCGGTACGACTTGTGCTGTGGCACACAAAATTGGCCGCAGATACATAGGGTGTGAACAATTAGACTACGGTGACAATGATAGCCTAATACGACTGAATAACGTCATAAATGGTGATAGCTCAGGAATATCTAAGGCAGTTAATTGGCAAGGCGGCGGTTCTTTCGTGTACTGTGAGCTTGCAAAATGTAATCAAAAGTATATAGACGAGGTTTCCACGGCACGAACAGATGACGAATTGACAGCACTGCTGGAACGTGTCATGAAGAGCGGCTTCATCAGCAGCAAAGTCAAACCGTCCGACATTTCAGACGCGGCTTCTGATTTCGAAGCTCTTTCAGTTGATGATAAGAAGAGATTCATCATCGAGTTGCTGGATAAAAATATGCTCTACGTGAACCTCTGCGACCTTGACGACGCGGAATATGCCATCAGCGATACTGATAAAACGTTTACACGCAGCTTCTACGGATTGGAGGAGAAATAATGTTCCTCTTTCAGCAAATGGACTCCATACGGGATTTCTCCCCGATAGCGTATAAACAGTTGCCGGAATATATACCGGAAAACCTCAACCCGAATTTCGAGTTGCGCCCTTATCAGAACGATGCATTTTGCAATTTCATAACATTTTTTGAAAGCGAAAAATGCACGAAACCGACGCAAGTGCTGTTTCATATGGCTACTGGCAGCGGTAAAACACTCATCATGGCGGGGCTGATTGTTTTTCTGTATAAGAAGGGATACCGTAATTTTCTGTTCTTCGTCAATCTTGATAACATTGTCAAAAAGACGGAAGATAACTTTCTGAACGCTGCATCCGAAAAATATCTTTTTGCCGATGAGATAACGATTGACGGCGAACACATACAGGTAAACAAGGTCAGCAACTTTCAAGGTGTCAATCCGGATGCAATCAATATATGTTTTACAACCACGCAGGGACTTTATTCGGATATGTGGACTGCCAAAGAAGGAGCACCTTCTTTTGACGATTTTGCGGAACAGAAAACGGTATTAATTGCGGATGAGGCACACCATCTGAATGTGGATACACGCAAAGGCAAAGTCGATAAAACGGAAGAGAGCTTGACACAAAGTTGGGAAACAACGGTTCATCGCATCTTTTCAGCCAACCGTGACAACATATTGCTAGAGTTTACGGCAACTTGTGATTTGCAGAATCCTTTTATACTCAGCGAATATGAAAACAAAATCATCTTCAATTATCCGCTCAGTCGTTTTCGTGAAGAGAAATATTCGAAACAGGTTCGTGCCATCCGTGCGGACATCGGCTATACATACCGCATATTACAGGCATTGATGTTCAGTCAGTATCGGCTTAAAGTGTTTCAGGACCATCGTTTATACATAAAGCCAGTCGTACTTCTCAAAGCAAAAACAATCGCCGAGAGCAAAGATTTCGAACAGTCGTATTATGAAATGATACGAACCCTCACGGGTGAGATGCTGGAGCGCATCGTCAACAATTCGCCACTTACGGAAGTAAAACAGATGGCGGCATATTATGCCTCAAAAGATATAGACTATGACAAATTGGCACAGGAACTGCGAGAGGAGTTCGGCGTAGACCACTGTATCTCTGTAAACGACGATAAAGAGGCCAGCGCAAGACAGTTACTTTTGAATTCGCTTGAAAGCCGGGATAACCCATATCGATTGATTTTCGAAGTCAAAAAGCTGGATGAAGGCTGGGACGTTCTCAATCTGTTTGACATTGTCCGCCTATATGAAACGCGTGACGCCAAGAACGGAAAGCCGGGTACTGCTACCCTAGCCGAAGCACAGCTTATCGGCCGTGGTGCTCGATACTGCCCTTTTGTCATTGAAGATGACGATGAAAAATACAAGCGTAAATTCGATGGCGATATTGACAACCCGTTGCGTGTTTGCGAAGAGCTCTATTATCACTGCCAATATGACAGCCGTTATATAGACGAGTTGAACAAGGCTCTGATTGCCACGGGAATTATGCCCGACAGTCAGACGGATGTTCACTATGTGTTGAAAGAGGAATTCAAAAAAGAAGAAATCTATAAAACGGGCATCGTATTCTTGAATCGTCGCGAGGTCAAGAGCCGTAAAGATATCGTGGAATTACTCCCTTCAGTCCGTGACAGAGAGTATTCAGTATCAATCAATGCCGGGAAAACGGCTATGGATACCATGATGATGAATGTACACAGCAATACAAAGGTTGAAACATACCAAAGCAGGATTACGATTAAAGAGATAGCCGATATAAACTACTCAATTGTCCTTCGTGCTCTGAGACGAATCGATGTTTTCAAATTCAATGTGCTCCGCGGTTATTTCCCGAATTTGACAACGCTACGTGAGTTCGCTACCGACCCGGCGTATCTTGGCAATGTAAAAATTATAATCGAAAGCCGTGAAAAAACACCTTCGCCAGAAACTTTGTCTGAAGCGTGTATGATTGTACTCACAAAAATCGGCGGTGAAATATCCGCTATCAAAGAAACCTATGAGGGTACAACCGTCTTCGGTGACAAGAAATTGAGTGACGTATTCCGTAGCAAGACAATGCACATCACCGACCTGCATGGCGAAGGAGAAGGAGTTTCACAGAATGCTCCTGCCATTCGTCCTGAATGGAAAATCAATCTCGCCGAAGCGGACTGGTTCGTCTTCAATGACAACTTCGGAACAACAGAGGAAAAGGCTTTTGTGGCTTATTTCGCGTCATATGTTGAAAAACTGAAAAAAGAGTACGAGCAAGTATATCTGGTCAGAAATGAGCGTCAGCTTGTTTTATATTCCTTTGACGGGGGCGAACGCTTTGAACCTGACTATCTGATGTTTTTGCAAAAGAAAAACGCTACTGGATATGAGCAAATTCAGGTGTTCGTTGAGCCGAAAGGAAATCATCTCATTGCGCAAGACCAGTGGAAAGAGGACTTTCTACTGCAAATTAAAGAACGCGGAATTCCGCAAAAGACATTTGCGGATGACACCGAATATCATGTTTGGGGATTCCCGTTTTTCAATCAGCAAAACCGCGTGAAAGAAATGTCAGAAGCTTTTGCAGAGTTGACTGAATAAATGATATCGAAATTTATGTAAGGAGGAAACCATATGGCAGCTAACCGCTCATTTACAGAATATGTTGCAAAACGATTTAATAATAATTTTTGGGCGGTTGCCGAGCAGTACTTGAATGACAACAAGGATTCCCTGTGCAGTGAACTCCGTAGGATACACCGTGCTGGAGAGATGGAAATCTCAGATGTAAAGGTGGAACACGTCTGGGTGGATGACCTGCCTGGGATGAAAATACAGTTTGATGTTGCACTATCCGTCTGGTTTGAAATATCCGAGGGAGACCATCATTATGATGATTCAGAAGAAAAAACTATATGGATTATGGCACGATGCCGTGGTGACCTTGACTGTGGATTGAACGATTTTGAAATCTTTGAAATCACAGGTTATAACGGAAAAAATCGTGTGCAGAATCCTATGGATGATTCGCTTGTTCCTTATATTCCCTACGAGAGATTAGAATCCGTAGCAAAAGATTTTTTGAAGGTGCATTACCCAGAGGCATTAACGATTCGACCGAAAGGACGTCCAGCGGTTTGGGTGGACCCAACGGTTTTGGCGAAGAAAATGGGACTGACGATAAAGTCGCAGAGAATCCGGGAAGATGCTTCTGTTTTTGGCCAGATATATTTTGAAGATACTGATACAGAAATGTACGATGAAGAGACCGAAGAGGATGCGTTGATTCATATTGATGGTAAGACTATTGTAGTTGACCCTCAGATGTTCCTATTGCGGAATCTTGGCTCAATCAATAATACGATTATTCATGAGTGTGTTCATTGGGATAAACACCGAAAGGCATTTATTCTGGAAAAACTATTTAATGCTGATGCATCGTGCATTAGTTGCGAAGTGGCCGGAGGTGCTGCATCATCGATTGCAAAGCGCACCACAGAGTTTATGGAGCGGCAGGCAAACCAGTTGGCACCAAGAATTCAGATGCCTGCAGATCCGTTTCGTGCTAAGGCTAACGAATATATTGCACAGTATATGCGTGAGACGAATGCAGCACATACTGTTGATGTCATGGAACAGGTTATTACAGAATTAGAGGTTGCATTCGGAGTATCACGACAGGCAGCAAAAATTCGGTTGGTTGAATTAGGATTTGAAGAGGCTATTGGAACATTCACTTATGTGGATGGTCACTATGTAAAACCACATGGATTCCGTAAGGGTGCCATCAAACTGAATCAGACCTTTACAATTAGTTCACAGGATGCGGCCATTCAGCGTTTTATTAATCCAGAACTCCGTGAAAAAACAGCAAACGGAGATTATCTGTTTGTAGATAACCATTATGTCTATAATGCTCCCCTTTATGTTGTGCCAAGTGAAGACGGAAGTCTTGAACTGACAGACTATGCAAGGGCGCATATGGATGAATGCTGTCTTGTGTTTGATATGGCTATCACCAGTAAGGTGGAGGCTACATATCACACAGTCTGCTTTTTAAATCGTGAACCGAGTGATATTACTTTTAATATTACTTATCACAATGGTTTTCAGAATGCTCCACAGGAACGCCAGGTGGCAATGCGAAAAAAGCAGCAGGAAGAGTGGATATCAATACGCAGGCAGATGACAGATGACCCAGAACAATGCATGGATTTACTGTTGGATTGGCGAGGAATGAAGTATACGAATCTGGGTGATGCGATTGACCGTGATCCGAAAACTATTAGTCGTACTGTAAAAGGTTCTACTAATCCCTCGGTGGAAACAGCGGTGTTAATTTGCTTTGGAATGAACCTCCCCCCTGTTATCAGCGAGAAATTGTTGGATGTGCTGAATTGTAAATTGAAGCCAATGAATGCTGACCATCAGTGGATTAATGAAGCACTTCATTTAAAATATCCAGAGCCCTTAAGCGTGGTGCGTGAGTACCTTATGCAATACGGAGTAGAAATTTAAAATTTTTTCTGTGAAAAAACGGACATGGCGTGTCCGGTACATTACTTGAAAGGCCTATGTGTAGAAGCATAGGTCTTTTTTCTATGGTTCAAAATGGAATTTATAAAATAATATAATTTGAACCATTGACATTTAACGGTACGAAATATATAATAAAAGCAGATGAATTTGAATGGAGGGATACTATGTCGCGTCAATACGATGATTATATGAGTGACAAGTTTGAAGTTAACGGAGATCGCTATCAGCTTGTAGATCCGACTTCCTTTGAAGAACTGTTGGAGGCGCTAGAAATAAAGGGAATAATCGAAAGCGAAATCAGCTCACTTATGCATGATGAAGATTCCAGTGGTTGGGCTGGCTTTTTGCAGGAACAGGAGTATTACATCCAGGGGTATTTGGAGTCTCTGGGAGAGTTCGATAACACCACGCTGATTAACAATATCAACTACCTTGCAAAGAAGAATGGATTACGCTTTGGAGATTTAGAGAATATGCTTAATCTTAGTGCCGGATATATTTCCCGTACTACTAAAGAAAATTCTAAAAAGAAACTCAGCATTAATGTTGTTTGGAAAATTGCCCAGCTGTTTGAAGTGGATTTAAAATCCTTAATAGAAACAGACTTGGAAATTCCAAATAGCAATACTGAAATGGCGATACGCTTTGTCGACAAACTTCGACAGCAAACCGAAGAAAATACAATTGAATGGGAGCCTAACGGTGGTGTTCTCCGCTTTTTACAAGAGCGGTATACGACACTTGGGTTAGTTACCGATGAAGACGATGTTTCCGTATATCACCCGGAGCATTTGAACACAGATTTGAAATGGGTTCTAGACAATGACATCTTTGCTTGCAAAGGTATAGATAAGGACAAGGAACTGGTTGTTATTCCATTCAAGTGGGACGGCAAAGAAGAGGTTTTTTTTGATTTTATTTTTGTATGGTCATCGGGAGAATCCGGCTTAACTGATAGCAGAAATTATCATTGGGAAAAGGCATTCTACTCAGAAGATGATAGATATGGAAATTTGCGTAAACACGCTGCTGCATTGTATGATGCCATCCAGAACCAGGATTGTGATGCAAAGGTTGCCCCATCTGTCAGAAATCTTATTACAGATTATCTCAAATAGGAAGGGGTAAATTGAATGATAAAGAAACCGATACGCAACCTTCATAGTGACAAGCCCGTTCCACCAAGAGTATTTGATGTTGTGATTGACGGAGATCGAGTCGACTTGGAGATTAAAACAGAAAAGAATAAGTACGAAAAAATACCCTGGGAGGATGTTTTATACCAGGTTGAGGCAGCGAAGGTTGCCGGAATTAAATAAGATACAGAAACTACCGCAATTCGCCCCGTAACCAATCGAGGAGCATACCGTCGGAGTTATCTATGTAAGCCATTATTGGCTAAATAGATAACTCCGGCTTTTTTTATTGCACGGATTTAGACCGGACATGGCGTGTCCATTTTGAAAAAAATATCCGTGTTACATTACTTGTAGACAAGCAGAAATGCTTTCTAAATAACAAAATATCACAGGCCTGATTAGCTATAGGGACTGGGATACAAATATCGAAACCATCACAGCAAATGCTGTGACAGGTGCGATAGGAGTACCCTTATTTTCCTATACCATTTTTAGGTGGATTTGGTCGGTACTTCGAACAGCACTGGCCTTTATTTGTAGTCTCTGTCCCTCCGCATGAACCAGGCGGAAAGGCAGGGATTTCAGATGAGGAAATTCAAGACAGCGGAAAAGAACCGCACAAATTATGTTTATTACACAGCAGATGTCAGAAAGATTGTTCTTACCCCAGACGATGTGGACAGCACCTGGATTGCATTCTTACACGGCGAAGATGATGAAGCCATAGATGTAGAACGCAGGGAGGATTATCACGTTCCCGTTCATTATGATTCCTATTCCGATGGAGAGGACGATGATGCGGCCGACCGCAATTCGTATATGGAAGATGATGCTCCCAATCCATTTGAAAGTCTGATTCAGTCAATGGATGCTGCGGAGCATGAGGACAAGCTGAAAAGACTGAAAGTAGCCATCGATACTTTACAGCCACAGCAGAAAGCACTGATTCAGAAAGTGTTCTATGAGAACCGCACAAATGTGGATATTGCAGCAGAGGAAGGTGTCAGTGAAACTGCTATCCGCAACCGTCTGAAAAAGATTTATGCGAACCTCGCAAAAAAGATTTGAGAAAAGGGGGTTCGATTCCCCCGCTCTTTTGGCTTATAGACAGAGGGGTGGGAAAAGAACCTCTCGGAAAGGAGCTATTGATATGGCCGTAAAACACAAAGTCACAATCAATGTCTCTGATGCAAGCGGAAAGAAGTTCACTGTTTTGCGAGGTGCGGATATGAAGCTCCCGGCAAGAATCGTCAGATTCCTGTTCGGAGATTTCACCCAGGTGTACCTCTTGCAACCCGGACAGACCGTTGAATCCGTGGATGTCAGAGAAATCAAGGAAGGAGGTACACGCCATGAGCAAAGTCACAGCAATGCTTGATGCAGCGGTCGCAGTCATTACCGACATCCGTTCTCTGGCAGACAGCCTGCAGTTGCTTGTAGATGCAATGTCAGAAAACACTCCGGTTGAAAAGCCAGCGGTAAAAGCATCCAAGCCTAAGAAAATCGCAGCCCAGGAAACACCTGCAGAACCTGCACCAAAGGAAGAAAAGCCTTTGAACTTGGAAGATGTCCGTGCAGTGTTAGCGGATAAGTCACGTAAGGGTCACACGGCAGAGGTCAAAGCACTTCTTACAAAGCACGGTGCAGACAAGCTGTCTGATATTAGTCCGACAGAGTATCAATCACTGCTTGCGGATGCGGAGGTGTTGTAGTGGGACTTCATGCCTTATTATCAGCGTCTTCCAGCGATCGCTGGATAAAATGCCCACCGTCTGCAAGGCTCTGTGAAAACTGCAAAGACCAAAGCAGTGAGTTTGCAAAGCAAGGTACGGATGCCCACAGCCTGTGTCAGTACAAAGTGGAATCTGCTCTTGGGATGGATACGGCAGACCCTACAGAAAGCCTGAACTTCTATGATAAAGAGATGGAAAACT
Organism: Candidatus Metalachnospira sp.; assembly: GCA_034927755.1. GTDB lineage: Bacteria > Bacillota > Clostridia > Lachnospirales > Anaerotignaceae > Metalachnospira. The sequence continues at coordinate 139,144 of JAYFPN010000005.1, forward strand.
GTGCGGAAAGCTATGCCGCCTATGTTATGGAGGAAAGAGCCAAAGCACTGGAAAACTGCACGGACCCGGTTGTCCTGGTGGAACAAAGACTTGACTTTTCCAAGTATGTACCAGAGGGATTTGGAACCGGAGACTGCGTGATTATCGCAGACGGTACATTATCTGTAATTGACTATAAGCATGGAAAAGGGATTCTTGTAGAAGCAGAACAGAATCCGCAGATGCTTTGTTATGCACTAGGGGCATTGGAGATATTTGATGGGATTTATGACATTGATACTGTCAGCATGACCATCTTTCAGCCACGCAGGGAAAACGTGAGTACCTACACAATTTCCAAAGAAGAATTGTTGCAGTGGGCCGCAGATGTCCTTGTTCCAACCGCTAAGCTCGCTTACGCAGGTGAGGGAGAGTTTAAAGCTGGAGAGCATTGTCAGTTCTGCAATGTAAAAGCAACTTGTAGAAAACGTGCGGAATACAACCTGGCATTGGCCCGTTACGATTTTGAAATGCCTGCCACTTTGGAGGATGAGGAAATCGAAGCCATTCTTGTTAAAGCAGATGATTTGGCTGCATGGGTCAGCGACATTAAGGAGTTTGCACTTCAGTCTGCAGTCAAAGGTAAGGAATGGTCTGGATGGAAGTTAGTCGAGGGACGCTCCAATCGCAAGTACACGGATGAAACTGCAGTCGCAGATGCAGTAACGTCAGCAGGCTTTAATCCGTATGAACAGAAACTGCTCGGTATTACAGCTATGACATCAGTACTTGGCAAAAAGAAATTTGATGAAGTCCTTGGCGGTCTTACTTATAGGCCACAGGGTAAACCGACACTAGTGCTGGAGAGTGACAAACGTCCAGCAATGAATACAGCAAATCAAGATTTTAAAGATGAAAACTAAGGGGGACAAAATTATGTCTAATGTTAAAAATACAAATCCTATGAAGGTTATTACAGGTCCCAACACAAGATGGTCTTATGCCAATGTATGGGAGGCAAAATCAATTAATGGAGGTACACCAAAATACAGCGTATCTCTTATCATTCCTAAGTCTGATGCAAAGACTGTAGCAAAAATCCAGGCTGCTATCGAGGCAGCTTACAAAGAGGGTGAAAGCAAGCTGAAGGGCAACGGAAGAAGTGTTCCTGCACTTTCTGTACTTAAGGCTCCCCTTCGTGATGGAGATATAGAGCGTCCTGACGATGAAGCCTATGCAGATGCTTATTTCATCAATGCCAACAGTGCATCTGCTCCTGGCATTGTAGATGCAGATCGTCAACCGATTATTGACCGTTCAGAAGTATACAGCGGTGTATATGGAAGAGCAAGCATTAACTTCTATGCATTCAATTCCAACGGCAATAAGGGTATTGCCTGTGGCCTTAACAATCTTCAGAAGATTAATGATGGAGAACCTCTTGGTGGAAAATCCAATGCAGAGGATGATTTTGCAACCGAAGAAGCCGATGATTTCCTGGCATAAGGAAGGGAGAAAAATTATGACAACAGTACAGAGTATGATGCTTTCGGTCTGCTTCGGTGCCGTAGTAGGCACCCTCATTGCAGAGGTGGTGTGTATGATCCGCTTTGCAGTGGAAGACCACAAGGAAAAGAAGCGTAAACGCAAGGCAAAAGAAGAGTCTGCTGACAAGGCAGAGTAATCGGACGGGGCGGCAGGGGCAATCTTGACCGCCCTGTTTGTTATGGAATGAGTGACACATAATGAATGAAATTTGGAAAGACATACCTGGCTATGAGGGTGAATACCAAGCCAGTAATTTTGGTCGGATTAAAAGTTTAGAGCGAAAAGTACAGAGTGTTCAGTGGAGTACACACAGGCCCTTTATGCGAACTGTACCGGAAAAAATATTGAAACCAGGAAGATTTTGTAAGACAGGTCATGTATCCGTGGTTCTTCGAAAAGGAAGTAATGGTACTCCGGTGCATCAATTGATTATGAGAACTTTTATAGGAGAACCACCGAACGGCATGGAAGTGCTGCATAGGAATGGCAATCCGCAGGATAACCGTCTTTCAAATTTACGATACGGCACAAGAACAGAGAATATTTTGGATGTATATCGACAAGGAAAAGCGTGGCGAAAGTTGGATATTGAAGATGTGCAGGAAATCAGATTTGCATTTGTTTGTGGATATATGGGAGTAGAAATTGCCGAAATGTATGGAGTATCTCAGGCTGTCATTAGTTCCATAAAATGCGGGAGGACATATTCATGGTTAAAATAGAGAATTTAGGAATTGATTTGGAAACATATAGTGATATCGATCTGAGTAAATGCGGTGTTTACAAATACACGGAATCGACCGATTTCGACATTCTGCTCTTTGGCTATGCGGTAAACGGCGGTGAAGTGCAGGTCATTGACCTGGCGTGTGGCTATACCGTTCCGGCAGAGATAATTGCAGCATTGATAGATGAAACCGTGACCAAGTGGGCCTATAACGCAAATTTTGAACGTGTCTGTTTATCAGCGTGGCTGCGTAAAAATTATCCACAGACTTTTTATAGCTACAGCATTGAAGAAGATACAGTAGGTAATTATCTTGACCCATCATCGTGGAGATGCTCCATGATATGGTCAGCCTATATGGGGCTGCCATTATCTCTCGCAGGGGTCGGTGCAGTTCTCGGCTTAGAAGAACAGAAACTGAAAGAAGGCAAAGATCTTATCCGCTATTTCTGTGTTCCCTGCAAGCCAACGAAAGTCAATGGCGGTCGTACTCGTAATCTGCCGGAGCATGATACAGACAAGTGGAGTATGTTTAAATTCTATAACAAACGGGATGTCGAGGTGGAAATGTCGATTCAACAGAAACTTTCAAAGTATCCCGTACCGGATTTTGTGTGGGAGGAATATCATCTTGACCAGGAAATCAATGACCGTGGCATTGCTCTTGATATGAATGTTGTGGAGAATGCCATGGCATTTGATGTTGAGTCAAAGACTGAATTAAGTATGGCTATGAAAAAGCTGACCCATTTGGAAAACCCCAATTCTGTTATACAGATGAAACAGTGGCTTGCTAATAATGGCTTGGAAACGGAAACCCTTGGTAAAAAAGCAGTTACAGAATTATTAAAGACAGCACCAGAGCCACTTGGAAAAGTCCTATCCATCAGACAGAAGCTTGCAAAATCCTCTGTGAAAAAATATCAGGCCATGCAGAATGCGGTTTGTGCCGATGGCAGAGCAAGAGGAATGTTTCAGTTTTATGGAGCCAATCGAAGTGGCAGATGGGCCGGTAGATTGATACAGTTGCAAAATCTTCCGCAGAATCATATGCCGGATTTGGAACAGGCCCGTGGTCTAGTGCAAAGCGGGAACTATGAAGCACTGGAACTTTTGTATGAAGATGTCCCGGATACGCTATCGCAGCTAATCCGTACCGCTTTTGTACCAAAAGAAGGATATAAGTTTATCGTATCGGACTTTTCTGCAATTGAAGCAAGGGTGCTTTCCTTTCTTGCCGGAGAGCAGTGGAGAATGGATGTCTTTGCAAATTGTGGTGATATCTACTGTGCTTCAGCGTCCGCCATGTTTCATGTTCCGGTAGAAAAGCATGGTGTAAACGGCCATCTCAGACAGAAAGGAAAAATCGCTGAATTGGCTCTTGGCTACGGCGGTTCAGTCGGTGCCTTGAAAGCAATGGGTGCATTGGATATGGGACTTACCGAAGGTGAACTTCAGCCACTTGTGGATGCGTGGCGTTCCTCCAATTCGCGTATTGTTCAGTTCTGGTGGGATATTGACCGTGCAGTAAAATCAGCAGTAAAAGAAAAAACTCCATCAAATGTAGGAAGCATTCATATTTACTGCCAGAGTGGTATGCTGTTTATTCGCTTGCCTTCAGGCAGAACGTTATCCTATGTGAAGCCACGCATGGGAGTTAACCAGTTCGGTTCAGATAGCGTGACTTACGAAGGTGTTGGCGGTACAAAAAAGTGGGAACGGATAGAAAGCTACGGTCCTAAATTTGTGGAGAATATTGTGCAGGCAATCAGCAGGGACATTCTGATGTATGCAATGCAAACGCTTCGTCATTGTTTTATTGTGGCTCATATCCATGATGAGCTGGTAATTGAATGCAGTAAAGAGGTATCTCTTAAAGATATCTGTGAGCAGATGGGCAGGACACCAGCATGGATAAAAGGATTGTTACTTCGTGCTGATGGGTACGAAACTATGTTTTATAAAAAAGATTAAATATGTGGGGTTCGATTCATTCGGATTTTTTGCTTATAGGCAGAGGGACAAGTTTCCTCTGCCTATAAAATTTTAAGGAGGTTCGTAATGAGAGAACTAATACCAAAAGACAAGTATGGTGTATTTGCCGACACCAATGATACGGCAAGAGTGGATAGCTTATTTGTAGCGGAGTATTTTGAAAAGGAACATTTCCATGTACTGCGTGATATCGCAAAAATCACTGACTCCAAATCTGGATTGAGTAAGGAATTTACTGCATCCAATTTTGAGCCGAGTACCTACAAGGATAAAACAGGCCGAAAGCTGCCTTGCTATTACTTGACTCGTGATGGGTTTACCTTGCTCGTTATGGGCTATACAGGGCAAAAAGCCATGAAGTTCAAAGAGCAGTACATCCGCTGTTTTAATGAGATGGAAAGTTTTATTAAAGTATTGGTCTCAGCAAGACAGGAGTTTCCGCTTTTGACTGCAAATATCAAGCTGCTTCATGATAATCCGAAACCATATCATTTTTCTAATGAGTGCGATATGTTAAACCGTATTGTACTGGGAATGTCAGCAAAGCAGTTTAGAACGGCAAATGGCATTGATAAAGGAAAATCAATCCGTCCATATTTGACAGAGGAGCAGATTTCAATGTTGGATATGCTGCAGAAAGTTGATATCGGTTTGCTTGTTTCGGTACCGGAATATGAGCAGCGTAAGCGTTATCTGGAATGGTACATGATGAAAACAATTAAAGGTGAATAAAGGGGAAAAGCACTATGTTTTATATTAAAGAAAAGTTTAATGATTCAATGGAAGTAAAGATTGATATTACTGATGAGAATGTGTTCTGCCGCTGCCCCAACTGTGGGTGTGAAGTTAAGGTGGATTTGGTAGATGTATTGCAGGATGAAGAATCCGATTTGTATGGTACAGCAGTATTCTGTGATGATTGTTCAAAAATTATTGCGAAAGGTGGCTGTCGTCATGGGTGTAAATAAATACAATGCTGAGGGCTATTATGACCCGACCAGCTATCAGGCAATGACTAAGGTTATGAAGGAAGAAAAGGCGAAATCTGCCTTTCTTCCCCTAGTATATATTTGTTCTCCTTATGCCGGAGAAGTTAGCCGTAATGTAAAAAACGCAAGAAAATACAGTCGATTCGCTTTTGAGCAGAATACGATTCCAATAGCATCACATTTATTGTTTCCGCAGTTTATGAATGATGATAACCAGGCAGAGCGTGAGGCGGCAATGCATTTTAATTATGTGCTGCTAGGAAAATGTGATGAATTATGGGTTTTTGGAGATATGGTATCGCCCGGTATGGCTCATGAGATTGGCATAGCAAAGAAACGCAGACAGAAAATTAGATATTTTACTGAGGAATGTGAGGAGGTCATGGAATGAGGAGTCTTAAAGCAATACAGACACAGTATAACGGTTTTTTATTTCGTTCAAGACTAGAGGCTCGATGGGCAGTTTTCTTCGATGCCTGTGGAGTGAAATATGAATACGAGCCAGAAGGCTATGACCTTGGAAACGGGTTAATGTATCTTCCTGACTTTTTGCTTCACGATGTCGATGGCAGAGACGGCGGTGACCTTTATGTTGAAGTCAAAGGGCAGATGAATGATGACGATGCAATGAAGATAAACCGTTTTGCAAAGCTGGGAATGGAAAACCCTGACCGTTATGGAAAATCTGAAACAGCAATACTTGTGGTAGGGAAAATTCCTGATGGAAATGACATCGAAGATATCATACAGAACATTGGTGATGAGGCATACAGCGATTACAGAGAATGGCCTAATGAGTTTAATTTTCAAACCATAGATGGAGATTACTTTGGTGCCTATCCAGGAATTAACCATGATGGCAAGTTTGAACTTTTTGGTGATGATTCCAGCTATCTTCAGGAAATGGATGAGGTCAAAACTGAGAGAGCCTATCGTGCTGCCCGTCAAGCCAGATTCGAACACGGTGAAATACCGCACTTTTAAGGAGGAGATGTAAATGCGTAATTTAGCAATCGCTTATGGAAATAATCGACTCGCAAAGCAGTGGACCAATAAAACCATCTCTTTTGTGGACCTCAAGGAACGTTTAAAGACAACCATTCGTACCCCGGAGTCAGCGGAAGAGTATGCTTGTTTTACAAAAGCACAGAGAGATATGGCAAAAGACCATGGTGGCTTTGTAGCCGGAGTGCTGAAGGGCGGCAGAAGAAAAATTGACACTGTGGAGTCACGTTCTATGGTTGCTCTTGACGGGGATAGAATTGATGCTGAATTTTTAGATAATTATGAAGCTAACGCACCTTATACATCTGTACTTTATACAACACATAGCCACACTGATGACAATCCGAGAGTACGTGTAATATATCCGCTTACAAGGGATGTAACACCAGAAGAATTTGTGGCGGTATCGAGATATATGGCAGAGCAGCTGGGTATTGATTATTTTGATGAATGTTCTTATTTGCCAAATCAGCTTATGTATTGGCCGAGTACACCCACAAACGGTGTGTTTGTCTATAAAGAAGCAAATAAGAATTGGCTTAATCCCGATGATATTCTGAATGCCCATCCCGAATGGAAAGACCCGACAAGGCTTCCAACCTCATCAAGGGAGAGCAAGGCAAACACTGTCAATTTTAAAAAAGTTCAGGATCCACTCGAAAAAGAGGGTGTAGTAGGTCTTTTCAACAGAGTATACTTTCCTGTTAACCTTGCCATTGATGAGTTTCTGTCAGATGTATATGAGCCTACTTACAGCGAGGACAGATACCACCTAATTGAATCAAGCAGTATGGCGGGTGTTGAGATTAAGGAAGGCGGCAAGTTTGTGTATAGCCATCATGCAAAAGACCCGGCATATCTGAAACTTTGTAATGCTTTTGATATCGTCCGTATACATAAATTCCAAGATGATGATGAGAAAAAATCATATAAACAGATGTGTGAGTTTGTTATGACCTTGGACAAGGTAAAACTGTTTGACCTTGAGGAGAAAAGGAAACAGGCGGGCGAGGATTTTGCTGAAGATAATGACTGGCGTATACATCTTAAATATCAGCCAAGGAGCAAGGTGCTAGAAAACAGTGTCTGGAATGAAATGCTGATATTAAACAATGATGCTGACTTTGCTAATTTTGCTTTCAATGAGATGGCAAATCGTATCCAGATTACTGGTAACGTACCGTGGGAGCGTCCAGATGGTAATGAGTTTTGGCGTGATGCAGATACGGCACAAATGAAAGCTTTGATAGATGTGCGGTATGTTCCCTTTTCAAGCAGAAATCATGATGTCAGTTTTTTGAAGGTTGCAGATGATAGACGATTCCATCCTATTCGTGATTATCTTGATGGACTTCCTAAATGGGATGAAAACAAAAGATTGGAATATCTGCTCGTCAGGTATTTCAATGCAGATGATACACCATATGTTCATGCTATTACCAGAAAGACTTTTGTTGGAGCGGTGGCCAGAATTTATAAACCCGGCACTAAATTTGACAGTGTTCCGGTTTTAGACGGCGAACAGGGCATTGGGAAAAGTACCTTCTTCAAAGATTTGGTTGGGGATCAATATTACTCGGATACACTTTCGCTTACGGATATGAATGATAAATCTGGGGCAGAAAAACTGCAGGGATTTTGGATTGTGGAAATTGGGGAACTTGCAGGGATGAAGAAAGCTGACATTGAGAAGGTAAAAGCCTTTATTTCAACAACGGATGATAAGTACCGTCCAAGCTATGGAAAGACCGTGGAAAGCCATCCGAGACAGTGCATCATCATTGCCTCTGTCAACGGTGAGCGTGGATATCTTCGTGATATTACAGGTAACCGCCGTTTCTGGGTTGTGAAGTGCAGTCGAAAGGAACAGATAATGACCTGGAACTTCTCTGAAAATGACCGTGCCCAGATTTGGGCAGAAGCAAAGTTTTACTACCAAAACGGAGAAAAATTGTATCTTGAAGGCGATATGCTTCGGGCAGCAGAGTATGCACAGCGAGAGGCAATGGAGTTGGACGAGCGTCAGGGCATGGTGGAGGAATATCTTGATATGCTTTTGCCGGAGAACTGGGATGAAATGGACATCTATGCAAGACGAAATCACATTGCGGAGAAAAATGCACCGACTACTGCTAACGGTACTGTGGAACGTAAGATTGTCAGCAATGCGGAAATCTGGTGCGAATGTTTCGGGCGGAACCTGTCCGATTTGAAACCATCAGACTCTTATGCGATAGCGGCACTCATGACAAAAATTGACGGTTGGCAACGAACGACAAAGGTAAAAAAGCGTCCTGTCTATGGTAAGCAACGACTTTATGAGAAAATCTGTTGCCAGACGGACAATACTGATAATTAAAGGGTTTTAGGATACTTTGCAACAACTGTAACAACTATTTCTTATATATTCAAAATAGTTTTTTAACTAAAGGGAGTAAAGCCATAACACCCGCGTAGAAATTATAGGAAATTCTGTTGCAAGTTGTTGCTTGTTTCTCGATTGGAGGAAAAATGCGAGAAAAAGTAATAGAACAAAAGCTGGTAACAGCTGTAAAAAAGATGGGAGGTATCTGCCCCAAGTTTGTTAGCCCTGGTCTAGATGGAATGCCAGACCGCATTGTACTTCTATCACCCGGAAGAATTGGCTTTGTTGAGGTTAAAGTGATGGGATGCAAACCAAGACCTCTACAGCTTGCAATGCATGGTATGCTTCAGCGGCTAGGATTTAAGGTGTATGTGCTTGATGATGAAGAACAGATAGATTTGATACTTCGAGAGATTGGAGGTGATGCCCGATGAAGTTCATACCACATGATTATCAGAAATATGCCATTGATTATATTGAAAGCCATGAAATTACAGCATTGCTGTTGGATATGGGCTTAGGTTGACAAAACAGTGATTACACTGACGGCAATTAACGACCTCATGTTTGACAGCTTTGAGGTACACCGCATTCTGGTGATTGCTCCACTGCGTGTGGCCAGAAATACATGGTCGGATGAAATTGAAAAGTGGGAGCATCTAAAAGACCTTAAATGTTCCATAGCAGTTGGCACAGCAGATGAACGAAAAGCGGCATTAAATAAACAGGCTGATATTTATATCATTAATCGTGAAAATATGCAATGGCTGATTGAAGCAAGCGGAGTCCCATTTGATTTCGATATGGTGGTTGTGGATGAATTATCGTCTTTCAAAAATCATCAGTCAAAACGGTTTCGTTCTTTGATGAAAGCAAGACCGAAGATCAAACGAATTGTAGGGCTGACCGGAACACCAAGCAGTAACGGCCTTATGGATTTATTTGCAGAGTTTCGTCTGTTGGATATGGGAGAACGTCTTGGAAGATTTATTGGGCAGTACCGTACTGCCTACTTTACCCCAGATAAGAGAAACGGACAGATTGTGTTTTCCTATAAGCCACTGCCAGGAGCAGAGAAACAGATTTATGACAAAATATCAGATATTACCATCAGTATGAAGTCTACGGACCACCTTAAAATGCCGGAACTGGTCAGTTCAAAGTGCATGGCGTACTTATCCGAACAGGAGCAGAAACGATATGAGGAACTAAAACAGGACTTGGTACTGCAGATGCCGGACGGTGAAATCACAGCGGCAAATGCAGCATCTCTTTCCGGCAAGCTGTCTCAGATGGCAAATGGAGCTGTTTATTCTGATGATGAGAGCATCTTAAAAATCCATGACCGTAAGCTGGATGCTTTAGAGGATATTATTGAAGCCGCTAATGGCAAGCCACTGTTGATAGCATATTGGTACCGGCATGATTATGACCGCATTGCAGAAAGACTTAAAAAACTGCATATTTCCTTTTCAAAACTTGATAGTGACATCAGTATCCGAAAGTGGAATAAGGGAGAACTGCCCATTGCACTGATTCATCCTGCAAGTGCAGGACATGGCCTTAATCTTCAAAGCGGAGGTTCCGCCCTTGTGTGGTTCGGACTTACCTGGAGCCTGGAACTGTATCAGCAGACAATAGCAAGGCTATGGAGACAAGGACAGACCTCTTGCACTGTGGTGGTACAGCATATTATCACAAAAGGCACCATTGATGAGAAAATAATGAAAGCCTTATCCCAAAAGGACATTACACAGTCCGCACTTATTGATGCTGTAAAAGCAAATCTATGAAAATCAAAGACAATATATGACAATCCGAGGGAACTAAAAACTCTTATTCGGAGGTAACAGCCATGAGTATCATTTGGAGATATTTAGATAAGCGTTCTGCAGCCGTGGACGCACTAAAAGATTTAAGCAGTATGAAATTTATTATTGACCACACGGATGATGAAATGAAAAATACCTACGAAAAAATGTACGGGGTATCAAGCCCACAGTTTGATGGGATGCCACGAGTAAATAATCCAAAAGCCGGAGAGGAACGTATTCTAAGAGGCATTGAAGAAATTGATGTACTGAAAGAACGGTATCGGCAGGCGGCAGAGTACATGGAATGGTTTGGAACAGCATGGAATGAATTAACGGAGGACGAGCAGTATGTACTAACAACATTCTATGATGAAGCTGCCAGCCAGACTGGAGCAGTCTATGCTATTTGCGATTATTATCACATCGAGCGTTCTTCCGCCTACAACAAAAAGAATCGTGCCTTACAGCATCTGACTACCCTGTTGTTTGGAAAGGCATGAGTAATATCGTGGACGCATTCCCCGGTTGGACGTGATATACTGATAGCATGAAAAACTGTAAAGGGAGCAGCACTCGTGAGTAATATCGTGGACGCTTTTCCCGGAACAGCATGTTATACTGTAAGCATGAAAGAATGCGAAGAGAGCCTTGTGGGTACAACCTGCAGGGCTTTTCTTATGCCCAAAAGGAGGTGGAACAATGCCACGAAAGCCAAAGCGACCGTGTTCCTTCCCCGGCTGTCCCAACCTTACGGACGGACGGTTCTGTGAGGAACATCAGAAACAGGAGAACAAACGCTACGAGAAGTACGACAGGAACCCTGCTGTACACCGTAGGTATGGACGTGCATGGAAACGCATCCGTGACAGTTATGCACAGGCGCATCCGTTATGTGAGCAGTGTCTAAAGGAAGGCAAGTATGTTAAGACAGAAGAGATACATCATAAGCTACCCCTTTCTCAAGGTGGAACGCATGACAGGAAGAATCTTATTGCTCTTTGCAAGTCTTGTCACTCAAAAATACACGCAGAAAGTGGTGACCGTTGGCACAACCAGTAAACCGGAGGGGCGTGAAGTGTACCCCTTGAATTGGACAACGTAAGATTCTTTGAAATTTATGAGTGAGCTTCTTCCCTTTTTCTTTGCCCTTCCTGGAAAGCAAAATCGTTATTCGGTGGCTTGAGTGGCATAGCATTCGTCATCTGCATTT
>JAYFPN010000008.1:0-123772 GCA_034927755.1 Candidatus Metalachnospira sp.
AAAGTACCTATAAGAAATTCCGGTGGTGATGCGCTTGCGGGAAACACCCGTACCCATACCGAACACGACGGTTAAGACGCAAGCGGCTGATGATACTTGGCTGGAGACGGCCCGGGAAAGTAAGTGGCTGCCGGAACCTATTTAATTGCAAGTCCCCGGGGTGTAGCGTAGCTTGGCTAGCGCGCCTGATTTGGGATCAGGAGGTCGCAGGTTCAAATCCTGTCACCCCGATACCACAAGTAATCTTTGGTTACTATGGTGGGTATAGCCCAGTTGGTTAGAGCGCCAGATTGTGGCTCTGGAGGCCGTGGGTTCGAGTCCCACTACCCACCCTTAGATTTTAACAATTTTTTTTGTGGGTCACTAGCTCAGTTGGTAGAGCACTGGACTTTTAATCCAGGTGTCTCGGGTTCGAGCCCCGAGTGACTCATATGCAGTCGTGGCGGAATTGGCATACGCGCTAGACTAAGGATCTAGTCCGGGTAAACTGGGTAGGGGTTCAAGTCCCCTCGACTGCACCATATGCGCGAATGGCTCAGTGGTAGAGCATCGCCTTGCCAAGGCGAGGGCCGCGAGTTCGAATCTCGTTTCGCGCTTTTTTCCTATCTATCAAGTGATGGGCTGTCGCCAAGCGGTTAAGGCACAGGACTTTGACTCCTGCACTCGGTGGTTCAAATCCACTCAGCCCAGGATTCATTTAATTTATAATGGGCTGTCGCCAAGCGGTAAGGCAATGGACTCTGACTCCATCATTCGCAGGTTCGAATCCTGCCAGCCTAGTTATTAACCCGCGCTAGAAATGAGCGGGTGTTTTAAATATACGAAGTTTACGCAGTCGTGGCGGAATTGGCATACGCGCTAGACTAAGGATCTAGTCCGGGTAAACTGGGTAGGGGTTCAAGTCCCCTCGACTGCATTTTTTTATATCGGGGTGTAGCGTAGTTTGGTTAGCGCGCCTGGTTAGGGACCAGGAGGTCGCAAGTTCGAGTCTTGTCACCCCGATTTTTACGTAATAAAACAATTAAAGCCTATTCATTCGAGTAGGCTTTTTCTTTTTATTCAATTATTGATTTAAGTTCAGCAAGAAAATTAGTGTTTTCATCTGGTGATAGAATGCAAAAACGGAGAAAACTTTCATCAAGAAATGTAAAAGATGACGCATCCCTTATTACCATTTTCTTATTAATCATATATTCAAAGATTTCAGATGCATTAATCTTGCTAGACAAGAGCTTTATCAGCATAAAGTTTGATGCAGACTTATATATCTTTACGTTCTTCCAACTGCTGATCTCATCGAATAAACGTTTTCTTTCTGAAGAAATCAAGAGCTTTGTTTCATTGATAAAATCTGTATCTGTGAAAATCTGTTCACCTGCGTAGCTTGCAAGTATATTAACTGACCAAGGGTCTTGATTTTCCGCAAGTAGTTCATGGAATCTCTTGTTTGAGGTTATACCGTAACCAAGACGTAAACCCGGTGCAGCAAAGAACTTAGATATACCTCTTATAATAAATATGTTATCATACTTCTCTGCTAAAGGTATTGAACAAATATTTTCAAGGTTGTCACTGAACTCTATATATGTTTCATCAACCATTACGTTTATTCCGCGTTTTTTGCAGTGTATAAGTATTTTTTCCATATTCTGAATGCTTATGCCTGTCCCTGTTGGATTATTCGGGTTGCAGGCGATAAATAAGCCGACTTTTCCATTTAATACTGTTAAAAGTCGATCTGTGTTTAATTTAAAGTCTTCTGATTCTTTTAATTCAAAATATTCATAATCACTGCCTATAACTTTCACAGCATTCTCATACTCAGAATATGCAGGTCCCATTATTATTGTTTTTTTTGCATTTACTGATTTAATGAATGTAGAAATCAATTCAGTAGAACCATTTCCTACAACTATATTTTTAGGATTTGCTCCAGTATATTTGCCTATGCTTTCCCTTAATGCACAGTAATTTTTGTCAGGATACTGGCAAACCATGGCAATATTTTCTGCAAGTTTATTAGCTGCCCTTTTTGGAAAGCCAAGAGGGTTAATATTGCCGCTAAAATCTGAAATTTCATTTTTAGATATTCCAAAGGCACGTTCAATTGCGTCTAGGTCACCACCGTGCATGTGAGTTAATGATTCCATTATTTTGTCTTTCCTCTTTTCTTACTTTAGTTTAAAAAATCTAAAGAATATATTTGATGTTCCAGTTCAGTAATCTCTTTGCTTTGTGCCATAATTCTTGGATAAAGAAGTTCAGAGCATATATCTGTTCTTCCTATATATTTTAATTCAATAGTGATATTTCCTCTGGCACTGAAGATAATTGATTTTCCTATTGTTGGAATAACATCACTTATCTTGGGACTGACAGAAGAATAAAATGCACTTTGAGGTGAAGTTATATATTGGGCAGCCTCTTTGCCATTATTGCTTATTCTTATTGAAAATTCTTTTTCTTCAGGCAGCATAAACATCGGAAAAGTATAATTAGCTGCAGCATTTAATGTAGTATTACTTTCAATTTCAATCTTTTTCCAAAGACTTTTATTGTTATTCAATGTTGCTCTAAATATATATATTGATTCAGTTCCTTTTGTAAGAGCTAAACACTCAAGTGCTGTTACCTTTGCTGCTGATTCTTTATTTAATGAAGATACTATTTTATCAATTGGAATGGGAGGATACTTTTTATCATTTATTTGGTTGCAAAATAGTATTTTTCCAAGTAAAGTATGGGTGTACGCGGTACAGGGAGTAAATATTTCCGTTTCGCTTTCCCTGTCAACAGTAATTGAATTGAACAATGAATTAATAATTTCTCTAAATTTAACTGGAAAAGAGTAGATTGGCTGTATAAGTCTTAAGTAGTTTCCAAAAACAAATATAAAGGCCTTATCAAAATATATGCCAATATAGTATACTGAGGAAAGAATTGCTGTATCGGTTTCAGAAAGTTCAGCCGTATCCAAACTATTCCATATTTCTTCCAAATCAACATCAGAATTTTGATACAGCTTAATAAAAATACTGTCAATAGATATAGGATTTTTAAGTAAATCAAAAATCATATCTGAGGTGATATCGGAAAAACCAAATGGGATTTCCTCATTGATATTATCAGCGCATAAGCTGCATGATTCATCTATTATCCTATCAAGCTTTTTTGAATTTGGAAGCTTAAGAAAGACATTTTCTATGTTAGGCTGAATGCAATTATCAAATAATGACGGCATCTGGTTAAACAAGGATAATCTTTCTGCCAAATTAAATAAATATATAACATAATATCTGTCAGATATTGACAACTTTTTTTGTAAAGCATGTATATCTTTTTCAAACATATTTCCGTCTAAATCGATGTAAAGAATTGGCTTAATATATTCCAAAAGTATCTCCAGATCCTTATATATAGGATGGTCTTCCACTGAATAAAAGTTATCTTTATAAGAAAAATTTAAAGTATCAGAAGAAATATTTTTGAAATGAATATTAGCACTGTAAAAACCTTTATCTAAAACAATATTTTCATTCTGACTGGTGAAAATAGCAGCAGGAGACAGTATTGTTTCAGGGAAAAGCGCACTATAATACCAGCGTGCAAATAGGGTAGGAGAAAGATATGCTATTATTTTTTTTTGCTCACCCGTCATATATAAATATGTTGTATTATAATCACTTGAAAAGTGATCAAACATTTTTTTGATTTCAGGATTCATAGTTTCCTCCAAAAATATATTAGACTACATTATATCAGATTTAGATATTATTTTAAACAGGGAAATGTTTATGTGTGTTATTTAAAAGATCATTTAGGTATTAGTGAAGTATTAGTGATATTTGGTACAATGCGAAGCTTGGTTGGTAAATTATTTTGTTATTAAATAATTGCCTATATGGCTGAAAAATTATATAATCTATTGGTAGTGCTCATGCAGATGTATTTACTAATGGGAGAAGAGTTTAATGAATAAAAAAGGTGTGATTTTTGATTTAGATGGTACACTCATTAATTCAATGAAGGTGTGGGAAAATGCAGACTGGCAGCTAGCTGAAAGATATAACTTCACTCCAGATAAGGATTATTGGGATATAGTAACATCATGTTCATTCCTCGAGGGTGCAGAGTATATAACAAATAGATTTGAACTCGGCAAAACCCCGCAGGAAATAGCAGATGAGCTTTATGCCATGGCTTTATTTGAGTATGAAAACAATATCATGCTTAAAAGTGGTGCAAAAAAATTAGTAAAAAAACTAAAAAAAGATGGGTTTTCAATTGCCGTTGCCACTTCAAATATTGAGGAGATGACACATGCAGTATTAAGGAATAATGGAATATTTAATTACTTTGATGCTTTTGCCTATTGTGATAGAGTTGGGAAAAACAAGGCATTTCCGGATGTATATGTTGCCGCGGCTGAAGCAATGAAGTTAAACGCATGTGAATGTTATGTATTTGAAGATGTTCCTTATGCGCTTGAAGGAGCAAAGCAAGCCGGTGCAGAGGTTATAGGTGTATTTGATGAATATTCAGCAAGCAAGGAACATGAAATGAGAAAAAAAGCGGACAGATATATTATGTCACTGGAGGAGTTTGAGTATTAAACATAATGGAGTTGCAAAAAAATATAAGATGTGATATATTCCTTGTATTGAATACAAATGTTTATAATGGATGAACAGGAGAATGATATGAAGGAAGTTAAAAATTTTTATATTATTGATAAAAGTGTGCTGCCAGAGGTTTTTATCAAGGTTATGGAGGTAAAAAATCTGCTTGAAAGCGAAAGAGAAAAAACTGTGCAGGATGCAGTAAATAAAGTCGGCATAAGCAGAAGTGCTTTTTACAAGTACAGGGATGCTATATTTCCGTTATATGAACATTCCAGAGGTAAAAATGTTACTTTTTCTGCAAACATAGATAACACGTCTGGACGACTGTCAGCTGTACTAAATTCAATGGCTTCTGCGGGAGCGAATATACTTACCATTAATCAGACAATACCGATTAACGGAATTGCTAATGTTACAATTACAATTGAAACGCAAAATCTTAAAATGGAGCTTGGAGATTTTGTGGAGAAAATAGAGGCAGTTGATGGAGTCAGATCACTTAAGATAATTGCAAGAGAGTGACATAAACGGAGGACTTGACATGAAGTTACATATAAAGGTGCCGGCAACCTCGGCAAATATGGGGCCTGGGTTTGATTGTGCCGGTATTGCACTAAATTTGTATAATGAACTTTGGATTGAAGATATAAAAAGCGGCATTGAAATTTCTTCAAAAAACAATAAAATTATTCCCAAAGACGATGGAAATTTAATATATTGTACTATAAGAGATTTTTATAATAATGAGAATATTAAAATGCCGGGGATAAGAATATTACAGGAAGATAATATACCAATGACAAGAGGATTGGGTAGCTCTGCTGCATGTATAGTTGGCGGACTTTTAGCTGCCAACCGTTTATCCGGAAGGAATTTTTCTCTTGATGAGTTAGCCCAGATAGCGGCTAAGATTGAAGGACATCCGGACAATTCTAATCCTGCGATTTTCGGTTCAATGATTATAAGCGCGATGTATGATGAGGGAATGCAGTATGTTAAGCTTAATGTGCCTGATAATCTTACGTTTGCAGTTATGATCCCAGAGTTTCAGCTTTCAACAAAAAAAGCAAGGGCTGTTCTTCCTGATTCGTATACAAGAAGCCAGTCTGTATTCAATTCATCAAGGACGGGACTTATGGTAGCTTCTATGATGGCAGGAAAGCTTGAAAATCTGCGTGTTGCAATGGATGATGCAATTCATCAGCCATACAGAAAAAGCCTTATAAGAGGCTATGATGCGATTTTTGAGGCGGCAAAGAGTAATGGTTCTGTTGCTGAATATCTCAGCGGAGCAGGTCCGACTCTTATGGCTGTAATTACTGATGACAAGATTCTGAACTTTGAAAAAAATATGAAAATAGTTTTGGATTCAATGCCTGATAAGTGGGAACTTAAATTTCTTAAGCCAGAGCTAAACGGAGCATTGATAGAAACGGAATAATTTTACCGGAGGGATTTCTTTGCTAATAGTACAGAAATACGGAGGCTCATCTGTTGCTGACAAAGAAAAAATATATAATGCGGCTGATAGAATATCCGCAGAATATAAGTCGGGCAATCAGATAGTTGTCGTTGTTTCCGCTCAGGGTGATACCACAGATGATTTGCTAGATGCTGCAGCTGGAATTAATCCGGATGCGTCTAAAAGGGAGCTTGATATGCTTCTTTCCACAGGAGAGCAGCAGTCGGCTTCGCTTATGGCGATGGCACTGAATGCTATGGGTTATCCTGCTGTGAGCCTTAATGCTTGGCAAGCAGGTGTTTTTACAACAAATGAATACGGAAATGCCAGAATAAGGGCAATTGAATGCGAAAGAATAAGGACCGAACTTTCTAAAGGAAAGATTGTCGTTGTGGCAGGGTTTCAGGGAATAAATGAATATGGCGACATTACAACGCTTGGGAGAGGCGGCTCAGATACAACTGCGGTTGCTCTTGCGGCGGCATTAAATGCTGATAAATGTGAAATATACACGGATGTTGAAGGTGTTTTCACTGCCGATCCAAGAGTAGTTGAAAATGCAGTCAAGCTCGAAAGCATAAGCTATGAGGAGATGCTGAATTATACTTCAATGGGTGCAAAGGTGCTTCATAACCGGTCTGTTGAGTATGGGAAAAACAGTGGAGTAAAAATAGTTGTACGGTCCAGTTTTTCAAACAATAAGGGAACAGCGGTTGAGGGCGGTGCTGAAGATAAAACGAGACCCGTAAGTGGCATTGCATCTGATAAAAATACTGCTCTCATAAGAATTGCGGGAAGAAATACAGAGGTTTTTTCTGTTATGGCTGAGTACAATATTCCTGTTGATATGATTGCATGTTCAGAAAATACAGAGTTTACAGTATCTGCTGAAAACTTAAAAAAGACACTCAAAGTTTTGAAGAATTCTGCGCATACCAGCAATGAGTATTCTAAGGTATCTATTATAGGCACTGGAATACAAACAAATCCAGTGATATTGGCTGATGTGCTTAAATGTTTGGCAGACGAGAATATCAACGTAGAAATGATAAACCTATCTGAAACAAAAATAAGCATATTAGTTAATAAAAACGATAATGACAAGGCAACAAGAGCACTTCATAAAATACTCATAGAGAAATGAAATAAAGGAGTTATACCAAATTAACGGTATAACTCCTATTTAGTTTTTTCCATACTAACTGCACAATGTGAAGTTAAATGGTATGCGTTTGCTTTTTCTGCTTAATCATTTCTTTCCCAGTTCAGCTTTTTTCTTAAAAATCTCCTTAAACGATTCGCTGTATGGAGCTCTTGCAACTCCGAATTCCGTTACAATACCGGCAATAAGGTCGTTGTCGGTTACATCAAAGGCGGGATTGAATACTTTTACTCCTTCGGGAGCCATTCGCTTTGAGTACCACATTTCTGTAACCTCATAAGCAGGACGCTCTTCAATTTTAATATCTGCACCTGTTGGTGTATTCATATCTATTGTAGATGTTGGAGCACATACATAAAAAGGTACGTTATATCGCTTTGCAGCAAGTGCAACCATAGATGTTCCTATTTTATTTGCGGCATCTCCGTTTGCAGCAACTCTGTCACAGCCGACAAATACTGCATTAACCCAGCCGTTGCGCATTACTGTTGCAGACATGTTATCGCATATAAGTGTTACATCAAGTCCAGACTGGGAAAGTTCAAAGCTTGTAAGTCTGGCACCTTGCAGGAGAGGTCTGGTTTCGTCAGAGAAAACACGGAAGTTATAGCCTCTCTCTTGCCCCAGATACATGGGAGCTGTTGCAGTCCCATATTTTACTGTCGCAAGCTTGCCTGCGTTGCAATGAGTAAGAAGACCATCACCAGGGTTTACAAGAGAAAGACCGTATTCACCTATCATTTTGCAAACCATTATGTCTTCTTCTCGTATTTCGATTGCTTCTTTATGTAGTGACTCAACAATTTCAGGAATCGACTTGTCCTTGTTTTCTGTCACTATTGCTTCCATTCTTCTCAGTGCCCAAGAAAGGTTTACAGCTGTCGGACGTGCTGAATCAAGATAATCCTTTGCTTTTTTAAATTCGCTGTAAAATACTTCGTATGTATCAGCTTTTATTTCTCGTGCCGCAAGATAAATACCTATTGCAGCCGCAACACCAATAGCAGGTGCTCCTCTAACCTGAAGAAGGTAAATCGCATTCCATATTTCTTTCTGGGTTGTCAGATATAATATTTCTGTATGATATGGAAGCTGTGTTTGGTCAATTATAACAAGGGCATTTTTTTCTTCATCAAGGGCTACGGTATCATAGTCCATAATTGTTTTTTCATTATCCATTTAAACATCTCCTTAAACCATTACAACGGATATTTTGATATTGCTATTTTTATTGCACGGAGATAATCTTCACCGCATTTTAAGCTGTTTCTGTGCATTATGTAATCCTTTGCAAGTGATATAACAATTTTTTCAGCACGGACACGTTTTTTTTCATCTTCAATGGAAGTGATGTCCTTTACATTTGCCATTCCGACAATTCGTCGTATGGACTCAATACCTGCAACGCCTGCTGTATCAGAAAGTATTCCGTTTAAATACCATTCCTTAAAGCCTTTTGTTTTTGCCATTGTATCTGTAACATATTCATCATATATTTTATTGAATTTACTTATAAACATGTCAATTGTATCTGCAATGCTTTTTAGACACCAATTACAAAACTCTGCTTTTTTTGATTTGTCATCAATTTGCGCATCTCCGTTTGTCCATGCAAAGAAAAGGTTAGCAACAACATTTCCTATATCGTAACCCATAGGACCATAAAAGGCAAATTCTGGGTCAAAAAAATATGTATGGTCCTTATTTATGAATACAGAGCCTGTATGAAGGTCACCATGTATAAGCGCCTGAGCATTGTTCATAAATTCAAATTTAAGCTTTGCGGCCTCAAGACGCAGAGCATTATCATAATATAGCTCCTTTTTAATAAATTCTGCATTTGGAGGGAAAACATGGTTTCTGCTGAAGCAGTCGGTATAGGGCTCAGTATAAACTAAGTCTTCGGTAATGCCGCAAAGGTCAGGATTAATAAAGCTTCCGACGAGCTGTTTTTTTGTTTTGTGATCCATAACTATGTCGGAGGTTCTTACAAGACAGTTTGCCATGAAAGTTGTCACATGGTCAGCAAAAAGAGGATAAGTTTCATGGTTTAAAAGGCCGTTTCTCATCATTGTATGGCCAATCATATCCTGCATTATCATTGCACACATTGTTTTGTCATATAGGTAAATCTCAGGAACAAGCCCGCCTGCATAGGAATTTTGTATTTTAAGTATTTCGGATTCAATTCTTCCTCTGTCTGTGGAAACGCCCAAGTCAGGCTTGATTCTTGTTTCAAGGCCTGCCTGCTTAACAATAATACTTTTACCGTTTTCATCACTTATACCGTTCTTATCACTTACACGAAAAACATAATTAATGTTTCCGTCACCTATTTCTGAGCACGTAAGTTTTGCGTTTTCTGAAAAAAACGTACGCTTTGACTGAACGTATTCGAGAACGTCATCTGTACTCATTAAAAAATATTTACTGAAATCCGACATGGTTTCTCCTCCCTGGTTACTTCTTATAAATTATTTACATAGCCTCGGTATTGCATTGCTTCGGCTGTATGTTCAAGCTTTATTATGTCACTGCCATCCATATCCGCTATTGTCCGAGAAATTTTGAGTATTTTGTGATATGCTCGAGCACTTAGATTAAGGCTTTCAAAAGCAGTTTTAACAAAATCTTGGGCGTTTTTTTCAAGAATACAGTATTTTGTGGTCTGTTTTGGCGAAAGCTGTGAATTAAAGAATATTCCTTCGTTTTTATATCGTGCTAATTGAACATTTCGTGTTGCCGTAACTCGTTTTTTTATTTCGGCTGATGTTTCACACACTTCTGCACTGTTTAGATCACTGTATGTTACATCGGGTGTTTCTATGTAAATATCAATTCTGTCCATTAGCGGGCCTGAAATTCTGCCTTTGTATTTGGATATTTCACTTGCTGTGCAGTGACACCTGGTATCACCAAGATATCCGCATGGGCAAGGATTCATTGCCGCCACGAACATGAATTTTGACGGATATGTTATTGTTCCGTTTACTCTGGAAATTGTAACCTGACCATCTTCCATAGGCTGACGAAGCGACTCAAGTACGTTGCGTTTAAATTCGGGCAGCTCATCCAGAAAAAGTACTCCATAATGGGAAAGACTTATTTCACCGGGCTTGGGAATCTTGCTTCCGCCTGTAAGGGCGGCAGCAGAGGTTGTGTGATGAGGCGAGCGGAACGGTCTTGAGGTGATTAGTGAAGATGAGTTTTTTAGTAAGCCTGATACACTGTATATTTTGGTTATGTCTATGCTTTCCTCAAATGTTAAATCGGGCAGAATCGAGGGAAGCCTTTTAGCAAGCATTGTTTTGCCTGTTCCAGGGTGTCCTGATAAAAGTATGTTGTGGTAGCCTGATGCGGCAATTTCCATTGCACGCTTAACATAGGCTTGTCCTTTGACGTCAGAAAAATCGGCAGTATTTTCGGTACATGAGTTGCTGAAAAGTTCTTTTGTATTAACTATATGACGACTGATTGACTCTTTTCCACTTAAAAATGCTATTATTTGTGAAAGGCTTTTTGCCGGATATACTTCCGCATTTTCAACGAGGGCAGCTTCATCTGCATTTGCGTAGGGAATGATACATTTAGATATTCCTTTTGTATATGAATTGTATATCATTGGAAGTACTCCGCTGACTGAATTTAAATTGCCATCTAAAGAAAGCTCACCAATGACTAAAACATTTTCCAGATTTTTTTGTTCGACTATTCCCATGCATACGAGTAATCCGAGCGCAATCGGAAGATCAAAGGAGGGCCCTTCCTTTCTTATATCGGCAGGTGCAAGATTTATGGTTATTCTTTGCGCAGGTATGCTAAAGCCGGCATTTTTAATGGCCGTTCTGACACGTTCTTTGGACTCTTTAACAGCTGAACCGGGAAGTCCTACTATTTCAAAAGCAGGGAATCCGTTTGAAAGATCAACTTCAACATTTACAGTGTAGCCGTCAATTCCAATGACTGCACTGCTTAGAATTTTAGAAAGCATGGATAATACCTCCCAGGGGTTTTATAAATATATAATAACAAGGGTGTAAAATATTAGCAATATATCTGTGAATTATATATGAAAAAAATATTTATATTGAATTTAAATTAAAAACAATATATTATAAAGTTCATGTAAAGGTGACCTCGCATAGTGAAATTGTTTTTTGAGCATATAGAGGTAAATTGTGTAGTGTTTTTGACAGGATGATATTATGAATGATGATTACTATGTTATGTGGTTAAGCCGTATAAAAGGTATGAATGATAAAAAACTGGATAAACTCATAGAATATTTTGGGACGGCTGAGAAAATATATAAAGCTGACAGAATTAAGTTATTCGGTATACATGATGATAATACAGCACTGGATATATATAGATCTGCTCGGGACGGAAGTATGGAAAAATATATAGGTGAACTTGAAAAAACAGGGACCGAATATATTTCTAAATTCAATAGAATTTTCCCCGATGGATTAAAAAACATTGACGATAAGCCAATAGGTATATATTATAAAGGAACATTGCCCGAAAATAACGAAGTGCTTATTTCGGTAATAGGCTCAAGAAGGTGCACTGAATACGGGAAAGCCGTTTCATTAAAAATTGCTGGTGAGCTGGCCGGCTGCGGCATGTGTATTGTAAGCGGATTGGCTGATGGAATTGATTCGTATTCATCAATTGGCGCTCTAAAAGCAAAAGGCAAAACCATTGGTGTTTTGGGAACAAGTATTGACAAGTGCTATCCTGCTGCCAACCAGAGTTTGTATAATGAAATAATCAAAAATGGCGGATGTATAATCTCAGAGCATGCTCCGTATGAAAAAACACATAAATATGATTTTGTTTACAGAAACAGAATAATAGCAGCACTTTCTAGAATACTTATTGTTGTAGAGGCAGAGGATAAAAGCGGAACCTTTTCCACTGTTGATGCAGCATTAAATTACGGAAAAAGCGTATTTGCTGTTCCTGGCAGCATATTCAGCAGCTACAGCAGAGGAACAAACAGACTTATAAAAGAAGGCTGTCCTCCGCTAACGGGATATGAAGATATATTGTTTGAGCTAGGAATAGAAGATAATATAGAAAATAAAAAAACTCAAAAGGAAGAAGAACTAAATATTAGCGATAATGGAAGGCTTATTATTAAATTTATGAGCGATGAGCCAATTGATACGGAAGCTTTAACAATTAAGACAGGATTTCCGATTGGAACTCTTCAATCAGAACTGACACTTTTGGAGGTAAAAGGAATTGTTAGAAGACTTCCCGGACAAAAATATATTTCGGTATTGTAGGAGGAATTGAAGTGGCGAATAACAGCAAAACAGAAGCTGTTGAAAAAACTGTGACGGCAAAGGAAAAGACAGCAAAAACTACAAGAAAATCAACTGAAACAAAAGCAGCAAAGACAGCAAAAACGATGAAGACTGCTGATAAAAAAGCAGGAAATTCGAAGATTAAAAAGTCGTCCTCCAGTAAGGTAAAAAAAGCAAAGAAGAATCTTGTAATAGTTGAGTCACCTGCTAAGGCTAATACAATAATGAAGTTTTTGGGCAAAAGTTATACAGTAATGGCGTCAATGGGACATGTTCGTGACTTGCCCAAAAGCCAGCTGGGGGTTGACATTGAAAATGATTATGAACCCAAATATATAACAATAAGGGGAAAGGGCGAGCTCTTAAGTTCACTCAGAAAAGAAGCAAAGAATGCTGATCACATATATCTTGCAACTGACCCTGACCGCGAGGGAGAGGCAATTAGCTGGCATTTGATGACAGCGTTGAATCTTGATAAAGAAAAAACCGATAGAATCACATTTAATGAAATAACTAAGGATGCAGTTGAAAAGTCCATTAAAAGTGCAAGAGAAATAGATATGGACCTCGTAAATGCGCAGCAGGCGAGAAGAGTCCTTGACAGACTTGTTGGTTATCCAATCAGTAATCTCTTGTGGCAGAAGGTTAAGGGTAGACTCAGCGCAGGACGTGTACAGTCCGCTGCACTGAGAATTATATGTCAGCGAGAGGACGAAATAAGAAGCTTTATTCCAGAAGAATATTGGACAATAATTGCTGTTGTGGCCGATTCTGCAAATAATAAGTTCGAAGCTAAGTTTTACGGTACCACGGAATCTAAAATTGAACTTCAAAGCAAGGAGCAGACAGACAAAATCCTTGAAGAAGTGAGTGGCAGTGATTTTATTGTTAAGGAAATTAAGAAAAGTGAAAAGATCAGAAGACCATATCCTCCGTTTACAACAAGTACCCTTCAGCAGGAGGCAAGTAAGTATCTGAACTTTACAGCACAGAGAACGATGATGCTTGCTCAGCAGCTGTACGAAGGTATTGAAATTAAGGGGCATGGTACAGTCGGTCTTGTATCATACATCAGAACCGACTCTGTTCGTGTTTCAGATGAAGCGTACGGCAATGCGACTGACTATATAAAAGAAAATATCGGTGAGAAATATATTCCTGAAGAAAGGAATGTATATAAGACAAAGAAGAATGCACAGGATGCACATGAGGCAATCCGACCGACTTATGCTTCTATGACACCAGAAAGTGTAAAAGAATCGCTTTCTAATGACCAGTTTAAGCTCTATAAGCTTATTTGGGAAAGATTTATTTCCAGCCAGATGTCGCCAGCTATTTATGAAACAATGTCAGTATTAATTGAAAACAAATCTTATTTGTTCAAAATTACTGCATCTGTAATAGTATTCAAGGGATTCCTTGAGGTTTATAACAGAGTTGAGGAAACTGAAAATATTACTAAGTTCCCTAAACTCAATGAAAATGCAGTTTTAAAGTTGGATAAAATGCTTCCGGAACAGCATTTTACTCAGCCGCCAGCAAGATATACAGATGCTTCTTTGGTGAAAACCCTTGAGGAACTGGGAATAGGGCGTCCAAGCACCTATGCACCAATACTTGGTACAATTATCGCAAGAAATTATGTTACAAAAGAGAAGAAATCTATTTATCCAACTGAGCTCGGTGAAATAATAGATAATATAATGAAGGAATATTTCCCTGAAATCGTAAACATCAGCTTTACAGCCAACATGGAAAGCGAGTTGGATAGAGTTGAGGAAGGTTTTGATGAGTGGAAACAGATTATTAGAGATTTTTATCCGACTTTCGTAAACCAGATGGATAATGCTATGGAAAACCTTCAAAAGATAGAAATTAAAGACGAGGAAAGCGATGTTGTCTGCGAAAAGTGCGGAAGGAAAATGGTTATAAAGTTTGGGAAATACGGCAAATTCCTTGCTTGCCCAGGTTATCCTGAATGCAATAACGCAAAACCCTATTTTGAGTCAGTCGATGCTGAATGTCCAAAATGCGGCGGAAAAATTTATAAAAAGAAATCCAAAAAGGGCAGAGTATATTACGGATGTGAACATAATCCTGAGTGCGATTTTGTGTCTTGGGATAAGCCGGCTAAAGAAAAATGCCCCAGATGCGGATCATATATGGTTGAAAAAGGTCATGACCCAGTTAAGCTTTTATGCTCAAATGAAAAGTGCGGTTATGCTGAGGAAAAGAAAAACGAAGAAGAATGACGGGTTTAGGCATAAAGCAAAAGAATTTAGCTTGAATTTTATGAAATAAATGTTGTAAAAATGGCGGATAAATGATATAATAACTGCCGTAACTAATAAAACACACATATCGGCATTAAGCCACAAGGTTGCTCCGGCTCGGAGTTTGTCGGCTTTTACGATGTGGCGGTAAAAACCTAGGAGGTAAATTATGAGCGTAATTTCTATGAAACAGTTATTGGAAGCAGGTGTTCATTTCGGACATCAGACAAGAAGATGGAACCCTAAAATGGCTCCCTACATCTTCGCTGAAAGAAACGGTATTTATATTATCGATCTTCAGAAGACAGTTAAAAAGGTTGATGAAGCGTATGCAGCAGTAAACAATATCATCAACGACGGCGGCGATGTTCTTTTCGTTGGTACAAAGAAGCAGGCTCAGGAATCAATCAAAGAAGAAGCTGAAAGATGCGGCATGTACTTTGTAAACGAGAGATGGCTTGGTGGTATGCTCACAAACTTCAATACAATTCGTAAAAGAGTTGCTAGACTTAAGGAGCTTGAAAAGATGCAGGAAGACGGTACATTCGAAGTTCTTCCTAAAAAAGAAGTAGCCGTTCTTCTTCATGAAAAAGAAAAACTTGACAGAAACCTCGGTGGTATTAAAGATATGACAAAAATCCCTGATGTTTTGTTTATTGTAGATCCAAGAAAAGAAAGAATTGCTATTCAGGAAGCGCACATTCTTGGTATCCCTGTTGTTGCAATTGTGGATACAAACTGTGACCCTGAAGAAATTGATTATGTAATCCCTGGTAATGATGATGCTATTCGTGCCGTAAAACTTATCGCTTCGAAGATGGCAGATGCAGTTATTGAAGCAAAGCAGGGCGAGCAGCAGTCAGCAGATGAAACAGAGGCTGAGGTTACTGCAGAATAATCTATAATTTACGGAGGGACTTAAAATGGCAATTACAGCTAGCATGGTAAAAGAGCTTAGAGAAATGACAGGCGTTGGTATGCTTGACTGCAAGAAAGCTCTTACTGAAACAGACGGCGATATGGAAAAGGCTGTTGAATACTTAAGAGAAAAAGGTCTTGCTGCTTCTGAAAAGAAAGCAGGACGTATTGCTTCAGAAGGTGTTTGCCTTGCATATCTTTCAGATGATAATAATACAGGCGTTATTGTTGAAGTTAACTCAGAGACAGATTTCGTTGCAAAGAACCCTGTATTCAGAGAATATGTTGTTCAGGTTGCTGAGCAGGCTGCTGGTTCAACAGCAGCAGATGCTGATGCACTTCTTACAGAAACATGGAAGTTTGATACAACCATGACTGTTGCAGAAGCATTAAGCAGCAAGGTTGCAGTTATAGGTGAAAATCTTAAAATCAGAAGATTTGAAAAATACATTAAAGAAGGTACTGGCTTAATCGTATCTTATATTCATGGCGGCGGAAGAATCGGTGTTATGATTGAGATCGCTTGCGAGAATCCTACAGAAGCAGTTGATGAGATGGGTAAAAACATTGCAATGCAGATTGCAGCTCTTAACCCTAAATTCATTACTACTGATGATGTTCCCGCTGAATTCATTGAAAAAGAAAAAGAAATTCTTACTCAGCAAGCAATGAATGATCCTAAGAATGAGGGTAAGCCTGCAAATATCGTTGAAAAAATGATCGGAGGCAGACTTAATAAGGAATTAAAGGAATTCTGCCTTGTTGAACAGCCTTATGTTAAAGACGGCGACCTTACTGTTAAGAAATATATGGAATCAGTAGCTAAAGAAGTAGGAGCTCCTATTTCTATTAAGAGAATGGTTCGTTTTGAAACAGGCGAAGGTCTTGAAAAGAAAGTTGAAAACTTCGCTGAAGAAGTTGCAAAAGCTGCTAAAAACTAATTATAGTTTATTTTGAGTATTGCCCTTATGGGCAATACTTTTTTTATTATAATTCTCAAATAGCAGGGTAAAATTTGACAAATAGTTGACAAAGTTTTGCAGTTAATGTTGTATTTTTGATGCGTATGTATTAAAATATACATATTATATCTTGATTTAAGGTGATTGATTATGTATACCAATGAAATTGATGATAATGCGGCAACATTAAGAGATTCTCATTGTGAGCAATTTAAAGATAGGGCTTACGAAAAGGTAGTTAAGTTTGTTAAAGAAAATATTCAAAACGGGAACCTGAAAGTAGGGGACAAGCTTTCCACTGAAAGAGAGCTTTCTGAAAGACTTGAACTAAGCAGAAATTCAGTAAGAGAAGCATTAAGAACACTTGATAATATGGGGCTTATATCATCCCGTCAGGGCTCTGGAAACTATCTGACAGGGGATTTAAGTAAGAATATTGAGGAATCATTTGCAATGATGTTCATGCTTAGGCAGATTGATGATATTGAGATGAGCCAGCTTAGACGTGCCGTAGACATACAGGCTATGCGGCTTGCAGTCAGAAATATAACTGACGATGAAATAGAAGAGCTTAGACATATTTTTGACAAGTATATGTCGGCCGAAAGTAATAACGCTGTTTTTCTTGATAAAGAGTTTCATTTCCTTATTGCAAAATACTCAAAGAATGGATTGTTCATGACTATTAACAGTGCGCTTTCAGAAGTAATGGACAAGTTTATTTTTAAGGCAAGGAGCTTGGTAATTCAAAATGAAGGTGATGTTATTACTGTTATGCACACTGAGATGATGAGAAGTCTTTTGGAAAGAAACGAAGAAAAAGGAATACTTGCTGTTAATACACATTACGACATTATAGATAGATATTTATAAGGGGTTAGTAATTACAAGTCTGATTTAATTAGGAAGTTTTAGTTTAATTCATTTTAAAAATAATAAAAACTTTAAAACAAGAATACTGAAGAGTATTCTTGTTTTTTGCATAAAAAAGCCGGGAAGAGGAGGCCGCCCGGCTTTTTTGTTCGACTAGTATCGTAAGTATGGGGATGGGAACGATACAAATTTTTTCATGGGTACAATAATTTGGCAAAATTACTAACAACTTAATTATTTCTCTAAAAGGTTCTTCACATCAAAAATTGCTTTGTTATCAAACTTGCCGTTTGATGTTTGTTTTCCACTTTGATTTTCTTTTTGTACTCCTAATAAATAGTCAATGTCAAATGTAGATGATTTAGTAAAGTAATGTCTTTCTTTCATAACAATTCCACCTTTCATAATATATATATAAAATTTTTAATGACTTAAGTTGGTTGAATAGTAACGTCTTTCTTTAGGCTGCTCTGTGAAGTCTGTTGAACATCTTATTTGCTTAAGAGCAGCTGGGTATAAAATATTTCTGTTTTCACAAAAATTGAATGCTGAACTTTTCATATTTACTACCTCCGTTTCTCCTAATTCTTTATAATACCCTTGTTTGGTAGCACCAATTTCTTTATGTGTTGATAGTACTACTGGTGGATTAATTTGTCAAGGATTTTTTGTAAAATTAAATAAACATTTGCAATGCTCTGAATGTAGACAAATGCACAAAAATATAGTCTGTTAACAGCAATATAGTGTATAGTTTTGACATTTTACTGGACTGACATAGGGTAATTTCAAAATTATTAGTATTTTATAATATAAATAGGTATAGATTCCGCGACAAACTGTTGTGAAATTTTACAACAAGTCTTTTTGTCTATATTTATCAATTTTATACCAATCCAGTTTGCAGTGTTCATTTGGTGGTAAAAGGCAAATTACAATTGGAAATGACATAAAAAAGGAGTATAATACATAAATGACTGCGTAAACAGGAATTATAAATGAATGTGAAGACAATATAAGGAAGTGAACATATGGAAAGGGCAAGCGGAATAATAATGCCAATATTTTCGCTACCAAGCGAATACGGCATAGGTACATTAGGCAAAGAGGCACGTAACTTTGTTGATTTCTTGAAAAGAGCAAAACAGAAGTACTGGCAGGTGTTGCCGATTGGGCCTTCCGGATGCGGAAATTCACCGTATTCAAGTTACTCAACCTTTGCAGGAAACCCTTATTTTATTGATTTTGATATACTTATTCAAGAAGGCATTATTGAAGTAAAGTATATAGAGTCAATTGACTGGGGCAAAGGTAATATTGATTATGATAAAATAGAAAAAAATAAGCTTAAGGTCCTTAGAACGGCCTATGAAAACTGCTTTGATAAATATAAAGATTATGTAGAAGAATTTATATATAAAAATTACTGGGTTAATGATTATGCTCTTTATATGGCATTAAAGAAAGAGTTTAATATGAAGCCTTGGACGGATTGGAACACAGATATAAAAATGAGAAAGCCAGAAGCTTTGGAGTACTATAAAAAACTGCTTGAAGATGAAATACACTTTCATATTTTTGTTCAGTATCTGTTTTTCAATCAATGGGCGGGCCTAAAAGAATATGCCAACGAAAATGGCGTCAAATTTATTGGTGACCTTCCGATATATGTTGCAATGGATTCTGTGGATGCTTGGTCTTCTCCGGAAAGTTTTTTACTTGATAATAATAATGTACCGACAGAGGTTGCTGGAGTGCCCCCTGACTATTTTTCTAAAACAGGTCAGCTTTGGGGAAATCCGCTCTATGATTGGGATGCTATGAGAAATGATGGCTATGGCTGGTGGATAAGACGAATAGACGGAGCCAATAAGTTATTTGACGTAATAAGGATTGATCACTTTAGAGGTCTTGCAAGCTACTGGGCTGTACCAACAGGAGAGAATACAGCGGTTAATGGAGAGTGGAAGAAAGGCCCAGGGATTGAATTTATTGATAGGATAAAGGGTTGGTTTGGAGAACTTAATATAATAGCTGAGGATCTTGGAATACTTACAGATGATGTAAAACAACTGCTTAAGGAATCGGGTTTTCCAGGCATGAAGGTGCTTGAATTTGCATTTGATGAAAACAGGAACAGTGACTATTTGCCGTATAAGTATGACAGACACTGTGTTTGTTATTGCGGAACCCACGATAATGCAACCTTAAGAGAGTGGAAAGAATGCGGAAATGCAAATGAAATTGAGTTTGCAATGAAGTATTTTGGAATCGAGAAAGAAGACGATTTTACTTTTGGTATAATCCGAGGCGGAATGGCATCAGTTGCAGAACTTTTTATTACACAAATGCAGGACTATCTTGATTTGGGAAAGAACAGCAGGACCAATATACCTGGAGAGCCAAAAGGCAATTGGAAATGGAGAATGGAAAAGGACGCAGCAGACAATAAGCTGGCCGATAAAATAGCAGAAATAACCGAAATGTACGGTCGAGCTTGACGGTATGCGATGAAATTGAATTTAGTGGGAGGGATGAAAAACTATGAAACTTACTGACAGACTGTATAATTCTGTAGAAGATCTGTGGAAAAGCTATCTTGTGCATCCTTTTGTGAAGGAAATTGCAGAGGGTACACTTGATATTGATAAATTTAGATTTTATATGGTGCAGGATTATCGGTATCTTCTTGAGTACTCGAAGGTGTTTGCGCTTGGAATTATAAAAAGCACGAATGAGGAAGTAATGCGTAAATTTTCCCTTATGGTTAAGGAAACACTTGATGGTGAGATGGCAATACACAAAAAATATATGAAAAGGCTTGGCATTACGCAGGAGGAAATAGAACACTCAAAGACTGCCCTTATAAATAGCTCTTATACATCATATATGCTTGATGTTTCGTTTAGAGGTGACATTCTTGACATTCTTGTGGCCGTTTTAAGCTGTGCATGGAGCTACCAGATGATTGGTGAACACCATGTAAAGATTGCAGGAGCACTTGAAAACCCTACATTCGGTGAGTGGATTGAAGGATATTCCTGCAAGGATTACATAGAAAGTACACAGGGTATAATTGATTTAGTTAATAAATTTGGTGAAAGTATATCAGAGGAAAAGGCTGAATATCTTGAAGAAATATTTGTTAATTGCAGTAGATATGAGTATTTATTCTGGGATATGGCATATAAAAAGGAGATGTAGGAATGCTTGAGTTCAAAAATGTATCATTTGAATATGCCGAAGACGACTATCCTATGATGACTGACTTAAGTTTTTCTGTTAATGACGGTGAATTTGTTTCTGTAATAGGAGCAAGCGGCTGCGGAAAAAGTACGCTTTTCAGGATGATTAGCGGATTGGAGAAACCACAGACGGGAGAAATCCTTGTAGATGGTGTACCTATTAAAAAACAGAAAAATTACAGCTCTTTTATGCCGCAGAAAGATATGCTTTTTCCGTGGAGGACAATTGAGAAAAATGTTTGTCTGCCCTTGGAGATTATGAAGGTTTCAAAGGCTGATCAGGAAATACGGTGTGAAGAGGTACTAAAACAGGTTGGTCTGCTTGACCCCGTAGATTATAGAAAAAAATACCCAAAGGATTTGTCGGGAGGAATGAAGCAAAGGGTTGCTTTTGCAAGAACACTTCTTGCCGGTGCGAATATGCTTTTGCTTGATGAGCCGTTTTCAGCATTAGACTATCTTACAAGGGTTGATATGCAGGAGTGGTTGTTAAATCAGTGGGAAAATTCAGGTAAAACTGTTATTTTTATTACCCATGATGTTGAAGAGGCTGTTTTTTTATCTAAGAAAATTTTTGTAATACAGGATAGACCTTTTTCTTCAATGGAGTGTGTTGAGGTGCCTATGGAGTATCCGAGAAAGAGAGAAGAGCTTAAGCGTCCGGAGGTTGCAGATCTTAAGGAAATGCTCATATCAAAGCTCAGAAAGAGGCAGCAATTATGAAAAATAAGTTTAATTTGCCGTCATTGATTTTGACATTTGTTCTCCTTATTATTTGGCAGTGTGCAGCGATGGGAATAAACGCAGCATACATACTTCCAACGCCTATACAGGTAATTAGAAAGCTTTGGGAATTAAGGGTTACACTTTTTACTGTGCATTTGCCTGCAACTATTGGTGTAACATTTATAGGACTTATTATTTCAATAGTGTTTGGTGTTGGACTTGCAATTGTTATGGAAGAATTTCCGGAGGCTGAAAAGGCACTTTATCCAATAATAGTTGCATCACAGACAATACCGACGACGGCTATTGCACCGCTTTTTATATTGTGGTTTGGGTATTCAATTTGGAGCAAGGTCCTTGTAACTATACTTATTACATTTTTCCCAATTACTATTACTGTTTTTGATGGTTTCAAATCAGCGAAACGCGAGATGGAGGAGATGCTTATAACATATGGTGCTTCTAAAAAGGATATATTTTATACACTAAAGCTGCCAACAGCACTTCCAAATTTTTTTTCAGCAATTAAAATGGCCATTCCTCTCAGTGTAATAGGAGCCGCAATAGCGGAATGGCTTGGGGCACAGAGCGGATTGGGATATTTTAGCAAAAGAATGATGACGCAGCTTGACGGTGCAGGGGTTTTTGCTCCGGTTGTTTTGCTTTCTGCGGTAGCTATGCTTGCAGTTGCTGTTGTATCTGTGTTAGAGAAAAAGATAATTACTTGGAGAAAAGAGTTGTAAATTATATATTTTAAATTTGTATAATTTGTATGTTTTTCATATATATAAGTTATTGTTAATTTAATTGACAGTATGATTTATTGGCTATATAATCAATATTGTTAGAATAAACGATGATATTATAAAAGTATAGAAATATGAATGATTCTCATTGTTTGACATATAAGATTTTGATTATTTACTTTGTACAAGGGGGTATGGAGGCGTGGAAAGAATAGTTGTAGCGTTCAGTAACGATAATAACCGCAGCCGTATTGCAGAGTTATTGGAAGTAAATAATCATGCAGCAAGAAAATTATGCAAATCGGGCAAAGAGGCAATACGAAGTGTCCGGGAAATGGGTCATGGTATAGTTGTTTGCGGATATAAACTGTCGGATATGACGGCTGATGATCTTGCATATGATTTGGGTGATGCAGGACTTGTTTTGGTTGTAGCTGAGCCTACTATGCTTGATATGTGTGAAAATATCAGCTTGTGTAAGCTTCCGACACCTATCAAAAGGGCAGACTTTGTTTCGACAATTGAGATGCTAATAGAACTTGAAAGTCAAAAGTCACCCTCAGCAAATGCTAAACGCACTGATGAAGAGAAGGAGCTTATTGAGGAAGCAAAGTTGATTTTGATGGAGAAATGCTCGATGACCGAGCCTGAGGCACATAGATTTATACAGAAAAAAAGTATGGATTCAGGTTTTAAGATAATATCGACTGCCAGGATTATTATTCGATCTTATTCATGTTAATACATAAAAAACATGCCGAAGTGTAACACTTCGGCATGTTTTTTATATATGGTTAAATTGTTTTTTCTTTGGTTTCGTTATTCATCATGTTTTTTATGTAATTAAGAGTTCCTGCCTTTTTCATGCTGTAAAGAAGGATGGCAGCAATAATTGAACCACCGGCAGTGCTGATTAAGAAAGGAAGTACATATGTAAAAATAGCTGCTTCCTTGCCCATAATAAGTGAAGCGATAGGATAACTGAGCATTCCACCAAGTATGCCTGTTCCAAAAACTTCTCCTATACATGCGGCATAAAGCTTATTCGTTTTCGAATATACAATTCCTGCAAGAAGAGCACCAATCATACTGCCGGGAAAAGCAAGAAGACTGCCTGTTCCAAGAATGTTTCTGATAAGAGATGTGCAGAAGGCTGCTAAAACGGCATATGCTGGTCCTAAAATAACTCCGGCTACAACATTTATAAGGTGCTGAATCGGGAAGCATTTTGATGCACCAATTGGGATTGAAAATGCGGAAAGGACAACACCTAGTGCGGTCAGCATAGCGGCGGCTACAAGTTTTTTTGTGCTGAATTTCATTTTAATTATCTCCTTTTATTTATATATTTTACAAGAAAAAAAGCGTATGAAATGAGACACCCAAGGTGGTGTCCCCCTTCATACGCTTTCGTACTCTGTATACAGTATAATATATACGCTTTAACTCGTCAAGTTAAATCTGGGTAAAGAGATAGATGATACATGCGCCAATAGTTGCAAAAGTATATTTGGTATGTTAAAATGATATACTGTTGGTTTTTAGAAATAATGAGGTATTAAAAATGAAAATTAATAAAAATTTTTACATGAGTATATTTGCCATAGCAATACCAATTGCTTTGCAAAATCTCATTTCATTGGGTACAAGCATGATGGATACAGTTATGCTTGGAAGGGCTGACGGTACAGGTATTTTGCTCTCTGCATCTTCACTGGCAAATCAGCCGTTCTTCATTCTTCAAGTACTTACATTTGGTGTTGCGAGCGGTTCCTCGGTATTATGTGCTCAGTATTGGGGAAAAGGTGATATAAAATCAATACGAGATATATTTTCTTTTGTATTGAAAATTGCCATAGCTATTGGAATTATATTTGGAATAATTGTGCTTACAATACCTGAAAAGGTAATGGGGTTGTATTCAAATAACTCCGAAATAATAATGCGTGGGGCAGAGTACCTTAGAATATTAGGGTATGCTTATTTTACATTTGCCATAAGCAATACTGTAATTTCTGCTCTTAGGAGTATAGAGGTACTTAGGGTTTCAGTTATTAGTTCACTGGTTTCGTTTTTTACAAATGTATTTCTTAACTGGGTGCTTATTTTCGGTAATTTGGGAGCCCCAAGAATGGGAATAAAGGGAGCAGCAATTGCTACTTTAATAGCTAGACTTCTGGAATTTATTATAGCAATGGTATATCTGTTGGTTATAGATAAACGACTGCAGTTTAAGCTTAAGGATATGTTAATACATAACAAGACGCTTGCGGGAGATGTTGTTAAAAACGGCACACCTGTTGTTATCAATGAGTTTATGTGGTCGGTTGCCACGTCTGTTCAAGCTGCAATACTTGGGCACATTACATATTCTGCAGGAAATCCTGTTGCGGCAAATTCAATAGCAGGAGTTATCCAGCAGTTATCAACGGTAATAATACTTGGCGTTGCAAATGCAGCTGCTGTACTTGTTGGAATGGCAATTGGCGAAAACAATATGAAAAAGGCCGAGGAACGTGCAAATGCCCTAAAAAGACTTTCAATTGTAATGGGAGTTATAGCCTGTGCATTTATTCTCAGCGTAAAAAGTGCGTTTATCGGATTTTATGATGTTCCGGCGGAAACAAAGGTACTGGCAAATGAAATTATAACTGTTTTTGCGTTTATAACAATATTTACGTCAATAAATATGACTTTGATTATGGGAACACTCAGAGGTGCAGGAGATACGAAGTTCTGTATGAAAACAGAGATGACATGTCTTTGGCTTGTAGCTATTCCGCTGGCATTTATTGCTGCATTCGTTTTTCAGCTTCCCGTTCCGATTGTGTTTCTGCTTATGAAGCTTGATGAACCTTCAAAGGCAATCATATGCATTATCCGAATGAGAGGAACAAAATGGCTTAACTCTCTAACCAGAAATTTTGAATAATAAAAAGCAGCATCAACACAGATTGTGAAGATGCTGCTTTTTTGGTTTTTAATATAAGCCAGCCATTATGGGAGCAATAACTACTGTAAGTACACCGGCTATGACTATTGAAAGTGAGCCCATGGCTCCGACAAGCTCGTCCAACTGTATTGCACGGGATGTGCCTATTGCATGTGAGGCAGTTCCTACGGAAAGTCCGAGCGCAATTGGATTGGTGATTTTGAATATTTTGGAGAAGACAGTTACAAATGCTGCTCCAATTATTCCGGAAACAACAACTGCAACACAGGTAACTCCTGCAATTCCTCCAAGCTCTGATGTTATTCCCAGAGCAATTGCGAGGGTCACTGACTTCGATGTGAGACCGTAATAGATTTCATTAGGCATATTGAATGCCTTTGCAAGTAAAAACATAGTTATTGCACAAGCGATTGAGCCCGAAAATATGGCCAATATAATTGCTTTTAGATTTTTCTTTAAAACTTCAAGCTGTCTGTAAAGAGGTACGGCAAGGGCAATTGTTGCGGGTGTCAATAAGAACTGAATCATTGAGCCGCCAACATAATATGTATCATAACTTATGCCTGTAAAAGCAAGGAATGCAATTACTATAATTATGGCAATAAGAAGAGGATTAAAAATTATTTTTTTAGTTTTTTGGTTTATTACCATTCCGATTTTAAAGGCAAGTAATGTAAGGGCTATGCCGAAAAAAGCCGTTGAGAACAGTCCTGAATATAGATTTTCAAGCATTGGAGTCATCCTCCGAAATTTCATTTGATTTTTTATTGATTATAAATTGAGCAACCTTTCCGGTAACAAAGAAGCAAACTACTGTTGAGATAATTATTATAACAAATATCCCAATAATATCATTTTTTATTGCAGGATAGCTGGTTATAAGACCTGCACCGACGGGTACAAACATAACTGTCATTATACTTAACAGAAAATCTGCAGCATGTTCGACTTGTTCGAGTTTAATAACTTTAAGACAAAGAAGAATAAAGAGGATAACCATTCCCCATACGCTTGATGGCACAGGAAGCGGAATTGCTGAATGGAGGACTTCTCCTAAAAGTGACAGTCCTATTATTATGCCGAATTGCATAAGATATTTCATAATAATCCCCCTAATATATAATTTAATAAGATTGTTTACTCGCAAATAATTATATTGGTTTTAGCTTGAAAACACAATGCTTTTGATTAGATTTATCATATCGTGCTGCTTAGTAGAAATAAATATAACATATTTTTGCTTGGATAAAGATGAAAATAAGTGATGTTTTGTGCTGTGATGTAACGCTGAAACAAACACTTTGTGCCATAGCATATTTGGGACATTTGTGCTATGGATTTTGTTATGCAAAAGTAATATAAAAGACTCAACAACTATGACAAATATATATAATATGGCTATTTTTCAAATATGCTTTGACAATTATAGTTTTTGATATTATACTACAACCATACTTCAGTTAATCCAAGGTAATGAGAAAATATTAAAGAAAAAAATAATTAAATAGAATGATTATATTACAGACAATGGCGTTTATTAATGCCATTGTCTGTTTTTTTATAGTCTTAAGGAAAGGAATGAATCAAATGGCGGAAGCACAAAACAGCAATGTTGAAATTATGCTCAAGGATATAGGGATGATATACAGAACAAATGATGGTCGTGATGTTGCCGCTCTTACGGGCGTAAGCATGGATATTCAAAAAGGAGAGTTTATATCTCTGCTGGGACCTTCAGGATGCGGAAAAACAACTCTTTTGAGAATAATAGCAGATTTACTTCAACCGACATCGGGAGAAATAACAATAACTGGGGAAACGCCAAGAGAGGCAAGGCTTTCCAAAAAATACGGTATAGTTTTTCAGAGTCCTGTTCTTTATGATTGGAGGACTGTTAAGAAGAATATCATGCTGCCGCTTGAGATTATGCACATACCAAAGTCCGAAAGAGAGGACAGAGCAAATAAGATGCTGGATATTGTAGGCCTTTCTGATTTTGCTAATCATTATCCCAATCAACTTTCGGGAGGAATGCAGCAGAGAGTTGGAATTGCAAGAGCACTTGCTCTTCAGCCTCAGATACTTCTTATGGATGAACCATTTTCGGCGCTTGATGAATTTACAAAAGAAAAGCTGCATGAGGATTTGCTAAGAATTTGGGCTAAGACAAATAAAACAATTGTTTTTGTTACTCATAATATTCAGGAGGCAGTTTTTCTGTCAAACAGAGTATGTGTACTTTCACCACATCCCGGAAGATTATCTGCAGTAATAGATATTGACCTTCCAAGGCCCAGAACAATGGAAATTAAGGATACTCAGGAATTTACATCTTATGTGGCTAAGGTTAGAAGTAGTTTTGAAGGTATCTGAGTATAAATGCAGACAGCAAAGAAGGTGACTTAATAAATGGATACATTCAGAAGAATAAGGAATTCAAAATATTTCAACACTTTTTTATGGATAATAATATTGATAATTGTTTGGGAAATAGGGGCTTCGGTTGTTGCCGCAACAAAGCGTTCACCTGAAAATGTACTTCCTCATCTAAGCGGAGTAGTTGAATCAATTGTAAGCCAGGATACCATAAACGGAAGCCAAACAGCAGTGCAGATGGTTTTTGAGAATGCCAAGGCAACTATTTCAAGAGCTATGGTTGGGTTTGGTATAGGAACACTGCTTGGTTTTGTGCTTGCACTTTTTATGAGCAGGTTCAAAACAGTAGAAAAAATTGCATTTCCGTACTTAATGATAATTCAGATGGTTCCTATACTTGGTATGGCACCGCTTATATTTGCAATAACTCAGGATATATCAAAAAGCAGAATTATAATAGCGGCAATTCTTACATTTTATCCTGTGGCAACAAATACTTTAGCAGGATTTAAAGCAGTAGAGGTGGAAAAGCATGAGCTGATGATTTCTTATGCAGCATCAAAATTTCAGCTTTATACAAAGACAATGATTCCGTCATGCATTCCTTATTTCTTTACAGGACTTAAAATATCAGCACCTATGGCAATAACAGCTTCAATACTTGTTGATACACTTCAAGGAGGTATCGGACTTGGATGTTTGCTGTCACAGGCACTAAAAGGTGCGATGTCACGATATGTTTTTTGGCAGATAGTTTTTTTAAGTGCTTTTATCGGAATTTTTTCATTCCTGCTTATGGGAGTAATTGAATATCTGCTCTGCCCTTATAAGCGAAAAGGCAATAATCAAGAGGATTAGGAGGAATGGTAGATGAGCGAGAAGGCAATAAAAAATAAAAAAATAAGTTATGACTCTGTATC
The DNA here is from genome assembly GCA_034927755.1 of Candidatus Metalachnospira sp. Lineage (GTDB taxonomy): Bacteria > Bacillota > Clostridia > Lachnospirales > Anaerotignaceae > Metalachnospira. The sequence continues at coordinate 28,554 of JAYFPN010000008.1, forward strand.
ATCAATACTTTATCCTGTATTATTCGGCATCCTTATATTCGTTTTGTGGGAAAACGGAGTGCTTAATACTTTACTTAATACAGATACGAATATACTTCCGGCACCAAGCAGAATAGCAGGAATTGTTTCTGAAAACAGCGCAAAGATTTCTGAAAATCTTACAGCAACAATGACAGTTATACTTTGGGGACTTATTTGCGGCTCACTTTTTGGCTATTTAACAGCGGTATTTGCTACAAGGTTCCAGAATTTTGGCAAAGGAGCACTTACAGTTTTATCTGTTTTCAACGCAATCCCGATTGTTGCCCTTGCACCTGTATTTAATAACTGGACAAAGGACGTTAGCAGCGAGGCCTCGGTAAGAAGTACAGTTGCAAAGATACTGGTTGTTACTGTTGTATGCGCGGCATCAATGAGTATTAATGCATACAGAGGACTTACTGAATTAAAGCCGTTTTCATTGGATTTAATGAAATCATATGCGGCTGATAATATTACGATATTTAAAAAACTCAGATTTCATAACAGCGTTCCTTACATATTTACTGCATTAAAGGTATCTGTTCCTTCAAGTGTTATCACAACACTTGTAAGCGAATACTTTGCCGAATACAGAATGGGTATAGGCAGACAGATAAGAGATAATATTTCAATTGCACAGTATTCAGCAGGCTGGGCATATATAGTGGTTGCCTGCATTATAGGAATTTTGATGTATATGGTACTGATGATTATAGAAGGTATTGCTGCTAAGCAACATAGATAGACTAATCAAATATCATATATTCATTTAACATAGTTTGAAGTTTCTTAAAGTATATGAAATAAAAATTTACTATAAATATTTACATCAAGGGAGGACTTTATTATGAAAAGAAAAAGAGCACTTACAACATTTACCGCACTGAGTTTGGCAACAGTTATGCTGGCAGGCTGCGGCTCTTCAAGCAGTGCACCTGCTAAGGAAGAAAAGAAAGATGATACTAAAACAGAAGCACCTGCAGAAAAGACAAACGAAGACAGAATTGTTGAAGCTGCACAGGCAGGCAAAGTAGGTAACTGGGGACTTGGAAATGAATACGAAATTCAGGCTTTACTTTCAAAATATGGACAGTCTACAGATTATCTTGCTCAGGACTTCACAATGGATGGATTTGATGATGACTCAATCACACTTGCATCTGCAATGACATACAACGAGCTTGGTCTTGTTGTAAACGATTATCAAGGCGCCTACGGATATGGCGATTCAGTTGGATATGTCGACATGAACGATGAAGGCGTAGCAATGCTTGAGGATAACCTTTTCTGTACAAAAGCTTTTGCTGAGGCAAATCCTAATACTGTTAAGGCATTTATCGCAGCATCATTAAAAGGATGGCAGTATGCATGCGAACATCCCGATGAAGCAGCTCAGATCGTTTATGAAGCAGGCTCATCTGTTTCAAGTGATCACCAGAAATATATGGCTTCAGAAGTTAAGAAGCTTGTTGAAACAGATATGAGTGGCAACCCTGTAACAGATATCGGTAACATGGATGAGGCAGCAATGCAGCAGACACTTGATCTTGCTAAGAAATACATCAAGCTTGATGACTCAGCAGCTGCTGCTAAGCTTCAGACACTTACACTTGATGACATTAGAGATACATCATATTGGGAAGCTGCAAAATCAGGTGATTTGGGTACACCTGAGAAGAAAGATATTAAAATTCAGATGAAATGGTTACCCCAGAGCCAGTTTATGGGCTACTATGTAGCAGCTGCAAAAGGTTACTATGATGAAGTTGGTCTCAATGTTGAAATCGTATCAGGCGGCGGCGACATCGGTGAAACAACAGCAGTTCAGAACGGTACAGTAGATTTCGGAGTTACATGGGTGTCAAACCTCATTTCAGCAGATTCAGCAGATATGGGACTTCTTGAAGTAGCTCAGATTTTCCAGAGATCAGGACTTGTACTTGTATACAAAAAATAATTTCAATTAATCAATTTATTATCGGCGGGCAGTAAATTGCCTGCCGATAACTTAAATGAAAAGCAGTACATATTAAGGAGGCCGGAAATATGGATATGATAATTAAAAACGGAACGGTTGTAACTGCTTCCGATATGTTTAAAGCTGATATAGGTGTAGAAAACGGAAAAATAGTATTTATTTCCGAAAAAATTGATGAGAGTCTTGCAAAGAATGTCGTTGACGCTCAGGGAAAACTTGTAATTCCGGGCGCAATTGATGCACATACACATTTGGCGATGCCATTTGGCGGAACAATTTCATCTGACGATTATTTTACCGGAACAAGGGCGGCTGCCTGCGGAGGAACAACAACTGTGTTTGACTTTGTTCTTCAGGATTTCGGTGAGACAATGGTTGACGCGATTAAAAGAAGAGATGCGCTTTGTGCAGGAAATGCGGTAGTTGATTATTCTTATCATGTTGCTGTTAAGGATGTAAGCGGTGAGCTTCTTGATTCAATTGAGGATTGCGTTAACTTTGGTGTACCGTCATTCAAAGTGTTCATGGTGTATGACTTCGGAGTAACTGACGGCGTATTTTACAAGGTTCTCAGAAAAGCAAAAGAATGCGGAGCTCTTATCGGTGTTCATGCAGAAAACAATGAAATAATAAAAACTTTGATTGCCGAATATCTCAAAGAGGGAAAAACAAGTGCATGGTATCATTACATGTCACGACCTGAATTTGTTGAGGCAGAGGCAGATATTCGTGCCATTCAGTGGGCAAAGGCAGCAGGAACAAAGCTTTATATAGTACATCTTGCAAATAAAGGCGGACTCGAAGCTGTAACAAAGGCAAAGGATGAAGGACTTGAAATATATGCCGAAACATGCCCTCAGTATCTTGAGTTCACATGTGATGTATATAAGAGAGAAGACGGGAGAAACTTTGTCTGCTCACCTCCTATGAAGGGAGAGGAAAGCCGTCAAGCGCTTTGGGAAGGAATAAAGAGAGGCGACATCGATACCATTGCAACAGACCACTGCCCGTTCCAGTCATATGAAAAAGATTGGGGCAAGGATGATTTTACAAAAATCCCTAATGGCTGTGCAGGTGTTGAAAATATGTATCCTTATATGCTTGCAGCAGCAAATGACGGAAAAATACCGTTTACAAAGGCAGTTGAATTATGTTCAGCAAATCCTGCTAAGATTTTCGGATGTACAAATAAAGGCTCAATTGCAATTGGAAAAGATGCAGATATAGTAATTTACGATCCTAGTAAGCAGTTTACAATAACAAATGATAAAATGCATTCGGAATGTGACCATACAATCTGGGAGGGTGTTAAGCTTAACGGATACCCTGTACAGACATATTCAAGAGGAAAGCTTGTATACGATAACGGTAATTTCATAGGAGAGAAGGGCTGGGGACAGTTTGTAAAATGTAAACTCTCCTGATTAATTTAACAAATAGATTTATGAATGGAGCAGTGATTGACCATGATGAAAATATATGAGGAAGCAGCAAGATGCTTGCTTTGCAGTGATGGGGCCTGTACGGGGGCCTGCCCGAAGGGGTTTGATCCTTCAAGACTAATAAGAGCCGTTCGTTTTGAAAACGAGGTTTGTGCAGGTAAGTTTGCTGATAAAAATGTATGTGCTGGTTGTGATGCACCATGTGAAAAGGTTTGCAGGCATTATGACAAACCGATTAGAATTAAGGAAATCATTTCAGCAGTGCCTGAATACAAAGAGCGTGAGCATTGTGATCTTTCTATTGACTTTTTAGGTGTTCACTGCGAAAATCCTTTCTTCCTTTCATCATCGATTGTGGCAAGCAATTATGAAATGTGTGCAAGGGCGCTTGATATGGGCTGGGCAGGCATTGTATTTAAAACTGTAGGATTTATCAAGCCAGAAGAAGTATCGCCAAGATTCGATGCAATAGGAAAAGAAGGTACTCCTTTCATAGGTTTTAAAAATCTTGAGCAGATTTCAGATCATGAATTGAAGGAAAACCTTGAAATACTTAAAAAACTTAAAGAGGACTACCCGACAAAGGTTATTGTGGCTTCAATAATGGGTCAGAATGAGAAAGAATGGACGGAACTTGCAAAGCTTGTCACTGAGGCGGGAGTTGACATAATAGAATGTAATTTCAGCTGTCCACATATGACAGGACACGGACTTGGTTCCGATGTCGGGCAGAATCCGGAGCTTGTTGCTTCGTACACAAGGGCGGTTAAGTTTGGAACAAATCTTCCCATTCTTGCTAAAATGACGCCTAACATCGGAAACATGGAAATCCCCGCAATGGCAGCAGTTGAATCAGGTGCGGATGGACTTGCAGCAATTAATACAATCAAGAGCATTACGGGTCTTGACCTTGATAAAATGGAGCCTAAGCAGTCGGTTAATAAAAAATCAGCAGTTTCAGGATATTCGGGAAAAGCTGTAAAGCCTATTGCGCTTAGATTTATACATGATATGGCGAAGTGCGAAAAGCTCATGGATATTCAAATAAGCGGAATGGGCGGAATAGAGACTTGGAAAGATGCCGCTGAGTTTATTGCTCTCGGTTGTGCAAATGTTCAAATAACAACATCTGTAATGCAATACGGCTACAGAATAATAGATGATTTAATAGATGGACTTTCGCATTATATGTATGAGAAAGGAATAAAACATCTCAGCAATATGGTCGGAAGTGCTGGTGATACAATTGTATCGCCTGAAACACTTGAAAGGGATACAGTTGTATATCCCGTAACAGATAAAGATAAATGTCTTGGCTGCGGAAGGTGTTACATATCTTGTGACGATGCAGGGCATCAGGCAATAACTATGAAAGACGGTTACCCGATGTTAAATGGGAAAAAATGTGTAGGGTGTCTGCTTTGTACGCTTGTTTGTCCCGCTGGGGCAATTGGAATGAGTAAACGAGTAAAGAAATAAGATATGCGAGGTGAACGGATATGGCGATTACATTGGAAAAACTGTGTGAGAACACAGAAGAAAGATATAATTTAAAATTGATAGCCGGCAAAGACGGCTTGAAAAGTGCCATCCGTTGGGTGCATATGGTTGAAGACAGTGAAGTTCCAAACTTCTTGCATGGCAATGAACTGATTTTTACTACAGGTATAGGCAAACTTGACACAGCGGACAGAATACTTGAATTTGTTAAAGGACTTGAGAGGCATAATGCTGTTGGAGTTGTAATGAATCTTGGTCCGTACATTAAAAAAGTTCCAACTGTGGTTATAGATTACTGCGAAAAAAACAGTTTCCCATTGTTTACACTGCCGTGGGAAGTTAAAATTATAGATATTACATACGACTTTTGCCGAATCATAATTGAAAATGAGAAAAGCGAAGTTTCTGTAGTTGAAGCATTTAAGCATATTATACTTACAGGCGAAAGTAAAAGCGAATTTGCCGAAACTTTTAAAAAAATGGGTTTTCAGCCAAAAAACAAATATCGTATCGCCCTTATAGAGTTTTTCCATAACGGGAAAAGTGTAACAGAGACATTTGTAAACAATAATCATATGAGACTGTGGAAAGTGTTCACAAAGTCTGCATTTTCATCGACTATGTTCCTTATGGACAAAAAACTTGTGGTTATCAAGCAGAATTGCAGTGATACACAGATAAAAAAGATGGCGGATACGATACTTAAAAGCATTGAAATCGGAAACATGTCAATGGTAATTGGTATTTCCGATGAGGAGACAGGTACTGAAGCAGCTGCCGAAATTTATACAGAAGCGGAAGCTGCTTACTATACAGCATGCAAAGGTAACGAATACCTTACCTTTTATAATGACATCGGCCTTAATAAGCTTATATTTGGAGTTGAGGACAGACATGTGCTTAAAAAGTTCATTGAAAAACAGCTGTCCCCTCTGACAATATATGATTCAGAGAATCATACTGACTATGAGGTAACGTTCAGAGACTATCTGGAAAGTTACAGCAGCGTTAAGGCGGTATCGGAAAAAAGCGGTGTACACAGAAACACGGTAAATTATAAAATAAAACAAATCCGTGAAATTTTGGGCGGCGAGCTTAATGCGGAGGCGAAGGCAGAATTTCTTATTGCATACAGAATTAAGGATTTAATGAGCTGTTTATAAAACCAAAAAATTAATAAATTACGGAGGAAAAGAAAATGAACAGTAAAGCAGAAAAAATTAAAGAATATCATGGAAAATACAACCTTCAATCATGGAGTAAACAAAAAGGAATTAACCCTATTCCCATTGAAAAGGCTGAAGGTATATATATGTGGGATTTTGACGGAAACAGATATACTGATATGTCAAGCCAGCTTGTAAATCTTAATGTAGGTCACGGCTGCCGTCCCATCATTGATGCAATTAAAGAGCAGGCAGAAAAGTACTGCTATATCAGCCCTAGCTATGGTTCAGAACCCAGAGGCGAACTTGCAAAAATGATAATTGAACTTATGCCGGATAACATGGGTAAAGTTTTCTTTACAAACGGCGGTGCTGATGCAAACGAGAATGCTATTAAGATGGCAAGAATGTATACAGGAAGAAATAAAGTTTTCTCAAGATACAGAAGCTATCATGGTTCGACATTTGGAGCAGGAAATCTTACAGGCGAGCCTAGAAGATATCCACTTGAGCCCGGTATCCCCGGATTTGTAAAATTCTTTGATCCGTATATTTACCGTGAAAAAATAAATTTTGCTTCAGAGAAAGAAGCAGGGGAATATTATGTTTCAAAATTAAGAGAACAGGTTATTTATGAAGGCCCCGACAGTGTTGCTGCAATTGTTCTTGAAACAGTAACAGGCTCCAACGGTGTTATTATTCCTCCTGAAGGATACCTTCCGGGAGTTAGAAAAATCTGTGATGAGTTTGGTATTATGCTTATCTGTGATGAGGTTATGGCAGGCTGGGGAAGAACAGGCAAGATGTTTGCGTATGAAAACTTCGGCGTAAAGCCTGATATTGTGTCATTTGCAAAAGGTGTTACATGCGGATATGTTCAGCTTGGCGGTGTTGTTGTAAGCAAAGAAATTGCAGAATACTTTGATGATCACCTTCTTTCATGTGGACTTACATACAGCGGACACCCTCTTGCTTGTGCAGCTGGTATTGCATGCGTAAACTACTACAAAGAAGCTAATATACTTGAAAATGTAAATAAAACAGGAAAAGTACTCGGGGAGATTCTTGAAGAGCTTAAAATTAAGCATCCAAGTGTAGGCGATGTAAGATACATTGGACTTTTCTCAGCTATAGAGCTTGTTAAAGACAAAGCTACAAAGGAACCGTTGGTTGAGTATGGCAAGGACCCTGAAGGTATAATGGGCAAAATAATCGGAAAGCTCAAAGCAAAAGGTTTTATGTGCTACTCACACGAGAATATGATTCTCATTTCACCCCCTCTTATTATTACCACTGAACAGGTAAAAGAAGAAATGGTTAAGGTTGACGAAGTACTAGATGAAGTGGATAAAATGATTTAAGATTTCAGAAAGGAGTTTGTTTATGGCAAAGCATTATGAAAATTTAACCAAAACGGCTCTGTCGGAATATATTACACCCGATAAATTTCGTACGGTTATGCCGCCCCAGTGGGAATTTTCTGCCGGATATTCAGAACTCCCTGTGGCTATTACATTAAAAAAAGAGACAGCCGACAAACTCAGCTTTGATGTGCCGTGGGACGGAATGATTTATGGATTTGTTAGAGGAAAATTTCAGCTTCAGGAGAAGCTTGGAATGAAAAATGTACCCACAATGGCAGCAATAAATGACTGGGAAACAAAATTCGTTTTGGTTTTCGAAGAGAAGAATCCTAAGGAAACAAAGGCCTTTGAAATTGAATCATCAGAAGTATTTTATCTGCTGGAGAACTGCAGAAGAGTCCCTGAACAGAAAACTAGAACGGATAAAAAATGACTGAAACAGAGATAGAAAGGATGTTTATTATGTTTAAATGCAGTATAGACAGAATGAGTGATAAAATAAAAACATTCAGCAAATACGGTGATGCAGGTCATGGCGGAATAACCAGATATTCTCTTTCACCGGAAGCTATAATGGCAAGAAATGAATTTATTAAGCGCATGGAAGCAATCGGGGCAACAATCGAAATTGATGATGTTGCAAACATGTATGCAACAATTCCCGGAAGTGACTCTGATGCTAAAAGAATAGTAATGGGATCACACTGCGATTCAGTTAAAAACGGCGGCAACTATGATGGTATTTTAGGTGTTATGTCAGCAATGGAAGTTCTTGAGACTGTGGCAGATCAGAAAATACCTCACAAACATCCGCTTACAGCGATGATTTGGACAAATGAGGAGGGTTCTCTTTATCCTCCTGCTATGATGGTATCGGGTATTGTATGCTATGATTATATTCCTGAGGATATCAGACAGAAATTTAAATACGAGGATATGATGGCTTCAAAAAGTATACTTGACAACACAAGCACATTTGGCGAAGCTCTTGAAAAGTCTGGATTTAAGGGTGATAAAAAATACAGAATTTCTCCTGAAAAATATGAATATATGTTTGAAACACACATTGAACAGGGTCCTATCCTTGAGGATGCAGGAAATGACATCGGTGTAGTTGACTGCGTGCTTGGTATGTTTAACTATCGTGTTCGTTTCTATGGTCAGACAGTTCATGCAGGAACATTCCCTATGCCTAAAAGACATGACGCATTCTATGCAGCTTCACAGGCGCTTTGTTATATTCACGAGGAAATTGATAAGCTGAATATACCTGAGCTTGTTTATACAACTGGTGAGGTTGTATGCCATCCTTGTGTTCACACATGTGTTCCGGATTACTTTGACTTCTCAATTGATGCAAGACATGAGATTCCTGCACAGCTTGAAAAAGTTCTTGCGGTTGTTAAGAGTTGCGCTGAAAAAGAATGGGCAGGATGTAAATGTGAAGTTGAGAGAGCATGGAACAGAGATACTGTTTACTGGGATAAAAAGCTTGTTAGCTATGTTAAGGCATCATGTGAGGAACTTGGTGTGTCTCATCAGTACATTCATTCAGGAGCAGGTCATGATGCACAGTTTGCATCATATATGCTTCCTACAACAATGATTTTTGTGCAGTCTAAAGACGGTCTTTCACATTGTGAACCTGAGTATTCATCACCTGAACACTGCACAGAGGGCGCATCGGTAATGCTTAATGCAGTTCTTAAAGCAGATGCAGAATAATTAAAAAACGGAGCGGATATTATGAGTGAATTTATAACTCCTAAAAGAATTGTAAGCGGTGAAAACGCTCTCGATTCTGCTATAAAATATATTGTGCCTCTCGGGAAAAAGGCACTTATTGTAACGGGTAAAATAGTAGTTACACTTGATATTTTCAAGCATCTCACAGACCTTCTTTCTGAAAACGGAGTAGAATATGAGATATTTACAGGAATAACAGGAGAGCCTACCGATGTTATGATTAATGAGGGTGTGGAGGCTTACAAAGAAGCCGGATGTAACTTCCTTATCGGTATCGGCGGAGGCAGTCCTCTTGACTCAATGAAGGCAATCGGTGCGCTTGTTACAAACGGCGGCAAAATCTCTGATTATATGGGAAAGATAATTGAAAAACCTCTTCCGCCGATGGCAGCTATCCCTACAACTGCAGGCACAGGTTCAGAGGCAACACAGTTTACTGTTATAACAGACAGTGAAAAAAATATTAAAATGCTCCTTAAGGGAACGGTTCTTATTCCTGATGTAGCGGTTGTTGACGGTGAACTTACAAAGTCATCACCCAAAGGTATTACAGCTTCAACAGCACTTGATGCACTTACACATGCGGTTGAGGCTTATACATCAAAGAAAGCACAGCCTCTTACAGACCCTTATTGTGTAGCTGCTGTTCAGAAGATTTTCAAGTATCTTCCGAGTGCATATGATAATGGTGAAGACATTAAAGCAAGAAATGAATTGGCAATTGCCGCTCTTGAAGCAGGTATTTGCATTAACAATTCATCGGTTACAATTGTACACGGTATGAGCAGACCTATCGGAGCACTTTTCCATGTTTCTCACGGAACATCAAATGCAATGCTTCTTGAAAAATGTATGGCATTTGCTGTTGACGGAGCTTATAATAAGTTTGCAGTGCTTGGCAAAGCAATCGGAGTTGCTGAAAACAGTGAAAGCGATAAGGATGCTGCCGAAAAATTCATAAAGGCATTAGGCGAAATCTGCGAGAGGTGTGAAATACCTACTCTGGCAGAGTACGGAATAAATAAGGACAAATTCTTTGAGGTTATGGACAAAATGGCCACTGATGCAATCGCAAGCGGCAGCCCCTCAAATACAATTAAAGAGGTAACAAAAGAGGACGTTCTTAAGCTTTACAAATCATTATGGTAATAGTATAAGAATAGAAACCTGTCTCCGATTAGGAGACAGGTTTTTTTATGCTTGTAAAAGGAATACTGTAAAGGTAATTATAGACTTGATGAAACAATAGGGAGCATTTATAATAATTGTATTAGGATGGAAACTATTAGGATGGAAACTATATATTTGAGAATATGATGAGGATGTGAATTCAATGGAGATTAAAAAGTGCAGAACAGTATGTCCTTATGACTGCCCTGACTCTTGCGGCATAATTGCCGAAACAGATGGGATTAAAATACTTGGTGTGCATGGTGACAGTGAGCATCCTGTTACCAAGGGATTTTTGTGCCGAAAAATGCAGAACTATGAAAAGGATATTAACAGTCCCCACCGTATACTTAAACCACTTAAACGCATTGGCAAAAAAGGCGTTGGTGAATTTAAAGAAATTACTTGGGATGAAGCTGTTGATGAAATATGCACTAAATGGAAAGATATAATAAAAGAATATGGCTCAGAGGCTATACTTCCGTATTCTTATGCCGGAACAATGGGACTGGTGCAAAGAAATTGCGGTGAGGCTTTTTTTGCACGACTCGGGGCATCAAATCTTAAAAGAACTATATGTTCATCGGCAAAAGGTGCCGGATACTCAATGGTAATGGGTGCATCACAGGATTATGACTCTTCGTATCTTGTTAATTCCGATTATATAGTGCTCTGGGGTTCTAACCCAAAAGTAAACAGGCTTCATATTATGCCATATTTAAATGAAGCCAAGAAAAACGGTGCTAAAATTGTTTTTGTTGAAACCTATAAGAATGTTTCGACGTCAATTGGTGATGAGGTTTTACTTATTAAACCTGGCACAGATTCTCTTCTTATTTTGGCAATGCTGAACTATCTTGATGAAAACAATCTTATTGATAAAGACTTCATTGAAAAACATACAACCGGTTATGATATGCTCAAAGAGAATTTCAAAAAATATTCTGTTGAGGATGCCTGCAAAGTGACCGGTGTTAATAAAGAAAAATTTACTGCGTTTTGCAGAGAATATGCAGAGGCTCAAAAATCGATGATTCTAGCAGGCAGCGGTGTGTCACGCCATACTAATGGTGCAGAGGCGGTAAGACTTTTGGCCTGCCTGCCTGCGGCAATAGGTGCATGGTCGAGGGGCGGCGGAACTGCTGGTTTTGGCGGAGCGGGCGGAGCGTTTGATGTTTCTGTTGTTAAGCGTCCTGATTTTATTGATAAAAGTAAGCGTTCGGTTAACATGAATCAGCTTGGCAATGCGCTTCTTGATACTGATAATCCCCAGATTAAAAGCTTTTATGTGTATAACTCTAATCCGGCGGTTATGACACCTGACCAGAGCAGAGTTTTGAAGGGTCTTGAAAGAGAAGATTTATTCGCAGTTGTGCATGACCGTTATTTGACTGATACAGCAATGTATGCTGATATTATACTTCCTGCATGTTTTTCGGTTGAGCAGGATGATGTAAGCTATGCATACGGACACTATCATATACAAAGAAGTGTAAAAGTTGTTGAACCTCAGGGAGAGGCAAAGTCTAACTGGAATACATTCTGTATTCTTGCAAAAGGTATGGGATTTGAAGATGATTACTTTAAGAAGACTGAAAAAGAAATGGTTGAAGAAGTAATTGATAAACCCAATAAGCAGAGAGATATGCTATCTGATGAGGATAAGGCAAGATTTATGAACGGTTATGGGGTTAAGCTTCCCCAGCCTGATGTTATGAAATTTAAGACTAAGGACGGTAAAATAGATTTTTATAATCCGTCAGCTAATCCGACGGTTCCTGATTATAACGAGTCAAAGGATAACAAATATCCATTGCGCCTTGTTATGGTGCATTGTATACATTCTCTTAACTCCAATTTTTCATATAGAGATGAACTTATGGAAAACAGAGGTCAAATATCACTTAAAATAAGCGTAAATGATGCGGAAAAACGAAATATTGAAAACGGTATGCTTATAAGAGCCTATAATGACTACGGTAGCATAACCGTAAGCGCATGTGTAACGGACGAGGTTCCTGAGGGAACTGCAATTGCTGACGGGGTATTTCAGAAAAAATTCACTTACGGTGATGGAAATTTCAATAGCCTGTTATCGGAGGAGCTTACGGATGCAGGTGAAGCTTCAACACTAAACGCATGCACGGTCGAAGTTGAAAAGATTTGAAATAGGTAGTATAAACCTAATTTTTAAGAGGGGAAGCACTATGGAGAATGTAACGCTTGAACAAGCAATTGAATTAATCACTGACAGTGTAACAGCAGTTACCGCAACAGAAACAGTTACACTGATAGAGTCCTTGGGAAGAATACTGGCAGAGGACGTAATTGCAGATTTTAATAATCCTCCTTATGACAGGTCACCAATTGATGGATATGCTTGTAAGGCGGAGGACATTGCTGATGTCGAAGAAGGGAACATTGTAAAGCTTAAAGTAATAGATGAGGTCTTTGCCGGGCAGTACACAGATGCTGTTGTTAATAACGGCGAAGCTGTGCGGATAATGACAGGTGCGGCTATACCTTCGGGCTGTGACTGCTGTGTTTGGCAGGAAAATACCGATTACGGCGAAGATGAGGTAAGTATATTCAAGCCTGTTTCTAAATTTGAGAACTATTGCTTTGCAGGCGAGGACTTTAAAATTGACACTGAACTGTTAAAGAAGGGTGAAAAGCTTAATTATGTAGATATAGGTGTACTTGCAAGTGCAGGCAGAGGACAGGTAAATGTATATAAAAAGCCAAGTATTGCGTTAATAACAACGGGTGATGAGGTAATGACTCCGGGAGAAAAGCTTAATAAAGGCTGTATATATAACAGCAACCAGTCACTGATTGCAACAAGACTCATTGAGTTGGGTTATGGTGCCTGCATTGTAACGGAAGCAGCTGATAATGCAGGTGCTGTTGCAAAAAAGATAACTGATGCATTTGATACTGCTGATATTGTAATTACAACAGGCGGAGTATCAGTCGGAAAGAAAGATATTATGCATGATGCTATAAAACTGATTGGTGCAGAAAGGGTTTTCTGGAAGGTTAATATTAAACCGGGTTCACCTACCATATATTCACTTTATAACTGCAAACCGATAATAAGCTTATCTGGAAATCCTTTTGGTGCAGCGGCAAACTTTGAACTGCTCGTTCGGCCTCTTATCGCTAAAATGTCACTTGATAATTCTGTCGTACCTAGAAAGGCTGCCGGAGTAATTAACCGAGAATTTATAAAAGGTGGAAATTTAAGACGGTTTATAAGAGCAGTATATAATGAAGGCAAAGTATATATTCCTGAAGGACTGCATAGCGCAGGAGTACTGGCTTCTATGCGAGGATGCAACTGTCTTGTGGATATTGGTGCAGGAAATTTAGGTGTGCACATTGGAGATAGGGTAAACGTTTTATTGATTAATTAACAGCTTGGGTGGTTATATGGATACAAAAAAATCAGATCCGTTTATTTTGGCAGTAAGCGGTGTAAAAAATTCAGGTAAAACAACACTGATAACAAAGCTTATAAAAGAATTTAATAAAAATAAAATTAAGGTTGCTGTAATCAAACATGACGGACATGATTTTTCTTATGATGTGCCGAAAACGGATACATTTTCATGCTTTGAAGCGGGTGCTTACGCAACGGCTGTTTTTTCGAATAATAAGTATATGGTTGTTAAAAAAGAGAGACAGACGTCAGTTGATCAACTGAAAGATTTTTTCCCTGAAGCAGATATTATTTTACTTGAAGGGATGAAAAACAGCGCCTACCCCAAAATTGAGGTAATAAGAAAGAGTGTTTCAAATAAAAGCGTAGTTAGCGGGGGCAATCTTTTGGCAATAGCTACTGATATGACTGCCCACGAGCTTAATACAAATGTGAATGTAGTTGATATAAATGATGCTGGCTTGATTGCTGAATTTGTATATAAAGAAATGAACAGGACAAAAACAGGATATTCGGCAGTAATTCTTGCAGGTGGTAAAAGCAGCAGAATGGGAAGAGATAAAGCAGATCTATATATTAATGAAAAGACTTTTCTTGAAGTCCAGATTGATAAATTAAGAAATCTTGGCTTTAAAGAAATACTTGTTTCGGGATATAAGGGACAAAACTGCGATATTATGGTCGTTGAAGACAAGTTTGAGAAAAAAGGGCCTTTGGGCGGATTGTATTCTTGCCTAAATTTTATGACAAACAGCAGATGTCTTATTGTTCCTGTTGATGTACCGCTTATTCCTGCCAAAGACCTTGAAATGCTTGTGGTAAAAAATAAAGAATCAAATAGTTTAATAACTGTGTTAAGCCATAACGGAAATATTGAACCTCTAATTGGAGTATACAGCAAAGAATATGCTGAAAAAATCAGAGCAGCGATAGAAACAAATGAATACTCAGTTATTAAATTTATTGAAAAATATGGGTTTGATGTTTATGATGTTAAATCAGAAAATGATTTATATGAAAACATTAATTATTATGAAGAATATATAAGAATAAGAGATCACATTTAATATGATCACCTTTTATTTTTATGGAAATATTTTCTCGGTTAATATATAATTATAATGTCGAAAATAGGTAGATTTTGATGTTTTAATTGGACTGGGAAGTGGTCGCCATAAAAAGAGACAAAAGTGTAATAATTATTTTTGTAGGACTACTGGTGTTTGTGGCATTATATTGGTATACTTATAACAATAGGCAATGTTCGGAAACAATAGTAATGGTTTCTGAAAATCTAGAAACTGAGAAAGATGATATTGAAGAATATGATATTTCGCAGGAAGAAAATGTTAAGGTATTAAAAAAGATTAATCTTAATACATCTTCTATGGAAGAACTGTCTGATCTCATATATGTAAGTGATGAACAGGCCGAGCTTATTGTTGATTATAGAAATGAGCATGGAGATTTTAAAAATGTCGATGATGTTCAATATGTAGAAGGTATTACGGGGACGACAGTTAATATCATCGAGGACTACACTTATGTCGCCTAGGTTATAGGAGGTTTTTAATATATGCCGTATAAAATACTTGTTGTTGATGATGAAAAGCTTATAGTAAAGGGAATAAAGTTTTCGCTTGAACAGGACGAAATGAATATAGATGTTGCTTATGACGGTGAGGAGGCGCTTAATCTTATTAAAAAGAATAAGTATGACCTTGCTGTGCTTGATGTTATGCTCCCTAAGATGGATGGTTTACATGTATGTCGTGAAGTCAGAGAGTTCTCCTCGTTGCCTATTATAATGGTTACTGCAAAAGGCGAGGATATGGATAAAATAATGGGACTTGAATACGGTGCTGATGATTATATGACAAAACCGTTTAATATATTGGAGCTTAAGGCTAGAATTAAAGCAGTTCTTAGAAGAAGTGCAAAACAGACTGCGGAAAAAACTCCAGTAAAAAACGAAATGACAGTAAGAGATTTATATGTTGAGCTTGACAGCCGTCGTGTATTTGTAGATAGCAAGGAAGCTTATCTTACAGCTAAGGAATTTGACCTATTGGAGTTACTTATGAAAACTCCGGGAAAGGTATATAGCCGTGAAAAACTTCTTGATACGGTATGGGGATTTGACTATCCGGGGGATGTGCGTACGGTTGATGTCCATGTAAGAAGACTCAGGGAAAAAATTGAAAAGAATCCAAGCGCACCTGAGTATATTTTCACAAAATGGGGAGTTGGCTATTACTTTGGCTAAAAGAAACATTAAACTAAAATGGACTCTTCTTATCACCTATATAGTTATTGGAGTATTTCCGCTCATTGTGCTCTCACAGCTTACACTTAATACAGTGCAGAGATACTTTGTAGAAGAAAGGAAAAAAGAACTTCTTCTGCAGGCTAATGTTGTATCAGGACACATTGGAATTTCTGACTATATGTATGATGAGAGCAAGGCACTAATATTTGATTATGATATAAACCAGACCAGCAAGCAAAGCGGTTACAGGATAATGGTTTTGGATAGGTCGGGTATTGTTGTTAACGACTCAAACAAGACTGAAGAGGGAAAAACATATTTTCTTCCGGAGATTGTTGATGCACTTAATAATAAGGATGTTGCTAGTGTTCAGGAAAACGGAACAATACATGCAGCAGTATCAATTGTAGATGACCGTTCAAACTGTATAGGCGTTGTTATGGTGTGTGACTCAATAACTGACATTGCAGAAAATGTTGACGGAATTAAAAAACAGGTTGTCAGTATTATTATGATACTTTTAGTCATTGTTTGTATCGTAATTGTATTTTTGTCTTGGCTGTTTACTAACCCGCTTAATAATACAATAGAGGTTATTAAGAAGATGGCTGAGGGCCATTTTGATCAAAGAATACCCGTAAACGATATTTTGCATACTGAATTGGCAGAGCTGGCTGAGTCCTGCAATAATATGGCAGAAAAGCTTGATCAGGTAGAAACCAGCAGACAAGAGTTTGTTTCTAATGTATCTCATGAGCTTAAGACGCCGCTAAGTTCAATGAAGGTTTTAAGTGATTCAGTGCTTTTGCAGAATCCCGATACAGTTCCGAAGGAAATGTATGTTGAATTTTTGCAGGATATTAATTCTGAAGTTGACAGGATGACAGCAATCATAAATGACCTGCTAACTCTTGTTCGCATGAACAGGCAGGAGGTTCCGCTTAATCCCAAACTTTTGAATATTACAGATATGGCGGAGGACGTTATAAAGAGGCTTTCTCCTGTTGCTGAGGCAGAAAACATAGAAATTGTATATAACAAGGTTAAAAATGTAACGGCCGAGGTTGACGGGATGAAACTTTCTCTTGCAATTACCAATCTTATTGAAAACGGTATTAAGTATAACTCTGAAAACGGAAAGGTAACTGTTACTGTTGATGCTGACCATCAGAATGCGTTTATAACTGTTTCAGATACTGGAATAGGTATTGCTGAGGAAGAATTAAACAAAATTTTTGAAAGATTTTATCGTGTGGATAAAAACCGAGACAGGGAGACAGGCGGTACAGGACTAGGCCTTGCTATAACAAAATCGGCAATACTTATGCACAATGGTGCCATCAAGGTTTCAAGCAAAGAAAATGAAGGTACGACATTTGTTGTGCGTATTCCATTAAAACAAAAATAATGCTCAGTATGAGCTTGAAGGAGCATAAAAGCATATTTATGAAAAAAAGTATAATAAAAACTGCTGTACTTTTATATATTATTATTTTTTCTCTATGCGCTTGCGCACCTGAAGCACAGGAGATAACTCAACCCCACAGTGAAGACGGTATCTTATGTGACATATATTATGTAGATAATCTTACTCAGACGCTTAAGTCGGACACTGTAAGCCTTGAAAGTGAAAAACAAAATGACCTTATACTTGAAGCATACGGTAAGCTTTCAGATATTGAAAAAACAGAAGAAACAAGAAGCGCTGTTCCCGAAGGCCTGGAAATAAACAAAATAAGGTTGGATAGCGGAATTTTAAATGTTGATTTTAATGCAGTATACAATTCTATGACAGCTGGCGAAGAGCTAATGTTCAAAACTGCGCTTGTCTACACATTCACATCGTTTGATTTTGTTGATTATGTGTATATAACAGTTGATGGAAATGACCTTAAAATGACTAATGGATTAACTATGGGGAAACTCGGTCGTAATGATATTGTTAAGGACGGGGATATTTCTGCTGAGCCTACCAATTATGAAATTTTGACCCTGTATTTTGAAAACGGCAACGGAACAGAACTCAATACGGAAATAAGGGAAGTTGAAGTTAATCCCAATCTGCCGCTTGAGAGATATGTAATTGAACAGCTTATTAAAGGCCCTGAGGATTTAAATCTAATAAGCACTATACCATCGGATACAAAGATACGAGATATAAGTACAGCAGATGGAATATGCTATGTAGATTTAAGCTCTGACTTTGTGGTAAAACAGTCAGACAGAGAAAAAGATTCAATTGCGGCTATTTATAGTATAGTCAATTCTTTGGGAGAAATTGAAGGAATATCAAAAGTACAATTTCTTATTGAGGGCGAAAAGATTGATGATTATAAAAATATTATGGATTTAAGCAAAGCAGTTGAGCCAAATTATGATATTAGTTTTAATTAAGAGGGTGGGTACGTGAAAAGACCCTTTGTATGGTTTTTATTAAGTCTGATTGCAGGGACAGCCGCAGGAAGGTACATTGAATGTACCTTCCTGAATATGTTCCTGTTTTTTGTTTTTTTTGCAGCAGTTTCAGCAGTATTTACCATGAGACTGAAAATATACGAGCCTATGTATATGCCTTTTATTGCGATAATTGGAATGATGCTTTGTTCGACTTCACTTGCTCCCAAAAGCAGGGAAGTTCAGATAATGGTAAATAAAGAAGTTATAATTAGTGGAACTGTGAGAAACAGCTATGTTTCAGACAGCGGGAAAACTGCGTTTACAGTTGACGCAGACATAATTTCCTATGGTTATAACACTTGTACAGACAAGCTTAAAATCATTGCATATGCAGATGATGCAAATATATCGCCAGGGGATATAATTAGAGCAGAGGGAAAGCTGTATTCGTTTGATGAGCCTACAAATCCGTATCAGTCAAATTATAAAATATATATGCTTTCAAACGGGTATGATTATTCAATGTGGTGCGAAGGCATAAGCCTGACAGGACAGAAATCCAACGAATTAATTTATAACATTGAAAAAGCAAGAGAATACGTAAATAATTTTTTTGACAGCAGTATGCCTGAAAGAGAAGCTGGCGTAGCGAAGGCATTGACAACCGGTTATAAAGATGATATATCCGAGGAAACCAGAGAAAACTTTAAAAGACTGGGTATAAGTCATGTTCTTGCTGTTTCCGGACTACATGTTACTATAGTTTCCTATTTAATTCTCTATATCGGTATAGAAGTATTAGGACTCCAAAAAAGAAAGGCCGTTTTAGTTGCTGCTGCAGTACTGATGTTTTATCTTTTTTTTACAGGGTTTTCGCCTTCAGCAGTCAGAGCGGTAATGATGTCGGTTATTACCTTTACAGGTTTGCTTCTTTACAAGAATTCCGACAGAATAAACACTGCTGCATTCAGTGCCTTTGTAATGCTGTGTATAAACCCGCTGTATCTGTGGAATGTCTCGTTTCAGCTTTCATATATTGGAATTGCTGCTGTTATTGCGGCGATGGAAATACTGGATGACAGTGAAGAAGATACGCGCAGAAGTAAGTTCTCAGATGCAGTAATGTTTTCGGCTATAGCATGGGTAGTAATTTCCCCTGCGGCCATGTATTATTATAAGGGTGTTTCACTCATTGCTATAGTATCTAACTTAATTTTCGTTCCTGTTATCAGCATAGTTACATGCATTGCCATGGTTGCAGCACTGCTTTCGTTTGTACAATTTGGGTTGGCCCATGCGTGTTCAAATATTGTATATTTCATTTTAAACATATATAATAATATTACAGAAAAGCTGTCAGAGAATATGCTTGCGTATATGGATGTAAGCAGGCCATCTTTAACACAAGTTGCAGTTATATATGCGTTTATGCTTGCTGTGCTTTTGTTACATCAAAAAAAGCAAATAAAAATATTTGCTGCAACTGTTTTTGCTGTTTCATTAGTTTTCTCAGCTCTGAAGTTTGTAAATTCGCCTGCTGAAATAGTCTTTTTTGATGTAGGGCAGGGAGATGCCTCAGCAATATATATTCCTCGCAGACTGACTGCGGTAATAGACGGAGGTCCTGAAGGCGGAGCAGAAAATTCAGTTATTCCATATCTTGAAGCGAAGGGTGAAAAGGTAGATTTGCTTTTTGTTACACATATGGATTCTGACCACGTTACCGGTGCAATGAGTTTGATAAAAAAAGGCTTGGTTATGAGGGCAATTATATCGGATACAGTACATAAAAATGAAGAAAATCTGGCTGAGTTTTTATCGCTTGCAAATATTTGTGGTGTGCCCGTAATATATACCAATAAAGGTGACAGATTTAATATCGGTGAGGACTGCTATTTTGAATGTCTTTATCCGGATGGAGGATTTGAGGACAGTGAAAATAATGCTTCGCTTGTAATCAAATTTAAATATGATGATACGTCATTTTTGTTTACTGGGGACATTGATGAAAATACTGAAAAAAATATTCTTAATGAGGATATTGAATGTGATGTAATAAAAATTGCGCATCATGGTTCAAAAACATCTTCATCTGAGGATTTTATTAATAAGACCGGTGCAAAAACCGCGGTTATACAGGCGGCTAAGGACAATATATACGGATTTCCAAGTGATCAGGTGCTGGATACGCTTGAAAAGCTTGATATAGATACATATGTTACAGGAAATGACGGAGCGGTTGTCATGTATGATGACGGAAATAATATAAAAATAAAAACTTTCGGAAAACGAAATTAAGGATTTTGATATGGGAAAAATTGATGAAGATTTAAAAAATGGAATAGGAAAATGCTATCTTATATATGGTGAAGATACTTTCAGAAGAAAGTTATATGAAGATAAATTAAGGAAAAAAACTGTTGATGAAACATCACAGATTATGAATGTATCAGTTTTTAATGATGCAAAAACGTCGGCTGGGCAAGTGATTGAAGCTGCCGAGACTTTTCCGTTTTTATGCGACAAGAGATTTATACTTGTAAAAGATTGTGGCTTTTTATCAGAGGGAAAGAAAATAGAGTCAGATTTACTGGCTGAATATGTTGCAAATATTTCTGATACTGCATGTATACTTTTTTCTGAGGAGAAGGCCGATAAAAGGCTAAAGCTTTATAAGGCAATAGATAAGGTGGGGTCATGTGAAGAAATAAAGCCTTTTGATGAAAAAGCTCTTATTGACCTGATTGGCAACAAACTTGCAAAAAGCGGAATAAAAATAACAAGGCCGCTTTGTGCTTATATGGTCAGAAATTCAGGTGAAAATGTTGAACTTTTAAGTGCTGATACAGATAAGCTTATTGCATACCTTGATGGCAAAGATAAAGTTAGTGCCGAAGATATTGATGTAATCTGCTCAAAGACTTCAGAGGTAAAAATATTTGATATGGTTAATGCTATGATTGCCGGAAACTCAGAGCGTGCCTTGGAAATTTACAGAAATCTTCTTAATCTCAATGAATCCCCATTCATGGTATTGTCCCTGATTTCCAGACAGTTTAGAATAATATTAAAGAGTAAAAGTATGTCCGAAAGCGGGATACCGAATGCAGATATTGCAAAAAAAATAGGAGTTCCGCCTTTTGCAGTCAGCGGAGCACTCAGACAGGCAAACAGCTTTAGTTTCGAAACGCTTTGCAAAGCGCTGAATGCTTGTATACAAACTGATTACGGAATCAAACTTGGAAAAATAGAACCAGAGGCAGGAGTGGAAATGCTCATAGTTACAAGGGCATCAACATTATGAAATTCGTACATGCTAACGGCATATATTTATTATATAAATAAATTGCCGGAGAATGACCATGGATAGATTAAAAAAGAGATGCATAGGAGCTATTCTTTTTGCCTTTGGAATGGGTATGCTTATTGCAAGGCTGATACCAATATGGGGCTGTCTTGCCGCTGTGATTATTGCAGCTGTAGGGATATATTTGTTGACAGATAGGTGCTGAAGGCATGAAAAAAGGCCGATTCAACTGTTATTGAAGCGACCTGTTTTGTGCTTTTATATTTAGAGACTGCGTTTTAGATAGCACGTGTAACCTTGCCAGAACGAAGACATCTTGTACAAATGTATATAGATCTGATTGTTCCGTTATCGTTGATTTTTATCTTTTTTACGTTGGGTTTCCATGTTCTATTAGCACGTCTGCTGACCTGGCTACGACTGATACTTATTCTATGACCAGTACGCATATCTTTTTCACAAATTTCACACTTTGCCATTTATTACACCTCCTAGTTACTATTGCGTGACATAACAAAAGTATATTATCAGAAAACGGTGTGATTTGCAAGAAGTTTTACTGGTTTTATTGAAAAAAATTTGAAAAACTAGAAATTTGGGCATGATAAAGTATAAAAAGTAAAATATGATTTTATTTTTAATGTATTGGTGTTATAATAACAAAGATTATACAATTTAGGAGGTAATGATATGTCAGCAAAACTTGAGAATCAATACGGCACTGTCACTATTGAAAACGAAGTTATCGCTAGAATCGCGGGCCTTACAGCAGTTGACTGCTACGGAATTGTAGGCATGGCAGCTAAAAATGTGAAAGATGGCATTGTTCAGCTGCTCAAGCGTGAAAGTCTGACCAAGGGTATCAAAATAAATGTAAGCGAAGACAAGATAAGTATAGATATGCATATAATTGTAGAATATGGCACAAACATCACGGCTATTGCAGAAAACACTATCAGCACAGTAAAATATAAGGTTGAAACTGTTTGCGGCATTGATGTTGAGCAAGTAAATGTGTTCGTCGAAGGCGTTCGTGTCGACGGCTAATTTAAGGAGGACTACCAGTGGTAACAAGTATAAATGGTTTATTGCTTAAAAGAATGATTATTTCAGGCGCCAACAGCCTTAATTCTCAAAAAGACAAGGTTGACTCCCTTAATGTCTTCCCTGTTCCTGACGGAGACACAGGTACAAACATGTCCCTTACAGTTCTTGCCGCAGCTAGAGAAGTCGAGAAAAGTCAGTCGCTTAATGCAGGTGAAATTGCAAAACTAGCTTCAAACGGCTCTTTAAGAGGAGCAAGGGGAAACTCGGGAGTTATATCCTCACAGCTTATAAGAGGATTTGCTAAGGAACTGGAAGGCGTTTATGAAGCCGATACTGTTATTCTTGCCAAGGCATGTGCCAGAGCTGTTGAAACTGCTTACAAAGCGGTTATGAAACCAAAAGAAGGAACAATCCTTACAGTAGCAAGAATTATGAGCGAAAGTGCAATGAAGAATTGCTATAAAATTAAAAATATTAAGGAATTTATGGATGTTGTTTTGAAAGATGGACATGCCATACTTCTGCAGACAAAGGAAATGCTGCCTGTTCTTAAACAGGCAGATGTTGTTGATGCAGGCGGTGTTGGGCTTCTTATTTTCCTTGAGGGAGCAATGGCTGTTATTGAAAGTGATATTGAAGTTTCGGTTAATGAAGTTTCAGCAGGTGCAGCTAAAAAGGAATATGCCGCTCTTGCTTCAATTGATAACGAAAGCATTACATTTGGATACTGCACAGAATTTTTTATTAACATAGATCATCCACAGGATGCAGTTGTCAGTGCTCTTAAAAACTATCTTAGCTCAATAGGTGACAGCCTTGTTGTTGTAGCAGATGATGATATAATAAAGGTACATGTTCATACTGATCATCCTGGTATGGCCATTGAAAAGGCAATTTCAATCGGAAGTCTTTCAGGACTTAAGATTGATAATATGCGTGAACAACATACAAATATAATTGATTTTGAAGCAGATAGTGCTAAAGAGAATAAAAAAGAAGAAACTTTTAAGGGGCACAAGGCAACGGGCTTCATATCAATTTGTGCAGGTTCAGGACTTAAAGCTATTTTTAAAGATCTCGGTGTAGACGAGATTATTGAGGGCGGACAGACAATGAATCCTAGTACAGAAGACATACTTAATGCTGTAAATAAGATTGATGCTGACAATATCATTATTATGCCAAATAATAAAAATATCATTCTTGCAGCTGAGCAGGCAAAATCTATGACAGAGGATAAAAAGGTATTTGTGATACCTACAAAATCTGTTCCTGAAGCAATTTCTGCAATGCTTTGCTATAATTCAGAGGATGAAATTGAAACTGTTGTTGAGCAGATGAATGATGCTATTGCAAGCGTTAAAACAGCAACTGTTACTTATGCTGTACGAGATACAAAAATAGGTGATAAGGAAATAATGACAGGTGACATTCTTGGTATGCTTAACGGTGACATAGCTGTTGTTGGCAAGGATATTGAACAGGCGACAAAGGACCTTATTGAGAAGGCTGCCAATGAGGACAGTGAGATAATCAGCATTTATTATGGCAGCGACATAACTGAAGAGCAGGCAAATAAAATTTCCGAGTTTATCGGTGAAAAATTTCCTGACTGTGAGGTTGAAATACATGCGGGAAACCAGCAGCTTTATTATTACATCATATCGGTTGAATAATTATTGACCGAATACAAAAGTATATATCCCGCCAAAGTGCATAGACTTTGGCGGTTTTTAATTACACGAGGTGTTATATGAATATTGACAGTCCAATCAGTGAAGTTAAGGGTGTTGGAGCGGAACGGCAAAAATATCTTAAAAAACTGAATATCGAAAAGGTTAGAGACGTTTTAGATCATTATCCGAGAGATTATGAGGACAGAACAACGGTCACACCGATAGCGGAACTATTGGAGGACAAGACGTCAGTAATCATTGCATTTGCCAAAGAAGCACCAAAGACATCATATTTTAAGGGGATGGCAGTAACACAGACAAAGGTGTTTGATAAAAGCGGCGGCATAAGCCTTATGTGGTATAATCAGCCGTATGCAAAGAATATGATTAAGCCGAATTTAATGTATGCATTTATAGGTAAGCTTACGGTGAAAAACAAACGCAGATATATAATTTCACCGGAGTTTGAAGCAATGGATGAAGGTGGGGAGTGGAACGGCAAATTAGTTCCTGTTTATCCGCTTACGGTTGGACTCAGCCAAAAGGTATTCCGAAAAATCGTTGAAAGTGTATTGACTCAAACGGGAGACCAGATTAATGAATATATCCCATTTGAGATCAGAAAAAGATACAAATTGTCAGGGAGAAAGTTTGCAGTTAAAAATATTCACGAGCCTGATAATATGGAAAACTATGAGTTGGCAAGAAAACGGCTCGTGTTTGATGAGTTTTTTATGCTTCAGATGTCACTGCTAAGGATAAAAGCAGTCAATGACAGCAGAGTGACAGGAATTAGAATGAAAAAGATGGACATGAAACAGTTTTTTGATAGCCTGTCATTTTCGTTTACCGATGCACAGGAGAAGGTGTTTAGGGAAATAAGAAACGATATGTCGAAGTCAAAGGTCATGAATAGGCTTGTTCAGGGTGATGTTGGCAGCGGAAAAACTGCTGTGGCAATGGCAGCGGCTTATATGACAGTTAAAAATGGCTTTCAGGCTGTAATGATGGCGCCTACAGAGGTGCTTGCAGCACAGCACCTTGAAAGCTTCAAAGCTACCTTTGAACCACTTGAAATCAAGATACTTTTGCTGACGGGCGGATTGAAAGCAAAGGAAAAAAGAGAGGCTTTGGCAAAAATTTCATCAGGTGAAGCAGATATTATTATAGGCACACATGCACTTATACAGGATAAGGTTGAGTTTTTAAAAATAGGTCTAGTAATTACCGATGAACAGCATCGATTTGGGGTACGTCAAAGGCAGATGCTTTCGGATAAAGGTAATAATCCTCATGTATTGGTTATGACAGCGACTCCGATACCAAGAACACTAGCACTTATACTGTACGGTGATTTGGACATTTCAATAATTGACAGTATGCCTCCTGGAAGACAAAAAATAAGCACCTATTCAGTTAATACATCTTTTAGGTCCAGAATATATAGTTTTATTGATAAACAAGTAGAAAACGGCAGTCAGGCATATATTATATGCCCAATGGTTGAGGAAAATGAAAAAATTGAAGCAGAGTCAGTTATAGAATATGCTGAAAAGCTTAATGATACTGTGCTTTCAAAAAGAAGGATAGCTTTTGTTCATGGCAGAATGAAATCTGGTGAAAAGGATATAATACTCAAAGACTTTGCTGCAGGTAAGACTGATATTTTGATTTCAACAACAGTAATTGAGGTGGGCATAAATGTGCCAAATGCAACAGTAATGCTTGTGGAAAATGCTGAACGGTTTGGACTTGCCCAGCTTCATCAGCTTAGGGGTAGGGTAGGAAGGGGAAGTGCACAGTCATACTGCGTACTTTTAACAGACGGGAAAAATAAAATTACAGATGAGAGAATGAAGGTTATGACTTCGACAACAGATGGTTTTTTGATTTCAGAAACAGATTTGAAGCTCAGAGGACCGGGAGAATTTTTTGGAACGAGGCAGCATGGACTGCCAAATTTAAAGATAGCAAACATGTTTAGCGATATGTATATTTTAAAGAACGCACAAAGTGCAGCAGAACAAATAATGTTGTCTGATGAAAATTTGGAAAAAGAAGAAAATTTTGAACTTAAAAAAGAACTCAATAGAGATATAATAACGACAAATTTAGGAATTTAATTAGTTTTTTATAATCGAAATATGTAATATGATTAAATTTTTATTGTTTTTTAGGAGTAAGTTTGATATACTCATTGTAGTTTATTCTGAGTGTTTTTTGTTTGCTCTCAGTGGTGGTACGGAGGTTTTTGAATATGCGTGTTATTGCTGGAAGTGCAAGAAGACTTCAATTAAAAACTCCTGAAGGAATGGAAACGCGTCCTACAACTGACAGAGTGAAGGAATCGCTGTTTAATATGCTTAATCCCGATATTTGCGATTGCAGGTTTTTAGATTTGTTCAGTGGTTCGGGTGCTATAGGCATTGAGGCTTTAAGCAGAGGGGCTGAAAAGGCAGTATTTGTGGATAAGTCAAAAATTTGTACTGATGTAATTAAGGAAAATCTTAAGTTTACTAGGCTTGAGGAAAATACAGAGGTGATTAATGGAGATGTCATAGATACAATTTATAAGCTTGGCAGAGAAAATGCCATCTTTGATATTATATTTATGGATCCGCCTTATGCAGCAGGATTTTATGAGCCTGTTCTTAAATCGATAATAACAGAAGGAATACTTTCAGAAAATGGATATCTAGTAGCCGAGTCGGCAAACGACTATGATTTTCCACTTATAAATGGCTTTAAAATAACAAAAAGAAGAAAATGCGGTCCCGCCGTTATGACTTTTTTATACTTGGGGGAAGAAAAATGTTAAAAGCAATATATCCGGGGAGTTTCGATCCTGTGACTAACGGTCATATGGATATCATAAAAAGAGCCTCGGCTATGGTGGATTTTCTTATCGTTGGTGTTTGCGGAAATCCAAACAAGAATTCTTTGTTAACTTCGAATGAACGTGTTGAGCTTCTTAAGGAAGTTACAAAAGATTTTAAAAATGTAGAAATTATGGAAACTGATGGTATGCTTGGAGATTTCGCGAAAAAAGTTGGAGCAAAGATAATTATCAGAGGAGTCAGAGATGTAAATGACTTCACAAATGAGTTCCAGCGTGCAATAATCAACAAACAGCTGACTGGCGATGTTGAAACGATATTTCTGGTAGCTAGCCTTGAAAATATAACATTAAGCTCAAGCAGTGTAAGAGAAATACTGGCTTTTAACGGCAAATTGGGAATGTTTGTTCCAGAAGCTGTTGAAGTCAAGCTTAGAGAAAAGATAGAGAGTGAGGGATAGGAATGGATGATACAGTATTAAAGCTTTTGGAAGAACTGGAGCAGGCAGTTGATGAAGGCCGTTCTTCGCCTTTTTCAAATAAAGTTCAAGTTGATAAGGATGAAATCTTTGAGATAATAGATGAAATAAAGTTAAAGCTTCCTAACGAAATTAAACAATCGAAGTGGGTCATTGAAGAGAGAAACAAAATTCTTGTTGATGCACAGAAGGAAGCAGATGAAATGCTCAAGGAGGCAGAGGTTCGCCTTGGTAAGCTTGTAGAAGAGCATGCTGTTACGAAAAAAGCTTATGAGCAGGCAGCAAAGATTATGGAAGAAACCAAGAACAGTGCTAAGGAAATGCGTCTTGGTGCAATAGAATATGCTGATGATATTATGGGTACAGCAGAACAGCGGATGAGAGAGATGCAAGACACTATTGAAAAAGAATTCCAGACAATGCTCGGTTTCTACAAAGAGAGTGTTAATGTAATATTTGAAAACAGGCAGGAACTCAAGGGTGTTAAAAAAGACTGAGGTCAGTCTTACATATCAAAACTAAAAGGGATAGCGCATTTATACGCTATCCTTTTTTTGTACTGCAATATTTATCACTAACATCAAGGTACTCAATATAACGGATATTACTATTGGAGAGTAATATGTTTTTGCTTCATTGAAAACAGATATGCTGGATGTTTTGGTGTAAAAAATATTGTATGTATTAATTGCAGTAAGAAATGAAACAAATGAAGAAAATGCTTTACACAGTAAATATTTAATTATGTTTATTTTGTCACTGTTTATGACAGCGGCTGTCTGTAAGTGCACAGACAATCCGCCCCATGACAGCAGACCTGCAATAATAGCATATGCAAAGCGCTTGTCACTGTTTGCGGCAGCAATTAGGCTTATTCCTCTTGTAAACTCAAAAATTCCACTTATTACACCATAATGTACAATACTTATATCAGAAATCAACCCTGTAACGGCTTCAGTAATAACTGAGAAGAAAACCATACATCCGCCTACAGTGAGAATAGCTTTAACAGCTGAACTTATTGCCTCTCCTATAGGTGTTGATTTTTGACCGATTAAAGATATAGATGAGTAAAAATCACTGTCATCGGCAGGGAATGCCACATTATAGATCATTCCTGTTATCAGAGAAGACAATGCAGTTATAGTAATAAAAAATAATGCTGCAAATCGGTCTTTCAGCATTGAGGACGCGACTGCTGAAACTATGAATACTGTTCCTGCATTGTTGCAGAAAGCCAGAAGGTGCTCGGCAGTGCCCTTTGTAATACGTTTATTGATATATAATTCTGAAATCAGTCTTGCACCTGTCGGATATCCCGACAGTGTTCCTATTATAAATACGGGCATAAGAGAAGACGGTACACCGAAAAGCCGCAGTGTTATTTTGTCGGCTGTTGTTTTATGTGTGTGGACATTAAAATCCAGCCATGAGGATATTACCATGAACGGAAACAGCGACGGAATAACTGTGTTAAACCAGAGCATGAGTGTATTATATGCCGCAGAAATCATTCGGTCGGTAAAAAGTAAAATATTTATAATTAAAAATATGGAAAAAAATGTTTTAGCTACAGATTTAAATACAGTTTTCAATAAAAAACCCCATATACTCAGCTTATATATTTATGTTATGAGTATATGAGATTAAAATTACTTGTCTTTTTCGATAATAATCGGCATTGTATAGTCAAGTGAACGTTTCCCGTTATGCGGAAAGAAATAGAGGTCTGTTGCTTTTTTCTCCAAATCAAGCAGTATTCTCTGTTTCTCTGAAAGCTTACGTTCGTCCTTGTTTATGTTCATAATTATAGGAGCAGATGCTTTATGAGAAAGCTCTTTTATCAGCGGTTCGGCTGATTTTCTAAATCCAAGAACACGGATATAAGGTTCAAATTTTTCTGAAGAAAACATAACCTCATGCTCTTTTGTAATGCCAAGAAGAATGTGGAAAAGTGTTCTCATAATTCTTGTATAGGTGTAGCGTTTGGTCTTAAGCGCTGAACAAATATCAGATATTTCATAGTACTCACCAACTGTTTTGAGTATTCTGTTCTCAAGGCCTTCAGATATACCACTTATATTGCTTATCTCTTCAGATGACATCGTTCTGAGTACGTACCCAAGTGCATCGGAAAAATCATCCGCAAAAAGAGGAGAAGCGTGGCTGTATAAATCAAAGCATTCGCTTGGAACAGTATGCTTTACAAGTTCGATCCTGTTTTCTTTTAAGGCTTTCCTTATGGCTGTTGCAGATGAGATGTCCCCGGATATTTCTTCCGAGTTATATTCTGAGGACGTTCTGTGTATAAGACACGGTTGGACTCCTGAATTAAATAATTCCAATGCCTTCAGATATTCAACTGCCAATATATTGTTTGGAGAATTAAGAATATCAGCATAGTTATTGTTTATTAATGAAATTGCTTCTGCTCTTGCACTGGGAAAAGATAATCCCTTATCGAGGGCTTTTTTCAGTGTATCAGTAAACTCAGCTGGCGGAGATGATAAAATTGATGCCGTGGCTTTAAGCAAATCCAGATTGTCGGTTTCAACACCAAATGCAATTTTGTCAGCTATGCCTGTGGACTCAATGATTCTTATTGCACCTCGGGCGAAATTTTCAGCTGATGAGGTTGAATAAATGACAGGAAGTTCAATCACAATGTCTGCTCCGCCGAGAAGAGCCGCTTTTGTGCGCACCCATTTATCATATACCGCACAATCGCCTCTCTGTATAAATGAGGAGCTCATTACTACAAAAACAAAGTCTGCACCTGTTTCTTTTTTTGCAGCTTCTATATGAAATTTATGACCGTTGTGAAACGGATTATATTCAGCTACAATTGCAACTGCATTTTGCATTTTGTCAGCTCCTTTCAAATAACTACATATAGTATACCAAATTAGTATATAAAATCAAATAATTGTAAAACATTGACAAAAAAATACAAGCGGAATACAATTATTATATAACAGGATACGAAAGGAGAGCATATGAAAATTTTTAAAATCACTATTATTGCAGCAATAATGGCATTTACATTATCTGCAGCAGCATATGGTGCTGAATTGACGGATAGCAGGATTATGCCAAAAACAGTAGTTTATGTTTCAAATGACGGTGGGGCAACAAAATACACAGGGGTTGACTCATTTAGTGATAGCGGAAGTACATACTACAAATTAAGGGATATAAGCAATATTCTTGGAATAAGCGTTGACTTAAATTTAGATGGGCTGAAATCAATAAACTTTGATGATTATAATTATTACAAAATCAGAGATTTGGCTGAAAGGTCAGACTTCTCATGCGTATGGGATGAACGGACAAGTACAATAAGACTGGATAACCGTTACAGTTATTCAGCTGAAAATAAGTTGGGAAAAGCAAAAGCTGAAGGTCAGGTGGCAGTTAAAGAAAGTATTGTAAACGGATACATGAGCCTGATGAATGGAGATAAGGTCAACCATCATCCTGTTATAGATGCTGATGTGACTTATTTTGCAGACAGCAAGGATTATTATGAGATTACTCAGTACATTAAGACTAATATTGATAATGACTTTAATTTAAATAATTATTGGGTCAATGAAATATATGATAATCCTTGCGGACTGAATGAACTGTATTTACATTACAAAGTAATCGATATTCCGTCAGATTATTACTATGCTGTTAAAGTTGTTAATAACAGCGTTTTCTTAATAACAGAGGTGGGAAAAATCAATGATGATATTTATACTGTGAATTTGGTTAAGCCCGAGATAACTGATGAACAGCTTAAGGCACTTGCAATCAAAGCAGATGCTTTATCAAGTGAAAAAAACACAGTAGATGAGCAGAAAATTACAAAAAGATTTATTATGGAAAGTATAGAATTCAAATATGAGGTTGAGACTGTTTATAAAGATAATGAGGGCTTGTATTTCTGCGAATTGTTTACATATGAGGGTTAACTGCGCTAATAAATGGCAATATTTGATTGTGTTGTATTTATAAAAAAACTTGATATAACTATTATAGTAAAAATGATTGTCAAATAGTAAAATATTATTGATTTTTCATATAGAATATTTATCTATAAGGTTATATAATTAATTTTGTATAATTATGAGAACGGAAAATTACCGTTAATTATTTTTTACTAATTTTAGGAGGTTTTTTTGCAATGGATTTTTTAACAAATATAAAAGCAAGAGCAAAAGAAAATAAAAAGACTATTGTTTTGCCTGAAGCTTATGAGAGAAGAACTCTTGATGCTGCAGACATGATCCTTAAAGAGGATATGGCCAACCTTATTCTTATCGGTAATAAGGAAAAGGTGCTTGAAGCAGGCAAGGGCTGTGACCTTTCAAAAGCAACTATTATAGATCCTGAAAACTATGAAAAAATTGATGAGGTTATTGCAGCTTTCTGCGAGGCAAGAAAAAGCAAAGGACTTACACCTGAAGAAGCATTAAAGACAGTTAAGGCTGATTTCACATATTTTGGCGTACTTCTTGTTAAAATCGGTATTGCTGACGGTATGGTATCAGGTGCTATTCACTCAACAGCTGACACATTAAGACCTGCACTCCAAATTCTTAAGACAGCACCCGGAACAGAGCTTGTTTCTTCATTCTTCGTAATGTGCTGTAAGGATGGTACATACGGAAACGACGGAGTACTTCTTTTTGCTGATTGTGCTCTTAACCAGAACCCTAATCCTGAAGAACTTGCTGCAATTGCAACTGCTTCAGCTGTAAGTTTTGAAGCTTTTGTCGGCGGAAAAGCAAGGGTTGCAATGCTCAGCCATTCAACAAAGGGCTCAGCAAAGCATGCTGATGTTACTAAGGTTGTTGAAGCAACAAAAATAGCTAAGGAAAAACATCCCGAAATTATGCTTGATGGTGAACTTCAGCTTGATGCAGCACTTGTTAAAGAAGTTGGCGAGCTTAAGGCTCCTACAAGTGATGTTGCAGGTAAGGCTAATGTACTTATATTCCCTGATATTGATGCAGGAAACATTGGATACAAACTTGTTCAGAGATTTGCTGGTGCACAGGCTTTCGGACCTATCCTTCAGGGTCTTGCAGCACCTGTTAACGACCTTTCAAGAGGCTGTAATGCAGAAGACATAGTTGCTTGTGTAGCTCTTACAGCTTTCCAGGCTACAATGATATAATAAAATAACAATAAATGTATATTAAACATAAGGAGAGAAATACTAATGAAAATTCTTGTATTGAACTGCGGAAGTTCATCACTTAAATATCAGCTTATTGATGGTGATACTGAAGAATTACTCGCTAAGGGTCTTTGCGAAAGAATCGGTATTGACGGCGTTCTTAAACATGAAGCAGCCGGCAAGGACAAATATGTTTCAGAAAATCCGCTCCCCGATCATGCAACAGCAGTTAAGTCAGTTATGGAAGCACTTGTTGATGCTGAGCATGGTGTAATTAGTTCAACAGATGAAATTGATGCAGTTGGACATAGAGTTGTACACGGCGGAGAATATTTTGCATCATCAGTTATTATCAATGACGAAGTAAAAGAGGCACTTAGAAAGTGTATTGATTTGGCTCCTCTTCATAATCCTGCAAACATCATCGGCATTGAAGCTTGTGAAAAACTTATGCCAAGTGTTCCTCAGGTAGCAGTATTTGATACGGCTTTCCATCAGACAATGCCTGAAAAAGCATATCTTTATGCTATTCCTTATGAATATTATGAAAAATACAAAATACGTAAATATGGTTTCCACGGAACAAGCCACAGATATGTTTCCCAGGAATGTGCAAAACTTATTGGTAAACCCATTGAAGAACTTAAAATTGTTACATGCCACCTTGGAAACGGAGCAAGTATTTGTGCTGTAAGAAAAGGAATTTCAGTTGATACATCAATGGGCTTTACTCCTCTTGACGGTCTTGCAATGGGCACAAGAAGCGGTAGTGTTGATCCCGCTGTTATCCTTTGTATCATGAACAAAGAAAACCTTACTACAAATCAGATGGATCACATCCTTAACAAAGAGTCAGGTGTTCTCGGCGTTTCAGGCGTATCAAGTGACTTCCGTGACATTGAAGCTGCTGAAGGAGAAGGAAATGAAAGAGCAACATCAGCTCTTGACATGTTCTCTTACCGTGTTGCAAAGACAATTGGTGAGTATGTAACAGCTATGAAGGGTGTAGATGCAATCGTATTTACAGCAGGTCTTGGCGAAAACTCAGCAACAATGCGTCAGGTTATCTGTGACTATCTCAGATACCTCGGAATTGAGCTTGATTCATACAACAACAGCCAGAGAGGCAAGGCTATTGAAATAACAACAAAGCAGTCAAGAGTTCAGGTATTTGTTATCCCCACAAATGAGGAACTTGTAATCGCAAGGGATACAAAAGAACTTGTTGACTAAATAATTATCGTATTATATCTGGGCCGCAGTATATTTATTGTGCAACGGAAATGATAAAATTTCTGATTGACAAATATAAGCGTTATAAGTATAATGATTTAAGTGTGGCTAACAGGGGTGATTATAATTATGATTATTAACATTTCCGCTGTTTTGGACAGACGGGAGGCAAGGTTCTCTTTCAGTTTTAATGAAAGATTTCATAATGATGTCGTTTGTACCGATGAAGCGGTTTTTACTACGCCTGTAAGTCTTGAAGGAGAAGTAATTAAGGAAGAGAACATTTACTATGTCGAAGGACGAGGTTCAGTAGGCGTTAGAATGTTCTGTAGCAGGTGTTTAGAACCTGTCAATTTATCCGTAGACTTCAAACTAAATGAAAAATTCGGCAATAATGCCGGTGAAGATGAAGAGATAGAAACTTTTTCGGGAGATTCCATAGACCTTACTTCAGCTGTATTAAGGAATATATTGGCAATTTTGCCAATGAAGGTTGTATGCAGCGATAACTGCAGGGGTCTGTGCCCTATATGCGGACAGAATCTCAATGTGAAGGATTGCGGCTGTGATACGACATATGTTGATCCAAGGTTTGAAAGTTTACGTTCTCTTCTCAAATTCGATGAGGAGGTGTAATAGAAATGGCAGTACCCAAAGGAAGAGTCTCAAAATCAAAAAAAGGTAAAAGAAAAGCATCTACATGGAAGATTGCAACACCTACATTAGTAGCATGCAGTAAATGCGGAGAACTTATGGTTCCTCACCATGTTTGCAAGGCATGTGGTTCATACAATAAAAAGGTTGTTACCCCTGTAGACTAATCATAAACCTTAAGGCAGCTACTTCTTAGCTGCCTTATTTGTTTTTGAACATATGGATAAAAGAGGTGAATGTGTTGGAAAGAAATATTATCGTGGCAGTTGATGCTATGGGCGGTGATAATGCGCCTTTTGAAATAGTAAAGGGTGTCGTTGAGGCTGTTAAACTGTATCAAGTTAAAGTTTTGCTCGTGGGAAAAGAAGATATTGTAAATAAGGAACTTTTATCATATACTTATGAAGACGGAAGCATAGAGGTAATTAATGCTGATGAGGTTATAGGCACCGATGAGGTTCCTACAGAGGCAGTCCGCCGTAAAAAAAATTCATCAATCATGGTTGGACTTAACCTTGTGAAAGAAAAGAAAGCATCTGCATTTATTTCTGCTGGTAGCACGGGTGCGCTTTTTGTAGGTGGAACTTTTACTGTTGGAAGAATTAAGGGTATTGACCGTCCTGCACTTGCAACATGCCTTCCAAACACAAAAGGTTTTTCACTTCTTCTTGACAGCGGAGCGAATGTAGACTGCAAACCTCAGTATCTGGAACAGTTTGCAAAAATGGGTTCAGTTTATGCCGAAAGTGTTCTTGGCATTAAAAATCCTACAGTAGGTCTTGCTAATATCGGTATGGAGAGAGAAAAGGGAAATGCTCTTGTTAAGGAAGCTTATGAACTTCTTGAGAAAGCTGATATTAACTTTGTTGGCTATGCTGAAATGATTGATATACCTAATGGTGTTGTTGATGTTGTTGTATGTGACGGTTTTATCGGAAATACAATTCTCAAGACAACTGAGGGTGTATGCAAGCAGATGTTTAAAACTCTTAAGGCAGAAATCACAAAGGGTCCTTATAAACTTGCGGCTGCGGCTCTTAGAACTCCGTTTAGTAGAATTAAGAGCAGTCTTGATGCAGACCAGATAGGCGGAGCACCATATGTCGGACTTAAAGCCCTTGTAATGAAGGTGCATGGTAGCTGTAAAGCCCCTGCAATTACAAACTGCATCAAGCAGAGCATCAGTTTCATTGAAAATGACACTGTAGCAAAAATTGAAAAATTGATACAAGAATAAAAAGGAGATTTTTTATGGACACGTCTAAAGTTATCGGCATTATTGCAGAGCAGCTTGGATTATCAGAGGCTGAAATTTCGGAAGAAACAGCATTTGCTGATTTAGGAGCAGATTCTTTTGATATTTTCCAGGTTATTTCAGCTTTGGAAGAAGAATATGGTGTAACATTTGATACAGATGACACAGATAAAATTAAAACAGTTAAAAATGCAATTGATTATATTAATCAATCAGTAACGGAGTAAAAAATGAACAATACGAATTTGAGCAAATTTGAGAGCACAATTAAATATAGCTTTAATAATATTGAATTGCTCAAAATGGCATTCACCCACAGCTCCTATGCCAATGAAAAGCATATCGAAAAGTATGATAACAATGAGCGTTTGGAGTTTTTGGGTGATGCAATTCTTGAACTTGTTATTAGCGATTATATTTATTGTAACTTTCCAAGAATGCCTGAGGGTGAGCTTACAAAGCTTCGTGCAGGTACTGTATGCGAATCCAGTCTTGCTGAAAAAGCCAGGAATGTTAGAATAGGTGAGTTTCTCATGCTTGGAAAAGGCGAGGAAGCAACCGGCGGACGAGACAGAGATTCAATACTGGCTGACACTTTTGAGGCAGTAATAGGTGCAATTTATCTTGATGGAGGAATAGTTGCTGCAAAGAAATATATTGGTGAGCAGCTTGAGTCAACGGTCAATAAAATTAATATATGCCTTAATATAATTGACTGCAAAACAAGACTTCAGGAGGAAATCCAGAAGGTAAGCAAAGAACCACTTCAGTACGAAATAATTAATGAAACCGGACCGGATCATAATAAGGTATTTACATCTGTTGTGAAACATAGCGGGTCTATTTTAGGAACTGGCGGCGGTAAAAGTAAGAAAGAAGCAGAACAGTCAGCGGCAGCTACTGCGTTGAAGGAAATGAATATTATTAAATAACAGGACAGCTCTTTCTGCTAAAACGGTTTAGCCGAGAGAGCTGTTTTGTTTTGCAAAAATTTTTTCGTATTTTATACATATTTTCGATAAAAAGTGGTGTAATATAAAAAATATGTGTTATAATAGAACAAATGTTTGTTAATGGGAGGTGCTAGATGGCCGAATTTAATATTGTATCACCCTATAAGCCAATGGGCGATCAGCCGGAGGCTATTAAGAAGCTTGCTGATGGGTTCAAGAGTGGGAAAAAATTTCAAACGCTTCTTGGAGTAACAGGAAGCGGAAAAACATTTACAATGGCAAATATTATTGTGGAGCTTCAAAAGCCGACTTTGGTAATTGCACATAATAAGACACTTGCGGCTCAGCTGTACAGTGAGTTTAAGGAGATATTTCCAAATAATGCTGTAGAATACTTTGTTTCATACTATGATTATTATCAGCCTGAGGCATATGTGCCAAGCACAGACACATATATCGAAAAAGATTCATCAATCAATAATGAAATTGATAAGCTCAGACATTCCGCTACATCAGCACTTTTTGAGAGAAGTGATGTACTTGTTGTTGCCAGTGTATCATGTATATACGGCTTGGGTGATCCTGAAGAGTACAAAAAGATGTCTCTGTCTCTTAGAGTTGGAATGGAAAAGGACAGAGATGATATGCTGAAGAGACTTGTTGAACTTCAGTACACAAGGAATGAAATGGATTTTGACAGAAGTACATTCAGAGTTAGGGGAGATGTTGTGGAGGTTTTCCCTGCTGCTAACAGTGAAAGTGCAATCAGAGTCGAGTTTTTCGGAGATGAGATTGATAAGATATCAGAGATTGATGTGGTAACAGGAAATGTTATCGGGACAAGAGAGCACGTAGTTATTTTTCCTGCATCACATTATGTAACTTCACAAGAAAAGATGCAGCAGGCTCTTGTTAACATAGAAAAAGAGCTTGAACAAAGACTTGCCGAACTAAAAAGAGATGATAAGCTTCTGGAGGCTCAGCGTCTTGAGCAAAGAACACGATATGACATAGAAATGTTATCAGAAATGGGATTCTGCACAGGAATTGAGAATTATTCAAGGCAGCTGGAACTAAGAGAGCCGGGAAGTGCACCTGGAACTTTGATTGACTTCTTCCCTAAAGATTTCCTTATTATTGCAGATGAGTCTCATGTATCGGTTCCACAAATCAGAGGTATGTATGAGGGTGACCGTTCAAGAAAAACAACACTTGTTGAATACGGTTTTCGTTTACCGTCTGCCTTAGATAACAGACCCCTCAAGTTTTATGAGTTTGAGGGTAAAATAAATCAAATGCTTTTTGTATCTGCAACACCTTCAAAGTATGAAGCGGAGCATTCCGAACTGACGGTTGAACAGGTAATCAGACCGACTGGTCTGTTGGATCCCGAAATAACTGTTAAACCGATAGAGGGACAGATAGATGACCTTATAAGCGAAATTAATAAGACTGTTAATGCAGGATTCAAGGTGCTTGTGACAACACTTACAAAGCGTATGGCGGAAAGACTCACAGACTATATGCGCGAGATGGGCGTCAGGGTTAGATACCTGCATTCGGATATAGATACTCTTGAAAGGCTTGAAATAATTAGAGATTTACGAATGGACGTATTTGATGTATTGGTTGGTATAAACCTTTTGAGAGAAGGCCTTGATATACCTGAGGTTGCATTGGTTGCGATACTTGATGCCGATAAGGAAGGTTTTCTTCGTTCAGAAACGAGTCTTATTCAGACAATAGGACGTGCCGCAAGAAATTCTGAGGGAAGGGTAATAATGTATGCAGACGTTATTACGGTATCAATGGACAGAGCAATATCAGAAACAAACAGAAGACGTGAAATTCAGATGAATTATAACAATGAGCATGGAATAATTCCTCAGACAATTAAGAAGAAGGTTTATGATATAATATATGCAACAAAATCTATTGACGAAAAGCAAAAAAACGGTTTGAGTAAGGGTTATGAGTCAATGGACGTTAAAGAACTAAGAAAAGAAGCCGCTAAGCTTGAAAAAGACATGAAGCGCGCTGCTGCAGACCTGCAGTTTGAAAGAGCGGCAGAACTGAGAGATAAATTATTGGAAGTTAAAAAACAAATGAACGGTGAATGAAATGGCAAAAAATATAATTGAAATTAAAGGTGCACGTTCGCACAATCTTAAAAACATAGATTTAAATATACCAAGGGATAAGTTTGTTGTATTTACGGGTGTATCAGGCTCGGGCAAAAGCTCTTTAGCTTTTGATACTATATATGCTGAAGGCCAGAGAAGATATGTTGAGTCTTTGTCATCATATGCAAGGCAGTTTCTTGGTCAGATGGACAAGCCGGATGTGGATTATATAGGCGGACTTTCCCCTGCAATCAGTATTGATCAGAAAACAACCAGCAATAACCCTCGTTCAACTGTCGGAACAGTGACGGAAATATATGACTATCTTAGACTGCTCTATGCAAGGGTAGGTGTACCTCACTGTCCGAAATGCGGTCGAGAAATAAAGAAGCAGACAATTGATCAAATTATTGATAAAATAATGGAGCTTCCTGAGGATACAAAGATTCAGATGCTTGCGCCTGTTGTAAGAGGCAGAAAGGGAGAGCATATTAAGCTTCTGGAGGATGCAAAGAAAAACGGATATGTTCGTGTAAGAATAGACGGTGAAATTTATGATTTGTCAGATGAAATTAAGCTTGATAAGAAAAAAAAGCATACTATTGAAATAGTTGTTGACAGACTTAAAATAAAGAATGGAATACAGAAGAGACTTACAGATTCGGCTGAAACAATATCTGTGCTTTCAGGCGGACTTATTGTTGTTGATGTTATAGGCGGAGAAAGCATAACGTTCAGTGAAAGCTTTTCTTGTCCGGACTGCGGAATAAATATACCTGAAATTGAGCCGCGTTCTTTTTCTTTCAACAATCCAAGCGGTGCTTGCCCAGATTGCAGCGGACTTGGAATGATGATGAAGTTTTCACCCGAGCTTGTTGTTCCAAATGAATCCTTGAGCATTGCAAAGGGTGCTATTTCCGCACCAGGCTTTAATTCTGTAAGTGCAAACGGCAGCATGAGCGCAGAACTTTTCAAAGCATTGGCAAATAAATATAATTTCAGTCTTGATACACCTTTTAGCGAGCTTTCTGAAAAGGTCAAAGATATTATTTTTTATGGGACAAAAGGCGAAAAAGTAAAAATCGAATATATAAACGCAAAGGGTGTCAGTTATTATGATTATTCTTTTGATGGAGTTATTGGAAGCCTCCAGAGAAGATACAGCGAAACGTCAGAAACAATGCGTTACGAATATGAGCAGTACATGACTGAAATTAAATGCCCTTCATGTAAAGGAAAAAGGCTTAAACCTGAAATACTTGCTGTCACAGTTGGCGATAAAAGTATATCCGATGTTACGCAGATGAGCATTTCCCAAATAATTGATTTTTTTGATTCTATTGTTCTTTCTCCAAAAGAAAGCATGATCGCCGACAGAATTTTAAAAGAAATAAGTGCAAGACTTGGCTTCCTGGTGAATGTCGGCCTTAATTATCTCACATTAAGCCGTTCAGCGGGAACGCTGTCAGGAGGCGAGGCTCAGCGAATAAGACTTGCAACGCAGATAGGTTCTGGTCTTGTTGGTGTAGTATATATACTTGACGAGCCAAGCATAGGACTTCACCAGAGAGATAATGATAAGCTTATTGCTGCACTTAAAAACCTTAGGGATATTGGGAATACGCTTATTGTTGTTGAGCATGATGAGGATACAATGTATGCTGCCGATTATATAGTAGATATTGGTCCGGGAGCCGGAAGAGAAGGCGGAAAAGTTGTATGTGCCGGATCGGTTGAAGATATTAAAAATTGCAAAAACAGCGAAACGGGAGCATATTTAAGCGGAAGAAAGAAAATAGACATACCTTTGAAAAGAAGAAAAGGTGAGCAGTATCTTACTGTTGTCGGAGCTTCTGAAAATAACCTTAAGAACATTGATGTTAAAATGCCGCTTGGAGTATTTACATGTATAACAGGCGTTTCCGGTTCAGGCAAAAGTTCTCTTGTTAATGAGATTTTATATAAAAGACTGGCGAGAGATTTAAACAATGCGAAGTGCCACCCGGGAATGCACGAAGATATTCTTGGTGAAGAAAACTTGGATAAGGTAATAAATATAGACCAGTCACCAATCGGAAGAACGCCTAGGTCGAATCCTGCAACATATACAGGCCTGTTTGATATAATCAGAGATTTGTACGCGCAGACAAATGAAGCAAAAATGCGTGGATACTCAAAAGGTCGGTTCAGTTTTAATGTTAAGGGCGGCAGATGCGAGGCTTGCTCGGGTGATGGTATCATAAAAATAGAGATGAATTTTCTGCCCGATATTTACGTTCCTTGTGATGTATGCGGCGGAAAGAGATACAACAGAGAAACACTTGAGGTAAAGTACAAGGGAAAAACAATATCTGATGTACTTGAAATGACGGTTGAGGAGGCACTTGCGTTCTTTGACAGCATACCTAAAATAAAGACTAAACTTCAGACCCTTTATGATGTTGGGTTGACATATGTTCAGCTAGGACAGTCGTCTACAACTCTTTCAGGCGGAGAAGCGCAAAGAGTTAAACTTGCTACTGAACTTAGCAGAAAAAGCACCGGCAAAACAATGTATATATTAGATGAACCGACAACGGGACTTCATACATCTGATGTCCATAGATTAGTTGATATTCTTCAGAGGCTTACTGACGGCGGAAATACAGTTATTGTAATTGAACATAATCTTGATGTTATTAAGACTGCAGATTATATAATTGATTTGGGACCTGAAGGCGGAGATGGCGGAGGAACAATTGTTGGAGAGGGTACTCCTGAAGAGATTATTCAAAACGAAAATTCTTATACAGGAAAATATTTAAAAAAATATTTGTAAATGTTTATGTTTACTTTTGAATTTGTTGTATAATTTATTTATGTATTATTATAATTATATGCATAAGGAGAGAAACCTGATGGGATTCGGAAGCCGTTTAAGGGAAGCCCGTGTTGCGCGTAATATGACGCAGCACGATTTGGCGGAACGTTTGGATATTAGTGTAAACAGCATTGCCAACTATGAAAGAGGTATTAGCTTTCCTAAGGAAGACTATTTATATAAAATATTTAATTATCTTGGATTTGATCCAAACTATCTTTTTCAGGATGATATTGACGTAAATGCCGGTTTTTGGTTTGAGGAAATGAGAATACTGGACGATTACAGAAGCCTGAATGACAGAGGGCGGATGTATGTAAGCGCAGTAATAAATTACGAAGTCAACAGAAATATTGAAAACCAGATTGCTACTGGCACCGAAATAAGATATGCTAAGCTGGATGTTACGGAGAGTTCGTTTGGCAACATAATACGCTGCAAGAAAGCAGAAACTATTAATGTTATTTCTGCACCGGCAAATGCTGATTTTGTGCTTAAAATCTGCGGCGATGGGCTAAATCCCGAACTTTATGACGGTGATATTGTTTTTTTTAAGCATGCTCCTGATATTATGAGGGGAAATTGGGGGCTATACAATATAAACGGTTATGCCGTTATTTGCAGAAAGCTGGCAAATGCACTGGTTGGACTTGACGGAAAAATATTCAGAGAAGAGTTCTTAAAAGGGCGTCCTGTTTTATTCGGTAAAATAATAGAAATATATAAAATAAGGAATAAATAGCTCATTCAATTAATCTAGCCTAAGCTGTGGTCGAATATAGTTGTGACCGCAGCTTTTAGTTTATTCTGTCTAATACACTGTGAAAAGAGCTTAGAGGTATATTCGCTCCATCACAGTTTGATTTATATATATGTATATTCCGAATACAAATTTTTATGGACTTTAATTGGGTTAAACTATATAATTGTATTTGTAATTTGGAGGGGGAACAAAAGTTATGATCATTGATGACATTAGAAACAGGAAGAATCTAACCATTGCTGATGCACTGGCATATGGATATGCAATATTTAAAGCAAACATTGTACAAATATTATATATTGTACTTCTTATATATTTTCCTCTTAATCTGGTTTCAGGATATATTTCTATTCTACTTGCTTCTATAGAATCAGGAATAAACATAGAAGCAATTCTGACAAGTGAAGATGCACTTATGAATTTTATCAACTCTTCACAATATGTGAGCTTTGCTACATATAATTGTATAAAATTGGTATTAGACATGTTTCTTGCACCTTTTGGTACAATGGCTATCATAGCAATTGTAAAAAATGCATGTGAGCAAAAGAATATAAATTATTTAGACGCACTTAAGGTGTCGTTTTCATGCGGCGGAAGCTTTTTATGGCTCAGGCTTATTTACTGCATAATAGTCGGCGGACTGTATTTGCTAGGTATTATTCCCGGAGTAATACTTGCAGTTTTTTGGTATTTTAACATTCAGGCGCTTGTTCTGGACGGCAAAAAAGGTATGAAAGCATTTGGCTACAGCAGGTCGCTTGTTACAGGAAGATGGTTTAGAACTCTGTTTATGCTCATTGTGTTCAGGGGTCTTAGCTATGGAATCAACTATTTGTTAAGCTTTTTCTTCATGTGGGGTGCAGGTTCATATTTTGTTGTTGTATTGGTTGGTGTACTGCTTGCAATTGTTAGCACAGTTTTTGTTTCTGCCGAAACGGTGATATATCTAAATTATCAGGCAAATATAGTTGATAAGAGTAAAGTAAAGGCATTACCTAATAATAACCAATAATATCAGGGGGATTATGAAATGGAAAATACTGAAGCTGAATTTACGACGGAGGAATTTAAGTATCTGAAACTTCTTGCTAAGCAATATCCTAATATTACAAGTGCCAGCACGGAAATAATAAACCTTCAAGCAATACTTAACCTGCCAAAGGGCACAGAGCACTTTGTATCGGATATTCATGGAGAGTATGAGGCTTTCAGCCATGTACTTAGAAATGCATCCGGTGTTATCAAAAATCATATTACATATATTTTTGGTACAAATATGAGGGATTGTGAGAAAAAAACTCTTGCAACTCTTATTTATTATCCTGAACAGAAGCTAGAGGAGATAAAAAAGTCAGAGGAGGATATGAGCGACTGGTATAAAATTACACTTCACCGCCTTGTTACAATTTGCAAGGTAATATCAGCTAAGTATACACGCTCAAAGGTCAGAAAAGCGCTTCCTCCTGATTTTGCATATATAATTGAGGAACTTTTACACGAGGACAGTGCAGGCGAAGATAAGGAGCTTTACTATAACCAGATAATAGAGTCAATCATACGACTTGACCAAGCGGACAGATTTATTACTGCGCTTTCTCTGCTTATCCAGCGTCTTGCCATTGACAGACTGCATGTTATAGGTGATATTTACGATAGGGGCCCGAATGCAGCAAAAATTATGGATATTCTTGACCACTATCATTCAATTGATGTACAGTGGGGAAATCACGATATAAGCTGGATGGGTGCGGCTGCCGGATGTCAGGCGCTTATATGCAATGTAATAAGAATACAGGCACGATATTGTAATTTAGATACAATTGAGGAGGATTACGGAATAAACCTTATCCCCCTTGCAACATTTGCAATGGAGAAATATGCTGATGATCCAT
This sequence comes from Candidatus Metalachnospira sp., assembly GCA_034927755.1. Lineage (GTDB taxonomy): Bacteria > Bacillota > Clostridia > Lachnospirales > Anaerotignaceae > Metalachnospira. The sequence goes on from JAYFPN010000008.1 coordinate 73,300, forward strand.
GTACATATTTCCTTCCTAAGAATTCTGATGCTGATGCATTAAGCGATAAGGAAGTACAGCTCACAGCTAAAATGCATAAGGCGATATCAATAATGCAGTTTAAGATGGAAGCACAGATAATAAAAAGACATCCTGAATTTAATATGGAATCAAGGCTGCTTCTGGATAAAATAGACTATGAAAAGGGAACAATTACAGTTATAGGTAAGGAATATCCACTTCTTGATATGATGTTTCCAACAATTGACCCTGCAAATCCATATGAACTTTCATCTGAGGAGCAGGATGTGATGGATAAAATAAAGTCGTCATTTGTAAACAGCGGTGAGCTTCAAAAACATGTGCGTTTCCTTTTCAGCAACGGAAGTATTTACAATATTTTCAATTCGAACCTTTTGTTCCATGGATGTATACCAATGAGTGAGGATGGTACTCTTAAGGAAGTGCAGTTCAGAGGCAAAATGGTTAAGGGCAAGGAATTTTTGGATGCAGTTGAAAGAGTAATGCGTGAAGGCTATTATACTGTTCCTCACAGTGATACAAAAAGAGAATGTCTCGATATTATGTGGTATTTGTGGTGCGGGGAAAATTCGCCGCTTTTTGGCAAGGACGCAATGACTACATTTGAAAGATACTTCATTGAAGATACACAAACACACAAAGAAAACAAAAGCCCTTATTATGAAAAGAGAAATGATGAGAACGTATGCCGGGAAATACTTAAAAATTTCGGACTTAATCCGGATAAATCACATATTATTAATGGACATGTTCCTGTAAAGGTTAGAAAAGGCGAAAGCCCAATTAAGGCAAACGGCAAGCTGTTTGTGATAGACGGTGGTTTTGCAAAGGCATATCAGAAAGAAACGGGAATTGCAGGTTATACTCTTATTTACAATTCTCATGGTCTTGTGCTTGTTTCACACGAGCCATTCGAATCTACTGAAAAAGCTATTGCTGAGGAGAAGGATATACATTCATCAACCGTTGCACTTCAGTATTCACAGGCAAGGATTATGGTAAGCAATACCGATATCGGTGCAGAGCTTAAGAAAAACATATCTGAGCTTGAAAAACTTGTCTATGCTTACAGGAACGGTTTGATAAAAGAAATCAAATAATTTCGGAGTATAAAATGAATGAAAAAGCATTAAGAACATTAGAATATATAAAAATCAGGGACAAGCTTACGGCTATGGCTCTTTCTCCCATGGGAAAAGAAAAATGCGGGGTTTTAGAGCCTGTCAGTGATATAGATGTAATAAAAAGAGAACAAAAGGAAACCACAGAGGCTGTTAATATGTCACTTAAAAAGGGCAGACTTCCTCTTGGCGGAATCAAGGATATAAGAATACAGCTTGGCAGAGCAGAGGCAGGCGGTGTGCTTGGTATTGAGGAGCTTATGTCAGTAGGAGAGTTCCTGTATGTCTGCCGTAAGCTTAAAAACTATGCCAAGCAGGAAAACAAATCAGATGCATTTCCTGTGCTTGAGGATTATTTTGAAATAGTCAAAACCGTTAACAGCCTAGAAAATGAAATTACTCGCTGTATACTCAATGAACAGGAAATATCAGATGATGCCAGCAATGGTCTCAGAACAGCAAGGCGTGAGATAAAAAATGCCAATGCAAGCATAAGGGATAAGCTTAATTCGATTATCTATTCGGCTGCATATAAAACTATGCTTCAGGATGCTGTTATTACAATGAGAAATGATAGATACTGTGTACCAGTCAGAGCGGAAAGTCAAGGCAGTTTTCCGGGCATGGTGCATGACCGTTCAAACACAGGGTCAACTGTGTTTATGGAACCCAATGCTATTGTTCAGCTCAATAACAAAATAAAAGAGCTTCAGGCAAAGGAAAAAGAAGAGATAGAAAAAATCCTTGCAATGCTTTCGTCAATGGTTGCAGAAAATGTAGACGTAATGGAAGCAAATATAAATGTTATAAGTCATCTTGACTTTGTGTTTGCCAAGGCAGAACTGTCTTTGAAGATGAACGGTTCTGAACCTATGTTTAACAATGATGGAATTATTGATATAAGAAAAGGCAGACACCCGCTTCTTGATGAAAAGCAGGTTGTGCCGATTGATATTAATATCGGAATTAATTTTAACACCTTGCTTATTACCGGGCCTAACACAGGCGGTAAAACAGTAGCACTTAAAACACTTGGTCTTTTTACGCTTATGGGACAGGCAGGGCTGCATATTCCCGCATTTGACAGCTCCAGACTTGCGGTATTTGATGAAGTGTTTGCCGATATAGGTGATGAGCAGTCAATTGAGCAGAGTTTGAGTACATTTTCGGCTCATATGACCAACATAGTTAGAATACTTGAAAATGTTACCCCCAACAGTCTTGTGCTGTTTGATGAGGTTGGCGCCGGTACAGATCCTACAGAAGGTGCCGCTTTAGCCATTGCTATAATACAGATGCTTCACAGAATGAATGTAAGAACTGCTGTTACAACTCATTACAGCGAACTTAAGGTGTATGCACTTTCAACAGATGGAGTTGAGAATGCATGCTGTGAGTTTGATGTGGAAACACTTAGGCCGACTTATAAGCTTTTGATAGGTATACCAGGAAAGAGCAATGCGTTTGCAATTTCAAAGAAGCTTGGTCTTCCGGATTATGTTATCGAAAGTGCAAAGGAACTAATAAGCAGTGAAAATGTTAAGTTTGAGGATGTAATTACAGACCTTGAAATCAGTAAAAAAACTGTTATTTATGAACAGGAAAGAGCTGAGCAGTTCAGAAAAGAAGCAGAGCGTCTTAAAAATGAGGTTGAGGCTCAGAGGACTAAGATAAATGAACAGAAGGAAAAAATCCTTTCAGAGGCAAGGCTTGAAGCCAGAATGGTTTACCAGAGAGCAAAAGAAGAGTCTGACAGTATAATTAAGGAAATGAATAAGGCTGTAAGAGATAAGACGGCTAGCCAGAATATTATGAATAACAGGCGTTCAGAACTTAAGGGTAAGGTTTCTTCAATTGACGAGCAGATTACAAAGGCACAGGAAAAAAAGATTGCAGCTGTTAAACCTATTAAAAACCTTAAATCAGGTGACGAGGTTTATATAGTTTCATTTGACAAAACAGGCATTGCACTTTCTGCACCTGATTCAAACGGAGATGTACTGGTTCAGACAGGCAATATGAAAATAAAAGTTCCGCTTACTGAATTGACATATTACGAAGCTAAAAAAGAAACTAAAAATAATGCGTCAAGAAATATATCAACAAGAGTTCGTGCAGGAAAGAGCCAATTTATTGCAACTGAAATTGACTGCAGAGGTCAGAATGTTGAAGAGGGTATTGGAAATATAGACAAGTACCTTGATGATGCATTCCTTGCAGGGCTTAAAACTGTAACTATTATACATGGCAAGGGTACAGGAGTGCTTCGTGCAGCTGTACAGAAATATCTGAGAACAAATCCGCATGTCAGAACTTCTCGCCCAGGAGTTTACGGCGAGGGAGAAATGGGAGTTACAATTGTCGAATTGAAGAATTCGTAGTACTTGATTAATTAAAATGAACATAATAAGGAGAATGGATTATGTTTAAGTTGTTTGGATTGGGAGAAACAATCGGAATCGACCTGGGTACTGCAAATGTATTGGTATATGTTAAAGGGCAGGGAATAGTGCTCAATGAACCGTCTGTTGTTGCCGTTGACAGAGATACCAATACGATTCTTGCTGTAGGCGAGGAAGCAAGGCGTATGCTTGGCAGGACGCCCGGTAATATTGCGGCTATCAGACCGCTTAAACAGGGTGTTATTTCTAATTATGAGCTAACTGAAAAAATGATTAAGTATTTTATTGATAAAGCCTTCATAAAGAAATCATTGGTAAAACCTACTGTTTCGGTTTGCATCCCAAGCGGATGCACCGAGGTTGAAAAGCGTGCTGTTGAGGACGCTGTTCATCAGGCGGGCGCCAGACATGTTGTGCTTATTGAGGAGCCTGTAGCTGCGGCAATAGGTGCCGGCATAGATATTTCCAAGGCATGCGGAAGCATGATTGTTGATATTGGAGGGGGAACAGCCGATATAGCTGTTCTTTCACTTGGAGGTACAGTTGTCAGTGAGTCAATTAAGATTGCCGGAGATGATTTTGATGAGGCCATTATTCGTTTTATCAGAAGGAAGCACAATGTACTTATAGGAGAAAGAACTGCTGAAGAACTGAAAATAAATATTGGAACGGCTTATGAAAGAACTATGTCTGTTTCAATGGACGTAAGAGGCAGAAATCTTATTACAGGACTTCCAAAAAATATAACTGTAACATCAGACGAAATGCTTCTTGCTCTTTCTGAGTCTACTAACGGTATTGCGGAAACTGTCCATAATGTTCTTGAGCACACACCACCTGAACTTGCGGCAGATATAATTGACAGAGGAATTGTCATGACTGGCGGCGGAAGCTTGCTTTATGGTCTGGACAAGCTTATACAGGAAAGAACAAAAACCAATGTTATGATTGCTGATGATGCAATGAGTTGTGTTGCAATAGGTACTGGAAAATACATAGATTACTGGACCGAAATGCAAAGTGATTCAGCACCAAAGAAATCAGTACTGCAGACAATTTTCAAAAGAGAAGAATAAAATAAAAAGCAGCTGTTTATTTTAGTTTTATTTAGAAACAGCTGTTTTTTTTAATGTATGAATAAATACTGCAACAGCTGCAGAACACACAATTGTATATCCGATAAAACTGTATGTATCAGGTATCTGACCAAATATAAAGAAACCCAAAGCCGCAGAAAATATAATTTGAGAATAGTCATATATAGATATTTCGGCGGCAGGTGAGCTAGTGTATGCTGCTGTTACTGTAAATTGACCCCCGGATGCCGCCAGCCCCGCAAGCAACAGCATGCAAAGCTGGTGAGCCGACATTGCATGATAGTCAAATATAATAAACGGAAGCACGCAAAGGCATGAAAACGCAGAGAAAAAGAATACAATAAATGAGCCGGGTACACCGCTTTTTCCAAGGGCACGGACATAGGTGTATGCTGCACCGGCAGCAATGCCGCCTAAAAGTCCTATACAGGCAGGGAAAAATGACATTTGTGACGGTGACGGTTTAAGTATGAAAATACAGCCGATAAAGGCAGTTATTACTGCTGCCCATTGAAATTTTGATGCTTTTTCATTAAGAATAAAGACACTGAAAATTATGGCAAAGAACGGTGACATTTTGCCAAGCATTGATGCATCGGCAAGCATAAGATGGTCAACGGCATAAAAATTGCAGAGAATGCCTATAGTTCCGCAAATTGACCTAAATACAATATCTTTTTTTGACTGATAGTTGAGCTTAATATATGGCCTTTTTTTCAAGAGAACCACTCCGGCAAAAATCATAGCAATAAGATTTCTGAAAAAGCTTTTCTGAACTGACGGCAAATCTCCGGACAAATGAACAAATACATTCATCAATGCAAAGAAAAAAGCTGATAATATTATAAATAGAATTCCTTTTTGCTTATTTGTCATTATTTTTTTCCTCTCATTCACAAAACATGAAATATATTATAATCATTTTGGAATGAAAATGAAACTATTATAAGCAAAAAAAGAGCATATCCAAAGATATGCTCATAAGTATTAAATTAATTCATTGAATTTTCTGAACCGAGGACTTCATTGATTTTTCTTTCAACCAAAGATTCGATATCGTTTCTTGCTGAACCAAGATAACCTCTTGGGTCAAAAGCTGAGGGATCTTCTGCAAAGCTCTTTCTGATTGCAGCTGTCATAGCGAGACGGATGTCTGTATCCATGTTTATTTTACATACAGACATTGCTGATGCTTTTCTAAGCATTTCAACAGGAATACCTTTTGCTCCCTTAATCTGACCGCCAAATTCGTTACATGTTGCAACTGAGGTCTGCTCAACTGATGATGCACCGTGAAGAACGATAGGATAGTTATGGAAGCCTGCTTCTTCAAGCTTCTTTGTAATGAGCTCAAGACGGTCAAAGTCAAGCTTTGCGTCTCCTTTAAACTTATAAGCACCGTGGCTCGTTCCGATTGCAATTGCAAGAGAATCAACTCCGGTACGTTTTACAAAATCAATAGCTTGGTCGGGATCTGTATATGTGGCTTGTCCTGCGGCAACTTTTACTTCATCCTCAACACCTGCAAGCTTACCAAGTTCAGCCTCAACGACAATACCTTTTGAATGGGCATAGTCTGCAATTTCCTTGGTTTTTGCCACATTCTCTTCATAATCCAAATGAGAACCGTCAAACATTACTGAAGTGAAGCCCGCTTCAATACAAAGCTTACATGTTTCAAAATCAGGACCGTGGTCAAGGTGAAGTGCAATGTCAATGCCTGTCTCCTCAATCGCAGCATCTACCATCTTTTTAAGATAAAGAGGATGTGCATATTTAAGGGCACTTTTTGAAACCTGAAGGATAACTGCAGAATTATATTTTTTGCATGCACTTACAACACCCTGAATAATTTCCATATTGTTGATGTTGAATGCACCAATAGCATATTTACCTTGATATGCTTTTTCAAACATTTCTTTTGTTGTTACTAAAGCCACTTTGAAAAACTCCTTTCAGAAACTGTATTTAGTAAATAACGGTTAATATTTGCTGACATGTTATGCCAGTTACAATTATAATACATGATGGCGACTGTGACAAGAGCAAGCTATGTGTCAAAATACGATTCTTCTCAAAGGCTTATGCCATTTATTACAGACTATATTCAACTTGAAAATATAGATTTTTTTTGTTATACTAAATTAAATTGAAAGGTATGGTGGTTTGATGAAATACATAATGATTTCACTTTTAGCTGCAGCTGCAGACCTTTTGACGAAGGAAGCAGTAAAGAAAAAAGTTCCTGTCGGAGAGAGAAGACAGGTCTGCGGAAGGTTATATTTGTGGCACATAAAGAACAAGGGCCTCGCATATAATAGATTGGAAGAAAGCCAAGAGAAGGTTATGGCTGCTTCGGCTGCAGGTGTGAGCGTTGTTGCGGCATGTCTGCTATATCTTATTCATTCAAATGCCAAACCCATGGAAAAAATCGGACCTGCACTTATATTGGGCGGAGGTCTTGGAAACCTAATTGATCGTATTAAAAATAAAGAAGTTACAGATTTTATTTACATTAAGGCTGGGAATGCTCCAATATTTAACTTTGCTGATGTTTCCGCGCTTTGCGGCGGAGTGGTTACAATTGTTAAGTCTTTGATATAATATAATATTGAATTTATGAAATAATAATAGTATAATAAAAAAGTAAAAAGAATATTTAAAATTTTCCTGGGATGTTCGAGAGCCTGTTTATTTTGAACCTACATTATTTATATGGGAGTCCTAAACGAAAAAAATACGTCGGGCCGCAAGCTAATTCCCTTTGGGCAGCGGAGGACAGTATTTAATCTGCGGACACCCACCTAGCTTTGGCTAGGTGTCAAAATGCAGGAACGGCATCTTGGGATTTTTTTATCGACTTTGCGTTGATACAAATAACGGTCACAATATAAGTTTTCTTATATTTGAGACCGTTATTTTTTTTATATAAAGAAAAATAATTAATTATTTTTTGGAATCTGTAACTATTTTTGGTTATGTATATTATTAAAAACAATTAAGAATACTAATACTTTGGAAAAATTTTTGTTGATATACCACCGGAATATGTTTATAATTGAGTTTGCTTAAAATATCGCCTGCGGCTCTATCAGCAGGAAAAAATCATCTGGCAGGTGAGAATAAATAATTTAGGGGGAAAACTAAATGAGTTATGTTGATGAGGTATTGGCCGAGTTAATTAAGAAAAATCCGGGAGAGCCTGAATTCCATCAGGCTGCAACTGAGGTTCTTAATTCACTTAAACCAATCATCGAAAAGGATGAAAGATACCAGAATACAGGTCTTCTTGAAAGACTTGTTGAGCCTGAACGAGTAATAATGTTCAGAGTTCCTTGGGTAGACGATGCTGGAAAGGTACATGTAAACAAAGGCTACAGAGTACAGTTCTCAAGCGCAATTGGACCTTACAAAGGAGGTCTTCGTTTACACCCTACAGTTAATTTAGGTGTTATCAAATTTCTTGGGTTTGAGCAGATTTTCAAGAATTCGCTTACAGGTCTTCCAATCGGAGGCGGTAAAGGCGGTTCAGACTTTGATCCTAAGGGAAAATCAGACAACGAAGTTATGAAATTTTGCCAGAGCTTTATGACAGAGCTTTGCAAATACATCGGAGCTGACGTTGACGTTCCTGCAGGTGACATTGGTGTAGGCGGCAGAGAAATCGGTTATCTTTATGGACAGTACAAGAAGGTTACAGGTAAGTATGAAGGAGTTTTAACAGGTAAAGGACTTTCATACGGTGGATCTCTTGTTCGTACACAGGCAACAGGATACGGTCTTGTTTATATCGTAGACGAAATGCTTAGAGCAGCAGGAAAATCTATGGTTGGACAGGTTGTAACTGTTTCCGGTTCAGGTAATGTTGCTATTTATGCAGTTGAAAAAGCTACTCAGCTTGGCGCTAAGGTTGTTACAGTATCTGACTCTAACGGTTGGGTGTATGACAAAGACGGCATCAACCTTGCAGCAGTTCAGGAAATCAAAGAGGTTAAGCGTGGTCGTATTAAAGAATATCTTGAATACAGGCCTAACGCTGAATACCATGAGGGCAAGGGAGTATGGTCAGTTAAATGTGATATTGCTCTTCCTTGTGCAACTCAGAATGAGCTTCTTGTTGATGATGCAAAGGCACTTGTTGCAAACGGATGTTATGCAGTAGGTGAAGGCGCTAACATGCCCAGCTCACTTGAAGCTATTGATGTCTTCATTAACAATGGAGTATTATTTGCACCTGCAAAGGCAGCTAATGCCGGCGGTGTAGCAACTTCGGCTCTTGAAATGAGCCAGAACAGCCAGAGACTTAGCTGGTCATTTGAAGAAGTAGATGAAAAACTTAAGAATATTATGATTAACATCTACAAGGAAATGTCTACAGCAGCTAAAGAATACGGCTATGAGAATAACTTTGTTGTAGGTGCTAATATTGCAGGCTTCAAAAAAGTAGCTGATGCTATGCTTGCTCAGGGCATAGTATAAAAGCTTCTAAAATATGACTTTTTTTCATACCCCAATTCATATGAATTGGGGTATTTTTGTTAATGTTTTGTTAATTAGTCTTGAATTATGGAATATTTTAGTATAAACTTAAAAAATAATACATTTCATTTAATAAACAGGAGGAGTAAGACATGAAGAAACTTTGTTCAGTGGCACTTGCCGCTACGTTGGTAATGAGTTGTATGCCTCTTACCGCTTTTGCAGCAGATATTTCTGTAACTGCAAAGGGAGCTGCTGTAGAATTTACAGATGCAAAACCATACATTAACAGTGATAGCCGTACACTTGTACCTTTGCGCGCTATTGCTGAAGCACTGGATTTAAATGTAACATGGGATGATACCGCAAAGGCAGCAACATTTGCTGACAAAGCAGGTACAAAAAAGACTGTATTTACAATCGGCGAAAATAAGTACACTGTTGTCAGCGGTGAAACTTCATCAGATGTTGAAATGGATACAGCGGCAGTAATTACAGATGACCGTACATATGCCCCTGCACGTTATTTAGCAGAAGCTTTCGGCTACAATGTGTCATGGGATGGGAGCAACAGTATTGTTTCAATTACTCCTTCTTATGATATTGCAGCAACTGAGGTTGAAATTCCTTCAGCTCGTTCAACAAAAATCAAAGCAACGATTGTTATGCCTAAGGTTGCAGAGGGTGTAAAGGTTCCCCTTGTTGCCATTGCTCATGGTCATGGAGGAAACAGAGACGAAAACGGTGGTTTAACTGACATTGCAGAGTCACTTGCAAAAGCAGGAATTGCAACAATTCGTATGGACTTCCCCGGATGCGGAAAGAGTGAGGAATCATTCCAGCAGAACACAATGACAAACATGGTTTCAGATGTTTATTCATGTATTGATTATGCACAGAAGAATTTTGCTATTGACAGCACAAAGGTTGGTATCTTCGGATACAGCATGGGAGGACGTATAGCTGCTGAAATCGCAGGAGAAGGCAAAATAGACCTTGATGGCATGGTTCTTCTTGCACCTTATGTAGATAACTCTTCATATGTTAAATTCTTAGGCGATGAAACTACAAGTAAAGAGATTATGGCAACGGCAGAAAAAGATGGACATGTTGTTTATACAACAAAATATGGTCAGGTTCAGGAGCTTTCAAAGGCATTTTTCAATGATTTGACTACAATTGATCCTTTGGCAAAAGCTTCAAGCTTCAAAGGCAAAGCTATGGTTATTTATGGACAGGATGACAACACAGTTGATCCTGCGATCAGCCAGAAAGCAGCTGTTGCGTTTAATGCTAAGGTTCTTGATGTTACAGGCGATACACATAGCTATAGCTTCTACAGCGATAAACCTCAAATCCGCAGTGCTATTGTTGTTAACACAGTAAACCTTTTCTTAGATGCATTCAAATAATTAATAGATACTATATAATTATTGAGATTTTAGCCTCAAAGCCATGAAATATTTGGTTTTGAGGCTTTTTATGGGTATCAGACTATCCGTCGACAGATATGGTTGAATTTGAAAAATAGTTGTATAGACTAAAAGAGTAACATTCAAAATAAACGGGAGGAATGAAGTATGAAAAAGTTTTGTTCAGTGGTGCTTGCCGCTGCACTTGTAATGGGATGTATGCCATTTACTACTTTTGCAGCAGATATATCTGTAACTGCAAAAGGCGCAACTGTAGAATTTACAGATGCTAAACCATACATAAACAGTGACAGTCGTACTCTTGTACCACTTCGCGCAATTGCAGAGGCACTTGATTTGTATGTAACATGGGATAATGGTACAAAGTCAGCAACATTTGCAGACAAAGAAGGAAGAAAAAAGATTATATTTGTAATTGGTGAAAACAAGTATACTGTTGTTGACGGTGATATTTCTAAGGAAGTTGAAATGGATACAGCAGCAGTAATTACAGATGATCGCACATATGCACCCGCACGGTATTTGGCAGAGGCTTTTGGCTATAATGTTTCATGGGATGGCATTAACAGTGTAGTTTCAATTACTGAATCTAATTTAGAAAATGAAAGCAAAATGTATGATGAACGTAAAGATATATCGTCATTTATTCCCGAAGGATGGGAAATATCAAAAGCATATGGGGACGAATTAGCCATAGCAGAAGGAGATTTAAATAATGATGGTATAATAGATAAAGCATTCGTAATCGAAGAGAAGGATGTATCTGAATCTGCAGCTCAGAGGAATTTAATTATAGTATTTGGTAATACAGATAATAGTTATAGTATGGCAATAACAGCAAAAAATGCTATTCTTCGTGCGAATGAAGGTGGAACTTTTGGAGATCCTTTTGAAAGTATAGATATAGATAGGGGCTCTGTATTATTAAATTTTATGGGTGGTTCAATTAGGTGGCATAGGTGTTTTAGATTCAGATATCAGGATAATGATTGGTATTTAATTGGATTTACAGAAAAGTCCTATGAACTTATTGGAGATTCAATGGAATGCCTTCAAGAAGATTATAATTTAATTACAGGTTACTATATTGGCGACATATTAGAATATGGTAAAATTAAGACTGTACAAAAGAATATAGGTAAAAAACAACTTGTAAATTTAAATGATTTTGTTGCTAATGAATATAATATACAACCTTGATATGCAAAAAATCGATTGTTTGTTATTAAAACTATAAATTCTAAATCAAAAAAATTTGTCTTAAACCTGTAGTGAAAATGGGTTTAAGACTTTTTTATTAGATCTTTTTTATAGAAATAACCTTAAGCAATTTGTAAAAGTTAGATTGTTGCAATGTAATTTTATTTGGTTTATAATAAACTAATTAGTAAAGTGGAATAGTTATGCTGTTTTTTGCAGCCGAGACTGGAGAAAAAACATGGATAGTACGGATGATACCTTTATTGTAATAATGCTAAAAGATAATGGAACAGGCTTTCTTGAAAAAGAACTTGGCAGCTATGCTGTTGATGATAGATATGGTCTGATATACAATACTTATGCTGCAGAGCAAAACGGACAGCTTTATGTATATATGAAGCTTAGCTGCGGCAGGGATGTTGAAGACTGGGAATATGATGCGATTTTTGACTATTATGATTCACAAACTGTTATGAGTGCAGCCATTTCCGTTAAAGAAGAGGACGGAGAATACAATCCTATGTGGGTTGTGAAATTCGCTTTTGAAGAAGATATTAATAAAATGGAAGAGCATATAGAAAAACTGCTTGCATTACATAAAAAGGAGTTGGATTCGGTTTATGAAACAATTGCAGACAAAAGGGACGAATACAGTGAAGATTAAACATAGATTTCTCATAGCGGTAGTTGTTGTTTGTACAGCGGGAATTACGCTGACAAGCTGCAATTACAATTCAAAACAAAATGGCGGTGTTGATAAACCAGCTGTTGAGAATAATGATAATAAGGATGATAATAAACAGCCTGCTGATGATGACAATACTGCGAATTCACAGGAGAATCCTTCAGATACAAGCAGTGAAGAAACCCCATCTCAAAGTGAAGAAACCGGTTCAAAAATTACTGTACCCAACACTGAACCAAATCAGTCCACAGTTACAAAGCCGCAGTACCCATCAAAAGATGCTTCTCTTTCGGCATACTGGACTAAGCTTGATGGCTGTGTTAAGTCTGGCCAGAGCTATTACAGTGAGTATTATACAAAAACTAGAGTAATAACTAAAAATGGTTATTTATTTAATTATTCAGCAAACACGCAGATAACAGTTAATTACCTTGTTAATGAAGGATTGCTTGATTCCAAATACGCATCTTCAGAAATTTCCCTTGTACTTATGTATGGAAGTGACATAGCAAATAATGGCGGAAGCAATATACATATGATAGGAACTGATAAAAATGAATTAACTGTATTTGCGTTTATGAAGCACCCAAGCGAAAATAAGTATATTTTTACTTCTGGGAGTGGTTCGTACGGTACTATTTCTGATAGTTCTTACAATTCTATTATGTCAATGTATTCGATGAATAACGGCACAGTTCAAAGACTTACACCGTCTAGCAGTGAGTATGACAGAATTTTAAGCTGTATCAGAATGTACGAAAGCAAGTATGAGCAATACTTTGTAAGAAGTATTACAACAGACGATAAGTACGCGTTTGTTGTATTGAGCGGACGTGCTAATTCGGCTACAATAAGGGAATATATACTTGAGTATGACAACGGAATTTGGGAAGTTGTAATGGATGACCTTGAGCTTGAAAGCAGACTTCCGGTTGTTGTTAATAAAAAACTTCCTGATTTCAATACAAGCTTGCTGCCTAAATATTCACTTAGGGATTATAGAGGATCTATGCTTTCTGACTATACAGTAGTTATGGATGCACTTACTAAGGCCGGATATTATGTTAAGGATGATACATTCTATTACTTCTGCGGTACGACAGATTACTGCTATATGATAACTGACAGCGGGAAGAGATTCCTTTGCAAGAAAAACGGTTCAACATGGGATTGTTATAAGGTGCTGGATTATTATGATGCACTTAACAGACTTGAAAGCTGGTCAAATAATCCCCCCACGTTTATTCTTTTGGATTTGGAGTAGTATGGTATGAAATACATTGTTAAAGATAACGATATTGTTCTGAGTGAATATGAAAGCTTTGTTATTTCACAGACGCTTGAATGCGGGCAATGTTTTAGATTTATTAACCTCAGTCATGAGAATTATTGTGTTGTTGCATATAGCAGAGTTTTAAATATTCTTCAGGATGAAAATTTTATAGTTCTTAAAAATACATCAGAAGAAGATTTTAAAAATATATGGATTAGATATTTTGATTTGGATAGAAATTATGATGAAATAAAAAGCAGAATTTCTGCTAACGATGAAATTCTTAAAAAAGCGGTAGAATTTGCTCCCGGAATAAGAATTCTTAATCAGGACAGATTTGAATGTCTGATTTCATTTATTATTTCTCAGAACAACAGAATACCTATGATTAAAAAAGTAATAAACAATATAAGCAAAAAATATGGCAAGTACATATGCTCATTTGCTGAAGAGGATTATTATGCTTTTCCTACACCTGAGGAGCTTTCAAAGGCTGATGAGGCAGGACTTATGGAATGCAGAACTGGCTTCAGAGCAAAATATATAATGGATGCTGTAAGCAAGGTATTAAATGGTGAGGTTATTTTTAATGTGGATGATCTTAGTACAGATTCGCTAAGAGAAATGCTCATGTCCATAAAGGGAGTAGGACCCAAGGTTGCAGACTGTACAATGATGTTTTCGTTTGGCAGATGTGAAACTTTCCCCACAGATGTGTGGGTAAAGAGGATAATGAGTGAATTGTATTTTGACGGATGCGAAGCTAATATTAAGGACATACATAAAAAGGCGTATGACTTTTTTGGAGATTATGCCGGATATGCACAGCAGTATTTATTTAATTATGCAAGAGAATTTAAAATAGGTGTTTAGTTTGTTCGGCAGGCAGGTATACTGGTCTGCCGAATATTTAAAATACTAATGACATAACAATAGAACAATCAGGGATATTTTGTTGTTTATTGGGAGGCATAATATGAGCAGGATGACAATTGATGATTTTGACGGTGAAGAGCTAAAGGTATTGCTTAATTATTATTATGGAAATGTCTTTGTGGTTGATGGAGAAGGCGTTATTATTTATGCAAATAAGAGTGCTGCTGAGACGGTAGGTCTGACGGTAGAAAATGTTATTGGGACAACATGCTATGAAATGCAAGAAGGCGGGTATTATGATAAGAGTGTTGCAATGACGGCACTGGAAAGCAAGAAAAAAACTCTGTCAAGATATAGGACCAAAACAGGGGTTGTAGTTGTATGTTCCGCCAATCCTATACTTAATGAAAACGGTGAAGTTGAAAGAGTGGTTGTATACAGCCAGGATGTTGAGCTTCTCAAGGATTTGATGCAGGAAATTGAGGAGGAAAAAAAGAAAAATAAGAGCATACAGCAAACTCTTACATATTTGCAGGAAAGAATGGCATGCCAGAATATTGTTTCCGCTAATTATAAAATGGATAATCTTTATAATATGCTTTTGTCAGTTGCTCAGACAGATACAACAGTTACAATTTATGGTGAAAGCGGTACAGGTAAAGAGGTGCTTGCTAATTTCATATATCAGAACAGCTTAAGATGTGATAAGCCGTTTATTCCTATTAACTGTGCGGCAATTCCTGCTGAACTTATGGAGGCGGAGTTCTTCGGTTATGAAAGAGGTGCGTTTACAGGTGCAAACAGAGAAGGAAAAGCAGGACTTTTTGAAATGGCAAATAAAGGAACAATATTTCTTGATGAGCTTGGAGAAATGCCCCTGTCGTTGCAGTCAAAGCTTTTGCGTGCGCTAGAGAGCGGAGAAGTTAAGAGAATAGGCAGCAGTAAAACAATAAAAACTGATGTCAGAATAATAGCTGCTACAAATAGAAATTTGGTGAAGATGGTTGAAGAAAAGGCATTCAGAGAGGATTTATATTATAGGCTGAATGTTATACCGGTGAATATACCTCCGCTTAGAGAAAGACCAGAGGATATTGAAGCCTTGAGCATACATTTCCTTAATGAATACAACAGGAAATACGGTAGAAATGTTGAGATTACTGATGAGATAATGAATAGCTTCAAGAAGTATCAATGGCCAGGGAATATCCGTGAACTTAAAAATGAAATTGAGAGATATGTTGTCACAGAAGGACAGATTAGTTCTGTTTTGCATAGAAATTTTAAGGCAAGTGCTAATGTTTCAAAACAAACGGAGAATGAGATTGTCCATGAACCCTTTTTTACCGGCTATGAAGGTTCTTTGAAGGAAGTAATGGGCAAATATGAGTTGGAATACATAAATGCCGTTATAAATAAATGTGGCGGCGTTATGACTGAGGCTGCCAAAAAACTTGGTATTCATAGGTCGGCGCTTTATAAAAAATTGGACAAGTACAACGGGAAATATGAATTAAAGGATTAGTTATTATATACCAATGCATTAGATTTAAAATGCATTGGTTTTTTTGATGTTTTTTAAAAAAAACTGTTGCAAATTTTAGAATATATGATATTATTATTTTTGTGACATATGATGTTGTATTTATAGCATGAAGTGCTATGTGTACTATTATATGTTAATTCATAATTGTTTTCCTAATTATATAACCTTTGTGTGTAGTTTATCTGCACAGGCGATGTATTGTTGCGTTTTTAGGTAATCCCCAATTCCCCAAAGCAAATGAGCGTATATCGCATAAAGAATTCGTACTATCGGAAAGTACGAATTTTTTATGCTTTTTTTTTATTTTTGTTACATATCTATTTATTGCCTGTTAAAGCAGGATAGTGTATAATTGAAGAAAGGTAATGTCGATAAAAATATAAAATTTTAAGGGTTTATATTGAAAGGAGAATCATTATGTTAGTAAAAAGCGGAGAGGGCATGAAGGAATACTGTGTTATTCAGAACGGCGTCGGAGAAATTCTTAAGGTAAACAAATTCGGTCCTGATGAAACAGCAAATAGATGCAAACTTGTTGCCGAACTTTGTCTTGAACCGGGTCAGTGCACAGGTTTTCATGCTCATAAAGACAATATTGAACTTTTCTATATGCTTGAGGGAGAACTTGCATGCATTGATGACGGCGAGGAATTTATTCTCAAACCGGGTGACTGTACATCAACAGCTAATGGAGCAAAACACCAGATAATTAACAGAAGTGATAAGATGGCTAAGGTTCTTGCAGTTGTAATTAATTAATAGATGTAAAATTAAGATTTTAGAGACGCAAAATGCGTCTCTTTTTGTTGTTTCTGCGGATTTACATGCTTTTAGACTGGTGGTAATATAATAAATAGCTAAAATCACTTTGTTTCATTATGGAGGTAATTTATGAATGATATATGTATTATAGGGATTGCCGGCGGGACAGCTTCAGGTAAAACCACAATAGTAAATAAACTAAAGGATTTCTTTAAAAATGATGTTGAACTCATCAGCCATGACTGTTATTATAAGGCACACTATGATATGCCATATGAGGAAAGAGCTAAACTTAATTATGATCACCCTTCGTCGTTTGAGACAGAGAGAATGATTCAGGATATAATGGATTTGAAGGGGGGAAAAACAATTTATCGTCCCGTGTATGATTTCAGTATACATAACAGAGTTGACAAAACCGTTAAAGTTGAGCCCAAAAAGGTAGTTCTTATTGAAGGAATACTGATTTTTGAAAATAAAGAATTAAGAAATCTTATGGACATAAGAATATTTGTCGATACAGATGCTGACGAAAGGCTTATGAGACGTATCGTAAGAGATATGAAATTCAGAGGAAGAACAATTGAATCAATACTTACACAGTATCAGGAAACGGTTAAGCCAATGCATGAGGAATTTGTTGAGCCGTCAAAGAAATATGCGGATATTATTATTCCGAGGGGCGGCGAAAATGTTGCTGCAATGTCTATATTAAAAGGCCACCTTAATATAATGCTTAATAAATAGTACAGCTAATCCGAGTGTAAAGTGCATTCGGATTTTCTTAAAGAAAGATTAATAATTCAATGAAAGTTTGACGATAAAGTTATGCAATGCTATACTTAGAAAATGCAAAGTAATAATGTAAAAAAAATTTATTTATAAAGGTGATAATAATGGACAATGATTTCGAGAAAGACGAAAATGGCTTTACTGATGACAACTCTCAAATCCCGGAAATAAACGACGATACTCCCCAAAAAGAGGAAGAGGATAATTCGTATACGGAAGATGGCAGCGAAGAATGCACTGAAGATGAAAACACAAACATTGACGCGAGTTCCGAAGAAGATTTTGAGGATGATTCTGTAGGAGAACCCTATGAAGAGCCAAAGCTTGATGATGATTTGTTTATATCATCTGAGAAAGTTGATGCAGAGCAGACATCAACAACAGTTTCTGACGATTCAGATGTTGCAGAAATTTTAGAGGAAGATGTCAACAAATCCTTTTTTCAGAAATGGAAAGAGAAAGAACTTGCTAAAGAAAAGGCAAAAATAGAAAAATATGAAAAAAGCGAGCAAAGAATGAAAGAGATTAGGGAAGAGAGAATTGCCCAGATGTATGCTGATGGTAAGAAACCTAATGGATTTCAGAAATTCCTTATGTCTGAGGGAAGATTTGTTAATTATGAGAATAAAAACGCTGTTGTATTGTTTGCAACAACAATTATTGGCATTATTTTATTTGTTCTTATTGTAAAGGCAGGATATGTTACAAAGGATAAGTTCGGATTAGGCAAAGAAGCAAGCAGAGCAATTGTATATTCCACAGGAAATGATCTTTATTGCTATGATTTAAAAGATGAGCCTGTTCTTATTTCTGAGAACCTTTCATCAGGTGGTTCCGCAGCATACAGTTATGTAGGAAATGGCATAACGGTTGCAGAAGACGGAAAAAGTGTATACTTTATTGACAATGTTGCTTCTAACGGAACGTTTAATCTCAATTACTTTACTGCATCAAAGAGCGGTACTCCATCTTTAATCAGTGCCAATGTCAGTGATTATAAGGTAAGTTACAAAGGCGACGGTGCTGTTTATGTTGTTGCAGGTGAAAGCGGTACTGATGGAACACTTTATGGATACAGCAAAAAAGCAAATGCATCTTATCCAATATCTGATGGAGTAGGCCTTGGCGGAACAGAGTATGCAATATCAGCTGACGGTAAAAAGGCTGTATTTGCTAAAACAGAGAATTCATCGATTACTCTTAACATTAGTAATATTGATGGTTCTAACCTCACTGCAATTGATACTGATGTAGCACAATACCTTGTTACTGAGAAGGGAACAAACATTTATTACATAAAGGCTGAGGGAACTGAGAAGGGAACAAGCATTTATAATATTTATGTTTATGATATTGGAAAAGGAACATCTAAGCTTATTGATGAGGATGTGATTGCGGTTACACTTTCAGAAAATGAAAATGCCGTAATTTATTATAAAAACAGTGGTAAAAAAATACAGGCGAAGGATATAATCAATGATGACGGTGATAATTCTGATGCTGCAAATGCACTCAGAAAGGAAATTGAGACATATGAATTCAATGATATAACTAGCTCACTTTATCGTTATGAGGATGGAAAGAGTGTCCTTGTAAACGAGGGTATCTTTACGGCAATGCCTACAGACAAAAAAGGAGAATATATAGCATATACAGTTCCGGCAGGCCTGGATAAGATAAAAGTAAATCTTTCTGAAATTAAATCAGTGGATGATATTGACTCTAAGTATTATGTGCAGGCTACGAAGGCTAAATGTGACACTTATATCTATAAGCTTAATGGCTACAATGATTTTGTAGATTTTGAGAACTCGTATATTTATTCATATCAGAATTCAGCGAACAATATACAAGTGGCATGTCTTGTTAATTATGACAGTACAAAGAAACTGGGCAAGCTCATTCTTTCAACATATGATGATAAAGGTGTAAAGGCATATGGCGAGCTTGAAGAAGATGTTGCATCTTATGATTTCATGGGTGACGGCTCAAGAATAGCTTATCTTAGGGGTGTTAACGACAGTGGCGCCGGTACACTTGTTTATGTTGAAAGCAATATTCCCGATGAAGTAAGTACTTCAGCTTACTATTACGAAGTTTCTAAGGACATTAATAAACGTTTATTCTATCTTGATAATTATGATACAACTTCGATGGGCGGCACTTTCCATTACTATCAGCAGGGAGCTGACACAGTTGTCGATCAGGGAGTTTATATGTTTGCATACAGGAACAACAACAATGCGCTTTATATGAAGAATTATAATGCAGCAACCGCTACAGGTGATCTTTACTATTTGAATGGTAAGACATCTAAGCTCGTTGCCGAGGGTGTTTCAAGTGTATTTGATTTTTATGATGCCAGCAGGTGATAATGATGATTAAAGAAACCTACTCACAGGATGAAACAGAAGCTTTTGGCCGTGAAATCGGTATTAAGGCAAAGGCTGGGGATATTTATTGTCTTTCAGGAGATTTGGGTGTAGGCAAAACGGTTTTTACAAGAGGTTTTGCAAGAGGTCTTGATATTGATGATGATATAACCAGCCCAACATTTACATTAATAAATGAGTATTATGGCAGGATTCCCATGTATCATTTTGATGTATACAGAGTAGGTGATTCTCAGGAAATGGAATATATCGGCTGTGACGAATATTTCTTTGGCAATGGAGTATGCCTGATTGAATGGGCAGAAATGATAGAAGATATGATTCCCGAAAATGCTGTTTGGATAAAGATTGAAAAAAATCTTGAAAAGGGTATGGATTACAGATGCATAACATTTGGGGGTAAGAAATAATGAAAATACTTGCTATTGAAGCTTCGGGTTCAGCTGCAAGCGTGGCGCTTACAGAGGACAATGTGCTTCGTGCAGAGTTTACACTTAATTATAAAATGACTCATTCGCAGACGCTTATGCCACTTATTGACATTATAAAAAAGTATCTTAACTTGGATTTGAATACTATAGATTTTGTGGCATGTTCTGCAGGTCCCGGATCATTTACCGGACTTAGAATAGGAGCGGCAACAGCAAAAGGAATAGCTATGGGGATTAATAAACCTGTTGTACCTGTTTCAACTCTTGCTGCCATGGCATATAATGTTTACATGACAGATACTCTAATATGCCCAATAATGGACGCAAGAAGAAGACAGGTATATACAGGCATGTACTGCTGGGAAAACGGCAGACTTATAAGTCTGAAGGAAGATACTATTGAAATAATTGATGATGTTATTAATGAAGTTATTGCCTTAAATAAGAAGGTTGTATTTGTGGGCGATGGTATATTGCTTTATAGTGATATTTTACAAAGCACCAATAACTTTATTGTAGCTCCGGCTTCCTGTAATATGCAGAGAGCCGGAAGTGTGGCATCTCTTGCAGCAGAATTTGCATTGGAAGGCAAGTATATTGAAGGCAGTAAATTTGCACCTGTGTATTTACGTAAATCACAGGCGGAAAGAGAGCTTGACGAAAAAATGCATGGAGCGGAAAATTATGATTAAAATAGTTTCCATGACGGAAAAGTATGTTGATGATGTGGCTAAAATAGACGAGTCATGTTTTCATCTTCCGTGGACAAAGGTGGATTTTGAAAAGGAAGTAAAAGAAAACAAATTGGCAATATATTTAGTTGCTGTAGATGAAAACGATACAGCTCTTGCCTATGCCGGAATGTGGCATGTTGTTAATGAAGGGCACATAACCAAGGTGGCAGTTCTTCCGACATACAGGGGACAGGGACTTGGGGATTTGCTTATGGACGCAATTGATGCCAAGGCAGACGAACTAGAAATGATAGGAGTTACCCTTGAAGTACGTATCTCAAATTACGCAGCACAAAAGCTGTATACAAGACATGGATATAAGCCAGAGGGGTTTCGGAAAAGATACTATACGGACACAAATGAAGATGCGGTAATAATGTGGAAATATTATCCCATTTATGAAGATTACAAATTAACGCTGTGAGAATAGAGGTGTCTGATGAAAAAGAAGGCAGAGCTTGATTATTGGGAACTAAATAACAAATATGATGCAGCAAAATTCAATTTTAATACAACCCAAGAGATTGAACCTTTTGATGGAATTATTGGTCAGGAGAGAGCAATAAAGTCATTTGAATTTGGTCTTAATGTTAAAATGAAGGGATATAATATTTACGTTTCCGGCCCATCGGGTTCAGGTAAAACCTCTTACGCAAGATTAAGCACTCAAGCTAAGGCTAAAAATGAGGCGGTGCCATATGACTGGTGCTATGTATATAATTTTGATAACCCAAGAAGTCCGCTTTCGCTGCGTTTTGAGCCAGGAATAGGCCGCCAATTTCGTGATGACATGAATGAGCTTATATCTTTCTTCAAGACAGAAATTACAAAGGCATTCTCGTCTGAGGATTATGACAAGGAGAAAACCGATCTTTCACGTACATATGATGACAAGAGAGATGAACTGATTAAAAAGCTTAATAGTTTCGCAGAGAAAAACGGATTTTTACTTAAGACATCAAATTCGGGAATTATATTTCAGCCGATTATTAATAATGAGCCGGTTACAGAGGAAAACTATGATACACTAGATGAGAGCGTTAAAGACGGAATCAATGAAAGACTTGAGTCTATGCAGGATACAGTCAATGCAATTATGAGAGATGTTAAAAGCATTGATAAGGAATATCGGCAAAAAATGGATGACTTAGATTATAAGATTGGCATGTTTGCAATTGGTCATTATGTAAGCACGCTTCAGGAAAAATATCAGGACAGCAAGAGAGTAATAAAATATCTTGAAGCCGTTCAGGAGGATGTACTTGATAATATTGATCAGTTTTCTGAGCCGGAAACAGATGAGGAAGATCCTGTAGCGGCACTTCTTCCCAAATTAGGCGGAGCAAAAAATGATGACACAACTCTAAAATACAGAGTAAATCTTCTGGTAGACAATTCTAAGACAGAGGGTGCTCCGGTCATTGTTGATTATAATCCGACTTATTATAATCTGGTCGGTGAGGTCGAGTATGACAATGAATACGGAAATTTAACTACTGATTTTATGAAAATAAAGGCCGGAATCATGCACAAGGCTAACGGCGGTTATCTTATCATACAGATTCAGGATCTTTTGAGCAATACGCA
This sequence comes from Candidatus Metalachnospira sp., assembly GCA_034927755.1. GTDB lineage: Bacteria > Bacillota > Clostridia > Lachnospirales > Anaerotignaceae > Metalachnospira. Next base: position 96,132 of record JAYFPN010000008.1, read on the forward strand.
GTCATGGGAAGCTCTTAGAAGAATAATAAAAACAAGGGAAATTGCAATTGAAAATCTTAGAGAACAGGCAGGCGCCATTACTGTAACAACGCTCAAGCCGGAACCTATACCTGCGGATATGAAGGTAATACTAATTGGCGGAGCATATTATTATGAGCTGCTCAGGGGTTATGATGAAGATTTTTCAAAGCTGTTTAAAATACGTGCAGATTTTGATTATGAAATGGACAGGACGGATAATAATGTATATAAAATTGCCGGGTTTATAAGTAAATTCTGCAAAAATGAAAATACACTTCCTTTTGACTCGACTGCAGTTGCTACAATAATTGAATATGCTTCAAGAGAAGCTGAAAGTCAAAAGAAGCTGACAACAAGGTTTAACTTGATTGCGGAGATATTGGCTGAGTCTGCGACATGGGCAAAGCTTGACAATGCCGATATGGTAACTGAAGAGTATGTGAAAAAGGCAGACCGTGAGAGAATATATAGGCTTTCAATGTATCATGAAAAAATGAATGATCTTTTGGATAATGATACAATCATGATAGCAACCGATGGATACTGTGTTGGAAAAATAAACGGCTTGGCTGTTCTTGATATGGGAGATTTTTCATTTGGTAGCCCAACAAGAATAACCGCAACAACTTATATGGGTAAGTCAGGGATTGTAAACATTGAGAAAGAGGCAGAGATGAGCGGTCCTACACATAATAAGGGCGTTCAGATAATAACAGGCTACCTTGGAAGTATGTATGCGCAGAAGATGCCGCTTTCTCTTAGCTGCAGAATTGCTTTTGAGCAGAATTATAATGGTATTGATGGTGACAGTGCGTCCAGTACAGAGCTTTACTGTATACTTTCAAGTCTTTCTGGTATACCTGTAAACCAGTCACTTGCGGTTACGGGTTCCGTAAACCAGTGTGGAGAAATACAGGCCATAGGCGGAATAAATCATAAAATTGAAGGTTACTTTGATTTATGCAATCGTCGTGGATTGACCGGGAAACAGGGTATTGTAATGCCTTACGCAAATGTACGGGATCTTGTGCTTAAGGATGATGTTATCAGGGCCGTAAAAAATAGAATGTTTCATATTTATCCTATTTCAACAATTGATGAGGGAATAGAGATTTTGCTTGGAACACAAGCAGGTACGATTGATAAAAACGGAAATTATCCCACTGATTCTGTTCATGGAAGAGTAATGGCAAAGCTGATAGAATTTAATAAAAATAATGAAGATGAAAATGAATAAAGTAAACTTAAAACCGATTTTAAATAAAATCGGTTTTTTGGTATAATCGGAGAAAATGCTTAAGGAGAGGACTATATGCTGGATGAATATAATACAATACTCGAAAAGGCAGAAGTGGAATTTGTAGAGAAGAAATCCAGATTTATTTCAACAGTATGCCCAGTACAAACAGAGGATGAGGCAAAGGCATTCATTGTTGAAATGAAGAAAAAATACTGGGATGCAACACATAATGTATTTGCGTATCAAATTGGCGAAAGAAATGAAATACAGAGGTCAAGTGATGATGGAGAACCACAGGGAACAGCAGGGAAACCTGTGCTTGATGTGCTTATTGGCGGTGATATAAAAAATACAGCAATTGTTGTTACAAGATACTTTGGAGGGACTCTGCTTGGTACTGGTGGACTTGTTAGGGCATATGGGAAAAGTGCAAAACTTGGAATTGAGGCAGCAGGTATTGCAAAAATTAAGCACTATAAAGAATGCTCTGTTGTTACCGATTACACTACATCAGGTAAAATACAGTATGAACTAACACTGGGTGAATATATATTAAAGGACACATTATACACAGATAAGGTCGAATTTATTGTTATGCTTGATAAGGACAATGAAAAGAAGTTCATTGAGGTAGTTAGAGAATTGTCTATGGGGAGAGCTGAAGTTAATATTTTAGCTGAGATATATGGTGCTTGTCTTAACAATGAAATGATTATTCTTTGAAAATGCCAAATTTGATTGCGTCGTATGATGGCATACGAATGCGAGCAACTGACAAAAAGAGAAGATAAACAAAAAGCAGCCATTTAATATAAGACTATTTTGGTTATTTTTATATTTGTAATTACATAATGACATAGCATGTTGGAAAATATCAATAAAATACTTGACAAAAAAAGACCTGGATGGTATATTTTTAACATGAGTATTTTGGATAAAGGGTATTCATTATAACAGATTTGAATACATTATCAATGAAATACTGCTAGAAGTGATACATTATGCATGGGGAAAATCAAAATGTGATGTATGATGTGTTGCAATTATTAAAATGGTATTTACTGGGGAGGAGGAAGCTTTTTCGCATATAGTTCGGTTTAATATTGGTTTGGAGAGACCAATGGAATCATAAAATTTTATATCGTAGACTAAACAGTCAGGAAAAGGGGAGGTTGTTTTATGTCAAATTCATCAGTCAGCAAAGGAAGCTGGGGTGCTGCGTTCAGCGTTGCATCAGTATGGTTTGGTACTCACGTAGGTGGAGGTTTCGCAACAGGAAACCAGGCTATTCAATATTATGTTAAGTTCGGTTGGATGGCTTCATTCCTTCCTATGATTGCTATGGGTATTCTTGCTCTTGTTATTAAAGAAGCCATGACAATGGCTGCAACAAGAAAGATGTATACATACAAAGAAGTATTCACAGAACTTTGGGCACCTTATACAAAGCTTGAATTAACAATGGAAGTTTTCAACTTCGTTATCATCCTTGCAGCTGTTGGTGCATCTATTGCAGGTGCAGCTTCATTACTTGCAAGCTATGGTATTCCTTACGGAGTAGCAGTTTGTATAATAGGTGTAATGCTTGTATTCCTTGTTATTTTTGGTGTTAATCTGGTTATCAAAGCTTCTACTGTTATGTCAGTAGTTATACTTATTTCATCATTCACGATGTATTTTATAGCTATTGGAAGAAACACAGCAGGCATCAGCCAGGCTTTTGCTACAAACCAGCCTCAGGTAGGAATGGCTATCTTTAAGACTCTTACATATTCAGGATTCCAGTGTGTTGCTGTTCCTTCAATGATCGCAGCATCTTCAATTCTTAACGTAAAGGGTGTTAAGAGAACTTCTTTACTTGGTTGGTTAATGAATGGTCTTGCTCTTTCGGTTTCTTGTATAATGCTTCTTGGCTATTATGATGAAGTTATTGCAGCTGAAGCATTAACACTTCCTAACCTTTACATTGCTAATAAACTTGGCATCGGCATTCTTGCTGTTTGCTACCAGGTATCATTGTTCTTCGCATTCATTTCTACTTGTACTACTACAATCTTTACAATGGTACAGAAATTCGAGAACAAGATATTTAAAAGTTCAATTTCAAATATTAAGGTTAGACGTGTAATCGTTGCTGCTATTGTTATCCTTGTATGTATGGCTGTATCACTTGTTGGTCTTACTAATATCATCAAGTATGCTTATGGCTACTGCGGATACTTAGGATTCGTTGTAATTACAATCCCTATGCTCACAATCGCTCACAAGAAGAACAATGAATATATCGCAGCTCATCCAGAGTGTGTAGAGTAATTTAAGTTTTAAAATTATAATTTGAAACATTTTATTTTGAATAAAATATGCGAAAAAAACTCCAAATATAACCCAGTTTATAATGTATGGTTAAAGCCATAGGCGAAAGCTCGGCAGTTTTCGCCGGAAAATCCTCAGTTCGAAAGAACTGAGGATTTTTTTGCTTAATATATTGAATGACTTTTCTATAGTATATATGTTATAATTAATTTCGATTATAGGCTGAGTGTACAGAGTAGTTTTTAAAGTTAAATTAGAAGATTAAGGTGGTTTTATGGGTAAAATACTTGTTATAGCCGAAAAACCGTCGGTTGCTCGTGACATTGCAAAGGTGCTTAGCTGCAACGAACGAGGAGATGGATATTTGTGCGGAGAAAACTATATAGTGAGTTGGGCTGTAGGTCACTTAGTAACTTTATGTGAGCCTGAGGACTATGACAAGGGACTTAAAAAATGGAGTGTTAAGGGTTTGCCGATCATTCCTCGGGAAATGAAGCTGAAGGCAATAAGAGGAAGTAAAAAGCAGCTTGATATTCTTAAAAAGCTGATGAATGATAAGGACACAGAAAGTCTGATATGTGCAACTGACAGCGGACGTGAAGGCGAGCTTATATTTAGATATATTTACAATTTTAATAAATGCAAAAAACCGTATATGAGACTATGGATTTCAAGCATGACCGACCAAGCGATAAGGGATGGATTTGAAGCTCTTAAGCCCAGTTCAGATTATGATTTGCTCTATTCATCGGCTAAATGCCGTTCAGAGGCTGACTGGCTTGTTGGTATCAATGCAACTAGAGCATTTACACTTAAATACAATGCATTATTAAGTATAGGTCGTGTACAGACGCCTACATTGGCTATGATTGTTAAAAGGCAAAAAGAAATTGATAAATTTCAGGTTGGTGTATATTATGAGGTATCTGCCGATTATGGCGATTTTAAGGGTACATGGACAGATGATAAAAACAATACAAGAATAGACAAAAAAGAAGATGCCGAAGCGATTGCTGAAAAGGTAAGAGGAAAGAATGCAATTGTTACAGAGGTTTCCAAGACTGCAAAGCAGACCCAACCTCCGCAGCTTTACGATTTAACTGAGCTTCAAAGGGACTGTAATAAAATGTACAGCTTTTCGGCACAGAAAACCCTTGATATAGCGCAGAGTCTATACGAAAAGAGAAAGATGATTACATATCCGAGAACCGATAGCCGCTATCTTAGTACAGATATGGAACCGAAAATAAAGATTATAATGAGAAGACTTATAAATTCCGGTATTTTTGCTGAGTATGCACAGAATGTTGCTGATATGGAGAAGCTTCCTATAAGCAAAAGGATAATAGATAATACTAAGGTTACGGATCATCATGCTATAATACCCGCTGATAACAGCTACAGAAAAGACAGTCTTACAGCGGATGAGAAGAAGGTATTCGGACTTATAGCCATAAGGTTTATTGCGGTGTTTAATCCACCATATAAATATACATCCACTAAGATAACAATGGCCTGTGAAAACGAAACATTTGTATCAAAGGGAACAACTGTTACAGATGAGGGATGGAAAAAGCTATACAGAGTTGTTTATAAAAACAGCAGAGATAATGAAGATATCCTGCCTGAAGTTAAAAAAGAAGATGTAAGGATAATAAAAAATGCCGATGCTGTTAAAAAGGAAACAAAGCCGCCATTGTTATATAATGAAGCTACTCTTTTAACGGCAATGGAGAATGCAGGCAAAAATACTGATGATGAGGCGTTGAAGGAAAAGCTTAAGGAATATGGACTTGGTACACCTGCTACAAGAGCAGCTATAATAGAGAGACTTATAGCTGTTGGATATATTCACAGAAAGGGCAAAAACCTTGTGCCTGACGATAAGGGTATACAGCTAATTGAAATAGTCCCTGAAGAAATTAAATCACCTGTTACAACAGGAAAATGGGAAAAAGGACTTGGCTCAATTGCAAAGGGCTCCATGCAGTCAGAAAAATTTATGACAAGTATAAACCGATATGTTTATTATCTTGTGGGATATGCTGAGCAGAATACCGCTGCGGTGGCTTTTCCAGAGGAAAAGGGGAAAAAAGCAAAGACAAAGGCTCTTGGGAAATGCCCTGTGTGTGGTGAAGGAAATATTTTTGAAAACAGCAGGGGGTTTTTTTGCGGAAATTGGAAAAAAGGCTGTAAATTCACAATTTGGAAAGACAGCCTTGAAAGATATGGTGTTATACTGGATGATAAGCTTATGAAAGAACTGCTTAAAAACGGCAAGGTTGAAAAAATAAGTGTTACAAAGGCACAAACAGGCGAAAAATGTACTGCTGACATTATTTTAAACAAAGAAAAAAGTATGGTTGAACTTATGAACATGACTGTTATTGAAGAAGTTTTAAGATAAGATTTTCAAGACAGCTTTTAAAACGTTCATCATCTTCGCGTTTTCTTGCACTGATGTGGTTCATTCTTCCGCTTTTTTTGCCGCTTCTTCTGAGCTTTCCGGAAACGTGTCTGCGCATAAGAAGAGAATCAATATTTTCGTCAGTATATAAAAAACCGTTTTGGTTTATAACGTGAGCACCTCTTGCCATAAGCATACATGCAAGACCGTAGTCCTGGGTTACGGCGATATCACCCTTGGATATTCGGTTTGCAATGGCAAAGTCGGCAGAATCATGGCCTTTGTCAACAGTGACAACTTCGCAGACTATATTATTCATAATATGGCTTGTATCCATAAACATTGTGACTGAAATATTATATTTTTCAGCTGTTTCAAGTATTATTTCTTTAACGGGGCAGGCATCTGCATCAACAAGAATGTTCATTTTAAATCAGCTCCTTATGTCAGTATATTGTACCATAAAATACAATATGAGATGCTGTTTAAATAAAAATACTTTTTTGCTAACAAAATATTATAAAGATAAATATCTATTGACGTTCACTTGGCTTTTTTATATAATTATAAGTTAGTATAGCGTGTCGTTAAAGTCAAATTAAAGGGATGAAATTATGATAAAAAGTATGACAGGTTACGGCAGGGGCGAAAATGAATCTGACAACCGTAAATTCAGTGTTGAAATAAAATCCGTGAATCACAGATACAATGATATATCTATCCGCCTTCCAAGATCAATGAATTATCTGGAGGATAAGATAAGAAAAATACTGATGAAAAAAATTATGAGAGGCAAGACTGACGTTTATATTACATTTGAGACATTTTCTAATGATGATATAAATATTAAGATTAACGAACCACTGGCAAAGGCATACTGTGAAAAATTGGATTATCTTAAGCTTTACTACGGTCTAACCGGAGATAACATTTTGGATTTAGTTGCAAAATTTCCGGATGTTATTACAGTTGAAAAGGTTCAAGAGGACGAGGATACAGTATGGAATGCGCTTCTCCCCGCACTTGAAGGTGCTATAGACAGTTTTGTATCGATGCGAGAGGCTGAGGGAGAATCACTTAAGGAAGATGTACTTAAAAAAACAGAATTCATTGAGGAATATGTATCAAAAATAAAGGAGAGGGCTCCTTTTGTTGCTGAGGATTACAGAAAAAGACTCACAGACAGACTTAATGAACTTCTTGCAGATACAAACATTGATGAGCAGAGAATACTTACTGAGGTAACTGTATTTGCTGACAGAGCCTGCATTGATGAGGAAATTACAAGACTTGGCAGTCATATTAATCAGCTTAGAGACATATTCTGCAAGGATGAGTCTATAGGCAGAAAACTTGATTTCCTTATTCAGGAGATGAACAGAGAGGCAAACACAATTGCATCAAAATCGAATGACATAAGAATTACTCAGATTACTATTGAACTTAAGAGTGAGATTGAGAAGATTCGAGAGCAGATTCAGAATATAGAGTAAGGAGTATTTATGAGTGTTGTAAGATTTGTTAATATCGGTTATGGGAACGTTGTATCCTCCGATAGAATCGTAGCAGTTGTACTGCCGGATGCTGCACCTGTCAAAAGACTTGTTCAGGATGCAAGAGCCAACGGCAATGTAATTGATGCGACATGCGGCAGAAAAACTAGGGCTGTTATTATTACTGACAGCGGACATGTTGTACTTTCAGCACTGATGCCTGAAACAATATGCGCAAGGGCACAGAACTTTAAGGATTCGGAGGAAGAATAGGAGTTTTTTGTATGGGAAAGGGAGTTTTGTTGATTATTTCCGGTCCTTCGGGCTCGGGAAAAGGAACAATTGTTGAAAGACTTGTTTCAGACTTGAAATATTCTGTTTCGGTTTCGGCAACTACGAGAGAGCCAAGACCGAACGAAAACGAAGGAATACATTATTTTTTTAAATCTGTTGAGGAATTTGATAAAATGATAGAAAGCCAAGAACTTCTTGAGCATGCTCAGTTTTGTGGGAATTACTATGGTACACCGAAAAAATATGTTGAGAGCCAGCTTAATGAAGGAAAGAATATTATACTTGAAATAGAGGTTCAGGGTGCTTTTCAGGTTAAAGAAAAATATGGAGATGCAGTTCTTATTTTTACTATGCCTCCAACACTTAAAGAGCTTCGCAGACGTCTTGAATGCAGAGGGACAGAGGATACGAATACAATCGATAAACGTATCAAAAGAGCAGAAGAAGAGCTTGAGCTTTTAAACAGATACGATTATCTGGTAATAAATGATACAGTTGATGTGGCTGTGAGAGATATTGATTGTATAGTAAAAGCAGAAAGAATGAAATGCAGCCGTAACCCGGAATTGAAATATAAATTTAAAGGAGATGTTTGTTAATGATACATCCGTCATATACTGAACTTTTAGATGTGATAAGTAAGCAGGAAGGTATGGATATTTCCATGCTGAGCAGATATACAATCATCATAGCGGCTTCAAAGCGTGCAAGAGAATTAACAGAAGGCGCTAGTCCACTTATAAGAGGCGTTAAGTCAGGTAAGCCTGTAACAGTTGCTGTAAATGAGCTTTATCAGGAGAAAATTAAAATTATTTGCCATAACCCTGATAATGATATTGTTGTGCAAAGTACAAATAATACTGTTTCTGAAATAAGCCTTGATAATTACGGAAGCGAGGAATAAAAATAAAAAGCACTGTTAAGACTTTAAGCCTTTACAGTGCTTTTTGAAATAAGCGGGTGAGATTTATGTATGCACAGGTTATTTTAAGTATTTCACATACGGATATAGACAGAGTGTTTGATTATGCCATTCCGGAAGAACTTTTAAGCCGAGTCAAAATTGGAATGAGGGTAAGAGTACCGTTTGGTAAAGGCAAGAGTATAACAGAAGGATATGTTGTGGGGGTTAAAGACAGCACTGATGTTCCTTTAGAAAAAATAAAAAATATTGCATATGTACCGGATGGCTTTCCTGTATTCTCCGAAACTATGCTTAAGCTTGCTATGTGGATGCAGGAAAGATACTTTGCTACACTCTCAAAATGTCTGCAAACAATTATCCCAAGCGGAATAAAGGATAAGACTGATTATTATAAAACGGTCAAATACGTGCGTACAGGTGATAATGCACTTGAGTGCATATTGAAATATGAGAATGATAAACGCCGTTCCAAGCGGTCCGATGTTATAAATTTAGTACTTGCAAGAGGAGAACTACCGCTTGCAGAACTCAAAAAAATAAATAGTGAATATACAATATCGGTGCTAAGAGATGAAAAAGCACTTGATGTATTCGATAAAAAGGTTCTCGCAGATACATATACATGTTCAATTATAGAAGAAACAAAGCCTTTTGAGCCTAATGCAGAGCAAAAAAATATTCTGGAAGAGTGGAAAAATGAAATAAACGACAGGAGTAGGCCTTTGCTTATACATGGAATAACAGGCAGCGGCAAAACAGAAGTATACATTAGAATGATTGAACAGATTATTGCAGAAGGAAAACAGGCGATTGTGCTTGTTCCCGAAATATCACTGACACCGATGATGACAGGAAGGTTCATAAAGCGTTTTGGAAATAAGGCAGCAGTTACTCACAGCAGAATGAATTACAGAGAAAGATTTAATTGCTGGAAGCGTGCACAGGACGGTGACATTTCTGTTGTAATCGGTCCTAGATCAGCACTTTTTATGCCATTTGATAACCTCGGTGTTGTAATAATTGATGAGGAGCATGAGAAAAGCTATGTTTCCGAAACGTCACCAGCATATGATGCTGTAGAGACAGCAGAAAAACTTTGTATTCTAACAGGCGCTTCACTTGTAATGGGCACAGCGACTCCTTCTGTCAGAACATATTACCGATGCACACTTGGTGATGTACGCTATACGAGGCTTGAAAAAAGAGCCGTGGAGGGCAGCAGCAAGCCTGAGATTGAAATGGTCGATATGCGTGATGAGCTGAGAAATGGAAACCGGAGTATTTTCAGCAGAAAGCTGTACACAGCTTTAGCTTCTAATCTGCAAAACAAGAAACAGACTATGCTTTTTATTAACCGAAGAGGTTATTCTACATTTGTTTCATGCAGAAGCTGTGGCTATGTTATGAAGTGTTCTCATTGCGATGTTTCGTATAAGTACCATGCGTCAAACGGCAAGCTTATTTGTCATTACTGCGGTGAAACCGTTGATAAGCCTGATGTATGTCCGGCATGCGGTTCAAAATATATAAGATATTTCGGTACAGGAACACAGAAGGTAGAGGAAGAAGTCAGAAAATGTTTTCCTAATGCTAGGGTTCTAAGAATGGATATGGATACTGTCAGCGGCAAAAACGGCTATGCGGATATTTTAAACAGGTTTGCCACAGGCGATGCCGATATACTTGTTGGAACTCAGATGATTGCTAAAGGACACGACTTTAAAAACGTTACCCTTGTGGGAATAATGGCTGCAGATATTTCTCTTAACACAGGTGAATATAATGCAGCTGAAAGGACATTTCAGCTTATAACACAGGTTGCTGGGCGAGCCGGAAGAGCAGAGGCAGAAGGTAAAGTGATTGTTCAGACTTATGAACCTGATAATCCTGCGATTATTGCGGCGGTTAAAGGAGATGTTGACGGATTTTACAGAAGGGAAATTGCATTCAGAAAATCAATGGATTATCCGCCTTGTGAAGCATGTGCATATATTGAAATAACAGGTATTGATGAAAAAAATGCAATTGAATGCGCTGAAAGTGCCGGATATGAATTTAAAAAATATGAAGGCATGAACGTGCTTGGCCCTGTTGCGGAATATATATCCAAAATAAAGGATGAATACCGTTATAAAATAATACTGCGGTCTAAGAATGATTGTATTCTTATGGAGGCTGTTAAAGAGGTTTATGAAAAATACAGACATGATTTTGAAAATTGCGGAGTATATATCAATCCAAAGGCAGAGTCAGTAAATATGATGCAACTTGTTGAATCTGATGAATAATTCAAAAATATTCAATAGCCCGTTGATTGATTCAACGGGTTATTTTAATATATTTGTAAAATTATTTTGTTTGCACCTACAAGTAAAATATGGTATTCTATATACATGATATGATAGCGATAGTGTTATTTTTGTTGGGGAAAAATAATGGAATATACATTATATCATAGTATGGGAAAAATAAATAAAAAAGGGGGTGGAATCATGATTAAAAATATGTTCAGATATGTTATAACGCTTGTTGTTATGACGATTGCGGTAGGTCTGTTATATGCACTTTATAAAACAAATCTTTGGGGAATACAGGAATATATGTCTGATTATGTCGTTATTCTCATTGGTGTTTTTATCGGAATCATTTATTATATATTATTCTCGGATTTTGCCGCTGAAGCCATAATGAAACAGGTTGGTATAGCTGAAGGAAAGCTAGTAAAAATGGACATGAAGGAGTTGGCAAGCGGCATTGCAGGTATTGTTGTTGGTCTTGTTATTGCAAACCTTATTGGTGTTTCTCTTAACGGATATGGAGTTGTCGGAACAGGGATTACGGTAATACTTAATATTGTGCTTGCATTCTTGGGTTACAGGGTTGCCACAAGAAAACGTGATGAAATGGATTTGCCTATGTTTAAGTCCAAACAGGCAAAAATCTATGGAAGCAGACCTAAAATTCTTGATACAAGTGTTATAATTGACGGCAGAATACTTGATCTTCTTCAAACGGGCTTTATTGAGGGTAAAATAGTTATTCCGACTTTTGTCCTTGACGAATTAAGACATATTGCTGATTCTTCAGATTCTCTTAAAAGAACGAAGGGCAGACGTGGACTTGATATTCTTAATGAAATTCAGAAACAGCCTAATGTACCTGTTGTGATCAAAGAATATAATACAAAGGAAAAGATTGAGGTTGATTCTAAGCTTTTAAAAATGGCTGAGCAGTATGATGCCTTTGTTGTTACAAATGATTATAATCTTAATAAGGTAGCAGAGGTAAGGGGTGTAAGAGTTCTTAATATCAATGAACTTGCAAATGCCGTAAAGCCTATGCTTGTTCCTGGTGAAGAAATGATAGTTACTATAATTAAGGCCGGTAAAGAAAACGGACAGGGAATCGCATATCTTAATGACGGTACTATGATAGTTGTTGAGGGTGGTTCAAATAAAATAGGAGAAACATTTAAGGTTGCTGTAACGAGTGTTCTCCAGACTGCTGCCGGCAGAATGATTTTTACTAAGATAAAAACTGATGCAGATAAATAATTTGTTTTTGAGGTGTGGCCATGTATGCCGGAAAATTTTGTTCAGCTGTTATAGTTGCTGCAGGAAACGGAAAAAGGATGGGAACAAGCATATCAAAGCAATATCTGATGTTAGGTGATAAAACGATTATTGAGCATACAGTGGATGCTTTTATAAATTGTGTCGTTGTAGATGAAATAATTATTGTTGCATCACCAATCGGTATTGAGGAGTGCAGGAATTTGTTTTCTGATAAGCCTATCAGGTATGCACTTGGTGGTGCGGAGAGATATAACTCTGTTTATAACGGTATTTGTGAAACATCTGAAAAAAGTGATATAGTTCTTGTGCATGACGGAGTACGTCCGTTTGTGAGTAAGAATACGATTATTTCATCAATAGAGGCAGCCATTGAGTATGGTGCATGTGCAGTAGGAGTTAAGTCGAAGGATACTGTCAAAATTTGCGATGATAAAGGATTTGTAATATCTACGCCTGTGCGTGATAATGTTTATAGTATTCAGACACCACAGACTTTCCAAAAGGATATAATCGTTAAGTCATATAAAAAGGCTTTTGAGAGTTGTATATTTGGAACAGACGATGCTGCACTGGTTGAAAATGCCGGATTTGCAGTAAAAATAGTCAGCGGAAGCTATGAAAATATCAAAATCACAACACCGGATGACTTAATTGTCGGTGAAAAAATAATTACTAAGGACAATTTGGGAGGCGGAAGTAATTAAAACTGTTGATATTTATACTGACGGTGCATGCTCCGGTAATCCCGGAAACGGCGGATATGGAGTTGTATTGTTATTTAACGGAGCAAGAAAGGAACTTTCCTGCGGTTACAGCCTTACAACAAATAACCGTATGGAATTGCTTGCTGTTATAAGAGGACTGGAAGCACTAAAGGAAAACTGCAAAGTTAATCTTTACAGTGACTCAAAATATGTTGTTGATGCAATCTCTAAAGGGTGGGCAAAAAAGTGGAGGGCTAACGGCTGGAAAAAGGCTGATAAAAGTAAAGCGCTTAATACTGACCTCTGGGAACAGCTTCTGGAATTGCTTGATTTTCATGATGTTGCATTCATTTGGGTCAAAGGCCATGCGGATAATATAGAGAATGAAAGATGTGATTTTTTGGCAAGAGAGGCAATATGTGGCGGAAAACTGCTTTCGGATACGAACTATGAAATAAATGCTTGAAATAGGAGAAAAATTGCAAAAAATCAAATGGTAAATATTTACTCTTTATTTCAAAAATTTATTGACACTGTTTCCAAAGTATGCTATTCTTCACTTGTAACGTATATTTATTTATTTATTTTTAGTAGGAGGATTCAAAATGAAAAAAGGTACAGTAAAATGGTTTAACGCAGAAAAAGGATTCGGTTTCATCTCAGTACCAGGCGAAGATGACGTATTTGTACATTTCTCAGCTATTCAGACAGATGGTTACAAAACACTTGAAGAAGGCCAGGAAGTTGTATTCGAAGTAGTTCAGGGTGCAAAAGGTCCTCAGGCTGCAAATGTTGCAAAGGCTTAATCTTAATATTAGTATCCAAACTGTTTAACAGGTTTTTGAATATATATATCAGGTTATGCAAAACACCTTTCATTGGTATGAAAGGTGTTTTTTTGTGCAAAAGAAATATTTATTTTTGGCTTTAGCGTATAAGTTTGGATACATGTTCATTGTAATGGGAAAATTATTGTGATAGAATAATACAGTTAAGTGTTTATAAAGATAAATAAGAAATAAAAGAAGAAAATGAGACATTGAAGGAGCAGCACATGAAAAAAGCTAGGGAAGACATCAGAAATATTGCGATTATTGCTCACGTTGATCACGGTAAGACAACACTTGTAGATGAACTTTTAAAACAGAGCGGTACATTTCGTACAAATCAGGTTGTACAGGAAAGAGTTATGGATTCAGGTGATATTGAAAGAGAGAGAGGTATTACAATTCTTTCAAAAAACACAGCTGTACATTATGAGAATGTTAAAATAAATATCATTGATACACCTGGACATGCAGACTTCGGCGGCGAGGTTGAGCGTGTACTTAAAATGGTAAACGGCGTTGTACTTGTTGTAGACGCATTTGAAGGACCTATGCCGCAGACAAAGTTTGTTCTTAAAAAAGCTTTAAGTCTTGATTTACCCGTTGTTGTATGTGTAAATAAAGTAGACAGATTTGAAGCAAGACCTGAAGAGGTTGTTGATGAAGTTCTTGAACTTTTTATGGAACTTGATGCAAATGAGAAACAGCTTGATTCACCTTTTGTATTTGCTTCTGCAAGAAAGGGTACATCATCACTTGACCCTATGAAACAGAAGGACACAATGAAAGATCTTTTTGAAACAGTTATTAATCATATTCCCGCCCCTGAAGGGGATGAGGAAGAACCTGTCCAGGCTCTTATTTCTACAATTGACTATAGTGAATATGTAGGCAGAATTGGTATTGGTAAGATTGAAACAGGTACACTCCATGTAAATGATGATGTTATACTTCTTAATATTCATAATCCTGAATATAAGCAGAAGGTTAAAATCAGCAAGCTGTATGAGTTTGAGGGGCTTCAGAAGGTTGAAGTCAGAGATGCTAAATATGGTTCAATTGTTGCAATTTCAGGTATTGCTGATATTAGTATCGGTGATTCAATTTGTTCACCTCTTAAACAAGAGGCGCTTCCGTTTGTTAAAATTGAAGAGCCTACACTTAGTGTTTATATAAGTGTAAATGACGGTCCTTTTTCAGGTAAAGAGGGCAAGTATGTTACAAGCAGACATTTGAGAGAAAGGCTTTATAAGGAGCTTAACACAGATGTAAGCTTAAGAGTTGAGGACACAGAAACAACTGAAACGTTCAAGGTTAGTGGCCGTGGAGAACTTCATCTTTCAATACTTATCGAAACTATGAGACGTGAAGGCTATGAATTCTTAGTTTCAAAACCTCAGGTTCTTTACAGAGAGGTTGAAGGAAAGAAATACGAACCTATGGAACAGGCAGTAATAGATGTTCCTGATGAATTTGTAGGTGCAGTAATCGAAAAGCTCGGAAGCCGTAAAGGTGAGATGACAAACATGACACCTTCAACAAATGGCGGATATACAAGACTTGAATTCTCAATCCCTTCTAGAGGACTTATTGGTTATAAGAATGAATTTTTGACTGATACTAAGGGAAATGGAATTATGAATACTCTTTTTGATGGCTATCAGCCATATAAAGGAGATATCCCTATCCGTTCAATGGGTTCACTTGTAGCATTTGAAGGCGGAGATGCTGTTGCATACGGTCTTTTCAATGCTCAGGACAGAGGCGACTTGTTTATAGGTGCAGGAGTTAAGGTTTATACAGGTATGATTGTTGGCAGGAACTCAAGATCAGATGACCTTGATGTTAATGTTTGTAAGAAAAAACAGCTTTCAAACATGCGTACATCAAGTTCCGATGAAGCCCTTAAACTTGTACCTCCAATTGAGATGAGCCTTGAACAGTCTCTTGAGTTTATTTCAGAGGATGAAAATGTTGAGGTAACACCTTTAAGTATCAGAATGAGAAAAAAGGTACTTGATCCTGCGCTCAGAAGAAAAATTAAAATTCGCGGATAATATAAGGCAAAGGCCTTTGAAAATGAGGTTTTTATGTCAGCTAAAGAAAAGAGCAATAGTAAAAATTCATTTGTTGTGCAGGCATCTGTTCTAGCAGTGGCAAGCCTTTTGGTTAGATTTATCGGATTTCTTTACAGAATGCCGCTTACTGCACTTATAGGTGATAGCGGAAATGCGGTTTATAGTGCAGGATATTATATCTATACTTTTTTGCTAATATTGTCATCTGCTGGACTTCCGGCAGCAATTTCAAGGCTTGTATCAACACGAGTTACTAAAAATGAATACAGAAATGCCCACAGGATATTCAAGGTTTCTATGGTGTTTGCGGGAACTGCAGGAGCAATTGGAATGCTGATACTCTATTTCTTTGCTAAACCTATTGCATTTGCAGTTGATTCGCCCAATAGTGTTTACTGTCTTAAAACGCTTGCTCCTACGTTATTTATAGTAGGTTTAATGTCGGTTTACAGAGGGTATCTTCAGGGTATGAACATTATGAAACCGACAGCCATCTCACAGTTGTTTGAGCAGCTGTTTAATGCTTTCTTCAGCGTTTATCTTGCATGGGTTTTTGTTAAGCAGAGTATTCCAAAGGGAGCGGCAGGCGGAACTGCCGGAACAGGCATTGGGGCTTTTGTAGGACTCATTATTATGATGATTTATTATAGAAAAATGAAGCCTACAATAATGAGAAATATAAGGCGAGAGCCTGTTGGTATAAGGCGAGAGTCAAATAATGAAGCTTTTATAAGTTTGGTTAGAACAGCTTTTCCAATAATTGCGGGAACCGCAGTTTTTAGTATGACAAACCTTATTGATATGAAGATGGTTATGTCCGGACTTATGAATTCAGGTTTCTTCTCACTTACTGAAGCAGAAAAACTCTATGGCCAGCTTTCAGGGAAATACGTAACTCTTACAACTTTCCCTGTTTCGCTTTCCTCAGCTATGGCAACTGCCGCTGTGCCAAATATTGCAGCTTGTGTTACATCGGGAAACAAAAAAGAGGTTAAGAGAAAAATTAATACTGCTCTTAAGCTTGCAATGGTAATTGCAATACCTGCGGCGGTAGGAATAGGTGTACTTGGCGACCAGATTCTGCTTATGCTTTTTCCCTCATATCCCGATGGCGGCATATTGCTTAAGGTTGGTGCAGTTTCAACTGCGTTTTTGTCGCTCTGCCAGATAGTGACTGGTGTATTACAAGGTATAGGCCGAATTAATATACCTGTAATAGGCGCGCTTATTGGTGCAGGCGTTAAAATAATTCTGAACAAGGTTTTAATTGGGATACCAAGTATTAATGTAGCCGGAGCTGTTATTTCAACAGATGCATGTTATCTTGTTGCGGCAATATTTAATCTTGTAATGCTTATGAGATATACAAAAATCAAGATAAACTTCAGAGATATACTAATTAAGCCTACAATCAGTGCATTTGTAATGGGCATAGGTTGTATAGGATTTTATAAATTATTTATGCTGATTTTCGGAAATGCAATATCTACACTGCTTTCTATTATTGTTGGCATGGTAATATATTTGATTGTAATGCTTGTTCTGCATGGTGTAACAGAAAAAGATTTTATGAGTATACCAAAGGGAGCATCTATGGTCAGGGTTCTTAAAAAGGTTAGATTAATGAGATAATAAAAACTCCGAGCGGTTTTAACTGCATCGGAGTTTTTTGTATCTTATTTTATAGTCTTTTATCTTTTTCGTAAACAGCGTCAAATGCTTTATGGATAGTAGCCTCAAATTGATTTGCTTCAAGAGTGCAAATACCTTCGATTGTTGTTCCGCCTGGTGAGCATACCTGATCAATTAATGCCCAAGGGTGTTCGCCGCTTTCAAGCACCATCTTTGCACTTCCAAGCACTGTTTGTGCTGTAAGTTCAAGAGCCTGCTTCTTAGGCATACCTGCTTTTACTGCAGCTCTGGCAAGCGCATCTATATAAAGATATGCAAATGCAGGCGCGGCACCGCCGAGTACACCGTGTATTCCAAAAAGCTTTTCGGGTATTTCTGTTATAGAACCGATTGTTTCAAAAAGTGCTTTTACGAGTTCTTTCTGTTCAGAAAATACATTTTCGGTAGTGCAAAAACCGCTTGTTGAACATCCAACCTTTGCATTTATGTTAGGCATTACTCTTACTATTAAAAGTTCATTTCCTAGGAGTTCTTTTAGATATTCGAGAGTCTTTCCCGCAGCGATTGAAATTACGAGAGGTTTTTTTCTTAAAATTTCATTCTTTATAGGGGCTATAACGTCAGCAAGAACTGCAGGTTTAACAGCAAGTATCAGCACATCAGAATTTGCAATTACCTCTGAAGCACTACCGCATGAGTTGATTCCGCATTCCTCGGAAAGCTTGTCAGTAGTTGATTTATGTAATGCACAGGCAAATATACTTTTGCCGTCAAAGCTTTTAGTTCCCAAGGTCATTCCTTTGATTATGGCACTTGCCATATTTCCTGCACCGATAAAACCGTAATTCATAATATCGCTCCTTCGTTTTTTGAATATTATACATCAAATATTTAATTAATCCATTAGATTATTGAATTTTTTTCTGAAATATTATTTTATTTTTCACCTGTTTTTATGTTAAACTGTATATATGGAGATGATCATTATGGACTGTTTAACTGATTTGCATACTCATTCTAAGGCTTCAGACGGTACAAAGAGCCCAACTGAGCTGGTTAGGATTGCTAAAGATACAGGACTTACATCAATTGCACTTACAGACCATGATACAATTGACGGACTTGCTGAGTTTAATGAGGCAGGAGTTGAATATAATATTGAAACTATTTCTGGTATAGAATTAGCAGCCGCATATAAGAATACTGAACTTCATATTGTAGGACTTTTTATCGATGAGAAAAACAAAGACCTTATTGCAAGTATGAAGTATATAGTTAATGAACGTGAAGAAAGAAACAAAAAAATGTTAAAGGTTCTTAAAAGGCTTGGGGTTGATATAAGTATAGAAGAGCTTGAAAAAAATGCCGGAGGAAATATAATTACAAGGGCACATTATGCAAATGTTCTGACCCAAAAGGGATATGTGCAAAACAATGATGAGGCATTTAATAAATATATCGGATCCGGAAAACCGGGTTATGTGAAAAGAGATACTTTGACACCAAAAAACTGCATTGAGGCAATAAGAAATTCAGGAGGCATCCCGATACTTGCTCATGCAACACTTTATGGCTTTAACTATCTTGAAATTCATAGTATTGTTGGAGAGTTGAAGAAATATGGATTAATGGGCATGGAAACGTTATACTCAACCTATACGCAAAAGCAGGCAAATGAAATACGAAAAATATGTGAGCACTATAATTTACTCAAATCAGGAGGCAGTGATTTCCATGGAGATAACAAGCCTGATATTGCAATTGGAAAAGGAAGGGGAAATTTGAAAATACCCCAGGATTTTGTGGATAAAATGAAGGAAGCATTGCATCAATAACTTTGAATATTTTTGTCCTCCGGTAATAAAATTGTATTAGCCTATATTATACGGGAGGATTTATTTTGGTAAAGTTAAATAAAAAGAAAAGTTCGTTAAATGAGAAGAAATTTCGCAGAGAAAAGAAAGACTGCAATGAAAAGAAGTCACTTGGTGCGTCTATACTTAAGGGACTGGGGGTCGCTTTTGGCATAACATGCATAGTTTTTGTTATATGTGCCCTGATACTTACATATACCGACATGAATGACTCATTTATTGGCATTGTATCAACTGTATGCACAGCAGTTTCAGCATTATGTGCAGGAAAGATATGGGCTTCTGCAATAGGCAAAAAAGGTCTGGCCGTAGGAGCCTTGTCAGGGATTGTGTATGGTGTTATACTTCTTGTAATTAGTGTTATGTCGGGCGGAGGTCCTTTATCGCTGGGAGCAGGTGCGTGTCTTTTAATTGCGGCAGCCGGCGGCGGGATAGGTGGAATACTTGGTGTTAATACAAAATAGATTGTTATTTTATTTAAAATACCATTTGTACTTTGCAAATAAGCAAAAATATGATACAATTGAGAAAAATTTGTATATATTATTAGGAGGTTACATAAATGAAACACATTAAAACTTTAAATACTGCTATGCTTAAGGAGTCTATGCTTAAGGGCGGCTGTGGCGAATGCCAGACATCTTGTCAGTCAGCATGCAAAACAAGCTGCACAGTAGCTAACCAGCCTTGTGAAAACAGATAATTATGAAATAAGCAGAGTGTCGGCTTACAGCCGGCACTCTTGTACTGTAAAGAGGAAAGGAAGATAAATTTATGCTGCACAAGTTTTCCATGAACGGTATTAACGTTCTTATGGACATAATGAGCGGAGCTGTACATGCTGTGGATGACGTGGCTTATGATATTGCTGATCTTTATCCCGAAATGGATGCACATGCGCTTGCAGAAAAGTTTGCCGATAAATACAGCCATGAGCAGATCGTTGAAGCTGTTAGTGAGCTTCAAGATCTTAAAGATGCAAATATGCTTTATACTGAGGATGAATATGAGGGCGTTCTTGAACAGGTTAAAAACAGAGCACCGGTAGTTAAAGCTCTTTGCCTTCATGTAGCCCATGACTGCAATCTTAAATGCCGTTACTGCTTTGCAGAGGAGGGCGAGTACCATGGTAAGCGTTCTCTTATGAGTGCTGAAGTTGGCAAAAAGGCAATAGATTTCATTATTGAAAAAAGTGGCAAAAGACGCAATCTTGAGGTAGACTTTTTTGGCGGCGAACCGCTTATGAATTTTGATGTTGTTAAAGAAATCGTTGCATATGGACGTGAGCAGGAAAAGATTTACGATAAAAACTTTAGATATACAATAACAACTAACGGGATATTGCTTGATGACGAGAAACAACAGTATATAAATGAAAATATGCATAATGTTGTTTTGAGCCTTGACGGAAGAAAAGATGTAAATGATTATATGCGTCCAAAAGCAGGCGGACAAGGCAGTTATGATACAATAGTGCCTAAGTTCCAGAAGCTTGCCGACAGCAGAAATCAAACGGATTATTATTTAAGAGGCACATTTACAAGACATAACCTTGATTTCTCAAAGGATGTTTTCCATATAGCAGATGACCTCGGTTTTAAGCAGGTTTCAGTTGAGCCAGTTGTAGCTGAAGAGGCTGAGGAATATGCAATCAGAGAGGAAGACCTTGAAACAATTT
This sequence comes from Candidatus Metalachnospira sp., assembly GCA_034927755.1. Taxonomy (GTDB): domain Bacteria; phylum Bacillota; class Clostridia; order Lachnospirales; family Anaerotignaceae; genus Metalachnospira. The sequence continues at coordinate 117,193 of JAYFPN010000008.1, forward strand.
TTTCAGAATATGAAAGACTTGCAGAGGAACTTTACATAAGACACAAGACTGGGGAGAAGGATTTTAATTTCTTCCACTTCATGATTGACCTTACAGGTGGTCCTTGTATTGCAAAAAGACTTTCTGGCTGCGGAAGCGGAACTGAATATCTTGCTGTAACACCTGAAGGAGATTTATATCCATGTCATCAGTTTGTTGGACAGGAAGAATATAAAATGGGTTCTGTATTTAGTGGAATAGAGAATACCCAGATAAGAGAAGAATTTGCAAATTGCAATGTGTATACAAAGCCTGAATGCAAAAAATGCTGGGCAAAATTCTATTGCAGCGGAGGCTGTACAGCTAATGCCTTGCATTATGGCGGAGATATTATGAAAACGTATGATATCGGCTGTAAACTTCAAAGGAAAAGAATTGAATCTGCTATTATGGTAAAAGCAAAGCTTATGCTTGATAATATGGATTAAAAAAAACATCCCCAACCAGAAGTTGGGGATGTTTTTTTATGAAAGTTTGATTCTATGAAATGATTTTTTGCCCTTTTGTATTGTGACAATACCGTCGTTAAATAAATTAGCTGTGATTTTGAACTCGACATCTTCAATTTTTTCGTCGTTTATCTTAACTCCGCCCTGTTGTACAGAACGTCTTGCTTCACTTCTTGATGGAGCAAGCTTTGTAAGAACAAGGACAGAGAGAATATCCATACCGTCACCAAGATCTGCATTTGAAACTTCGGTTGTGGGAATTGAGCCAACTGTTGTACCTCCTGCAAATAATGCTTTTGCAGCTGCATCAGCTTTTTTGGCTTCTTCTTCGCCATGAACGATTTTTGTAAGCTCATAAGCAAGTACTTCTTTAGCTTTGTTGATATCGCTGCCTTCAAGTGCACCTAGTCTCCGAACTTCATCCATAGGAAGGAATGTAAGGAGTCGGAGGCATTTTTCAACGTCTTTATCTCCGATATTACGCCAGTACTGGTAAAACTCATAGGGTGTTGTTTTTGTAGGGTCAAGCCAAACCGCACCTTTTTCTGTTTTACCCATCTTGTTGCCTTCGCTGTTTGTGAGGAGCTGGAATGTCATACCGTAAGCAGGCTTGATTTCGTTTTTTCTTATAAGTTCAACACCCCCGATGATATTTGCCCACTGATCATTTCCACCAAGCTGCATTACACAGCCATAACGTCTGTTAAGTTCAAGAAAGTCATAGCTCTGCATAATCATATAGTTGAACTCAAGAAAAGTAAGGCCTTTTTCCATTCTTGTCTTGTAACAGTCAGCAGCAAGCATTTTATTCACAGAAAAGCTTGAACCGATTTCTCTTAAAAATTCAATATAGTTAAGGTTTCTGAGCCAGTCTGCATTATTTACGATAAGTGCTTTTCCGTCTGAAAAATCAATAAATCTTGAAAGTTGTTTTTTAAAACATTCAACATTATGATCAATTGTTTCAACAGTCATCATTTTTCGCATGTCAGTTTTGCCTGTTGGGTCACCAACCATGCCAGTACCCCCGCCCATCAAACAAATGGGACGATGTCCGCATCTTTGCATATGGCTCATTGCCATTACAGTAAGGAAGTGACCAACATGAAGGCTGTCTGCTGTGGGGTCGAAACCTATATAAAATGTTATTTGCTCCTTTTTAAATAATTCTTCAATTTCTTCAGGGTGTGTGAGCTGCTCAATAAAGCCTCTCTCTTTTAACACTTCGAATGCGTTTTCCATTATAATCGCTCCTTTGCAATATACAATTTAATTTTTTATGATTTTATCGGCAGAATTTCCATAAAAAAAAGTCCGCATCCCAAAGGACGAGAACTTGTTCGTGGTACCACCTTAATTTGCGTCATTATAAACGCCTTTATATGCTGTATCGGGCATAAACCGTGGTTTTCCAAGGCTCTTGAGATGTAGGTTATCCTATATCGTGCTATGTGCTCGCACCAAATGCACACTCTCTGCAGAATTGTAACCGATATGGACTAAATTGTCTCCTTCGTAGCCAAATATTGAATTGAATCTATATTAGCATACATTAACTGATAAATCAATAGACATTTTTGTGTCTACTAATTTATACAAGTGTCGATAAAAATATACATATGTATAAAATGGTAGACATAGAATCTGCGGTATATTAAAAATTATATTATCATTTAAATTGTTCTGTTATGTGGATACCAAATAATTAATGTATTTTTATAAGAATTTTACACTATTTAACTAAAAAATTCAAATATATTATAAATTTACGAAAAAGTATGCCATAACTTTAAATTTGGCATGGAAATTGCTTTATATAAAAGTGTTACTATTGAATTAGGTAAAATCCCCTATATGTTTAATTGTAACTTGATTGTTTACTTAAGGTATTCTCCAACCTAATATCAAAAAATGAAAATGCCGATTCATTTTTTGACACAAAAGCCGTCCCTTAAGGGACGGCTTTTGTGTTGTTTTCAGCAATCCTTACAATTACTTCTGCTGCCTTTTTCATTGAGCCTAGAGGAATATATTCGTAAGGACCGTGAAAATTATAACCACCGGTGAAAATATTAGGACAGGGAAGACCCATGAATGAAAGTCTGGCTCCATCTGTGCCGCCTCTTATGGGCTGTATAATGGGTTTGACACCTACATCATTCATAGATTTTTCTGCTAGCTCAATTATCGACATATCTTTTTCTATAATTTCACGCATATTATTATATTGATCATTAATCTTGAACGAAGCAATCTCACCATATTTATTATTTATTGTATCTACTGCTTTTCTAATTACTGTTTTTCTTTGCTCAAATGAATCCATGTCAAAATCCCTGATGATATAATCAAGGACTGCTTTTGAAACATTACCACTAACGTTTGTAAGGTGATAAAATCCATCATAGCCTTCGGTAGTGGAGGGTGTTTCGTTTTCAGGAAGCAATGCCATGAATTCACCTGCAATGAGTGATGCATTTTTCATTATACCCTTGGCTGTCCCAGGATGAACACTTTTTCCGGTTATAATTATTTCAGCTGCAGCTGCATTGAAATTCTCGTATTCCAATTCACCTATAGCTCCTCCGTCAATAGTGTAGCCAAAATCAACGCTGAGTTTTTCTACATTAAGATAATCAACACCTTTCCCGATTTCTTCATCAGGTGTAAAAAGAATTATTAAGTCACCATGTGGTATGTTGTTTTCAATAATATATTCGGCAGCAGTGATGATTTCTGCGATTCCTGCCTTGTCATCGGCACCTAAAAGTGTTCTGCCGTCAGAAGATATTATAGTATCACCAATATGATTACATAATGAGGGAAACTCTTTGGGGTTGAGTTTTATTCCGTTTAATGGTATAATGCCGCCGTTGTACTTTTCTGTTAAGACAGGTTTAATATTCAGTCCGCAGGCATCAGGGCTTGTGTCCATATGCGCAATAAAAGCAATTCTTTTCACAGGCATATCAATATTGGAAGGAAGAAGTGCGCTTACATAGCCATAGTTATCGACATTAACGTTCGATAGTCCAATGTCGCAGCATTCTTGTGCAAGTGCATCTGCAAATGCAAGCTGGAATGAACTGCTGGGAAATGTTGATGAAGAATCATCAGATGTTGTGCAGACATTTACGTATTTTAAAAATCTCTTTAATATATCAGTCAAAACTCTTACCTCCTACAATTTAAGTACTAGAAGTATTTTAGCATAATTATTAAAAGGGTGATAGTATGACTCTTTCATCATTATACAATATAATGGCTACTTTTACATAATAATCGATGTATATGCACCATGGTACTTGTTTATTATTCACAAAAGTAATGCTTTTATATACTAAAATAATGATGCATTATATATGATTATTAATGGTATAAAAAAAAATACTTGTGTTATTTGACATAAAGTATTATAATCAGTAAAGTAGTTATGGGGACAAATGTTTATAACGTACCTTTAAAATGTAATATTAGAATAACCGAGAATTTCTAAACAGCGTTAGGCAGCATTATTGTGTAGGTATTCTTTCCTGATTATATCGGGAAAGCAAATATATGAGCAATAAACCGCATCGTTAATTTGTCGGGGATTAAGGGCCGGTTGTTGTTCAGCCTTGTTTTAAACAAATGTGTTTTGGGGAAGACACGTTTAAAACGGTAAACGATACAAAGTTCTATAAGGAGGAATTATTCATGGATATTATTATCTCAGCGTTACCGATTCTTATTGTATTAGTTGGTATTATTGTACTCAATAAGCCGGCGAGTCTTGTTGCTCCGATTGCTTTTGTTGTTGCAGGTGTTCTTGCTATGGCTTACTTCGGAACTGAACTCACTCTGATTTGGCAAAATGCTTGGAAAGGTATCGTAGCAGGTACAAAAGTTGTTTATATGATTACGGCTGCTTTCTGTATTCTCAACATGTTGATTGATACAGGAGCTATGGACAAAATCAGAGAACTTATAATCAGTATTTCTGATGACAGACGTAAGCATGTAACAATTGTTGCTTTTGGATTTGGCGCTTTCCTTGAGGGTTGTGCCGGTGCTGGTACACCTGCTGCAGTTGCAGCTCCTTGCCTTGTTGGTCTTGGAATCAGCCCTATGTTTGCAGTTCTTTCATCACTTATTGCCAACGGCATCTGGTCATCATGGGGTGCTGCAGGTCTTACATGCTCAGGCGGCTTTGCTGCAATGGTAGCTGACGGAGCATGGCAGAACTATGGCGCATGGGGAGAATCAGTTCTTCAGCATATGGATGTTGCTAGCATTTATAAAATGCTTTCAATGGCAACAGCTAGAGTTAATGCAGTTGGTGCTTTTCTCTGCCCGTTTGTTATTACAGTTGTATGCTATGGTAAAAAAGGTCTCAAAGGACTCATACCATTCCTTTTTATTTCCGGCGCTGTTGGTGCAGCAACAATGATTGCTGTAACTCATTTCTTTATGTTTGAGTTTACATCAATTATCTCCGGTCTTGTTATAGTAGCAGTTGAATTAATTTATTGTAAATCCGTTAAGCAGGAAACACCAGAGGAATTTAAAGCCTTGCTTCCTGAAGTAAGGAGTTCTATTCCAAGTTGGAAGGCTATATTTACATATGCACTTCTTCTTATTGCACTTCCTTGTGCACGTTTCGGACTTGCAGGAACATGGTTATACAAGAGAGGCTTTGCTGTTTGGATTGGTACAACAATTTTATTAGTTTGCTTTATTGGTTCATTTGTTCTCGGTTACACAAAGAATTTCCACAAATGTATTGCTGTTTCATTCAAGAGCGTTATCGGCGCATTGATTGCTATGGCATTCCTTTCAGGTCTTGCCGAGGTTATGAAAACTTGTGGTATGCTTTCAATTCTTGCAAAAGCACTTGCAGGTGCTGTAGGAAACGGGTATCCGGCTGCTGCTATATTTATCGGTTGCTTAGGCTCGTTTATGACAGGTACAACACTTGGCTCAAACATTATGTTCCACTCTATGCATATTGAGGCTGCCCAAATTATTGGCATTAGTCCTGCTTTTACTGCAGCGGTTAACTCATCAGGCGGTGCGCTTGGTAACATGATTTGTCCTAACAACGTTATCGCTGTTTGTGCTACTGTTGACTTTAAGAACAAGGAAGGCCTTGTAATGAGAAAGGTTATTCTTGCACTTGTAGTTCTTATGCTCGCAGAAATGATAGCAGCAATGCTTTACATGTATGTATTCTTCCCTGGATACTATATGTAACTTATATTGCATAAATAGTTGTAAATGGCGAAAGGAGATATTTACATGAGCGACGAAAATAAAGCTAAAATGGGTATATTTGATATAATATTATTTGTATTTACACTTCTTTGTGCATTCTATTTCTAATATTATAGTTCTAATTTTATAGGTTTTACAGAGCACCTTTGTCTTTTAGGCAGGGGTGCTTTTTGTAAAAAAATATTCCAAAATCTAAGCAAAGCATACGCTTATAAAATTAATAAATAAAAAATGAAAAAGATGTTGACAAAAAGCTAATGGCGGTGTATTATATCAATTGTTCGCGGTAAACGTAAACAAAAAATGAATACTTTGTGGAGAGGTGTCCGAGTGGTTTAAGGAGCTGGTCTTGAAAACCAGTGACTCCGAAAGGGGCCGTGGGTTCGAATCCCACCCTCTCCGCCATTTTTATCTGTTTTTCAGCGGAGAGCCTTGTGGAGAAGTACCCAAGTGGTTGAAGGGGCTCCCCTGGAAAGGGAGTAGACCGTTAATAGCGGTGCGTGGGTTCAAATCCCACCTTCTCCGCCAAATAAAAGTTTTATAAAGTACTTGACAGCTTGTAGAATGTATTATATAATCAATAAGCTGTCCGGTGAGACAGAGAGAAAAAAAGGGAAACAAATTGATCATTGAAAACTAAACAGTAGAGATACAAACACACAACCCATAGTCAATTCAGCTTTTCCGCTTAGCGGAGAAAGCAAAAGAAGACAAAGAGTTTACCGATTTCGAAAAAATCGGAAAGTAGCCAGACATGAGACTGGCAGGACAAAACTTTAATATAAGAGTTTGATCCTGGCTCAGGATGAACGCTGGCGGCGTGCTTAACACATGCAAGT
>JAYFPN010000012.1:0-108551 GCA_034927755.1 Candidatus Metalachnospira sp.
AAAGTACCTATAAGAAATTCCGGTGGTGATGCGCTTGCGGGAAACACCCGTACCCATACCGAACACGACGGTTAAGACGCAAGCGGCTGATGATACTTGGCTGGAGACGGCCCGGGAAAGTAAGTGGCTGCCGGAACCTATAATAAAGCAAAGTTTTGATAAATGCTTTGCATAATAATCCTCGATAGCTCAGCGGTAGAGCAACATGTCAGTACTTTGCTGACGCAAAGCCGCCCAATGGCGTCCGCAAATCTTTGCGGTACTAGCTGTTAACCTTCGATTAACACCCGGAGGAGTAAAGAGCAGAGAAGAGTGAATACTAATCCTCGATAGCTCAGCGGTAGAGCATCCGGCTGTTAACCGGAGGGTCGTTGGTTCGAATCCTACTCGGGGAGCTTTATAAATATGGCCCGATGGTCAAGCGGTTAAGACACGGCCCTTTCACGGCTGTAACCCGGGTTCAATTCCCGGTCGGGTCATTAAAATATATTGATATTTTTTCAAACTTGTGATATAATATAATAAGTATGGCGCTGTAGCCAAGTGGTAAGGCAAAGGTCTGCAACACCTCTATGCATCGGTTCAAATCCGATCAGCGCCTTTAACTCCGATTTTGTCGGAGTTTTTTTATTGTGTGAAAATAATATATGTACTATAATTAATTGATAATTCTCTCGGATTCTGACCATGAATAGAGAGGAAATAAATATTCAAATATTGTAGACTTTAGTTATCGGAGATGATGGTATGGAGTGGCTTGATAACTGGAACAAAGCAATAAAATATATCGAAGAACATTTGGAAGATGAAATAGATATTGAGAGAGCAGCTAGGCTAGCAGGTTGTTCAGCATTTCATTTTCAAAGGATGTTTTCATACATTTCGGATGTTTCACTATCTGAGTATATTCGCAGGCGCAGAATGACCAAGGCGGCTGTTGATTTAAAGAGCAGCAGTGAAAAGATATTGGATATATCGCTTAAATACGGTTATGATTCGCCGACAGCTTTTAATCGTGCATTTCAAGGTGTTCATGGAATTGCGCCTTCTAAAGCAAGAAAAGCTGGTACTATGATTAAAGCCTATCCTCCAATCAGCTTCAAAATAATAATTAAAGGAGATAGTGAGATGAATTATAGGATTGAAAAGAAAGATGCATTTAAAATTGTAGGTGCTAAGAAACATTATTCAGATGGGGTTGATGAAAGTTTTGCTAAAATTCCAAATTTCTGGAACCAAATAAAGGAAACAGATTTGATGTTTAAATTGTGTGGTCTGATGAATACAGAATTGAGGGGAATCCTTGGTGTATGCACTGAAGAGACATGTAAAGATTTTGATTATTACATTTCAGTAGCAACTGAGATGGATACTCCGGAAGGAATGGATGAATTTATTGTTCCTGCGTCAGAATGGGCAGTGTTTGAATGTATAGGACCTATGCCAAGTGCAGTTCAGAATATGCAGAAGAGAATAGTATCCGAGTGGTTGCCTACATCTGGATATGAATATGCAAATGCACCTGATATTGAGTTATATTTTGATGGTGACCAGAGTGCAGAAGATTATAAGTGTGAAGTTTGGATTCCTGTAAAAAGAAAATAATATTTTTGATATAACAGTGCTTTTAAGCAGATGCTTTTGAGCACTGTTTTTATATGCATAATAATACATTTTAATACAAAAAAAGAAAAAATTAGAATACTTTCGAAAACGTTAACAATTTGTTCATTGACTTGTCTTTATGTAAACCATATAATAATCTATGAGACTATGTAATGATGGTATTAATAATGTGAAAGAAGGCGAAAAAATGGCGGTCAATGAAAATGTATTGGGTTTTACGGAGAAATATGGCAATATTTGCAGAAATGCTGATTATATTCCACAGGAACTTTTCGATGAATATGGAGTTCAGAGGGGATTAAGGGATAAAAACGGCAATGGTGTTTTAACAGGGCTTACTAATATCTCAAGAATAGAAGCTTTTAAAAATATAAATGGCGAGAAAGTCCCATGTGAGGGTAAACTCTGGTACAGAGGTTATAATGTATTAGACTTGATTCGTGATTTTTCGTTAAAAAGGTACGGTTATGAAGAGACTGCGTATTTATTGATATTTGGAAATTTGCCAAGTGCTAAAGAGCTTGATGATTTTAAGAATGTACTTGGTGCAAGCAGAACATTACCAACTAATTTTACCAGGGATGTAATTATGAAAGCATCAAGTAAGGACATCATGAATTCTATTACAAAAAGCATTCTTACTCTTGCGGCTTATGATGAGAATGTTTTTGATGAGTCAATAGAAAATGTATTAAGACAGAGTCTTAATCTTATAAGTACATTTCCTATGCTGTCTGTTTATGGGTACCAAGCATTTAATCATTATGATAGAGATGATAGTATGTATATTCACAGGCCTGATGAAAAATTGTCTACAGCTGAAAATATTCTTATGATGTTAAGACCGGATAGAAGCTATACAGAGCTTGAGGCAAGGGTGCTTGATGTTGCGTTGGTGCTTCATATGGAGCATGGCGGAGGTAATAATTCAACATTTACAACTCGTGTAGTTACATCAGCTGGCAGTGATACCTATTCTGTAATTGCTGCTGCAATGTCATCACTTAAGGGTCCTAAGCATGGAGGAGCAAATATCAAAGTTGTTGAGATGATGCAGGATATTAAAAATAATGTAAGTGACATACAAGATGAAGATCAAGTGAAGAACTATCTTGGCAGACTTGTTGATAAAGATGCTTTTGATAAAAAAGGTTTAATATATGGTATGGGGCATGCAGTATATTCGCTTTCTGACCCAAGAGCTGAAGTGTTTAAGAGTTTTGTTAAAAAGCTTGCGGTTGCAAAAGGGAGAGACAATGACTTTGAACTATATTCTATAGTTGAAAAGCTGGCACCTCAGGTAATTGCCGATAAGCGAAGAATTTATAAGGGTGTTAGCATGAATGTGGATTTTTATAGTGGATTTGTATACAGCATGCTTGATATTCCGCTTGAACTTTATACACCTATATTTGCTATTGCTCGAATTGTGGGGTGGAGTGCCCACAGAATTGAAGAACTTATAAATGTCGATAAAATTATAAGGCCGGCTTATAATAGTGTAATGTGTGAAAGAGAGTATATTCCTTTTGATGAGCGAAAGTAATGAAAAGGTGATGAAATGTAATGAGCAGCAAAAAAAGTCCAATAGAAAAAGAATGGATGGACCTTATAAAAAACGAAGAAAAGTTTGAGATTTCAAGAATGAAGGCCAGGCCTCAAGTGCTTAAAGAAAAGCTGGACGAATATATTCCCGAAAAGCTTCAGAACGCTTTGGATATGGCATTTAATAAGGAATTTAAGTTTGTTTTTGAAAAAGGATCAGGAATAATAGGCAGGACCTACAATAAAGAAGAGAATGAATACGAATATAAAGTAAAAGAGTATGCTCTTAAGCTAAAAGAAAGCAAAAAAAATTTAAGGCAATTTTCTAAAAAAGCTGTGGCAGTAAAGAATGCTAATATTGTTGTAGCAGGGTTTGCCGGTATTGGAATGGGACTTATTGGTGTAGGCATTCCGGATATTCCTGTTTTCACTTCGATGATGCTGCGAAGTATTTATCAGATAGCAATGAGTTTCGGGTTTGATTATGATGATGCCAATGAACAAGCCTTTATCTTAAAGCTAATAGAAGTTCCGTTGAAAGATGGCGTAGATTTTGCAGAGGCAAATTCAGAACTCAATAAATTAATAGATGAGGAAGAAAAGCTTTTGATTTCTAGAGAGGAACAAATAAGTATTACTTCAAAGGTTTTAGCGGATTCTATGATTGCCATGAAGTTCCTTCAAGGCATACCTATAGTTGGATTGGTTGGAGGTTTAAACGATTTTCTATATATGAATCGAATATCAACATATGCAATGTTGAAGTATAAGAGAAGATTTTTAATAAAAAACAGAGCTTAAAAACTGCCGGTTACCTTATTGTAACAGGCAGTTTTTTGTAACCAAGTAAAATAAATTTTCATAGTATGAGTATAAAAGAAAATAAGGAGAATGCTTATGGAGGTACTGGTAAAAAACTTATTAATGTCAGATATTAATGAAAATAATATTCAGGAATCCGATATGAATGGAAAGGATATTATGATGAGTACACCAGCAGTCAAATTAATAAATGATAGCCTTATTGAGGAAATGGGACTTGCACAAGCTTATGTTCCTGTGCAAAATTGGGAAGAACCAATGGGAGATATGAATTCACTTACGTGCGGTACTGTTTTTGGTATGCTTGTAATGCCCTATGTAAAGGGCTCATCATTAGCAAGAAATCAGGAGGTGTGCTAACGTGAATCGTGATGAATTACTGAAAAGTTTGATGTCTTTGGATTTTATGGCAGTTGATTTGGCACTATATCTTAATACTCATCCTGATGATGAGAGTGCAGTAGGCGAATATGATAAAATCATTAAAGCTGCAGATGTAGTTAGAATGCAGTATGAAGCAAATTATGGGCCTCTTTGTTCGTTCCGTTCATATGCTAACGGAAGTTGGACTTGGATTGATAACCCTTGGCCTTGGAAATCATGTTCTAATCCTGTAATTGAAAAGGGGGCTTGCTGAGATGTGGATCTATGAAAAGAAGTTAGAATATCCAATAAAAATTACGAAGCCTAACGGAAGAATGGCAAAAATAATTGTAGAACAGTACGGCGGCGGAGACGGAGAGCTTGGAGCTGCTATAAGATATTTAAGCCAGAAATATACCATGATAACACCGCAGGCACAGGCTACACTAAACGATATTGGAACCGAAGAGTTGGAACATAGAAGATATAAATATTAATTTAAGTGGAGATATTGTAAAATCACGGATATCTCCACTTAAGGGAAGGGTAGCAATATATTAAAAGTATCTCAATTCGTAAGTTGAGATATTTTTATATCAAGAAGCCGTAACGCTGCCAGAGTTTGCATAAATATGTTCTGAGTGACCGTTATATTCAACATCAATTACAACTCGACTACGATATGTTTCTCCGGAGATAATGGTATATGATTTTTGAGTACTTATTGAGCCTGTACCACTTATATCCCAAGTTTTAACGCGTTCCCATCTGCTGCCTACTTTTTTCTGAAGGTAAAGTTCGCCTGAAATATCTGCAGACTCATATGATGCAATTACTACCGCAGATGGCTTAGCTACACCATTTTTTATTGTAAGATCAGAAACTACAGTACTTGTATTACTCCAAAAACAGATAATGTCCGATTCTTCAGAACCGGAAACATCAGTTAGCTCTGCACTGGTGCCTGTATATGCGTAAGCTGTTTGTGACGATAAAACTAATGATGCAGCAATTGCTGCAGGTAACAATCTTTTAAATTTCATAATTTTTGTCCTCCTTGTTTTTATGTTTTAAATATATAACACATATAAAACAAAAAAGGGACAAAAAATTACTGTTTTTTTACAGATTCTGCAATTTTTATGCAGGTGGATTTATCTACATTTGTATTTATATTAAATGTTATTCCGTCTTTTTCCCATGTTATATAACTGACACCATCTTTTTCCCAATACATATATTCTATTCCATCATTTATAAACCATTGGATTTCAGTATCTTCTGTATTTAGATTTATAGGTGTATCATTTGTAATTTTCTTTAATATCCAGATAAATTTATCAGAATTGTTTTGATATTCTTCTGTTACTATTGTGTCTAACTCGGATTTTTCACTTAAATTAAAACCACCAGGTAAATAAAAGGCATGATATTTATTTAAATCATCTGACGTTGCAGTATCTTGACTGGTAACAAAAAATTCACTGTACTTTGGGAAAGTATTAATTAACCAGTTAAATAATTTTTGTCTTGCAGTTGCATTAAAAGTGAATATTGAAGTTGTACCTATAAGCATTATAATTAAAATGGCTGCAATTTTTTTAAGCCATACATGTGATTTGGTAGCAAAGCAATTAGGAATGAGTTTATTGAGTTTTCTCTTAAATTCAGATGAGTACTCTATAGATTCAAAGTCAATACTACTTAGCAAATTTGATGTATTATTTGCCAGTACTCTGTCGCATGCGATTATCATAGATGCATGAGCTATTAATGAATTTTCTAAGCCAATGCTAGCTGATAGTATTTGATTTAAATAAAAGGCATAGTTTGCTGCATTTTTTATATTTAACAATTCAAGGTTGCTTATGTTTGCCTTATTATAGTAAAGGAATAATATGTGTATATACTTTTCAGGAAGGCTGCTAAGTTTATTAATAAGTGACTCAATTTGATTATTTGATAGTTTAACATAGGTAGCATCTTCATTCGGATTTAAACTATTTATCTGATCAACGAAAGAGGAATTAGAAGCAGTTTCAAATAATTCATTAAAGTCTTTCATTTAACATTTCCCTTCTTCATACATTTTTTTAACTTTTTTTAAAATCCTTTGACCCCTTTTTTTAGCTGAATCTTCACTTATGTTCAAAATATTAGCTACTTCTTTGTAATTCATTTTCATACCCCATTTTAAATTCAGCAATGCTCTGTCACTTTCAGGAAGCAATTCCATTAGTTTTTTGATTTCACAAACGTTTTCCATTTCAATTATTTTTTCATCTATTGTGTCACTGCATGAAATAGAATACTCATTTAATAAATTACTATCCTCAGAGGTTACAGTGTGCTTTTCATTTCTTAGTTTATTTAAGGATAAGTTTTTTACGATAACGACACAAAAGGATATTTGCTGGGAAGGGTTCATTGCATTAATTTTTTCTATATTTTCAGATATTTTTACAAATGTATCTTGTAAAACATCTTCGGAGTTATGCTGATTATGTAATATATTATTAGCAATATAATAAAAAAACTTATTATTATCTTTAAACAAAGTACATATAAGCTCTTTATTGTTTTCTGAAATAGTAATAACAAAAAATATCATTTTAATCCATCCACGTTCCTATTATTTTGTAGCTATATCTTACTATTGATGAAAAAATTTGTCAATTTATGTCCCTTTTTATAAATCTCGTTGTTATATTATTATACTGGTATCAGATAAGAAATTAACCAATTATGGTTGTTTAATTAATACTGAAAATAATATATCCATGCAACATAGGTATCATTTTGGAGGTGTTATATGAGACTGATAGATATAATAGGTATACTTGCTATAATTGTGACTTTATATCATTTATTTAAAAAAATACTATGGAATTATAAAAATGGCTTTGGGTTAAGGGATTATGATAATTTATTTGCATTTATAATATTAGTTATCATTACAACAGCCTTGACGCTTGTTCCAATAATGCTTCAAATTATATTAACCATTTCAATGTTTGTATCTTTGTTCGTATTATATAAATATATAGATGTACAGAATAAAACTAAAAATAGTAATAATTTGGGTTTGCAATCTTTTTACATATCAGAAATAAGGGAAGTGAAAAGAGACGGCTATTTGGGAGCATCAATATGCTTAGTAACCATGATTATTAGATTATTATGTTTTGAATTATGATGTTTCAAGCCTTATGAATGAGTTTATAAGATGATTTTGTTTATGGAAAAATTGACGATATTGGTTACTAATACTTGATGCTAATAATTTTTATTGCAGAGAACTACTTCTTTAATAAAAAAAGTGCAGCATTATATCCTAAGCTGCACATTAACTGTAAAAGGCGTATTATCATATTTTGTTCTGTTTTCAGTATGCCGTGAGTAAGTGATTTTGTCAATGCACTTTTTCAGCAGCATATTTTTTATTGCCGGATCAACATCATCACGCTGCAGGGAATCAAGCGCCTCGGTAAAGGTTGCAATTAACTCCTTATAATCTATATGTCGTGGAAGAGTTTCTCCGGCATTCTTTATAGCCGTTGTTATTCGTTCCTTATCTTCCTGAAGCATAATATTCCTTTTGATAAATATTTCTTTTGTGTAGAATCCTTCTTCAAGCAGGTCATGCTGTTCATCGTCTTTACGATTCAGACGATCCAGTTCCTTTTCTAATCCTTCAATAATAGCCTGGCAGCTCTCTGAATTATTATTCTCATTAGTTACAAGCTTGACTTCAAAATCAGCTATTGTTGATACCAACAAACTGGCAACGTACTCTTCAAATTCGGAATAAAGCACCGATTTATTTTGGCAGTGCGGTTGATCATCACAGATAAGTCTTGCAGGGCTTCGTTCAACTCCATTTTTCACGTAAGTTCTGTATGTCATTGCACGGCCACATTCACAGTACAATAATCCCGCAAACGGATTTCTTACGGCCACTTTGGATTTCACTCTTATATTCTTCCCACGTTTTTCTAACACAGCTTTGTACAGTTCATCACTGATTATAGCCTCGTGTTTTCCTTCGACACAAAGCCATGATGCTTCGTCCGTTGTTTTTGGACGAGATTTTACTTTCTCACCGTCTTTAATAGTAAATACGGCTTTTCGCCAGTTCCAGCGCAATTTGCCGCAATAAACAGGATTTTCAAGCATATCCTTAATTGCAGGAGGAGACCAGTATTTTGCCTTTTTAGGTTTTATGCCTAAGTTATCAAGATAGTTTGCTATTGCAGTAAAGCCGTAGTTTTTATTTATATATAAGTCATACATGATTTTAACTGCTTCGGCTTCTGACGGAACAACTTCAAGAACCGGCTGTTTATCCACGAAAACCTTTTTATATCCGTACGGAGCTATGCTGCCAATGAAATTTCCTTTTTTGATTGAAGCTACTCTTCCGCGCAATAATATTTCTTTAGTATATTCAAGATAATCGTTACCTCGTGACAGCTCCATTTCAAAGAATTTACGGTCATACTTATCAACAAGGTTATATTCTCTGTATGGTGTGATTACGGCCGTATTGGTGTATCTGAATGCATTTATTACGGTACCGCAGTCAACAAGGTCACCACGGCTAAGACGTTGCGGTTCAACAACAAGTACACCTTTTATTGTTTCTTTCTCCATTAATGCTAATACACGCTGCATCTCAGGCCTGGCGGCTATAGTTTCTCCGGACACTACTTCACGGTATATGTATTGCTCCGGAACTTCAAATCCCAAAGAGTTAACGGCATACTCCTGTAGTATAGCTTCATGCTTGGCAAGTACTTCTTCAACTGTTGCATCTATACGATCAGCTCTTGACTTACGCAGATACATGATGATTTCATTATTTTTGTACATAAAAAAACCACTTCCTTCTATAAAAAAATATGGAAATAAAAGCGGTTATATGATAAAATAACATTGCCTGGGTGTTGTTGTACCTACAACTGCATCTATTGAATCCCTCATATTTGCGTATGAGGGGTTTTTTATTTTCAATACATTAAGAATTTATTGTGCAACCTGATATTTTTAAATACTGTCTATCAGATACAGTAACATATGTATCACCTTCGAAATTTCTATTTGACACGATTGACACTAAATTATGGCTACTGTCTTTGTCAACCTCAAAATATGCCATTGAATTCCCTGATCAATCGCAATTAGGCAACCTTTACCGCCTTGCTTTTTTCTGCAATTAGGGCAAATAACGGTTCAAATTGTTTTAAGCATATTTTTCAGTTTGATCACAGCAATACTGGTTGTAATTTATCTATAAAATTGATTTGTGATTAATGCAGTAACAAAAGCAACAATTATAGGTATTATTACAGACGTTGCCATAAATTTAATGAAGCATCAAAGGCAATTTTATAGCGGTGAGTTCCTTTATGAGTCAGGTGGTATTGAGAATACGATGATACCTTTTCAAGATAAACCAAGCTCAGTAAGGTAATCAAAGATGCTGATTATTTCATTTTTGTAATCTGAGCACGGAATGGTTTGGTTCACATTACTATCAATAATAATACTAGAATAGGTGGAGCTAGGTTCGAAATATGTATCGGTTCCGTTACTGTTTTTCTCAGCATATTTAATACTTTACTTGCATCTCTAGTCATATTATCACGCTCCTTAATTAAGAGGATATCACAATTATTGGAGCTTATAAAGTAATCAAAAAAGTATGTTGAATATAAACACAACTCACAAAAATCTATAAAAATGGAGGTATGCATATGAAAACAACAGGAATTGTTCGTCGAGTGAATGGTCAGTGACATAAAGGAGACAGCTTAATGTTTTTGTGGGCAAAACAGCACCCAGGCAGGTTTGTTATGCATGCAAAAGTACGAGTTATGTCGCATAAAATAACAAAAAGAGTGTGGAGGAATTATCTCATGAGTAAAAGGGAGCCTCAGGAATTTAACTATAAGAATGGACGGGGAACTATTTACTTCCCAGATATATCAGATGAAGAACGTGATAGGCGGCACAAGGAATTAGAACGTGCAACTATTTTACTGCTTCGTGAAGTTCAGCGTGCAGATGCCGCAAAAGGTGAGAAGGCATAGAGGGAATATATGATACAGAATGATTTTATAACGGTTTTTATTCTGACCGTTTTTATATTGAGAATACTGAGGAGGAGAAAAATGAAAAAGATACTGTTACCTGAAATAAGGCTGTGCCGGAATTGTAAACATATAGAGCTTGTAAATTCGGGGTTTCTTCGATGCAGGCTCTATCAGCCGGAATGGGCAGGTGATGAACTGCTTGTCAGTAAATCGGACAAGTTTACCAATATTAATTGTCCACTCGTAAAGCTTAGGTTTAACGGCTTGGGACATAGGTACATAAGAAGGAATATAGAATTATGATAAAAATGCTAATTATTGATGTGGGTGTATGGATTAATAATCATAAGTTGCCGTTTTAGGAGGATACAATGCAGAGTTAACCATTGATGTTATTAAATTAATGTTTAAGGAAAGACGGAAAGATTTGCGTACATTAATGTTGCTGTATTATTTATTAAAGGCCTATAAAAATAAGCAGTATTATATTAATACATTTTGTGATGAATTAACACGTATACTTTATTATGAAACCGGTGAATAAATGACCTAAAGGGTAATGAACGACAATGTTTTGAAGATTTAGGTGAAATTGCATTAAGATATTCACCTTATGAGGCAGATCGCAAAGCGTACTCTAAAGCCTATCTATCAGAAGAAGATGTTGAAGATGCAATAGATGCAGCTTGTTTTAAGCTAGGCATAAAATAATATAAATATTTTTCATAGTGAATAAGGTTATATAAATATATTAGTCTTTACTTCTTTGAAAGGAAGCCATATGAATACTATAAAAGTATTAATTATATTTGTTATAAGTATAGCTAGTGTAGGCTTATCTTCTTGTGGAGAAGTGCGTACTAGATATGGAATTCTCACTCGAGATGATACTTAAATTGCAGATGATCGTTGTGAAGAAATAATAAACTCCTTAAACAATAAAGATAGTGAAGCCCTAAAAAACATGTTTTCACCTAACGCATTAAAAGGGGCATCAGATATTGATGATGGCATTAAGTACTTAATGGAGTTTTATCAAGGCAAAATGATATCAAAAGATGGGGCTGTGATAACTTCAGGTTCAAAAAATTACGCCGCAATAACAAGTGAACTTGAGTGTAACTATGAAGTTGAGACTGATTCAGATAGCTATGTTATATATTTTATTGATGTACTAACCGATACAGGAAATCCTGATAATGTAGGACTTATATGCTTGAAATAAAAAAAGTGCAAAATAAAGATGATGAAATGCTAGAGTGGGGTGGAGAAGAAAGATGCTCTGGTATTTATATTCCATCAGACGCTTCCACCCTTGAAAGTTAGTTAGATACAAAGTGCCATTAAATGTTTGAATGAAACATTATTAATGGCACTTTTTTTAAATAAGCTTTTCAATGAATGCCCCAATATTTATTGAGAGGGTGATTAATTTATGGATAGTTTTATTGGTTGGGTTGGAGGAAAGAAAGCCCTTAGAGATGTTATAATTTCAAAGTTTCCTGAAAATATAGGCAGATATGTTGAGGTGTTTGGCGGAGCCGGCTGGGTAATGTTCCGGAAGGATAAAGTGCCGGGACAGATGAAACTGAACAAATATAAAATAACTCACTTAAAAGAGTTCCTTTTATTTTTTCATATTAAAAACTTTTTCGAATAATTTGGTTAAAACATGTCCCTTTTTACAATCTTTGGTGTCATATAAGTAGATGCTTATTTAAAAGGCCTGATTAAGCATTTTACTAAGATTGTGCGTACATCTAAAAAAATTAAATTATTTGGAGGTTTTTACATAAAAAGATTTATGAAAAAACTTTTATGTTATTAATATCGGTTATAGTTTTTATCAATTGCGGAATAACTAGAAGACGAGACTTTTGAAATAAAATTCAACTGATTTCAGATTTGCAAAATTCAACTGAAGAAATGTAATTTTTAAAATGCTATTGCTTAAACTTTTTAACAAACTAAAATTTAAATGAACAATATATTATATTAGTCCTAATTAATAAAATTTTATGCTAAGGGGAATATATGAAGAAAACGATTATATTAATATTGATAGCATTTTGTTTCATAACAATAATTTATACAAAAAATAGTTCGGATGTTGACATTGATGTTACAAATAATATCGATAAAAGTTTAATAAATTGGGATGATTATAATGTACTTAATAATGACGTGTATATTAGTTATAATTCCAATAAAGTAAGTGGACTTTTATTAAAAGTAAATTCGGGTTTTGGAATAGAATTTACAGGAAACGTTTTAAAAATCGAGTATGATGAGAAGGATCATGATAAAGATGATAATGAAGTGCGATTACATTATGTTAAAATAATTAAAGGAGATGTAAAAAGTATTTTTATTAATGGAAAAGACGTCTTCAGTAAATAGCCTTAGTCAAAAAAGTAGATACATCATATCAAGGTATTGTACAAGTTAAGCAAATAAAAGATATGTTCTTATAACTTTTTTCTTTTTTGTTTATACAATTATACTCACACGTTATATTGTAAACGAAGAGTATATTCAAAGCCTAATCAATATGATAACTTTCAATATAGGGATTCTATTTATGCTGATAGCAAATATTTTACATATATACTATGGATATCTGGGAGCAATATGAATAAATTATACCCCAAAATATAACTTGTAGACCGCTTAATTATATTGAGCGGTCTCAATTTGAATAAGAACTGCTGCTCCGAAATAAGACAAATTAATAACGTGCTAAAGACTTTAGCGTTGCTAGGATGGGAGATAATCTATGTTTTGGTTAATTTTAGGCGAGTTGTCATTATATGTTTTGCCCGCAGCGATTGGAATAAAGATTAAAGATGAAAACAAAGTATCAAAATACGGATTTTTATTTACTTTAGGACAAATTATGTATTTGGTTATAGCGTTGTATTATTTATTAAAGGTTTCTAATTTAATAACGATGTTTAATTTTTCAAAAGCCACTATTTTAATAGTAAGCACTGAGTATTATGCAACAGATTATATAAAATATATTAAAAATAAAGACGACATAATATTAGCGCAAAAAACTTTAAAAAATGTATTAATCAATCATTTTATATTTATTATTTTAATGTCTGCACTCCTTTATTTTGAAAATAAATTAGTATGTTAATAGTTTCTGCCCTTATGGAATAGAGAATTGAGAATTATCTATATAAAGTATTTGAATTTAATGTAAGAATAGGCATGCTTTTTCAAGCATACCTATTTTTTATATCTTAAATGTTCATATGAGTTGGCTCATCTTGAGATGGTAGGAACAATGGTTTATCAGCTAACGAGAGGTTTAACTGAGGAAGAAATAATTGCAGCAGGGCTTGACCCGTATTACGTTGCACATGGACTTGGAGTTTTCCCCTCAGCTGCTTCAGGTGTTCCATTTACAGCTGCTTATGTTCAGAGCAAGGGAGATCCTATTACGGACTTATATGAAGATATGGCAGCAGAACAGAAAGCACGTTCAACATATGAGTATTTGATAGATTTATGTGACGACCCTGATGTATTGAATCCGCTCCGTTTCTTACGTGAACGTGAAGTAGTTCACTTCCAGCGTTTTGGTGAAGCGGAATTACTAATTTAAGCATATTATATTAATATAAATGTATTTAAAAATATGCATAAATAGCAGAGGGCTAAAAGGGATAAAAATGTAATAAAATCTTATATTTTCTTGCAAAGTATTAATGTTTAATGCTATAATAAATTTAAGTTAATACTTTATCGGCAAAGCAAATGAAAGTTTGCTACGCAAAGCTATAGGGTCTAAACCGGAGTCGGCAGGATCGCCAGTTGCTTGTATAAGATGTCGGCATGTGTATACTTGTCGACTTTTTTCTAAATAAGGGTTTAGATTTTAATAGCGAGGTTTTAATTTAGTATGTCAGATAAATATACTGCACGAAGCAGGCAAAGAAGTCTTATAGTTTTATTGATAATTACACTTGTTTTTATATGGGGAAATTCAGTTTTATCTGGAGATGTTTCTTCTAAAATAAGTAATAGTCTAACGCAGTTAATTTGTTTATTTTGGAAAGGATTTGGTGAATCTGGGACTGCCTCAGATGGATGTTTAAGAAAGTTTGCGCATGCATTTGAATTTGCATGCTTAGGCACAGAGCTTATATTACTTATTCGCTTTAATATAAAAAAACATATGAGTTCAGCTGTTCTCTTTGGCTTGGCAACAGCATTGATTGATGAAACAATACAGTTGTTTTCTGAAGGAAGGGGTAGTCAGGTAAAAGATATTTGGATAGATATGCTAGGCTTTTTTATAGGGATTTTTATTGTTTTGTCGGTCTTGAGATTTATTAGAAACAAGAGAGACAGAGGATTATTTGATGCGACGTTGTCTGTCAATAAAGGGGATGACGAGAGTGGAAAATAATTTGATTTCGGAACTTACGAAAGAGAGAACGCTTAAGGAGATTTTTTTGCTTATAAAGGAAGAATGGCTGGAAAAAGCTGCAGCGTTTCTTCTTTGCTTAATTTGCATTTTCCCGTTATTAGGGCATTTCCTTATAATCAATTTGGACTACACACGTTTGAATTTTGCAAATAATACGGTTGGAAGAATTGGAGTTTTATTTGGGATATTTTTAATGGTTTGGAATCATTTTAAAAGGAATGATGTCAAATATAAATATAAATTGACTATTAATAATGGTCTTCCTGTATTTTTATTTGCAATGCTTATATGGAGTGTTTTTTCGTGTATTTTTTCAACTAATCCAGTTGTATCATTTTATGGTGATTCTTATCGCTTAGATGGCTTATCTACATATATTGCTTACGCAGGTATATTTATATTAGCATTACATATAACGTCAAATGAACTTTATAAGCTAATATCTGAAGTATTTGTTGCATCAGCAGCAATACTCTCACTAATATGCCTTATTAATTGTCAACAACTTAATTTTGCATTTTCTATATTTTTTCCGAATAAAGGAATATTTGCAAATATAAATCACTTCGGATATTATCTTTGCATGGCTCTGCCTGTCGGGGTGGGATTGTTTGTCACAGATAAGAAAACATATAGCAAAGTTAAAAACACCTTTAGGGCTATTTTGAGAGTTTCAGAACTTGCATTGCTTTCACATTCACTTATTGAGGCTAAGTCTATGGGACCGCTGATTGCTGTAATAGCAGCTCTTTTTGCTTTGATTATTCTGACTGTTTTTGTGAACAAAAAGCTTTTGAAACGCGTATTATGTGCAGTAGTAATAGTTGTCTCAGTTAGTTTTGCAACATGTATTGGCACATGGAACATATTTGGTGATTTCAAAAAGACTGCTACTGATGCATCTATACTTAGAGAAGCTATAACCAATAAAGAATCAAATGAAGACACGAATAATTCTGAAAGTAACGACAGTGAACAGCAGCTATTAAAAATAGGATCAAATAGAGGAATTCTTTGGGTGAATGCTGTTAAATTTATTAAGGAGAAGCCTTTGTTCGGGTATGGACCGGATAATTTAGGTGAGGCATATGCTAAAGCCGGAGCCGATAATGACAGACCGCATAATGAAATACTTCAATTTGCAGCAAGTTTAGGAATACCCGCAGCCGTTTTTTATATAAGTGGCTTGGTGTGCTTACTGCTTATGTTAATAAAAAAGTTCAAACGTATTTCTATGGAGGTTTTGTGCAGTTATTGTGTTATTGGGTCTTATTTGGTATCCAGCATGTTTGGAAACACAATGTTTTATACATCACCATTTTATTTTATGTTGTTGGGATTATGCTATGCCAGAATAAGAGAAATACTATAAATTTGGATAATTCAGTTAGTTGATTTTTAATAATTGTTTGATGTATTATGTAATTTTGTCAACTGGTTTTAAGTAAGAAAAGAGTTTTAGAGTTTTTTAGAAGGAGTTTATCATGAACGAAGAAATTGAACTTGGCCAAATTTTATTTATAATAAGGAATAAAATAGGCACCATAATTTTATGTACGCTTTTGGTTGCAGGTGCAGCTTTTGGAATATCTAATTATCTAATTACACCTTTGTATTCTGCGTCAACATCATTATATGTTTACAATGAAACATCAAGAGAAGCTATTACAAGCTCAGATTTGAATACATCTCAGGAACTTGTTCAGACGTATATAGTTATTCTTACAAGTAATGCTGTGCTCAATAAAGTATCAGATGTTCTTAATAACCAATATACCGTAGAAGACTTGCGTGAAATGATTGAAGCTACTGCAATAAATAATACAGAGGCATTTAGTGTTACTGTTGAGAATGCTGATCCGGTAATGGCACAAAAAATTGCAAATACAATTGCTACGGTTGCACCTTCCGAAATCATAAGGGTAGTAAAAGCGGGATCAGTTGAGGTAATTGATTATGCAACGCTTCCTGAAAAACAGTCATCCCCTAATGTAATTAGGAACACTGCAATAGGAGGATTGCTTGGGTGTATATTATCTATAGGTGTTTTAATATTAAAAAAAATGTTGGACACAGTTATTAGAAGCGAGGAAGATTTAATTGAGAATTTTAACATTCCTATTCTTGGTGTGATTCCTCCTTTAAGTAATGGAGAATTAGATGGAGGTAGCAAGAAATAATGCTTTGGAAAAAAAATAAGAATGATGCAACTGAGAGAAGAACAAATCAACAGAGTATAAAGCAGAAAATGCTTGGTAAAAAAAGCTCGTTTGCGGCAGTTGAGGCATATAAATCGACAAGAACGAATCTAATGTTCATAGGAGATGGAGAAGGCTGTAAAAAAATAGTCTTTACAAGTACTTTTGTGGGCGAAGGAAAAACTACAAACTGTATAAATTTAGCAATAACGCTTGCACAAAATGGGCAGAAAGTTTTACTTATTGATGCTGATATGCGTAGGCCTACTGCTAAGGGTGTATTTGAAATAAATACTAAGGTAGGACTATCCGAGATATTGGCAGGACTGGCAACGTGGGAAAACGAAACTGAGGAAGAGCCTTATATATACAGGAGCAAAAGGCGGAATCTATTTGTTCTTCATTCCGGACATATCCCTCCAAACCCAGCTGAGCTTCTTGCATCAAAGCAAATGAAAAATCTTCTAGAAAAATGTGAAAAAGAATTTGATTATATTATTATTGATACACCTCCGATATCAGTTGTTACAGATGCTGCAGTATTAGCAAATGTGGTAAACGGATATGTAATAGTTGTAAGGGCAGGTGTAACACCAAAAGATAGTCTCAGCGAATCAGTTTTGCGGCTTGAACAATTAGGGGCAAACATTATTGGTTTTATTCTTAATGATGTTGATCCGAAGACATCTTTATACAAGCATTCATCAGGTCGCTATAAATACGGAAGTTCAAAGTATCATAAATATGGTTATGGCGGATATGACGATGTCCAGGAAGATAGCGAATGAGAGTGTGAAATATGAGTGATAATGCCACTGGATTTATTGATTTTCATGCACATGTACTTCCGGGTGCAGACCATGGCAGCAGTAATATAAGGACATCTTTGTGCCAGTTGGCATCTGCACTTGATGCGGGAATTACAACAATTGTTGCAACTCCGCATTTTTACCCGGAAAGACATGATATAGAAAAATTTCTTGTAAAAAGAGAAAAGTGTTATAGTGATCTTTTAAACGATTACTCTGGAATAATTAAAATTATTCCGGCTGCAGAAGTATTGCTGTGTGAAGGCCTAAATAACCTACCCTGTATTAACCAACTTTGCATAAGGGGCACTAAAGCAATGTTGGTTGAGATGCCAAGCTATAAATGGACAGACAGGATGATCGATACTTTATTTGCAATTAGAGAGGAATCTAATTTAGACGTTATTCTTGTTCATGTTGACAGATATCCTTACGAGGATGTCAGTGAACTATTGAGTATGGACTTTGTGGGTCAGCTTAATGTAGAATCGTTAATTAGTCCTTTTGGGCGGAAAAAGTATATTAGATGGATTGAAAATGGGAATATCGTGGCATTAGGAAGCGACATTCATGGAAATGGAAGCCAATACAACAGCTATAAAAAAGCAATGAATATATTAAAAAATAATGGTATTGTACTTCAGATGAGAATGCAGGAGATTTTGCAAACTAATAATTAAAGGGCTTGGAGATTGACAATGAACAAAATTAAGAAGTACAGGAAAAGATTATTAATGCTTGCTGATTTAATTCTATTTGCAGTATCATTTATAGTTTTGCTGCTTACTGACATAACAGGATTAAAGAGTAACATACAAGGTGCCGTTATTAATTCGGTCATATTGTATATATTTGTTACTGTATTTCAGTTTGCTTTTCATATTAATGAAAGTTTATGGAGATATGCAGAGGCAAGAGAATATCTTTGCTTTTGTCTGGCAAGTATTTTGGGGTGCATTTCCACTCTTATTATTAATATGGCAATCAATGAAATGCCGCTTTCTTCTTTGTTTATAATAACACTTTCGATATGTTCTCTTGTGGAGTGGTTAACACTCAGACTTGCTTACAGAGCTTTTAGGTCAACTTTTGACATTGACAAATCAAGAAATTCTTTATTTGGAATCAAAAATGCCGTTAATGGTGAATATAACTTGGTTCATAATATTGTGATAATCGGAGCAGGATACTCTGGTGTAACGCTGCTTTCTGAAATCACTAGAAATCATTCAGACATTTACAAGGTGTGGGCTTTTATAGATGATGATGTTTCTAAAATTGGTACTAAGCTTAGAGGGGTGCCGATTATGGGACCAATAAATAAATTACCTGAAATATTAAAGAAATCCCCGGTATATGATGTTATTCTAGCAATACCTTCACTAGAATTGGAAAAACGAAGAAATATTGTTAATATGTGTGGTAAACTTCAGTGCAAATTAAGAATATTGCCGGATACGATGATGGTAATGGAAAATTCAACAAGCAACTTTTTTGCAGAAACAAGGAAGGTGAAAATTGAAGATTTGCTTGGACGCTCAACAATTCGCTTTGAAAGAGGAAGCCTGGATGGTTTATTGAGTAACAAGACTGTGCTTGTGACAGGCGGCGGAGGTTCGATTGGATCTGAAATTTGCAGACAGATAGCGAGCCTAGAATTAAAAAGGCTTGTAATATTTGACATTTCTGAAAATGATGCATATCTTCTTATGCGAAGTTTAAAGCAAATTTATGGCAATAAAGTGGATATAGTTGTTGAAATAGGCAGTATCGCTGATGAAACAAGAGTAAATGAACTGTTCAATGAATATAGGCCTAATGTTGTTTTCCATGCGGCAGCACATAAACATGTTCCATTGATGGAAATGAATCCATGCGAGGCAGTAAGAAATAATATTTTAGGCACCTATAATCTTATTAGAAAAGCAGAAGAATATAAATGTGAAAAATTTGTACAGATATCAACAGATAAAGCTGTAAATCCGACAAATATTATGGGGGCAACAAAACGATATTGCGAAATGATGATTAAATCGATGGCGGACGTTGAGAAATGTCCTACTGATTTTGCCGCTGTTAGATTTGGCAATGTTCTTGGTTCAAATGGTTCGGTTATACCTATTTTCATGTCGCAGATTGAACATGGCGGACCGGTAACAATAACAGACAAGAGAATAATAAGATATTTTATGACTATTCCGGAAGCAGCTGCACTTGTGCTTAAGGCTGGAGCAATGGCTAAAAATGCTGAGATATATGTTCTTGATATGGGTGATCCGATTAAGATAATTGACCTTGCCGAAAATCTTATCAGATTGGAAGGTTATACTCCATATGATGAAATTGATATTGTGGAAACCGGATTAAGGCCTGGTGAAAAGCTCTATGAGGAACTTCTTATTAAGGATGGAGTACACAGCAGTACATCACAGGACAAAATATTTATAGAGCAGAATTCAGAAACGATTAATAGAAAGAGCGTTGAAGATGGTATTGCTCTTATGAAAAAATATGTTAATAATAGTGATAATGAGAAAGTAAGAGCTCTGCTTCATTTGCTTATTCCTACTTATAAGACTCCTGAAGAAGTAAATAACAGAGTTGAACAAAAAGCAGCTGAAGACAAAGAAGCCGGTTTTGACCGTTGTACGGCATAATCAGTTTTTGAGAGAAGGTAATTCATTGGAAAAAAACATAAGAAACACGAATAAGGTTTACAACATAATAATAATACTTGCTCTGTCAGTTGCCTTAGTTTGTGCTGTATTACTTATTAGAAGTAAAATGGAAGAAAAAAAAACAAATGAAATTACTCAGGATATTCGTAACAAGGCTTATGAAAACAGTGCAGATACTAAGTCTAAAAAGAATATCCCAATAGATTTTGATGAACTTAAGAAGGCAAATCCTGATATTTATGCATGGATTAATATAGATGGAACTGAGATTGATTACCCAATTGTTCAAAGTTCTGACTCAAATGAATATTATCTTGATCATGCTGTTGATGGGAGTGAGTCTTCTGCTGGGGCTATTTTTACCCAGGACTATAATGCTAAAGATTTTTCTGACTTTAACACTGTAGTTTATGGACATAATATGCACAATAATACAGCATTCGGTTCCCTTAAAGAGTTTAGAAGTGAAGATTTCTTTTCGGAACATGACAAAATAACCGTGTGTACTGAAAATGATATATTTACTTATAAAATCTTTGCGGCCTATACTTTTGATGACAGGCATCTGCTTCTTAGCTTTGATTATAATAGCGAGCAGGGAAGAAAGGAGTATATTGACAGTATTTTCAATATGCGAAACATGTCATCTATAATTAATGATTCGGTTGATGTTGGCACAGATGATAAAATAATTACGCTATCTACGTGTTCAGGAAATGACCGTTTCCTTGTACAGGGGGTGTTGATTGAAAGTGAATGAACCCGATAACAATGAAAAAAACCAAACTAAGAGCAAGGCACCTAAAATCTGCATGGTGGTTTTAATTATTGTTGCGGTTATGGCTTCAATTGTATATGGTATGAAAGTCCTTGGAAGAAAAAAGCTCATTGCCAATGCTTTGGCTCCTATGACTGATGTTGGTGATAACGGTCAGGAAGATGAAGCGGATGCAGATTTATATGTTGATGGTATTGGGTATAAATATAAGGACAATATGATAAACATACTATTACTTGGAGTTGATACAAATTCAAATTCCGATAATTCAAAGCACCAAGCCGATGTAATTATGCTGGCAGCTGTAGATGATCAAGATAAATCAATTACATTAATATCTATACCAAGAGATACAATGACGGATATAGATATATATGATGTGAATGGCAATAATGTGGGACTAAAAAAATCACAGATAGCACTTGCTTATTCATATGGTTTAGATGAAGCATCCAGCTGTGAATTGACAAAAACCAGCGTTTCAAGACTGATGTATGGTATACCTATAAATGGGTACTTTGCAGGCTACATGGATGCGGTTCCGATTGTTAACGATGCGGTTGGAGGCGTAAGTGTAACCCTAGTACAGGATATTAAAAACATAGGCAAAAACGGCGATACAGTGACATTGTATGGAAAAACTGCACTTTCTTATCTAAGGTACAGAGACAAGGAGGATGCTGTTAGTGCAAGGAAAAGAGAAAGTAATCAGAAAATATACTTAGAGTCTTTTATTTCAGCACTAAAGGAAAAATGCAGGACAAGCCCATTATTTATTAATGATTTGCTAAACACAATAAATGAGTATTCAATTACGGATATCTCAGCTGACAGTGCTGTATATTTAGCATCACAGGCTTTTGCAAATACATCTATAAATATGATAACTGTAAAAGGAGAAAATAATACAGATAATACTCTTACAGAATATTATGTTGATGATGCTGAATTACAAAAAGTGATTTTACACTTATTTTATAATCAAATTACTAAGGAGGACTAATGTATGAAATTTAAAAAAATTATAGCTCTTGCTTTAGCCGCATGTTTTTCAATGAGTATGACTGCTTTTGCGGCTGATTCACCCGAAAACGAGGTGAAGGTTACTGGCGTAACTGTTAATGGTCAGGAAGTAAGCCCTAGTCAGGTTTCAATTAATCTTCTCACAAAAGATACCATTACAAGCGAATACAGTGATATTTCGTATTTGTTTGATGAAGATGGAAATCTTGGTGAGGAAATATCTCCTGAACTTGACGGAATGGCGCTTCTTTCATTAGTTGATGTTAATCTTGAAGGTCTTGAAGAAGGCAGCTCAGCAACAATCTCATTCCAGGTTACTGGTGTATCGGCAGGCGATGATGTAAAAGTTATTCATTATCATAATGGCGCTTGGGAAGTTATTCAGCCCGATTCTGTTTCAAATAATACAGTAACTGTAACACTTTCAAGCTTCTCACCGGTTGGATTTGTTGTTGAAAAATCTGCAATAAAAGAAGCAAGTACAGTAAGTACAGTAGCATCACCCGAGACAGGCGGTATTAATACTACAGTGGTTGCAGGTGTAATGGTTGGATGTATAGTTCTTGCAGGAGCAGCGTTTGCATTAAAGAAGAAAGCAAGATAATTTGATGTTTAAAAACCCGGTATTTTTATACCGGGTTTTTATGTTATATATTCCACACTATTTCTATATCCCCATCACCTGAAATGTTAATACGTTCAATTAGTATGTCGCTGACTGCCCTTTTTTCTTCAAAAGAAGCAGTTGTCCACAAATCGAGCAGAAAATCCGAGTCTATATGTTGATAATCTTTTTTTTGAAGTGAATTAAGCTTGTTAATGAGAATACATTGTTCATTATGGAGTTGTTCGGCTTGTGAATTAACCATTTCAGCGGCTATTATATTAAGCTCTGCGCTTAAAAGGAATTTTTTTAATTGATTTTTCTTTTCTGAGAGTTCTGCCAGCTTAGTTTTTATATTATATATTTGTTGAATTTTATGATAGCCAAAAGTTTTTGGGATTGTGTTTATTTTTGATAGTTTGCTTATTATAAATGTGTAAATAAGGTTTTCGATATCATCTGCATGAATTGTTACTGTTCCAGAACAAGTCTTTTTATTCAACTTATTTGAACATGTAAAATAAATACGTTTAGTACCATCTGAACGTGAACTGTTGATAGTAGTCATTTTTTTCCCACATAATCCGCAGTATATTTTTCCTGCAAGCCAGCTAGATTGATTTGACATACTTTTCCCAAGTTGTTTGTTTCGATGCGTTTTTTGCTGACATTTAAGCCATATGTCAGATGATATCACACCTTCATGCGGAGCAAGTACAAGTTTCATATCCGACCAGTCACTTAGAGTAGAACAGTGACATGTGCGTCCGTAAAGCACCGCAGCATGAGAGCCGTCGAAAAGCTGCGGACTATTTATTATATTTACATTTTTGGACAAAAAGTAATTATAAATATCTATGTCAGCTTTAACATATACAGGATTTTTTAATATTGCATTTATTTTTGAGGGGGGCCATCCCGAGCCTATACTCGGTATAAAATGATTTTTTATTAGTGCTTTCTGAACTTTGCGTAAAGAAACATTATTTAAAGAGTATAAAGTGTAGATGAATTTTACATGTTCCATTTGTTCTTTGATTGGAACAAGCATTTTTGTCTTTTTATCATCTATTAAAGTATCCTTTAATTCAAATCCATATTGCTGCCGTCCGCCCATATAAAATCCCATATCTGAGCGCTTTTGATAAGCGTCTCGTACTCTGTTAATAATAGAAGTTCTTTCAAACTCTGCAAAAACCATAAGTATTTTCAATATAACATCGCCATATGGCGAAGAAGTGTCAAATGACTCTTGAGATGAAACAAAACCAACGTTATATTTTTCAAATATTTTTTGAATGTTTACAAAGTCAGACAGAGAACGACTGATTCTGTCTAATTTATATACTATTACCTTTTCAATTTTACCTAGTTCTATATCATTAATAAGTTGTTGAAATGCGGGTCTTTCTATATTACCGCCGCTGAATCCCTTATCAATATAATAGTTAACCTCTTTGCTTTGTTCATTGATTTTTATCATTGA
Organism: Candidatus Metalachnospira sp.; assembly: GCA_034927755.1. Taxonomy (GTDB): domain Bacteria; phylum Bacillota; class Clostridia; order Lachnospirales; family Anaerotignaceae; genus Metalachnospira. The sequence goes on from JAYFPN010000012.1 coordinate 24,472, forward strand.
CTTGCAGTAATCCAGCTGAGTTTCAATGCTGACGCTACCTTCCTTTTCTACAGACTGTCTTGCATATAAAGCAATCATATTAAAATCACTTCCATTATTTATTCGGATATTTTCCTAATGTTTTTAATAATGCTTCATATATGGAGTCTTTGTCGGCAGGTTCAGAGTTGATTTTATGAAAAATATTATGTTCTATGCCATGTCTGTCGGTATACTTATTTTCCGAAAATAAAATGTTATTAGATGATCTTTTATTCATAATTTTACCTTTTTGTTTTTATATAGTATATGTGAAAAAAATTCGTTTAAAACAGTCATTTCGGTGAGTGCCTTGATTTAGTTACGGATTATATGAATGAAAACAAGACATTTTGTATTAAAAAGCCATATGGAATGAAATAATCAAATAAACAGCTATGGCAAACGCCATAGCTGTTTATACTGGGTACTTATAGTACTAAGATTATTGACATTCATTAATTAAAAAAGTAAGATTATGTTTAATTATATAAATCATACATGTCACACCTAAGATTAGGAGAAAGTATATGGCTGCTGCTAAAGGAAAATATGCATGGACTGTTAAAGTGGGAGAAAAGGGACAATTTGTAATCCCAAAGGAAGCAAGAGATATTTTTAATATAAAGCCGGGTGATACAATTATAGTATTGGCTGACGAAAAAAGAGGCATTGCAATTCCTCCGCAGGATATGTTTTCGAAGCTTTCAGAGTTGGTCTTTGACGGTGAAGTTCCTGAACCATCAGATGAATAATAAAAAATCCGTGATTACATTTGTTTTCACGGATTTTTTATTGATTAGATTTCACAGTACACTTTTATTGCATCACTCATAAGCTGTGCCGTTCCATCCCCGAATCGGTCTATATTGTTTTTAAAGCGTTCATCATTTACATATATTTCACCAAGGCATGATAGCATTTGATTGGAGCATTCATAATAGTATTTAGATATATGCTGCTGCCATTTTAAAACAAGCGCCTGAATTTCACTGTTATCAGGGGATTTACCAACATTTGTGGCAAATTCAGAAAATATTTTGTCAGCCTCAACTGAGATAATCTCAATATCTTTTTTGGTATAATGTGCTTGTTTTTCAATGCTTTCTTTGTATTCCTTGGTTTCTCCCCAGCGTTCTCGTGCTTCTTCGGCATATTTGTTCTTTGCCTCAGTAATATCGTTAGCTGTTGTACTGATTTTGTTTTTCATATAGTGTTTTCCTCCCATCGTGTCATCAATAAGTGAGATAAGCTCATCAATATGCTGTTGTTTTAAAACTAAAAGTTCTCTTTGTGATTTTAAAGCTTGAAACTTATCGTATTGTGGGTTACTAAAAAAATCTGCAATTTCCTTTAGTGAAAATTCGAGCTCTCTGTAAAACAAGACTTGCTGGAGTTTGGACAAGGCTTCACTGTCATAATAACGATAACCTGCCTCAGTTGTTTCCGATGGTTTTACAAGACTTATTTCATCATAATAGTGTAATGTTCGGGCACTGATGCCGAGAAGTTTTGTAGTTTCACCTACAGACAATTTCATATTTATCACCTCAAAAACAGCATATATTATTACGTGACGTCAGAGTCAATACTATTTTTAACTATTTTATAATAAAAATGCACCTTCAAATATCTATTTGAGGTGCACTGATTTTTTATTTTACAAAGTCAAGTTTAAACAATGGAATATCATTATCAATACATTCTGCTTTTAAAACAAAATCAAATAAACCTATTTGTGTTGCAAGAAAAAAATCACGCTCAGGGCACTGCTCCTGATTATCAGACCTAAAAAATCTTCGGCCTTCAAGATTACGAAGCTCTTTTAATTTGTTTTCTATATCATAATTTGTTCCCTCAAGCAGTGACTTTATGTATTCGGCACACCATGTATCTTCCTCTGACGGCTCAATTGCCTGTTTTCCCATACATACAAAAGATACAGTTTTAGGATTTTCGGATTTTATGTATTCCGCTACAGCAGGGGCATTAACAAAAGATGCCGTTATTATTTCATCGGCATTTACAGCATTTACAATTCCCTGCGTACCAGCACTGGTCGTATGGATAACAGTTTTACCATTAAAATCTGTGTGCTCAATGTTTGCCGGAGAATTTCCGTAATCAAAACCCGGAATAATTACTTCGTTTCTTTCTCCTATCAGTACTGCATCAGGTATTTTTTTCTTAAGTTCAAATGCTGTATTAACGGTGCCAACGGAATAAATACCGTCGGCGCCGTTATTCATAATAAAGCAGGCAGTTGTAAAGGCACGAAATACATCAATTACAACAGTCAGCCCTGTTGCAGCCTTTGCGCCCTCTGTCAGTTGAAGAATTTGTATTCTGCTCATTTTAAAATATCCTTTAAGAAGCTTGTTGCACCAAATCGTTCATCGATATTAAGATATTCTGCTATTGTTGCGCCTACATCCGCGAATGTTTTTCTAGTGCCGAGGTTAATACCCTTCTTAACATTTTTACCACATACAAGGAGGGGAACATATTCTCTTGAATGGTCAGTGCTTGGTGTAGTAGGGTCGCAGCCATGGTCTGCTGTGATTATGAGAATATCCTCATCCTTCATTGAGCTCATGATTTCAGGCAGTTTATTGTCAAAATACATAAGTGCTTCTGCATAACCCTTTATGTCGTTTCTATGACCGTATATCATGTCAGTATCAACAAGATTTGTGAAAAGCAGACCTTCAAAATCCTTCTCAAAATACTCAATAGTCTTTTCAATACCATCATTGTTATTAGTTGTATGATCTTTAACGGTAATGCCCCTATGCTCAAATATATCCTCGATTTTTCCGATTGCGGCAACTGTCATGCCTTTTTCCTTTACTAAGTCAAGAATGGTTGTTGATGTGGGAGCAAGTGAAAAATCTTTTCTTCGTTCTGTTCTTGTATAATTTCCATTTCCTTTGCCTACAAAAGGTCTTGCAATAACTCTGGCTACGGCATAATCACCGACAAGCAGTTCTCTGGCGATTTCGCATATTTTGTAAAGCTCATCAACAGGGATAACTTCTTCATGGCAGGCAATCTGAAAAACTGAATCAGCTGATGTATACACTATAGGATAGCCTGTTTTAACATGTTCATCACCAAGATCGTTGATTATCGCAGTACCTGAAGCAGAGCAGTTTCCAAGAGTTTTTCTTCCAATGGCAGCCTCGAATTTATCCATTATATCTTTCGGAAATCCTGTTTGAGTAAATGTAGGAAATGGGTTTTCGGTAATAATGCCTGCGATCTCCCAATGTCCTGTCGTTGTGTCCTTGCCGTTTGATGTTTCAAACATTCTGCCGAAGCAACCATTAGGGTCATCAACCTTGCCAAGCAGTTCAGCACCATCGGCATCGATGTTTCCAAGGCCGAGAGCACACATATTTTTAAGATCAAGAGCGGGGTAGTGCTTTTTAATATTTACAAGAGTATTGGAACCTTCATCTCCATATTTTGCGGCATCGGGAAGTTCACCTATGCCGACACTGTCAAGTATAACTATTGCTGCACGTTTCATTTGTCGTCCTCCTTTTGATTTATGTTGTTATGATATAATATCTAAAATAAGTTTTGGTTCTTCAGGTTTTTCGTTTTTTATTTCAATAGCTGATGAGAGATACTTTGCTGATGAAGCACATTTTTCAGCTGTTGCTGAATATATTACTGCAAGTTCATCATTTACGTTAACATAATCTCCAATACGAACATTCATTATTATACCTGCACCAAAATCTATTTTATCTGCCTTCGATGCACGACCGGCACCTGTTTCCAATGATGCGCGTCCGATTTCGGCTGTATTCATTGAATAGATATACCCGGGTTTGTCGGCTTTAAGTACAAGCTTTTCGGGAGATATAGGCAAAAGAGTATAGTTATCAATAATGTCCGCATTGCCGCCTTGCTGTAAAAGAAGTTCTTTGAATTTTTCAAGACCTTTTCCGTTATTGATGTTTTCAGTAAGTATTGCTTTTCCGTCATCAACCGTTGATACTTTTTTTGCACCCATCAGCATGTAAGCGCCAAGAGTAAGAGCTACATCCAATAAATCGCCGCCAACATTTCCTTTTAAGGTTTCAATTGCTTCAATTACTTCAAGGGAATTTCCGATGTTCATTCCAAGGGGCTGATCCATGCTGCTTATTACTGCAGTTACTTCTCTGCCGACTGATTTGCCTATTTCGGCCATAGTTGATGCAAGTTCTGCGGCAGAATCATAGTCCTTCATAAAGGCACCGCTTCCACATTTAACATCAAGTACTATTGCGTCGGCACCGGCTGCTATTTTCTTTGACATAATGCTTCCGGAGATAAGAGGAATGTTTTCAACAGTTCCGGTTACATCACGAAGAGCATAAAGCTTTTTGTCAGCAGGAGTGAGATTGTCTGTCTGGCTCATTAAAACTATTCCGCTTGTGGCGGCATATTCGAGTGCTTGATGTTCTGTAACATCAATTTTGAAACCGGGAATAGATTCAAGTTTGTCAAGTGTTCCTCCGGAGAAGCCAAGACCTCGTCCGCTCATCTTTATTACAGGAACACCACAGCTTGCAACCAACGGTGCAAGTATCAATGTTGTCGTATCTGCAACTCCACCTGTTGAATGCTTGTCTACTTTTATTCCATCAATTGATGACAAATCAAAAGTTCCGCCTGAATGGGCCATTGCAAGTGTAAGTTCAGATGTTTCCTCGCTGTCAAGGCTTTGAAAATAAATAGCCATAAGCATAGCAGAAACTTGATAATCAGGAATTGATGAATCGGTTACGCCTTTAATAAAAAATTCAATTTCTTCTTTGGTAAGCTTACCGCCGTCACGCTTTTTGATAATCAAATCAACAAAATTCATATACAAACCTCCTTTGAGTTTTTTTGGATATATATTATTATAATTATAACACAAGTTAAGTAAATAATGGATATAAACAAATTTTTCAAGTTAATGTTGCCTTAACCAATTGTTTGGAAAATTTTCATTCTTTGTTCACATTTTATACATATAGTAATAGTATAGTATAAGTGTATTAAAGATAATGCTTTGATACATACAGGAATCGCCCCATTTCTGTATAATACCCCCTTTAATTTAAAACTGTTTGCAAAAAAAGCACTCGATTTAATCGGGTGCTTTTTTCATTTATCAGGTTTTTATCAGGTTTTTATCAAGTTTTATCAAGTTTAAATTTGGTTGTTAAAAAAAATAAACTATGGTATACTTAATCATTAATTAAGATACATTTTTGAGGAGGATACACATGTCTTCGGAGAGACAAAGCAAAATAAGAAATTTCAGTATTGTTGCACATATTGACCATGGCAAGAGTACTCTTGCGGACAGGCTTATTCAGGAAACCGGACTGCTTACTCAAAGGGAAATGCAGAATCAGGTTCTTGACAACATGGACTTGGAAAGAGAACGAGGAATTACAATAAAGGCACAGGCAGTTCGACTGGTATATAAAGCTGATGACGGCAATGAATATATATTTAATCTTATTGATACCCCCGGGCATGTAGATTTTAACTACGAAGTATCAAGAAGCCTTGCGGCTTGTGAGGGTGCAGTACTTGTTGTTGATGCAGCACAGGGTATTGAGGCACAGACACTTGCAAATGTGTATCTTGCCATTGACAATAATCTTGAGATTATGCCTGTAATAAATAAAATCGATTTGCCGAGTGCAAATCCTCAGCTTGTTATTCAGGACATTGAAGATGTAATTGGTATCCCTGCGGCAGATGCACCACTTATTTCGGCTAAAAACGGAATAAACATAAAAGCTGTTCTTGAAAAAATAGTGAAGGATATTCCTGCACCAAACGGTGATGAGGATGCTCCTTTAAAGGCGATTATATTTGACTCAATATATGACCAGTATAAAGGCGTTATTGTCATTATTCGCGTGTTTGACGGTTCGGTTAAAAAAGGAACTAAAATACGCCTTATGGCAACAAAAAAAGAATTTGACGTTGTTGAAGTGGGTGTGTTCGGAGCAGGACGGTATATCCCTTGTGATGAGCTTAAGGCCGGCGATGTAGGATATATTACCGCAAGCATTAAAAATGTTGCTGATACACACGTAGGTGATACTGTTACTGATGATGATAATCCAACGGCAGAGGCGTTGCCTGGGTATAAAAAAGTAAATCCTATGGTATACTGCGGTGTTTTTCCTGCTGACAGTGCCAAATATGTTGACCTTAGGGATGCACTTGAAAAGCTTCAGCTCAATGATGCATCGTTATTCTTTGAGCCTGAAACGTCAGTTGCATTGGGCTTTGGTTTTAGATGTGGTTTTCTTGGACTGCTGCATCTTGAAATAATACAGGAAAGACTTGAACGAGAGTTTAATCTTGACCTTGTAACGACAGCTCCAAGTGTTATTTATAAAATCTATCTTACAGATGATACGGTGATTAATCTTTCTAATCCGAGCAATATGCCGGATCCTGCACGAATAGCCAAGATGGAGGAGCCTGTTGTAAAGGCTGAAATTATACTGCCTAAAGACTATGTTGGTTCTATTATGGAACTTTGTCAGCAAAGACGAGGCGAGTATATAAGTATGGAATATATGGATGAAAACAGGGTAATGCTTGTTTACCATATGCCGCTTAATGAAATTATTTACGATTTCTTTGATGTTTTAAAATCAAGAAGCCGTGGATATGCATCATTTGACTATAATCTTTTGGGATATCAGGAGGCAACGCTCACAAAGCTTGATATTTTGGTAAACAGGGAAGTTGTTGATGCACTAAGCTTTATTGTACATTCTTCTGTTGCTGTTGAAAGAGGAAGAAAGATTTGTGAAAAGCTTAAAAAAGAAATTCCAAGACAGCTTTTTGAAATCCCTATTCAGGCATCAATCGGCGCTAAAATCGTTGCCAGAGAGACAGTCAGCGCAATGCGCAAGGATGTTTTAGCAAAATGCTATGGTGGTGATATTTCACGAAAGAGAAAGCTTCTTGAGAAACAGAAGGAAGGCAAGAAACGTATGCGTCAGATAGGAAACGTAGTTGTTCCTCAGTCGGCATTTATGAGTGTACTTAAACTTGAAGAAGAATAAAATTATAAATACAGCGGTTTATAACTGCTGTATTTTTTTGCTTGACATACCTTGATTATCTATGTATGATATACATAGATAATCAAGGTATAAGGAGGATTGAATATGGAAATAGATAAAGGCTTAATTGGAGGAAGCACTGTGCTTATGCTTTTAGTGCTTTTAAATGAAAGGGATATGTACGGATATGAAATTATAAAGGAATTGAAGGACAGAAGCGACAATACATTTGAGTTTAAAGAAGGAACACTGTATCCTGTGCTTCACCGCATGGAAAATGCAGGTGTAGTGAAATCATACAGGAAAGAAGCAGAAAACGGTAAAACAAGAAAGTACTATGCCATGACCGCAAAGGGTATTAGGCTTCTTGCAGATGAAAGAAAACAATGGCAAGCATTTACAATGTCAGTAGACAAGGTGATTGGAGTTGGAAGCTATGCCTTTTCCTGAAAGCAAAGAGTTTACTGATAAAGTACTTAAACATGTTAAATTTAAATATGACCATGAGATTATAAGACGAGAATTAAATGAACATATAAAGGATTTGTATGATGACTTGATTGCAGATGATATTACCGAAGCAGACGCTCAGAAGCTAGCGATTGAGTTTATGGGCAATGCCGACGATATAGGTGAAGAACTTAATAAAGTGCATAATCCGGTTATTGGACATATATGGCTGATTACAAGAGTTGTAGCTATATTTGCAATTATTATGATTGCTGTACCTGCATTTGAATACACAGAAAGCTTTATTCGTACGCAGTTTTTTACCGGATATGATATTAAACATGATGATGCTGAGTTAATATATTCGATTAAGTGTGATAACAAAACAAAGATTGACGATATGAATATACAGCTTGAAGAATTGCTGTATTATGATAATGGTGAACTTGAAATAAGGTACAGAACGTGGAAGGATGCTTTTTCTACAAGCATTGATTGGTCTTTTGATTTGTCAGCAACATGTGTAAAAGATGAAAAAGGAAATACATATTTCTCATCCGGCGGAGGAAGCAACGGCGGTGTTATTTCAAAGCATCAGATGTTTATAAATGATTTTCCGGAAGACGCTGAAAAGCTGATAATAGATTATAATTATTATGGAAGAAAAATATATTTTGAAGTTCCGTTAGAGGAAGGCGAAAATACATTATGAGAGGAATTAATGAAATAAACAGAGTAAAACAAATTGGCATTTATATTATAATTATTTTAATTGCTGCCGCATTTAAATTCAGCGGAATTAATCACGAATACCGCTCACCTGAGGATGTGTTCTATGCTTGTGAAAAGGGTTTACACTATGGACCTTCAAAAGAGATACTTTACATTAAGAGAATGGGAAACAAAGCACTTGCTATCGGCAGAATAGATGATGGACTGTCGGCAGTGCAGACACAAAAGACTTGGTTTGGAACATGGGCATTATCAAGCGGGGGTTCAATTGACGGGCATTTGCCTGTGGAAGAAAATGGGGCATTTTATGATGACGAATTCAATTTTCTATATGGCTTGTGCAATGATAAAAACATTGAAAACGTTAAAGTTACATTGGGAAGCGACGATTCTACGCAAGGCAAGCAGGAATATGGGACATATGATATTAAGGTGAATGACGGCGGCTTTTTTTATTCTGATTTGCTGCCAATTGAATCAGGGGTCAGCGGCGATTATATTTTACCGATACATATTGAAGGATTTGACGAAAGCGGACAGCTAATATATAGTTATGATGAGTTTGAAAAATAGATTATTGGAGTTGGTTTTTTGAAAAAAAATGTTTCATTATATATTCATATACCGTTCTGCATAAAAAAGTGTCTATATTGCGATTTTCCGTCTTTTGGGGGGATGAATGCATATTTCGAAGATTATGTTAATGCACTCTGTTCGGAAATCAGTGAAGCATCAAGCGAATTTACAGATAGAAAGATAAAGACGATATTTATTGGCGGAGGCACTCCTACAATATTGCAGCCGAGGTTTTTGGGGAAAATAATGGATACAGTGTTTACAAAATATGATGTAGATGATGCAGAAATATCGATTGAATCTAACCCCGGCACGCTGGATAAATTAAAATTAAATGAACTTATGCAGATGTATTTCAATCGTTTAAGCATGGGACTTCAGTCTTGGCAGGATAAACATTTGAAGGCTTTGGGGAGGATACACACTGCAGATGATTTTAAAAGAAATTATATTGAAGCAAGAGAAGCTGGCTTTAAAAATATAAATATAGATCTGATGTTTTCGCTGCCCAATCAAACGATTGGGGATTGGGAGGAAACTTTGCAGAATGTTATATTTCTGGGTCCCGAGCATATTTCAGCATACAGTCTTATTATTGAGGAAGGAACTCCTTTTTATGAAATGGCTCAAAAGGGTGTAATTCATGAGGCAGATGATACTTTGGACAGGAATATGTATTATACAGCAAATAGAATTCTTGCGCAGAACGGGTATTCCAGATATGAGATAAGCAATTTTGCTAAAAAAGGATATGAATGTGAGCATAATAAGGTATATTGGAAAACGGAGGAATACAGAGGCTTTGGTCTTGGCGCTCATTCTTATATAAACGGTGAAAGATTTCATAATGTATACGATTTTAAAGGATATACAGAATCAAAAGGTAATATTAAAAAATTGATTACAGATGTTGAAAAGCTGTCGGTTATAGAAAAACAGGAAGAATTTATGTTTATGGGGCTTAGAATGACAAAAGGGATTTCCGAAAGTGATTTTAGAGACAGATTTTCTCATAATATTTATGATGTATATGGGGATGAATTAAAAGAGCTTATAAAAGAAGAACTTATAGTGTCTCAAAATGACAGACTATTTTTAAGCGAAAGAGGTATTGATGTTTCTAATCAGGTATTTGAAAAATTCATAAGGTCTTAATAAAATATTTTAAAAAGCACTTGACATATTATGTGGAAGGTGCTATTTTATGTATTAAAGATTAGCACTCACGATTAATGAGTGCTAACAAAGAAAAGGGAGTCGGTAAAGATGCAGTTGAATGAAAGAAAAGTAAAAATTCTTCAGGCTATAATAAAAGATTATACCGATACTGCAGAACCTGTCGGCTCTCGAACAATTGCTAAGAAATATAATCTTGGCGTTAGTTCGGCAACCATCAGAAACGAAATGAGCGATTTGGAAGAAATGGGTCTTATTGTCCAGCCTCATGCTTCAGCCGGTCGTATACCTTCAGATAAGGGATACAGATATTACGTAGATAGTCTTGTTCAAAAAAATTTTTCATCAGAAGATGATGAGAGCTATATTAAATATATTAAAGAAATTATAGCTAATAACATAAATCAAATAGATCATCTAATGGAAGAAACGGCAAAAGCATTGTCTGCATTAACGAATTATACTACGTTTATTTCGGAGCCTGTTGTTAGAAAAACAAAACTAAAGCAAGTAAGACTTTTACCATTGGACGATATTTCCGTAATGCTTGTGGTTGCAACAGGAGAAAATCATATAAAGAATTATATAATTCCTACTCAGGAATCTATTGATGACACAAAGCTAAATGAAATGAGCAATTCTGTTAACGATTTACTTAAGGGAAAAAACCGGGACGATATGACTGATGAAGTAATAAGAGATATACTTCTTATTATCAGGGATCATCAAGAGCTTTTCAAACCGATGCTTAAGGATATTAAAAAAACAATTATATCGGCAGAGAGTGTTCAAGTACATCTCAGTGGAGAAAAAAACATGCTTTCTTTCCCCGAATTCAGTGATGTTGATACTGCAAGAATTTTATTTAAGACACTTGAAGAAAAACAAGCACTTCTTAACATAATCGGAGAAGGTACAGATGGAAGCACTGATGTTTCAATCGGAGGGGAAAATGAACTTGAAGAAATGAAAAATTGCAGTGTAATAAAAACAAGCTATAAAGTGGGAAACGATATTTACGGTACAATCGGAATTATCGGCCCGACCAGAATGGATTATGCACAGGTCATATCTGTTCTAAACGGAATGGCTAAAAATATTGAGAACGTAATGAACTCAATAGCCAAAAGAAAAAACAAAGCTATTGAAGGGAAGGATAAGCTAGATGAATAGTGAAGAGAATAAAGAAGTAAATAAAGAAGCAAAAACAACAGAAACAACGGAAGAAACTATAAATGGAGAGCAGACTGAACAGGTTGAAGGCATTGTAGAAGATGCTGTTGAGACAGAATTGGCAGATGACAAAGCAGAGAGCTGCGAAGAAGCGCTAAAAGCTGAAAAAAAAGGATTTTTTAAAAATAAAAATGCAAAATATGAAAAAGAAATAGAGGAGCTTGGTGTTAAATTAGCAGATATGCAGGACAAATGTCAGAGAACTCTTGCTGAGTTTGATAACTTTAGAAAGCGTACAGCAAAAGAAAAAACAAGCATGTATGACGATGGAGTAAGAGATACAATTGAAAAGCTCCTTCCCATATTTGATAACCTTGAAAGAGCAATATCATCGGTTGAAGGAAAAATTGATGAAACTGATCCTCTTTATAAGGGAGTTAAAATGACAGATAAACAGCTTAAAGAAATTCTTTCTGCTATGGGTGTCGAGGAAATCAAAGCACTCGGAGAAAAATTTGATACAAACCTTCATGCTGCAATCGCACATGTTGATGACGATGCCTATGGTGAAAATGAAGTTATCATAGATATGATGAAGGGTTATAAATATAAAGACAAGGTAATCAGACACAGCATGGTTAAAGTAGCTAACTGATTATAGAAAAATTAATTAAACAAACTAATTAAAGAAAATTGATTAAAAAAAATTAACATTGTAGATATTCAGGAGGAATTTAATATGGGAAAAATTATTGGTATTGACCTTGGTACAACAAATTCATGTGTAGCAGTTATGGAGGGCGGGCAGCCTATTGTTATTGTTAATTCAGACGGCGCAAGAACAACACCATCAGTTGTGGGCTTTGCAAAGAGCGGTGAACGTCTTATAGGTGACTCTGCTAAACGTCAGTCTATTACAAACCCGGACAGAACAATCAGTTCAATTAAGCGTCATATGGGTGAAAACTTTAAAGTAAATATTGATGGCAAAAATTATTCGCCTCAGGAAATTTCAGCTATGATTCTTCAGAAGCTTAAGGCAGATGCTGAAAGTTATCTTGGGGAAACAGTAACAGAGGCAGTTATAACTGTACCTGCATATTTCTCAGATGCACAGAGACAGGCAACAAAAGATGCAGGTAAAATTGCCGGTCTTGATGTAAAACGTATTATTAACGAGCCCACAGCCGCTGCACTCGCTTATGGTCTTGATAACGAAAAAGAGCAGAAAATCATGGTATATGACCTTGGCGGCGGTACATTCGATGTTTCCATCATTGAAATCGGTGACGGTGTCGTAGAGGTTCTTGCCACAAACGGTGATACAAGACTCGGCGGAGATGACTTTGATAACAGAGTAATGAATTATCTTGTAAGCGAATTCAAAAAAACAGAGGGCATGGATCTTTCGTCAGATAAGATGGCTATGCAGAGATTAAAGGAAGCTGCTGAGAAGGCAAAGAAAGAACTTTCAACAGTAACATCTTCAAATATTAATCTGCCTTTCATCACAATGAATCAGGATGGACCTAAACATTTGGACATTACTCTTACAAGAGCAAAATTTGATGAACTTACAGCAGACCTTGTCGACAAAACTTTAGGCCCTGTAAGAAATGCCCTTTCTGATGCAGGCCTTTCAGCAAGCGAACTTGATAAAGTGCTCCTTGTAGGCGGTTCAACAAGAATTCCTGCAGTACAGGATGCAGTTAAGAAAATTACAAACAAAGACCCATTCAAAGGAATTAATCCTGATGAATGTGTTGCTATCGGTGCTTCGATTCAGGGCGGAAAGATTGCAGGCGATGCAGGTGCATCAAGCATTCTTCTTCTTGATGTAACACCACTTTCACTCGGCATCGAGACTCTTGGCGGTGTAGCAACAAAACTTATTGATAGAAATACAACAATTCCTACAAACAAGAAACAGATATTCTCAACAGCTGATGATAATCAGACTGCAGTTGATATACATGTTGTACAAGGTGAAAGACCTCTTGCAAAAGATAACAAGTCTCTTGGAAGCTTCAGACTTGAAGGTATTGCTCCTGCAAGACGTGGTGTTCCTCAGATTGAAGTTGCATTTGACATTGATGCCAACGGTATTGTTCATGTATCAGCAAAAGACCTTGGCACAGGCAAGGAGCAGAATATCACTATTACAGCTTCAACAAACCTCAACGATGAAGAGATTGAAAAGGCAGTTAAAGAAGCTGAGCAGTATGCGGATGCAGACAAGAAACGTAAAGAAGCTATCGATGTTAAGAATGAGGCTGATTCACTCATCTTCCAGACAGAGAAGACACTTGGAGAGCTTGAAGGCAAAATTTCAGAAGCTGACAAGACAACAGTTCAGAATGAAGTTTCAAAATTAAAAGCAGCTGTTGAAAACAAAAATGTTGAAACAATGACGGATTCTGATGTAGAAGAAATTAAAACAGCAACAGAATCTCTTAAAAATGAGTTCTATAAGATTTCTGAAGAATTATACAAACAGGCAGGTGCTCAGGCAGGTGCTCAGGCAGGTGCACAGGGCGCTCCTGGAGCTAATGCTAACGGAGATCCTAATGTGGTTGACGGTGATTTCAAAGAAATGTAATATATACTAGTGACACAAAGAAGAGGCTTTCTTTTGAAAGCCGCTTCTTTCAGCGTATCGACAAAGTCGTTATGCTGTGATTAACTATATTTGACGGCAGGTGGAGAAGTTGGCAGAAAAAAAAGATTATTATGATGTCCTTGGAGTAAATAAAAGTGCCGGTGAGGATGAGATAAAAAAAGCATATCGTAAACTGGCTAAAAAATATCATCCTGATGCAAATCCTGGTGATACAAGTGCTGAGGAAAAATTTAAAGAAGTAAATGAAGCCTATGAAATCCTTAGTGATTCGCAGAAACGTTCTCAGTATGACCAGTTTGGTCACGCTGCATTTGACCAAGGCGGCGGAGCAGGCGGATTTTACAATGCTGGCGACTTCGATATGGGCGATATTTTCAGCATGTTTGGTTTTGGAGGCGGAAGTGCTTCAAGACGTAATGGACCTCAGAGAGGCCGTGACTTAAATATCACTATACAGATTACGTTTGAAGAAGCTGTATTCGGCTGCAAAAAAGATATTCAGGTTAATGTAACTGATGCCTGTGATACATGTAACGGTACGGGAGCAAAACCCGGTACGCATGCGGAAACATGTCCTGTTTGCCATGGTACAGGGCAAGAGAGAGTTGTTCAGCAGTCTATTTTTGGAACTATGCAGACAACTAGAACTTGTTCTGCCTGCCGAGGAACAGGTAAAAAGATTAAAGAACCTTGTCCGGATTGCCATGGGACTGGCTTTGTTAAGAAAACAAAAAAATATGAAGTTAACATTCCAAAAGGGATTGACCATGGTCAGACAATTCGTCTATCCGGAAAAGGCGAAGCCGGTGTTAATGGCGGCGGCTATGGGGACTTGCTTGTAACTGTGTATGTAAAGCCTCACAGCTATTTTGTCAGAAAAGAAATGGATATTTACAGCGAAAAGGCCATTTCTTTTACAGAGGCAATTCTTGGCGGAGAAATATCAATTAATACAATATATGGTGAACAGAAGTATACTGTTAAACCGGGAACACAGCCCAATACAGTTGTAACGCTTAAAAATTGTGGTGTACCAAGCTTGAGAAATGATAAAATAAAAGGTGACCAGTACGTAACACTAAAGGTAAGCATACCAACAGGACTTACGGAGAAGCAGAAGATTATGCTTCATAATTGGAATAATCCTGACTTAGTTGTTGAACTTCCCGGCGACGATAGGCCTAAAAAGAGCTTTAAAGATAAGATGAAGGGAATTCTTGAGTAATTTAAAAAGCATACTGTTTCGGTATGCTTTTTTTGCGTAAATATATCTATTATCTCAGTAATCTGATATAATAGTTTACAGAGAAAAAACTATTTTAGAAAGGAAACATATGAAATGATTTATAACAATGTGTTAGAGGCAGTGGGGGATACCCCTCTTATACGATTAAATCATCTTGCTGGGACTGATAGCGCACAGATATTGGTAAAGTATGAAGGAGTTAATATCGGTGGTTCAATCAAAACAAGAACAGCATTAAACATGATAGATGTTGCTGAAAAACAGGGATTGATTGATAGGGTAAGAACTACAATTGTTGAGCCGACAAGCGGTAACCAAGGAATCGGTTTGGCACTTATCGGTGCGGTAAGAGGATATAATACGATAATTATTATGCCTGACTCTGTAAGCGAGGAAAGAAGAAAACTTGTTAAGCATTATGGCGCAGAGGTGGTTCTTATACATGATGCCGGAGATATAGGTGCTTGTATTGATGAATGCCTTCAGACCGCTTTACGTATGGCGAAAGAGAATGAGAATGTATTCGTTCCTCAGCAATTTGAAAATCCGGCAAATCCACAGGTTCACAGAGATTCTACGGCTATAGAAATAGTTAACCAGGCAGGATGCAAGATTGACGGTTTCTGCTCAGGAATAGGAACAGGCGGAACAATAACAGGAATTGGTGAAGTGCTTAAGGAAGCAAATCCTGATATTACAATTTGGGCTGTCGAACCTGAAAATGCAGCTATATTGTCAGGCGGTTCAATTGGGACACACCTACAGATGGGAATAGGAGATGGACTTATTCCCCCAATCCTAAACACAAAAATATATGAGGATATTTGTATTATTACAGATGACGAGGCAATTGAGACCTCAAAAAAACTTACACGGTTAGAAGGACTAATGTGCGGCATTTCAAGCGGAACAAATGTTGCGGCGGCAATAAAGCTTGCTAAGAAGCTTGGAAAAGGCAAAACTGTTGTAACAATTCTTCCTGACACTGCAGAAAGATATTTTTCAACACCGCTTTTTGATAATGAATAAATATATATTAAATGGGCTGCCTTGATTTGGCAGCCCATCTTTTAAATTAATATTTATTTAAATGAACAGGTTAACATTTGATTCTTCCGCGTCTCCAAGATATGCTCCGACTCCGCCAAGCTCGACACCGTCAATCAATTCTTCGGGCTTAATTCCCATTACATCCATACTCATTGTACATGCAACGATTTTTACTCCGGACTTCATTGCTTTTTGAATCAATGCTTCCAATGAATCGACATTTTTATCATTCATTATTCTTTTCATCATGGCAGTACCCATACCACCCATATGCATTCTCGACAGCTTAAGTTTTTTACTGCCTCGTGGAAGCATTGTTCCGAACATGGATTCCATAAAGGTCTTTTTGACAGACTGTTTTTCTGTTTTGCGCAGTACTGTCAAACCCCAGAATGTAAAGAACATTGTTACAGGTCTTCCCATTGCGGCGGCTCCGTTTGCAATAATAAAGCTTGCAAGAACCTTATCAAGATCACCGGAAAAAACTATAATCGTTTTACCGTCTGTTGGCTCATTTGCAGATGAAGCCATTAGACTGGCCTTTTTGACAAATGCAACATAGTCTTTTCCACGTCTTTCACTTCCGACAAAGGTATTGCCGGTACGTCTGCACCAAGCTCCGATGTCACGAACAAAGCCGGGATCAGATGCGGATACTTCCATAACATCATCATCATTCAATTCTTTCATGGTTTCAAAAACTTTCATAATTGGTCCTGGACACTGCATTCCGCTGCAGTCTAGCCGCATAGCGGCAACAGGCATATTTTTAGTGTCCATCTGACCATTGTCGGCATAAGATGCTTGAGCTGCAACGGGTACTATATCCGATTCATAGTGCGTTGACTGATAAAACTTCATTCCTGAAGGATAGATTTTTACGTTCTTAAAACCGTGTTGCATCAAAATTCGGGCTGCATTATACGCACGTACTCCTATTGCGCAAAATGTAATTACCTCTTTTGAATTATCAAGTTCATCAAGGCGTTTACGAAGTTGCCCAAGGGGAATATGCGTTGCCTCGGGTATTGAAAATGCCATAAGTTCTGCAGTCTCACGCACATCTAAAAGAACTGCATCTGAGTTTTTTTCTGTTACATCCCACTCAGAAAACGATGCCATGCCTGAAAGCACGTTATCAGCTACAAATCCAGCCATGTTTACAGGATCTTTTGCTGATGAATATGGAGGTGCATATGCCAATTCAAGACTTTTTAATTCCTTAATTCCAGCACCTAAACGAATTGCAACAGCAAGAGTATCAATTCGTTTATCAACACCTTCACTGCCCACAATCTGAGCTCCGAAAATATGTTTTCCATCAACTGAGAATAAAAGCTTAAGTGTCAGAGGTACAGCTCCGGGATAATAACCGGCATGAGAGTTTTGCGTAATAATTATGCTCTCATAGTCTTTTCCTTTTATAAGACCACGCTTAATTAAAGTTTTCTCGTTTGAACCTGTTGTAGCCGCAGTCAAGTCAAAAACCTTAGCTACAGAAGTTCCCTGTGTTCCTTCATATCGTTCATTTGCACCTGCTATATTATTGGCAGCTATACGTCCCTGCTTATTGGCGGGACCGGCCAAAGGAATCATTGTACGTTCTTTGGAGATAAAATCCTCTACCTCAATGACGTCGCCGACGGCATAAATGCTGGAATCGGAAGTTTTAAGATAATCATCTACAACTATACCGCCGCGAGCATTAATTTCAAGACCAGAAGCCTTGGCAAGTTCACTGTTGGGACGGACACCTATGGATAAGATTACAAGCTCAGCAGAAACGGTTTTACCGCTTTTAAGAGTGATAGTTACTGCATTACCTGAGTCTTCAAATTTGCTTACGCCGTCGCCAAGATAAAGTTTTACACCATTTTGCAATATGTTTTCGTGTAATATCTGTGCCATTTCATAATCCAAAGGAGTCATTACCTGATCAAGCATTTCAACCAGAGATACTTCTAGACCAGCATGGCGAAGATTTTCTGCCATTTCCAATCCAATAAAACCGCCGCCAATAACAGCTGCAGTTTTAACACCCTGCTTTTGTATGAGTGTGCGTATGTGATCCGTATCAGGCACAGTCCAAAGTGTCTGAATTCGAGAGGATTCAATTCCGAGAATTGGAGGTCGTACAGGTGATGATCCTGTGGAAATAACTAATGTGTCATAGTTTTCTTCATAGACCTCACCTGTCGCAAGACGCTTAACACTAACTGTTTTTTTATCGCGGTTGATTGAAATAACCTCGTTTTTCACTCTGACATCAATATTAAATTTGTTCTTCATTGCTTCCGGTGTCTGCAGTAATAAGGCTCCACGGTCTTTAATAACGTCTCCAACATGATAAGGTAGACCACAATTAGCGTACGAAATATATTCCCCACGCTCCAAAAGTACAATTTCTGCATCGTTATCTAATCTCCGAAGTCTTGCAGCACAGCTGGCTCCACCTGCTACTCCGCCAATAATAACTGTTTTTTTCATGATAATCCTCCTTTGTGCTTATATGGTAAACAATATATAAAATATTTGCTGAATCTTACATTTTAATAATTTTGTTAATTGTGGCTTTTGTTTTTATACCAAACAGATCTGGCTGCTCATCAACATTCACATTATATTTAATACTGACATAATGTTCCCTTCATTGATGTTTTATACTTTATTTTTAATTATAACCGTTGGGCATAGGCTTTTCTGTAACTGTGTCACAGAAGACATGACGGCAGTTTAAAAAAGGCAAAATTAAAGGTTATAGAATGAAAGAGCTGCATGACAAAAAATGTCATGCAGCAGTCTCTATTGTCTATTATTTATTTTTATTGCCATATAGACTTAAGCCAAGCAATAAGCATCCATTAACATATGGGAAATGATTATTTTCAAGGTATTCTATCAGTTCGACGCTTTCCGCACCTGGTTGAATTACAATACATTCAAAATTTTTCCTGCATTCTTGTATTAGTTTTAGGCCTTTTGACGGATTAATACATAAATCTATGATTTCAATATTTTTCTGAATATCATTAACAGATGAAAGTTCTTTTCCGACAGCATAAACCGTGTATCCGTGTTTTTGTAATCCGGCTTTAATTTTATACGCATACTTATCCGGATCCAATGTATCACCAACTACAGCAAAAATTTTTTTAGACATAATTTCATCAAGTTCCATATTTTTCACCTCTTGAATATAGTATACACCATTTTAAAAATATTTCTGTAACTGGATTACATTATTAAAATTAATTTAAAGTTGAAAGATTAATCCTTTAGCCGTGAATACATTTTCATATCAATGATGTTTCCGTTTTTAACTGCATTTTTTCTTAAAACTCCTTCTAAGAAAAATCCGGATTTTTCAAGAATTCGGCAAGAAGCAATATTGTAAGCAAAGGGTTCTGCAAAAATTCGAATAATGTCCGTTGTGCTGAAAATTAATTCACAAGTTTGTTTAACGGCAGCGGTTCCGTATCCTTTTCCCCAATATGTTTCTGAAATATAATACCCCATTTCTGCAGTATGTGAATGTATATTATCCTGACGAAAAACACCAATACTTCCAATTGCTTTGTCATCTATTGTAATCGCATATGCAAATGTTTTGCTTTTGTCTGAGCTTAACATAGCGGTTATGTATTCTGTCGCATCTTTTTCGGTATAAGGGTAGGGCAGCCCGTCCCTCAAATTATCCAAGACTTTTTTGTTGTTTAAGGCTGCTGCCAAAGCATCAGCATCACCTGTTCTCCAAGAACGTATTTTGCAATTCAAATTTATCACCCCGTCTACTATGATCTTTACTGATTTCTGTCTATTAGTGTATAACTAATATCTTTAAACAGATTATATAATAAAAAAAACAGAATAAAAAGATTTATTTGAATCTTCACATTCTGCTGATAATAGTGTTCCCGAGGTGATTCGAACACCCGACCTACCGCTTAGGAGGCGGTCGCTCTATCCTACTGAGCTACGGAAACATAATTATTTTATTTTGGTTAACAATAAATATATTATTGTTTTTTTGTTGTTTAGTCAAGATGTTTCAGCAAAATAGTTAGGCAACTTGATTTAAAAGGAAAATTGTGATAAAGTGTATTATATTTATGGACAGCATGGGAGGAACGTATATGTGTGGTTTTGTGGGATTCACAGGTGAACTTGTCGGTGGCGAGCAAATCCTTAAAAATATGATGGATACAATTATTCATAGAGGCCCGGACAGCGCAGGAACGCATATTGATTCGGATGTAGCACTTGGTTTCAGAAGGCTAAGTATTATCGACTTGGATTCGGGAAGCCAGCCTATGTATAATGAAACAAATGATATTGTTATTGTTTTTAATGGTGAAATATACAACTATCAGGAATTAAGAGAAGAATTAATCGCAAAGGGACATGTTTTCAGAAACAATTCTGATACCGAAACATTGATTCATGGGTATGAGGAGTTTGGGGAGGACATGCTTAGCAGACTAAGGGGAATGTTTGCATTTGTAATCTGGGACGGAAAGAAGAAAAGACTTTTTGGGGCAAGGGATTTCTTTGGAATTAAGCCGTTTTATTATGCAGTTGTTGACAGTCAGCTTGTTTTTGCATCGGAAATAAAGAGCATTCTTGAATATACACCATATAAAAAGGAAATGAATCCGGAAGCATTGGAAAATTATCTTACTTTCCAATATTCAGTACTTCCTGAAACTTTTTTTAAAGGAATATACAAACTGATGCCTGCACACAGCATAACTTTTGAAAATGGTAAGATTGATGTTAAGCGTTATTGGGAGCCTGTATTTGAGCCGGATGAAAATGTTACGCTCGAAAAGCTTACTGATAAAATTGATGAGGTAATGCAGGACTCAATAATAAAACATAAAATCAGCGATGTCGAAGTAGGTTCTTTTCTTTCAAGCGGGGTTGATTCAAGTTATGTTGCTGCATGCTTTAAGGGTGATAAAACATTTACAGTCGGTTTTGATTATGAAAAATATAATGAAATTGATTATGCAAAAAAGCTATCAGAAAAGATTGAAATTGATAATTACAGTAAGCTTATTTCAACAGATGAATATTGGGATGTACTACCGACAGTTCAGTATCATATGGACGAGCCTCTTGCGGATCCGTCAGCTGTTGCACTTTACTTTGTCAGCCAGACAGCTGCAAAGCATGTAAAGGTGTCATTGTCAGGTGAGGGCGCAGATGAATTTTTTGGAGGATACAATATTTACAGAGAGCCTTTTTCATTAAGACCGATTACAGTACTTCCTAAGTTTCTAAGAAAAGCTTTGGGCGCTGTTGCATCTGCAATTCCTTTCAAGATTAAGGGCAAGAACTATCTTATCAGAGGAAGCAAGGATGTCGAAGAAAGATTTATTGGAAACGCATTTCTGTTTAATGAAAAAGACAGAGAAAAAGTTCTTAAAAATCCTACCGGACATTATAACCACAAGGTGCTTACTAAGCCTTTTTATGACAAGGTAAAAAAAGCGGATGATACAACAAAAATGCAGTATATAGATATTCACTTTTGGCTTATTGGAGATATTCTTCTTAAGGCAGATAAAATGAGTATGGCTCATTCGCTTGAGGTCAGAGTTCCTTTTCTGGACAAGGAAGTATTTGATGTTGCAAGGAAAGTACCGCTTAAATATAAAATCACAAAGGAAAATACCAAGTACGCGATGAGACAGGCTGCACACAGATATTTACCGGATATGGTTGCAGAAAAGAAAAAACTTGGTTTCCCTGTTCCAATTAGGATTTGGCTTAAAGAGGATAAGTATTATAATTTGGTAAAAAAGGCATTTACATCATCTGCAGCAGCAGAATATTTTAAAACAGAAGAAATTGTAAAGCTGTTAGATGACCATAAAAAGGGAAAAGAAGATTACAGCAGAAAAATTTGGGCTATATATATGTTTCTTGTATGGCACAAAAAATATTTTGAAGAAGAAAAAACTGCTGCATAATTAAAAAGAGGCGTCTGGATTAGCCAGTGCCCAATAAGAAAGTATTTTAAACAGATCCCACCGAAAAGAAGAATTTATCTCTTTTTGGTGGGTATTTTTGTTATGCATGATCAAGCTGATAATCCTACTGATTATCAGGATTTATCGTTATATTTGCCCGTCATACGACCGGTTTGGATAATATACTCCTTCAGACGCATCTGTTTTTTATTGGTCCAAGAGCCTTTTAACATTAATAAGTTTATTGATGCCACATGTATACAGAAGCCTTTGCTTTATCTCCTGAGGCTTAATATCGGGGTATTTTTCTATGAGAAGGGCTGCTGCCCCAGATACCATAGGTGTTGACATAGATGTACCGCTCATCATTACATAATAAGGTGATACTATTTTTTTTCTGCTTCGCCCATGAAAACCAAATGAGTAATCGGGGGACATACAAGAAACGATGTCGATTCCAGGTGCAGTTACATCACAATTATAAGATGGAATTTCAAAGTTTCCTACAGTTATTATT
This sequence comes from Candidatus Metalachnospira sp., assembly GCA_034927755.1. Taxonomy (GTDB): domain Bacteria; phylum Bacillota; class Clostridia; order Lachnospirales; family Anaerotignaceae; genus Metalachnospira. The sequence goes on from JAYFPN010000012.1 coordinate 47,090, forward strand.
TTTTTGCTTTTGCCTGCTGCAGTTATGGAACTGTTACCGCTCCCTGCATTTCCGTCGGCAGTAATAATGCATATTCCACTGTCCCAAGCTTTATACATTGAATAGATGAGGGAAGAGTTTATGTTTCTGTCGCTTGTTCCTACAGACATATTTACTACTCTTATATTGTACCTTTTTTTATTTTCAATTATCCATTGGATAGCAGTAAGTGCTGTTGATGCACTTCCTCGTCCATATTTATCAAGAATTTTTAGTACAATTAAATTAGCATTAGGTGCTATTCCCTCATACTTTTTGTTTGAAAGATTGCCGTTTCCGCAGGCGATTCCGCACACATGCGTACCATGCCCGTTGTCGTCGTAACATCTATCAAATCCGTTTACAAAATCCTTAAATACAACAATTCTGTTCAACGGTGCTGAAAAATCAATTGATGGGGAAAGACCTGTATCTAATATTGCTATCCCAACTCCCATGCCGCTGTAAGGTGTGTTATCTGAATAATCTGCATTGATAATAACCCGAGCTTTATCCATAAAATATCCTTCCCTGCAGATTTTAATATACATTATGAAATTCAGCTCTTATCTGCGACAAAAAAACGGCTTGTACACTAAAAAAATATAATTTACGGTATTATTTTTTAATAGAGCGCATAAGATTAGATATGTAAAAATGATAAGGAGTGTTGTGCATGGGTAGTTTATTTGGGGGCAGTGATAGTTGTTGTTGGATAATCATCTTGTTGCTTCTTTGCAGTGGCGGCTGTGGCTCAAGCTGTGGCAGCGGATTATTAGGCGGCGGCTGTGGCTCAAACTGTGGCACCGGAGCATGCGGAAGTGGCATGGATTCTTGTTGGATCATCATACTTATTCTCCTCTTATGCGGATCAGGATGCGGATCAGGATGCGGCTCAAACTTCAATATGTGTGAAGCAAAATAAATTTTTAGTGGCAGCATGTTTAGAAAGGGAACGAATACGTTCCCTTTTTCCATATTGTTCTGTAATAAAATTCGCATACATACATAAAGATATATAAAGTGAACGGGAGTGAATTGTTGTGGGAGATAACAATACAGATAACATTATGAAAAATATAGACACAATTAAAATGCTGTCTGGAATGATGTCATCGGGCGGTGGAAACGATACAGAGAAAATACTAAATGCAATTTCAACTGCAAGAAGTCTTGGATTAATAGGAAATACTGATAGAAATGATAGAAATGATAGAAATGATAGAGATGACAAGAATGATAGAAATGATAGAAATGACAGGAGTGGCGGCCTTAGCGATATTTCAGTGTCGGAAAATGTTGAATATATGGCTGGACATGACACCATTGCCCAGAATGATGGAATAAAAGCTGTCAAAGCCGCAATACCCTTTTTAAATCGTGAGTATCAGAAGCATTTGTTTTTGGCAGTCAAGCTTATTGAAATGAATGATGAATTTGACAAGGGCTCTATGAATCTTCAATGCCAAAGCATAAGAGAGGGTTCTGATGACGAGCAAAAAGAATCAATGCTTAGGGCGATAAGGGGTCAGATAGGAAATGAAAGCGCAAGAAAGCTGGATGTTGTGCTCAAAATGATGGAAGCTAAAAAAATAGCTGCAAAGCTGAAATAAAATTAAATTAATAAGCCGCCGAAAAGAATATCGGCGGCTTATTTTTTATGATTTTTATTATTCATAGTAATTATCATTACATGCTTCGAGGTTTGAGTCAGTATTTGAAAATGTGCTAGCTTTTAAAGGCTTTTTTGTATTAAAAAGTAGTAATACAATAAGGATAATAAGTGCAGGGCTGCTATTTGATGAGCATTGTTCCGAACTGTCTTCCAAACAATTAAGGTTATTAACAGCAGGTGTTTTGCTGAAAAATAAACTGTAAGGGTATGGCAATGGTTTATTTATACGTTTTGTCATGTTTTTGCTCCGTTAGTTATGTATCAGTAATTGATATGCAAATAGTTAACAATTTATACCTGTAATAGACTGATTTTGGATTTTGTGACATAGTATTCATTATATATGTTGTGCTCCAATCCAATAATCGTCAAATTTTATGTGTTCAGGTTGACTTTAGCGCTTTAGAAGTATACAATAACATTAATTTTTTTATCGATTTACCGTGAGAAATCAATATTAATATAGATGGATTTTTGCCACATATTATTTAAGGAGGCAGATTATGCTTGAGTTTAACAAGAAAACAAATCTTCTTGAAAGCATAGCGCAGGAATATCCGTTAGAAGAAGTTAGAGACCCTAATCTTTTCAGAGATTTTTTCAGCTATGAGGATATACCTAAAGTTGCGTTTAACAGACGTGTAGTTCCAATGGATGTTCCTGATAACTTCTGGATAACCGATACAACATTCAGAGATGGTCAGCAGTCAAGGGAACCATATACTGTTGAGCAGATGACAACACTGTTTGATATGATTCATAGACTTTCAGGGCCTAACGGCGTAATAAAAATGAGCGAGTTTTTTCTATATACAAAAAAGGATCAAGAGGCCGTTTATAAGTGTCTTGAAAAAGGATATAAATTCCCGGAGATAACAAGCTGGATAAGAGCATCTCAAAAAGATTTTGAACTTGTTAAGGATATTGGGCTGAAAGAGACTGGAATTCTGGTAAGCTGTTCGGATTATCACATTTTCATGAAGATGCATATGACAAGAAGACAGGCAGTTGACCATTATCTTGCTGTCGTAAGAGAGTGCATTGAAACAGGAGTAAGACCCAGATGCCATTTTGAGGATATTACAAGGGCAGATTTTTATGGCTTTGTTGTTCCGTTTGCATCGGCCCTAATGGACCTTATGGAGGATACTGGGGTACCGATAAAAATACGTGCTTGTGACACAATGGGCTACGGTGTTACTTATCCGGGATCAGTACTTCCAAGGAGCGTACCCGGTATTATTTACGGTTTGCATAACCATGCAGGGGTTCCTCATGAACTTATTGAATGGCACGGACACAACGATTTTTACAGAGCGGTTAACAATGCTTCATATGCTTGGCTTTACGGAGCAAGCAGTGTAAACTGTTCACTTCTGGGTATAGGAGAGAGAACAGGAAATACACCTCTTGAAGCAATGATATTTGAATATGCACAGCTTAAAGGCACGTTGAACGGTGCAGATACAACAGTAATAACAGAAATTGCAGAATATTATCAGAATGTTATCGGTTACGATATTCCTCCTATGACTCCTTTTGTTGGGAAAAACTTTAATGTTACACGTGCAGGTATTCATGCAGATGGTTTGCTTAAGGATGAAGAAATATATAATATTTTTAATACTGACAAATTTTTAAACAGACCTGTTAAAATTGCTATTTCTAATACTTCTGGTACATCAGGAATTGCACATTGGATTAATGTGTTTTATAATTTTAAGGGCAGCGATGTCGTAGATAAGAAAGACGGACTTGTTGAAATAGTAAAAGAATGGGTAGATGAGCAGTACAACGAAGGACGTGTAACAATGATTACTGACAGTGAGCTTGAGTCGATTGTTAATCAGACTGCGGTAATGCTGAAACAGGATAAATACTTAAGGAGATAGGATAATGACAAAAAAAGATAAGATTGAAGCAGCTAAGGAAAGATTTGGCGCCCTTTTGGAAGAACAGCTGGCAAGAGTTGAAAAAATGAAAAACGAGGCAGATTTCGTTGATTATTCTAAGCTTGATAGAATTATAATCGGCGTAACTGGCGGAGATGGCATTGGACCTGCAATAACGGGACAGGCACAGAGAATTCTTGAATATCTTCTTAAAGAAGATATTTTATCCGGAAAAGTAGAAGTCAGAGATATTGAAGGGCTCACAATTGAAAAACGTGTTGAATGCATGAAGGCTATTCCTGATGATGTTATGGCAGAGCTTAAAGAATGTCATGTTATTCTTAAGGGACCAACAACAACACCTAGAAAAGGGGATCCATGGCCAAATATTGAAAGCGCTAATGTTGCAATGAGGAAAGAACTTGACCTCTTCGCGAATGTACGTCCTGTAAGAATTCCGGAACAGGGCATTGACTGGACATTTTACAGAGAAAACACTGAGGGCGCATATGCTGTTGGAAGTAAGGGCGTAAATGTCGATGAAGACCTTTCTGTTGATTTTACAGTTACTACATCACAAGGGACTGAAAGAGTTATCAGAGCTGCGTTTGATTATGCTGTTAAAAACGGCAAAACAAGAGTTACAGCTGTTACTAAGGCAAACATTATTAAGGCAACAGACGGTAAATTCCTTGATTTATTCTATTCTATAGCAAAAGAATATCCTCAAATATCAACGGATGACTGGTACATTGATATTATGACAGCTAAATTGGTGGATGAAAAGAGACGTAAAGATTTCCAGGTTGTGGTTCTTCCTAACCTTTATGGTGATATTATTACTGATGAAGCTGCTGAATTTCAGGGCGGTGTAGGTACTGCAGGAAGCTCAAACATTGGCAAGAGATATGCAATGTTTGAAGCAATCCATGGATCGGCTCCTAGAATGGTTGCAGAGGGGAGAGATAAGTTCGCAGATCCTTGCAGTGTAATAAGGGCTTGCGTGTTGCTTCTTAGTCACATAGGATACGCTGAACAGGCAGCGAAGCTTGAAAAGGCTCTTGATATCTGTACACAGGCTGAGAGAAAGATTTATACAACCGGTCGTGCAGACGGTGCAACAGGTGAGGAAGTTACGAACTACATTATGGAAACAATTGAAAAATTATAAAATATCGTACCGTGCAGGTTATGCCCTTCGTCTCTATATTATTAGAGACGAAGGGCTTTTTCTTTTCAAACATTTGTGATATTATATACACAACTATTTTAAATGGAGAGGAAAGCCATGGATAAAATTAAGGTAATGAGTGTTTTCGGAACACGCCCTGAAGCTATTAAGATGGCACCGCTTGTGAAGGCGTTGGAAAAAGAAAGCAAAACAGAGAGCATAGTTTGTGTTACGGCCCAGCATAGAGAAATGCTTGATCAGGTACTTAGGGATTTTAATATTGTACCGGATTATGATTTGAATATTATGAAGGCGGGACAGACACTTGAGGATATAACCGTGAGGGCACTTACGGGAATAGGCTCGGTAATAAAAGAAGTTAAGCCTGATGTTGTACTTGTTCATGGTGACACTTCGACTACATTTGCGGCATCTCTTGCTGCGTTTTATAATCAGACTAAAGTGGGGCATGTTGAAGCAGGTTTGCGTACCTATGATAAGTATCAGCCATTCCCTGAGGAAATGAACAGGAGACTGACAGGAGCTATTGCTGATTTTAATTTTTCGCCTACAGTACAGGCTAAGAAAAATCTGCTTTTGGAAAACATCAGTGAAAAGAGTATATTTATCACAGGCAATACTGCCATTGATGCACTTAAAACAACTATAGACAATGAATATAAATTTACAGTTGATGAGCTTAACAAAATTGATTATAAAAATAAAAGAGTAATAACAATTACCGCACATAGACGTGAAAATCTTGGTGAGCCAATAAGAAACATTTGCAGCGCATTCAAGAGATTGGCAGACGACTATAAAGACGTTGAATTGGTTTATGCTGTTCACAAAAATCCGGCAGTATCGGTACCTGTACATGAAATTTTAGGGAACCATGACAGAATTCATTTACTTGACCCTCTTGATATTAAGGATATGCATAACCTTATGAATAAATCATACTTGGTTATGACGGACTCCGGAGGACTTCAGGAAGAGGTTCCTTCAATGGGTAAGCCTGTGCTTGTATTAAGGAACGTAACTGAACGTCCAGAGGGTATTGAAGCCGGAACGCTTAAACTTGCTGGAACGGATGAAGAGACAGTATATTCTATGGCAAAAGAACTTCTTGATAACAATGAGGAATATACAAAGATGGCTGTTGCAAAAAACCCGTTTGGTGACGGTTTTGCTTCAGAAAGAATTGTAGACGCGATTCTTTACAGCTTTGGTTTCTCTGATGAAAGACCAAAAGATTATATATCAAAGGAGTGACTGCCATGAAAATGATTGCGGCTGCAGACAAAAACTGGGCAATAGGTAATAAAGGCGAGCTTTTGACACAACTTTCGGGTGATATGAAATTTTTTAGAAGCAAAACAGCTGGAAATGTAGTTATACTTGGAAGAAAGACATTATCAACATTCCCAGGAGGAAAACCACTTAAGAACAGAGAAAACATTGTGCTTACTACAAATGAGGAATTTGACGGGCAAGGCGCTGTGATTGTTCACTCCGTTGAAGAACTTCTGGAATATGCAAAAAGATTTGACGATGGGGATGTTTATGTTATAGGCGGAGAAAGTGTATATTCACAACTGATTCAATATTGTGATACTGCGTATATAACTAAGTTTGATAAGGAATTTGAAGCAGATGTTTATATTGAAAACTTGGACAAGTCCGAAGAATGGTTTCTTGATGAGGAAAGTGAGCCAATAGAAGAAAAGGGAATATGCTATCATTTCTGTACTTATAGAAGAAAATAAAAAAACTTGCATAGATTATTAAAGTATGATACAATATCTCGATGTAAGTTTTAATTTATCCTTGCTCTGTTTTAACAGGGCCTTATGTCCAGAAGGAGGTGTATCAGAATGAACAAATATGAGTTGTCATTAGTATTAAATCCCACACTTGATGAAGAAACAAGAGTAGCTGAAGTTGCTAAGGTTCATGATCTCATCACAAGATTTGGTGGAACAATCGAAAAAATCGACGATTGGGGTAAGAGAAGACTCGCTTATGAAATCAAAAAGGTGAATGAGGGATTCTATAGCTTCATTACATTTGAAGCTGCTCCCGCAGCTCCCATTGAAATCGAAAGCCGTATTCGTATCATGGAAAGCGTTTTACGTTACCTTATTATTCGCAAGGACGCTTAATTACGCCTGTCGTTTTATATGGAGGTGTGTATATGAATAAGGTTATTCTTATGGGACGTCTTACTAGGGATCCCGAAGTAAGATATTCTCAGGGTGCTGAACCTCTGGCGGTTGCCAGATATTCACTAGCGGTTAACAAGCGCTTTAAGCGTCAAGGTGAACCGGATGCGGATTTTATTCCTTGTGTTGCTTTTGGCAAGGCAGGAGAATTTGCAGAAAGATATTTCAGAAAAGGTCAGATGGTAAGCGTAGTCGGAAGACTTCAGGTTCGTTTATGGGACGACAATGAAGGTAAAAAACGCACAACTACTGAGGTTGTTGTTGAAGAACAGTATTTTGCCGAAGGCAAAGGCGCTTCTTCACCGCAGCAGTCAGCCCCCAGTGCAGCTCCCAAGCCTAATGCAGGTGTTGGTGATGGCTTTTACCCAATCGATGAGAGTATAGAAGACGATGATTTACCCTTTTAATTAAGATTTTAAAAGGAGGTTTGTATTATGATTCAGAAAAAACGTGGCCGCAGAAAAAAACGTGTTTGCGCTTCATGTGCGGATAAAGTAACAGTTATTGATTACAAAGATATAAGCAAACTGAGAAGATATATTTCTGAAAGAGGAAAAATTCTTCCCAGAAGAATTACAGGCAACTGTGCAAAGCATCAGAGAGCTTTGACTACAGCTATTAAAAGAGCAAGACACATAGCTCTTATGCCTTACACACAGGACTAATATAGTCTATCAGACCACTGGTTTTCAGTGGTCTTTTTTTGTATAAAATTTATGCTTGTGTTCAATACTAGCTAAAACATTGAAAGGAGCGATTTTTATGATTACATTAACACCTGAAAAAAATTCTCTTATTCAGGGATTAAAGGGAACTCAGACTGAAGAAAACATTATGCGAGCTTTTGCGGGGGAGAGCCAGGCAAGAAACAGATATACTTTTGCAGCTGAAAAAGCTAAAAAAGCAAAGCTTCATGTAATTGAGGCCGTTTTTCAATTTACAGCTTCGCAGGAGCTTGCCCATGCAAAGGTTTTTTATGATTTCTTGAAAGACAGCAACGGAGGCACCATTTTTGTTGACGGCGGTTATCCTGTTGAACTTTACGAAGATATGTACAGTCTTTTAAGTGCTGCTCAGCATGATGAATATCAGGAACATGATGAAATTTATAAAAATTTTGGAGAAATAGCAGAGCGGGAAGGTTTTGCCGGTGTGGCCCAGACTTTTAAGGAGATTGCTAAAATTGAAAAATCACATGGGAGTAGATTTGGACAATTTGCTCAGCTTGTAAAAGAAAGCAAGCTTTTTGTTTCGGATGTAAGCACGGGTTTTGTTTGTTTAAACTGCGGGCATGTGTATACAGGAACTGAAGTACCTGAACAGTGCCCTGTTTGCAAACATGACAGAGGATTTTTTATTCGAGCAGAGATGCTTCCTTATGGGGCGTTTTAAAAATATATTGTTCTGTAGTATGGTGTATGGTATTATAGAACAAAATGTGGCAATAAGGGGGAGATATTTTGAAACTGATTACATTTTTGTATAATGGGGAAGAGCGTATAGGGGTTATTACTGATAATGAAAAGAAAGTTTGCCCGATTAAAGGTTTTTGTTCAATGACAGAGTTGATTGAAAGAGCTGACAAATTAAGATTGATGGAAATTGCAGAAATGGCAAATACGGACAAAGATGCAATTGATATTGAAGAAACGGTAAGAAAATCACCCATACCAAGACCTAAGCAGGATGTAATATGTCTTGGTATTAACTATACGGAGCATGCTAAGGAATCTGAAAGATTTCATAAAGAGGCTTTCGGCGGTGAAAGGCCATATCCTATTTACTTCTCAAAGCGTGTAAATGAATCACCTGCTGACGGGGATGATATTTGCGGGCATTTTGATATTGTAGACAGCCTTGATTATGAGGTGGAGCTAGGCGTTATAATAGGAAAAGATGCAAAAAATGTTGATATAGAGAATGTTAAGGATTACATATTTGGATATACGGTTATTAATGACGTTAGTGCCAGAAATGTTCAGACGGCACATAAACAGTGGTATTTTGGAAAAAGTCTTGATGGGTTTACACCAATGGGGCCGTGTTTAGTTACAGCAGATGAAATTGATTATCCGCCTGCTCTTAAAATTACTTCTAAAATAAATGGTCAAATTAGACAAAATAGTACAACTGATTTGCTTATTACTGATATTGACCACATAATAAGTGAATTAAGCAAAGGGTTTACTCTTCAGGCAGGAACAATAATTGCTACAGGAACACCTTCAGGTGTGGGAATGGGAATGATTCCGCCAACGTTTCTTAATGAGGGCGATATTGTTGAATGTGAGATAGAGAAGATAGGAAAACTTAGAAACAGAATAGTAAAATAGTAAAAAAAGCAAAAAAAATAAAAGGCAATTAGCCTAGTATGCTTGACATATATGATGCTTTGTGGTATTATTATAAAACTTGTCAGCCAAGAATGTTTATATTGTTGAACAAAATTATTATAGCACAATGAAGTTGCTTTTTCAAGTCAAATTATTAGTAAAAACAATGAAATTGTTCTTGACAAAAATAATTAGATATAATCTTACAAATTTTTCTTTATAAAATGACTGATAAATGGTAAATATATATAAAAACATGAAGAGTTTAACTTCTGTTTTATGATTTTGGGATAGAATTTCCTGAATTTTGTGAACTTTTCACCTCTTGCTGATCAAAGGTCAAGAGGTGATTGTGTTGACTTTGTTTGGGCAGTTCTTACTTTTTTATATGAGATTTTTACTTGTTAACGTCTACTATATTTTTAAGGGGTGGCTTTATGGAAAAAAACAGAATTCACTCAGTCCGAATGGGCGAGCTGAAAAGAAGAAGCTATTCAAGAATAAAAGAAGTTCTTGAAATGCCTAATCTTATCGAGGTCCAGAAGAACAGTTACCGTTGGTTCCTTGACGAGGGGCTCCAGGAGGTTTTTGAGGATATTTCCCCAATTACTGACTTCAATGGGAACCTTGTTCTTGAATTTACAGACTTTACTCTTGACTCGACACCTAAATATTCGATTGAGGAATGCAAAGAAAGAGACGCAACTTATGCGGCTGCACTTAAAGTAAGAGCAAGACTTATTAACAAAGAAACAGAAGAAATCAAAGACCAGGAAATTTTCATGGGTGACTTTCCGCTTATGACAGATACAGGCACTTTTATTATCAATGGAGCTGAACGTGTTATTGTAAGCCAGCTTGTCAGATCACCTGGAATCTACTATGCTTCTGAATACGATAAGCTTGGCAAAAAGCTGTTATCTTCTACAGTTATCCCTAACAGAGGCGCTTGGCTTGAATATGAAACAGATTCAAATGATGTATTCAACGTTCGTGTTGACAGAACAAGGAAGGTTCCTGTAACGGTTCTTATTAGAGCGCTTGGCTTAAGTTCAGATGCAGAAATAATCGAATTATTCGGAGAAGAACCCAAACTCCTTGCAACATTAGAAAAAGATGTCAGCAAAAGTTATGAGGAAGGTCTTGTTGAGCTTTATAAAAAGCTTCGTCCGGGAGAGCCTCCTACAGTTGAAAGCTCAGAGAGCCTTTTAAGAGGAATGTTTTTTGATCCTAAAAGATATGACCTCGCAAAAGTTGGCAGATATAAATTCAATAAAAAGCTTGCACTTAAAAACTGTGCAAGCGGAGCAGTTCTTGCAGAGTCTGTAGTGGACCCTATGACAGGTGAAATTGTTGCAGAGGCAGATACATTACTCAATGCAGGAATTCTTGAAGAAATTCAGGATACAGGTGTTGCATCAATTACAGTTAAAAATGATGAAGGCAGATTAATAAAAATTCTTACAAACAGAGTTGTATCAATTGAGCCTTATATTTCTGAATATGGTCTTACTGCAAAGGATCTTGGCATAAAGGAAAAGGTATATTATCCTAAATTATGTGAGATACTTAATAGCTGCGATAATGCGGAAGAAATCAAGGCGATGGTTAAGGAAAGAATCCATGATCTTATACCGATTCATATTACTGTAGAAGATATTATGGCTTCTATTAGTTATGTTATGCATCTTGAATATGATTATGGCAACATTGATGATATTGATCACCTTGGCAACAGACGTATTCGTTCAGTTGGCGAGCTCCTTCAGAACCAGTTCCGTATTGGTCTTTCAAGAATGGAAAGAGTTGTGCGTGAACGTATGACTATTCAGGATATGGAAAATGCAACTCCTCAGGCTTTAATTAATGTAAGACCTGTAACAGCTTCAATCAAAGAATTCTTCGGAAGTTCTCAGCTTTCACAGTTTATGGACCAGAACAATCCTCTTGCCGAGCTTACTCATAAGCGCCGTCTTTCAGCACTTGGACCAGGTGGTCTTTCAAGAGAAAGAGCCGGCTTCGAAGTTCGAGACGTTCATTCTTCACATTACGGAAGAATGTGCCCCATTGAGACTCCAGAAGGCCCGAACATCGGTCTTATCAACTCACTTGCTACGTTTGCTCGTATAAATGAGTATGGTTTCATTGAAGCTCCGTATAGAATAATTGACCAAAACGGAGATGAACCCAGGGTTACCGATGAAGTTATATATGTAACAGCCGATGAAGAAGAAAATTATAATGTTGCACAGGCTAATGAGCCGTTGAGCGAAGACGGTCATTTTATTCATAAAAAGGTTACAGGTCGTTATCGCGAAGAAATTATTGCTGTAGACAGAACTGAAGTTCAGCTTATGGACGTTTCTCCCAAGCAGATGGTTTCTGTAGCAACGGCACTCATTCCTTTCCTTGAAAATGATGATGCTAACCGTGCGCTTATGGGATCTAACATGCAGCGTCAGGCAGTTCCTCTTCTCACAACAGATTCACCTATTGTAGGAACAGGAATGGAATATAAATCAGCAAAAGACTCTGGTATTGCAGTTGTTGCAAAGAACAGCGGTGTTATAGATAGACTTAATGCTGATGAAATAATAGTTAAAAATGATGCAGGGCAACGTGATAAATATCACCTTATTAAGTTCCAGAGAAGCAACCAGGGAACATGTATGAATCAGAGACCAATAGTTGATAAAGGACAGAGAGTTGAAGCTGGTCAGATTATTGCTGATGGTGCTTCTACAAGTCAAGGAGAACTTGCTCTTGGTAAAAACCCTCTTATCGGATTCATGACATGGGAAGGTTACAACTACGAGGATGCTGTTCTCTTGAGCGAAAGACTTGTTCAGGAAGATGTTTATACATCTGTTCATATTGAAGAATTTGAAGCAGAGTCAAGAGACACAAAACTCGGACCTGAAGAAATAACAAGAGATATACCTAATGTTGGAGAAGATGCACTTCGCGATCTTGACGAAAGAGGTATTATCAGAATCGGTGCAGAAGTCCGTTCAAACGATATTCTTGTAGGTAAAGTTACTCCCAAGGGAGAAACAGAGCTTACAGCTGAGGAAAGGCTTCTTAGGGCAATCTTTGGTGAAAAGGCAAGAGAAGTAAGAGACACATCACTTCGTGTACCTCACGGTGAGTCAGGTATAATTGTTGATGTAAAGATATTTACAAGAGAAAACGGCGATGATATCGGACCTGGTGTAAATCAGCTTGTACGTGTATACATTGCACAGAAACGTAAGATTTCGGTTGGTGACAAGATGGCTGGTCGTCACGGTAATAAGGGTGTTGTTTCAAGAGTTCTTCCTGTTGAAGATATGCCTTTCCTTGAAAACGGACGTCCACTTGATATTGTTCTCAACCCCCTTGGTATTCCTTCTCGTATGAATATTGGGCAGGTACTTGAAACGCATTTGTCACTTGCGGCAAAGGCACTTGGCTGGAAGATATCGACACCTGTATTTGACGGAGCCGACGAAATTGACATTATGGATACGCTTGAGATGGCGAACGATTATGTAAATACCGATTGGGAAGAGTTTTCGGAAAAATGGAAACCGCTTCTTCAGGGTGATATATATGATGAGCTTTATGAAAACAGAGAACACAGATCAGAATGGAAGGGCGTAAAGCTTAGCCGTGATGGTAAAGTTGAGCTTCGTGACGGACGTACAGGAGAGTCTTTTGACAACCGAGTTACTATCGGTTTCATGCATTATCTTAAACTCCATCATCTTGTTGACGATAAAATCCATGCTCGTTCAACAGGCCCTTACTCACTTGTTACGCAGCAGCCTTTGGGCGGTAAAGCTCAGTTCGGCGGACAGCGTTTCGGTGAAATGGAAGTTTGGGCACTGGAAGCTTATGGTGCTGCATATACACTTCAGGAAATTCTTACAGTTAAATCTGACGATATAGTAGGACGTGTTAAGACATATGAATCAATAGTTAAGGGTGAAAACATTCCCGAGCCAGGAGTTCCCGAATCATTCAAGGTTCTTCTTAAAGAGCTTCAGTCACTTGCGCTGGATATAAAGGTTCTCAAAGAAGATGAAACTGAGGTTGAAATTAAGGAATCTGTAGATGATGACGAGTTGAGCGAGAATATCGATATGCAGGTTGTAAATGACATTGACGGAAATTCAGAAGGATATTCCGAAGATGAAGGAAACCTCAACGATGCTATCGACATGATTTTCAGAAATGGTTCCGCGCAGGAGGATGAATTCGATTTCGACGACGATATTGAAGAAGAATTCGACAGTTTTGACGACGAGGACTAATGAAGGGAGAATGTTAGATGCAGCAAAATACAGAGCATGGAATAATATTTGATTCAATAAAAATTGGCTTGGCTTCTCCGGAAAAGATTCGCGAATGGAGTCATGGTGAAGTCAAGAAGCCGGAAACAATAAATTACAGGACACTAAAGCCCGAGAGGGACGGCCTATTCTGCGAAAGAATATTCGGACCAACAAAGGACTGGGAGTGCCACTGCGGAAAATATAAAAGAATAAGATATAAAGGTGTTGTCTGCGACCGTTGCGGCGTTGAGGTAACAAAGGCAAAGGTAAGACGTGAGCGTATGGGGCATATTGAACTTGCGGCTCCCGTATCTCATATATGGTATTTCAAAGGAATTCCAAGCCGTATGGGACTTTTACTTTCTATGTCTCCCAAAGCGCTTGAAAAGGTACTTTATTTCGGCAGCTACATTGTTCTTGAAGAGGGTGATACAGGCCTCCACCAGAAAGATCTTCTTTCCGAAAGAGAATACAGGGACATGCTTGAAAAGCATGGCAACACATTCAGAGTGGGAATGGGTGCGGAAGCTATTAAAGAGCTCCTTTGTGCAATTAACCTTGAAAGAGAATCGGAATATCTTAAAAAACAGCTTGTTAATACAACGGGTCAGAAGAGGATCAGAACTATTAAGCGGCTTGAGGTTGTTGAATCATTCAGACTTTCGGGAAACAAACCTGAATGGATGATTCTTGATGCAGTCCCGGTTATTCCGCCTGACATCAGACCTATGGTTCAGCTGGACGGTGGACGTTTTGCAACCAGCGACCTTAATGATCTTTATAGAAGAGTAATAAACAGAAACAACCGACTTAAAAGACTTCTTGAACTTGGGGCACCTGATATTATTGTAAGAAATGAAAAAAGAATGCTTCAGGAAGCGGTTGATGCACTCATTGACAACGGCCGAAGAGGAAGACCTGTTACAGGTCCAGGAAACAGACCTCTTAAATCACTTTCCGATATGCTCAAGGGTAAACAGGGACGTTTCCGCCAGAACCTTCTTGGTAAACGTGTTGACTATTCAGGTCGTTCGGTTATCGTTGTTGGACCTGAACTTAAGATTTATCAGTGTGGCCTTCCTAAAGAAATGGCAATTGAACTTTTCAAACCGTTTGTTATGAAAAAACTTGTTGAAAAGGGACTTGCGCATAACGTAAAGTCAGCTAAGAGAATGATTGAAAGACTTCAGACAGAGGTTTGGGATGTTCTTGAAGATGTTATTAGGGAACATCCGGTTATGCTTAACCGTGCACCTACACTCCACCGTCTTGGTATTCAGGCGTTTGAACCTGTACTTGTTGAAGGCCGTGCAATTAAGCTTCATCCACTGGCTTGTACTGCTTACAATGCTGATTTCGACGGCGACCAGATGGCTGTTCACGTTCCTCTTTCGGTTGAGGCACAGGCAGAATGCAGATTCCTTCTTCTTTCTCCGAACAACCTTCTTAAACCTTCAGACGGTGCACCGGTTACAGTTCCTACACAGGACATGATTCTTGGTATGTATTATCTCACACTCTGCAAGCCAGAACTTGTTAAGCAGATTCCTGAAACAGATGCTGACGGCAATCCTGTTCTTGACAGTGACGGAAATGCTAAAATGTTCCTTGCATACAAATTGTACAGAGATGAAAGAGAAGCTATTCTTGCATATGAAAACCTTGAAATTTCTCTACATGAGCCTTTAAAGGTGAGAAGAGTTCTTGAATTTGATGGTATTAAAGAAAGCAGAATAGTAGTAACAACGGTAGGACGAATTATATTTAATGAAGCTATTCCTCAGACACTTGGATATGTTGACAGAAGCAGAGAAGAGGATAAGTTCACATATGAGATTGACTTCCTTGTTGATAAAAAGGCAATAGCAAAGATTATCAATAAATGTATTAACAGATGCGGTGCTACGGAAACTGCCGCAATGCTTGATAAGATAAAATCACTTGGTTACAAATATTCAACGAAGGCTGCTCTTACAGTTTCAATTTCGGATATGGAAATTCCCAAGGTTAAGAAGCAATACCTTGAAGAAGCTGAAGACATGGTAGAAAAAATTACAAAGAAGTACAAACGTGGTTTCATGACAGATGATGAACGTCATAACAAGGTTATTGAAACTTGGAATATTGCAAATGATAAAATTACGGAGGCTCTTCTTGCCGGTCTTGGTAAATACAACAATATTTATATGATGGCTAACTCTGGTGCCCGTGGTTCTAACAGCCAGATTAAACAGCTGGCAGGTATGCGTGGACTTATGGCCAACCCCTCAGGAGGTATCATCGAGTTACCTATCAAGTCTAACTTCCGTGAAGGTCTTTCGGTTCTTGAGTACTTCATTTCAGCGCATGGTGCTCGTAAAGGTCTTACCGATACAGCTCTTCGTACAGCCGATTCAGGTTACCTTACAAGACGTCTTGTTGACGTTTCTC
The DNA here is from genome assembly GCA_034927755.1 of Candidatus Metalachnospira sp. GTDB lineage: Bacteria > Bacillota > Clostridia > Lachnospirales > Anaerotignaceae > Metalachnospira. The sequence goes on from JAYFPN010000012.1 coordinate 63,150, forward strand.
AGGATATCATTATTCGTGAATGGGATTGCGAGCATGAGGGTAAAGATGCTCCTGGACTTTGGGTAAGTGCATTCGTTGACGGCAACGAAGTTATTGAAGGTCTTCAGGATAGACTTAGAGGTCGTTGGTCAATTAATGACATAGTTGATCCTAAAACAGGAGAACTCATTGTTTCTGCTGATTCAATGATTACACCTGATACGGCTGAAAGAGTAGAAAAGGCTGGAATTAAGAGCGTTCTTATCAGAACAGTTCTCACATGTCGTTCAAAAATCGGTATCTGTGCAAAATGCTATGGTGCAAATATGGCAAGCGGCCGTTCGGTTCGTATTGGTGAATCAGTTGGTATCATCGCTGCTCAGTCAATCGGTGAGCCCGGTACACAGCTTACAATGAGAACATTCCATACTGGTGGTATTGCCGGCGACGACATCACACAGGGTCTTCCCCGTGTTGAGGAACTTTTTGAGGCAAGAAAGCCTAAAGGGCTTGCTATTATCGCTGAATTTGGTGGTACTGTTACTGTTACAGATACTAAGAAAAAGCGTGAGGTTACAGTTACAAGTAATGAAACCGGCGAGGCAAAGGATTACCTTATTCCTTACGGTTCAAGAATTAAAGTGTTCGACGGCGATGTTATAGTTGCCGGTGATGAAATTACCGAAGGTTCTGTTAACCCTCATGATATTCTTAAGATTAAAGGTCTTAGAGGTGTTCAGGACTACATGATTCAGGAAGTTCAAAGAGTATACAGACTCCAGGGTGTTGAAATAAACGATAAGCATATCGAAGTTATCGTTCGCCAGATGCTTAAGAGAGTTAAGATTGAGGAAATCGGTAGTACAGAGTTCCTTCCCGGAAGTCTTGTAGACTGGCTTACATTTGAAGATACAAATGCTGAACTTGAGAAACAGGGTCTTGAACCTGCAATTGGAGCTAGAGTACTTCTTGGTATAACGAAGGCTTCACTCGCAACGGATTCATTCCTTTCAGCCGCTTCATTCCAGGAAACAACGAGAGTTCTTACAGAAGCAGCAATTAAAGGAAAGATTGATCCACTTAATGGACTTAAAGAAAACGTTATTATTGGTAAACCCATACCTGCCGGAACAGGTATGGCAAGATATAGGAATGTTGAAATCGTCAAAGATCTTGATACAAAATTTGATGAGACTGATTTTGATATTGAAGATGAAGATGCTTCAAATTTCGAGTTCTTAGAAAAAATAACTGATAAAACTATAAAAGCCCCTCTAATGGAGGGGCTTAAGGTTTAGTTTTGGTAAAATTGAGTATAATGTAAGTTAAATTTGATTTATATTGAAAAAAATGTTGACAATAAATTATCTCGATGATACACTAACAAAGTGCCTGCTTGCAGGCATTTAAGGTTATGTAAAAAGACATGAGAAAAATGCAATGGCAGAAAAATATTAATTCTATAAGGAGGTGCACTATAATGCCAACATTTAACCAGTTAGTCAGAAAGGGCAGACAGACTGTTGAAAAAAAGTCAACTGCTCCGGCTTTGCAGAAAGGTCTTAACTCTCTTCAGAAGAAAGCTACAGATATTTCTTGCCCCCAGCGTCGTGGTGTTTGTACAGCTGTAAAAACATCAACACCTAAGAAGCCCAACTCAGCTTTAAGAAAGATTGCCAGAGTTCGTCTTACAAACGGTATTGAAGTTACAGCTTATATCCCTGGAGAAGGTCACAACCTTCAGGAGCATAGCGTTGTTCTTATCAGAGGCGGTAGGGTTAAAGACTTACCCGGTGTTCGTTACCACATCGTAAGAGGTACACTTGATACAGCAGGCGTTGCTAAAAGAATGCAGGCTCGTTCAAAATACGGCGCAAAGCGTCCTAAAGCCAAAAAGTAATTGAAATCTAAACTAGTAATGCCTTATACAATCAATACAATCTGCGTATTGCATTTAAGATATTGAGTATTAGGCATGGACGCACACATTTAAGGTGTGCGAGTACCGATGAGAGAATATTTTTATTAAGGAGGGAAGAATCGTGCCAAGAAAAGGACATGTAGCAAAAAGAGAAGTTTTACCTGACCCTTTGTACAAAAGCACACTTGTAACAAAGCTTATCAACAGCATTATGCTTGATGGTAAGAAGGGTGTTGCTGAGAAGATAGTTTATGGTGCGTTTAACAGAGTATCAGAAAAAACAGGAAAAGAACCTTTAGAGGCTTTCGAAGAGGCACTTAATAACATAATGCCTATTCTTGAAGTAAAAGCTCGCCGTGTCGGCGGTGCAACATATCAGGTTCCTATGGAAATCAGACCCGAAAGAAGACGTACGTTAGGTCTTAGATGGCTTACTCTGTACAGCAGAAAACGTGGAGAGAAGACTATGGAAGAACGTCTTGCAGCAGAAATCAACGACGCGCTTAACAATGCCGGCGGCGCTTGCAAGAAAAAAGAAGAAACACACAAGATGGCAGAAGCAAACAAAGCTTTTTCCCATTTCAAATGGTAATTTCATAAAATTGAAAAACGGCAGCTACATGGCTGAAATAAACTGTGTGGCTGCATGATAATGAAGGAGGAATAAACGTGGCAGACAGAGAGTTCCCACTTGCCAGAACCAGAAATATTGGTATCATGGCTCATATCGATGCAGGTAAAACTACTCTGACAGAACGTATTTTGTTCTATACAGGCCGTAATTACAAAATCGGTGATACACACGATGGCACAGCAACAATGGACTGGATGGAGCAGGAGCAGGAGAGAGGTATTACAATTACATCTGCCGCTACAACTTGTCACTGGAACGATAATAGAATTAACATCATAGACACACCGGGACACGTTGACTTCACAGTTGAAGTTGAACGTTCACTCCGTGTACTTGATGGTGCGGTTTGTGTATTCTGTGCAAAAGGCGGTGTAGAACCCCAGTCAGAGACAGTATGGCGTCAGGCAGACAACTATAATGTACCTCGTATGGCTTTCGTAAATAAAATGGACATCATGGGTGCAGATTTTTACAATGTAATCGACATGATGAAGGATAGACTTAGCTGTACACCCGTTCCGCTTGAATTACCAATTGGTACTGAGCAGGATTATGTTGGTAATATTGACCTTATTAATATGAAGGCACTTATTTACAAAGACGACATTGGCACAGAAATATCTGTTGAAGATATCCCTGCTGATTTAGTTAAAAAAGCTGAAGAGTACAGAACATTACTTGTTGAGAGCGCAGCTGAACTTGACGAGGGTCTTATGGAAAAGTATCTCGGAGGAGAAGAACTTACAATAGATGAAATTAAGGAATCAATTCGAAAAGGTTGTATTTCTTGTGAAATCGTTCCCGTATTCTGCGGCTCAGCTTACAGAAACAAGGGTGTTCAGTCACTTCTTGACGGCGTAATCGATTATATGCCTGCTCCTATTGATATACCTTCAATCAAAGGTACTGATCCTGATACAGGCGAAGAAGTTGAAAGACATTCTTCGGATGCAGAACCTTTTTCTGCACTTGCATTCAAGATCATGAATGACCCTTTCGTAGGAAAGCTTGCTTTCTTCAGAGTTTATTCAGGTACTCTTGATTCAGGTTCTTATGTTCATAACTCAGTTAAGAATAAAAAAGAACGTGTTGGACGTATCCTTCAGATGCATGCTAACCATAGAGAAGAGATTCAGAGAGTTTACTCAGGCGACATTGCAGCTGCAGTTGGATTAAAGTTCACAACAACAGGTGATACTATCTGTGATGAAGATCATGAAGTAATTCTTGAATCAATGGTATTCCCCGAACCCGTTATTTCAGTTGCTATTGAGCCTAAAACAAAGGCTGGCAGAGATAAGATGGGCATTGCGCTTTCTAAGCTTGCAGAGGAAGACCCTACATTCAAGACATTTACAAATCCTGAAACAGGGGATACAATTATTTCTGGTATGGGTGAACTTCACCTTGAGATTATTGTTGACCGTCTTCTTCGTGAATTTAAGGTAGAAGCTAATGTAGGTAAACCTCAGGTTGCTTACAGAGAAACATTCCTTAAAAACGTTGATGTTGAGGGTAAATTCGTTCGTCAGTCAGGCGGTCGTGGTCAGTATGGACATTGTAAGGTTAGATTCTATCCTATCGGTACAGATCCTGAACATAACTATGAATTTGTGAACAGCGTAGTTGGTGGTTCTATTCCTAGGGAATATATCCCCGCTATCGATAAAGGTATTCAGGACGCTATGCAGAGTGGTATCCTTGGAGGTTACCCCGTAGTAGGTGTTAAGGCTGAAGTTTATGATGGTTCATACCATGATGTTGACTCATCAGAAATGGCTTACCAGATTGCTGGTTCACTTGCTTTCAAAGAAGCTATGAAGAAGGGTGACGCAGTTCTTCTCGAGCCTATTATGAAGGTTACTGTAACAGTTCCCGAAGATTACATGGGAGACGTTATCGGTGACATTAACTCAAGACGTGGACGTATTGAAGGTATGGATTCTAGAAATGGCGTTCAGATAATTCATTCATTTGTCCCTCTTGCTGAAATGTTTGGCTATTCAACAGACCTTCGTTCTAAGACACAGGGTCGTGGTAACTACGTTATGGAAGTTGACCATTATGAGCAGTGCCCTAAGAGTGTTCAGGAGAAGGTTCTTGAAGGCAGACGTTCAAACTAATGGGATCCAAATTGAAATAAATATTGCAAATATTTAAATTTTTTAATATAATATTTTTAGATTGGCATAATGCTAATAACTTTCGATAAAACAATTATTAAGGAGGAAATTTTAAATGGCAAAGCAGAAATATGAAAGAAAAAAACCCCATGTTAACATTGGTACAATCGGACACGTTGACCATGGTAAAACTACTTTGACAGCTGCTATTACAAATGTTTTACATGCTAGATATGGCTTAGGTGAATTCGTAGCATTCGATAACATCGATAAGGCACCCGAAGAAAGAGAAAGAGGAATCACAATTTCAACTGCTCATGTTGAGTATGAAACACCCAACAGACATTATGCTCATGTTGACTGCCCGGGTCATGCTGACTACGTTAAGAATATGATCACAGGTGCTGCTCAGATGGACGGTGCTATCCTCGTTGTTGCTGCAACAGATGGCCCTATGGCTCAGACTAGAGAGCATATCCTTCTTGCTCGTCAGGTAGGCGTTCCTTATATCGTTGTTTACATGAACAAATGTGATATGGTTGACGACGAAGAACTTCTTGACCTTGTTGAAATGGAAATCAGAGAACTTCTTAGCGAGTATGAATTCCCCGGTGATGATATTCCTATCATCAGAGGTTCAGCTTATCAGTCACTTCAGGATCCTAACGGCAAATGGGCTGATTCAATCATTGAACTTTTCAATGCTATTGAAGAGTATATCCCTATCCCTGAACGTGCAATTGATAAACCTTTCCTTATGCCTGTTGAGGATGTATTCTCAATCACAGGCCGTGGAACAGTTGCAACAGGTAGAGTTGAAAGCGGTGTAGTTAAAGTATCTGACGAAGTTGAAATCGTTGGTCTTTCAGATACAACACGTAAGGTAGTTGTTACAGGCGTTGAGATGTTCAGAAAACTTCTTGATCAGGCTCAGGCTGGTGACAATATTGGCTGCCTCCTCCGTGGCGTACAGAGAAGCGAAATTGAAAGAGGACAGGTTCTTGCTAAACCCGGTTCAATTACACCTCATACAAAGTTTACAGCTCAGGTTTACGTATTGAGCAAAGAAGAGGGTGGACGTCATACTCCTTTCTTCAATAACTATAGACCTCAGTTCTTCTTCAGAACAACAGACGTAACAGGCGTTATCAACCTTCCTGAAGGTGTTGAAATGTGTATGCCTGGTGACAACATTGAAATGATAGTTGAGCTTATTACACATGTAGCTATGTCAAAGGGTCTCCGTTTCGCTATTCGTGAAGGCGGACGTACTGTTGGCGCTGGCTCAGTTGTAGAAATCATTGAATAATTTTAATAGTTGATATTTTTAGGCAGTCCGAAAGGACTGCCTTTTTTATTTTGTTGTGTTATAATAAATAAAATATGAAAATCGGGAGTGTATTTTATGTATCAGCACAAGACGGAAAAAGACATTCGCTGCCCACTGGAATATGGTATGGAGTTGTTTGGAGGCAAATGGAAGACAAGAATTATATGTGTGTTAAGCAGGAAAAAGATGCTGAGATATAGTGAGGTAAAGAAAGAACTTGCAAATATAACTGATACAGTATTAGCCTCAACACTTAAAGAATTAAGCGAGTGCGGAATGATTGTTAGAGAACAGTATAATGAAATACCACCAAGAGTAGAGTATTCTCTTTCGGCAAAGGGAGCATCGGTCTTACCTATACTGTTGGAAGTGTGTAAATGGTCGGATGCTTATTGCAAGGACGATATAGAGGCAAACTCAATATGCTGTAACTGTGATTACAGGGCGGATAAAGCATGAATAACTAATAAATTTATTAGTTGCTAATGAATTTATTAATATATTGAAACAACTTAGTACTCTTGATATTATTGTTAATGTAAAGACAAACGAAACCAAGTAAAAAAAACAAAATATCAAGGAGGAATATTATATGAAGGTACTCGATGAAAAGGTAATCGATCTGTTAACGAAGGAACCACTTTGGTGGCTTGGCACATATTCGAATGAGCCAAATGTAGTGCCGGTAGGATTTAAGGAAGTGGCAGAGGACGGGACACTTATTGTTGGGGACGTTTTTCTTAATCATACGCTTAAGAACATTAATGAAAATGGAAAAATCGTTGTTACAGCTGGCGGATCAAATGGCATGGTTGCCTATCAGATTAAAGGCACGGCTGTTCATGTAACAGAAGGTCCATATGTAGAAAAATATAAAAAAGTTGCTGAAACAATGTTTAAGGGACAAGTAAGTGCAAAGGGAGCATTAATTATTACTCCTGAGAAGGTTATTGTTGCATCACCTGGACCTAAGAACAATATGGAAATGTAATCTACTGCTTCGAGGCAACCCCTCAAAGTATACATAACAAGATTCTAACAAAAGATCCGCTTTTCTATAAGAGAAGACGGATTTTTTGCATAAAAGTAGTAAACACTATTGTGCAATTAAAAAACTAACGAAATTAATTATAAAATATTGTGGAATGTGTTGTATAATAGAAAAGTTGGTAATACTTAAAGTAAAATAAAGAAGCCATCAGATTAACATATTAGCCAAAAAAAGCATAAGTTTATTTAAAAAAATCATTAAAATTTTAAGAAAAAAAACTAAAAAAAGCTGATAAAAGTCTTGCAAATGCATTTGAATTAGTATATAATCATACCGTTGTGACATAGAGCGTAGATTCGGAAGGTTGCCGCTACACCCACGCAGGCGGGTTTTTCCGAGGAGCGATGTCCAGTTCATGAAACCGGGCGACAAGGTCACTGTGCTATTAATAAGGGAAGATATGCGCTTTGAAATAGATTTCAATGTGTATAGACACACCCGGATAAGTGTGCAGTCACCACTTGTCGTGCTGAAACTAAAAGTACGAAAAGGAGGGGACTTTTTTTATGGCAAACCAGAAAATCAGAATCAGTCTCAAAGCTTACGATCACAAATTGATTGATCAGAGTGCAGCTCAGATTATTGAAACTGCGAAGAAAACAGGTGCTCAGATCAGCGGACCTATACCGCTTCCTACAAAAAAGGAAGTAGTTACAATCCTTAGAGCTGTTCACAAGTACAAAGATTCTAGAGAGCAGTTCGAAATGAGAACTCACAAGAGATTGATTGATATCCTCAGCCCTACGCCTAAGACAGTTGATGCTTTATCACGTCTTGACTTACCCGCTGGTGTTGATATCACATTAAAAATTATGTAATGACCCGAATGGTTTTATATAAGTAAAATTCAGTAACTTATATTAAAACTAGAATGATTACCCGTAAGCGTTAGGCGAGAAGGGCAATCCGCTGTAGATTTCAGGAGGTGCAAAGAATGAAAAAGGCTATTATAGCTAAGAAAATCGGTATGACACAGATTTTCATCGAGGACGGACGCTTTATTCCTGTAACAGTACTTGAAGCAGGACCTTGTGCGGTAGTTCAGAAGAAAACAATGAAAAACGACGGCTACGAAGCTGTTCAGGTTGGTTTTATTGACCAGAGAGAAAAGCTTGCAAACAAACCTAAAAAGGGACATTTTGCAAAAGCAGGCGTTTCTGTAAAGAAATATCTTAAAGAGTTCAAATTTGAAGATGCTGCTAACTACGAGATCGGTGCTGAAATTAAGGCTGACATCTTTGCAGCAGGCGACAAAGTTGACGTAAGCGGTGTATCAAAAGGTAAAGGATACGCAAGTACTATTAAAAGATACAACGCATCTAGAGGACCTATGGCCCACGGTTCAAAGTCACACAGAGTAACAGGATCAATGGGTTCATCAGCTAGCCCCAGCTGTGTTAAGAAGGGCAAGAGAATGCCAGGACACATGGGCGCTGTAAATGTTACATTACAGAATGTTGAAGTCGTTCGTGCAGATGTTGAGAAGAATCTTATTCTCATCAAAGGCGCTGTACCCGGACCGAAGGGTGCAATACTCGTAATAAAGGAAAGCGTAAAGGCTTTATAAACTTTACGAAAGGAGGAAATAGACATGTCAGATATTAAAGTATACAACATGAGCGGAGCTGAAGTTGGAACAATGGAACTTAGCGATGCAGTATTCGGCGTTGAAATAAATGAGCATGTTATGCATCTTGCTGTTATACAGTATCTTGCAAATCAGAGACAGGGCACACAGAGTGCAAAGACACGTGCAGAAGTACGTGGCGGCGGAAGAAAGCCTTTTAAGCAGAAGGGAACAGGACGCGCAAGACAGGGCTCCATTCGTTCTCCTCAGTGGAAAGGCGGCGGAGTTGTATTTGCTCCGAAGCCCAGAGATTACTCATTCAAACTTAACAAGAAGGTTAAAAAGCTTGCATTACAGTCAGCTCTTACAGTAAAAGCTACTGAAAACAAGATTATCGTTCTTGAAAATTTGGATTTAGAAGGAATCAAGACAAAGGAAATGGTTAAGGTTTTAGACAGTATAAAAGCTGGCAAAGCACTTATCGTTATGGAGGGCAGCAACACAAATGCTATCCTTTCATCAAGAAATATTCCGGAGGTTAAAACTGCTTCCGTTAATACAATCAACACATACGATATTCTTAAGTACAACACACTTGTTGTGACTAAAGAGGCTGTCGCAAAGATTGAGGAGGTGTACGCATAATGGCAGATTTAAAGTATTATGACGTTATACTTAAACCGGTTATTACAGAAAGCAGCATGTCAATTCTTGACAGCAAAAAATATACTTTCCTTGTACACCCGGACGCAAATAAAATCCAGATCAAACAGGCTGTTGAAAAAATGTTTGAGGGTACAAAAGTTGAGTCTGTTCACACAATGAACTATGACGGCAAAAACAAAAGAAGAGGCATGATTTCCGGAAAAACAGCTAAGAAAAAGAAAGCTATTGTAAAGCTTTCATCTGATAGCAAAGACATAGAAATTTTCCAGGGCATGTAATTTATAACAAGTAAAAAGATACGCACGGAAACGTGTAAGATTATGAATGGATTGAAAGGAGTGTAAAAGATGGGCATTAAAAGATATAAGCCTTATACACCATCCAGAAGACATATGACAGTGTCTACTTTTGATGAAATTACAAAAACAACACCCGAAAAATCCTTGGTTGTTCATCTCAAGAAAAACTCAGGAAGAAACGCTCAGGGTAAGATAACAGTTCGTCATAAAGGCGGCGGCGCTAAAATCAAATACAGATTGGTTGATTTTAAGCGTAATAAAGATGGTGTTCCTGCAAAGGTAGCCGGTATTGAATATGATCCTAACAGAACAGCAAATATTGCACTTATCGTATATGCTGATGGTGTTAAATCATATATCCTTGCTCCTGTAGGCCTTCATGTTGGCGATACAGTAATGAGCGGCGCAGAAGCAGAAGTTCGTGTTGGTAATGCAATCCCTATGAGACATATTCCTGTAGGTTCAAGCATCCACAACCTTGAAATGAAACCGGGTAAAGGTGCACAGCTTGTACGTGCAGCTGGTAACGTAGCTCAGCTTATGGCCAAGGAAGGCAAATATGCAACAGTTAAACTTCCTTCAGGCGAAATGAGACTTCTTCCAATCGATTGTAAAGCAACAATCGGACAGGTTGGAAATATCGATAATGAACTTGTTACAATCGGTAAAGCCGGAAGAAAACGCCATATGGGTGTCAGACCTACAGTTCGTGGTTCTGTTATGAACCCTAACGACCATCCTCACGGTGGTGGCGAAGGTAGGGCTCCAGTTGGACGTCCTAGTCCTATGACTCCTTGGGGTAAACCTGCAATGGGTTACAAGACAAGAAAGAAACACAAAGCTTCAAACAAGCTTATTGTTCGTAGAAGAAACGCTTAATTTTCACTTGAATATCAGGCGAAAATTATCAATAGCGACAGTAATAGCTGCCGCGAACATTTGAGAAGGAGGATAAACACATGGCCAGATCACTTAAAAAAGGTCCATTCGCTGATGAGCATCTTTTAAAAAAAGTTGACGCTTTGAATGCAGCAGGCGAAAAAACAGTTATCAAAACTTGGTCTCGTCGTTCTACAATATTCCCTGAAATGATCGGACATACAATTGCAGTTCATGACGGAAGAAAACATGTACCCGTATATATTACTGAAGACATGGTTGGTCATAAACTCGGTGAGTTCGCTTTAACAAGAACATACAGAGGTCACGGTAAGGACGCTGAAAAGAAATCAAAAGTACGTTAATCGGTTTTTGGAAGGAGGGTTTCGTTCATGGCAAAAGGACACAGAAGCCAGATAAAAAAAGAAAGAAACATTGCAACTCAGGAAAAAAGACCCCATGCGTCGGTTAAATATACAGGCATCCCCGCTTCTAAGGCTAAAATTGTTTTAGACCAGATCAAAGGCAAAGATGTAGTAACAGCAGCAGCTATACTTGAGTATTCACCAAGATATGCTTCAGCTGTAATCGCAAAGGTATTAAAATCGGCAGTTGCAAATGCAGAAAATAACTTGGGTATGGATGTCAAGAAATTATATGTTGAAGATGCGGTTTCGGGTCAGGCTCCCGTAATGAAAAGAATCCGCCCTAGAGCACAGGGTAGAGCATATAGAATATTGAAAAGATCGAGTCATATATCCATAATCCTTAATGAGAGATAAGGAGGTAAAAGAGAGTGGGACAGAAAGTTAATCCACACGGCTTAAGAGTTGGTGTAATTAAAGATTGGGATACAAAATGGTATGCTGATAAAGAATTCGCTAATTATTTGGTTGAAGATGTAAAAATCAGAAAGTTTATTAAAAATAAGCTCTATGCTTCAGGTATATCTAAGATTGCAATCGAAAGAACTAATGATAGACTTAAAATAACAATCAGTACTGCAAAACCCGGTATTGTTATCGGTAAGAACGGTCAGGCTATCGAAGAACTTAAGAACGAAGTTCAGAAAATGTCACAGCAGAAAGTAAACATCAATATTGAGGAAATTAAAAGACCTGAACTTGATGCGCAGCTTGTTGCTGAGAACATTGCTCTTCAGCTTGAGAATCGTGTAACATTCCGTCGTGCCATGAAACAGGCAATGGGCAGAACTATGAAATTCGGTGCAAAGGGTATTAAAACAACAGTTAGCGGTCGTCTTGGCGGAGCTGAAATGGCTAGAAGCGAAAGCTATCATGATGGTACAATTCCTCTTCAGACATTAAGAGCTGACATTGATTACGGTTTTGCTGAAGCCAACACAACTTATGGCAAACTTGGAGTTAAAGTTTGGATATATAAGGGAGAGGTTCTTCCTGTAAAGGCAGTAAAAAAGGAAGGAGGCGCTGAATAATGTTAATGCCCAAAAGAGTAAAAAGACGTAAACAAATGAGAGGCAGACTTAAAGGACGCGCTCTCAGAGGCAATAAAATTACTTATGGTGATTACGGCATTGTAGCCATGGAGCCCAGCTGGATTACATCAAACCAGATTGAGGCAGCCCGTATTGCTATGACAAGATATATCAAACGTGGTGGTCAGGTTTGGATTAAAATTTTCCCTGACAAACCCGTTACAGCTAAACCTGCTGAAACTCGAATGGGTTCTGGTAAAGGTTCACCCGAATATTGGGTGGCTGTTGTTAAGCCTGGCAGAGTTATGTTCGAACTTGGCGGTGTACCTGAGGAAACAGCTAGAGAAGCATTACGTCTTGCTGTACACAAGTTGCCTATCAAGTGTAAAATCGTTTCTCGTGCAGAGCAGGAAATGGAAGGTGATAAGCAGTGAAAACTAAAGGCTACGTTTTAGATTTTAAAAGCAAATCAGCAGCTGAGTTGAACAACGAGCTTGTTGCTGCAAAGAAAGAATTATTCAACCTTAGATTCCAGAATGCAACTAATCAGTTGGACAATACTGCTAGAATCAAAGAGGTTCGTAAAAATATAGCAAGAATTCAGACAATAATTACACAGAAACAAAGAGCTGCTAACTAATTAGCGAAAGGAGGCACATCTCGTGGAAGAAAGAAATCTTCGTAAAACAAGAGTGGGCAAAGTTGTCAGTGACAAGATGGATAAAACAATCGTTGTTGCTGTTCAAGATAATGTAAAACATCCCTTATACGGCAAAATAGTTAAAAAGACTTATAAGCTTAAAGCTCATGACGAGAGTAATGAGTGCAAAGTCGGCGACCGTGTAAAAGTTATGGAAACAAGACCGTTATCAAAGGATAAGAGATGGAGACTTGTTTCAATCGTAGAAAAAGCAAAATAATCCTGTTATGAGAGGAGGCATATAATATGGTTCAGCAAGAAACCAGATTAAAAGTTGCAGATAATTCAGGCGCAAAAGAGCTTCTTTGCATCAGAGTTCTCGGTGGTTCTACCAGAAGATATGCAGGAGTTGGAGATATAATAGTTGCTGCCGTTAAAGATGCAACACCAGGCGGTGTTGTTAAAAAAGGTGACGTTGTTAAGGCAGTGGTAGTAAGAACAGTATCAAGAGTAGGCAGACCTGATGGTTCATATATCAGATTTGATGACAACGCAGCAGTTATCATTAAAGATGACAAAAATCCCAAAGGTACACGTATTTTTGGACCCGTTGCAAGAGAATTAAGAGAAAAACAGTTTATGAAGATTCTCTCTCTCGCACCGGAAGTACTTTAAGGAGGTGCAGGAACAGTGGCCAACATAAAATTAAAAAAAGGTGATAAAGTAGTTGTTATCGCCGGCAAAGATAAGGGCAAAGAAGGAAAAATCCTTATTGTTGACAGAAAGAAAAACAGAGTAATTGTTGATGGTATTAACATGATCTCTAAGCATACAAAACCGTCACCCGCAAATCAGCAGGGCGGAATTATTAAAAAAGAAAATTACATCCATGTTTCAAATGTTATGTATGTAATCAACGGAAAACCAACAAAAATCGGTTACAAATTTACGACAGTAACAAAAGATGGTAAAGAAGTTACTGTAAAACAGAGAATTGCCAAAAAGACAGGCGAAGTAATCGACTAACCTGTGAAAGGAGGTTAACTAATGAACAGACTTAAAGAGTTTTATGATGCAGAAATAGTTGATGCAATGACTAAAAAGTTTTCATATATAAACAAAATGGCTGTACCTAAGATTGAGAAGATTGTTATCAATATGGGTGTAGGCGAAGCCAAAGATAATGCCAAAGTACTTGATGGTGCTGTTAAAGACCTTGCAATCATAGCAGGTCAGAAGCCTATTATTACAAAGGCTAAAAAATCAGTTGCTGCTTTCAAACTTCGTGAAGGGATGCCTATTGGCTGTAAAGTTACACTCCGCGGAGATAGAATGTATGAGTTTGCAGATAGATTAATTAATATCTCTCTTCCCCGTGTACGTGACTTCCGTGGTGTTAAGGGCAATTCTTTCGATGGCAGAGGAAACTATACAATGGGCATTAAGGAACAAATTATCTTCCCTGAAATTGATTTTGATAAGGTTGACAAGATAAGAGGTATGGACATTGTGTTTGTAACAACTGCAAAGACTGATGAAGAAGCAAAAGAATTGTTAAAATTGTTCGGAATGCCATTCAGTAAATAAGGGAGGGAAACAAATGGCTAAGAAGTCAATGATTATAAAGCAGCAGAAAGCTCCCAAATTTTCAACGAGAGCATATACACGTTGCAGAATTTGCGGCAGACCTCATTCTGTTCTCAGTAAGTATGGAATATGCCGAATTTGCTTCCGTGAATTAGCTTATAAAGGTCAAATCCCGGGAGTCAAAAAAGCCAGCTGGTAATTAGGGAAAGGAGGATATGTAACATGTCAATGAGTGATCCCATCGCAGATATGCTCACAAGAATTAGAAACGGAAACACAGCTAAACATGATACAGTTGATGTTCCGTCATCGAATATGAAAAAAGCTATCGCTGACATATTAACAAATGAAGGCTATATCAAAGGTTATGAATTGATTGAGGATGGTGTTAAAGCTACTATTCGTATCAGCCTTAAATATGGTTCTGATAAAAATGAGAAAGTTATTACAGGTATTAAGAGAATTTCTAAGCCCGGTCTTCGTGTATACGCAGGCAAAGAAGAGCTTCCTAAAGTTCTTGGAGGACTTGGTACAGCTATTATTTCAACAAGCAGAGGTCTTATGTCTGATAAAGATGCAAGAAAAGACGGCGTCGGCGGAGAAGTTATAGCATTTATTTGGTAATTGTTTTTAATATAATTTACAGGAGGTGCAGAACATGTCACGTATAGGTAAACAGCCTGTTGCTATTCCAGCTGGCGTTGAAGTTAAGCTTGAAGATGGCAATGTGATTATTGTAAAGGGACCTAAGGGTACTCTGACAAGAAAATTAGCTGATGACATGAACATCGCAATTGAAGAAGGTCAGGTTGTAGTTACTAGACCTAATGACTTAAAGAGGAATAAATCATTACATGGTTTGACAAGAACATTAATCAACAATATGGTTATCGGTGTAACTAATGGTTACGAAAAAGTTCTCGAAATTAATGGTGTTGGTTATAGAGCAGCTAAATCAGGAAAAAAACTTACTCTTTCTTTAGGATATTCACATCCGGTTGAAATGATAGATCCCGAAGGACTTGAGACTGTTGTAGAAGGTACAGCAAAAATCATCGTTAAGGGTATTGATAAAGAAAAAGTTGGACAATTTGCAGCTGAAATCAGAACAAAGCGTCCTCCTGAACCTTACAAAGGCAAGGGTATTAAATATGCTGATGAACATATCAGACGTAAAGTTGGTAAAACAGGTAAGAAATAATAAAGGAGTGAGATCCGTATGATAAGTAAGCCATCACGTGCAGCTGCCCGCGTTAAACGTCATTACAGAATTCGTAATAGAGTAAGCGGTACAGCACAGCAGCCGAGACTGGCTGTGTTTAGATCAAACAAACACATTTACGCACAGATAATCGATGACGTAGCAGGTAACACAATTGTTGCCGCTTCTACGCTTGAAGCAGATGTTGCAAGTAAAATAGAACATACTTCAACTGTTGAAGCTGCAAAGATTGTAGGCGAAGCTATCGCTAAAAAAGCTATGGACAAAGGCATAACAGAAGTTGTTTTTGACCGTGGCGGATATATCTATCATGGAAAAATCCAGGCATTAGCTGACGCAGCAAGAGAAGCCGGATTACAGTTCTAAGACAAGGAGGAGAACAAGTTGAAGAAAATCGATCCTAGTACACTTGATCTTAAAGATAAAGTTGTAACAATCAACCGTGTAACAAAGGTTGTTAAGGGTGGTCGTACTTTCAGATTTGCAGCACTCGTTGTTGTAGGTGATGGAAACGGCCATGTTGGATGCGGACTTGGAAAAGCAACAGAAATTCCTGATGCTATCCGCAAAGGTAAAGAAGATGCTATGAAAAACATTGTAAAAGTTGAAAGAAATGATGCAGACAGTATTTATCACGGAATGGTTGGTAAATTTGGAAGCGCAATTGTAATGCTTATGCCTGCTCCGGAAGGTACAGGACTTATTGCAGGTGGTCCCGCTCGTGCGGTACTTGAACTTGCTGGTATTCGTAATATCAGAACAAAATCACAAGGTTCTAATAACAAAAGGAATGTAGTAAGTGCTACAATCCAAGGTTTGAGCCAAGTTACTTCACCTGAAAAAGTTGCCAAGTTACGTGGCAAGTCAGTTGAAGAACTCTTAGGTTAAGGAGGAAAAACAATGGCGGAAGAACTTAAAATCACATTGATCAAATCTACAATCGGTGCGTTACCGAAGCATAAAAGAACAGTACAGGCTTTAGGCTTAAAAAAGCTTCACAGCAGTGTAGTAAAACAGAACAATGCTGCAACACTTGGTATGATTAATCAGGTTAAGCATCTTGTTAAGGTAGAAGAGATATAATTCAGAGGAGGTGCCAAAATGAACTTGGGTGAATTAAAACCTGCATGCGGCTCAACAACGAAGAGTTGGAGAAGAGGCAGAGGTCATGCTTCTGGAAACGGTAAAACAGCAGGCAGAGGTCATAAAGGACAGGGTGCTCGTTCAGGATCCGGCGGTAAAGCGGGATTTGAAGGCGGTCAGATGCCACTTTACAGAAGACTTCCCAAAAGAGGCTTCAAATGCATTAACACTAAAGAAATCATTGCAATTAACGTTGACTTATTAAATGTATTTGAGAATGATACAGTAGTAGATATTGAGGCTTTAAAGTCAGTAGGCCTTGTAAGTAATCCTAGAGATGGAGTGAAAATTTTAGGTGTTGGTGAACTTGAGAAAAAACTCATAGTTAAAGTTAACCAATACAGCAAATCCGCAGCAGAAAAGATTGAATCTGCAGGTGGAAAAGCAGAGGTGATCTGATTTGTTTAAAATATTCATCAACTCATGGAAGGTAAAAGAAATCAGAAATAAAATGCTCTATACCTTTTTTATTCTTGCAATAATAAGGCTTGGAGCACATATTTACCTTCCCGGCATCAGTGCTGCAACAATAAAAGCTTATACAGATGCAAGCTCAACTGGTACTTTGTATAACATAATTGCCGGTGGTGCTGGTTCTAATTACTCCATATTTGCTTTGGGTATTGGACCGTACATTACATCATCTATTATTATGCAGCTTTTAACTGTAGCGATACCAACTTTGGAACAACTTTCCAAAGAAGGCGAAGATGGCCGACAGAAGATCAATAAATATACTCGTTATATAACTGTAGTGCTTGCAGCACTTCAAGGTACGGGTATTGCTTTAAATTATCGAACGATGATGACCAGCTCCTCGGCAGCACATGTTGCAGTTGCGGTAGTTTCGCTTATTACAGGTTCTATGCTTATCATGTGGCTTGCTGAGCAGATTACACAAAAAGGAGTTTCAAATGGTTCATCAATGATCATTTTTGTCAACATTATTTCTAACCTTCCTAAGGGCATCAGTACTATGGTTGCCTATTGCAAGACCGGAACAACCGGTATAATCAAGGTTATCGGTATACTTGTTCTTCTTCTTATCGTTATTGTTCTCATTGTTAGGGTTAATGATGGTGAAAGAAGACTTCCTGTTCAGTATGCAAATAAAATGACAGGAAGAAAAATGGGAAGCGGCGGAAACAGCAGTACTTTTCCTATCAAGGTAAATACTGCAGGAGTAATATCAATTATCTTTGCAATATCGCTTATACAGTTTCCTGAAACAATCAGCGGATTTGTTTCAACTAAACCGGAGTGGCTTACAAAAGTGATTGAAGTACTCTCAATGACACACCCGGTTGGTGCAATAATATATGTAGTATTAATATTCTTCTTTTCATTTTTCTACACATCAATTGTTATCAATCCAAATGAAATTGCTGAGAACATGAAGAAAAACGGCGGTTTCATCCCCGGTATCAGACCGGGTATGCCCACAGCAAACTATATCACAAGAGTTGTAAGCAGAGTGACACTTGTTGGTGCAGTATGTTTTGCTGGACTTGCTCTTGTGCCTATCATTATGCAGTGGATATTTAAGATGAATGTCGGCTTTGGAGGTACAACACTCATAATCGTTGTTGGTGTTTGCCTTGATATTGTTAAAGCACTTGAGTCTCAGCTTCTTATGAGACATTATAAAGGTTTCTTAGATTAATTCGGTCTGTTCGGGGAGTGCTGTATGCATTTCCCCGTGGAACGGATTTGCAAATGGTCAGGAAAGAGGGTAAAAGAATGAAATTAGTACTCATTGGTGCTCCGGCTGCCGGAAAAGGAACACAGGCAGCCAGATTAGTTGAGCATTATTCGATAGCTCATATTTCAACAGGCGATATGCTTCGTGAAGAAGTTGCAAAAGAAACACCGCTTGGTAAAGAAGCGAAGACAATTATGGCTTCGGGCGGACTTGTTTCAGATGATATTATTATCGCAATGGTTAAAGAGCGCATCAAAAAAGATGACTGCGCAAACGGCTTTATTCTTGACGGATTTCCTCGTACAGTAGTTCAGGCAGAAAAGCTTGATGAAATGGTTACTTTGGATAAAGTAGTTTACATCAATGCACCCGATGAGGTAATGCTTGAAAGACTTACTGCGAGAGAGACCTGCCCTAAATGCAGTGCTACTTACAACAAGCTTTTCCTTCCTTCAAAGGTTTTAGGTATTTGCGATGTTTGCGGTGAAAAACTTACACAGCGTAAGGATGACACCTTGGAAGCCGGTAAAGCACGTTTGGAAACTTTCCATACACAAAGCGAGCCCTTGGTTGACTATTATGCAAAGAAGGGAATACTCTTTGAGGTGGACGGAACAGCTGCAATAGACAATATAACAAATGCTATTATTGAAGGCCTAGGTGATAAATAATGGCTATAACAATAAAAACGCAAGAACAAATCGAGAAAATGCGTATTGCAGGGGGAATACTTGCTGACCTGATAGAAATTCTTAAGGACATGATTAGACCCGGTGTAACAACTAACGAACTCGATAAAGTTGCTGAGGATTTTATAAGAAGCAGAGGTGCAGAACCTTCTTTTCTTGGATATGGTGGATATCCTAATTCATTATGTACTTCTGTTAATGAAGAGATTGTTCACGGTATTCCGGGAGACAGAAAGCTTAAAAACGGTGACATTATCAGCATAGATATGGGTGCATATATAAATGGTTACCATGGTGACTGTGCAAGAACATATGGTGTTGGTGAAATAAGCGAAGAGGCTCAAAAACTTATAGATGTTACGCAGCAAAGTTTTTTTGAAGGAATTAAATTTGCAAAATCTGGCAATCATTTATATGAAATTTCTGCGGCAGTGCAAGATTATGCTGAAACTTTTGGGTTTGGTGTAGTCAGAGATTACGTTGGCCACGGAATCGGAAGAAATATGCACGAGGATCCTTCAATTCCTAATTATAGACAAATTGGAAGAGGACCGAAACTTCAAAAGGGAATGGTTATAGCCGTTGAACCTATGATAACAGCCGGTTCATATAAATGCAGGGTACTTAAAGATGGATGGACAGCAGTAACCAGAGATGGTTCAAATGCAGCACATTATGAGAATACTGTTCTTATAACGGATGACGAACCTGAACTGCTTACCTTTAAATAAATTGTTTGGGGTGAACAGAATGGAATACACCGTAGGACAGGTGGTTTATTCAAAAAGCGGACATGATAAGGGCATTGCCTTTGTAGTTACAGAAGTTGAAGGTGACTTTCTTTATCTTGTGGACGGAAAGTGCCGCAGCATTGATAAACCGAAGAAGAAAAAGATTAAACATGTCCAGATAACTTGCTATGAAGAAAGTGCAATTAAGGCGAAGATTGAAAACGGAGAGCAGTTGCTCAATGCGGATTTTGTCAAGGCACTTAAAAAATATAGTTAAAAAAACAGAGCAAAATGAAGTAAGGAGGTTCTAAATTGTCTAAAGACGATGTTATTGAAGTAGAAGGAACCGTATTGGAAAAATTACCAAATGCTATGTTTCAGGTTGAGCTTGAAAACGGACATAAAATATTAGCACATATCTCCGGAAAGCTTCGTATGAACTTTATCAGAATTCTTCCTGGAGACAAAGTATTGGTTGAAATGTCGCCATATGACCTTGCAAAAGGCAGAATTATCTGGCGAGCGAAATAAGGAAGGAGCGATCACAATGAAAGTAAGACCATCTGTAAAACCGATGTGTGAAAAATGCAAAGTAATTAAGAGAAAAGGTCATGTTATGGTCATTTGTGAAAATCCCAAACATAAACAGAGACAGGGCTAAGTTCTTTATTAAGTATGGGTTAAGAAGGGGCATGAATCCTTCAAACCTTAAAAGTAAATTTAGTTTGTATTTTTAGCTTACGGGCGGCTGGCAGATAAATGTATCTGTACCGATGAGTTAAATATCATCTTTTTTAGATTAATATATAGAAATTGCTTTGAAAAATCAAAAAACTTTGTTATAATTAAATGATACGGTTTGAAAATAGGATAAGCAGATAATTGCAGGAAAATAGTTATATTATTGACTTTTAGGAGGTGTAAATTTTACATGGCACGTATTGCTGGTGTAGACTTACCAAGAGAAAAGCGCGTTGAAATTGGCCTTACTTATGTTTACGGAATCGGCCACGCGAGCGCTGAAAGAATCTTAGCTGAAGCAGGCGTTAGTCCTGATGTCAGATGCAGAGATTTAACGGACGAAGAGGTTGCGCGAATCCGTGACGTAATAGATAAATCACAGAAGGTAGAGGGTGATTTAAGAAGAGAAACAGCCCTTAACATCAAACGCCTTATGGAAATCGGATGCTATAGAGGTATTCGTCATAGAAAGGGCCTTCCTGTTAGAGGACAGAAAACAAAAACAAATGCTCGTACAAGAAAAGGTCCGAGAAAGACTGTTGCTAACAAGAAGAAATAATTGAAAGGGAGGCTAAAGACTAATGGCAAAGAAAGCTGTTAAAAAATCGACAACACGTAGACGTCGTGACAAAAAACATGTTGAACGTGGTCAGGCACATATTCAGTCAACATTTAACAATACAATAGTAACTATTACTGATACTATTGGTAATACACTTTCATGGGCAAGTGCAGGAGAACTTGGATTTAGAGGTTCAAGGAAATCAACTCCCTATGCGGCTCAGATGGCTGCTGACACAGCAGCAAAAGCAGCTTCGGATTATGGCTTAAAGACGGTTGAAGTCTTTGTTAAGGGTCCCGGTTCAGGACGTGAAGCAGCTATACGTTCACTTCAAGCAGCAGGACTTGATGTAACAATGATTAAAGATGTTACACCTGTTCCTCACAACGGATGCAGACCGCCCAAACGCAGAAGAGTTTAATAATTTAGGAGGTGCTAGGATAAATGGCAAGAGATAGAGTTCCGGTTCTTAAAAGATGTAGATCACTTGGTCTTGATCCTGTTTTTTTGGGAATTGAAAAGAAATCAAAGAAAGAAAATGCTAAAGCCGGAAAGAAAATGAGTGAGTACGGTCTTCAGCTTAGAGAAAAACAGAAAGCTAAATTTATCTACGGTGTTCTTGAAAAACAATTTAGAGGATATTTTGCTAGAGCTGAAAAGATGAGGGAAGGTATTCCTGGTGAAAACCTTTTTATCTTACTTGAGCTCAGACTTGATAATGTTATGTACAGACTTGGATATGGCAGAACAAGAAAAGAAGCAAGACAGATTGTACGTCATAAACATTTGCTTATTAATGGCAAACCTGTAGATATCCCTTCATATCAGGTTAAAGTTGGCGATGTTATTTCTGTAAAGGAAAAATATGCTGACATGCAGAGATATAAAGACATTCTTGAGGTAACAGATACAAAGATGGTGCCTGAATGGTTAAGTGCAGATCACGAAGCACTTAAGGGTACAGTAGTATGCAAGCCCACAAGAGCGATGATCGATGTTCCCGTTGAAGAGACACTTATCGTCGAGTTGTATTCTAAGTAATTTATATGTTATTACAGGACGAATATTTTATATCTGCAAGGGAGGTTTAAGTGAGTGTTTGAATTTGAAAAACCTCGTATAGAAATAGCTGAAATGGCACAAGACGGCGCATATGGACGTTTTGTGGTTGAACCCCTTGAAAGAGGATATGGTACAACGCTCGGTAACTCATTAAGAAGAATACTACTTTCTTCATTACCCGGTTCTGCCGTTAGCAATGTTAAGATTGATGGTGTGTTGCATGAATTCAGCGTAATTCCCGGTGTAAAAGAAGACGTTACCGAAATAATTTTAAACTTAAAGTGTCTTGCAATTAAGAATACAAGCGAAGGAAACGAGTCCAAGGTGGCTTACATAGACGTCGAGGGCGAATGTGAAGTAACAGGAAAGGATATTAAGGCCGATAGTGACATTGAAATTCTTAATCCCAACCTTCACATCGCATCTTTAAGCGGCGGATCTAATAGTAAGCTCTATATGGAAATAACTATCAGCAAAGGCAGAGGTTATGTCGGTGCAGATAAGAACAAAAAAGATGACCAGCCAATAGGAATGCTTCCTGTTGACAGTATCTTTACACCTGTTACAAGAGTTAATTTCCTCGTAGAAAATACCAGAGTCGGTCAGATTACCGATTATGATAAACTCACACTTGAAGTATGGACAAATGGAACTATTTCACCTGATGACGCAGTAAGTTATGGTGCAAAACTTCTTAATGAGCATCTTGCACTCTTCATTGATCTTTCAGACAATGCAAAGAATACAGAAATACTTGTTGAGAAGGAAGAGGGCAAGAAAGAGAAAGTTCTTGAAATGAGTATTGAAGAGCTTGACCTTTCAGTGCGTTCCTACAACTGCCTTAAACGTGCCGGAATCAATACGGTTGAGGACTTGGCTTGCAAGACCGAAGAAGAAATGATGAAGGTACGAAACCTCGGTAAAAAATCCCTTGAGGAAGTTTTAAATAAACTTGCCGAATTAGGACTTGCTTTAAAACCGAGTGATGATTAATTTTTCACTTATTCATTAACATAAGACTGCAAAGGACTGTAAGGCCGATGAGCAAGCCCTTTGGGTTAAGTTTTATGTATTTACAAGGAGGATTTGTAATGACAGGATCAGGATACAGAAAGCTTGGACGCACAAGCAGCCAGAGAAAGGCTCTTTTGAGAAACCAGGTAACAAACCTTTTATATCACGGAAAAATCAAAACAACTGAAACAAGAGCAAAAGAGGTTAGAAGAATCGCTGAATCTCTTATTACACTTGCAGTAAAAGAAAAAGACAACTTTGAAGAAGTTGAAGTGACAGCTAAGGTTCCCAAAAAGGATGCTGACGGCAAGAGAGTTAAGGAAGTAGTAGACGGTAAGAAAGTTACTGTCTTCAATGAAGTTAAGAAGACAATCAAAAAAGATAAGCCTTCAAGACTAATTGCAAGAAGAAAGATTTTAGGCATACTTTATCCTGTGACTGAAGTTCCCAAAGATGGCAAGAAAGTCAGAAAGAACACAGTTAATGTTGATATGTGTGCTAAGATGTTCGATGAGATTGCTCCTAAATACTCAGATCGTAAGGGCGGCTATACTCGTATAATCAAACTCGGCTGCCGTAAAGGTGACGGTGCTCCCGAAGTTATTATCGAGCTCGTTTAAGATTTTAAGGGGATTAAGCGTTGCTTAATCCCCAATTTTCATATTATTGGATTTAACAGTATTATTCAAATTAATTTGAATGATAGTGTTAAACTTGATAAATTGTGAAAAAGACGGTGACTATATGAAAATTGTACAAGCTAAAGATGTTAGCTACGAGTATACAAAAGTTATTGAGGTACAGGGAGAGAATATAGAACGTAAGCTCATGGCTCTTGATGACATTAATATGGATATTGAAGCTGGTTCATTTATTGCAGTGCTTGGACATAATGGCTCGGGTAAGTCAACGCTCGCAAAACATATAAATGCACTGCTGACACCAACAGAGGGAACCGTATGGGTTGATGGGTTCGATACAAAAAAAGATGAGTTGGTGTGGAAAATACGTCAAAGCACAGGAATGGTGTTTCAAAATCCTGACAATCAGCTTGTTGCAACTGTTGTTGAGGACGACATAGCCTTTGGTCCGGAAAATCTTGGAGTAGAACCAAAGTTAATACGCCATAGGGTAGATGAAGCACTTAAGATGGTGGGTATGGAAGGTCATCAGATGGATGCTCCGTCAAAGCTTTCAGGCGGACAAAAACAGAGAATAGCAATTGCGGGTATTCTGGCGATGCAACCGAAATGTATTGTATTTGATGAACCTACTGCCATGCTTGACCCTGTAGGCAGACATGACGTAATGGAAACTGCACATAGGCTCAACAAAGAGAATGGAATAACGATAATTTTAATTACGCATTATATGGATGAGGCAGTTTCGGCAGATATGGTTTATGTAATAGATGATGGAAAAATTGTAATGCAGGGAAAGCCTAAAGAGGTTTTCTCACAGGTTGATAGAATGAAAAGCTATGGACTTGATGTTCCGCAGGTTACAGAAACGGCATATAACCTGAAAAAAATGGGCATTGATATTCCTGATGATATACTTACGGTAGATGAAATGGTAGGTGCAATATGTCAATTAAAATCAACCATTTGACACACATATACAACGAGGGGTCGCCTTTTGAAAGGAATGCGCTTGTTGATATAAATATAGAAATTAATGACGGGGAATTCATTGGTCTTATCGGACATACTGGTTCCGGGAAGTCAACTCTTATTCAGCATTTAAATGCTTTGCTTGTGCCGACTACTGGTGAAGTTCTTTTAAACGGAGAAAATATATACAAGGATAAAGCAAAGCTTAAATCTATTAGACAAAGAGTAGGTCTTGTTTTTCAGTATCCAGAGCACCAGTTGTTTGAGATGACAGTGTATAAGGATGTTGCATATGGACCAGGAAACCTTGGCTTACCCAAAGAGGAAATTGATAAAAGAGTAAGAAGTGCACTTGAGACAGTAGGTCTTAGCGAAGACACTTTTGATAAGTCTCCATTTGAACTATCCGGTGGGCAGAGAAGGCGTGCTGCCATTGCGGGAGTATTGGCTATGGAGCCGGAGGTTCTTATTCTTGATGAACCAACGGCCGGACTTGATCCAAAAGGCAGGGATGAGATACTTGAGGCAATTAAGCTAATGCATGAAAACAGAAAGATAATTGTTATTCTTGTTTCTCATAGCATGGAGGATGTAGCTAAGCTTGCTGACAGGATAATAGTACTTAATGATGGCAGAGTAGCCCTTATAGGTACACCTAGAGATGTTTTTGCGAAGGTGGACGAACTTGAAAAAATAGGTCTTGCTGCTCCTCAGATAAGCTATGTTTTTTCACAGCTTGTGAATAAAGGTTATAATGTCAGAAAAGATATTTATACTGTTGCTGAGGCAACGGAGGAATTATATAAGTTCTTGAAGCAGGTGAAATGATGATAAGAGATATTACAATCGGTCAGTATTATCCTGCCGATTCACCAATACACAATCTTGATGCCAGAGTTAAGTTGGTAATAACATTGCTATACATAATTTCTCTCTTTGTAATTAAGAGCTTTATAGGATATGCAATAGTAATTATGGCTTTGTCGATTGTAATTAAGGTATCTAAAGTGCCGTTTAAGTTCATGGTCAAGGGACTTAAAAGTTTAATATTCATTATTGTTTTTACGGCATTAATTAATATTTTTACTACAAAGGGCAATACAGTGCTGTTTATATTAT
This sequence comes from Candidatus Metalachnospira sp., assembly GCA_034927755.1. Classification (GTDB taxonomy): domain Bacteria; phylum Bacillota; class Clostridia; order Lachnospirales; family Anaerotignaceae; genus Metalachnospira. Next base: position 88,880 of record JAYFPN010000012.1, read on the forward strand.
GGAAGTTTACGGTTACGCTGGAAGGCGTTTTGTTTGCTATAAAAATGTGTTTGAGAATAGTACTTCTTATTATTGGGTCATCAATTTTAACTTTGACGACAACACCTATAAAGTTAACTGATGGAATAGAATATCTGCTTAAACCGTTTGAGAAAATAGGCGTTCCTGCACATGATATAGCTATGATGATGACGATAGCATTAAGATTTATACCGACGTTGTTGGATGAAACAGATAAAATAATAAAAGCACAGCAGGCTAGAGGTGCTGATTTTGATACTGGAAAACTTACTGATAAGGCTAAGGCACTAGTGCCTATACTTGTACCGCTTTTTATTTCTGCATTCAGAAGAGCTGATGAACTTGCAATTGCTATGGAAGCACGTTGTTACAACGGCGGTACAAATAGGACAAGGATGAATGAAATGGCTGTAACATCTGTTGACTATTGGGGAATTAGTATATTTATTATATATTTTGCAGTGCTTATTACTGTTAGAATATTTGTTGGGTGAAAATCTTGAGTAAAAGAAGAGTATTGCTTACAATTTCATATGACGGTACAAATTACTGCGGCTGGCAGAAACAGCTTGCCGGAGCAGTACCTACTGTACAGGAGGCACTCGATAAAGCTTGCTCAAGGCTTTTTAAAGCAGATATTCAAAGTATAGGAGCCAGCAGAACTGATGCAGGAGTCCATGCATTAGGACAAAGAGCCGTAATAGATGTAGATACAACTATACCGACTGACAGAATACCGATGGCGTTAAATGGATTTTTACCGGAGGATATTGTTGTGACTGCAGCTCAAGATGTATCAGATGACTTTAATCCAAGGTTTAATGCTGTCAAAAAGACTTATGAATATAAAATATACAATAGTCATATTAGGAATCCTATGTATAGGAATTGCAGTGAATATGTTAGGGAATACCTTGATGTAAAGGAAATGGATTCGGCAGCGAGGGCATTTATAGGAGAGCATGATTTTAAAGGTTTTTGTTCGACAGGCAGCAGTTCGAAAACAACGGTGAGAACAATATATAGCATTTCGGTTGAACAAAAAAATGATTTTATAGTAATAAGAGTTACGGGCAGTGGATTCCTATACAATATGGTAAGAATAATTGCAGGAACACTCATTTATGTCGGAAACGGTAAGATAAAGTCCTATGAAATGAAGGGTATTATTTCCTCATGTGATAGGCGAAAAGCGGGTAAAACCGCAGGCCCATCGGGTCTTACGCTTGTAAAAATTATGTATGATTATTTGCAACAAACTCTTGACACGTGTGGAGCGGTGTAATATAATTAAAACTGTTGCAATGCCACTTTTAAACTCGTTAGCCCCGAGTTTGACTATATATTTATTATTTTGTTTTTTTGAAATTTAAGGGAGGTTTAACAATGAGAACAACATACATGGCAAAACCCGCCGATATTGTAAAGAAATGGTATGTTGTAGACGCGACCAATTTGACATTGGGACGTCTTGCATCAGAAATAGCTAAAGTATTACGTGGAAAAAACAAGGCTATCTATACCCCACATATAGATACAGGTGACTATGTAATTATTGTCAATGCTGACAAAATCAAAGTAACAGGCAAGAAAATGGATCAGAAAATCTACAGACGTAACTCAGGCTGGATTGGCGGCTTAAAAGAGACAAGTCTTAAGAAAATGCTTGAAACAAAACCCGAAGAAGTTCTTAAACATGCAATTAAGGGAATGCTTCCCAAAAATGCAATTGGTAGAGAAATGATGAGAAAACTTTTCGTGTATGCTTCACCCGAGCATCCGCATGCAGCTCAGAAACCTGAAGTATTGGAAATTAAGTATTAATTGAGATTTGGAAGGAGGAAGCAAAATGGTAGCAGCCAGATATTACGGAACAGGCAGAAGAAAATCTTCTGTTGCCAGAGTATATCTTGTACCCGGCAATGGTAAAATAACAATAAATAAGAAAGACATCGATGAATATTTCGGACTTGAAACACTTAAGTTGATTGTTCGTCAGCCTCTTGACGCAACTGATACATTAGCAAAGTTTGATATACGTGTTAATGTAAATGGCGGTGGTTTTACAGGCCAGGCAGGTGCAATCAGACACGGAATTTCAAGAGCATTACTTGAGGCAGACGCTGATTTTAGACCTGTACTTAAAAAAGCAGGTTTCCTTACAAGGGATCCTCGTATGAAAGAAAGAAAGAAATACGGTCTCAAAGCAGCAAGACGTGCACCTCAGTTCTCAAAGAGATAATTTCCATTCTTGTTGGATCGGGAAATTTTGTACGATTACAAAACAAAATTATTGGACATTTTTCAAAGATCAGTTCTCTGAAAAGTGTCCTTTTTGTATTTAAAACATTAGGCTAAAACAGGGTCGATAATGTGTAGACTTAATATGATAAATTTGTTAAACTAAATAAAAGCTATTAAAATAACTGTTGATAAATGTAATAAAATAATTTATAACTCATTTAGGACATAGAAACAGTAGTTAATAAATTTTGAGAATAAAGCTATAAGCGGAAGTTTTGTAATTTAAGTAAATGTGATCTACGTTAATTAAGCAGGGGGCCGTATAATGATAAGAGATATGAAGCCAGATGATTGGGGAAGAATTACAGCGATCTATCAACAAGGATTAGATCGTGGAATATCAACATTTAATACAGTGTGTCCCTCATATCAGGAATGGGACAAGAGTCATATAAAAGAATGTAGATACGTATATGAAAAGTCAGGTATTGTTGTCGGCTGGGTGGCAATTAGTCCAACTTCTCCAAGATATGCATACAGAGGGTCGGTTGAAGTAAGTATTTATATTGATGATACGTTTCGTGGTAAAGGCATCGGAACAGAGCTTTTGAAAAAGCTGGATGAAGAAAGTGAAAAAGCCGGATATTGGAGCATTTATTCGGCAATTTTTTCAATAAATGAAGCTAGTATTGCTTTGCACAGGAAGTGCGGATTCCGTGAGATTGGATATCGGGAAAAAATTGCAAAGGATCGATTTGGTAGATGGCAGAATACAATTCTAATGGAAAAAAGAAATAATATTGAATAAAAGAATGTTTCAATACATTCATAAAAAGATAAATCAAACTTAAGCCTCAAAATATTTAATATTTCAAGGCTTATTTTAATTTCATTTTAATTTATAATTTTTTGCAACCTATTGACTCCGGGACTGATTGATTCCATATTTGTATTTCCGTATCCAAAAATCAACGAGTGATTATATAATTCATCTGAACTCGGCGATATGTAGTGCTGATTAATTGATGAAATTTGGATTCCGCTATCTGTAATTTTCTTCAGCATACTGTCACCAAAGCAGACATCACGGAATGTTGCAACCAAGTGCATTCCTGCGTCTGCTCCGGAAATGATAACTTTGTCTCCAAATGTTATGTTAAGACATTTTATTAACTGATTCCTTTTTTGCAAATATAACTTTCTCATTTTTTTAATATGCCTATTTAGAAGTCCCGTTTCTATAAATTTTTCAAGAGTAAGCTGTTCGAGAATTGGTGAGTGCAGATCTGCAACATATTTGGCTTCTTTTAGCTGTGCACATAATGAGTCCGGCAGAACCAAATATCCAATGCGTAATGCTGGCATAAGTGTTTTCGAAAATGTTCCTACATAGATAACCCTTGATTCATCAAGATGCTGCATGGATTGAATGGGATCTCCGTTGAATCTAAACTCGCTGTCATAGTCGTCTTCCACAATAAAAGAGTCATGTTTTCTTGCATATTTAATCATTTCAATTCTGCGATTAATAGGAAGGATGACACCGGTAGGAAATTGGTGGCTAGGAGTTGTGAAAATCAGTTTTACAGGAATGTCTGGAAGGTCAGAGGTTATCATGCCAAACTGATCAACTGGTATAGCACGAAGATTCACATTATTACTTTTTAATGTATGCAGGATTCCATAACTAAGTGGATTTTCGACTAATGCATACTGATTATTAGAGATAAGTCCGCATAGTAAACTGAACGCTTGAGCAGCACCATTTGTTATTACTATATTATGCGGAGTTGTATTTACTCCGCGCACTTGATTTAGATATAGAGATAATTGATATCGCAAGCTATATTCGCCAAATGATGTCTGATAGTCCATTTGTGAGGGCGTTATGGATAGCGAGATATCTCTGTAAATTTGCCCCCACTTTTTTATTGGAATAGAAGACAAATCTGGAATACCTGTCCGAAAGCATATTGTATCAGGATTGTTTTTTTCTATTGTATCAGTCGCCTTTTGGCAAGTGTAATTATTTTCAGGTGATTTTTTTAATAAGGTTCCTTTACACACATATGTACCGGAACCATCTTTGGCATATGCATAACCTTCGGCAATGAGTTGCTCATAACTTTCAATAACAACATTTCTAGATACATTGAGGATTTTGGAAAGTTCTCGTGTTGATGGGAGTTTTTCTTCTTGTAATAAGGTACCGTTTAAAACAGACTCTCTTAAATAATTATATATTTGGCTTGTTAAAGAAACAGAACTTTTTCTATCAATAGAAATAAAGACCATAATACCTCCAGAAAGTGGTTCTATAAAAATAACGTAATAGCGGAACTTGAAAGAACCATATAAATTTTTTATAGTATAACATAAAAGTAAAAGATTTAGAAGGGGAGAAAGTAAATGAATATATATACCTTTATCACATCATCAATTATTATTATTTTAATACCTGGAACAGGGGTCATATATACAGTGGCCACAGGACTAACAAAAGGGAAAAAATCTGGTGTTATTGCGGCTGTTGGATGTACAGTCGGTATTGTTCCGCATTTATGTGTCAGTATTTTGCTTTCGTCATTAATACTTAAGTTTGGGGACTATATTTTTTCAATCATGAAAGTGATTGGGGCACTGTATTTAATTTACCTTGGGTTTAACATGTTATTAAACAAAGCTGTATTAGATTTTGAAAAAACGGAGAGTAATGATAAAGCAATTGATACAATACGACAGGGGGTCTTAATTAATTTACTAAATCCTAAGCTTACATTGTTCTTTTTTTCATTTTTACCCCAATATGTAAGTGAAAATAGCAATAATTATATTTTGGATAGTATAATGTATGGATTGATATTTATGTCATTAACATTTATTGTTTTTGTGGCATATGGAGTATTTGCTGGAAAAATGCGTACACTTGTTTATAAATCTCCTAAAGTTTTGCGTGGAATGCAGTGGACATTTGGGATTATATTTATTTTATTTGCAATTCAGCTTGCTGTAAGCACGCTATAAAATAAAAGCGTATATTCATTGATCGAGTGCAGTATTTTGTTGATTGGAGTACTTTACCTGCTTCTTTAATTAGTGATAATTTATTAAATGATAGATACGAATATACATTTATTACAAATGAATCTAAACGTATTATGAAATTATTAGATAATATACCGACATAAAGTAATTTTAAATTAATAGATTATGAAACAATACACAAAAACTTGTATTGAATAAGAAAAGTACTTAATAAACTATAACATATAACATTTTTAGGTTAAAAAAATTAAGATTTACTATTGCATAAGTGAAATTAATATGGTAATGTATATGTTATCAGCAATCAGTTTTGATTGTTATATAATGTTTTGTATAATTTGTCTACTCAAAGGAGAGTAATAATCTTTCCACGAGTAGACTTTTTTTATTTATTTTATATGAATGTTAATAGAAATGAGATGTTTTCATTAAATACTTTTATGAAAGGAGGAACAGTATGCAATCACAGACAAATACGCAGGTGACGAATGATAAAGGCAAATTAGCTGCTATCATGATGCTCACATTACTTTCAATTGCAATCATAGTGGTAGGAGTTTCATTTTGTATTTATAGTATTATTTGTAATGTTGAGTTTATGGTTTTAGGAAATTTAGTACACGGCGCAGTATTTGGTTTGATAGTTTCATTTCTTGGAGTCAGATATTTTTTATCGGTTGGGAAACTAAAGGCAGCGATATACCAGCCCACATCTAAGTTTTCTTGGAGCAATTTTAAAAAAGACATTTGAATTTATTAGAAGAAATGGTATTAAAAGATAAGGGGAGATATTATGAAAAGCAAAAACGGGAAAGTTATTTTCAATGTGATAATTGTTGCTATAATTGCAATATTATTTACAGTAGTCTTATCATCAGGAGGCTCTGCTGCATCTGTTGGAGATCCTACAGGAGCTTCTTATACGGCTACAACAGGAAATGAGACACTGAATGACGTTGCACTTATTGCAAACAAGGCAATGTTTGGTTCAAATTTTGTATGGATTATGCTCTGTGCATTTTTAGTATTCTTTTTTCAGTGCGGATTTGCTATGGTTGAGACTGGTTTTTGCAGAGCCAAAAATGCAGCACATACAATGACGATGAACTTTATGGTATTCCTGGTTGGTGCAATCGGATATTTCCTGGTAGGATTTGCACTCCAGTTTGGCGGTTCAGGCGGGGCAGTAGGTTTAGGAACAGGCGGAGGAGTTCTGGATGCTATGATTTCTATTCCTGGACTTGGTGGCATAGTAGGACATAAAGGGTTTTTACTCAATGGAACATATGATGCAGGTGTTTATGCTTTGTTCTTTTTTGAAATGGTATTTATGGATACAACAGTTACTATTCCTACTGGTTCTATGGCAGAAAGAGTTAAGTATTCTGCGATGGTTATTACTTCGTTTTTCATTTCAATGTTCCTCTATCCGTTATTCGGTAACTGGGTATGGGGCGGCGGTTGGATGGCAACACTCGGGCAGAATTTTGGACTTGGTCATGGAGTAGTCGACTTTGCCGGTTCGGCAGTTGTTCATTGCATGGGCGGTATGATTGCATTGTCAGGTGCCATTGTTATTGGTCCTAGGATTGGAAAGTTCAAAAAAGATGGCTCATCAAGAGCTTTTCAGGGTCATGATATACCGATGGCAATTGTTGGTACAATTATTTTGTTCTTCTGTTGGTTCGCATTTAATGCTGGTTCCACTTTGAGTTCATCAGACTTCAGGCTTGCAGTAGTTGCAACTAATACAATGGTTGCCGGTGCAGTTGGTGGGTTTGTTGCGATGATGTATATGTGGGTTAGATTCGGAAAACCTGATCCATCAATGACAGCAAATGGTACTTTGGCAGGATTGGTTGCCATAACTGCTCCTTGTGCATTTGTAAATGGAATTTCTGCAGCGATTATTGGTATTATTGCAGGTATACTTGTATGCCTTTCTGTACCATTTATTGAAAACAAATTAAAACTTGATGATCCGGTTGGAGCTATTTCTGTTCATTGCGTTAACGGTCTTTGGGGTGTTATTGCTACAGGATTGTTTGCAGATGGTACTTATGGCGATGGATTAAACGGTGTTGCTGGCGGAGTAAGAGGATTGTTTTTTGGTGATGCTACACAGCTTTATGCACAGTTGATCGCTGTATGTGTTCTGTTTATATGGGGCTTCGGTGTTTCATTTGTATTTTTCAAGGTTCTTGATAAGGTTTGGGGATTAAGAGTTAATCCGGAAGATGAATTAAGCGGACTCGATATACCTGAAATGGGTGTTCTTGCATATCCTGATAATCAGATAACAATTTCTGAATTTGATTATTATTCAATTGATAATGCAGAAATCAAACAACTCGCAAGGTTTAATTGGAATGCTGAAAGCGCTAAAAGATTTTCACCAGATAATAAGGATGCAGTTAACATAGACAAAGCTGTTCCGGTTGAACTTGTTTCCAAGCCTGTAGTATCAGTAGGATCTGACATTAAACTTACTAAGATTGATATTATACTTAAGCAAAATAAGTTTGAAGCTTTAAAAGAGGCAATGAACAAAATTGGTGTTACAGGTATGACAGTTACACAGGTTCTTGGTTGTGGTATTCAGAAAGGAAAAACTGAATATTATCGTGGGGTTGAGAAGGAAATGAACCTCCTTCCTAAAGTTCAGGTTGAGATTGTTGTTGCTAGCGTTCCTGTAAGAAAAGTAATTGATACAGCAAAAGAAGTACTTTACACTGGAAACATCGGCGATGGCAAGATATTTGTATATGATGTTGAAAATGTTATTAAGGTAAGAACAGGTGAGGAAGGTTTTGATGCCTTACAGGATGTAGAATAAATTTTGTTAAAGAATTTAGTATATAAAGCCAAGGATTATTCCTTGGCTTTTTGTATATGTAAACCTTGCATTAGTCAGATGAATCACTATTTTTCTTACTTGTAGGGAAGAGAAATATCTTGCATACAAGGTATAGTGTTGTTATAATAATTTAAGGGAATGAGGTTCTCCCATGGTATTGCCAAAACTGCTATTATGCTGATGACTTCTGCACTTATGCTGTAGATGCCATCATTTTTTTTGCTTATTTAATTAAATAGGGGGATAAAAATGATTAATAAATTAATTGCAGAGTATAAAGAGATATTTTTATATTCATTTATAGCTATATTTGTCGGCATTCTAATCGGTGCAATAGATGCAGTCTTTGGTCAAGTATTAATAAAAATCACAGAAATAAGAGCAGGCAATCCTATAAAATTAATTCCGTTTTTACCGATAGCGGGAGTTGCAATTATGCTTCTTTACAATAAATTCAGTAAGGAGAGCTTAAAAGGTATGACACTTGTATTCCAGACTGGACATGGAGATATCAATAACATACCTAAGATGCTTGTACCTTTAGTAATATTTAGTACGTGGATAACTCATCTTTTTGGAGGAAGTGCAGGAAGGGAAGGTGTTGCAGTACAGCTGGGAGCTACAGTTGCTCATGCTATTGGAAGAAAAATGAAGTTCCTTAATAACCCTAGGGCACTCCTTGTAATTGGTATGGCGGCAGGGTTTTCGGGACTGTTTCAAACTCCGATTGCAGCTACATTTTTTGCTATGGAAGTACTTGTGTCCGGTGTTATATTATATGAAGTATTATTACCTGCATTAGTTGCATCTTACGCTGCCAGTATAACATCTCACTTATTGGGTTTGGAAAAATTCTCTGTAACTATAGAAAATTCTTTGGATTTAACGCCAGTAATATTTGCAAAAATAGTTGTTGTTGGAATCATATTTGGTATTGTTGGAGGTGTATTTGCTCATACTTTAAGTTTCTGCAAGAAAAAATTTGCAGATAAGATTGAAAATCCAATAAAAAGAATATTCATTATTGGTTGCATTCTATCGATTATTTTCTTAGTATTACATTTAGGAAGATATTCAGGATTAGGAACTAATCTTATTAATCTAAGCTTTCAAAATGGTCATATATATAATTATGATTGGATATTAAAATTGCTTTTAACAATAATTACTTTGGCTGCAGGTTATCAGGGGGGAGAGGTAACACCTCTATTTTCCATTGGAGCGAGTCTTGGCATTGTTATGGGTAACATATTGGGGTTACCGGTTATGCTCATTGCTGCTCTTGGATATGCGGCTGTATTTGGAAGTGCTACTAATACTTTGCTAGCGCCGATATTGATAGGAGTGGAGGTTTTTGGACCTCAAAACACTATCTATTTTGCAATAGCCTGTTCACTGGCATATATATTTAATGGTAACAAAACTATATATTCTGCTCAAAAGAAATTCAGTTTCTTTTCTGAAGATGGTGTAGATATTTTATAATTTTAATGTTGCGGTTTGATAAATTTTAAGGGGTAATAATAATGAAAAGAAAAATTGCAGAAGGAAGTGCAATGGCTTTTATCATACTTATGGGAATAGTAAGCCTTTTTAGTGATATGACGCATGAAGGTGCTCGAAGTATACTTGGTTCATATCTTAGCTTGGCAGGTGCAAGCGCAGCCACTATCGGATTTGTTTCGGGCTTTGGTGAGTTGTGTGGATATTCTCTTCGCTTAATTTCAGGTTTTTTGGCGGACCGAACAAAAATGTATTGGCCCTTTACTCTTGCTGGATACATTATACAAGTAGTGGCAATTCCCGCAATTGCGTTGGTTCCACAAGGTGGATGGGTTGTAGCCAGTATGCTTATAATTGCAGAGCGAGTCGGTAAGGCAATTAAAAAACCTGCAAAAAATACAATGATAAGTTTTGCAGCAAGCCAAACAGGTCAAGGGAAAGGGTTCGCATATCAAGAATTTTTGGATCAGCTAGGAGCTTTTCTTGGCCCTTTAATTTTGTTTTTGGTATGTTGGCTTAAAGGTACAGATGATTTATTTTCTACATATAAAATTTGTTTTGCTTTGCTTGGTGTTCCGGCAATTATTACAATAATATTATTGCTTGTAGCAAGACACAAGTTTCCGGATCCAAGTGGATTTGAAAAAGTACCAGAAAATTCAACCCCTTTTAAAATGAAAAAGCCGTTTGTTTTATATATTATTGCAATAAGTTTTTGTGCCTTTGGTTTTGTTGATTTTACACTAATTACAATGCATACTTCAAAAACGGGTTTGATTGCTGTAGATGAATTGAGCCTTTTATATGCCGGAGCAATGGCAATAGATGCATTTGCAGCTTTATTTTTTGGATGGTTGTTTGATAGATGTGGGATTGGCGTTCTTATGTTGTCTACGTTGCTTGCTGCACCGTTTGCTATATTGATATTTGGATGTAACAGTCGATGGGCGTTATTTTTAGGAGTAGCACTTTGGGGTATAGGGATGGGGGCGCAGGAGAGCATACTAAAATCAGCTGTAAGCAGTATTGTACCAAAACAAAATAGGTCTTTTGGCTTTGGTATTTTTGAGACTGCCTTTGGAATTGCCTGGTTTTTAGGCAGTTGGCTTATGGGAGCGCTTTACGACAGTAATATTAAGTTTATGATTGTTTTTAGTGTAATCGCTCAAATTATATCGATCCCGTTTTACTACAGCTGTATAAAAAACAATATCAAAGAAGCATAAAATAAAGCCAGGGATTATCCCTGGCTTTATTTTTACTTAATTGAGCTGTTAGAAAGTATTTCAGTATCGCATTTTTCAAGGGTATCACTGTCAGTTGTTATAATATAGAAGAAAATACTGCATTTATATTCTTCAAAATATCTGCTGTATACTCTGCCTTTCATTTGTATTGGCTCGAATTCATTTTCGGTACTGTATGAAGGAGAGCCGTACTGGAGGTAAGATTGTACAAAACCATTTTTTATGTGTGATGAACCGTTTACTGTCAAGTTTGCATCTGTTTGTGTCCAACCATCGATTCCAAGATATGATATGTCGGTTTTGGAATTGGTAATGCTCCAATCAAACACCATATTTTCTGGTTTTAAACCGAAATCACCCAAAACTAGGTTTTGAAAATCAAACTGAGGAACTTTTGAGACTGATTTTAAATCAAGCTTCAAAGAGTTATTATCATAATAAAATCCATATGGTTTTCCGCTTAAATCCTGAACAACATAAGCACCATAAAAGCTGTTATAATATGGTGAGTTTTCGTCATATAACCTGCTGCAGCCATTTTTCAGAGAAAAGGCCGGAAAGTTATACATTATAGTAAGACGTAAATTTTGGTTGTCTGTAAACTGTTTAAAATCGGCATCATCATTAAAAGTCATAACGAATGGATACCAATCCGATGCAGAGGTTTTCAGACCACCGGGTATGGATATATCAAAGCCTTTGTCGGCCATAATACTGTCTTTTTCATGGATTTTGCTGTACACAGACATTACTGCCATGCTTTGAAACAATCTTAGCGGTGGTGCAAACTGCGCCAAAATGATTATCAGTATTATCAAAGTTATCCTTTTTTTCTTTTGCATTAATCTCAATCCTTCTTGGAATATATATTTAATAATGGCACAGGCAATGGTAAAATGCAACATTGCAATTCAAAGCTAATGGGATCTGCAATACTTTTGAAAAGATGCATTTAATAATAATAATAAGGAATAAAGAGATAAATTGAGTATAATTGAGGTAAGTAACTAAAATACTATTGAAAAGAAGGTTAAATTCTTTAAATTTAAGTTGATTTGACCTTAATTGCCATTTTTTTGTGGATAAAATATCGCAATAAGTTGACATGTTATGCACTTTAATGATAAAATAATATAATAAAATAAATTATTGTGAGGTGAAGAATTACATGGAAAGTTGTGGCAGTTGTGGGCGAAGTAAGAGTGATAGGCATAGTTTAAATGAAGAACTGCGGCAATTTTTCACTAGTTCTTTATAATTTAAAGTATGCCCATCACTTTTTGTCTGCGATGAAAGCGGATTTATTCATACCGTAGAGGTAAAATATAAGTGGTGGTTTTTTTATGCGCTTTTACGGATATGAACAGCAAAAAATAATTACCGGAGGTGCATAAAAGTGATGGACAACGAAAAGAAAAGATTGGACTCGGTTTCCGAAATTCCAGAAAGACCTGATTATGAGAAAGAACTTGAAGAGATAATAAGAAGCAATATGTCAGACATGGAAATTCGTGAAAAACTGAGTGATTATCATGAAAATGATATTGCTGATGTTCTTGAAAATCTTACCGAACGTGAAAGGAAAAGACTATATAGAATACTTGGCAATGAAAGCGTCTCGGACGTCTTTGCATATCTTGAAGATGATGTAGTTAAATATATTGACGAACTTGATCCGGAAAAGGCGGCAGACATTATCGAATCAATGGATGCCGACGATGCTGTTGACATACTTGATGAATTAGAGGATGTCAAAAGCGGAGAGATTAAGAAATTAATGGACAAAGAGGCAAGGCAGGATATTGACCTCATTTTGTCCTATGGCGAGGATCAAATCGGTAGCAGAATGACAACAAACTTTATTGTTGCCAAAAGAGACTTCACAGTTAAGCAGGCAATGAAAGCCTTGGTAAATCAGGCTGCAGATAATGATAATATTTCAACTATTTATGTATTAAATGAAGATGAAACCTTCTATGGAGCGATAGATTTAAAAGATTTAATTGCTGCAAGAGAATATCAGCAGTTTGAAAACTTGATATCAACTTCTTTTCCTTATGTTTACGCAGAGGAGAAAACTGGAGAGTGCATTGAAGAGCTGAAGGACTATTCGGAAGATTCTATTCCTGTTTTGAGTAATGACAATAAAATTCTTGGTGTTATCACAGCACAGGATCTTGTTGAAGCTATTGACGAAGAAATGGGCGAGGATTACGCAAGATTAGCCGGTTTAACTGCTGAGGAAGATTTAAATGAACCGTTTAAACAAAGTGTGAGGAAGAGACTGCCATGGCTTGTGCTTTTGCTGTTTTTGGGGTTGGTTGTTTCATCGGTAGTAGGTATGTTCGAATCGGTTGTTTCACAAATAACACTGGTGGTTTGTTTTCAGTCACTCATTCTTGATATGGCAGGCAATGTTGGAACACAATCATTGGCCGTTACAATTCGTGTTCTTATGGACGAAAATTTAACTAGAAAGCAGGAGAGAAATCTTGTTTTTAAGGAAATGAAAGTAGGATTTGCAAACGGCATGTTACTTGGAGTAATGTCATTTATTGCAATAGGGATTTACATTTTTGTAATTAAATCCAAATCTTTATTATTTGCGTTTGCAACTTCTGGGTGCATTGGGTTTTCGCTTGTTTTAGCGATGGTAATTTCAAGTTTTGTAGGTACGATGGTGCCCGTATTCTTTAAGAAAATAAAAATTGACCCGGCTGTAGCATCAGGACCTCTTATTACAACAATTAATGATTTAGTTGCTGTCGTTTGTTATTATGGAATAGTGTGGGTACTTTTAATAAACATACTTCAACTTGTAGAATAAATGTTGAATACAAATGTCTTTGTTGTTATAATGAAATTACATTAAAAATGATAAATGATAGTATAAGAAGGAGTATGACAAGATGGCAGGTAAATTCGGCATGGTCAAGTGCTATTTTGAACATGGGCTGTGGTCATCAAATCAGGTTAAGGATGCAGTTTCAAAGGGCATGATTACCTCTGGTGAATATAAAGCTATCACTGGGGAGGTTTTTGAAGAGGCCATACTAAAAAAAGCAGATAAAATTAAAAAAACTAAGGCCTTAAGGCAGTATATTGTAAATACATTTACAGAAGAGGTGTTTACTGGCAATCCTGCAGCGGTTTGCGTTACTCAGGAGTATATTTCTGATGAGTTAATGAATAAAATTGCAGTAGAAAACAAGTTGTCGAATACATGCTTTGCATTTAAAGACGGTAGTAGTTATAATTTAAGGCTGTTTACTCCTGGAGGAGAAATTGATCTTTGCGGACATGCCACCCTTGCGGCTGCATATGTTATTCTAAATTTTTTTGAGAAGAATAAAGACATACTTGAGTTTGATACGATAAGCGGAAAAATAAAGGTTACAAAAAATTATGATGTTTATGAAATAGATTTACCTGAGAGCGAACTTATTTCGGTTCCTGTTACAGATCAAATGGCAGAGGCACTTGGAATAAGACCGAAAGAAGCTTTTTTGGGAAGAGATTTACTTTGCGTTTTTGACAAAGAAGAAGACATAATAAGTATGAGACCCAAAAAGAAAAGGTTGGTTGGGCTTGATGGACTGGTAACACATGTAACGGCACCTTCAGAATCTGAAAAATATGACTGCGTATTACGTTCATTTGCACCAAAATGCAAAATAACAGAGGATCCTGTAAGCGGAGCGGCATATTGCCTTACTGCGCCTTATTGGTTTAGAAGACTCAATAAAAATGTAATGGTATCACGTCAGGCTTCTAGACGCGGAGGAACGGTCTATTGTAAAACAATTAAGAAGGGAAGAATAATTCTGTGTGGGAAAGCAGTTTTATATTCTGAGGCAGAAATATTTGTAGATTAATTTATAACATTAGTATGTAATGATGTGAAACCTCTCTAAAATACAGAGAGGTTTTTTGTTTGCATTTGTTTTGTTTTTTTATTGACAAAGTTCGTTAAATGATTTACAATGTTATCAAGGTAAGTTAAATGAAAAAATGATTAGCAAGCAATGATTTTATCACTAAAACTACTATTGAATGCATAATATATAACAGGACTATAAAGGAGGTTTTATTATGATTTGTGACGAATTATTTAACAAAGCTTGTGAAGAAAAAATTAATGGTAATCTTGAAAGGGCATATGAATTATTTTCTGAAATAGTATTTTACTATCCAGGAACAGAGTATGCAATATTTGCGAATGAAGAAATGACAGCTCTTTCAGCTATGAATTCAGAATATCTGGATGTAATGTATGAGCAATCAATCGCTTGATGCGAAAAAATATAAGTTATTGAGCACCCCATTTGAATTTAGTATAAAATATACTATCAAACAAATGGGGTGCTCTTCGTTATAGGGTATTTAAATTGACTTATTGTTTGCCTAATTTTTTAAAATATTAATATCTCCGCTTACTGTATTAAATGAAAAGTCTGCATTTCCGTTGCCGTATGTTCCCTCGCCTTTTTCAACGTTAGTTGGGAAATCACATTTTAAGTCACCGCTTAATCCGTCACATGAATACGTGAAACCGTCGTTGTCAGGAATGTTCAGGGTAACGTTTCCGCTGGTAGTGTCCGTGTCTACATTACTTGGACAAACATTTGAGTTAACTTTGAGGTCACCGGAGGTGCTTTCAAAATCTATATCCGAAATACTTCCGTTTAATGATACATTTCCGCTTATTGTGCTCATATTCGAAGTTTTATCAACCGTAATATTATCAGAGTCGATATCTCCGCTTGCTGTTTCAACGTCTATTTTAGAAACTTTAATGCTGCTTAAGGATACTTTGCCTGATAAGCTTTCTATGTCGATGTACTTTGAATTTATATTTTTAATATTTATGTCTGATGAGACAGCGTCAATGGTAAGATCATTAAATTGGTCCATCATTGATTCCGGAACCTGTACAGTCAAGGATTTATGAAGATCAAAGCCGCCAAGAGATATTGGTATTTTTTTTGAGGAACTGTACTGTATTGTAAGCTTGTTTCCGCTGTTGCAATAATGAAGCAAATCGTTGTCATCAAGCTCTCTTCCGCACTCTTCATAAAACTTTATTGTGTCGCCGTCATAGCCCTCTATATTAACCGAGCCATCAATCCAGTTTATTTCTATATCGGAAAGGCCGGCGGCATCAACCTCGTTGTTTCCGGAAGAATAGCTAGAAGAATCAAAATAGTGATTACTGCCGATGCTGAAAAAGTTAAAGCTCGAGGATTTAAGCCTAATATTTGTAGATTTAAACCTAATACCTGAAACCAATATTGATATAAGAAAGAGGGCAATTAATGACCATATTATAATTTTAAAAATAGAAGTATCTCTTTTGTTCATGTTCATCCCTGCTTTCTAAGATCAAATACTGCCTGAATGATTTTCTCTATAGCCACGCCTACAAGAAATATTATCCAACTTATGTGCCAAGCGCCAGTAGTGAAGCTTATTACTAAATAAAGCAAAGTTATAACTGACCATACTGCACTTTTTATTGATTTCATAGCACGAAGGTTTGCATCATTCTGGCTCTGCCATTCTTTAAATTCTTCGACAATTGTGTCATCTATCTTTTGATAACGAGGCTTTGACATAGAGTTGTAAATTAAAAGACCTGTGGCAGCGGCAATCATAATAAACATAAAGCAAGGCCCAAGTACTTCTCCGAAAAAGCCGTTGTCGCTGATATAGCTGGTGATTATCGGAGGAATTACACTTGTAATATAGAGCATAACAGCAATAGCTATAAGCATTGCCGATTTTTTTCTGGCAGACTCAGATACCTCATGCGAATAAGATTGGCTGCTGCTTTCGCGAAATCCTGCAAGAAGTTCATCCATATCACCTATACTTGCAATAGCAATATTGAAAGCAGCTTCAGGTGCTTTGCCTTCATTTAATAGGTCGTGATATTTATCAATGAGATTCTGCAATATTTCTTCTTTCATTTCAACAGATTTTTTTGTGGGCTTTATATTTTGAAATACATCATCCATATATGCTCTAAGCTTATCTTCCATATCAAAGTTCCTCCTTGTGGCCCGCCTGAATAAGAATATCAATTAATTTTTTAGAAAAATCCCAATCATTTTTAAGTCTGTAATAGGTCTGACGTCCGTCTGAAGTGATTGAATAGTATCTTCTTCTTGCTCCAGTGTTTTCGTCTCCCCAATATGAACTTATGCAACCGGATTCCTCCAGCCGTTTAAATGCTGTATAAAGTGTGGCTTCCTTCAGCTCATATTGATTGTTGGTTTTAAGCTGAATTTCTTTGTTAATTTTATAGCCGTAACTGTCACCGCCCATAAGGCTTGCAAGAATTATTGTGTCAGTATGGCCTCTTATTAAATCGGATGTAATAGACATAATATATACCTCCTCTATTTATTATATATTTAATCACACTATACTTCGCCTGTCAAGGTATATATAAAATAAATATAAATATATTTTTAAATAATCAGTTGGTATTATATAACATATTGCACTAAAATATGTACTTTATTTCTGTATTTAAGCAAATTGAATTAATTAAGAATATCTTATATAATAGCAATGTAATTACATTATACATTCCAAAACATAAGGAGGCGGCACTGATGGAATACAGATTTACGGATGACCAGCTGTCAATAAGAGAAACTATAAGGGATTTCACAAAGAAAGAGGTTGCTCCGCTTGATGCATACATGGACAAAAACGGCTTCAATACTGAGTTATACAAAAAGATGCAGGAAATTGGTCTTTTAGGTATACATTATCCGGATGAATTTGGCGGAGCCGGACTTGATGAAGTCACCGGCACAATGGTAATCCATGAAATTGCAAAGGGCAGTGCAAGTATGGCACTTTTTTTGGATGCTCATTGGCTTGCTGCTGATGCTGTTATGAAATTTGGAACAAATGAACAGAAGAAAAAATATATGCGTATTGCCGCTAATGAAGGCATATTTGCGTTTGGACTTACTGAGCCTGATGCTGGAAGTGATGCCGCAGGATTGAAAACAACTGCAAAAAGAGACGGAGATTATTATGTAGTGAATGGGAGAAAGGCATGGATTACAAATGCCGGCGTTGCTGATGTATATATTGTTATGGCAAAAACATCACCCGAAAAGGGCGTAAAGGGTATATCGGCATTCATTGTTGAAAAAGGCACTCCAGGATTTACAGTATGTTCTGATGAAGAAAAGATGGGTATGCGAGGAAGTAATACGGCAGGACTGATTTTTGAGGATATGAGGGTTCCTAAGGAAAATATGCTTGGCAAAGAAGGCGATGGCTTTAAAATAGCTATGGTCTCATTGGATTGTGCTCGAATAAGCATCGGTGCAATTGCATGTGGTCTTTCTGAACATGCGTTGGAGATCGCTAAAAATTATGCGAAGGAAAGAATAGCATTCGGTAAACCTATTTCTAATTTTCAGGCAATTCAGTTTAAAATTGCAGATATGGTAATTGGTATTGAAAATATGAAATTAATTACTTATAATGTAGCAGAGAAATATGCAAAAGGCGAAGAATTTACTGTCGATGCTGCATGCTGTAAGGTGTACGCCGGTGAAACCTGCTGTAGGATATGTGATGAGGCAATACAAATCCTCGGCGGAAATGGGTACAGCAAAGAGTATCCTGCTGAAAGACTTTATAGAGATGCAAAGCTTCTTGTGATAGGTGAAGGTACATCGGAAATTTTGAGAATGTTAATTGGAAGAACAACTTTGGCTGATTAATCGGCTGTTATTTAAGGAGGTAACCGAAATGAATCCTGAAATGGCAAAACTGAAGGAAATAATTGATGGAAGCGATAATATTGTGTTTTTTGGCGGAGCGGGTGTGTCAACTGAAAGTAATATACCTGATTTCAGAAGTGAGAATGGCATATATAATGCGGTAAATCAATATGGTTATCCTCCGGAAACTATGTTAAGTCATGGTTTTTTTGTATCGCATACAGATATTTTCTTTGATTATTTAAGAAAAAACCTTATTTATCCTAACGCTAAGCCTAATAATGCACATATAGGCTTAGCAAAGCTCGAGAATGAAGGTAAATTGAAAGCGGTTGTAACGCAAAATATAGATAATCTTCATCAGATGGCAGGAAGTAAAGCTGTATATGAGCTACATGGAACTCTCTACAGAAATTACTGCACAAAATGTCATAAAGTTTTCGATATAGATTACATTATGAACAGTGAAGGAACACCGCACTGTGACAGCTGCGGAGGAACAGTCCGCCCTGATGTTGTTTTATATGGAGAAGGACTTGATGACACAACCGTTTGTAATGCAATTATGGCGATAAAAAAAGCGGAGGTACTTATTGTAGGGGGAACCTCGCTTAATGTGTATCCTGCAGCAGGTCTGATTGATTATTATAAGGGAAATAAACTAGTGTTAATCAATAAGAGTACAACGCCATACGATAATAGAGCAAATCTGATTATTAGGGAAAGTATCGGAGAAGTTTTTAAAGAAATTTTAAATTTATAAATTTTAATAAATATATTTAAAAAAATATTGACAAACATTCTTTCCTTTGCTACAATCAATAATGCACTGTGAACCTTGAAAATTAAACAGCGTATATAATTAAACCCAAGTCAAAAGACAATGAGTTTATCTAAGATAAACGAACCAAAGTAATAAGGAAACAAAAAAAGTCAGAGCAAAACTGACAAAGGATTTAAACATAAGAGTTTGATCCTGGCTCAGGATGAACGCTGGCGGC
>JAYFPN010000016.1:0-17729 GCA_034927755.1 Candidatus Metalachnospira sp.
TCCCTCTGCGAACATATACACCTGACGGTTTTAAACCTTTTTCTTGCAGATAGTACGGACGATTAGTTCCTACTTGTACACCTATTTCCACAACAATCTTTTCTTCTCGCTGAATTGCCTTAATCCTTACAAATGGTATAATGTCCGGCTTGATGGCATCCTTTAGTGCGCTTGCCACCTGCAGCATTACTGCATCTGCATCTTCCACACCAACAACAAATCCGTCTCTGCGGATTCCAATATATAGAGTCCCACCCTCTGTATTCGCAAATGCTATTACTTCTTTTTTGATTTCTGGAACATATATTTCTTTATATTCTACATCTAGGTTTTCAAAATTCTGCATATGTTGCCTCCTTTCTCACTTTTTTCCCTCTTTATTCAAACTTTTCTTTCTTTTCTTTCTCTCATTGTAGCCAAAGCGAGAAAGAAAGTCAATACTATTTATAATGAACTATTCGACAAATCGCTTACCGGACCATGTACCTTTGGTATGGCACAGACACTCCATGAAGTTCACAGCATAGTCAGCCTTCTCCTTGCTATATACAGAATCCTTTACCTTAAATTTTGTTGGTTTGTATTTTTTCAGCTTTCGCAATGCTGTCACCTCATTTACTGCATAAAATTAAAACATTCAAGGATTAAGGTAAAAACTTATCTGGATTCTTCAAATAAGGAATTTGGGTCTATCAATACTCCGTTTCTTTTAATCGGTTTATCAGGATAATTATAATATTTTACAATATATTTATTAGTTATTTTTTCCAAACGATCTAAAAGTCGCATTACACAGACAGTTACACATTGCATTTGAAAGGTTATTTCTAATTTCAACCGTAAAAATAAAAAACGCTATATAGTTGAGCCAAGGGCTCTTATATATAACGAGGACAGTTTAGTTCAAAATATGATGGTATTTGTAATTATCGCGTTGACAAAACGGATTTGGTAAAGATTGAAGACGAACCCGTAAGCCAAAATGCCATTATTTCATCAGATAGTATTTCTTCTTACACCGAACAAGCCTTTAAAATGTATGGAATGTCAGTAAAGCACCTTTATAAAATGGCAGTATATAAATTTAACCTGCATCATGTTAGGATTAAAATGGTGCAGGCTTGTTGGCTGTATCTATAAGTTCACTTTATATACCTTATATAAATTTGCTAAATTTTAATCTCTACCGAATAAATCTCTTGTATAAACCTTTTCTTTCACATCATCCAAACAGTTGTCATAGCGGTTTGCAATAATGGCATCACACTGATTTTTAAATTCATTTAAGTTATTAACTACCTTACTTCCAAAGAAAGTTGCCCCCTCATCTGCATAATCATAGTAACCAGCCATAGAAAGCACACGATCTGCAATAAAATTTAGTTATGTGAAGTTAATTGTTTATAAACAATCCAAAAAACTAAGGTAGCAAGGACCAATTCACATAAAAAGATACCTATGCCCCATATAAAAAAAGATGAAAAATTATTAATTGATATTTCAAATACAAAATAAACTATGATATTAATTGTAAAAACAATAATTGAAGAAATAATTAACGCTACAAAATTTATCATTTTAAAAAATATAATGTTATTTTTTAAATAAATTATAAAATAAATCAACCTAAAAACTATTGCTATCAACGTACCAACAGCAACTCCTATAATTCCCCAAAAATGGACTAATACAATTGAAACAAAGATGTTAATAACCGCTTCCATAATTGCTCCAAAATTTGTTTCTTTAAATTTTCCTCCTGCTAGTATTAAATATCTGTATGATTCTCTTGCAGAGAAGAAAAATTGAGCTATGGTCATGATCAACGCAAACAACGGCCTGTAATAGTTTGCATCTTTAACTCCTGAAGTGTATATATTAACAAAAGGATTTATTAACAGTAAACACGTAGAAAACAAAACAACACTTACAAACCATATTAGTAATTCATACTTTGAGAACTTAGAGCGTAATAACCTTTCCTCATTCATTGCTATATATTTTCCAAGGGCGGCTTGATAACTATTTGCCCCAGTCGTAATAATTGATCGTAACGCTGTTAATGCTAACATATATATGGAATAAACACTAACTTCGGTTAAAGATAAAAAAATTGTTATTACCATAATGTCTGTATTCATGTTTATAAAATGAGCTAAATTTTGGGAAAAACCACTTCTTTTTTCTTGCAAAATAACCTTATTACTTTCAACATTTTTGTCAATCTGATAATGCTTTTTTACATAATGATTATACACATACGGCTGTATCAAAAATACCAAGCTAGAACAAATCTTAACCAAATGAATACTTGGAACATAACAAATAATGATAATAGTTAAAATAAGATTAATTATGACTATTGCGCTTGACACAAAGTTACTGATATATATTTTTTGATTTGCTTGCAAAAAAAGTTTATAAGTAATAGAAAACATATATTGCATTAATGTTGTAATGCTTAGTATAAAAATCAAGCTACTAACATATCCAAAATTCATGTTTTTAGCTAAAAACATTGGATATACAATCATTAGCATAAATGTATAAAACAAAAACACTAGGCTTAGTTTTCTAAAATACTTTTCACATTCATTTATGATATAGAAGATTAACTTCTTATCATTCTCCTCAATAGGTTTATACAATTCTGCCAAAACTACGGCCCCAACTCCGCCTTCCAACAGTGTAATAAAGCTTAGAAACTGATTTATGGAAGATATTAGTCCGTTCACTTCAGAGCCAAAAGTTGTGATAATTAATCTAGGTACAATAAGGCCTGTAATGATAGTCACTAACTGAAATAAAAGAGCAGAAAACAAATTTAACTTATTTTTCATATAAACCTCTTAAAATACTTCACAATTTTAAATGCATGCGTCATTTTTTATCTTATTTTATTGTAATTTGATAGTATTTTTGTAGCATCCCAGATATTTTCAAATAAATTTTTTTATAAATCTAAAGGATCGGTTATAATACCAATCCCTCAGTACCATGCCACATTCTGTTAAATTTTATTGAACATGGAAACAATATATAAAGTAAATTAGAAGATGTCCGGTATTTATAAAAACAGAAAATTATGACAGGTATTTAAAAAAATCATTTTTTGTCAATACTATTAGAGTTACAGTTAATCGTCAACTACGTCTCTAACATTTGTTCTTACAACTTGCAGTATAAATAACCCCATCTAAGTAGATAACTACCTATTCCGAAAGTGTTTCGTTTTCTAAAACCGCTATGTAAATCTATAAATACTAATTTCTTTTTTAGTGTAATAGTACCATAAAACATTTCAAAGAACAATTACATATGCTGTTTTAATCAACAATTTTCTGTTCATAAAACTCGCTTAGAAATACAACTTTTGTAAGTTCTGTATTGAAAAATGGTAAATTATAACACCTGTCTACCTTATAGAAATATTCGTTATAATCCCTCATTTATCCCGCTTCACAAACCCCAATACCTGTACTAAATAAACTATAAAGATAGCCCTTGTTAAAACATTAGATACTAGACATACAAATAAGAATAGCAAAGTGATAATCCTCACCTTTTTATCTCCCTTACAAATCAACTTTATCCACACTGACATAAAAACCGCAAACCCTATTGCCCCTGTTGTCACTAGTATATATCCTAAGGTTTGTGCATATTCTTTATTTTGCAATGTACTAATATTATTATATTCAGAAATTATTCCATGGTAATTAATATAATTAGCTAAATTCTGAAGACCAACACCTGTAATTTTTTCTACTGAACCTATTTTTGAAAAAATATCAATCGATCTTAGTACTCTTGCATCTACTGTTGCCCCAGAAATCAATCGATTTATTAACCAATTTTTTGACTCAAACCCAACCATGAAAACAAACCAAAAGAATACAAATAACAATATAATCAATACTAATTTGCTAAAAAATACAAGTATCTTTTGGTATTTGAATTTTAGATCAGTACTATATGTAATGAAATAACCTAAAAGCAAAGCCAAACTACCGACTATACCCAACCCTGAAGTACTGAATATTAATCCTAATAAATAAAAAAATACAACTAAAAATTTCTTTTTTATATATAAATAATAGTAAAGGCTAAGTAATACAAACTCTGCTAAATGTGATGGCTCAGAAAATAATGATGATGGTCTAAAGTGACTAGATGTTTCAAAAGCCCGAAAAAAACAGTTGCCTATTACAGGTAGTAGATGCAATTTAAAATCAAGCGAATAATACAAAACACTCTGTATAATTACTAAAAAAATTGCAAATTGTGCTAACATGTTAATCATTTTCCAGTACTCTTCTGCATATTTATCATAAGAAAGAAATATGAATGTAATTCCGACGAAAATATAAAAACTTGTTAACCCCTTTACTGCACTCAATAAAGAAAAATAGCCTCTTGCAAATACCGTTGTTAGTAATGTTAATAGAAGAATTAATATTGAAAATATCAATATTTCAGTATTTATAAATAATTTTTTATGAGTACACAAAATTACAGTTATTCCTATTAAAAAAACCATCAAATATATAATATTGTATATATATGTTGGCACATTCGTATGACCTTGGATAATAGAAACTAACAAAATCATAAAGAATAATATTTTATTCATTGATAAATTTATCTTTTTGATATACACAACGAAACCTCAATTTCCCTAAAGAATTTCTTTTAATAATTTTTCCAAATTAGATATATGGTATTTTCTATTATAATATTTATTAAATAATTGTAAGTAGTCTTTATAGATCTCATTTGGATCAATATACTTATATACCAAATTTTTTAAATATGAAAAAAAATCATTATTATCATAAAGTAGTTGATATTTGATTTTGTTTGCTTGATTTTTGAAATCTCTAAGTGAAGAAGTGTAAATTGGTATAACCCCATTTGCTAAATAAGTTGAAATCTTAGTCGGCGTTGAAACTTGATTAACAACTACATCTTCTCTTATAATAAAACCAAATTTTGCATTTGATAAAATATCGGGCAATTCTGATGGTTGCACAAATCCTATTTCGTAACTAGATATTCTTGAATCTTTCATTTTTTGTAGTGCTTCTTTTTGATTCGGAGTAAGAATTAGTAATTTAGAGTTCGGAATACCTAAAAGTTCAATTTTTTGATAACATTTAAGGACCTCATCAAATCCCTGCCATGGGCTAAGGCTACCTACATAAACAAATGTATTATTTTCATACTTCCCTTTTTTAAAAAAAGATTCTCTTATAATTTCAGTATTGAAGCAAGGCATTAAATAGACGTTACTATGAAATTCAATTTTATATTTTCGTTCATAATGTTTTTTCATTTCATTAGAAACAAAAATAGCTAATATAGTCTTTTTCAAAACATAAGCTTCAATTAACTCTAGTACTTTTTTTCGAAAAATATTATTATTTCGCATAAAACTTTCTTCAGGAATTAACCCTTGAAACCACACAATTACTTTTTCAAACCCTCTAATTATTAAATTAAAAGCTTTTAATATGTTAGCTACTATTATAATATCTTTTTTATAATCACATTTTTTTAATGAAATTAAATCAACTACCTTAATTTCTTGATTCATAAACATGATAGATTCTTTAATTACATCTAAGTAATATTCTGTAACTATATAATTGTCTTCCTTTATTATCCATATCATGTTTTAATCTCCTTTATTTCATTAATAATATTGTTTATATAGTTTTCAATCAAATAATACTCACTCGATAACTTTGCATTAGTTTTCAATACATTTAATTTATCTCTATTTCTGCAAAGATATTCTATTATAGAAGCTAATTCACTAGCTGTATTTCTTTTTAATACAATTCCATTAATATTATTACTTATAATTTCGGAGTTATAATTAATATCGCTTACTATGGCAGTTATTCCAGCAATTTTTGATTCTACTAATATTCCTGGGACACCCTCATATTTCCATCTACTTGGAAACAATAGCACATCATATTGCGCTAGTTTTACATACACATCGTCCTTATCAGGTTTAAAAACTCCACAGTAATTAACATTAGGCAACATATCAATATATGTAAAAAAAGTCTCCTTAAATTTTTTATTAACATTTCCATAAAAATCAATGTTATATTCAATTTTTTTTAAATTCAAAAGTTTTGCAGCTTCACAGACTATATCTGCCCCTTTTTCTTCAGAAATCTGAGAGAAATATACTAATTTAAATTTAACAGAATATGTGTCTTTCAATTTCAAATCATTATTGGGCATATTTCTGCAATTAGGAAAAATATCCACATTATTTAAACCTTTAACTTCTAAATCTTTTTTCATACCATATGTTTCAACGTATATTTTTTTATATATTGAAACATATTTCAAATATTGCTTATCTTTTGCTATAATTCCAGCACTTTTTCCTCCCATGACAACCAATATTGACTTATTAAGAGCCTTTCTATTAATAAAATACAGTAATTTTGAAAATCTTCTTCGCCAAATACCTGCGGCCCCTATTATAAAAACACTATCGTTATTTAAACAAGTTTTTAGAAATCTTAGAACATGTAAAACTTCAAAATTTTTAACTTTTGAGAGATTGATTTTTTCACAGTCTAACGAGTTTATTAAACTGTTATACAATATATTATTTTTTATTGTTACACCACCATAAGGTGGTGGGAAACTACCAATATACACATACTTCATATATTCCTCAAACCCCTTATCTATAAATATCAATTGCCAAATTCTGAACCACTATCGCATATTTACCATTTTTCTTTGTTTTAATTTCATCTACTATTTCAATTTTATAATTGATTTTTTGCTGTGTTTTCTCTTCTAATTGTTCGAGAATCCTCATCAAATCATGTTCTTCAAATAGTCTACAAGGCACAATCTTTAAGGTCACTTCCCCTGGAGTCTTTTGATGAAATTGGAATCTAATTATATCATCAAAAACATCTGAGTGCATATTTAAAGCTGTTAATGATACCAAAGCACCATCTTTATTAACTAAAACATCTTGCTTCCACCTACCGTGTACTCCAGCTAATCTTAAATGTGATCTGCCACATTTACATTCACTATCATTAGACCAACTTGCCATATCACCTGTTCTATATCTAATCATTGGCATTCCTTTATTACAAAACCCAGTTGCAACAAGTTCTCCCATGCGGTTATCTTTAATTTGATTTCCATTTTCATCAACAATTTCAGCGTATCCATAGAGCGGTTCTATATGATAATCTGAACTGTATTCACATTCGCCTGCAATTACAAGCCGCTCTGAATGTCCATAGAATGAAAAAACTCTACACCCGAGTATTTTTTCAACGTATTCCTTTTGGCTTTCAATAATATTCTCGCTAACAGCCAAAACTGCTTTAAACTTATGCTCCATTTTAACATTTCTCTTTTCGAGATATTTACACAATACATAAGTTGCTGACATATAGCCATGAATAAACTCAGGTTTATATTTCTCTATTGCTCGACAGTAACTCTCAAGATTTGATTCGTTTAAATCAAAAATATTACAACTCAATTCCTTTCTCAATGCATCATATTGCCAGTTTTCACCTTTTCTTTTCTGAGACCAAAATGTCTTACCCCTAAGTATTAATCTTGAACTATCAGGTTTGTACCCTACCCTGCTCCAAATATAATTAGTGTAAGCCCATTCTTTCATAGTACTATCAGGATCAACATATAACCCTACCGGATTTCCAGTTGATCCCGAAGTCGTTATATAAAGTAATTTTTCTCGATCAACATTCGAAGCAATTAATTCTTCCTTATAATTAACTAAGTCTTCTTTTGTTAAAAATGGAAGCTTATTAATATCATTTACTGTTCGAATATCCTCTAATTTTATTCCATTTTCGTCAAAAACTTTGCGATAATACGAAACATTTTCATAAGCATGATTTATTAATTTAATAAAACTCGTATTTACTTGGAAGTCCATTTCTTTTTTATCCAAATATTCTTGATTCTTAAGTAAATTAAGTTGGTTATTAAATATTTTACCGTATCTTGTTTTTTGTGGTATTAAATAGAATATTGGTGCTGCAATATTTGTTACCCATAGCGGAATATCAGTATAAAACTTTTTTATTTTATTCATTAATGTACTCATAAAATCCCCCACAAAATTGTTCCATAAAGCATTCATTAACATATCTTCGATTCTCTTACTTGCAAATCCATCACTACAAGGATTACTAGCTTTACCCAACTTTTACTCAGTTCTTTCTAATTGTATAGAAGCTTTATAAATAGCTTCTTCATTTGTTCCAACTAATTTTAAGGTTCCTTCAGCAATTTCCTCGGTCCTTCCGTAGTATCTCTAATAAAAGAACTGGTTTGTCTAAGCTAGGAGCTTCTTCTTAAATACCATAGCTATCCGTTCGTGTTAAATAAAATCTAGAGAGGAAATTATGAAAATCTTATACTTCTAGAGGTTCAATAATCTTAACTTAATCACAATCACCAAGAATCTCATTAGCTCTTTCTCTTGTTAGTATAATTGTCTCTGACCATAGGTGAAGGACATCAATTGCAGTATTTCCAGTATCATAAATAGAAGCAGGATCTTTACCTTCCTTGATTAGGTTATCCCTCGACATTTCAGTATGTGCAAACTTATACTTTGATACAATCCTAACACAAAAATATGCTAAGGCTATTACAAATGTTGTAAGTATCTCGATGAACTAAAACTACATCTGGTTTTACTTCTTCTAAAACAAACTTTATTTATCTAAAATATTTATTGTAACATCAAACAAAGTTTGCTTATCCTTCATAATTGAAAGATCAAATCGCTACCTGAAATACTTCTAAATCTTGGTCTTTCATTCGCCTATGTTGTCCCGTTACACAAACGACTACATATATATTTTATCTGGCCTTTAGCTCTTTTACTAAGGTACACATCTTTATAGTTTCTGTCTAGTCCCAAATACAACCATTACATTTTTCTTCATTTATATCGATCTATTTTTCTATTCTATAGTTTATATGTACCTTCGAAAGTACAAATATTTCTAGTATCAAGTATAAATTTATCTTTAATAAGTTCCATGTTGTTTTTTATATGATCGTGTCCTACCATAATAACAAGGATTTCTATTTC
Organism: Candidatus Metalachnospira sp.; assembly: GCA_034927755.1. Lineage (GTDB taxonomy): Bacteria > Bacillota > Clostridia > Lachnospirales > Anaerotignaceae > Metalachnospira. Next base: position 9,137 of record JAYFPN010000016.1, read on the forward strand.
ATTAATAAAGTCTTCAAAATTCTTGAATTGATGATCTACAATTCTTTCTTTTACAAATGGATCAAATACTTTCACGCCAAAAGCTAAGTGCTCGTCCATTCTTTCTAGTATTTGAAGAGTCGGACTTTCTCTTGTGTCATCTACATTTTCTTTATATGTCAGTCCATATAAACCAACTTTGGATATATCCTTAATGTTATGCTCTCTCATAATATCTCGAATTCTTTTTAATACATGCGTAGGCATAGAGTCATTGATTTTTCTAGCAGTTAATATTAAGTTTGTTAAGTCGGGATAGTCTCCAACTAAAAACCAGGGGTCTACTGATATACAATGTCCACCAACACCTGGGCCTGGTTGAAGTATATTAACACGTGGGTGCTTATTAGCAATTCTTATGATCTCATATACATCCATATTATCTGTTCTGCAAATCTTAGCTAACTCATTAGCAAAGGCGATGTTAATATCCCTATATGTATTTTCAACGACCTTGGACATTTCTGCAGATTTAATATCTGTTACAACAATTTCAGCCTTACAAAAACTTGAATATAGGTCTTTGACTTTCTCGCCAAATTCAGGTTCATCGGCACCAATTGTTCTTGAATTATGTTCAAGTTCATAAATCATATTTCCTGGTATAATTCTTTCAGGAGCATGAACAAGATGTACATCCTCCCCCAGTACATAACCCTTTTTCTCTATTTCGAAACGAACATATTTATCGATTGTACCAGGTGATACTGTAGATTCAATAATTAATATAGCACCTTTTTCACACACTTCTAAAACACTATGCGCTGCCGAAATTACATAAGTAGGATCAAGTTTTTTGCTTTTCTTAATATATGGGGTTGGAACTGAAATAATATAAGTATCAGTTTTTTGGTATTCTGTAGAAAATTCAATTCCATTTGCAAGAGCTTCTTTAAATAGTACATCTAATCCTGCTTCTTCAAAAGTTAGTTCTCCATTTTGTAAAGAACTAATAAGTTTTTCATTGTAATCTGTACCAACTACTTTAACCCCACTTTTTGCAAACATTAATGCTGTTGGTAGTCCTATATAACCTTGCCCTATAACGTTAATCATACACTTTCCTTCTTTCTTAAATTAGGTACCCACTTTCTTTTTTTATCCCTTCTTCAAAACTTAAAGGGTTATATCCAAAATCATTTTTCGCTTCTTCATGAGAAAAATCTTTATTTTCATTAAGTCTTAATACTTGCTCGGCTTTTAAGATTGGCTTGCTAGTAAGCATTTCATAAAGCCTAAGCAAATTATAGCTAAGTTTCATTGGTATATGAATTTTCATAACTTTTTTCCCTAGAACTTTGGATGTTATATCAACAAGATCATTATAAGTAAGAGGATTTGCTCCTGATATATTATAAGCCTTGTGAATACTTATTGGTGTCTCATATGCCTTTACAATAGCTACAGCTAAATCTATAACATATACAGGTTGCTGTAAATAGGTTCCGTTTCCTAATATAGGTAATATACTTAGTCTTTTTAAGTATTTTACCAACCTCCACATATTTCGGTCTCTCGGTGTTCCATATATCATGGTAGGTCTAATAATTGTATAGCCTAAACTACTTTCTTTGATTGATCTTTCTGCCTCTAAACGAACTGCCTTGCTAGATGGATTTAATTTTGTAAAAATTCCTGTAGTACTAACAAAAATTGCTCGCTTGATGTTCATTTCTTCACACGCATTAACAATATTAGGAGCGTGTCCAAATCCTAATGTTGCTATATTAATCAAAGCTTCTTTTCCATTTAAAGCCTGGCAAATAGACTTATAATCGTCCAGCTCTCCAAAAACGTATTTTACATTTAACTTTTTTACAGTATCAATATTACTTGTCTTTCTAACAAAACAAGTAACATCATAGCCTTTAGCTACTAATTCCTTTAAGACATATTCACCTAGAAATCCCGTGCTCCCTGTTAATAGGATCATTATAATTCACCTCTGAAATATTGTTCATTATCTCTAAATATTTTTCAGCTAGCTTCTTCCTTGAATAGTTCTCTTCAACAAAAATAGGTCCGTTTTTCTTGAACTGATTATATAAAGCCTTATCCGCTTTCAATTTAAGAATTGCTTGTTTAATTTTCTCTGGATTATCCGGCTCAACCACTAAGGCAGATTTTGAATCATTTAATATATCTGCTGCCTCGCCTTCTAGACTGGCTACAATTGGAATACCACAAGCCATTATCTCAAACATCTTTGATGGGATAAATGTCTTAAACAGCTCTATCTTTTTCAAAGGAATTAAACATACATCAGATGTATTGTAGAATTCCGGAATCATCTCTTTAGGTTGAGAATCAATAAATTTTACATTTGTAATATCTTCTTTCTGAGAAATTTCTTTTAATTTGTTTTTTTCCGCACCCTCGCCTATAAATAAGAACTGAATATCTTTTTCGTTATTTAGAGCTTTAGCTACCTTTAAGATTGTACTTAAATTCTGAGAAATTCCATGAGCACCTACATACGAAATGATAAATTTATCTTTTAAATTATATTTTTCTATTAATGAGCTATTTTTTTCTATTGGATAGAACAATTCTTGATTTACTCCATTGGTTATAACATGAACCTTTTCTCCATCAATTCCTCTATTGATAACATTGTCCTTAAAAGATCTAGTTACCATAATTAATATCTTGCATTTTCTATAAAAGAATAATTCCATTTTCTCTAATATTTGGGTAATGAAACCTTCTTTCATAACTCCCAATTCAATCATAGCAGCAGGCCATAGGTCTCTGATTTCTAAAACAAAAGGAGCGTTCTTTATCAAACTATACAAGTAACCTGAGAATATAGAAAAAAATGTAGGAGAACTTGTTATGATAACATCTGGGTTTTTTATCTTTCTCATAGAAATTACTACAGAAGATATCATGAAAGATATATGTCCCAATGTCTTTTTAACGAAACCTTTATTTGAAGTTGCGTAGACATAATTTCTATGTACGTGAATACCATTCATCATTTCATGTTTATACTTCATCCCTCTATATTCATCTGGAATAATCCCTGTTGGATGATTCGGAAAACAAGTTACAACATGAATTTCATTTCCTAATTCAACCCAGTATCTAGCCATTTCATATATTCTTGCTGAAGGTGCTCCAATTTCTGGAGGAAAGTAGTGACATATAACAACTATCTTCATAGCATATCTCCCAATCTATTTAAATTAATAATTATCTCTTTATCTCCAATAATCTTGATTTCATTTTCTTTTTCATATATTTCGCCATTACTTGAACCAAGATCAATTAAATAACCAAAGTAACCTTCAGAGACATCCTTTTTGAATACCAGTCCATTATTTTTCTCTTTTAGGTTGAATCGCTCTGAATACCAACCTTGTTTCAAAACAATATCACTTGTCCCTATTGTGATTATTTTTATTTTTTCATTCTCATAAGTAACATTTACGGTACTATTACTAATACTTAATTTGGCTTCGGGTATAAAATGAAGATAACTCTCAGCTTTTAAAACCTTCTCTACAAAATCAAGAACTATTATTAACTTTTCATTTATAAAGCCTATAAACCTTTTGTGTTCATTCCCTTTAAAAGAAATATAAGCTCCTGCATAAAAGGGTATTCCCTTATAGTCAAAGCTTTTTCTTCGCACTTTTTTTATTCGGCCGGCTATCCTGAAACTTCCCCAAAATTGAGACTGCTCTTGATCTTCAATCGTCACAGTATTATGAGACTTTGTACTTCTAAAGTAATTTCTCCACTCTCCATTCTCATATCTAAAGGTCCCGGAATTTACAATCAATGGCTTGTTATTAACTGAAAGCTCAAAGCTTAAAGCATCACAGTGCCCATGGGCTGGTAAATATTTAGGACATATTTCACCGGTATCAAATATTAGTTTCTTATATTGATCATTTATAATGTAGAAGCCGCTAACTTCTAAATTTCCATTATATTCAGGCTTTAGATTAAAATACTTTTCACAAGTTCTCATTAGAGCCTTGCGCCCTTTACTAATACCATCCGCGCTATCATTAAAAGCTGGTGTCTTTCCGAAGTTCTCTTCAATGCTATTAGTTACCGTTATCATCTTTTGAATGTAAGTGATCAATTGACTGTATATACTGTCATCTATAAGCCAATAGGTTATTTTTATTAAATCTTCCAAAATAATTTTATGATACATAGGGCTTAACTCAAAATGCATACCATCTTGTAAAACCTGCTCATCAAGTTGTTTTATAAGTTCAGCCTTAAACTTATATTTTACTTTCTCCTCTGCAAAAAAAAAGCTCCCTATAATAAGTGCTTTTATGTTTTCAAAATAATGATTCCCTAAAACATCTTTTTCAAGGTTTTTCTGCAAATAAAGATACTGCAGATATATTGATTCTTTAATTTTTCTATCAAATTCTATATCTGCTTTTATCCTATCTTTAAATACGGGATATACAGATATCCAGTTTGTCAACCTTAAAGAAATCGTGTAAGGATGCCATCCATCGCCAAGAGCAAAAGGATTATTATCTATCCAGTTTTCTATTAAATATTTAAATTTATCATAGTATTGATATTGAATATTATCCTTAGAGTACTCGTATGCTAACTTGAATAAATACTCAAAATAATGTAAATTATATCTCCATAATTGCTGTAACTCTTCACTATTCCAAGCTTGTGATATATTCACCTTGTTTGTTATATTTATAAACGTAAATTCATCATCTAATATAGCTTTTAAATCAAATCTATTTAAATATTCTTGATCAAAGTCTAATTCAGTAATTAAATAATTAAAGTTATCTATAACATTTAACTCACTAGGAATCTGTATTCTAGTAGGATTTCTTTTATATAGTATTCGTTTAGCTCTATTTATCGGTCTATAGTAGATCTGTAAAGGTTGGAGATACTTCACTGTATTTATATATAATTTAATTTTACTGTCCATTCGTAAGCACCCCACATACCCATTTATAATGAATTACTTATTGATTTATCTTTCTCTAGCTTTCCACTCCTACCTTCAACAACCCCATCATGCTTCAACACGCTCACGATTGTCCCAAAGAAGCACTTGATATCCATGCTCAAGCCCATCTTCTTAACATACTCTCCATCCAGCTTCGCCTTCGCCGGTATATCCAGTTCATCTCTGCCATTAATCTGTGCCCAACCAGACAGTCCCGGAATAACATCATTTGCACCATACTTATCTCTTTCAGCTATCAGATCATATTGATTCCACAGTGCTGGACGTGGGCCAATAACACTCATCTGACCAATAAAAATATTAAAAATCTGTGGAAGCTCATCAAGGCTTGTCCTCCGCAAAATCTTACCTGTCCTAGTTATGTATTGTTCAGGGGTTGACAACATATGTGTTGGCATATCCTCCGGCGTATCTGTACACATGGTCCTAAATTTCAAGATTTCAAAAAGCTCTTTATTTTTGCCAACTCTTTTCTGCTTGAACAAAATCGGTCCAGGTGAATCAAGCTTTATGGCTAAAGAAATTAAAGCAAGAACCGGCCACAATACCACAATTGCTCCTCCACTAAGAACAATGTCGATAGCTCGCTTTATAGGCAGGTATCTCTTTTGCTTTTCAGTTAAAATATAGCTCATTGCATTTTGGTTTGCCTCCATGCTACTTCACCCCAATAACCTTCGTCTTTTTCTATAATTACATCTAATCACTCTACCTAATGGCTATAAGACTGTTACCACCCCATAATTCCCTCATAAGTAGTAACACTCTTAACTCCATTAGATACAGCTATGACTTTATTTTTTACATCATTTTTCTCAAAACTCTCCTCGTAAAACCCCGCATTTCCGGGCTTTTCTTCCCTTCCGTTATAACGTTATTAACTCCATGGAACAGCTACAATATATGGGCCAATCTTTTGATTTTACTACTATATATTGTGTTTTTAATCTTATAACCTCCTATATCTATGTAAAATTAAGAAGCAAACAGTAAAAATTTAGATACAAAAAAATAGTAAACTCATGATAAATTTAATTAATAACTCTAGGAGCTCTGACATTATCTAACGCATTCTGTCCAATATAAAAACGCCCCGGAGAAGTGCATTATTAGCCGCACACTCTCCAGAGCGTTATTCGTATTCTTATAAAATTCTTGATGTTAAAGTGGCAAACATATATAACTCACTAAGCCACAAAATCTGCATTATAATAAATCCAGTAAAACATCATTATCAGTAATTACTATTCTTTTGACAATGCGCAGCATAGCATCTGAATCGAAGTGTTCTGAATCAACCCACCTCCAGCCAAGTTTATCAGAAATTATTTTCAACAATTCGTCCTCTTTTATGTTTCGGTTTTTGCAGCCATTGCCGCGTTTTCCTTTTATTCTATCCTTGCAACTCCAATACTTGTGATGCAATTTCCCACGTCTAGCAGCAGTTTTGCGTGTATAAGGAGCACCACAGTTCCCACAAAACACATTACTATAAAGGAAGTGCGAACTATAGCCTCTATAATACGGATTGTCTGCTTTCTTCTGCTTATATTCTTTAAGTCTTTTCTGTGCACTCTCCCAAACCTCTCTGCTAACTACGCCTTGATGAGAATTTTTAACATAATAGCTTTTATAATCAATTCCTTTTTGAGGTCTATGAGTAAGATAATGTGCGGGTGCGCTCTTTTGCATCATCATGTCACCAACATATTTCTCATTTTTTAGTATGGAATACACATATAGTACATCAAACGGTTTTTTACTTTTAATACGCTTTGCGTTCATGTCATTCAGTTCTTTTGCAATCGTACTCGTATCCATTCCTTCAGCATAGCTTGTTATAACAAACCTCGGTATCCAAGCATCCTCATTGGGAATTAGGTTTCCATTCTCATCTGCATCAAACCCAAGCATGTGATTGCTGCCCATATGATAAATCCCTTTTTTGAAATTCTGTACATACGCCCAATGCATATTCTGGCTCATTACCCGGCTTTCTTCTTGGGCTACAGCAGCAAGAACAGTAAAAATAAAATCCATGGTTGAGTCAAAGCTGCTTATGCCTTCCCTTTCAAACCTTACCTCAACACCTTTACGCTTTAGCTTTTTTGTATAAGTTTGGCAGTCAACTGTATTTCTTGCAAATCGGCTTATGCTTTTCGTAATAATAATATCAATTTTCCCCGACAACGCATCTTTTATAAGCCGCATAAATTCAGGTCGATGCCTGGCTGTTGTTCCGCTGTAACCTTCATCAGCGTATATTCCGGCATTTTCCCAGTCTGGATTTGCTTCAATCAATGTTTGGTAATAACGCACCTGTGTTTCAAAGCTTTCTCCTTGCTCTGGCAGATTTGTGCTTACACGGCAATAAGCCGCAACACGCTTTTTATCTTTTTCCTGATTATGTAGTTTATTAATTTCGATAATTTCCTTCATTTCAATTTGCTCCCTTCTGACGTTGTCATATATTCACTCTAACGCAAACTAATTGCAAGTCATTTTTGGGAGCTGTTAAAATAATTTCAAATATATTCTGTTAAAAAGGAAACTCTTTCTATATAATGCCATTATTTCTTTTATACTAGAAACATTTGATGCTTTTATAATTTTATGCTACAACATTATAAATATTTTTCGGAGATGTTTATAATGAATTTACGGTATATGAATCAGATACAAGGTTTATTGATATACCTGTCATAAAGTATGCATCTCTGTGGAAAGAGCGTAATGCTTCATCTAACGAGTGACTGTTAGGGTACTGAGAAGGTGACTGAGAAGGGTAACTGATAAAGGTAACTGAAAAGGTGACTGAGAAGGTGACTGAGAAGGGTAACTGATAAAGGTAACTGATAATGTAACTGATAATGTAACTGATAATGCAAAATAAGTTTTCTCTCTCTTTTTTGAATATTACAGCTTATGCCTATTTAGAGAATGCAGCCTTTTTTGTTCATGCTAGTGAACTCAAAACATCCATGACTTACCAATGCTATCTTTGAGTAATAAAATAAGCATAAGTTAACGTCAACTGGCAATAATGTCAACTTATGCTTTGAGTATAACAAATTTCCATGAATTTTTCCAAGGCGAATCCTGTACCTTTTCAAAGTTTAATTTGGAATATATTTACTTTTCTTGCCATTTCCTTCGGTATACATTTTCCCCTCTGAACACAGTTCCTTTAAAAGTCTGAAAGATTTTGTAGGGCCAGCACCAATTAACTCTTCTGCTTCCTTGCGCGTTATTCCGCCTTGTTCCAATGCATATTCAAAGATAATGTTCTTTTCATTTTGAGCCACAGGCTGTGCCTCAGAAGAATAAGTCGCATTCCGGTTAAATAAAGTAACACGAAAGGCCCCTTCGGCTGTCTCAAATTTCGCTTTACTCATCTCATCATGATAAAGTCTTAGAATTTTTCTGATTCCGGTTCCATAACTTTCTATCAAACGCATCCTATACAAGATACCGGCAAGATGGGGATTTCTCGATTGTGAAACACCCATAAAAATGGCTTCCATAGAAAGCCCTGGCACTAGCCCTCCTAATGAAACAAATTCAATCCTATCATCA
>JAYFPN010000025.1:0-41473 GCA_034927755.1 Candidatus Metalachnospira sp.
AGTAAAGAATCGGAAGCACGAAAAATAGTATTGCAGAGTAGCTTGCTTTGTTTATGTATCAAGGGTGTGCACAAAGCAAACGGAACAAACGGGAACGAGGTTACCGTGTGCATTTTGTATCAAACTCGTGTCCTTCTCCAAACTAAAGTCATGTATGAGGATTTAACCTCATATGTGACTTTTTATTCTATCTATGATAAAATAAATAAATGGAAGATTGTATAATAATCTAAGTTCAAAGGAGCTGTTGAAAATGTTTAGATATGTTCATACCAACATCATTGCAAATGATGCGAACAGGCTGATAAATTTTTATAAGACGGTATTTCATTGCCAAAACATCAACGAGACACGTGATCTTCGTGGCAAGTGGTTAGACAGGCTTACTGGCTTAAGCGAGGCACACATCACAGGGGAGCATCTTCTTTTGCCTGGTTATGGTGAAGAACATCCGACACTAGAAATATTCTCTTATGATACATTAAAAGAAACTATATCCACAGAAATTAATCGTCCCGGCATAGCACATATCGCCTTTGAAGTGGATGATGTGGAGGTAACGCTAAAGGAAATTATCAATGCCGGCGGAAGCAGCGTTGGAGAGTTGGTTACTGCGGACTATCCTAACGGTATGGAAGCGGTTTTTGTATATGCTAAAGACCCTGAGGGAAATATTATTGAATTGCAAAGCTGGAGAAAAGCAAAAGATTGAACTCACAATTTTGCAGGTAGTATGAAGGGGGCATAATAATGGGCACAATGTGTTGTTCTCTTCCATTTTTAGCAGTACATTTGTTGAAATGCAATCTATTGTTGACTCATAGGCAAGACAATATAGAGAGAGGAAACGAAAAATATGAATAATGATGACATTATAGCAGTAAACAATATGCTTCTATGCAAATCGGATTTTATTGAATTTGAGGAGGCTGTCAGAAAAAAGTCAGCTAAAGCAGCTTTTGCTATTGTAATTACTTGTGTGGCAGTAATCTATGCGGCTGCTATTGTATCAGCCCTGAAGAAAATCCATATCGTATCTGGATCACTATTGATCTTGATAACTTTTTGTTTGATAATTTCCATTTTTATATACGTTGTGTTTCCCCACTGGCTTGGTACAATACGCTATAAGCAGTATTGCATGACTCACAACAGTACAGGGAGAATGGTCTTTTATTTGAATCGTTTAGGGACAATGGTCGGGGAAGAAACAGTTCAGACACTTTTTTATAAAGACATCAAGAGAATTGTTCAAACCGATAATCTTTACATAATAGAATTTTCCAATAAAGTGTATACCTTCGTACGAATAGACGGATTCTCGGAAGGATGCCTTGAAGCCGTCCAAAATCAACTGTCAGTCAAGTAACATTTCAGAGAAAATTTAGTGCCACTCCTTGAGTAACATCAATAGAACAAAAGGACTTGAACCCTCATGGCTTAAGTCCTTTTGTCTTATATTTTTTTGTTTTAGGTGATTATAACATGATGCTAAAACAGCCTTTCGATGAAGTCGCGTAAAAATATCCTGCTTTTTTAGGCAGGATAATAATTAATAATAGTTGCTTTTAATGTTATTGAGCCGCTTGAGGTATAAATGTGCCTTGCTGATGCTGTGAAAACAATTGTATCATTTGGATGAAGAACATGGGTCTGATCATCGACAGTAAGTGATAATTCGCCTTCCAAAACCATAATGTATTCCTGCGATTTTTCAGAATGACCAATGGAAGTATAGCTGTGCCCCGCATCAAGTTCTATTTGAAAAAGCTCAAAGTTGCGTTGAGGTGTATTTTCATAATAACAGTAAATTCGATAATGCCCGTTATCAGCAGACTGAAACTCAATTTCTGATTTTTTCACAACGGTCGTGTCTTGCTTCTGTTGTTCCAGCAGCGTTGTGTATGGCACTTTAAGCCCGTTTGCAATTTTCCAAATCGTATTAATTGTGGGATTGGTATCACCCTTTTCGATTTGAGACAGCATCACCTTGCTAACATCGGAAAGTTCAGCCAGTTGACCTAAACTAAGATTGCGTTCTGTTCTAAGCCTTTTTAAATTAACGGCAATGACGTAATTAATTTCCATACTGTTCTCCTTAAAGTGTTGACAAATATATTTAACAATTGTAAAATATATCTTACAAATTATTTGGTATGATTATACAACGAATAGGTTAGGAGTACAAGAAAAATATGGACAAAAAGAAAAACTTTCTAAATTCACTTTCTGCGGCTTTCCCTCATACCATTCCTGTCTTAACAGGATTTTTGGTGTTGGGTACGGCCTACGGTGTACTAATGCAAAAAAACGGATACGGAACTTTGTGGTCAGTACTTATGAGTGCAATTGCATACTGTGGGAGTATGCAGTTTGTTGCAATAACGCTATTGACAACTGTATTTAATCCACTGCAGGCTTTTTTACTCAGTGTAATGGTCAATGCTCGGCATCTGTTTTATGGCCTTTCAATGCTTGAAAAATACAAAGGATTGGGAAGAACAAGAGTTTTTCTGATCTATACGCTTTGTGACGAAACATTTTCGATTTCTTCCAGCATTAACCCGCCCGAAGACGTTGACAAAAAATATTTTTTCTTTTCTATCTCATTGCTGAATTATCTGTACTGGGTTATCGGAACTTTCATAGGAAGTATACTTGGCAAATTCATCACATTCAATACTCAAGGTCTGGATTTTGTGCTTACGGCACTGTTTGTAGTTCTCTTTCTTGAGCAAATGAAAAAGAAAGAAAACCGAATTTCCGGATTAATAGGTGTTGCCGGTACAATAATCGGCCTGTTGATCTTCGGAGGGGAAAACATGGTTATTTCATCCATGATCATCATTTTATTAATTTTATTATTAGGGAGGAAAAAAATATGCTGCTGACTCCCATACAGACATTTGTTATGTTATTGGCCATTGCCCTAGGAGCCATGGTTACTAGATTTACACCGTTTCTTCTGTTTCCCGAAACGAAAGAACCGCCCGAAGTAATTACATATTTAGGACAGGTGCTGCCGCCGGCGATGATTGGACTTCTGGTGGTTTACTGCCTGAAGGATGTTTCAATACAAACCTCACCGCATGGCATTCCAGAAATGATTGCGATTTTGGTAATCTTAGTTATTCATAAGTGGAAAAGTAATGTACTTATAAGCATTGGCAGCGGAACAATTGTATATATGATTTTGGTACAAAGGGTATTCTGTTAACTTGAAGTGTAGTGCTGGCAACTACATTCATCTGACCTGCCATTCTATATATTAACACAATACTATGACCTGTCGCGGAGTTGTCTGAGCGGGAATGCTCCGTGTGGTAAATCCATATACAACCGCAAGGTTATGATTACCTAAATTTGCGGTAAATGGTTGACCGTTGGTTAAAGAAGTTCGTGTAGCTCGGGCAATGTTCAATTTCAGTGTCCCGTCACTGCTAATCAAGTTTTCGTCAAAGTAATCCAGTTTTACACTCTGATTAATCCTTTTTCTTGACATTACAACAGCATGATATTGAGGCGGATAGATCAATATAGTTGGAAGATTTGGGTCATAAAAACCTATAACAGCATCTCCTACGCTGAGCACAGCTCCATCAATAAAATAGGTTCTCGAATCAACTACGAAATTAACAACACTACCGGTCTGGTCTGTAACTGATACTATTTTTGCACAGCCGGATGCACCTTGTACATTGTCCCAGAAATCATCAATAGCTTTGACGACACCGGAAAAAGAGGCAAAAGCGTCCATATCAATTTCCTTTCTGATAAATAATGCTGACTTATAATATGAATTGATTAAAAAATATGTTTCATTCTTGCCCAAGAAAAATAAAATACATTCCTCAATATCGGACAAAAGATGACTCACAATGTCGAGAATTATTTTTGCAGTCTGATATACTAATCTTACAGCAGGAGGTGATAACCATGGATTGGATGGAGTCAATAGGTCGGGCAATCGGATATATTGAAGACCACATAACCGAAGAAATATCCATTGATGATATCGCAAAGCAGGTCAACATTTCGCCATTCTATTTTCAAAAAGGCTTCAGTTTACTCTGCAGCTTTACTGTTATGGAATACATTCGCAAACGCAGACTTGCTCTCGCCGGCAGTGAGCTTGTTTCTACAGATGCGAAGGTGATTGATATTGCTTTGAAGTACGGTTATGATTCACCCGACAGTTTTACCAAGGCATTCGCCCGTTTTCATGGAATTACGCCCGCTATGGTACGAAAGGACGGCGCTACGCTGAAATCCTTCGCACCGTTGAAAATTAAAATTTCATTGGAGGGTGGTTATCTTATGGATTACAAAATCACAAAAAAAGACAGTTTTACCGTCATCTGTGCTTCGAGAATGTTTACGTATGAAAATGCTAAAACGGAAATTCCAAAGTTCTGGAATGAACACTATGCTGCCGGAAACGGCAGAATTGTCTGCGGTATGTACGGCATCAGCTATGATGAAGATATGACGGGCGACAAGTTTATATATCTTATTGCCGACAATTACAACCCGGCGATGGAGGTCCCCGAAGGCTTTGTCACAAAAGTGATACCGGCACACACTTGGGCGATATTCCCATGCAAAGGTGCCATGCCAAAAGTCATGCAAGATGTAAATAACATAATTTTCTCCGAATGGCTTCCCGCTTGTAAGGAATATGAAATTGCGGCTGGCTACTGTATTGAACTGTATGATGATGTAAAGAATTATCCGGACGGAACACAGGATGCGAACTATTATTCCGAGATGTGGATTCCTGTAAAGAAAAAGGTGTAAATTTCAGTTTATCGTTGAGATTATGACCAGACATGCATCTAAATTAAGCAAAAAACACAAATAAGGCATACCTTTCGTTAAGGGAGAGGTATGCCTTATTTCTCAGAAGAACTAGTCAATTCCTTTATATCCAAAGGAAGATGATCTATTCCTCCAAACTCAGGAACCACAATTGATAATATGTTTTTCCTTATCTCGGGTTTTACTTTCGTAATGCACATTTGCCATGCACCGCCAATACTCTTGCAATCATCCTCAATCAAAACATCTGGTTTCAAGGCTTCAATTATATCTTTGTATTTTTCTTTTTGCTCGCGTACCGCTAAGAAAACACCGGAAAATCCAAAGCGTTTTAACAACACCGCAATATTCTTTGCCTGTTTCTTTCTACGTGAAGTACAGTATATAATATTTGCCCCCTGCCCTTGCCACGTTTCAATTATTCTTACAGAATTGCCAATGGGTATATAGGAATTATGGTTATATACCGATAGCCATGATTTGGGTTTTATAATTGTGCCCTCCACAAAAATAATTACTGTTATGCCTGTATGATATTCTTTATCAAGCAAAATTCGCTCCATGATGACTGCCTTTCCGCTCGTAAAAAGTCTGCCGCTATAGTATGAAATGCCGAAGCATTTTCATGAATTTGAGAATACTCCGGCTTTAATAATCGGTTAACTAAAGCTGTGAATTTTTCTCTTAAAAGAAATAATTAAAGACTCAGCTTATCAACTTCTCCATTCATAATATAGGGTAAAAATTGCTGTATTTTATTAAAAGACCAATTCCACCATTGTATCTTCTGTAATATTTTAATTGTTTCTTCATCAAAACGCTTTTTAATTTCTTTTGCGGGAACACCACCAACAACAGTATATGGAGGAATGTCCTTTGTTACAACCGCTCTTGTTCCAATGATCGCTCCATCGCCGATGTGAACGCCGGATAAGATAATTGCTTCATATCCGATCCAAACGTCATTACCAATGACTATATCGCCTTTGTTGTCCCATGCTGATGCAACCTGCCCTTTGTCTAAATTCCATTCTTCAAAGAATATTGGGAACGGATAAGTAGAAAGTGATTTAAGGGTGTGATTTGCGCTTGTAAAAATGAACTTTGCTCCGCAGGCGATAGAACAAAACTTGCCAATAATCAATTTGTCATTATTGATGGGATAATGATACAGAACATTATTCTTTTCAAATTGTGTGGGATCAGAGACAAAATCATTGTACATCGTATAATCGCCAACTATGAGATTAGGATTTGTAATGATTCCCTTTAAATATACTGTTTGAGTGTCATTAGTTCGCGGATATATTTTTTTATCTTGAATAGTCATAAAAATCCTCCTGATATTATTTTTTTAAAACTATTCAAGTAATTACAATGCACCTCTTCACTCTATCACCCCTTTGCAAATTCTCTTCAATATTTATAGATAATTACAACCATATTGCAAAATTGTTGTACTCAAAAGTACCGCTGCCATGGTGTAGTTTGCCGTCAGCTTTTAACTGGGTAAATGCTTTTTCCATATCCAAGAGGATGGACGGCTCAATATTTAAATCGTGATGTGCCGGAAATATTCTCTTTACCGGAAGAGCTGCAACTCTCTCTATCGATGACAAATAGGCCTCTGGGTCGGTCGACGGGAAATATGCAAATAAAGTTCCTATGTAAACCAAATCTCCCGTAAAAAGATATTCCCTATCCTTTTCATAAAAGCACATATGCCCAGGCGAATGTCCGGGTGTATGCAGCACCTGTATCTTGCGTCCGCCGATATCTATTATATCATTATCCTTTAATACTCTTGTGGCAGTGCCTTGAAATAACTCGTAATCGTCGACGTTGAATCCCTCCGGCACCTCACATTTCTCAACAACAAAGGCTTTTATTTGTTCCTTTGTCAAAGGGAACTCTCCCGCAAGCCAATTTACTTCATCTTCATGCACGTAAAATTCAGGGAAATATTTATGTCCGCCCACATGATCCCAATGTATGTGAGTAGCAACTGCTATGACGGGTTTATCTGTAAGTTTCATTACTTCGTCATAAATATTCATAATACCAAGCCCTGTATCAATAAGTAGGCTATAGTTTATCCCGTTCAGTAGATAAGCATGGGATTCCTCCCAGTGTTTATACTCGCTGATGATATGTGTATCCTTGTCTATATGATTAACAGTAAACCAATCATTCATAATAATTGTCCTCCAAATCTCATTCTTACATAATTTTTAGCCTTTCCCTGTCATTTTGCCTGTTCTTTTACATAGATGCTCTTATCAAACCTCAACACCCCTGACAACAACAGCAGAACCCCACCTGTGCCAATCATCAATATTCGCATGGGCATCACATCTGCCAACGGTCCGAATACCGCCATTCCAATGGGCAGACAGCCGCTGTACATAGTACTCAAAAAACCAAATACACGTCCTTGCATTCTCGCCTCTGACTTTTCCTGCAGAAGCGTTGTCACCGCAGTCTGTACCATGGTGAGTGCAATGCCGTAAACCCCCATGAGTACCAAATAGACAGCAAAGTTTCGGATCGCGCCCATTCCAACACCAATCACACCAAAAACGGCAAGACCTACCAGCAGAGTTTTGACACGGTTAGGGAAACCTCCCCACGTTCCGATGAGAATGCCACCGGCGGTCATACCTGCAAAACCAACAAGTTCCACTACCATTAGGTAAAAGTAACTGTCACCATAGGTGCGGCTTACAAACAGTGTCGCAAGGAATCCCCCCGGTACGGCAAGAAAGATAAATAAACCATAAACGAGCAGCAGCTTTCCAATGAAACTGTCGGCGAAGGCATACTTCATACCCTGCTTCATTTCCTCAAATACAGAAAGTGCTTCTGCATCTTTTTTTATCTCATGCTTGGGGATAACAATGCATGAGAGTATACCAACGCCAACGGCGGCGGTGGCAATATCGATGAACAGGGTGCTGCGCAGCGTACCAAATGTCAAAATGGCACCGGCAGCCGCAGGAGCCGCAAACTGCACCACTGACTGAAGCGTAGCATTGATTCCGTTGAAGCGCATAAGCTGATCCTCCGGAACAAGCTGCGGAATCATGGCATTAACTGCCGGCATCTGCACACCTGCGCCAAAGGAACGGATTACAGATGTAACCAATAGAGCCGTAAACAGCGTTGTATCATCACCGATGAGCGGCATCATGAGGGCAAGAACCAGTGTTGCGGCGGCGATGACGGTGTCGGACACGATGATTAAAAGCTTACGCTTATACCGGTCTGCCCATACCCCCGAGAAGAATGAAATCAAAAATTGCGGTACGAATGAACAGATAGTCAGTTCTGATACCCAAACACCTGATGAAGTCTTGCGTGTCACATACCAGACAATTGCGAACTGCACCAGAGATGAACCAAACAGGGTAATGCCTTGACTTACCAGAAAGGTTATGGTTTTCTTTTTCCATTGCTGCATAAATACTCCTCCTTTTCTTTGACATCAAACATGTTACCAAAGAAACGAAGTCTGGTGTATTACTGGATAGTTTTAAATTTTATTTTTATAATTTCGATAATTGACTGCATTTCTTTTGCATCTTTTCGTGTGTTTTCAAGTGATACAATGAGCCGATCACAGACAGACACAATATCCTCATTTTCCGTGGGTGTATTAAGAATCTCCTCCACCGGAGCGCCTTTACCCTCGTCAAGTCGGTTCATCAACCGAAGAATAGCTGAGAGTGAGTAGTTTGCGCAACGGAGCGTGCGAATGATATTCAGACGTTCGATATCCGCCGCATTGTAAATCCGATAGCCGTTTTGACTACGTTTAACTGATATGAGACCGTTTAATTCCCAGTTACGCAGCGTGTCCACGGTCACATTCAGTCTTTCCGCCGCCTCCCGTCGCTTGAGAGACATGCCGTCAGGTCTTCGGCTTCCATTAAGTGTCATCTCAACAGAGACACAGGCTGCTTTTGCGTTTTGGCTCTCCCTCGTGAGCATAGCTTCATACTCACACGCCGACTTTGCCGCACGGTCAAAATCAAGGGCAGTACACAGCTGTATTACCTCAATGGCCTTTTTCCGCAGTCCATTCTGGAGTACTTCGGCACGCAGAGCAAGCCGCACCAGCTTCATTTGCAGCAGGTGCAGCTCTGTAAAAACTCGATAACCGTTTGCGAGGCGCTTGGGTGGTGTTATGAATCCCACCTCCTCATAAAAACGGACGGTATTTGGATGAACGCCTATGAGCCTGGCTATTTCGTTTGTCTTATATATATTCATATACCACCTTGGATTTTGGACAAATTAAAATTTAAAACTCCATTTTTATTTATTATATTATACATGAATTGCCAACAAATAACAATCCAAACTCATTGCTTCACTCGCCCTTGTCAACCCGCAACCACATCTCGTTTTTTCATCCATACCACAGCAAACATAATGCAGATAAGCAGATAGAATAGTCCATTCATGGCAAACTGTTCCGTACTGCACTGCATAGGACCTCCCGGATGATTGGCACGCATGCCCAGACATAAAAGAGAATACGGAAACCATACACCATACCCTTTTGCCATCGCCACAAATCCTCCAATACCCCCAATCAGTGCAATGCCTACCGGAACAGCAAAGCTTCGGATAACAAGCGAGATGCAAAGCTGTAGGGCACAGATGACTATTCCTCCGACAGCGCCATATAAAAGCCATTCTAAAAGTTCCGGTGGAATCGGAGCAGTCAATCCTGAAAGCTTCCCGGAAATCACAAACAGCACACCAATCCATATCTGGGTCATAAGCAACATAGCGGAAGCAATAATAAGTTTTGAAAGAAAAACGTATGAGACCGGTACAGGTGCGGTCATGATCGAATTCCAGTTGTGATTGATATGCTCCAGACGGCACAGATAGGAACAATAAACACCTATGATTGTGGGAAGAAAAAAATAACAGGTAAATAGGGTGTGCTGTGTCCACAGGCTGTACCACTGACTCTGCAGGATACCAATGTTCTGCAGATAATTAAAGGTACCCATAACGGCAGGCAGTATGGGAAGGATTAAAAAAGCAAGCCAGACCGGACTGTGCCTAAGCTTCATCCGTTCGGCTTTAATCATTCGAAAAAACATATTACATCTCCTTTCTGACAAACAGTGTTCGCCCAATGATATAGATAGCACAGAACATAATGATTAGGGTTATAAAACCGACCCAGTCAATCGGTGCATAGTAAAAATTGGTGATGCGCGTCGCACTGTCCCAGTTCATACCTACAAACATCAGCACACCGTAATACCCCCAAAGAAGAAGCCTTTCAAGGTTTTGAGGAAAGAACATGATAAAAAGACCGGCAAAACCTCCTATCAGGCCCACAGTAAGCGGGACCATCTGATTGGCAAATAAAAGCGACAGAACCTGTTGCAGCAACAGAACAGTCAGGTTTACAGCCGTAGTGAAAAGGAAGTAATAAAACAGCTTAACAAACGGCGGGTTCCCCTCAAATCCTACAGCGTACCCCACCGCGACAATTACAATGAGCTGCAAAAAAACTACAGCGAGCATATACACTGCGCCGCATAGAAATTTTGCAGTGAACAGACGCCCTGCGGGCATAACGGTGTTTAGAAGCTTCAGCGTCTGTCCTTTGTGCTCTATATCGCACAGCCGCGACGCCACCACGGCAGCAATGACTGGCATCATAATGGAGTTGAGCAGAGGAAACTTATAAAAAAAGGACATCCAGCCCTGAGAAAGGTCGTGTGCATCCATTCTCCCGACTCCCCAAATCGACCAGAGCATCTGGACCAAAATCATGGCAGCAACAATTATCCATACCCTTCTGTGACGTATTTTGTGAAATTCCAAAACAACTGCTTTTATCATAAACTCACCGCCGTTCCAGTCAGCTCAAGGAAAATATCCTCAAGGCTCTCACGACGTTCTTCAATACGTACAACGCCTATGTTCTTTTCAAAAAGCCTAGAAATATACTCCGCAAGCTTGTTGTCAGCAAGCTCAGACAGCAAGAGATAGTCATCCTGTATCCGACAGGAAACTCCCTGTTCTCCAAGTGTTTTTACCGCCGCCTCGTTATTGAGCGTACGGAGTGCAATGCTGGACCTGCTTCTATCATGAAGTGTCGATAAGTTGTCTTGAAAAACGAGTTCACCCCGGCTGATGATTCCGACATTTGTTGCCATCTGGTCAATCTCGCTTAGCAGATGGCTCGAGACCATCACCGTCATTCCGTACTGCTGCGGCAAGGAGCAAATCAACTCACGCATCTCCTGAATACCCGCCGGATCAAGTCCGTTTGTCGGTTCGTCAAGGATTAGAAGCCTTGGGTTGCCCAACAGCGCACAAGCAAGACCAAGACGTTGCTTCATACCCATCGAGTACTGCCCAACCTTTTTATCCTTCTGGTTTTCAAGGCGCACGATTTGCAGCACCCTATTTATGTCCTTGTCCGGCACACCCTTAAGTGTACTGATAATCCGTAGGTTTTCCACTCCGGTCAGGTGTCCGTAATAGCTGGGCGATTCTATAAGCGATCCGACGTCTTTCAGAATGGAAAGCCTATTCCGGCTCTTAACTTCTTTGTCAAATACAGTGATTCTTCCTGATGTCGGCCTTGCAAGTCCCAGTATCATTTTCATTGTGGTAGACTTGCCCGCACCGTTCGGTCCGAGAAAACCGTAGACAACACCCTCCTGCACCTTAAGATCCAGATCCTTCACACGCAGAACCTTTTTGTACTGCTTGCAAAGTCCGGTTGTTGTGATAATATCAGACATCTTTATGTCCCCCTCTACTCTAGTCTGGAAACAGCATAACAAAGCCCCCTTACATGAGCCTGTATTTAAGCTTACATTTACCTTAAACTTGAGTAAAAGTATCCATTTTGTCCCGTATTTACGCTATAATAATCTTGGTGATAACAATGAACGATATTTTTGACTGCAGACTGCTGATCGTAGACGATGAGCCGGAACTGCGTAAAATGGTTAATGAAATACTGCATCGGGAAGGATTTATGAAGATTATTTCTGCCGCCAACTGCAAAGAGGCACGTCAGCTCTTTGCTCACGAGAAGCCTGATGCTGTGATTTTGGATGTTTCCCTTCCGGATGGGGATGGCTTTTCATTGCTGAGAGAATTTCGCACCATGTCAGCAGTGCCGGTACTGTTTCTTTCCGCACGCGACGAAGATGAAAACCGCCTGCTTGGCCTGGGACTTGGTGCGGACGATTATATTACAAAACCTTTTTTGCCCCGTGAATTGACTCTAAGACTACGTGCAGTGTTAAACAGGGCCTATTTTCCTGTTATTTTTAGACGAACGGAAAAGCCAATTTTCCGTCTGGGCGAAGCGCTAATAGACTTAAACAGCAGCACGGTCACAACAAAAGACAACCAACTTACTCTAACCGCGAAGGAATTTGCGTTGCTTGAAAAGTTGTATGAAAACCGAGGAAATATCGTTACAGGCGACAGCTTATGCCGCGCAGCATGGGGTGATGACCTCTACGGTTATGAAAATACGCTGATGGTTCATATTCGCCGTCTGCGTGAGAAGATTGAACCGGAACCTTCATTTCCGCATTACCTGATTACTGTTCGTGGCCTTGGATATAAGCTGACGGAGGTAGAAGACAAATGAAAAGCATGATGAAAATCCTGACACGCTATGTACTCTCGGCTGCCGGAGTAGCACTTATATTACTTTTTATCAACTTCACGGTATTTGTAACGTGGACTGTTCAGTCCGGGAAAATTGCACAAAAGGATTACCATGTCTCACAGATCTCGGACGGTCTGACCAAATCGGATGGAGTTTACACTCTTTCCGAATCCTCACAGTCGACGATTGAAGAGCGGTTTCAGTGGGCGATGCTGCTGAGTGATGACGGTAATGTAATATGGAGCGAGAATCTTCCGGACGACGTGCCGTTGAAGTACTCTGTTTCTGATGTGGCTGGTTTTAGCCGCTGGTATCTGAATGACTATCCGGTCTATGAATGGCAGCATTCGGATGGTCTTTTCGTTTTGGGCGGTGAAAAGGGCAGTGTATGGAAGTACAATATTAAGATGCCTCAGAAGGTAATGGATAACGCCCTTGTGTGGATACCGGCGATCTTAATTCTCAACGGTATTGCTGCAGTATTGATTGCACTGTTATTTGGACTGCGCCTGTTCCGTTCGCTTCAGCCACTTGCAAAGGGCATTGAGGACATAGCAGAAAACCGTCCGGTCGAGATCTCCACCCGTGGCCTTCTGGGTAATCTTGCCGCCGGAATCAATAAAACCTCTGAGCAGCTGACAAAACAGGAAGCCGCTCTCAGCAAGAGAGACAACGCCCGCACATCATGGATTGCCGGTGTTTCCCATGATATCCGTACGCCGCTGTCTATTGTAATGGGATATGCCAGCCAGCTTGAGGAAGACCCTGAACTGCCACAGTCCAAACGTGAACAAGCAGGTATAATCCGTCGCCAAAGCGAGCGGATTAAAACCCTGGTAAGCGATTTGAACCTCGCCTCCAAGCTGGAATACGATATGCAGCCAATCCGAATGAATGTCATCGTTTTGGCTGCACTTTTACGCGGAATCGCCGCCGATTTTTTAAACAGCGGACTTTCCGACAGCTATTTAATTGACTTAGTAATCAGCCAAAGTGCTCAAAACACAATTGTCAGCGGAGACGAAGAACTTCTGAGGCGGGCTGTTTCCAATTTGATTGGCAACTGCATTCGGCACAACCTCAACGGTTGCACTATAAAAGTCACTCTGGAGAAGACATTGGGCAATTGCTCCATTATCGTTTCGGATAACGGAGTAGGTTTCACCAATGCGATGATTAACAATCTAAATCATCCTAAAAGCTCAGAACACCTAGAAAATCACGGTCTTGGCCTTACTATAGTGCAACAAATTATCAAGGCACACGGAGGAACCACAGAGTTTTGCAATCTTACCGAAGGAGGCTGCAAAGTTGTGCTTTGCCTGCCCGTTAGTGCAAAAACAGTTTAGTGTTTTTTGAATGATACACTGTAATAATACTGTATAACTTATATATAAATTTTGGGAGGGTGAGAAACAGGTTATGGAAATCATTACTGTTACAAAGGATAATTTAGATCAAGAACATATTTGCTGTGCCATTTCAAATAATAAAGATTGTCAGGTTTCCGCAAAAAAATCCTGGCTTGCTGATAGATTTGATGATGGTCTTGTATTCAAAAAAGGTGATGTACGAGGCAAATGCTTTATTGAGTATATTCCTGCCGAAAAAGCTTGGGCACCGATTATAGCGGATGGATATATGTACATAGACTGCCTTTGGGTATCGGGACAATTTAAGGGGCATGGCAATTCCAATCTTTTATTGGAAGAATGCATTAAGGACAGCAAAGAGAAAGGAAAGAATGGTCTCTTAGTTTTATCGTCCAAGAAGAAAATGCCTTTCCTTTCTGATCCAAAATATTTAAAATATAAAGGGTTTCAGTTGGCTGATACGGCAAAGCCATATTATGAGTTGTTATATTTGCCTTTTGATAAGGTAGCTGCCAAACCTCGCTTTAAAGACAGCGTTAAATCTCCCAAGGTCGAAGAACAGGGTTTCGTGCTTTACTATACTCATCAATGCCCATATACAGCAAAATATGTCCCGTTGATTGAAGCTGTTGCAAAAGAAAAGAATGTCCCATTCAAGGCAATCCGCTTTAAAACAAGTGAACAGGCACAAAATGCTTTTGCTCCCTTTACTTCTTACAGCTTGTTTTTCAATGGTGAATTCGTAACAAATGAAATCCTTTCTGATAAGAAGTTTCAAAAAATTATTAGTTGTCAGCATATCTAAATGTTTTCAACGCCAAAATTAAGCGAAAATTGCTTATTACTGTCAAGACGCTATCTCATACGCGTCAGACTATATAACGATTTATTTGTTATGAACAGTATGAATCCTTTTATAAACTCACAGGGATTACAAAATAGAAATGGTCTTTTCTTGGTTCAGTTTTTAAAGCACATCGAAGATTGACATGCTGTTATTTATTATGGTAGATATTTTTAACTTGTTATAGTATAATGTTTTTATAAAATTTGTCTATCATTGAATTTAATTCCTTTTTTATAAATCTTATGGAATTAATAATAATTAGGAGAACGGTATGAACCAATCGAATATTCAACTACGTTTGTACAAAACAGTCCTACTTGTTGGAGCCTGCCTGTCTGTCATATGTATCATCGGCAATTATTTTTCAGCATTTCCATTCAAAGCGGATTTGAAATGGATTGCACTTTTATTAATAACCATATTAGCTTTTATATTTTCCAATAATGAAAAATACGCACCACATATTATGTTTGGAGTATTTGTATTTTTGATTTTATTTTTTCTTCCATTTGCATTTACAGATTCAGGAGGAAGTAGTAATAATACAACAGGCTATACATTTTTGCTTGTAATAGTGATAACATATCTTTTCAGCGGATGGAGACGGATTTTTTTGATTTCTATTCTGATTTTTATATTCATGTTAATGCATGCTTTGGAATATTATTATCCTGAAATAATTACTGTTTATTCAGATCAATCACAGTTTGTTGACCGTATGATACAGATGCCGTTATTATTATTGGCATCTTTTATAATAATTTTACAGTTTACCAAAGAATATGAAAGGGTTAATAAAAAACTATATATTTTAGCAAAGTTTGATGAATTAACAGGACTATATAATCGGAGAATGTTTAACAAAGAAATTGATAAAGCATTCAAAAGCAGTGAAAAACCAATATACCTAGCTTTCCTCGACCTTAATAATTTCAAAAAAGTAAACGATAAATGGGGACATTCAGTCGGAGATAAAGCACTTATAGAACTGTCCGGTATTTTGCAGAAAACCTTCGGACTTGGCAAACACATTATAAGTCGTTGGGGCGGAGATGAATTTGCAATTATCTATTATGGGGAAAAAGAGGAATTCATACAAAAGCTTGAACATACAGATACAGAATTCAAAGCTTATGTTTTTGCTTATGAAGAATCTGCGGGGATAAGCATAAGTGTTGTTTCTTTCAGTGACTATGATACAATATCCGAAGTGTTTAATGCTGTAGATAAACAGCTATATAAAAACAAACAGGTTTTAAAAGCTTAAATTTCCATTTGAAATAAAAAGTGTTTTCATAAATTAAAAAAATCACCTCTCTATTCAGTTATTACAGTAGTTTAAAAACTCATAATAATGAAAGATGGGTGATTTTTTTATATATCAATTTTTTATATTTACAAAACTTGTGTATATATATTATTTATTCTGTTTTATCATCTGCAGATATTTTTACCATTCGGTAACCGATTCCAACATGGGTTTGTATCAGCTTTTGTCCAAGCGGTGCCTCAACCTTCTTTCGCAGTGTAGCCATATAGACACGAAGAGACGGGGTATCATATGTTAATGTATTTTGCCATACCTCTTTCAAGAAATAATTGTGGGTCAAAACTTTACCAACATTTTTAGACAACAGGCACAGCATCTTATATTCAATTGGCGAAAGATGTATTTCCTGATCATCTATATAGGCGCATCCTGCGGCATAGTCAATTTTCAGCTGCCCATTTATGAACACCGAATTATTAACAGCAGAACTATCCTGGATAAACTGAATACGTCTCAACGCAACACGTAAACGTGCAAGCAATTCGTCAACACTGAAAGGTTTGGTTAAATAGTCGTCAGCACCTGCATCCAATGCTGCTATCTTGTCAGTATCATCACTGCGTGAGCTTACTACAATAATAGGCATATTGGACCAAGTACGGGTCTTTTTTATTATCTCAACGCCATCCATATCCGGCAAACCAAGATCAAGTATCATCAGATCCGGCTGTTGGGAAACAGATGACACAATTGCTGTGCCTCCAGCTTCCGCACTTTGATAACGATAGCCCTGTGTATCAAGAGTTAGAGTTATTAAATTACGTACGGGCTTATCGTCCTCTACCACAAGCACAAGTGGCTTAATCATCCAATACCGCCCTCTCTCCCGTAAGTGTAAATGTAAAGGCTGTGCCTCTAGGCATGTTATCAGAAACAGAAATAGTTCCTCCATGCGCCGCAATTATGGCCTTGCAAAGCGCAAGACCAAGTCCAAGTCCGCGCCGGGAATCACTTCTTAAATTTCCAGCCGTATAGAACATATTAAATATTTTATCCTTTGCTTCATCTGATATCCCTGTTCCATTATCAGCAACAGTAATATATACCTTTTCTCCCTCACTCTTTGCCGAAATTGCAATTTCTGAGCCTTCCGGTGTATATTTTATGGCATTGTCCATTAAATTTACAAGCACCTGTACAATCAGCGGAGCATCCATGCTGGCAATCAGTATTTCACTTATATCCTGAACAATAATTGTGTGATTTTGTCCTCGTCTGCCAATGTGTGTGATTGCCTCATCAATTACATCACTCACAAGCTCAGGCTTGATATTAAGATGAAGAGTGCCATCATCCATACGTGTAATGGACAGCAGATTTTCTACAAGATTGATTAGCCATAT
Organism: Candidatus Metalachnospira sp.; assembly: GCA_034927755.1. GTDB lineage: Bacteria > Bacillota > Clostridia > Lachnospirales > Anaerotignaceae > Metalachnospira. The sequence continues at coordinate 17,384 of JAYFPN010000025.1, forward strand.
AGAATCATCATATATGTCAGTATACAACTCATGTTTTTGTATTTCACTTAAAGCTGTTCTCTCATTCATAAGCATATCAGCATTACCCGATATACTGGTAAGCGGTGTCCTCAGATCATGTGAAATGGCTCGAAGAAAATTTGACCGCATTTTCTCATGCTCTGCTTCAAGGGTAAGTGCACTTTTGGCTTCACGAAGAAGATGCTTTTCCAGTGCTACACCGCATTCTCCCAGTAACGCCATAAGAAGACTTTTTTCAAAAGTACCAATTGGTTTTTCTTGATCAGCGGCAATTCCAACTATCGCATAGATACTGTCATGCCCACTGACAGGCAGATACCAGAATGCGGCATCCGAGAAATGTTCCATTCCTGCTCCGGCCTGTAAGTTATTTTTCAAAACCCAGCTCATAGCAGATTCTTCAACCACAGTATTATGCTCGGATAACTCATAATTCGAAGTCAGCTGCGGACGCTGCAATTTACCTAACACTACAGGTGCCATTGAAATCGGTCGGTCAAGAAGTTTATAGAGCTGTTTTGCAGCTTCACCCAGTATTTCATCAAAGCTTTCTGCCGCCTGCAGGTTGTGGCTTGCAGTCAGCAAAACTTCTGTTCGGTATGCCTTTTGTGCATTTATCTTTGCCTGCTCTCTTGCTTTTGCTGTCAGGGAGCTAGTAAGCACCGATGAAATAAACATAATTAAAAATGTAAGAGGATAGCCGGTTTCATATGCCATAAACGTAAAACGTGGTTCGGTAAACAAAAAGTTGAATACCAATACACTTATGAGCGAAGACATAATGCCAATTGCCTTGCCATCGGTCAAAAATGATATAATCAATACTGATAGTATATACACAGTAATGATATTTGCATCGGTAAAACCCCATTTTTTCAGAAACAAGCCAACTATCGTCGCGGCAGTCAAAAGCCCCAGCATAATTGTTAATGATTTTAAAGAAAACTCTTGTTTTTCTTTAGAATGTGTTTTAGGTAAATATGGCTGTGCATCATCCGGTATCATAAATACTTCGAGATCCGGAACAAGCTGTATCAACTGCTGTATGATATCAGATTTGTAAAACTGCCATCTTTTTTTATAGTTGGGACGACCAACCACAATTTTTGTAATGCCTGCAGCTTTGGCATACTGTGATATTTGAAATGCTATATCCTCACCGTATGTTGTTGCTATATGCGCACCATTTTCCTTTGCAAAATCAATATTATGTTCAAGCTGTGCCTTGGTTGCCATGTCCATTTGCTTGCGTGAAGCCGTTTCCACATATAAAGCAATCAAATCCCCATTATAGATATGAGCCATTTTGCGTGCGGCAAGAATGACCTTGCCGTTTGACGGCGAGGGTGACAAACAGGTTAATATATGTTCTGTAACATTGTCTTTCATTCTCCTCACCTCTGACTTTATATTATATCATTTTTGCTTACGAATTACGAGAATAATCATCAAAACCGCACATAACAAAGCGGCACCGGAGAGACAAAGCGTTAAAGGAGAATACTTATTTTCCAAAACATGACCTTTACTGATTAGTTTAAGTGAACTTCCATCAATATCCATGTCACCGCCATGCGCGGCACTGGCACGATAAAATGTTCCTTGAACACAAACCACATCTCCCTGAACACCGTACCGTCCAAGGTTTTCTATCACTTTCGTATCCTCAGCAGGTAGATAGCAGCTCATGGTATTTTGTCCGTCTGAAATGTTTATCCACGCATAATCACCACGAAGCAAAATGTCTCCGATGACTTCACCAGTATATGTAATTTGTTTTTTGTCCCAATACGCAGCATTTTCTATAAGTTCCGTACTGCTAACCTCTTCAGATTGCGCAAATGCACTTATCGGCGTACACATCAGCACTGTAATTATTATGAAAAGCACTCTTTTTAATTGCATGATTTTCTCGCCTTTCTAATAAAAAATGCACCAAGTGCCAGCACAGACATAAATTCAAGACGTGCAAGCCACATGATAATTATATATGTAAACTTCAAAAACGCCGGCATACCAACTGAGGTTACTCCAATAGATAACCCAACATTTCCTGTTACAGAAGCTGATTCAAAGGCAGCCATATCGAATGGGAAACCTGCAAGCATTCCGGCAAGCGTTCCAAGCGTAAATGTAATGATATAGGCAAAAACAATTAAAAATGCGCTCTTTATTACAGTATCAGTCAGTACTACATCCTTAATATGATGAATTTTTTGACAACTTATTCGTGATTCCGGCAACATCATGCGCTTTATCTCTGTTTTAAAGGTGGAAAAAATTATGCCCGTTCGAAGCCCTTTAAAACCTCCTGCCGTAGAACAGGCACTGCCGCCCAAAAGCATGGAGATAGTAATTGCAAACAGGGCAATATCGCCCCACTCATAATAAAACTGTTTTGCGTAAATTGTCATAAAGCCTGTTGTTGTATGTCCGGAAATAAGCTGATAAAACCCTTTTCTGAACAATGCTGCCATGTCGGGGTAAGTATTGTTACGCATAAGTCCTATACACGTAAGCAGAACAAGTATAGTAAGTGTTATTGAAAATGTTACCGTTTCAATGTTTTTTCTCAATTCTCTTCTATTTCCCGAAAGCACTGCGTGATGCAATGCAAAGTTGAAAGATCCTATAACAAAGAAAATTACCGTTGTAAGTTCAAAAAACGTGCTGTGATAATAAAGAACGTTTTGACTCATTGGTGCAAAGCCGCCGGTACTCCATGCAGACATAAAAATCCATATTCCGTGAAGAACAGCTCTGTCTCCTTTTATTCCGGCATGCAGAGCTGCAATACTCATTACGATTGAGCCTATTACAAGATACAAAATACTGATATGCCAAATCTGCCGTGCCGTACTGACTGCATTGGGAAACAGTCGCTCATCTTTTGCTTCTCCCACATACATCTTATATGCTCCGCTAGCATCCTTAGTAAGAAATGCGAGCGCTAAAACAACTATACCCTGCCCTCCTACATAGGTCAAAATGTGCCTCCACATATTGATGCCGTTTGAGATATGATCCATGTCCTGAATAAGAGTCAGTCCCGTTGTGGTAAGCCCGCTCATAACATCGAAGCAGCAATCCAGATAGGAAATGTAATTACCGGACAAACAGTACGGCAAAGCACAAAGAAGAGTTCCAAGAAACCACGCTCCTGCCGCAACAACCATTCCCTCTCCAAAACTCAGTGATGCTCTGCGATTTCTGAATCCTATTAGCATAAAAGATGTTCCGACTATTGCGGATATTGAAGCAGTAAACAAAAATATGATTGCTATTTGCCATTCTTTATAAAAAAGCGAAGTGACAGCAGGAATAGTCTGTAAAGCACCCAACGTTAAAATCACTATTCCGATATAATAGAAGATAGTTTTAGTTTTATTAACAGGTTTTTCTAACATAGCTATTTCACATCCCCCAGACTACTAATACAGCCATAAGTCCTAGCATGATTGAAGCAACGGCAAACACAAGTTCACTGATGACACCTTTTATTGCACTTAAAAACTTTTTCATCATGACACACCTCACTGTTTACTTGAAAAAGAATGTAATACTAAAGCAATATCCTTTTCGTTTCCCATGATGATTACACTGTCATTTGCTTCAATGCGTGTTTCTCCATTGGGGATAAAAGCCTCATCTCCGCGAATAACAGATACAATAATCATGCCTTTGGGAAGTCCAAGCTGAGATAGCATTTTCCCTTCAAACGCTGAATTTACCTCAACTGTTGCCTCTCGTATACGGACACCTCCAGTTTTATCCTGAAGCAGTTTGTTTACATCGTTCCAGTCAAGTTCCTGATTTATAATACCGGCGATTCTTGCCGTACTACTGATAACCGAATCAACACCAAGTTCTTCGAATACCCGAATATTTTTAGGGTTATTAACTCTTGAAATTGTAAGTTTTGCTCCAAAATAATTCTTTGCAAGCTGACATGCAACAAAATTATTCTGATCCTGACCTGAAACCGCAATGAACGCATCGGCTCTATGTATACCTGCATCTCGCAGAACCTCAACATCAGTGCCATCACCATGTGTAACTTCAATGCGGCTTGAGTCAAACTCTGCAGCAATTCGTTCACAACGGGCAAGATCGGTTTCTACCAACATAATAAAGTGCTTTTCAGCAGCAAGCGTTTTAACAAGATAGTATCCTACATTTCCGCCGCCAATAACCATAATCCTCATTTGTAGTCACCTCCATCTGTCAGTTTTTCAAAAAAGCTATTCACTGCCAGTGTTGTTGGACAAATTGAGTTTAACCCCATGACTTTTAATACTTCCTCACGCTGCGGATCGTTTGCACGTGTAATAACCAGCGGAACATGATAAAGCTGGCGTGCAATTTGAGAAACCATAATGTTAATATTGTCATCGGAAGTAACCGCAGCAAGTGCATCAGCGTTTTCTATTCCAGCCTCTTTCAGTACATCTTCATCAAAGGGCAACCCAGTAAGCGCTACACAGTTATATCCGTTTCCCAGTTGTGCAAAGTTGCTTTCCTCACGGTCAATAACAACTACGTTATGACCTATCTCTGATAATTTTTTTGCAAGATTTGAGCCCACTCGCTCGCATCCTGCGATAATGATATACATTATTAGTCCCGTCCTTTCATGTTGACTTGCTGCTTAATACAGTCATTTTCACAAAACGCCGGTGACTTTGTTCTATAAAAAGAACTAAAACAATCAAGATTCCACGAAGCAGGTTCATATGTAGGGTCGAGGGCCCATGCCGCTCTAAAGTGCTTCATTGCCTCAGCATGACACCCCTGTATTTCCAACATAAGTCCCATAAGATTATGAGGGACGGCGTTATGCGGGTTTTCAAACATTGCTGTACATATAACAGCCTCACACTCTTTGAATTTTCTCTTATCAATCAATTCTTTTATCTGATTGATTATGTCGTTCATTTTTTCATCCATGATGACAGCCTCCTACTATTACTTTCAATATCTGTATTGTACTGTTCTTCATGTCAGAGTGCCGTTGGAATTCGAGTATCAATGTTATAATTATGTTAATGAAAATTAGAAAAGGAAAGAGTATGGTGCAACAAGAAAATAAAATCGGCGATAGAAAATCTATCGCCGATTTATTCACTGAAATTATTTTAGACTGTCAAATTACTGAAGTCGTATATGTATAATCTTGACTGATAATTATATCTTAAGGTTTTAAGCAAGTTCCTTTTTATAACATATATCATCTCTCAAATCCAAATATTCAGCTTCAAGAGAACTCCACTGCTCCTCAAGCGCCTTATATTCATTATACGCATTCATCATTTGAGAAGAATCAAACGAAACACCATTATTAACCAACTTTCTTAGTTTTTCTTTGGCACAATCCAAATCCATACCAATAGAATATAATCTTGTAGCCGTTCTTATTAACAATTCTTTTTTTGACTGCATACTTTGTTCCTCCCTTCATTTTTAAACATAGCAACTTAATCTTAGTTAAAATATTCAAATACTATAATGTCTGCTTTTAATTCAAATTAATTTAAGTATATCCAAAAATATACAATACAAACCATTTTTTTCGATTTGTAGAAACATTATATAATATATTCCCAAATATTACAATAATTTGTAAAAAAATTTTTTCTAAAAATTTGTTAATTTGTAAAATTTATACCATATATTGTCATATTTTGTCATAAAATATTAGCACATCGTTAAGCCCCTCACCTTTAAATAGTTGATAATTTATTATTAATGTTTTTAATCTTTCACACTCACAATTAAAAATGAATATAATGCATAAGCAGCCTTTTGGAGGTGTAATTGTGCCAGCATTTCTTTTTTACCTTATGGAAAGCATTATACTTGTAATCTCTCTTTCAACTGATGCTTTTGCTGCCGGCTTAGCATACGGAGCAAGTAAAATAAAAATACCAAACTTATCCTCTGCTGTAATAAGCCTTATATGCAGTGGAATGCTCTTAGTATCAATGTTTGCTGGAGGAATAATAAATAAATTTATTCCTTTAGAAATAACTCACAGTATTTGTTTTTTTATATTATTCACAATGGGTTTGATAAAACTGTTTGATAACTGCATTAAGTCTTATATACGAAAGCACAACCATATAAATATAAACTTTGCAACAAGCGACCTAAAATTTGTACTAACTGTTTATGCTGATGTAGAATATGCTGATTCTGATAATTCAAAAATACTTTCAGTAAAAGAAGCCGCAGCTTTGGCAGCTGCACTTTCACTTGACAGCTTAGCTGTAGGAATTGGCGCAGCAATATCAGGGATTAATTACATTCTTCCGGCAATCATTTCTCTTATACTCACATTTATTGCGGTAAAATTGGGATGTGGACTGGGAAAACGCCTTCCAAAACTATTTCCTTTTGATATGTCGAATATATCTGCTATCCTACTTATTATATTGGCTATAACAAGATTGCTGTAAATCAGAAAAATATATTGACATACTTATATTTCTTCGCATATACTATATAAAAATCTCTTTGCACTGCATTACATTCTAAATAAAGAATGCGAGATCACCAGTACAAACTGAGCAGGCGATGCTATTTGAGCATGGGGCCGGGCCGACTAAAGAGCGGCAACAGATTGCAAATTATGCACATCTGTGGGACAGTAGTATGTTCCCACAGGTGTGCTTATTTTTATGCCTAGAGGAACGGTTGAAACTCACTGAAGTGCCATAAGAGAAATTAAAACTTTACCATTATATTTAGTATGGAAGGATGATTTCTTTATGACGAACCCTAAAAACATGGCAGGCCTTACAACTGCCGAAGCAAAGCAGCGACAACTGCAATATGGCAAAAATGAACTTACACCAAAGAAAAAGGGAAACTTTTTCAAAGAGCTGCTCCACATTCTTTGTGAGCCAATGTTTATTTTGTTAATTGCCGCTGCTGTAATCTATTTTATTCTCGGCGAACCGCGTGACGGTTCAATAATGCTTATTTTCGTGATAGGCATAATCAGCATTGATGTCATTCAGGAATGGAAAACAGATAAAACACTGAATGCACTAAAAGACCTTTCTGCACCACAGATTACCGTAATAAGAGACGGCGAAGAGCGAGTAATAGCAAGCTCTGATTTAGTTCCGGGTGATTTTATGATGATATGTGAGGGAGTAAAAATACCTGCTGACGGTATCATTATCAAATGTGCAGACCTATGCGTTGATGAATCTTCTCTTACAGGTGAAGCTGAGGGCGTATGGAAGTTTTCGGCTGAGAATGCTGAACCAAGCAACGATTACTGGCGTAAAGACTATTGTTATGCAGGTACTCTTGTTACTCAAGGTACAGCAACCATTGAGGTTAACAAAATAGGCGCATATACAGAATACGGAAAAATCGGAGAAAATGTTGTACTTGCTCCAGACTCTCCAACTCCCCTTCAAATTCAGATAAGGAAGCTTGTTAAAACCTGTGCCATTATAGCAGGAGTACTTTTCGTGCTAGTTTCTGTTTTTACATGGATTAATATACCGGATCACAGTTTTTATGCAAGATTAATCGAAAGCATTTTATCAGGAGTCACACTTGCAATGGCAATGATACCCGAAGAGTTCCCAGTTATTCTTACAGTATTTCTGTCAATGGGTGCCTGGCGTCTTGCAAAAAAACATTCTTTAGTAAGAAAGCTTCCCAGTGTTGAAACACTTGGAGCTGTATCAGTGCTTTGTGTTGATAAAACAGGAACAATTACAATGAATCAAATGTCCGTGCAGGAAACATGGTCAGTTGATGAAGACAAATATAAACTTATAGAAACAATGGGGCTCGGCTGTGAAACCGATGTCTACGACCCAATGGAAAAAGCCATGCTTTCATATTGCGAAAACTTCGGAATATCAAATAAAGATTTATTCAATGGCATGCTCATAAGGGAATACGCCTTTACAAACGAACTTAAAATGATGGGGCACATATGGAAACGTAACGGTATGATAACAATTGCTGCAAAAGGCAGCCCCGAAAAAATACTTTCAATATGCGAAATGAGCAATGATGCCAGAAGTGCTGCAGAAGAAAAAATAATCGAGCTTTCAAGAGAAGGTTTGCGTGTGATTGCCGTTGCCACAACAGACATCGATAATGAGCAGGAAATTCCGAGAAATATTACAGACTGCCACCTGACTTTGTTGGGTCTTATAGGCCTCTCCGATCCTCCTCGTGAAGGTATAAAGGATGATATAACTGTATGCAATAAGGCCGGTATAAGAGTTATAATGATAACCGGTGACAATGGTGTTACAGCCTCAGCAATCGCTAAAAAAATAGGAATTCCAAACAGTAATAAAATTGTCACAGGCGAAATGATTAACCAAATGAGTGACGAGCAGCTGTGCCAAGCGGTAAAGGATGTTTCTATATTTTCCCGTGTAATTCCTGAGCATAAGATGCGCATAGTAAAAGCGCTTAAGGAAAATGGAGAAGTCGTAGCAATGACAGGTGATGGCGTTAATGATGCACCCGCACTGAAATATGCTGACATAGGAATTGCAATGGGCAAACGCGGAAGTGAAGTATCAAGAGAAGCAGCTGATTTGATACTTATGGATGACAACTTCACAACAATAGTGGAAACTATTAAAGACGGCAGACGTATATATGACAATATCCGTAAAGCCGTTGGATATGTTTTTACAATTCATATTCCAATTGCCTTTTCTGCCTTGCTTGCACCGTTTTTAGGTATATCTCCTTCAGCTCTCTTGCTGCTGCCTCTTCATGTTGTGCTGATGGAAATACTAATTGACCCAACATGTTCAATAGTGCTGGAAAGACAGCCCGCAGAAACAGACATAATGAAGTGCTGCCCCAGAGATCCTAAAGAAAAGCTGCTTTCCTCATCTTTGCTTTTCAAAAGCATACTACAGGGCATTACAATATTCGCAGCTTCATTTGGATTATATTACTTTGAACTTGGTGGGAATCCATTAAATGCACCAACCGCAAGAGCTATGGGTCTAACAGTAATAATGATATCTAACCTATTTCTTGTTCAAGTAAACAGTTCAGACAACGATTTCGCGTTTCAGTCTCTGAAAAGGCTTATAAAAGATAAGATAATGTGGTCAGTAAATTTGGGAACGCTTCTGCTAATTGCAGTAATTCTTTACACCCCACTCTCCTCATATCTTAAACTCAATCCTCTTTCAGCTGTTCAACTGGCAACTGTATTGTTGCTTGCAGCCATTTCTGTGTTCTGGTATGAAGTAATTAAACTGATTAATCATATTAAAAATAAATAAATCCCAAACAGTCCGTATTTATAATTCGGACTGTTTTTTTATGAACATATACTATTAATTTTATAATTAATCCATTAACACCTGTTTTAAAATATTAAATTAATCAATTCCTCTCTCTTCGGTTTAAACAAAAAACATAATTAAAATTAAATACATATCTACTTAAAAAGCAGTATTTATCAGTTATAAAATGCCATATATTTTCAAAAAATGCCTATTTTCCTTGAAGGACCATAGTCACTGTGGTATAATTTTTTATAAACTAGCATCAGTGATGTACTGAAATGAGGTGGCGAAATGAAAATTTTATCAGATTTAAAAAAGCTTCGTCCATACATTGTTGATGATAATGTGCGTATTAGAATTCAATTTCTTTTTATTTACGGTGCAACAGCAATAGTTGCTTTAGTAATGACGATTGTTAATCTATTTACTCAGCAGTACACTCTTATGCTTATAACTCTTGTTTTCGCAATATTTTGTGTCTTTAGTATGTTGTTATCTGCAAAAAATAAGATTAATATAAAGCTCTCAGTTACTATTTTTGTAGTTGCTTTTTTTTCGCTTTTTTCTTATTTTATTATTTCCGGAAATCCTGAGGGTTTTAGTGTCATCTGGATTTGTATTCTGCCATCGTGCGGACTTCTTGTGTTTGGACGAAAACGCGGTACAATTATTTGTGCTGCAATGCTTGCCCTTATTCTTTTCTTTTTTAGAACGCAAATTGGACTAAGTCTAATTCAATATGAATATACAGACTCTTTTAGACTACGTTTTCCTCTGCTTTATTCAGCTTTTTACATGATCTCTCTTTTGTTGGAGTCAGTTCGTGTAATAACTCACGATGAGCTTAACGAAGTACAGGATAAATATAGATATTTATATTCCCATGATGCTCTAACGGGAGTATTCAATCGGCATGGATTTAACGAATGTTTGGATAATGCACTAAATAAAATCGATGAGAGCAGTATTGCTCTTATAATAATTGACGTTGACCAGTTAAAAAAAATAAATGATGAGTATGGTCATATCAAAGGGGATCAGGTACTAAAAAGTATTTCAGACACTCTAGTTAAAAATGTTCCTTTAGACTCATCAGTATGCCGCTGGGGCGGAGATGAATTTGCCATCCTTTCATGCGGCAATGTTAACTTTAAAGAATTTTCTGAAAAGTTATGCTTCGAAATAAGTAATACACCCATAAATCTGGGTGAAGAAACAATCAATGTAACAGCCAGTATAGGAATCTCAGCAGCCTATCACAAGGCTAATTGCACAGCTGCAAAACTAGTAAATTGTGCAGATGATTGTTTGTATCGTGCAAAAGAAAGCGGAAGGAATCAGGTTGTTTATGAAAAATTAGACAGTATCTAAGCAGTTATGAATATGAAAATATTCCGTCCTGCTTTTGCAGGCTTTTTTTATAACTTTTAAATAGAAAAAGCGAAAATTTAAATAAGCCGAGGATTAGAAAAGTCATGAAAAAAACCATTAATTTAAAAAACAAAAAACATGAAAGATATATTCTTGTTGTCGATGATAATGATATAAATAGAAAAATTCTGTTTAAAATCCTTCAAGATGATTACATTATTATTGAAGCAGAAAACGGAAAGCAGGCACTTGACCTTATTTCAGAAAGAACAATCAACTTTTCTGCTATAATTCTTGATCTTGTTATGCCGGTAATGGACGGATATCAATTTCTAACTGAGCTGAAAAGCACTTCATTTTCTGATATTCCGGTAATAGTAACCACAGGAAACGCGTACCAAATAAATGAAAGTAAAGCATTTGACCTTGGAGCATGGGACTTTGTCGGCAAGCCTTATAACGCCAATATTCTTAAATCCCGTCTAAAAAATGCCATAGTAAGAAGCGAGACAGCAGCATTTGAACAGCTTAAATATCTTGCTGAATTTGACACTGTTACGGATATATATAATAAATCAAAATTTTTTGAGGCAACAAGAGAAACACTAGACTCTAGCTCTTCAAAGCAGTTTGCTTTTGTCAGATTTGACATTGCACGTTTTTCTCTCATTAATTCATTCTACGGAACAGACGTTGGTGATCAGTTACTTATATTTATCGCAAATGAACTGCATAAACTTTTAGATATTTATGCAGAAATAACCTTTGGAAGAATAGAGGCCGACGTCTTTGCCTTCTGTATTCCCTACCCTGGCAAAAAGAAATTAATGAGAATAATCAATACACTGATAAATAATTTTAAAACATATCCAATTGATTTTGACATAGCTGCAACTTGTGGTATATATATAGCCAATGACCTTTCTGTCCCTGTTTACAAAATGCTTGACTATGCAAACTTAGCATCAAAAAGCGTCAAAGGAAATTACATAAATTTCTGTGGCTTTTATAATGATAAGATGAGCCATGCTCTTGAGACTGAACAGGAAATAATAAATGAAATGAGCGATGCTCTGTCTAAAGAGCAGTTTATAGTATATTTGCAGCCAAAATATGACCTTCACACAAATATGCCTGTAGGTGCAGAAGCACTTGTTCGTTGGATGCATCCAGAAAAAGGCATGATTTCACCGGGTGTATTTATTCCGATTTTTGAACAAAACGGATTTATTTCCAAACTTGACTATTATATCTGGAGTAAAGTTTGTATTCTCATACGAAATTGGCTGGATAAAGGAATCTCTCCTCACCCTATTTCTGTTAATGTATCAAGGGTTAATCTCTATAATCCTAATTTTGTTGATATACTATGTAAACTAACTGATGAATATGGAATACCAAGAGAGCTTTTAAACCTTGAACTTACTGAAAGCGCTTATACTGATAATCCAGAAGTTATGAGTGCTACGACAAAAAGCCTGCGTTCAAACGGATTCATCGTTATGATGGATGATTTCGGAAGCGGATACTCGTCTCTCAATATTCTCAAGGACATTGAGGTTGATGTTCTTAAGATTGATATGAAATTTCTATCCAAGACAGAAATACCTGGGCGAGGTGAAAATATCATAGCTTCTGTTGTTAGGATGGCAAAATGGCTTAATGTTCCTATAATTGCCGAGGGTGTCGAAAAAGAGGAACAGGTAGAATTCCTTTACAGCATAGGCTGTGAGTATGTGCAGGGATTTTACTTTGCTAAACCGATGACAATTTCAGAATATGAATCCCTTATGAGTAACGCAGAATCGTTTGTACCTGAGCAAAAGCAGCAATTCGACACAGACAGTCTATGGGCAATTAATCCTCAGATGGAAATGCTGTTTACCAATATGGATCAAGCAGTCGGCATTTATGAATTTGAGAACGACCAAATTGTAATTCTCAGAGTAAACAAGGCCTTTTATGACCTCTTTGGATACGAAGATATATTAGTTAGAACTAATAATCCGTTAAATGCCGTCAAAAGCGAATATCGTGATGTCCTGCTCAATGCATTTCATTCAGCAGTTGATACAAAGAATACATCTGAGTGCGAGTATATCCGAGAATGTACTGGGAGCAACAAATGGATACGTGCAAGGATTAAATACTTAAATCAGATTGGTGAAAAAAGCATACTTATAGCCACGCTCATTGATATAACGTCTCAAAGGGCAATTGACCTTGAACTCCAAAAGTATAAGTCAGCAATTTCTCATAGCAACGACTACTCAAACAAGATTCTTATTGTCGATGATATTGAGCTAAATCGAGTAGTACTTGATGAAATATTCAATAAAAGATTTGAGGTGCTTCAGGCCGAAAACGGTCAGAAAGCAATTGAGGTGCTTAAAGAAAACTATAACAGAGTTGATATTATATTGCTCGATTTAAATATGCCGGTTATGAGTGGAAACGAATTTCTGGAATATAAAAAATCTAACCCGGATATTTCAGATATACCGGTCATTATAATTACTTCGGATTATTCGTCTGAACAGCAAGTAAATACTCTTGCTCTTGGTGCAGATGATTATATTGTTAAGCCATTTGTTCCGGAAATAGTCCTCAGGAGAGTAAAAAATGTATTAGAATCACATAAAAGATTTAGTGAAATTCTTCGCGAATACAACATTGCTGTCGAACAAGCACACGCAGACTCTCTTACCAGAATATATAATCGTACAGCAGCTCAAGAATATATTACAAAAATTCTTGATACACATCCTGACCAAATTCATGCGCTAATTATGATCGATGTTGATAAATTTAAAGAAATCAATGACACATACGGTCATAATATCGGAGATGAAATACTCACAGCCATTGCAAACAATATAAAGGGTTATTTTCGTAAAGGTGATATAGTTTCTCGATTTAGCGGTGATGAATTCTGTATACTCATGACTTCTATCCCGTCAAGTGAAACTGCATTTAACAAGTGCAATGAATTGTGTGATAAAATAAAAAGCATTAGCATAGGGGATCAAGAAATATCGGTAACGCTATCAATTGGCATAGCGATCAATACAGAAAATGCTAAAACATTTGACGCTTTATATAAAAATGCCGATCTTGCATTATATGAGTCAAAACGTCTTGGAAGAAGTAGGACAACTCTTTTCGCTTCTTCTATTTCCCATCCAGCGAAGAACAGATGGATAGATAAAGAATGGCTAATTGATACGTTAGAAGATTCATTATCTATAATAGACCTTGAAACATATGAATTTCTTTTCGTAAGCAATACCGGCATGAGTATCCTCGGCATCGATGGTTATTCAGGGAAAAAATGTTATGAAATTCTTCATGGGCTAAGCATTCCTTGTCCAAATTGTATTAAAGACAAATTGACATTTGACAAATTTTATAAATGGAAATATTACAATAAATATTTGAGTAAAGACTTAATCCTTAAAGATAAGCTGATAGAATTTGACGGACAGATTGCTCATCTGCAAATGATGATTGATATATCTGATGCAATTAAAAACACACCTGTTATCGAGTGCAAGTAACTATAGCTAATGATAACAGTTTATCGGAATGCTAACATCAAGAAAAGAGGAAGTACATATATGAATCAAAAAAAAATGCTAATGGCCGGAATAGATACATGTGACGGAATACAAAGATTTGGTGGAAACAAGCAGCTTTATGAAAAATTTCTTTATGGATTTTTGAGTGATCCAAATTACAGCATAATGCTGAATGCAATAAATAAATGTGATACTTCATCTGCATTTCAGGCTGCACATGCATTAAAGGGCATAGCCGGCAATCTAAGCTTAATTGAGCTATATAAAAATATTGTCCCGCTTGTTGAACTGTTAAGAAACAATTCAACGGAAAATGTTAATTTTGTGCTTGACCCTGTAAAAAATTCATATAAGGCAATTTTTGATGCATTAAGTGAATAATATCAGTTAAACAGTTTTTATATATAATAGCGGCATATCAATGCCGCTATTTTTATGCATGTCCACCACTTTATGGTATATTTTTTCCATTATTGTTGATAAATTGTACATAAAATAGTATAATTATTTTTAACGGCAAAAATTTATATGTTTATTGTGCACTGCTTATAGACGGAGAGGTAATATAAAAATGACAAAAGATAATTCTAATTCAGTTATTTATCGTTGTGCACATAAAAATATTCTTTTATTAAACTGTTTTAAGACAGCAACCGTTTTTATTTCTATTATAATATTTATCTCCGGCGTTTTAACAATCCCCTGTTTTGCTGATAATAACAATAAGAAAACCGTTGTAAGAGTCGGATATGCCCCTCTTAACGGCTTTCTTTATCTTGATAAAAACGGTAATTATACCGGCATAGCCTATGAAATACTTCAGGAAATGTCTCAATATACTGGATGGGAATACGAATATATTGAAACTTCATATGAAGACAGCTACAACCTGATTGAAAATGGTCAAATAGATATTTTCATACCATATCAAAAAACCGATGAGCGTGAAAAGCTCTATGAATACTCAAATGTACCGTTCTGCTCAAACAAGGCAACTCTGCTTACAAGACCAGATTCTCCATTATGTTATGATGACTTCAAAGGCTTTGACGGAATAACTATAGGTTCAGTAGCTAATACAAGGAACATTGACAGATTCCGCTCTCTGATCGAGTCGGAAGGCTCACATATAACAATAATAGATACATATAAAAATCAACTTGAAGTTGAAAAAGCTCTTGACAACGGAGAAATTGATGCTTTCATCAGCGCCTCTAATAGAAGCCTAATAAATTGTAAGCCTATCTGTGACCTTGATACTACATATTCATATGTAATTGGCAAAAAAGGCGACCGCACATATATGGACAGTGTAGACTATGCACTTGAAAAAATATCAAAAAATACACCTTACCTTATTCAAAATCTGGATAAAAAATACCGCCTTATTAATGAAGATTCATATCCTTCGCTCTCAGTTGATGAAAAAGAATATATACAAAATAAAAAGGCTGTTTCTGTAATAGTAAGTGAGCAGGATTATGACCCGGATAAAAAGACGGCAATCGGAGGTATCGGCACATTTCTTGATATGGTATCAGCAAGAACAGGCTTGGAATTTACAGTTACCACCAGGCCGACTCTTGACGAAGTATTTGATGCATTTTCAAACGGCGAAGCCGACATCATGTTTGCATTTAACCATGATTACGAATGGGCAAATATGCACAACGCATGGTTAACTGAACCTTATATGGATTTTCAAAATTTGATTGTTCGCAGACCTGAAACAGATAATATAAAATCAGTTGCGGTCACAGAAGGAACATACTTGGCCTACTATACAGAAAAGTACTTTGATTATAATATAGTATATTGCAAATCTTATTTTGATGAAATAGACCTGGTCAAAAACAGAGCCGTAGATGCAGCACTATGTACTACTCCCATAGGTTTATATTATTCAAGAAATCCAAAATTCGCTTCATTAGAGTTTGTATCAACTTATGACTTTCCGGCTTCATATTCTATAGCTGTTTCAAAAAAATCCGATAACTTGCTGTTAGGAATACTTGATAAAACCATGTCATGTTTTTCAGATACAAAGATTAATTCAATTTTGGGAGAATCATTGGACTCAAGAACTGTAACGCTTTCAGATTTTATTTACTCCAATCCTATCAAAAGCGGTATAATTGCGGTAGTAATAACCGTTCTGATTGTCTCACTAATATTACTTAAAATTTATGAAACAGAAATAAAATACAAAAATATACAGCTCACAGCAGCAGGCTCTGAAAAAAGCGACTTCCTTGCAAGAATAAGTCATGATATTCGTACACCTATGAATGCCATAATAGGAATGACAACTCTAGCTCTGGATGAAAAAAACAGTCTAGATGAAACCAATGAATATCTCTTAAAAATAAAACTATCCGGAGAATTTCTTCTTGGTCTTGTAAACGATATTCTTGATATGTCCAAAATGGAGAGGGGTTACCTTGAATTTCACCCAGAAACATATGGTTATGATGAATTTGTTAAAAGTATAAATGCAATGATAAAGCCTCTATGTGATCAAAAGAATATCAAGCTGATTTTTAATGAAACTGATACTTCAATGCCTCTAACAGTAGATAAGCTGCGCTTTAATCAGATATTTTTTAATTTACTTTCAAATGCCGTAAAATTTACTCCTGAGTCAGGAATAGTTGAGTGTACTGAATACAGTAAAATTAATCCCGATAATACAATGACATGCGATTATTTTATACGTGATACTGGCATTGGAATGAGTAAAGATTTCATTGAGAACAAACTTTTTAAACCTTTTTCTCAGGAATCATCTCAAATAACCACTGAATTTAAGGGGACTGGACTGGGATTGGTTATCGTAAAAAGTATAGTTGACAAAATGGGCGGAACAATTGATGTAAAGAGTGAACTTAATAAAGGCACCGAATTCCACGTTCAACTAACTCTACCGATTTCAACAGAAGAAAAAGTCAATATTCCCATAGAATCAGAGGTCGACATTGATGATGTTCTCAAAGGCCGTCATATTCTTTTGGTTGAAGATCATCCTCTTAATATTGAAATATCAAAAAAGCTTTTATTGAAGAAAGAAATGACTGTCACCGTAGCAATTAACGGAAAAGAAGCAGTTGATATTTTTTGCAGCAGTGAAAACGGATACTTTGATGCAATACTTATGGACATCCGGATGCCTATTATGAACGGTCTTGAGTCATCAAAAACCATACGTTCTCTTGACAGAAACGATGCATTAAAAATACCGATAATCGCCATGACCGCCAATGTTTTTGATGATGATATTAAGCAAAGCAGTACAGCCGGAATGAATGCACACTTGGCAAAACCTATCAATCCCGCCAAGTTATATTCAACTCTGGCAGAAGAAATAATTAAGTCCAAGCTATAATCTTTTTCATTAATGATTGTTAGCACAATTAAAAAAGCACCTCCGTAAATATCATACGGCAGTGCTTTTTTTATTCAATACCTTTAGATTATAGTCCAATTGATTTTATCATTTTATCATAACATTTTTCACAAATGTCAAAACAGTCATATCTTCCATCTTTGTCAGAGTGATATCCCCACATTTTTTCAACATGGAAGAACTCATCAAATTCACCGAATTTATTTTTTTTAATTTCTTTCCCACAGGCATCACAGATAATGACATCTGTAATTTTGTTAATTTCAATAGCTTCTTTTGTCTTTATCATGTAGACCCCTCCCCTTTTGTTTACTACGACGTAATTATACAACATAATTCAGATTTCGTATACAGGAAGTTTTTATATTATTTATTATCAAAATTTGCTATAATTTATTTGAGGTGTTAACAATGAATAATTTCAATAATTGTCGACTTTGTCCAAGGAACTGTTATGTAGACAGAACAATCGGAAAGCTTGGCTACTGCATGTCTTCTTCAGAAATACGAGCTGCCCTCGCTTCTGTTCACAAATGGGAAGAGCCTCCCATAAGCGGAACTAATGGTTCAGGTACAATATTTTTCTCGGGTTGCAACCTTAGATGTGTATTTTGCCAGAACTATGACATCAGTTCAGAAAACAAAGGCAAAGTAATTACAGTTGAAAGGCTGTCTCAAATTATGCTTGAGCAACAGGAGCGGGGCGTTCACAACATTAATCTTGTAACTGCTGTTCACTTTGTTCCGTCAATAATACAGGCAATAGAACTTGCAAAGGATAATGGTCTTAAAATACCAATTATATATAATTCAAGCGGCTACGAAAAAGTTGAAACAATTAAGATGCTTGAGGGTTATATAGATATTTACCTACCTGATATAAAATATTTTTCATCAGAGCTTTCTAAAAAATATTCAAACGCTTCAAACTACTTTGAATATGCCTCAAAAGCTGTTTTGGAAATGTACAGGCAGACTGGAGTAAATAATTTCAATACAAATGGGATACTGGAAAAAGGTGTAATTATCAGGCACATGGTGCTGCCAAGCTGCAAAGAAGATTCCTTTATGATTTTAGACTGGATAAAAGACAATATAGGCTCTGACGCTTATATTTCTCTGCTTAATCAATACACGCCAATGTATCATGCCAAGCAATATAAGGAAATAAACCGCAGGCTTATGTCGCTTGAATATACCCGTGTAGTTGATTATTTCTTTGAAATAGGTTTGAAAAACGGATACATGCAGGAAAAGGCTTCAGCCACCAGTGAATATGCGCCGTTATTTGATTTGAGCGGATTGTAACCATTTGTCCCCTAGATAAATATAATATAGAAAACAGAATATCGGAGGGATTTTGTTGAAGCCGACAGTTGAGGTGAAAAATATCTGCTTTAATTATCATAGTCTTTATGGCGAAATTGAAGCAATTCAAGACTTATCTTTTACAGTCGAAAAAGGAGAGTTCGTTAGTATTGTCGGCCCTTCAGGCTGTGGTAATGCGTATCCTCCTCAAATACAAAAAAACGAAGGATAATCCTTCGTTTTTTTTATGTTAAATTTTCTCCAGAACCTCAGCAACCTTGTCCAAAGCTGAAACATCAAGAAATTCAATTTCACCCTTATCAACACAAGCAGCAAAATTAGTGTCAATGGGAAGCTTCGCAATATTTGGAATTTCAAATTCTTTTGCAGCTTCTTCTACATGGCTCTTTCCAAATATCTCATATTGTTTGCCGCAATCAGGACATTTAAAATATGACATGTTCTCTACAATGGCAAGTATAGGTACATTCATCATATGTGCCATCTTCACCGCTTTTCCAACTATCATTGTAACAAGATCCTGTGGTGATGTTACGATGATTATTCCGTCAATCGGAAGTGACTGAAACACCGTAAGCGGAACATCTCCTGTTCCCGGAGGCATATCTACAAACATATAGTCTACATTTTCCCAGACTGTTTCTGTCCAAAACTGTTCAACTGCACCGGCTATAATAGGACCTCTCCATACAACAGGGTCTGAAGCATTTTCAAGTATTAGATTTGTTGAAATAATGTCTATTCCCTTGGCCGTTCTAGCCGGAATAACGCCATCATCAGTTGCGTATACCCTTTCACTTATTCCAAAAGCCTTTGGAATTGACGGTCCGGTAATATCCGCATCAAGAACTGCTGAATGGTACCCCCTATTTGCCATGTTTACAGCAAGCATAGAAGTAACAAGTGACTTTCCAACTCCGCCCTTACCGCTTACTACCCCAATAACTTTCTTGACACTGCTGGCAGCATTAAGAGGTTTAATCATGCTTTCCGGATCTTTCTCCGCACAGCTTGATGAACATGATGAACAATCATGCGAACAACCCATTTAAACATCTCCTTACAAATAACTATTATTTATCAATCCGAATTTGAGTATACCATATTATAACACAATCCGTCAAAAATTATTATCATTAATTGTATTTTCAGTATATGCGGTAAATCAACCCTTCTTTCAATAATATGTGGTATGCTTTCTCCTGAAAGCGGAGACTTAAATATAGACATAAACTCAAGAATAGGATACATGCTTCAAAAAGATCACCTTTTTGAATGGCTCACTATTTTTGAAAATGCCTGCTTAGGTCTAGATATACAAAATCAACTTACCACCAAAAACAAAGAATATGTACATTTTTTATGCAATAAATATGGTTTGTCGGATTTCGAAAACAGACACCCTTCAGAACTATCAGGCGGAATGCGTCAAAGAGTAGCTCTTATTCGTACTCTTGCAATTCGACCTGAACTTTTACTGCTCGATGAACCATTTTCAGCACTTGATTATCAAACAAGACTGTTTGTTTCTGACGAAATAGGCTCTATCATACAAAAAGAAGGAATAACAACAATACTGGTTACACATGACATTGCCGAAGCAGTTTCCATGAGTAACCGAGTAATTGTTATGTCATCCAGACCGGCATCAATAAAATCAATTCATGAAATAGTGCTAACAGACTGCGGTGATACCCCTATGCGAAGACGAAGTGCTCCAGAATTCCGTGAATATTTTAATATTATTTGGAAGGAGCTTGACGTTCATGCATGATGTATCTGCAAAGCAGGCTGAATTTTTGAAAACATACAGCAAACGAAAACAAACAGTAAGTTTCTTTCGCCTTTTCATTTTACTTGTTTTCCTTGCAATATGGGAGATATGCGCCAGAACAGGGGTTATTGATAAGTTTATTTTCAGCTGTCCATCCTCAATATGTGAAGCAGCAGTATATATGACAAACGACGGTTCTCTATTGTATCATATATGGATTACACTTTCAGAAACAATTGCAGGTTTCGTTCTTGGTACTGTTATAGGTACAATAATTGCAATACTGCTATGGTGGAACTCTACCGCATGTGAAATAACTCAGCCGTATTTAGTAGTGCTGAATAGTCTGCCTAAAACAGCATTAGCTCCAATCATTATTGTTTGGCTTGGAAATAATACTAAGTCAATTATATTAATTGCACTTCTTACTTCTGTAATTATAACAATAATGAACGTTCTTCAAGGCTTCATTGAAACTGATAAAGATAAAATTAAACTCATAAAGATATTTGGAGGATCAAAGATGCAGGTTCTTAAACGTGTTGTCTTTCCTGCAAATATACCTGTTATATTTAATGCACTTAAAATTAATATAGGCCTGTCCTTCGTAGGTGTAATAGTAGGGGAATTTCTTGTTGGAAAGGCCGGCCTTGGATACCTTATAGTTTACTCTTCGCAGATATTCAAGCTGGATAATGTAATGCTAAGTGTTACTGTTCTTGCAATAATGGCTGCACTAATGTATAAGGTAATCACCATTATCGAAAACAGATACATTAAGAAAATATAATTAACTGCTTTGGCATTCTCACAATATAAAAAAGCCCTTCGGTTTCCCGAAGGGCTTTAAATCAGTTATATACTTAAATTAGTTAAGTGTAACTGTTCCTGAAGCTTCTGTCCAATTTACATTGCTGATACCAAGAGCGTTTGCAAGATCTCTTACAGGTACGAATGTTCTTGTAGCTGTGATTTCAGGAGCTGTGTTCATTGCAACAGGTGTACCATTAATGTACATTGTCTTTGAACCGATTGTCATAGAGATAATTCTCTGGCCACTGAGGATTGTAACTGTCTTAGTTGCATCATCCCAGTTAACTGTAGCGTTGAATGCTTCTGAGATTGCTCTTAAAGGAAGCATTGTGTAGTTAGCTGCATTGATGTATGCAGGTGCATCAAGTGTAACTGTTTCTGTTCCAGCTGCCATTGTTGTAGCACCAACTGTGATTACGATCTTCTTTGTTGTCATTGAATCATCCTGGTCACGAGCTGCTGTAATAACATTTACATACTCTTCATTAGCTGTAACTGCTTTGTACTTGAATAAGCCGTTTGAAGCTTTTCCTTCACCAGGTGTAAAGTCGTAAGCTAATTCATCATCAAGTTTATCATCTGAAACCTTTATAAGTGTTGAGTTTTCCCAAAGAATGTTGACTGCTTTATCATCCTTATCCAGCATGCCGCCTACGTTCTGAAGAGCATATCCGCCAACAGGAAGTGTTCTGTCAAGGTAAAGCTCAAGACCGCTGATTACGATTGTTGATGCTTCTGTTGATGCATCTTTAACTGTTACTACAAGATAGTCAGCATCTTTACTTTCGTATAAATCAGCATTTCCCTTGCTGTCAACATCAACATCAACATCGATGTCACCTTCTGTTACTTCTACCTTACCTGCATCTTCGAAATTCATCTTTTCAACTGCAAGAACGATCTGGTCGCCGTCATCAAGGATTCCGTCTTCAGCTTCTGTGATAACGATATCGTTTACAGGTACATATCTGTAGTCGATAAGTACTTCGCTTGTCTTAGCTTCTACTGTGTAAGGAGCTTTAACTGTTGCTACTTTGAATGATGTGTCATCAAACTGTCCGCCAAGTGTTACTGTTACATCACCTGAGAATGTAGGTGCTGCTGCAAGGATGAACTTAAGGCTCATATCAACCTTTCCAGTAGTTTCAGCACCCTTAGCATAGTCATAAATTGTTACAACGTTCTCATCAATTTCATATCTGTAGTTAGGAAGACCTTTGTCACCTGTAACATCTACTACTTCGATTCCTTCAGGGAATGTGAATGTAGCTTTTCTTGATGTGTTAAGGATGTCGCCTGTGTTCTCAACTACTGAAAGCTTAAGTGTGTTAGCTTCATCCTCAGCAACATATTTCTTACCAGCCCAGATTGTAGGAAGAGTTTTGTCTTCTACTGAGTATGTTACAGCTTCTTCTACCATCTTAGCAGCTTCAAGTTTAACTGAATCGAAATCCTTTGAAGATACTGTGATTGTAGCTACATCGCCTGCATCAGCTTTTTTAGTTGCAAGTTCAAGGTTAGAGATAGTGATTTTTGAAATCATGCCATCTGCATATCCAGTGATAAATAACTTAGCTTCATCATCATCTACATAAACAAGATATGCTTCAGCGCCTGATTCATTAAGAAGCTCAACCTGAGCAACTTTTGAAGTATTTATTTGTCCAGCCTGTGGGTCTCCTGCTGGATATACATATACATTCTCATTATCTTCTGGTATTTTGTCTTCATCTGAACCATCAGGTAAATATTCAAAATTTGCTTCTACAAACTTGAAGTTTCCTTTGAGCTTAAGTGTTATAGGCTCGCCGCTTTTAAGAGCAGCAGGTGTAAGCTCATTAATATTAATGTCTTTAAGGTACTTTGATGAAGGACCGTCTTCAACAAATGTTTGTACACCGTCGATAGTAACTTCAGCGTCACCGTCAGCTGCATTTGCGATTACTTCGCTAGCCTTCTTGAATGCTGAAACGTTGCTTGAGAACGCACCAACAACATCACCAGTAGCAGTAGCTTTTGCAACGATAGTAAGTACACAAGGGTCGTCATCAGCATTGAAGTTTTTAGCGTTAAGAGTAACTGTAGCTGATGTTGAGCTAGTTACATCGATACCTAAAATTCCTGAGTTAGGCTCTTTTGTATCCTGATATGTCTCATATACAGGAGTAAGACCGATTTTAAATTTATTTGCGCTGTCCATGATGTACTTGTCATCATAATCGTTGTCAATGTCCTCGTCCTTTGCAAATGTTCCGTTTGTGAGCTTGAGAACTACATCAAATCCAATATCGTCATCAGCAGTATCTGGTGTACCCTTGTCATCAACTACGTAAGTGTCTGTTACATCAACCTGATCGTTGCTCTTTCTGAGCTCAACTCTTGATGCAAAAATTTTGTCAACGCCAGTAGTAACTTCATCTACTGCTGTTAACTTTGTGGATGCAAATGCTGTTGCAGGAACCATAGCAACTGTCATGATTGCAGCCATTAATAAAGCTAATTTCTTTT
>JAYFPN010000019.1:0-49310 GCA_034927755.1 Candidatus Metalachnospira sp.
AGCTAACGCAATAAGCACTCCACCTGGGGAGTACGATCGCAAGATTGAAACTCAAAGGAATTGACGGGGGCCCGCACAAGCGGTGGAGCATGTGGTTTAATTCGAAGCAACGCGAAGAACCTTACCAAGGCTTGACATCCCGATGCCGCATATAGAGATATATGTTTTCTTCGGAACATCGGAGACAGGTGGTGCATGGTTGTCGTCAGCTCGTGTCGTGAGATGTTGGGTTAAGTCCCGCAACGAGCGCAACCCTTATCTTTAGTAGCCAGCAGTAAGATGGACACTCTAGAGAGACTGCCGTGGATAACACGGAGGAAGGTGGGGATGACGTCAAATCATCATGCCCCTTATGTCTTGGGCAACACACGTGCTACAATGGGCGGAACAAAGTGAAGCAAAGCCGCGAGGTGGAGCGAAGCACAAAAATCCGTTCTCAGTTCGGATTGTAGTCTGCAACTCGACTACATGAAGCTGGAATCGCTAGTAATCGCGAATCAGCATGTCGCGGTGAATACGTTCCCGGGCCTTGTACACACCGCCCGTCACACCATGGGAGTTGGAAGCACCCGAAGCCTGTGACCTAACCGCAAGGGAGGAGCAGTCGAAGGTGAAGCCAGTGACTGGGGTGAAGTCGTAACAAGGTAGCCGTATCGGAAGGTGCGGCTGGATCACCTCCTTTCTATGGAGACTATGGTTTAAAATACGCTGTTTAATTTTGAGGGTTCACATTATAAGGTTGGGTTCCCGAGTGGCCAAAGGGGGCAGACTGTAAATCTGTTGCGATAGCTTCGAAGGTCC
This sequence comes from Candidatus Metalachnospira sp., assembly GCA_034927755.1. Taxonomy (GTDB): domain Bacteria; phylum Bacillota; class Clostridia; order Lachnospirales; family Anaerotignaceae; genus Metalachnospira. Next base: position 802 of record JAYFPN010000019.1, read on the forward strand.
GAATCCTTCCCCAACCATTATGCCCGAGTGGCGGAACTGGCAGACGCACAGGACTTAAAATCCTGCGGGGTAACACTCGTACCGGTTCGATTCCGGTCTCGGGCAGCTTTTTATTAAATAAGAAGCTGTTAAAAATTAAAAATATGCCCAGATAGCTCAGTCGGTAGAGCAGAGGACTGAAAATCCTCGTGTCACTGGTTCGATTCCGGTTCTGGGCATTATTTTTTCAGAAAAGTCATGTCAAAAAAGTTAATATGCGCGAATGGCTCAGTGGTAGAGCATCGCCTTGCCAAGGCGAGGGCCGCGAGTTCGAATCTCGTTTCGCGCTTAAAAGTTCAAGCCTTTTGGCTTGGATTTTTTTAATTTAATAATGTATAATAATTGTGTAAGTGAATATTATGAATTTGCGGGGGTGTAGGCGTGATTGTCGGAACATGTATGGTTACATTGAGAATATCATGGGCATCATCTTTAAAGGAAAAGCGTATGGTCATAAAGAGCCTTACAGACAAAATGAAGAACAAGTTCAATATTTCTGTTGCAGAAGTTGATGAGCAGGATAATCATAAATTGGCCGTCATAGGCTTTGCTTGTGTGACAAATCAAGTGGCACATGCGGACAGTATTATTGAAAATGTGGTGACTTTCATTGAAAATAACACAGAAGCAGAAGTTTCAGACGTTTTCAGAGAAATATTATAAAATTCTTTGATTTATTAAAATACTATGATATAATAAGATGATTATGCAGTCGTATCTAGATTGCCAAGGATAATAATAAGGAGGAAAATTTACAAATGAATTCGCAGATTTTAAGTAAAGAGGGAAATGAAGTTAAAATCTCTTTCGAAGTAAGCCCTGAAAAATTTGAAGAAGGTATGCAGTACGCATACAATAAGAATAAAGCAAAAATATCCGTACCTGGTTTTAGAAAAGGTAAAGTACCTAGAAAAATAATTGAGGCACAGTTCGGTGCAGAAATGCTCTACGAAGATGCTGTTAACTGGGTCCTTAATGAGGAATATCCCACTGTTGTTTCTGAACTTAGCCTTGATGTAGTATCTAGACCTGACATTGATGTTAAGGAAGCTAATAAGGAAATAGGAGCAAAATTCGAAGCTACTGTAACTGTTAAACCCGAGGTTAAGCTTGGTCAGTTTAAGAATCTCGAAGTAAAGGAATTTCCTGCAGAGTTAGCAGAAGAGGAAATCAACGCTCATTTTGAAAAAATCAGAAATGATAATGCAAGACTTGTTCCCATTGAAGAAAGAGCAGCACAGATGGGCGATACAGTTAATGTTTCATATTGTGGTACAGTTGATTGCGTTGAATTTGATGGCGGTAAGAGCGATAGCTATGACCTTAAGCTTGGTTCAAAGACATTTATTGATACATTTGAAGATCAGATTTGTGGTCATTTAGTAGGAGAAAAATTTGATGTTAATGTAACATTCCCTGCAGAATATCATTCAGAAGAACTTAAGGGTAAAGCAGCTGTATTTGCGGTTGAACTTAAAGGAATTACAGTTTCAGAGCTTCCCGAACTTAATGATGAATTTGCACAGGACGTTTCTGAATATGATACATTTGATGAATACAAAGCAAAAGAATTGGAAAAACTCTCAAAGGATAAGGCAGAAAAAGCTCAGCACAGCAAAGAAGACGCGCTTATTGAGCAAGTAATCGCTAATGCTGAAATGGATGTCCCAGATGTTATGTATACAAACAAGGTTGAAGATTTACTTCAGCAGTATGAGCAGAACATGAAGATGCAGGGAATTACGCTTGAAATGTACTGCCAGTTCTCAGGTCAGACAATGGATGCACTTAAGGAATCACTTAAACCTATGGCTAAGAACAGCGTAGATGCAAAGCTTGTTCTTGATCAGATTGTTAAAGATGAAGGAATCGTTGCTACTGAAGAAGATGTTCAGGCTGAAATCAAGAAATATGCAGAACAGTATAATCTTGAGCCTGAAAAGATTGCTGAGTATTATGAAGGTGATGAAGGCTTTAAGGCCGAAATAGCACTTCACAAAGCAATTGCTTTAATTTGCGAAACAGCAGTTGTAAAAGCAGAATAATTTTAAAACAAAGAGTTATTTATTTTGAAAGGAGGTTTGGAGAATGAGTTTAGTTCCTTATGTAATAGAACAGACAAATCATGGAGAACGTTCTTATGATATTTATTCCAGACTTTTGAAAGACAGAATAATTTTTCTTGGTGAAGAAGTAAACGATGTAACAGCAAGTCTTGTTGTTGCCCAGCTTTTATTCCTTGCAGCAGAGAATCCTGATAAAGATATTAATCTTTACATAAACAGCCCCGGCGGTGTAGTAACAGCAGGTATGGCTATTTATGATACAATGCAGTACATTAAACCGGATGTATCTACAATATGTATTGGTATGGCTGCCAGCATGGGAGCGTTTCTTCTCTCTGGCGGACAGAAGGGAAAACGTTTTGCACTTCCGAATGCAGAGATAATGATACATCAGCCTTCAGGCGGTGCGAAGGGTCAGGCAACCGAAATAAAAATAGTTGCTGAGAACATCTTAAAAACAAGGAAAAAATTGAATGAAATTCTTGCTCACAACACAGGCAAACCGTATGAACAGATAGAAATTGATACAGAACGTGACAATTATATGTCGGCTCAGGAAGCCCTTGAATACGGCATTATTGATGCAGTTATATCAAAGCCTGTAGAGTAATATTGCAATAAGCGTGCTTTAACCAGCACGCTTTTGCATACAATATGACAGGAGATGAATAAATGCCAACAAAAACAGAAGATAAAAAACAGCTTAGATGTTCCTTTTGTGGTAAACCACAGGAACAGGTGAAAAAACTTATTGCAGGTAAAAATGTTTATATATGTGATGAATGCGTTAAGCTTTGTTCAGATATAATATGTGAAGAATATGATTTGGATGATTCTGAAACAGAAGTAGCTTCACTTCCAAAGCCTGCTGAAATTAAAAAAATACTTGACGATTATGTAATAGGCCAAGAGGAAGCCAAGAGAGCACTTTCTGTTGCTGTATATAATCATTATAAAAGAATAGCCTCGTCAGAAGACAATAAAAAAGATGTTGAACTTCAAAAGAGCAACATTTTGATTGTAGGACCTACCAGTGTAGGTAAGACACTTTTAGCTCAGACGTTAGCAAGGGTGCTCAATGTTCCTTTTGCAATTGCAGATGCAACGACTCTTACTGAAGCAGGATATGTCGGCGAGGACGTTGAAAATATACTGCTTAAGCTTATACAGGCAGCTGATTATGATATTGAGCGTGCTGAAAGAGGCATCGTTTATATAGATGAAATTGATAAAATAACAAAGAAGTCTGAGAATGTTTCTATAACGAGAGATGTAAGCGGTGAAGGCGTTCAGCAAGCACTTCTTAAGATACTTGAAGGAACAGTTGCTTCAGTACCTCCTCAGGGTGGAAGAAAGCATCCCCACCAGGAGCTTATTCAGATTGACACAACCAATATTCTATTCATTTGCGGCGGAGCATTCTGCGGCCTTGAAAAGATTGTTCAGCAGAGAACAGGTGAGAAAGCAATCGGATTTGGAGCAAGAGTTCAGACTAAGAGTGACAACTCATTTGATGAGCTTATTAAGAAACTTCAGCCACAGGATTTGCTTAAGTTTGGTCTAATTCCTGAGTTTGTTGGTCGTGTGCCAGTTGTTGTAACTCTTCAGAATCTTAATGAGGATGCACTTGTTCAAATCCTTCAGGAGCCTAAGAATGCACTTATCAAGCAGTATAAATATTTATTTGAGCTTGATGATGTTGAGCTTGAGTTTACAGATAGTTCAATAAGAGCCATTGCTAAGTTGGCTGTTGATCGTGAGACAGGAGCAAGAGGGCTTAGAGCGATTATTGAAGGCTTTATAAACGATATTATGTTTGAAATACCTTCAGATAAAACAATTGAAAAGTGTGTAATCACTGAGGATACAATATTAAAGAATAGCGGACCTCAAATTGTTTATAACGAAAAAAAGCTTCCAATTAAGGAAAGAAGAAAGACCGAAGACAAGGATTCTGCATGATTTATTAGACACTTACTGCCATGCTTGGGTGATGCCCATATGGCAGTTTTTTATATATTGTTTTATTAGACGCTACAATTTATGGTATAATCGTAATAAGTATATTGAAGCTACCGAAAAAATAATGTAAAGATTAAAAGGCGTATATAAATTGTAGAGGTTATTACAATTGAGGTGATATATTTATGGAAGATAATTCAGTAGGTTTGCCGATGATTGCAGTAAGGGGTGTAGTTGTTTTTCCTGATATGGTAACAAGTTTGCCTATTATTAGTGAAAAATCGATTTCGGCACTAAAATTGGCTACAGGTGAATATAAAAATGAAGTAATACTTTCGACACAAAAAAATTTAACTGATTCGGATGTATCTGTGAATGATTTTTATAAAGTTGGCATTATTGCTAAAATAAAGCAGACCCTTATGCTTCCGGGTAATTCAACCCATATAATAATTGAAGGCGCAACCAGAGTAGCAATTACCAACATTTTAGATGACGGCAAGGTATTCTTTGCAAATGGTGAAAAGATTCCTCAGGATTCAGAGGTAGAGTATGACGAAGTTACAATTGCGTATATGCGAGTCGTTTCCGATGCATTTGTAGATTACTGCAAGCTCTCAGACATCAAGTTAAATATACAGGAGCAGATTATGTCAGTAACGAATGCTGTTAATCCAGGTCAGCTAGCGGATATAATAGCATCTGTTGTTAATCTTCCTGTTAAGGACAAGCAGTATTTACTTGAAATATTTGATGGAATTGATAGGCTTAAAGCAGTGTATGAAAAAATGTCGATGGAGATAAGTGTTCTTAATCTTAAGAAAGAAATTGAAAAAAGAGTTAAGAAGAACATGGAAAAGGCTCAGAGGGATTATTTCCTTAGAGAAGAACTGAAGATAATACATGAAGAACTTGGAGATGTTGACGAGGTTCAAGAGGAAATAGAAAAATATCAAAATAATCTCAATGCTTTAGATGCTCCTCAAAATGTAAAAAACATAATAGAAAAAGAAGTGTTAAGGCTAAAAAGAATTCCTATTACTTCCCCGGATGCAAATGTTGTAAGGAATTACATAGATTATATGATGAGTATTCCATGGAATAAAAAGACTAAGGAAGTCAGGGATTTAATTAATGCACAGAAGATACTTGATGAGGATCATTATGGTCTGAAAAAGGTTAAAGAACGTATAACGGAATATCTTGCGGTAAGAATGAATACTGAGGAAACAAACTCGACTATTCTTTGTTTAGTCGGGCCACCTGGCGTAGGTAAAACATCAATTGCTAAGTCGATTGCAAAGGCACTTAACAGGAAGTATGTTAGGATGTCTCTTGGAGGAGTTAGGGATGAGGCCGAGATAAGGGGACATAGGAAAACATATGTAAGTGCGATGCCAGGAAGAATAATAAATGCTATGAAACAGGCAGGTACAGTAAATCCTCTCATGCTGCTTGATGAGGTTGATAAACTTGCTTCATCATATCAAGGTGATCCGGCAGCAGCTCTTCTTGAGGTTCTAGACTCTGAGCAGAACAACACGTTCAGAGATAACTATATCGAAGTAGAATATGACCTTTCAAAGGTATTATTTATATGCACAGCAAATGATGCGTCTCAGATACCTCCACCGCTTAAGGACAGAATGGAGATAATAGAAATATCAGGATATACCGCAGAGGAGAAAAAGCAGATTGCCATTAGGCATCTCATACCTAAGCAGTTTAAAGAAAACGGTCTGAAACGAAGTCAGCTTAAAATTGGGGAAGATGCTGTTGATGCAATTATAAATGGATATTGTCGCGAAGCAGGTGTGAGAAAACTTGAAAGAATAATAGGTAAGCTTTGCAGAATAGCTGTTAAGGAAATACTAACAGGTGAGAAAAAGTCTGTTAAAATATCTGAAAAAAATATTGAAAAATATTTGGGGGTAGCTAAGTATAAACATGATGATAGCGTTGAAGCACCGCTTGTCGGCGTTGTAAGGGGGCTTGCATGGACTCAGGTTGGCGGAGAAACGCTGTTAGTTGAAGTAAACACAATGAAGGGTACCGGAAAGCTTGAACTTACAGGACATATGGGGGATGTTATGCAGGAGTCCGCAAAGGTTGCACTGGCATATATACGTTCCAAAGCATCTCTATTTGGTATTGATGAAGGGTTTTATAAGGAAACTGACATTAACCTGCATATTCCGGAAGGTGCAGTACCAAAGGATGGCCCTTCTGCCGGAATTACAATGACAACTGCTATGGTATCAGCCCTTATTGATAAGCCGGTAAGAAACGATATAGCTATGACTGGAGAGGTTACAATAAGGGGACGTGTTCTTGCGATTGGCGGACTTAATGAAAAGGTTCTCGCGGCAAAGAGAATAGGTATAAAGAATATTATATTACCGGAGGCAAATAACGGCGATATAAAGGAAATGGACGATGAAATTAAAAACGGAATGAATTTTATATTTGTCAAGGAAATGAATCAAGTCCTTGACAATGTATTCATTGGAGGAATTTAATATGAAGGTCAATAATGTATCACTGGCAGCAGTTGGCGTTAAGATGAGTCAGTATCCTGATGATAGAAAGCCGGAAATTGCTTTTGCCGGTAAATCAAATGTAGGGAAATCAACTCTGATAAATTCAATGATAGGTAGAAAAGCACTAGCGAGGACAAGCTCACAGCCAGGGAAAACACGGACAATAAACTTCTATAATGTTGAAGATGTTGTATATTTTGTTGATTTACCAGGATATGGCTATGCTAAGGCTCCAAAAACCGAAATTGAGCGATGGGGAAAAATGATTGATGAATACCTGAATAAAAGAGAATCACTTATGGGTATAGTTATGCTTATTGATATAAGACATGAGCCGGGCGAGAATGACAAAATGATGTATAATTGGCTTAAACACTATGGATATGACATTATTATTGCAGCTACTAAGATGGATAAAATTAAAAGGTCTCAAATACAGAAGCAGTTGTCGTGTATAAAGAAAGCATTTAATATGGACTCAGAGGGTAAATTAATTCCTTTTTCCGGTGAAACAAAATCCGGAGTAGAAGAACTTTGGAGTGCAATTGAAGATGCTGTTGGTTATAAAGAAGAACAAAAGGGAGAGTGATACTATGGATAAGATGAATATACATTTGTCATCCACAAATAAAATGTTAGGAGGAGTTTGTGGCGGACTTGCTGAAAACATTGGAATTGATGCAACAATTGTTAGGATTTTAGCGGTGGCGTTACTTATTTTTACTCATGCATTTATTATGATTGCATACATGATTTTATGGGTGTTGCTTCCAAAAGAATAAAATATTTATAAAAGGGGGGTTCTGAGTTTTCAGAGCCCCTCTAGTTGTATGTAGTAAACTGAATTGGATCCATAAGCATTGTGTCAAGGTAGACTGTGTAGTGTAGGTGGGGCCCAGTACTTAGTCCAGTTGTTCCGACATATGCGACTACTTCACCTTGCACAATTGGTTCGTCTACTTCAACATTTATACTGTTTAAGTGGGCATACACTATTTTATAGCCATCATCGGTTTCATATGAAAGTACATTTCCATATGTTTCAGAATAATGTATATCTGTAACCGTTCCGGTTCTTACAGCATAAACATTGCTGCCTTTATCTGCTGCAATATCAATTCCATTATGGTATTCTTCCACATCTAAAATCGGATTAATTCTTGGACCGCAAAGAGCGGTTACTATACCGTCATCAACAGGGTCAATCCAACCTTCAGATATTTCAGTTACGTCGGGGGAACAGCTTGAGACGAATCTCCATCATCAGCGTCATCGTCAGCTGAATTGTCATCTTCATCTCCAGTATTAGTAATAATTGGTTGAGTTTTTGTTTTTATTACCTCTTTATCTTCATCTTCACTTGAAAAAACGGTTTTTACGATGCTGACAATGTTATCCTTTATATTGCCTTTGTCTTCGAACTCATCTACTACATTTCGACTAATAATTGCTGTAAACTTGGTACGCATGTTATTTGTAACAGAACTGTTGGTGTAGGCTATTATGAGAATAAATACACATAATATAATAGCAGCAGAAACCTGATTGCCAAGTGTTGAGCTCGTTTCTGAGTTTTTTTTGTCGTTACGCCTGTATGAGGAGTAATGTTTTTTACTTGGTCGTTTTTCCATGATACACTTCCAATAATAATGTTTAATAAATTATATTGGACTTGTTCCGTTTATATTCAGAAATAAAAAAAGCTATTTATTATTAATTAGTTTTATAATGCGTTATATAACTAAAGATAAATAAAATAGGCGAATACTGCACCTGAAACTGAACCAATAATATTAAAAATTAAGTCAAAATCTGTATCATTAAGGCTTTTTTGCATAAGAGACCTTTGAGTTTTTGGGTTATTTTGCTTTATATCATTTAAAAATTCAAAGATTTCAAATATTACACCAATAGTAATTCCTAAAAAAGATATAAAAAGTGCTTGAAATATTTTTGAACCTCCGCTACTGATAAATCTTATGATGATAAAGTAGAACAGTAAAGAAAAAGCAAATGAACTATATCCGTGCAAATAGCGGTCAAAGTATTTTGATTTGTTAAAGTAATCCAGATAATAGCCGAATAATGAATTGATTAAAAGGGCCATGATATAAAAAATCAGAACAACATAGGGCACTCTTATTTTAAAATAATAAATAATGAGCAATAACGCACTTGATGCCAAAAAGTCAGTAAAGTTATGCTTAAAATTAATCAAGCTTTTTTTGGCAAATAGTCTGATTAAAATAAAAAAATCCAAAGCATAGTATATTATAAGTGCAGCAATAAATGTAATTCTCATAATTATCTCCTTTAGTAAAGACAGCAGTTTAGAGTATGGCAAAAGTTATATAGCCATCTTTTATTCATTTTTTTTCCAGCATAATTCTATTTATCGGGCAAATACTTACTGTATTAAGGATAGAGAAGGTGATGAATAAGATATGCCGAAAAAAATAGAACCGAACAAAACTGTGGAAAACCACAAAACTGCAGCGTGGTCCGATACCAAAAAGACTGATACAGAATCAAATGTATCTCATCCAAGCTTAGCTCAGACAAAGCGTGCAAAAGCTTACGTAGATGAGAATGAAAAATAATTATATTTATTTCTCTTTGTTTTATAAATGGGACATTGATTTTCAATCAATGCCCCGTTTTTTTGTTACAGTTAACTGTTCTGCATTTTTTTCAGCACCTCAAGTCTTTCTTTTGCATATTGCTCAGATTTTTCAAACAATTTTTCTGCAGTTTCAGGGAAGGTATTAAAGAGCTGAGAATAACGTATCTCACCATTCAGAAAGTCTTTGTATAATTTAGTTGGCTCCTTTGAGTCAAGCTGGAACGGGTTCAAGCCTTTTTCTTTAAGCCTTGGATCATATCTAAATAGATTCCAATAACCGGATTCCACAGCTTTTTTCTCTTCCTCAATACTAGTTGACATTCCTGTTTTAATTCCGTGGTTAATACAAGGAGCATAAGCGATAATCAAAGAAGGTCCAGGATAGCTTTCAGCTTCCTTAATTGCTTGTATTGTCTGGTTATAGTTTGCTCCCATTGCGATTTGAGCAACATATACACTGCCATAGGTTATAGCCATAAGTCCTAAATTCTTTTTGTTGGTTACTTTGCCGTTAAAAGCAAACTTGGCAACAGCACTGGTTGGCGTAGATTTGGAAGCCTGACCGCCTGTGTTTGAATATACTTCTGTATCCAGGACAAATATATTTACATCTTCTTCAGTTGAGAGGACATGATCAACACCACCATAGCCTATGTCATACGCCCAACCGTCGCCGCCAATCATCCAGAATGAACGTTTATCCAAGTAGTCAGATAATGCAGAGATTTTTTGAATAAGAGGTTTGTCAGAATATTCAGACTTTTGTATAAGACCGCGAAGTTTATCCGAACTGTGCTGTGATTCGCTTCCATTATCATAAGATTCCAACCACTCTTTAAAAGCATTTTTTATCTCGTCACCATATGATTCATCACTATGACACTGTTGAATGCAATCTTTCAGTCGTGACCGTATCTGCTCAGAGCCTAAAAACATGCCATATCCGTATTCTGCGTTATCTTCGAAAAGTGAGTTAGCCCAAGCGGGTCCTCTTCCGTCAGAATTTGTCGTATATGCAATGGAGGGTGCACTTGCTCCCCAAATTGAAGAGCATCCTGTTGCATTGGCAATCATCATTCGTTCTCCGAATAACTGTGTCAAAAGTCGAATATATGGAGTTTCTCCGCAGCCGGGGCAGGCACCACTGAATTCAAGAAGAGGGCGAATGAACTGACTGCCTTTGACTGTAAAACGATCTATCAAGTCAGGTTTTTCACTGAGGGACATGGAGAATTCCCAATTAGCATTCTGGGATTCTATTTCTTGTTCAGCTGGCCTCATTATAAGAGCTTTGCCTTTGGCGGGACAAATGGAAGCACAGTTTCCGCAGCCGGTGCAGTCAAGGGGACTGACTTGAACTCGGAATTTATAACTTGCAATGGAACTTCCTACTGCGGTTTTTGTTTGGTATGATGATGGAGCACGTTTTTGTTCTTCTTCATCAAGAAGGAACAATCGAATAGTGGCATGCGGACATACATATGCACAGAATCCGCATTGTATACACTTATCTATCTGCCATTCAGGTATAGTCGGAGCAATACCACGTTTTTCATAGGCGGTTGTTCCTAATGGAAAGGCGCCGTCTTCCATGCCGAGAAATGTACTGACAGGCAGTTTATCACCCTCATTACGAGCCATTACTTTCTGAATGTTGCTGACAAACTCCGGAACTGTTTCATCTGTTGTATAAGCATCTTCTGCTTCATCTGACCATTCTTTTGGAATATCAATTTTTATCAGAGCATTTATACCTTCATCTACAGCTTTGTTATTCATTTCTTCAATGTTTTTGCCCTTACGGCCATATGACTTATGAATGGATTCTTTCAAAAGACGTACAGCATCCTCTTTGGGAATAATACCGACTAATTGAAAGAAGGCAGCCTGCATTACCATGTTTATACGGTTTCCCAGACCGATGTCAGTTGCAATTTTCAAAGCATCAATAATATAAAAGCGTATATGATTTTTTGCCAGATAACGTTTCAGACCTGATGGCAAATATTCTGCGATAGACTCTTTTGGATAATCACAGTTCAAAACGAAAATTCCACCAGGTTTCAGCCCTTGGGTTAAGTCATAATGATTAAGAAAAGATTTGTTATGGCAGGCAACATAATCAGCACTATATACGAGGTATGAGGAGAGAATGGGTTCTTTACCAAATCTGAGATGGGATATGGTTGTGCCTCCTGATTTTTTGCTGTCATAGGAAAAATATGCCTGAACATTTAAATCAGTATTATCTCCGATAATTTTGCAGGCAGATTTATTTGCACCTACAGTTCCGTCTGAACCAAGCCCCCAGAACTTACAGCTGACTGTTCCGTTTTCTTCCGGAATATAATCTTCTTCTGGTAGTGAAGTATCTGTAACATCGTCAGTAATACCGATAGTAAAGTTGTTCTTCGGCGCTGAGGACTCTAAATTTGAAAATACGGAAAGAATTTGGGAAGGAGTGGTGTCCTTTGAACCAAGGCCGTATCTTCCACCTACAATAAGCGGAGAATTATCAGTTCCCGTAAACATTCTGCAAATATCCAAATACAGAGGTTCACCGGTTGATCCGGGTTCCTTCGTACGGTCAAGAACTGCAATTCGCTTTACGTTGCAAGGTAGTGCCTGAAAAAAATAATCATGCGAAAAAGGACGATAGAGACGCACCTGCAGCAGTCCGACCTTTTTATGATTTTTATTTAAATATGGCAATATTTCTTTAATTGTGTCACAGACAGAACCCATAGCTATAATAACGTTCTGGGCATCCGGATCACCATAATAATCAAACGGCTTATAGGAACGTCCGGTAATCTGTCCGATTTCCTGCATGTAATCTGCAACTATGTCTGGAACATTTTCGAAATACGGATTTTGAACTTCCCTGCCCTGAAAATAAATATCCGGATTTTGAGTTGTACCCTTCGCCGTTGGATGTTTCGGGTTAAGTGATCTTTCGCGAAATTCTGTGATAGCTCCCCAGTCCAGAATATTTTTAAGTTCATCATATTCGATTGGGCTGATGTTACGGTATTCATGAGAGGTTCTGAAGCCATCAAAAAAATGAATAAAGGGAAGATGAGCGGAAATTGCGGAAAGATGAGCTACACATCCAAGATCCATAGCCTCCTGTGCGTTTGCGGATGCAAGCATAGGCGCTCCGGTCTGTCTGCATGCCATAACGTCCTGATGATCACCAAAGATAGACAGAGCATGTGTTGCTAATGCACGAGCCGACACATGAAGTACGCCTGGCAGCAGTTCACCAACCATTTTATATATGTTTGGAATCATCAAAAGCAGACCCTGTGAAGCTGTAAATGTTGTGGTTAAAGCTCCGGCCTCAAGAGAACCGTGCATTGCACCGGCTGCACCAGCTTCCGACTGTAGTTCTGCCACAAGAACACTCTGATCAAATAAATTGGTTTTACCTTGAGCGGACCACTCATCGATTAACTCTGCCATAGGAGATGACGGAGTAATTGGAAAAATAGATGCTACTTCTGTAAATGCATATGCGGCATACGCAGCCGCATGATTTCCGTCAACGGTTATTTTCTTTGTCAATTTACTGCCTCCTTAAAAATTTATGTTTAATCTTACTGGATAAAACGACGTAGCATATTTACTTCTGGCCACTTTATTGTTTGCTTTTGGATTATAGGGAAATAGTTTTTTTGTATTGTTCTATATCCATTTGTATTTTGAATATTATCTGCGGCACAGCGAAACAATATACCTACAGCTTTTAAAATTTGGTTTAAAGATTGAAGAAAAAACTATATTTAATTGTTGAAGAAAGCGAGGGATGCAAATGAATAATAAAATTAAAATCGTTTTACCTGCAACCACAGAAAGAGTTGCTAAAAATACATGCAGCAAGGTAAACGATGAAATAAGGAATCGTACAATCCAACGTCTTAATTTTTACCGCAACTGTTGCAATAAAACGTTAACACAAAGAATTAACGAGCTTAATCATGAATGGGATACGGAAAGAGTTATAGAGACAAATGCAGCCTCTATTATATTTTTAAGTTCTATGATCGGATATAAGAAAACAAAATGCTGCTGCTTCTTTATGACTGGAACAATAGGATTTTTCCTTCTTCAGCATGCCCTTCAGGGATGGTGCCCGTCACTGCCTGTTATCCGCAAATTAGGGATAAGGACAGAAGCTGAAATCCATAACGAAATAAGTGCATTGAAGTGCATAAGAGGAGATTTTATGCATAATACTAAAGACGCCGATGAAATGTTAGCTGCGGCAGAAAAAAAGTAAAGGAGAAGTATAATGTTTAAGCATGAAAAACAATTATTAAAAGAAGTAAAAGTTGACCGCCCGAATCCCAATTATGCCAATATGATGCAGGAACAGTTGGGAGGACCTCATGGAGAATTGAAAGCGGCTATGCAATATTTGTCACAAAGCTTCAGAATTAAAGATCCAAGAATAAAGGATTTGTTTCTTGATATAGCATCTGAAGAACTTGGGCATATGGAGATGGTCGGCACATTGGTATGCCTGCTTAATGGACATACTCCTGACGCCATGAATACAAATGTAGGAAATGTTGAAGCTGCAGTTCAGACTGGATTAACGCCTATGCTTGCAAATGCATCAGGTTATCCGTTCTCGGGTACTTATATTGAAGAAACGGGAGATCTTGCGGCGGATATTTTGTCGGATATTGCAGCCGAACAGCGTGCAAAAGTTGTGTATGAAAATCTTTATCGTCAGATTAACGATAAGGGTGTAAAAGAAGCTATTGATTTTCTGCTGAACAGAGAAGAGGCACATAATACACTCTTCCGCGAGGCATTTAATATGCTTGAGGAAACCGGTTCGCTTAAAGACTGGGGCGTAACTTCGGACTCTAAAAAATATTTTGATTTGTCAACACCCGGGAAATTTTTTGATGAGAGTAATCTGAAGAATTCCAAGCCTCCAAAGTTTAACATACCTAATGAAAAAAATAAAAAAGCGCCTGTAGGTATGCATTAAGGTTATACTATTTGATTTGCTGAATAAAGGTAGATGTTAAATGCGGGGTATAATTTTATACCACGCATACATAAGAAATAAAATAGTCTGGTCATATGATTTTTAATTTGTAGAGAGGAAATTTCCTATGATAAATGAAAAACCAAATAAATTGATAAACAAAAAACCAAATAAATTAATAAATGAAAAGTCTCCGTATCTTCTTCAACATGCTTATAACCCAGTAGATTGGCATCCGTGGGGAAAAGAAGCATTTGAAAAAGCAAAAGCTGAGGACAAGCCTGTTTTTCTAAGCATCGGATATAGTACATGCCATTGGTGTCATGTAATGGCACATGAGAGCTTTGAGGACGAGGACACAGCTAAGTTCCTAAATCAGCATTTTGTTTCAATAAAGGTTGACAAAGAGGAACGGCCGGATATTGACAGTATCTACATGTCGGTATGCCAGGCACTTACCGGAAATGGCGGCTGGCCTACCAGCATATTTATGACGCCAGATCAAAAGCCGTTTTATGCAGGAACTTATTTTCCCAAAACCTCACGAATGGGATTAATAGGTTTTAAAGATTTACTTAGGTCAATTAATGAAAAGTGGATAAACGACAGGCAGGATATTATCCAAGCAGCTGAGGGAATTATCACTCATTTTAAGCAGACAAACACTGCTGAAGGGGCTATCGATTCATCTTTGATAAGTGATGCAGTTAAACAATTCAAGAATAGTTTTGACAGTGAGTACGGTGGATTTGGACATGCACCCAAGTTTCCCACACCGCACAATCTGCTGTTTTTATTGAATTACTATGAAAAAAATAATGATAGTGAGACATTGAAAATGGTAGAAACCACGCTTAGACAAATGTATCGAGGTGGGCTTTTTGATCATATAGGATACGGTTTTTCAAGGTATTCTACCGATAGGTTCTTTCTGGTTCCCCATTTTGAGAAGATGCTATATGACAATGCCCTGCTCATTATGAGTTATGCAAAGACCTTTGAAGTTACTAAAAATCAGATGTATCTAAATGTAGCAGAAAAAACCGCAGAATACATACTGCGGGAAATGACGGGCCATGACGGTGAATTTTACTGTGCTCAGGATGCTGACAGTGACGGAGTAGAAGGTAAATACTATGTTTTTGAACCTGATGAGATTATCAGTGTGTTAGGTAGAGAAGAAGGTAAGCGATTTAATAAAACTTATGGGATTACAGAAAAAGGTAATTTTGAGGGTAAATGCATACCAAATCTTTTGAGCAGTGAAAAAACAGACGATAGCTTTTCAAACTGCATCACAAAGCTGCAGGAATATCGCAGGAAAAGAGCATCTCTTCATCTGGACGATAAGATTCTGACATCATGGAACTCCATGATGATTGCGGCACTCTCTTTGCTCTATAGGGTATCTGATGATGAAAAATATTTGAGAATGGCAGAAAAGGCAGAGTCATTTATAGCGAATAAACTATGTAAAGACAATAAGCTTTATGCCAGCTTCCGAGATGGACGATGTGGCAGTCTGGGATTTCTGGATGACTATGCTTTCTATGTCTTTGCACTGACAGCTTTATATGAAGCGACTTTTGACTATAATTATTTGGAAAAGGCACAAATTTTCTGCGATCGTGTTATTAAAGACTTTTATGATCATCAGAATGGTGGTTTTACCTTTTCAGGAAAGGAAAATGAGCAGTTGATATTTGAAGCTAAGGAGAATTATGACGGAGCCATTCCCAGCGGAAATTCTGTGATGGCATATAATCTTGTAAAGTTGTCATCCTTGACTGAAAATGAACAATATGGTGATTTGGCTGAAAAACAGCTGGTGTATATTTCCGCTGATGCAAAACATTATCTTATGGGTTATAGTTTTTATCTGCTCGCACTTTCAAGATATTTAGATCCTCCTGTACACATCACTGCTGTTTTGAAAAACAAAGAAGATTTGGAGGACTTAAAAGGCCAGTTTGGTCTGGATACCGATATAACAGTAGTAATACCGCCAACTGAGAAATATCCGCTGTTAAACAATGAAACAACTTTTTATGTTTGCAGGAATCACAGTTGTTTACCGCCTACTAATGAAATACCTAAAAATAAAAACAGGCTGCTTTAAAGCAGTCTGTTTTTATTAGTTGATATAATCCAATGCAAGTCTGCACATACCGACAGCTTTAGAAAAAGCAAATCGATAGGCGGATGTTATTTTAGATGTTGTTTTGTTAACAGCGTTTCCTGTAGTACCGCATACAAGATGTCCTGAGCCTGAAGTAGCTTCCATTACAGCGCAAAGCTTATCTGAAAAAGAAACTACAACTGATTCTTTATATCTTGGTCTGCTAATTGATTGACACGGCCACATATGGTTTACAATTGCATCCTTCTCGATTTCATTGAGGTCAAAGGTTTTTTCAGAATTATCCAAAGCATCAAAGGGGTGATGCTTAAGAAGTTTGTTACCTTCATTATCAACACTTTTATTATCAAAGAAATATAAGTCATGCATTAGACCTGCTCTTGCAGCTGAACGATAGTCCCAACCTAAAAATCTGCAAAACATAAAGCTGTAATATGATACATTCATGGAATGTTGAAGTCTTGTTGTAAAGTGGTGATGTACATAATCGCTAAGCATTCCGACTTCTTTACTATCAATAACGCCTGCAACACAGTCCATGTATGCAACAGCTTTATCACTGTCAGAATCATACATATTAAATTTTGAACCGGTTATTTTTATCATTACATTACCTTACCTTTTTAAGTATTTTATTTTAAAAAAAAATTTAATACAAAAAGTATTATACCATAGCGAGAATAATATTTCTATATATATAATTATTAAAAATTTGGCAACAACTGTTAATGCAAATATATTTACTATAAAACTGTATTTATTACTTAGTTACTTCAATTAGAACAGCCTCGGTGTATGTAGCTAAATCTTCTGGGTTAGCGAGTATCTGGCAGCCCCTTATTCCTGCACTTATACTGATTTCATCAAACAGTACAGCACTTTCGTCAATATATGTGGGGAATTTTTTTTTCATTCCTATAGGTGAACAGCCTCCTCTAATATAGCCGGTTAAACCCAAAAGGTCTTTTACATGAAGCATTTCAATTTTTTTGTTTCCGGATACAAGAGCGGCCTTCTTTAAATCCAGTTCTTCATCAACGGGTATGCAAAAAACAACGAGGCCCGTTTTGTCACCTTTAGTAACTAACGTTTTAAAGACTTGTTCAGCGGGTATTCCTAAGACTTCTGCAGCATGGTGGCCTGAAAGGTCACTTTCATCATATGCATATTCCTTTGTACAATATACTATCTCGGCAGCGTCTAAAAGACGCATCGCATTTGTTTTTATCATAAAATTGTTCTCCGTATTTATATTTTATGCTATAATTGTAAACATGATAATTGCGGAATTATAAATGTTTTTCTCCGCACTAAAAATATAATACATCAGGAGATGAATTTCAATGAAAAGATTTTTGGTTGAGTTTGCAATGGGTACTGACCTCCATGGACAGGATGTAACTAAGGCTGCCTGCAAGGCTGTAAGAAACGCAATTTCAAACTGCTGCTTGTGTGGAATTTCTGACTGCCTCGGAGTTGAGGATTTGGATAATAAAATGCATATCCATGTTAAGCTCGGTTCAACAAACCCTGAAGGAATTGATGTTGAAAAGGTAAAGGCAGAACTCCCTTTGGGAACTGTTGATGTTGAATGCGTTCAGGGCGGTATGCAGTGTGAGGGTCTTCATGTTGATGAGTTTGGAGACGGTGACAAAATAACAATGGTAATTGCGGCATTAACCGTATATATAAAATAATATGAAAAGAATGACAGCAAAAGTGATTTGCTGTCATTCTTATATACTAATACATTTTTCACGGTAAAAATCTAGGGCATTTTTGAAATCATCACCATTTAAAATTTCCATGCCTTTATCACTTATACCATATACGCCTTTTTCGATTTTTCTAAACCAGCCATAGTAATTGCTTCTTGGTATTTTATCTGCATACGGATCATTTAATGCTTTTTTTAGTTCTGCAGGCGTTATGGTACCGCTTTTTTCAGTTATGCATAGGGCAAATATACACTTTTCCTTATATGCTGTAAGGATTTTGGTTTTGTTTACACCACCGGTATTTACGTTCAGGCTTCGCTCATTAAGTTCTTTGTTAAGAAGGGCTATTTTTTTAGAATTTCGAACTTTTTTGTGTCCCTCAGGAACTGAAACCACATCAACTGTTTTAAGCTCGCTGTCCATTGCAACTGTGATTATCCCGATATCAAGCCTTTTCATTAGCTTAAGCATATTCCGCCATTCTCGGCTTTTTTCTCCTTTTAGAGGTCTAGAAATAACAATATATACAAGGTTGGTTAGTGACTGACGTTCTATTGCCTGATAAACGAGCTTAAGACAAAAGCTTGTCTTAAGCTCAGCTATTACGGTTTCATGGTCATTTACAGCTACTAAGTCGCAGGACTTAACTTCAGCCTGAACATCATAACCAAGCGATTTAAAATATTCACACACAGGTAAATATAAATCAGATTCTTTGAAAGAGGCCATATTATTTTCCCTTTGCCATAAATTCTTCTATCTCATCAGTAGTTTTAATGAAGCCCTCTGAAAGAATTTCACATCCATTATCCGTTACGAGTGCATCGTCCTCAATTCTTATTCCGATTCCGTATTCTTCGATATAAAGACCGGGTTCTACAGTAAGCACCATGCCGGCTTCAAGTTTTCTGTCGCCGTATCTGCCGATATCATGTGTTTCAGCACCAAGATAGTGGCTGACACCATGATAATAGTATTTTGAAACATCATCCATGGTTTCTGCTAAGCCGATTTTCTTCAATTCTTCTAAATAGTGCTCTTTAAGCACTTCGTTAAGTCTTGAGAATCTTATTCCCGGCTTTATTGTATCTATAACCTTTTGCTGGCCCGAAAGAACTACATCATAAATCTGTTTCTGCTGAGGAGAAAATCTTCCGTTTACAGGGAAGGTTCTTGTAATATCTCCGTTGTACCAGTCAACCTGTGCGCCTGCATCAACAAGAATAAGGTCTCCGTCCTTAGCAACAGCGTGATTATCACTGTAATGCAATATTGTTCCACGTCTGCCTGAGGCGGCTATTGTCTTAAATGCCTTATCTCTGATTCCGTTTTTTGTGAGAACAAAATCAAAATATGCTTCAAGCTCGTATTCATACATATCGGCATGAGCATATTTCATCATTTCGGCAATGCCGTCGGTTGTTATTTTAATTGCCTTACGTATAAGACTGATTTCATAATCTTCTTTTATTATTCTGAGGTCTGCAAAGAAGGGGTACGCATCAATCATATCAATTGCAGGATACTTCTTACGCAGCTCAAATGCAAATTTAAGGCTTTCTGTTTCTGCTGCATCCCAGTCTCTGTCTTCAAGATCAATATAAATATGTTTCAAATTATTCTTAAATATAGCCTCAGCAATTCCATCTTTGAATTTATCAATATACGAAATATCGTCTATGCTTGAATGCTCAAAAGCCTCTTCAGGGGTTAAATTTGCACCTACCCATTTTGAAAGGTATCCGTTATCGCGTTCGATATATAGCGTAACAGTTTCAGCAGCCTCAGTTTTTACAAACATTATTATTTCGTTTTCACGGTCAATGCCGGTAACATAATAAAAATTTCTATCTGGTGAAAACATATATTTTTCATCGCCGCGTTTATAAGGTGCATGTCCGTTGAAAAGAACTAAGACTGAATCGTTAAGCATTCGCTTAAAAACCTTATTGCGGTTGTTAATTACAAAATCTTTTTTCAAGTCTATCATCTCCTGTCTATTGGATTATAACACAAAAGCTGATATAATCAAACCACACTGGAGAGTGATATGATAATGTATACAGCATCACTGCATGAATGCAGAGATTATAAATTTGATAAAATAAAAGAGTTATTAAAATCTGAAATAAATGAACTAGGGGGTATAACAAACTTTGTCAAAAAGGGTGACAGGGTTTTATTAAAGCCTAATCTGGTTATGGTAAAAACTCCTGAAAGGGCGGCGACTACTCATCCGTATATTGTTCGTGCGGTTGCTGAAATTGTAAAAGAAGCAGGAGGAGAGCCAATAATTGCTGACAGCCCCGGCGGGTTGTTTAACGAGGTGCTTTTAAAATCGGTTTACAGTGCAAGCGGAATGACTGAGGCAGCATCTTTGAGCGGAGCAAAGCTTAATTATAATACCGCAACTGCTGAGACTGCTTATCCGGATGGAAAGCTTCTGAGGAAAATCACAGTTATAGATGAACTGCTTAAAGCTGACAAGGTAATAAATATCAGTAAACTGAAAACACATGGTATGATGAGAATGACAGGTGCAGTTAAAAATCTTTTCGGAACAATTCCGGGAACTATGAAGGCTGAATACCATCTTAATCGTCCTAACGTAGCAGACTTTGCAAATGCGCTTATAGATATATGCCTTTTTGCAAAACCGGTGCTTAACATTATGGATGCGGTTATAGGAATGGAAGGAAACGGCCCGACCGGCGGTACGCCCAGAAATATAGGAGTTTTAATGACGGCAGATAATCCGTTTGTTCTTGATATAATGGCGGCGTATTTGATAGACATACAAACAAGTGACATTCCTGTATGCGAGCAGGCTATTAAGAGAGGGTTAAGTCCTGAAAGTATTGATGAAATAAAAATAATTGGTGACAGTATTCATGACTTTGTTGTATCGGATTTTAAAGCACCAAAGTCAAAGGTAATTAATATTACCGAAAAACTTCCCAAACCATTATATAGAGTGTTAAATGATGTTTTGCAGCCTTATCCTCATTTTGATCACAGCAAGTGTGTATCATGCAGGCACTGTGAGGAGAATTGTCCGCCTCATGCAATTGAAATGATTGACGGAAAACCTGTATTTACTAAGAATAAATGTATACGCTGTTTTTGTTGCCAGGAGCTTTGCCCAGCAATAGCTATAGAGATTAAACGACCGGTATTGTATAAAATATTTTCATCATTATGATGAAGAAAATTAAATATATTTTATTGACTTAATTATTATTCAGTATTAATATTAATTTGTCTTATAACGAAAAAATATGAATCGGAGGTATGATTATGCTTAAAGTAACATCAACACCAAACGCACCAGCAGCTATTGGACCCTATTCACAGGCTGTTTCCGTTAACGGTTTGCTCTTTACATCCGGACAGGTAGCGCTTATGCCGGGAACAGGAGAAATCGTAGGAACAATTATAGAAGAACAGGCTGAACAGGTTTGCAAGAATCTTGAGGCTATTCTTAAGGAAAACGGAATTGGATTTGAAAACGTTGTTAAAACTACATGTTTTCTTGCTGACATGAATGATTTTGCTAAGTTCAACGAAGTATACGGAAAATATTTTGTTGGTAAACCTGCACGTTCATGTGTAGCTGTAAAAACACTCCCTAAGAATCTCCTTTGCGAAGTAGAAGTAATAGCAGAGCTTTGAGCAATTGAAAAACAAAAACACTGCCTACAATAAATCGGCAGTGTTTTTGCTATGTAAAAATTTAATCTAGTTGCGATAATAGTACAGTAATTAAGTAATATTATTAATTTGTTTTCTGATTTTTAAAATTTCTTATGTGCATATAAACAGTATTTTTTGAAATGCCTAGGAGCAAGGCTACTTTGATTACCGAATCCTTCATATTAAAAATTCCGTCTGAATATAAAGAAAAAATAATTTCTCGATTTCGGTTAACCGCTTGAATTGACCTGTCATTAAACACGCGGTCTCTTGCGGAAGTTAGTTTTTCCGATATAAGTTCGTCTACATTTTCTGCAAGTGTTTCATTTACAATTGTTACTTTTTGAGCTGCTTCAGGGTTTATTGAGTCAATAAAAGAACACAAAGGAGAGTCAAGATAAAAATTAATGCATAACATTCCAATTACTTTTCCATGTTTGCCTTTAATAGCATTTGTACATGATTTTATTGGCTTTCCTGAAATATTTTTGTTATAGTATGTAAGATACCTGAAATCAGGATTATCCTTTATATCACTGAGCATTTTGAGACCAAAATCAGTTATGGGAGAGCCATCTTTTCTTCCGGAGTGGCTATTGATAATTTTTATTACGGAATGATCAAAACTGGCAAAATTGTGAACAACTAATTCATAACAATTTCCCAGGTATTCACCTAACCCTTCTGCAAGGTCACAGTATTCTTCAAGTATAAGTTTATCAAATTCAGTAAGTGTAACCGGTAAATGTTCCATAATACTCTCCCTTTCAAATAAAAACATAAAGGTTTTTTGAAATAAAATACTGAAGTGCAAGCGTATGCTGTAATAGACCGAAATTGGATATGTTTGTGCTAATTACAATGATATTATATAGTAAATTATTAAAATTGTCCAGACAATATCAGCTGGCATTTAAACATTATGATGGTTTTGGAAATTTTTTTGTGATTTTAGCAATTTTTTTTGTATTGATAGGTTATTTTGACTTGTGTATAATAATGTAGTGACAGACCAACTAGTCTGTAAAGGCATATGACATACGGAGTGAATGATTATGAACTCAAGAGATAAGGTTGTGCAATCAGCATTTGATCTGTTTATATTAAACGGGGTATCAAATTTATCCGTTAATGACATGCTGAAAGAACTTAAAATGACAAAAGGCGGCTTTTATTATTATTTTAAAAGCAAAGATGAACTGATTTGTGAAATAATAGATAAGAATGTGTTGGAAATCCTTTGGCGGCAGTTTAGGCTTGCGGCTAGTAACAGCATAGCAGATAATAGCAGATTAACAATAAAAGAAAAACTAAAGACATTTTATCTAATAATACCTAATCCTAGTATTATTGATGAAAAAGGTCAAATACTCAGAAAATACAGCATTAAGAGTTACTACTTTATGCTATACGAATTAATAGACAAGTATCCAAAGCTTAATGAAGGGTACATCAAATACTATAATGAAAATCTTAAGGTTTTAGTACAGATACTTAACGAGGGTAAAATGAGAGGCTGCATCAAAAAAGAGGTTGATGCAGAGAAATTTGCCGAGCTGATTATGGCAATAAGAGACGGAATATTTTCTATTTACATGGTTAACGATGAAGACTGCATTACGGAAAAGCTTGAAGCATCATTTGAAGTTATCTGGAAACAGTTAAATCAGGAGGTGATTTAAAAATGTCAGATTTTTTAAGAATGGGTATAGATATAGGCTCTACAACCGTAAAGGTTGTTGTTATAGATGAAAGCAACAAAATGATTTTCAGCAGGTATGAGAGACATTATTCGGAAATACTTGATACGGTTAATAAGCTTGTAACTGAGGCATATTCAAATGTTGGCAAAAAGGATGTTTCTGCTATGATTACGGGTAGCGGCGGTGTTGCATTGTCAGAGGCTGTTAAAATTCCGTTTATTCAGGAGGTTGTTGCAACAGCAAATGCTATACAGAGTGTTATTCCAAAGACTAATGTAGCAATTGAACTTGGCGGTGAAGACGCAAAGATAATATATTTTGAGGGCGGAAACGTTGAGGAAAGAATGAACGGTATTTGTGCCGGCGGTACAGGTTCGTTTATTGACCAGATGGCAAGTTTGCTTCAGACTGATGCGGAGGGACTTAATGAGCTTGCTAAAAATCATACAATAATTTATCCAATTGCTTCTCGCTGCGGTGTATTTGCCAAAACTGATATCCAGCCTCTTATTAACGAAGGAGCGGCAAGAGAAGATTTGGCAGCTTCAATTTTTCAGGCGGTTGTTAATCAGACAATAAGCGGACTTGCATGTGGAAAGCCTATAAAGGGAAATGTTGCTTTTTTAGGCGGACCTCTTCATTTTCTTTCCGAACTCACAGAAAGATTCATTAAAACACTTAATTTAACCGAACAATCAGCCTTAATACCTAACAACTCACATCTGTTTGCGGCATACGGTTCAGCAATTTCTGCTGATAAAGAGAATACATCGGATTTTGAAAAAATAATAGAAAATTTTGGCAAGAAAGATATTCTTGCCGTTGAAATAGCAAGACTTTCTCCTTTGTTTGAAAGCAGTGAAGATTACAATAAGTTTAGAGCAAGGCATGATAAGGCAACAGTCCCCAAAAAGGAATTAGCTACATACAAAGGAAATGCTTTTCTTGGTATTGATGCAGGTTCGACTACAACAAAAGCTGCACTTGTTGCCGATGACGGTTCTTTGCTTTATTCATTCTATGCAAGCAATGAGGGAAACCCGTTAAAGGTTGTAATTCAATCATTGAATGAACTGTACGATATTCTGCCTGAAAGCGTTAAAATAAAAAATACATGTGTTACCGGTTACGGAGAGGGCCTTATTAAAGAAGCTCTTATGCTGGATCTTGGTTACATTGAGACTGTTGCACATTATAAAGCAGCGGCATTCTTTAAACCGGATGTTGATTTCATACTTGATATAGGCGGACAGGATATGAAATGTATTCGTATTAAAGACGGGGTGATTGACAGTGTGCTTCTTAATGAAGCGTGCTCATCAGGATGCGGTTCATTTATTGAAACATTCGCAAAGTCTCTTAATTTTAGCGTACAGGATTTTGCCGGAGAGGCGCTGCTTTCTGAAACACCCATTGACCTTGGTTCAAGATGCACAGTATTTATGAACTCAAGAGTAAAACAGGCACAAAAAGAGGGTGCAAAGGTAAGTGATATTTCAGCTGGCCTTGCTTACAGTGTTATTAAGAATGCCTTGCTTAAAGTTATAAAAATCTCAGACCCTAAGGCTTTGGGAAAGAGCATTGTTGTTCAGGGCGGTACTTTTTACAATGATGCTGTTTTAAAAAGTTTTGAACTTATATCAGAGCGTGAGGCTGTCCGTCCGGATATAGCAGGAATTATGGGCGCATTTGGAGCAGGTCTTATTGCAAGAAACAAATATAAAGAAGGTTATAAAACAACAATGATTGACAGAGAGGCAATGAACTCTCTTGAAATAGTTACAAATCATGTAAGATGCGGAAGATGTACAAACAACTGCCTTCTTACAATAAACAACTTTTCAGGCAGCAGAAGGTTTATTACCGGAAATCGTTGTGAAAAGGGGCTTGGCAAGGCAAACAACAAAAATGATGTGCCTAATCTTTTTGAATACAAGCTGCATAGACTTTTTGACTATGAACCATTAAGAGAGGAAAATGCCCCAAGAGGAGTAATCGGTATTCCTCGTGTATTAAATATGTTTGAGGATTATCCGTTTTGGTTTACATTTTTTACTGGGCTTGGCTTCAGCGTAAAGCTTTCTCCGGATTCAAACAAAAAAGTTTATGAAGCGGGAATGGAGTCGATTCCGAGTGAGTCTGTATGCTATCCGGCGAAGCTTGTGCATGGTCATATAATGAGTTTGATAAATGAAGGAGTTACAAGGATATTCTATCCCGGTATACCATATGAAAGAAAAGAAATAATGTCCGCTGACAATAATTACAATTGCCCGATTGTTGCTTCTTATTCTGAAAATATTAAAAACAATGTTGAAGATTTACGGACTAAGAACATAGAATTCTTGAACCCATTTCTTTCACTTGCCGATGAAAATGCAATAAAGAGCAGAATGTCAGAGGAGCTTGCTAAGTTCGGGGTTACTAAGGCAGAAGTTAATTTGGCTGTTAGCAAAGGCTGGAAGGAATGGACCGATTTCAGAGACGATATGCATAAAAAGGGTGAAGAAACCCTTAAATATATTGAGGAAAACGGTTTAACAGGTATTGTTCTTGCAGGTAGGCCTTATCATATAGATCCAGAGGTAAACCATGGCATTCCTGAATTAATTACAGGCTATAATATGGCTGTTTTTACTGAGGATTCAGTTGCGCATCTTGGAAAGGTTGAGCGTCCATTAGTTGTAAGGGATCAGTGGGCATACCATTCAAGACTTTATGAAGCGGCGGCTTTTGTAAAAACAAGAAAAGATTTGGAACTTGTTCAGCTTAATTCGTTTGGCTGCGGTCTGGATGCTGTAACAACTGATGAGGTTAAAGATATACTTGATGCAGCAGGGAAAATATATACAACTCTCAAGATTGACGAAGTAAGCAATCTAGGCGCTGCAAGGATAAGAATACGGTCTCTCATTGCTGCAATTGAAGATAGGAGCGAAAAAGGGACTAAGATTAAAAAAGGTGACGCATCACTTAAAAGAGTACTGTTTACAAAAGAAATGAAGAAAAATTATACTCTGATATGTCCCCAGATGTCACCAATTCATTTTGAGGTTCTAGGTGAAGCACTTAAGGCAAGTGGATATAATGCTGTTATAATGCCTGCAGTTGACCCTGAAAGTATTGATATTGGACTTAAGTATGTAAATAACGATGCATGCTATCCTGCGCTTATAGTTGTAGGCCAAATGCTTAAGGCATTAAAATCAGGAGAGTATGATTTGAACAAAACAGCTTTGTTTATAACACAGACAGGCGGAGGATGCCGTGCGACCAATTATATTGGTTTTATAAGAAAGGCTCTGAAAAATGCAGGAATTGAGCATATACCGGTTGTTTCTATAAGCTCGCAGGGACTTGAAAAGAACCCCGGTTTCAAATATACTCCTAAGCTTCTCAACCGTATTGTTCAGGCTTTTGTATATGGTGATTTGCTTATGCGGGTACTTCACAGGACAAGACCATATGAAAAGGTTCAGGGTTCAGCGAACGAACTTTATGAAAAGTGGAATTCAAAGGTTAAAAAGGACATTTATAAAGCTGACTTATCAACATACAAGAAAAATATCAGAAGTATCGTTAAGGAATTTGATGAGCTTGCCATAAATGATATTGTAAAGCCAAGAGTGGGAGTTGTTGGTGAAATTTTGGTAAAATTTCATCCACTTGCCAATAATAATATTGTTGAACTTCTTGAAAAGGAAGGTGCAGAGGCAGTTGTTCCTGACCTTCTAGGCTTTGGGCACTATTGCGCTTATAACTCTGTACAAAAAGAAAAATATCTTGGAGGAAGCCATAAATCAACCACAATATCCAATATAGTAATCAAAGCTCTTGAGTATTATCAAAAGCCAATGATTGAGGCGCTTAAAAAGAGTGAGCGTTTTGATACTCCTGAAAGTATTGAAAAACTTGGGGAATATGCAGAGCCGATTGTATCACTCTGTAATCAAACAGGTGAGGGATGGTTCCTTACAGGTGAAATGATGGAACTTATTCATTCCGGAGTTAACAATATTGTTTGCACTCAGCCGTTTGGATGTCTTCCGAACCATGTTGTAGGCAAAGGTGTAATAAAGGAAATAAGAAGAAGATATCCGCTTTCTAACATTGTGGCTGTTGACTATGATCCGGGAGCAAGTGAGGTTAACCAGCTTAACAGAATAAGGCTTATGCTATCAAGTGCAATTAAAAATCTTGAAATAGACAATTAAAAATAATTAAAAAAACGCCCACAGTTTGTGGGCGTTTTTTCATTGCTTATTTTACTGCTTCAAAACCATGTTCAAGGTCTGCTATAATGTCGTCTATATGTTCTGTACCAATTGATAAACGAACCGTAGTTGGCTTAATTCCGCCTTCGAAAAGTTCCTTTTCTGATAGCTGAGAATGTGTTGTTGAAGCTGGGTGAATTACAAGAGATTTCACATCTGCAACATTTGCAAGCAGAGAGAAAAGTTCTAGGCTTTCAGCAAATCTCTTTGCTTTCTCCGCGTTACCTTTAATTTCAAATGTAAATATTGGAGCTGCGCCATTAGGGAAATAGCTTTCATATAATTCTTTTGCTCTGCCTGTTTCAAGTGAAGGATGGTTGACCTTTTCAACCTGAGGATGATTTTTAAGAAACTCAACAACCTTAAGTGCATTTTCAACGTGGCGGTCAACTCTTAGTGAGAGAGTTTCAAGACCCTGCAAAAGAAGAAAAGAGTTAAAAGGTGAAATAGTTGCGCCTTGATCCCTCATCAAAGTTGTTCGGATTTTTAGTATATAGGCAAGGTTTCCGCAGGCCTCTGTAAACACCACGCCGTGATAAGACGGATTTGGCTTTGAAAGTCCGGGGAATTTATCATTTTGCGACCAATCGAATTTTCCTGAATCTATTATTACTCCGCCCATTACAGTACCGTGGCCGCCAATGAATTTTGTAGCTGAATGAACGACAACATCTACACCGTGTTCAATGGGGCGGAGAAGATATGGCGTTGCAAAGGTATTATCCACAATAAAAGGAATACCGTGTTTGTGGGCTATACTGGCAATTGCATCAAGGTCAATAACATCCGAGTTTGGATTTCCAAGGGTTTCTGCATATAAAAGCTTGGTATTGTTATTGATAGCGTTCTCAAAATTTGCAGGGTTTGAAGGATCAACAAAAGTTGCAGATATTCCTTGTTCTTTTAAGGTGTTCGCAAATAAATTATATGTTCCGCCATATAAGTTGGTTGAGGAAACAATATGGTCACCGGCAATTGCGATGTTTTGTATTGCATAAGTAATAGCAGCAGAACCTGATGCTGTGGCAAGTGCCCCGACACCGCCCTCAAGTGCGGCGATACGTTTTTCGAAAACATCAGAAGTAGGATTCATCAGTCTTGTGTATATATTTCCCGGCTCGGCAAGAGAAAATCTTCCTGCTGCCTGCGCTGAATCTTTAAACACATATGAAGTGGTTGCGTATATTGGTACGGCTCTTGCATCTGTAGAAGGATCAGCATGTTCCTGACCAACATGAAGCTGTAATGTTTCAAATTTATATTTTTTTTCTGACATAATTATTCTCCTTTTTTGTTTTAGAATTTCCCGGAATAAAAAAGCCCGGGATGCATAGTGTTAGGCATCTCCCGGGCACGTAAGGCAGGATGTTTACTGCTGGTTTCACAGCATATCGTATCTAATATCAGGTACGACAAAAACACCCGCATAACCATGCACCCGGGAGCTAAGCATTCGCCCACAGCGAAAATTACTTCTAAGCAATTTCTCAAATAAGAATCTCATTTGACGTACCTCCTTTTATTAAATAAACCCATTAAAGCGATAGGTTTAAATGAGTATATCTTTATTTAAATGCTTTGTCAAGACAAAAAATAATTTTTATAAATATTTCTTTTTTAGGAATACTGTAATTACAAAAGTATTTGTGGCTAAAAAAATAAAAGGATGTGCTAAAGTATTAAATTTCTTAAATATTTCTAAATTAGTGGTATTTTTGATGTCTTTTATGCTAAAATAAAAAATAATATGTTTGGAGGCGAATATGATATGAAAGAAGAAAGACTTGCAATACTGAGAATGCTTGAAAACGGCATCGTTTCTGCAGAGGAAGCTGAACGCCTTCTTAATGTGCTTAATGAAAATAGCGGTGATGGTATAGAAAGTTCTTTTGCTAAGGCGGGAAGCACGCTTGAAAGCATAATTGAGAATGTAGGCAAAAGGGCAGGACTAGTTGCAAAAGTTGTAGGCGAAAAGGCAGAACAGGCTAAGCCGGAAATTAAAAAAGCAGCAAAAACTGTTGCAGAAAAAATATCTGAAGCAGCAGAAACAATTAAAGAGGATTTTAACAGGAAAAAGTCTGAAAGAGATGGCATCTATGAATCTGATTTTGTCTATGAGGGTCAGACAAAAGAAAAAACACCGGAAGAACCTCATAAAGAAACACCGGAAGATATTATGTCAAATTCGGTTATAGAAAGCTCTGTTACGGAAACTGAGACCGATGAACAATCTGCTGATTTTTCTCAGGCTGAAGAGGAAAAAGCAGTTGAAGAAGAAACTGTAGGAACAGAATATCCGAAAAATGATGATGATGATGACAGAGATTATGAGGCTGAATTTTATCAGATGATGAAGGAAACAAACGGCGGAGATATTTTCGGTGATGTATATAAAGCAATGGACAATTTGAAAGGCATTGACAGTAATGTAGATATAACCGCTGATAATGCTGAAAATGATAAAACAGAAAAAGATAAAACAGAAAATGATAAAACAGAAAAAGAATAATGGAGATATAAAATGTCAGAGAAAGCAAAGAAAGAATTAGTAAGCTGGATTAAGACAATAGTTCTGGCCGTTGCAATTGCACTCTTTATTGATTTTGGTGTTATCGTTAATGCTACCGTTCCTACAGGCTCAATGAAAAATACTATTATGGAGGGCGATAGAGTTGTCGCCTTCCGTTTCAGCTACTTATTCAATAGCCCCAAAAGAGGAGATGTGGTAATATTTGATTATCCTGATGCTCCTGAAGATGAAACGGTTCTTTATGTTAAGAGAGTAATAGGCGAGCCAGGAGATACTGTAGAAATAACTGGGGGAAAAGTTTACATAAATGGAGAACCGCTTGATGAGGACTATCTTCGCGAGGATATGGTTGGTGATTTCGGACCGTATGTAGTTCCAGACGACTCATATTTTATGATGGGTGATAACAGAAATGATTCTCTTGACTCACGTTATTGGGATAACAAATTTGTTGAAAAAGATAAAATACTCGGTAAGGTTATTTTCAAATACTATAAAAAACCAGCTCTAATTAAATAGTTTCGAGAACAGCTCTTACAGGTGATGCGTCACCGTCATGAATTGCAAGTGGAAAACAATAAAGTTTATATATTCCTTCTGCTACATCTTTCAAATCAATATTTTCAAGTATAGGAATATTGTTTCTCAGAAGAATTTTATGGATATAATAGGTATTGCTTGTCGAGGACTCTATTGAAAGATAGTCAATTCCGACAAGCTTTATTTTTTTCTTAAGAAGGTATGTTGCTGCATCAGGTGTCAGGGCTGAGTAGTCAACAAGTGAGTTTATGCCGTCGAATCTTATATTTGATGTTCTGAAGAGAATAATGTCATTTTCTTCAATGTTTTTATTGTAAAGTTCGGCTTCAGATATATCGTGAGTGGTCTGAATATCAAATACCTTTGCTTTGCCGCAGAAGCAATCAAGGGGAAGAGAAAGAATATCCATGCTGTCATTAAAAAAATGTTTTGGTGCATCTATATGCGTGCCGGTATGAGTTCCCATTTGCAGAAAAGCTACGTTGCAGATATCTCCGCGCTGTATAGAAAGGACTTTTTCTGTCTTAAAGCAGGGATCACCATCGTATACGTATATACTTTCAGTTAGAGGTCTGGTAATATCTATCATCATAGTAATAAATCCTCATTGTTTTCTAGAAATTCAATATAATATCTATCTATGCTTAGTTTAATAAGTTTTTTTAATAATTACAATATAAAAATAAATTGTATTATTTATAGTATTGGTTTATAATATAAAAATAATTGTATTTGGTTTATCCTAAGTTTTTAAGGAGGAAGTTTGATGGACAAAAAAGTTACAAAAGATATGCTTATTGGAGATATACTTGTTTTAGACAGAGGCATTGCTGTAATTCTTATGCAGTCAGGTATGCACTGTGTGGGATGCCCTTCATCAGCCGGTGAAACTCTTGATGAAGCATGTGCTGTTCACGGTATGGAATGTGACAAGGTCCTTGCCGATATTAATGAGTATCTTGCAAACAAATAATTTAATATAAAATGGTGTGCATTTAATATGCACACCATTTTTTTACTGTATTTCTTCCCATTTTGCGTAGAGTCCTTCAAGTTTTTCCTCAAGGGAAGTTTTTTCTTCATACAATGTTTTTAACTTTTCTGTGTCAGAGTTGATTTCAGGACTGAAAAGCAGATCGTTAAGCACTGATATTCTATTTTCTGTATTTTCTATTTCATCTTCAACTTTTTTTATTTCATTAGCCTTTTTTCTTGCCTTAGCCTGTTCTTCTTTTTGAAGCAGCCAGTCTGTTTTTGAATCTAAAGTATCAGCTGTTGTATTATTTGGTGATTTTTGGAAATCTTCTGCTTCAAGCTGTGCAAGTCGTTCTTTTTCAGCCTTTTTTTCAAGGCAGTATGAGTAATTACCCAGATACTGAGTTGCACCGTCTTTAGAAAGCTCAATTGTGCGTTCAGCTGTTTTATCAATGAAATAACGGTCATGTGATATATAAAGTACAGTGCCGCCATAGTTATTTATTGCATCTTCAAGGATTTCCTTTGAATACATATCCAAATGGTTTGTAGGTTCGTCCAATATAAGGAAGTTTGAATTTGAGAGCATTATCTTTGCAAGTGATACCCTGCCTTTCTCGCCACCTGACAATGCTGCTATTGTTTTAAACACATCATCACCTGTAAAAACAAACGAAGCAAGTACATTTCTTATTTCTCCGTTTGTCATAGTGGGGTAGGCATTATGAATTTCATCAAATATGGTATTTCTGTCATCAAGCTCATGGTGCTCCTGATCATAATATCCTGGGTTAACATTGACTCCAAGTGTGGTCTTTCCTGAGGTCGGAGCTAACTCGCCGAGAATTATTTTAAACAGAGTGCTTTTCCCTATTCCGTTGGGGCCAATAATTGCAACTTTTTCACCACGTTTTATTTCAAAAGATACGTTAGTAAAAAGCTTGTTATTGTCAAAAGACATTGCTAGTTCATTTACATTAAGAACGTCATTGCCACTCTGAATTTTTGGTGTAAGGTGTAAATGCATTTTTTCGGGCAGGTTCTCTGGCTTGTCAAGCTTGTCCATTTTGTCAAGTGCCTTTTCTCGGCTTTCAGCACGCTTAATTGACTTTTCTCTGTTGAACTGCCTTAATGTTTTTATTACTTCTTCCTGATGCTTGATTACACGCTGCTGTTCTGAATACTGCTTGAGCTGAGATGTACGTATAGCATCCTTTTGCTTAATAAAGAAGGAGTAATTTCCGCTATAAACTGTTGAGTGTCTGTTTTCGATATCAATTATTTTAGTTACTGTTCTGTCTAAGAAATATCGGTCATGGGATATTATAAGTACAGAACCGCTGTATCCTCTTAAAAAATCCTCAAGCCACTGTATTGACTCTATATCAAGATGATTTGTTGGCTCATCAAGAAGTAAAAGGTTTGGCTTCATAAGAAGAAGCCTGCCAAGAAATACTCTTGTTTTCTGGCCGCCTGAAAGAGTGTATACAGACTGAGAATATTCGTCTTCAGAAAATCCGAGACCTTTGAGAACTCCGTTTATTCTGCTCTGATAGCTGTAACCATCTGAAGCCTCAAACTCATGCTGAAGTCGTGAATATTGTTCCATAAAGCCGACATAGTCAGAGTCGGAAACTGTTGACATTTTATTTTCCATATCACGCAGTTTTTCTTCAAGCTTAAAAATGGGCTCAAAAACAGAAAGCATTTCCTCATAGATTGTTTTTTCTGAACGAATATCTATATTCTGTTCAAGATAGCCGACAGTTGTCCCTTTCGGGATATAAAGCTGACCGTCGTCATGTGATATACTATCGGTTATAATTTTAAAAAGAGTAGTTTTTCCTGCCCCGTTAACACCGACAACTGCGGCTTTTTCTTTTTCTTCAAGATTAAAAGATATTTTATCAAGGATAATATCCGTGCCATAGCCTTTTGATATATCCTTACATGCAAGTATCATATTTTTCACTCCGATTATGATAAACATTAATGTAAGAATTATAGCAGATTACTAACAATAAGAAAAGAGTTATCATTGACAATGACAGTTTTAAAGTGATATACTATTAACAATAAGTTATAAGGAGTCTTGACTATGGATAGTGAAAAGAAAATATCAAGTGCTGTAATCAGCAGATTGCCGCGTTATTATAGATACTTGGGAGACTTGCTAGAGAGTGACATTACACGAATTTCATCTAAAGAACTTAGTGAAAAAATGAACATAACTGCAAGTCAAATTCGTCAGGATCTTAACAATTTTGGTGGTTTTGGTCAGCAAGGATATGGATATAATGTCGAATATTTATATAATGAAATAAAAAAAATTCTCGGACTTGACAGAGTTTACAATCTTATCGTTGTCGGTGGCGGCAATATCGGACAGGCTCTTGTAAATTATACAAGCTTTGAAAAAAGAGGCTTTGTGATAACAGGCGTTTTTGATGTTAACCCCAGACTTATTGGAATGTCAATAAGAGGCGTTGAAATTTACGATGTTGATACAATGGAAGAATACGTTAAGAATAACAAAGTTGATGTTGCAATTCTTACTCTTCCAAGAAGTCAGGCGGCAAAAGCTGCGGCAGATCTTGCTTCTTGGGGCGTTAAGGGTTTTTGGAACTTTTCGCATGTTGATCTTGATCTTCCTAAGGAAGTTGTGGTTGAAAACGTACATCTTACCGATAGTCTTATGACATTGCTCTATAAGATAAATGAGGTAAACAGCGATGTAGATGCCTGATTTTGATTTGTAAACAAGAGGAGTCTTTTCTTAGAAGGCTCCTTTTTATGTTATTGCTATATTTTTATATGTGAATATAGTTTTATATTTTGGTAAATATTAAAAAAATGCAGAAAAAACAATAAAAATATTTACGAACCGCCCAAAAGGTTATAGAATAGTATGGTGTAATCTTAGTATTTCAGCATCAAAGGAGGAAAAACAAAATGGGCAATTTTTCGATTGTAAAGGGAGACATAGTAAAGTCAAGAACGGAAGCAATTGTTAATGCTGCTAATACTTCTCTTTTGGGCGGTGGCGGTGTAGATGGAGCTATTCACAGAGCTGCCGGCAAGGAGTTGCTGGAGGAGTGTGAAAAACTTAATGGCTGCAAAACCGGAGAGGCTAAAATAACAGGCGGATATAGACTGAATGCAAAATATGTCATTCACACACCGGGGCCTATTTGGCGTGGCGGTAACAGAGGAGAAGACGATCTGCTTGCCTCATGCTATAGAAACTGCCTTCAGCTTGCGGTTGATAACGGCATTAAAACTATTGCATTTCCATCAATAAGCACAGGTGTATATCGCTTTCCTATTGAGCAGGCTGCCGAAATAGCAGTTAATGAGATTTTGAAATTTTTATATGTTAATGAACAAATAGATGTTGTTCAGTTAGTGTGTTATGATGAAAACACATATAAGGTTTATAAAAAAGCATATGAAAATGCAATTATATGAAATATTTGGCGTCGTTAAGGTATAATAAACTTTTAATGGCGCTATTTTTATAAAAATTGCCATTGTTTGTTTTCAAAACCGTCAAAATTTGGTATACTTATAAAATAGCTTGTTAGCTTGATATTTGTTGCGGAGTGATAATATGGAATTTGCTGAGGATCTTTATGTTGGTAAAAGCATAATTGATGTAGGTGTCGTTGTAGGAATGATTAAAAACGGCAATATTCCGCATGGGGTTTTCTGTGTGTGCTCTAAGAAAAATGGAAAATATCATTATGAAATAATGTCTTGCCGTGAGCTTTTAAAAGCGAGAAATGTTTCAAATTATAAGGTATTGGGTATTGCAGCCGGAAAGATAGAGGCTTTTGAAGTCGTTCGGTGTATGGTGGAGGAGAGCCATGAATTTGTGTAAAAGAATTTTGATGACTATTTCTGCTATGGCAATGATATTTATGCTCATACTTACATCTGCGTCATTTGTAATATTTGGGAATATGAATTATTACAGGCAGGAATTTGAAAAATATGATGTTACTAAAAACATTGATATGTCTATGGACAACATTATGTATGTAATGGACGAGCTTATGAACTATTTGCATAACGATAGAGAAAACTTGGAAAATATAGTGACAGAAGTAAATGGTCAGCAAAAAGATTTTTTCAGCACTCGTGAAAAAGAGCATATGGCTGACTGCAAGGTTTTATTTGATAATGGGTTTATGTTTAGAAAAATATGTTCTTTTGTGTTTATTGCTTTGACGCTTATTATGATTTTTGCCAAATGGTTTGATATAAGGCAGTTTATAAAAATATGCGGCATAATTTCAATTGTACTTATATTGGCTGCTGCAGCAGTGGCAATTGCTGCTTTTATTGATTTTGAAGCATGCTTTATTATGTTTCATAAACTGTTTTTTGATAATGATTTGTGGCTTTTGGATCCGGAAACTGATTTGATTATAAATGTGCTTGTTGAGGATTTCTTTGCAGATATATCACTTAAAATCGGAGTATTTTGTATGTCAGTTCCTACTGCACTGGCTGTTTTTGGAGGAGCTTTATATATTAAGGATAAAAAGAGGAGAAATGTATGACTATCATACTGACAATTTTAAAGATAATAGGAAAGGCAGTATTATGGATACTTGCTGCGCTTATTGTTTTAATTTTTGTTATACTTGTGTGTCCGATTTATTATGAGGTTAAAGGTGAAAAATGCGATAAATTATCAATTGAAGGCAAAGTTAAACTTTTTTTAGGTGTAATCAGTCTTCGTTTTAAGTATACCAAGGACGAAAAAGCGGAGGATGGAGAAACAGATGTAGGGGTATATGTTTTCGGAAGAAAGCTTGGCAAGAGCAATAAAGAAAAAAAAGTAAAGACAAAGAAAAGAAAGCGAAAAGAGGCATCCGATGAAGATAAAAGTTTGGTTACTGCTGAAATGGACAGCGGCCTGAAAACGGATGCTAAAACGGATTTTGAAAAAAAGGTCAATGATACCGCTATAGAGCAGAATAAGACAGCAGATGAAAAACAAGAGGCTGTAAATCCCCCCAATGACATCTGGCTAAATAAAGAAACTGACTCAAAAGAGCCGATAGTAAGGAAAGTAAAATTATCCGATGTTGAAAAAACTTTGCGGGAAAAGAAGGATACGTCTCAAATTCCTGTTAAAAGGATAAAAATACCTGAAGAGGAAAAAGAGAAGAAAGAATCCGAAATAAAATCTGACAACAATGTGAAAAATAAAAATGAAAGCAATAACAGTCGGCAGAAGCTGGATGCGGCATATTTTTTGAAAATGCC
The DNA here is from genome assembly GCA_034927755.1 of Candidatus Metalachnospira sp. Lineage (GTDB taxonomy): Bacteria > Bacillota > Clostridia > Lachnospirales > Anaerotignaceae > Metalachnospira. The sequence goes on from JAYFPN010000019.1 coordinate 37,887, forward strand.
GAAGGAAGAAAGAAAAATTCTCATAAAAGCTGTTATAAGGCTAATAAAATCACTGCTTAAGGGAGTGAAACCCAATAATTTTTATTTAATTGGAACTGTAGGTTTATCAGACCCCGCACTTACGGGAGAAGTAGTTGGAGCAGCGTGGGCATTAAATGGAATGCTTAATAAGAGGATTGAGATTTCTGCTGCATTTGACAGAGAAGTTATTGAAGGTGAGATATATATTAAGGGTATAATAGTGCCTGCATATATGTTGTTCTGCTTCATAAGATTTGCGTTGGTCAAACCGGTTAGAAAAATAATAAAATTATTACTGAAAGGTTCAGGTGATAAAAATGGCAAGCGAAACAGGAAATAATCTTGAAATATTATTTGGTAAAATGGAAGAGTTTGTGTCATCAAAAACTGTAGTAGGAGATGCTGTAATAATCGGAGATGTTACTCTTTTACCGCTTGTTGATGTTACAGTCGGTGTTGGTGCCGGCGGCGGTGAAAAGGGACAAGGCGGAGGTGGCCTTGGAGCGAAAATCATGCCGAGTGCGGTAATTGCAATTTATAATGGTAATGTTCAACTTATCAATATTAAAAATCAGGATGCTGTAAGCAAACTTATTGATATGGCACCGGGTATTGCTGCAAAACTTAATTTTGGTTCTGCATTCAGGAAAAAAGATGATGATTTTACAGAGGATAATGTTGAGAAGAAAGTAAGGTTTGAAGAAAAAACAGTTACAGAATAAGGTGCATCTATGACGCTTATTGAGTTTTTTGATAAAGATACTATAAAAAATATATTGGCGGTGCTCACGCTTAAGCCTGAGAGAGTTGTGTATATTTATGATGATGCGATTACTGATAAAAAATACTTTGCTGCTCTCAGAAAGTGTTTTAAAAAGCATATTCCCAATATAACGCTTGAGGCTGTACCGGCAGATAACAACAGCATAAAAGATATTTATGACAAAGCTTGTGACGTAATCGAGAAGTATAAAAACTGTTCAATTGAACTGACGGGCGGAAGCGAGCTTATGATGATTGCAGGCTACAAAGCAGGCTCGGAAAAGAATATAAAAATGCTGTATACCGATATTGCTGAGGGAAAAATCAAGGATATTAATAACACAGACTGGTCGGCTGATACAGCGGTACTTACTCTGGATGACTTTATTGATGCAAAAGGGGCTATGTATGCCGGTGAGCTGCATAGGGAACCGCCTGAGGATAAGTATGATAATATACTTAATGTATGCAGATATTTATTCAGACACCTTAGAGAGTGGCGCTTTACATGCACATATATCCAGATTGTTAATGCCGGTTTCGAATATGGCATGCAGGTTACTGCAAATGTTCCGATTTATCATAAGGACGGGAAAAGATATTGGCCGAACAAGGAAATAATGGAAGTATTTCAGAAAAACGGATTTATTAAAAATCTTAGCATGACAGAAAACAAAATAAAATTTTCATATGAATTTCCGGAAGCTATAACATATTTGGGAACATATGGACTCTGGCTCGAAATGTTTGTATTTATTAATGCAAAAAGGACAGGCCGTTTCTCAGATGTTAAGCTCGGAACAATGATTGACTGGGATGCCTATGATAATGTGGATAATGTAGGGAATGAGATTGATGTTATTCTGATGCAAAAATCTATACCTGTCTTTGTTTCCTGCAAACTAAGAGGGATAACAACACCTGATATCAATGAGCTCTATATCCAACGTAAAAGACTTGGAGGATGGTTTTCTAAGGGCATTATTGTATCGTCTGGTGACGATAAAATAAAAGAAACGGGAACCTTTAAAAAGGCATCGGAATTTGGTATAATGGTATTGGACAGGAAAGATATAAGAAGCAGCAATTTTGGGGAATTGCTGTTTAATGCTGTTTCTGCTCAGGACATTGTGGGCATGAAATGGAAAAGGGTATGAAATAATATAGGGAAGAGGGAAAACAATTAATGAGTATGAAAGATGAGAAAGCTAGAGTGCCGTTTTACTGTACATGGGTTTTTATAGCTATAGTAGCAGTAATAATATGGCCTATTGCGGTACTGCTTGTATGGAGAAGAGGGCAGTTTGATAGAAAAACCAGTCTTAATCTTGGAACAATTTCAATGGTTTTTGGAGTAGTTCTTATGGCGGGGGCTATCATTATTTCATATGTTGTGGGCGATGAGCAAACATGGGCAAAAATACTTGCAAACATGGACATTCGTTTTGTTCCTATGGCATTCTTGTTTGGTCAGTCTTATATGGTGTATTGTGCTGTGTACGGAATTTGCGGTGCTGTTTTTGCAAGAATGGGATATGAAGGGTATAAAAAGTCAAAGGTATTCAGGAACATTATTTCAGCTATTGAGGATTCAGGTATTTATATGGTGCCTATGCTTGCTGATGAAGTAGGTATGCCAGAAGTAGATATTTTAAAGACTCTTGAAAAAATGTTCAAAAAGGGACTTCTTCCCAGATATGAGTTAACAAGAAATAATAAAAAAGTTGTTAAAAAACAAGCTTAATTAAAATGCATTCTGCTGGCTGCGTAGGTTGGTAGGATGCTGTTTTTTATTAAAAATATATAATACCAACTTGTTCAATTGACTTTGTACTTATCCTCTAGTATAATATCGAAGTTAAAGGGCTTTGCAAATCAGGAGGTAAGAATAATGAAGAGATTATTGATTTTTGTTTCTGCTGCTATTCTGGCTTTTTCTTTGGCTGGTTGCGGTGGGTCTAAATCATCAGATACCAAAAGTGATGATAAAAATACTGCTACTGAAGAAAATGCTGCAAAACAGAACTCAACAAATGAAAACTCAACTCAGTCGGGCATAAATGTACCAGCTATAACGAATGATGAAATAGATAAACTCTCAGACAGCCAATTTTATATTGCAAATGCCATGAGTAAGAGTGTTACTGAATTCTATACCGCGGTTGCAAACTCTGATGAATGGAGCGGCAATTATGTTTCGTCTCCAATTGCCTCCGGCTCAAGAGAATTATTTTCTCTTGGGAGTTTGGATACTTCAGTGAAATATGATATTAAGGTTGTAACTGAAGACGGAGAGACAACGGAGTATTATGGATTTGATATGAAAGCAACGGTGCAAATTACATTATATGATAATGCTCAATGCGATGTTGCAACGGTTTAAAAAATAAATGAGTTTGATTTTTAATAAAATATAAAGGCATCTAATTAAAATGAGTGCACCACAAATGTTAGACAAAATATATTTGACATTTGCAGGTGCATTTTTAGTTAGTGACATTCATAAGAAGACAAGTTACGAGTTATAACCAGTATTTCGAATTGAGAACCTCAACAACTGCTTTTAATTATATATATTGATTTTATCAAGCTAAAGTATTAAAATAATTAGTGTTAGTAAGATGCAAACAGGCGAGAATTAAAGAAGGGGGAGGATAATAAAATGACTAATGATGGTGGGCAATTGAAAGAATCTGCCAATATTATGAGGGGATTTCTTAAAAACGTCATTATAGCTACTGTTGTTGGTATAACGGTTGGTCTTGTAAGTGTTGCTTTTCATTTTGCAGTTGAAAAGGCAACGGAACTAAGAACAGAATATTCATTACTGTTATGGTTGCTGCCACTGGGGGGCGTTGCCATTGTCTGGCTTTACCAAAAGGCCGGAATGGAGAAGGACAGAGGTACAAATTTTGTTCTTGAGGCAGTGCGGGACAATAATGAGCTTACTATTAAGACTGCGCCACTTATATTTCTAAGTACTGTTATAACACATCTTTTTGGTGGCTCATCAGGCAGAGAGGGTGCGGCTTTGCAGCTTGGTGGAAGCATTGCCTCATATATAGGAAAAGTTATTAAGCTAGATGAGCATGAGCAGCGAATGATTACAATGTGCGGAATGAGTGCAGGATTTTCTGCAATTTTTGGAACTCCGATTACATCAGTTATTTTTGCAATGGAGGTAGTGAGTGTAGGCGTAATGCACTATTCTGCCATTGTTCCATGTGTAATATCTGCAACAGTGGGTCTGTATGTTGCAAAGTTGTTTGGAGTTGCTGAACCAGGTTTTAATATTACGGGTATACCTGAAATATGTACAAGCAGTATTTTGAGAGTAATAGCTTTGGGTATGTTATGTGCTGCTATAAGTATGCTTTTTTGTTTAGCACTTAAAAAAACACATGTTTTATATGAAAAAATACACAATAAGATGCTTGCTGCTTTTGTAGGCGGAGCTATAGTTATAGGACTTACATATCTTTTTGGTACCACGGACTATAATGGTGCCGGAATGGAAGTAATAACTGCCGCTGCTTCTGGAGAAGCAAGACCCGAAGCTTTTATCCTTAAAATTATATTAACTGCAGCAACTCTTGGGGCTGGGTTTAAGGGCGGCGAGATTGTGCCTACACTTTTTGTTGGTGCTACGTTTGGAAATGTCGCAGGTGGTATTTTAGGACTTGATCCATCATTTGGTGCTGCACTTGGAATGATTGCTCTTTTTTGCGGAGTTACCAATTGTCCACTTACATCATTAATTCTAAGTGTTGAACTTTTTGGGTCAAAGGGACTTTTATTCTATGCCATCGCAAGTGCAGTTTCGTATAGACTGTCAGGCTATTATGGACTGTATAGCTCACAAAAAATTGTATATTCAAAACACAGACCTGAATTTATTGACCAAAAAACACTGTAATTATGCATATTAATACTTGTTTTATGCTTATGTTTAGGTTATAATAAAAATTGTTTTTTTAGGGCTTGCCCTAAGTGGAAGGTTTCTATTAACGAAGGTATTTATGAGGAGGATAAAGGTATGAAAAGATTTTTAGCAGTGGCAATGTCGGTTGCCATGGTATTTGGAGTTGCTGCGTGTTCTTCGAACTCAACACCCAAGGTGGAAGATAAGAAAACTGAAGAAGCACCCGCAAAAACTGATGGCGGTGTACTCAAAATGGGTTGTAGTGCAGATTTCCCTCCCTTTGAGTCATATGATGATGACGGAAAGACAATCGTAGGCTATGACGTTGACATGATGAACGAGATCTGCTCAAGACTTGGAATGACTCTTGAAATAACGGATATGAACTTCGATTCTGTTGTAACTGCTGTTCAGACAGGAAAAATTGATGTTGGTGTTTCAGGTATGACTATTACAGATGAACGTAAGGCAAACGTAAACTTCTCGGATTCATACTTTACAGCTGCTCAGTCGATTCTTGTTCCTAAGGATTCTAAAATAACAGGCTATCAGGCACTTCTTGATGGAACATACAAGGCTGGTGTTCAGCTTGGCACAACAGGAGACATCATGGCTGTTGAAAAGCTTGGAGACAGAGTAAGCGAATTTGAAAAATACGGCGATGCTCTTGCAGCTTTACTTGCCGGAAAAGTAGATTGTATGGTTCTTGATACAGGAGTTGCTGAAGCTTATGCACAGGCAAATGACCTTGTTGTTCTTGATGAGACATTTGGTGATGCATCAGACATTGAATACTACGGCATTGCAATTTCTAAAGATAACACAGAATTACTTGATAAAATTAACGGTGCTTTAGCAGATATGAAGACTGCTGGTTTCTTTGATGAATTAAATCAGAAGTATGCTGGTTGATTTATAAAAGTAGGTTAATTTACACCATGCAGGACAGGGTTGCCCTGCATGGTGTTCTTATATTATGAAACGGAGAATAAATAAAGCTATCATTATGATGCAAATCAAATAAGAAGGTTTTATTTATTTTCCGTAATGTATAAAAATCAACTGAAATGAAGGGGAGTGCTTTTTTGGCGGAATGGTTTGCTAAAGTTAAGGCTGATTTTATATTGAATTTTGTTACCGGCGACCGTTGGAGTCTTATATTAAACGGACTTATAGTAACGCTTAAAATAACAGTTGTTGCTATATTTATTGGTATTGCTATTGGAATAATTCTTGCAACAATACGTTCTACTTATGATATGACTAGGAATGAGAACAGGAGTGGCTTTAAGCAGTCCCTGTTATCTTTTTTAAATTCACTAGCAAAGATTTATCTTACTGTTATAAGAGGCACACCTGTTGTATTGCAGCTTCTTATTATATACTTTGTTATTTTTGCCTCATCAGATAATGGTGTTCTGATTGCTGCGCTTGCATTTGGTATAAATTCAGGTGCTTATGTTGCTGAGATTATCCGTGGCGGCATTATGTCAATTGACAGAGGCCAGATGGAGGCAGGAAGAAGCCTTGGTTTTAACTATTTCGAAACTATGCGATATATTATTATTCCACAGGCTTTTAAAAATGTTCTTCCCTCACTTGCTAATGAATTTATTGCGTTGCTTAAAGAAACTTCTGTTGCCGGTTATGTTGCTGTTCAGGATCTTACAAGAGCAGGAAATATTATTCGTTCAAAAACATATAGTGCGTTTATGCCTCTTGTAGCTGTTGCACTTATTTATCTTGCGATGGTAATGGTTCTTACATACTTTGTAGGAATTCTTGAAAGGAGGCTTCGTAACAGTGAGCGATAATAATGTTCTTATTAAAGTCAGGAATCTTGAGAAGAAGTTCAATGGAGTTACTGCACTTAAGAGTGTAAGTACAGACATAAAAAAGGGCGAAGTAGTTGTTATGATTGGACCTTCCGGCTCAGGCAAAAGTACATTTCTCAGATGCCTTAACCTTTTAGAAATGCCAACAGGCGGAACTATTACTTTTAATGGTGTTGATATTACGGATAAAAATGTTGATATAAATATTCACAGACAAAAGATGGGAATGGTTTTTCAGCATTTTAATTTGTTTCCTCATATGACTATATTAAAAAATATGACTCTTGCACCTATGAAACTGCAGAAAAAGAGCGAATCAGAAGCTACAGCTGAGGCAATGCAGCTTTTGGAAAGGGTTGGACTTGCTGACAGAGCAGGTGCATATCCCGCTCAGCTTTCAGGCGGACAGAAACAGAGAATTGCTATAGTTCGTGCATTATCTATGAAGCCGGATGTTATGCTCTTTGATGAACCTACATCTGCACTTGACCCTGAAATGGTTGGGGAGGTTCTTGAGGTTATGAAGGAACTTGCCAAAGAAGATATGACAATGGTTGTTGTTACACACGAAATGGGCTTTGCACGTGAGGTTGGAGATAAAGTATTGTTTCTTGAAGATGGCATTATAATGGAGGAAGGTACTCCCCATGAAATTTTTAATAGCCCTAAGACAGAGAGACTGAAGAACTTCCTTGCTAAAGTTCTGTAATATAATATGGATGTTAACCTAAGAGTGGTATTTCTAAAGAAATTTGGGGATACCACCTTTGAATTTTGAAAGCTATATTTCGATTTAGGAATAATTAGATATTTCGCTGTAAGGAGTGGATAGAATGGATAACTTTAGAAATTGCAGTATTGAAGATCTAAATGAATTGCAAAGTATTAGCCAAGCGGCATATACAGAAGCATTTCATAATCTACTTGACAATGAAGATGTGGATGAATATGTGAAGAGTAAATATAGTCTGGATAATTTAAAAAAAGAGCTTAAAGATATATCAAATCATTTTTTGTTTCTTGATACAGACGATAAAACTGTCGGATATATGAAGTACAGCCTCAAAGCAAGTTCTTTAGAGATAGATAGACTTTATATATTGAAAAAATACAAAGGCATGGGTGCAGGCTCAAAATTTATGAATAAAGCGGAAGATCTTTTAATATTAAACAATAAAAAAGTTTTGACATTAGGAGTTCTAGAAATGAATAAACCTGCTATTTCTTTTTATACCAAGAGGGGATTTTTACGATATTCTGACGATATGGTTGCTGTTGGTAAAACGGAGTATCATTTGTTGCTGATGAAAAAGGAACTGCAATAAACATAAGCATAAAGTTAAAGAGGGCAACGATTTTTAATTGTTGCCCTCTTTTATAATTACTTAAGAACCCTTAATAACTTAAAAATTTGTTCATAGTTCTATTGTATTAATTAATTCTTGAAGATCGTTAAAGAATTTAGAACTATGATATCCATCTGCAGCAGCATGAGATATATTTAATGTAAACGGCATTTCATATTTACCGTTATTTTCAGCAAATTTTCCAAATGTAATAATAGGAAACAGGTTTGGTTCGCCACCGGGTACACTTGTGTTATATGATGTGTAGCTTAACCATGGCACACACGAAATACAGAAAAAGTTCTCTGGTTGATTATCACGGGCCTTTATTTCGTGAACATCTTTATATTTTTCCATATTTTGTACAGCATTTTTATAAAATTCCCAAAAGTCAGGATAGTATTCAGTCCATAGATCAGAAAAGGTTTTAGTATCTTCATGAAATATGGTCAAGTTCGCATTAGAAATATCAAAATATCCCGGGTTGCCACTTTGGTCCACAGTCATTCTAAACTCTTTTGTATCATTTATTATTTTAGACACACAATATATAAAAGCAGGGTAAAATTTAAGACTTTTGCCTTTGACTTGAGTCCTAAATTTTGTGACATCAAGTTTTACAGTGCAACTGTAGCCGCATTTAATTTTTGTTCTGTAATATTCAAAATGTTCTTTTCTTTCCCAAGTTGATGTATCTATAGGAATAAACATTAAAATCAGCTCCTTTTAATTAATTATAGCATATAAAGAAAAACGTATGCTGCTTTCAACATAAAAAACCGCATCCATGAACTGACATGAATGCGGGTGTTGGTAATATGTACTTAAAAATATAATTATCTGTCATAGCAAGTATATTTTTTGGAATATGCAAGAGCTATTAAATGGGGGCCTGTATGTGAGCCTATTGTTACGCCTATTCGGGACATACTTTTTATAAATGAATATTTGGATTCGCTGTAATGCTCAGCAATTGTATCCATTATTGGATTATATGCATCAGCATAAAACATTGTCATATAGTAATCACTTTCATGGTCTTTGATTTCTCTGTCAGTTTTATCAATTATAGCCTTAATTGCTTTTTTTGTACCCCTAACATTTTCAACCGGGAAAAGTTCACCCTCTTTCATGCAGATTATGGGCTTAACGTTAAATATTGTTCCTGCAAGAGCAGCAGACTTTCCGATTCGCCCTCCATGCTGAAGAAAGTCAAGGGAGCCGACTGTCCAGTTGATTACAGTTTCGTGCTTGATTTTTTCAACTATGCTTGCGTTTTCCTCAATGGCATATCCTGCTTCAAGCATTAATTGGGCTTGATATACAATGAGACCCATTCCTCCTGTAGCCTGCAGACTGTCTATAGTTATAATTTTCCGTTCAGGATATTTTTCTTTCATAAGAGAGGCAGCATTAACTGCACTCTGATATGAGCCGCTGAAAAGGCTAGAAATACTAAAACATAAAATATCGATACCTTCTTGAAGGATAGGTTCAAAAATTGATATGTAATCCGCTATTACAGGCTGGGATGTATTTGGGTAGGACTTATCAGAATGAATTTTGTCATAGAAATCGTCGATTGACATTTCAACTATTTCCTTATAGTAGTTCTCTTTATCAAATGTAACGTAAAAAGGTACACGGGGCATTACTGTATTATCAATTACACTAGAGAATATATCGCTAGCGGTATCTGTAACTATTTTATATGTACACATAATAATAACAAATCCTTTCACTTTATAAATATAATTTTGGTAAATACACAAAATTTAATTTATATTTTAGTCTATTCACATATGTATTGTCAAATTTTTTTAAATAATAAAAGCTCCTCTATCAGAGAAGCTTTTATTATAATATTTTGAATAATATTAATATTTACGATATAATCCCACTACTTTACCTATAATAGTTACGTCTCGAACCAAAATTGGAGACATTGTGGGATTCTCAGGTTGAAGACGTATATAGTTGTTTTCTTTGTAAAATGTTTTTACTGTTGCAAAATCTTCGATAAGCGCTACAACTATTTCCCCATTTTCAGCAGAGTTTTGTTGTTTTACCATAATCAGATCCTTGTTAAATATTCCGGCATTAATCATGCTGTCTCCTTTAACTCTGAGCATAAATATATCACCGTTTGGCGCATAGTCCATTTGCAGAGGAAAGGTATCCTCAATGTTTTCAACAGCTAAAATAGGAGTTCCTGCGGTAACTGTTCCTACAATAGGAATATTAATTATTTCTTTTGAAATACTTGTTTTAACCTCCGGAGTAAAATTACTCGTAAAGATTTCAATTGCACGCGGTTTAGATGGGTCACGTTTAATATATCCTTTTCGCTCAAGCCGCTCAAGGTGGCCGTGTACAGTTGAAGTTGATTTAAGACCAACAGCATCACAAATTTCACGAACTGAAGGCGGATAACCTTTTTCACGTACTTCTTTTTTCATATATTCAAGTATTTGTAATTGTTTCTGCGACAATTTTTCCATGGCGATTGCTCCTTACCAGGTTATTTTTCTATATAATAACATAAATCATATAAAATATCAAACAAATGTTTCTAAAAAGCATAAAAAATATTGACAATAAACAGAAGTTCGCATATTATTTAAATATAACGCGAACTAATATTTGTAGAGGTGATATATATGAGAAAATTGGTTTTCATAATTGTCGCATTTGTAATTATGGCCGGAGCGGTTACAAATGTATTTGGAGATGGATATCGCAGGGGTACGCACATATATTATGAAGAAATATGTGCGTCTAAAGGTGACAGTTACTGGAGCATAGCTCAGAGGTATGATTCTGATGGAATGTCAAAAAAAAGGTATATGGAATATATAATGAATTTTAACGGTGCTGATAACGAGAAATTATTTGCAGGGCAAAAGATTGTAGTTCCTATTATTGAATATCTTTAAAAATTTATTAATCAATGAATAAAAAAAAATCTATTTACAATACTATTCATGTGCAGATGATTTTGCACAAAACTTTGAAAGGTGGAATAGCAGTGGATAATAATACTAAAACAACATCTAAAACAACATCTAAAACAACAGACAGAAATGCTGAGAAAAATAACAGCAGAACAGAATTTGCTGAAGAATACAGCATTGAATCTGGAAAGAACAGCAGCAAAAACACAAAAAAGCAGTCAGGTAAGGAAAGTAACTGCAGATAATTAACTGACGTTCAAGCCGAATGCGTATGCCATTCGGCTTGAATTATATAATTTAAAGAAAATTTAAAATATATTTAAAAAAATAATTGACAATTCAACTATTAAGTGTATAATAAATAAACGTATCTGCTGAAAATAACAGCAAATACAGTCGATACTAAAGATATAAATGAATGACAAAAACTTTTAAAAAAACTTAAAAAAGTATTGACAAAAGAAAATAAATGATGTATTATTATCAAGCTGTCCGGTGAGACAGAAAGAGAAAAAAAGGGAAACAAATTGATCCTTGAAAACTGAACAGTTGATGAAAAAATTAAACCCAAGTCAAAAGACAAT
>JAYFPN010000001.1:0-180443 GCA_034927755.1 Candidatus Metalachnospira sp.
CCCATTCGAAAGAAGTAAGACCCCTTGAAGACTACGAGGTAGATAGGTAAGAGGTGTAAGCACAGTAATGTGTTAAGCTGACTTATACTAATAGGTCGAGGGCTTGACCAAAGAGATATGATGTGTTAAAATTGACTGAAATGTTACCATGTTTGGTTTTGAGGGTGTTAAAAAATGCCGATGTGGCTCAATTGGCAGAGCAGCTGACTTGTAATCAGCAGGTTAACGGTTCGAGTCCGTTCATCGGCTTTTTATGCTATGGTTGGGTTCCCGAGTGGCCAAAGGGGGCAGACTGTAAATCTGTTGCGATAGCTTCGAAGGTCCGAATCCTTCCCCAACCATTTTAATTAAATATTTATTGACGCGGGATGGAGCAGTCCGGTAGCTCGTCGGGCTCATAACCCGAAGGTCGTAGGTTCAAATCCTGCTCCCGCAATTAAGAAAACCCCTAGAAATCAATGTTTCTAGGGGTTTTTATTTTATTGATCATGAGAAATATAATTACTTTTCAAATTTAATCTATGCCAACCATTACTGATGTTGCCTTAACAATTGCATAAGCATCTTTTCCTTCAGTAAGCCCAAGTTCTTTTACTGCATCCATTGAAATTGTCGCACTGATTTTATTGCCACCACCAATATCAAGAACTACAATTGCATTTACTGCGCCTTCTTTAATTGAAACTATTTCCCCTTTAAGCTGATTTCGTGCACTAATTTTCATAAAAATGCTCCCTTCCTAATTTAGATTATGAAATTATATTACTTAATTCAAATATATATTTTGTAGAACTAATATGCAATAGTGCAAAATGACAAAATTTAGTATTAAATGCATGTGTTTTATAAGTATTTACCACCTCAATTTGGAATATACACTTTTATTGTTCCATTAAATTGTTGCAAAAACTTACGGCAGCTTCAATATCCTTATTATTGGGATGTTCTTTGCGTATGCCGCCAAGCAACTTTAAAGGACCATAAGTATCAAAACCGCGGCAGTTGAATCTTCCTACAACATTGGCGCCTCTGTTTTCCAGCTTCTTAACAAACGCCTGATCCAGTCTGTCCGAGGAGGCTCCACTTGTATAGATTGTGAAGCAATCCTTTTTATCAAGACCTTCAAGACTATCAGTAAACTCGGTTATTGGTCGACCAAAAGCGGACATATAAATACCTGAAGCAAAGCCCACAAGGTCATATTCTCGTATATTTGGAATATTACTGCATGGCAGCATAACAAGTTCTATGCCGCAGCGTTTTTGAACTGCTTCAGCGATTTTTTTGGTGTTTCCATGATGTACTGAATAACAAAAAATAATAGTTTTTTTCATAACTTAAATCCTCCTAACATTTCTGCTTATTTTACTAGTCCTTTTTCTATTGCGTTTTCAACAGCTTTTTTGATGACTTTGCTTGAATTAGTGGCACTTGCAACAGCATCAACGTCAATGCGCTGCTCTGCGAGTATTTTGGCAATGACGCCCTCTCCTGCCTCACCACGTTCATTATGATGATCCAATAGCTCAATATTGTTTATAACGCCATTGCTAACCGAAACCTCAACTTTGGCATAAATATACCCAACATTGCATTCTCCTATGTATTCACCATCCGCAATAGCAGATATTTGGGGGTTTGAAAATGAAATAGCGGCGATTTTTTGCTGATATTTATTAAGACTAGCTACACAAAATGCTATGTGTGCGATAATAAGCGGTACAATTATGAAAGCGGAAATTTTGTGTAAAAAAAGCGCTTTTCTTTTGTCTTTTATTAGATTCCATGACATTATTGATACTATTACACAGATAATCATTGCAATACCAAGAATATAGATAATGATTGGCCGCTGTTTAATAAGTGGCAGAGTAAGTACAAGGTGAGCAATTGCTAGTACTACAAGTAAATAACCCAGCGGCTTATGAATGACTGAAAATAGCTTTCTGATTCGTGAGTCGTTACTTAATTTTTTGGTGAAGAAAACTGCTGATACTAAAACAAAAACCATTGCAGTTATGATTCCAAGAATCATTTGATATCCTTCTTTCTGATTGAGTTAAGCAGGAGGGTAAAACCAAATTTTAAAAATTCATCCCTGCTTATGTTAAGGTTTTTCCTAAAATACTGCGCTTTATTTCTCGAGACGGATATTAAGCTGCAGATGCTAGACCAAAAAACAAAGCCCGTTTCTATTGGGGGAAGGTTTTCATCGGCAAATCCGCTGTTAACGGCTGTCTGAAATAGCTGTGCAATAAGTTCATTTATTTCTTCTCCGGTCTCATATATTGTTTTTAGAATGGGCAGCTTTTCAAAGTCTGCTTCATCCACACTGATTTTACCTAATATGGTATCGAAATACATTTGCTCATTTTCCGCAAATCCGACCAGAAGATCACAAATCGCATAATAGCGGTCTTCAAATGTGTTGTTTTTTTTAATGCAATCATCGATTCCAAGGCGGAGCATTTCCAAATAATCATGCACTATGCTGTAATATATGTCGTCTTTTCCAGAGAAATATACGTAGATGGTTGATTTGCTGTATTCTGCTTTTGCTGCGAGCTCATCCATTGATGCGCCTTCCAATCCTTTTGCAGAAAAAAGCTCTTTTGCTGCTTCAATTATGTGATTTCTGTGAAATTGGGCTAAAGCCTCTTTTTTAGAATTCATTGTGTATCACCTCTCAAACTAACGTTATGAATATCGTACTATTAGTATGATATATTGTCAAGGAGATTTAAATAATTTTAAAGAAATTCAAATGAAAAGCATAAAAATGACACCAATCTCCATTTGAGATTGGTGTCATTGCTTATTATGGTAATAAACTTCAATAAAAATTATGAATCAACCATTAAATATATTTTAACCATTCAATAAAATCACGTACAGCTCCGTTTCCTCCATCTTTTTCAGAAATGAAATCAGCGGTTTCTTTCACTTCTTTAACAGCATCATTAGGGCATGCAATAATCCCTCCTGCATAATGTACTGCCAGCATACATGGCAAATCATTGATATCATCACCAATGTATGCTACATTAAACAATTCCAAGTCAAATTCGCATAGGAGTTCTTTTAATTTTTGAAGTTTGTCAATGACTTCTTGGTACAAATAAACAATTCCCAACTCTGAACATCTGTTTTCCAGTATATTGCTTCTGCGTCCTGTAATAATAACCGGAGTTATGCCGCCATTAATTGTTGGTAAAATATTGTGAAGTCCAAAACCGTCTTTAATATTGAAAGCTTTCATCATTTCACCATTTATACCAATATAAATTTTCCCATCGGTCAGTGTTCCGTCAACATCAAGGATAAGTAATTTTATTATGCGCTTGTTTTTTATATTCATCATTAAACTATACCATATTTAATAATAGCCTGAAGTCTTATAGTTCCAAGTACAAGCCCGTTTTCTACAACAGGCAAGCAGCTTATATTATTTTCTTTCATTATATGAAGTGCATCAACAGCCATCTTTTCCGGATTAATGAAAATGGGAGTTACTGTCATTACATCTTTCACGTAAAGATTATATATATCTACCTTATGCGAAAGCAAACGTCTTAAATCCCCATCAGTTATAACTCCAAGCAAATGTTTTTCATCATCAACAACAGATACAATGCCCAACGCTTTTTTACTAAGCTGTACAATTGCTTCATTTAAAGTACTATTTATATTAATAATAGCATTTTCATCATCTGTTTGCATTAAATCACGAACTTTGACAAGTACTTTTTTTCCGAGGGCTCCTCCCGGATGCCGCTTTCCGTAGTCTGTATCATTAAAACCATATACTGCACTTGCCACTACGGCAAGTGCATCACCATAACATAATGCAACTGTAGTGCTTGATGTTGGAGCAAGTCCCATATAGCAGGCTTCTTTAAATTTAGGAAAAATCTGTGCCAAGTCACTATTGCAAACTAATGTAGAATCAGCATTGCTTGAAATTGCTATTAATTTTGCTCCAATCATTTTTATGTTAGGCAATATTCTGGTGATCTCTTCGCTTTCTCCGCTATAACTAATTGCAATAACGACATCGTTGCTTGAAATGACTCCAAGGTCGCCATGCAAGGCTTCTGCAGGGTGCAGGTAAAATGAAGGGGTTCCCAGGCTCGCAAGCGTTGCGGCAACTTTTCGTGCGATATGACCTGACTTCCCCATGCCGGTTATGATGACTTTTCCTTTGCATTCAGTTACAGCATTTAATATATCGACAAATGTTAAATCCAAAACATCTCTTGTGATTTCAAGTGCTTTTATCTCTGTATCAAAAACTCTTTTAGCTTCCTGCAATATATTCACTATAATCACCTTTCGATTTAATGAACTGAGTCATATACTTTTATTATACGCAGAAGCATTCCTTCAAGTTCGTCGAGCTTAACCATATTTGGGCCATCTGACAATGCATTACTTGGATCTGGGTGGACTTCAAGAAATAAAGCATCTGCGCCAACCGCAAATGCTGCCTTGGCCAAAGGTTCAACATATTCGCTGTTGCCCCCGGTTGTGCAGCCATTTCCTCCCGGTTTTTGAACACTATGTGTAGCATCCATAACAACGGGGTATCCTAACTTCTTCATTTCTACTATTCCTGTCATATCCACAATCAATCTGTTGTAACCGAAGCAATTTCCGCGTTCACAGAGCATAATATTATTATTCCCTGTAGCCTCAATTTTTGATATTACATTCTTCATATCCCATGGGGCAAGAAACTGACCCTTTTTTACATTAATTATTTTACCAGTATTAGCTGCCGCAACTACCAAGTCAGTTTGACGGCACAAAAAAGCAGGTATTTGGATGATATCAGCAATTTCAGCAACTCTTTCCGCCTGCCAGGGTTCATGTATATCTGTTGCTATTTTCAGATCATATTTGTCTTTAACTTTCTTAAGTATGTTCATTCCGATGTCAATGCCGGGACCTCTGTAAGAATCAAGACTAGTACGGTTTGCTTTATCAAATGAAGCTTTAAAATAATAATCCAGGTTTAATCTGTCAGCTATATCTTTTATTCTTTCGGCAATAAGCATTACATTTTCTTCGGTTTCAATTACACAAGGGCCTGCAATCAACACAAATTTTTTTTCCATATCTATTTCCTCGCACCTTTTTCTAGTTCAACATACTTCTGAGCCATTTCATAATCATCTGGCTCGTCTATATCAATAGCTTCGATATATGATACTTCAGCAATGTACGGATTAAAACCTATACGTCGATGATGGACGGTAAAAATTTCTTTTTTGAAAATAAAGAATCCACTGGTTTCAACCCAAATTGGTTCAAGATCTTGAGTTCGTGGAACATCATTCAGCTCATAATTAATAGGCTTACCGTTATACCAGGCAAATGTCTGAATTCTTTTTGCAGAAAAAGCAGAATCATGTGTATTATCAAGAATGGAGTTCAAAGCTTTTTGAACGGTTTCCGATTTTATGAAAGGTGACGTAGTATGTGCAAGAATATATATGTCAGCATCAATAGTATTTATAAATTTATTGTAGATATCAAATCCTTTAACGGTGTCTTGGTCTAAGCATTTATCACGTTTCAGGAAAACAACTCCTCCAGGTATGTATTTTATTACATCTTCATCACTGCAATATACATATATTTCATCAATCCCTTGAACACAGTTCAGCGTGTTAAGTATATGCCAGCATAAAGGATGGCCAGCTAAAGGTAATATATTTTTATGAGGCAGTCGCTGAGAATTAAGCTTAATTGGAACTAATGCAACGGTTTTCACTTTCAGTCATCCTTTCATTTGATGAGTATGATAATGTCTATTTATTTACTGCGTTATAATAAAATTTCTTTAGTTTTATCCACTCATTGTCTATACTATAGCCTGCATCATTAATAACAGATTCCATGTTTTCCTTATGGTTAAAGTTATTGTGTGATATAATTTCGCGTGCCCAAGATTCGGCCGTCTCATCTAAAGGAACAAAAGTTAATAATTCTGAAACTTTTGCATCTTTGGGTATGACACCTTCTGAAGCAAAGCATAGAAGTCCATTCGCCTGAGCTTCTATATTGACAATTCCTAACCCCTCATACCGAGAAGGTAATACAAATACATCCATAATATTATAATAATTGTAAGCATCATTGACTGATTCTAAAAAAATAACGGAATCGTCTAAATTCAAAACTTTAATTTGCTCTTTTATTTCACTTTTTAAATCACCGTTTCCTATTAATAGAAGTATTGCATTTTTTTTGAGTTTTTTAATTTCTGAAAATATTTCTATTAAAAATTTATGGTTTTTTTGATATAACAGCCTTCCAATATTCCCGACTACAAATTTACCTTCTAGTCCTAATTTTTTTGATATTTGCCGCCTTGTATCATCATTGTATAAATAGAGTTTGATATTTATGGCATTTTTCATAATTATAACTTTATCGAGTGTATTTGCTCCCCATGTCCATTTTGCAGCTTCATTGCTGCATGCAAATAATTCTGTCGCAAATAATTTTGTCAAGAATGTGAATGGCCTTCTTAATTTGCTGACTTTTGAAATATAAGCCATATGGGTGTGTGCTATTCTGCATTTTACACCAAACATAAAGGCAAGTAGCATTGGTAAAAAACTAGTATATCCCTGATGACAATGAACAACATAATATTGGCCATTTTTCATAATGATGCATATTTCTCTGATGTATCGAAAGATATTCTCCGACTTAGGTGTAACATAAAATACTTTATTTCCTGATGCTAGCAATTTTTTTTCGATTAGGCCCACTGTTTTCTCGTGGGTTACAAAATCGAAAATAACCGATGAATCGTCACTTTGTATTCTTGAACAATATTCCCATAATAGTTTTTCAACTCCACCAGCATCAAGTCCCGCAGCAATATGCAAAATTTTCATATCACACTATCCTTTAGATTATATATAAATGTGTTTAATTTTCGTCCATTCCTAGATAGCATTTATAATTCTTATAAAAATAACTAAATCCAAGTGTTGCAACAACAAGTGCAATAGCCCAGCGTATAATGGCATGATCAATTAAAATATAAGAAGTACCGGAAATTACAATAGCCAAGATTAATGGTATTATATATATATTCCAAGGGAATAACTCGGAATCAAGTTTTCGCGTATGTAAATAGTGCAAAATAAATGAAATGGTAAATGCAATTAATGTAGTAGATGCTGCAGCGACTGCTCCAAATTTTGGTATGAATATATAATTTAAAACCAAATTTATACCTGCAGCAATACAAGTATTAATTGCAATATATAGTGTCGATTTATATAAATATTCAAGATCGACAGAAATTGAATATAAAAACGTAATAAATGAAGCTAAAACAATCGGCGAGATTAAATTTATTCCTTTCCAGTATTCTGATGTTGTAAATATCTTTAAAATTTCCGGAAGACAAAGCATTGCTCCACAAGTAAAAATTGCAGCAATTCCGATGTATGCTTTGGCAAAGTGATTTATTTCTTCCTTCTGGTAATTTTTATACTTTTTTGTAAACCACGGGATCCAAACCGATTCAAGTGCCTGTGTAATAACAGTCACAGCAAGACTTAAATTATATACAACACTGTATATACCGGTTTCTAACGGAGATCTCATAGCAGTAAGCATGGTTCGGTCTGATTGTGAAAGAATGTAAATAGATAATCCGTGAATTACCAATGGAACTGAAAATTTTAGGCCATATTTCCAATAATAAATATTGATCTTATGATATTTAATAAATGAATTCAATAAAATAAAAATACCAATTAACATAGGAACAAATGCCATTGGTATAATACGTCCCCAATACTTATTATCTGACATGTTTATAATCATAAAAATAGAAATTACTATTGAAATAATGTTTGGAATAACAGATAAAACAGCTCTTGCATTATATCTTTGCTCCATCATGTATTTTGTTAGAGAGGTATCTATGATAAAAGTACCGAACGATTGTCCAATCCCTAATACTAAATACAATAGGGGAAGGTGAATAAAATAATTGTTAGCCAGTACTAGTACAGGCACTTCAATTAATAATACCAGTATGGACAAAGCATACATGGAAGAAATATAGGTGCCTATATCATCTTGATAGTCAAGATATGCTGACCTTAAAGTATTTCCCAAGGACATTCCAATTACTAATTCTCCAATTATAATCCAAGCAGAATATGTATAAACAATGCCATAATCTGTGGCTGTCAAAATTCTTGTGAATATTGGCAATAATAATAATGAGGAGGCTTTATTGAAAAAATTAGCGATTGTGTACATTCCTGTTGCTTTAATATTTTTGTTTATTTTATTGATTTTCCTCATATATTCACCTTAATATTTGTTCAAGAGATACCCTAGGAAAAATTTCGAGTTTACCGCCGCGAGTAGCGTTAAATATTTTTATATTATGTTGATCTGCATAGTTCTTTGCTTCAGCATAAGATGTAATATTTCTTTCAGCTGCAGAACCAATATCATTATCATAGTGCCCATGCTCAATAAAATGCTGCTTTGTACCTAAAAAACTGCAATCTGCACCCAGCAAATAAATTTCTTTAAATCCCATATATATTGCTATTTGTATAAGGGAGTAAGTTATTGAATAACCATCATATACTTCGAAATACGCATTATGGCTAAATTTTGCAAAAAAACGTTTTTCCCAAAGGCGTTCGTAAAGATGGTAATTTATATTTAAAGGAAAGCCAATCCAGTTCTTCTTTTTTTTATATAACAATTTAACGGTACTGCCATAAAGCACCTTTGTCTTGTTTTCTTTATGTAAGGTTTTAGCCACTTTTTTATATACTAAATCATCCTGGATTCCAAAGAATGTTGGTCTCCATTTTGTCTTGTCAAATACCAAACATATTGAATTCATTCCAAAAGTATATTCATGTTCAAGCATCTCTAAATCATTGATATTTAAGCTTGGTCCTGTACATAGAATAAAGCATCTTTTTCCCTTATATACATTTTGATATTTTTTCAAATTATGATATTTAGGAGAATAAGAGCCTAACTTCCTATAAACTACTCCGGCATTAAATATAAAGTTCAAAAGCTTATATTTGCATTTCCTCATAAACAAAGCAGTTCTATTCATGTTAATTATTTTTCCTTTCAATTAATAATGGCGACAATGGGAGCAAGAAGAAAATTATAACGCCAACTTCAGGAGTAAATGCATTATTAAGCAGGCCATAAATAAGGAATGTTAACATTATTATTATAGTTTCTGTGGAAAATTTATAGGCTCGTAGATTTTCAAAAACTGATTTTAAGCTGTACTTCAAAATGTTGAAAATAAAAAACCCTCCGATAATCCCATATTTAGCCAATGAGTCAATAATCTCAGAATGCGAACCGACACCATATGCAATATGGTCATTAAATTGAGGATATCCTACACCAAATACAAAATTAAAAAAATTATTAATAAATGTGTTCCAGCTAAGCTCTAGGAAAGACAGCCTCTCTATAAAACTAGAGTGGCTAATATAACTACTGCCTCCGGATATCATATAATTTAAAAGAGTATTAAATCTCAGCTGCAGACGATAAGAATCTATATTAATTATCAGCCATTTTAAAATTGGGACTGATAAGAAATTTGCAGCAATGAAAATTGCAATTATACTTGTCACGCAAATAAATTTATTCTTTGAGTTTTTGATAAAAAATTTAGTAAACAGTATCAGAGCTGTCATCAATATCCATACAAGTACTGTGATGCCCCTGTTTGAAAGAAATACAACAAAGTAGTCTGCACACACAGACAATAGCCCGAAAAATATACGAGTTTTAAATTTAATATCATTTAATGCAATTATTAGCATAATACCGGAAAACAACACTGTTATGAAACCAAACATAGTTGTACCTATATTTAGACCGGCAAAAAAAGCAACAGATAAATCTTCAGTACCGCCTGCAACCATTTCGTTTGCCGTGGGGTATTTTGTGCAAAGCATTATGTTATCAATTACATTAAATGCTAAAATCATTACAATAGACCATACAATCATTTTTTTTTGCTTAAAAGATGTTCCTGTTTTCATATACAGCATAATTATAATTAAGCTGTAAAAGATCTCTTTTTGAAATATATTTGACCAGGTGGCAGAAGAAATTCCAATTAATTTATATGCCGCTTCCCACAACATCCAGACAAAAATGAATAGGACCTGCTTAGTAACTCTCAGTCTGCCTTTCACAATAACCACATCAAAAAACCATAGAATTAAAATAGCTAATTGAAAAATTCTAGGAGTAGTTTTAATATTTGTTTCAAACAAAGGTGTTAAACATATGCCAGCCAAAGCAATAACCAAAAAAACATTGAAATTATTCCATTTTGGTTTATTTTCTGATATCATCGTCTTTCTCCGATTTCTCAATTTGATTATATTGGTTATTGTCAATTGCAAAATGATGTGTAAGTATTTTAACAGCCTCCTGAGGATCATATTTATAGGCTTCATCAAGACAGTTCACTTTATATGCATTTATTTTATTTGGATTATCCAATATTGACGTAAGAATATCTTCAAGACCGTTTTTTTCTTTCACCGAATATACCAATCCGGTGAAATTATTATGAACAATTTCACTGTTATATTTCCAATCAGTGCAAATAACGGGAATCCCTGCAGCATATGCATCAAGTATTGTACCGGCAAATCCTTCACCGTCATAGTAAGTAGGAAACAGTAATGAATAATAGTTTTTTAAAATATTTGTACAACTGTCGGATGATACTATACCTTTATATTTTATATACGCTGGTAATGTTTCAACAATTTCTGTAAATTTTTGTTCATACCAAGATTCAACCATTCCGTACAAATCCAACGTATATGCAATACGGCCTAATTTATCGTTTATATTTTTAACAGCATTTATAGCATCTTCAATGCCTTTTTCTTTAAATATGCGTGAAAATGTACAAAGACGGTGAGGTTCTTCAATTGAATAAACGAGTTCTTGTTGACCAACAATGTTCAAAGTTTTAAAATTCGGCATAAAATATACACGCTTAAGACCTTTTGCATTAAGACTTGCAGCCATTGAATTGGTTTCTAAAAAAATGCCTTTAAAATTATTTAGGCATTTTATCAATCTTGAATTGTTATCAAGTGTTTCGGGCAGCCAACCGCCAACGACAGCATAAAATATTGGCTTATGATAATATTTGGCTAGAATGCAAAAAAATTGAGCAAATAACTTCAGGCCGTTTTTCCCGGGCAAGATGACTATATTTTGGGAGTTCTTAAACAAAGAAAAACATTGAATAATTAATCTCAGCGGATGTTTTGTCCATCTGTGTGTATTAATTTCCGAAACAGTATATTTTTCTTTTAATGCTTTATCCAATTCTCTTGTTTTATAAATTTGTCCGCATTGTATTTCGGTATCTCCTCCAAAGTTTCCGCAAATTCCTACATCATACATAAATTTATCACCTTAATTACTAATATGATTACTTTTTCAATGTTATCTTTGCTTTTAACTTATTAGCTTTCCAATACAGCTTTTGAGCAGAGTCTCTAAGCCGGTTTAAAATCTTGAAGCGATATATGGTAATTCTTGGGATAACAATTTCATAAGGATGAAACTTCAATTTGTACTCTCGCTCTCCAACCATATCATATGTATTGTAGCCGAGGGCTTTCCAATGCTTTATGGCATCCCAAAGCAGTGTGTTGCTCTGATAATACTGCTCATCCCTAATAACTGTTAATCCCCACAAATAGCAGTAATTATTGTAGGCAAAGCCGATTTGTGTTCCGATACTGATACCGTTCGGGGATAATACTTCAGTACAATACAAAGCGCCTCCAATTTCTTTAATGTATTCAAATAATTTTTGAACACGCTTTAAATCGTAACTTGGAATCAAATTTTGATAGCCAAAAACTATTTTTAATTGATTATAATATTTTTCTGCAAATTCTTGGGTTGGTTCAACCTCTCTTATTATTGCTTCATTACGCTCAAATCTGTGAATTTCATTTTTGCATGTACTTGACAAAGATTTAAATACATCCATCTCTTCACCGCTTATATCTTTTTCATAAGATTTTTGAAAAGAAAAATCCAATTTTGCATTTTCGGCGTCTTCAGCAGTTATAAATCTGTCTATAAGTTCCATATACCAAATATGATAATGTTTTTTTAAGAAATTCCATAATGGTATTACTATATCAACTCTATTTTCGTTGTTTTTTAAATTTAAGCCCATATAGAGAGTCGACCACCCCCTGAAAGGACTTCCGACAATTTTTATCCCAAATTTTTTGAAGAAAAAGCCTGTATAGTAGCCAATATAGTTATCATCACCAAATATTTTTATAATAATAGGAGTCACTTTTTGAGTTTCAACTATAAAAGAAATCCATTCTTTTGTTTGAAATATAAGTTTATCTTCAAATTCGTTATATTCAGCAGCATCTATATCTTTATAATTTATTAATTGAAAAGTATACATTGCACAGCCCTTCTTTTTAATCTTCTGACATGAGTCTTATAGTTTGAGCAATAGTTTTGACCGAGATATTATCATCGTTTTGTATCATATTGCATATTTGAATAAGATTTTTTTTATCCCAATACCATGAATCAGAACCATAAAGGCTGTCAGTATTGTTTAAAATACTATGCATCATAAATATTACATACGAATTATCCGGTAGGTTAGCAGTATATTTAATCAAATTGCCAGGAGTATCGCTAGCTTTTACCACTACAGAATATAACGAAAATCGATTGATAACATTTAAGTCATTATAATTTTGAGAATTAAATATTTGGTATGCCAGAGCATTACCGCTCACTCTGTATATTGCATAGAATATTTTTTTATAGAAAGAAGTTGAGTTTGGGTGTCTGCCGCATCTTATATACAAAAGCGGGGAATCTTTTAATGATTGTATAAAGGTTGATAGCACAAACTTATCAACTTGAGAATTTGGAAGCGAAAAACCGATATGTTCACATTTTTTAATAACTCCCCATTGTTCAAGTTTTGAATAAGCAACAGAAAAATCTTCTTTTTCAGTTAAATGTTTATCTCCATGCAAAGAGATTTCATGACCCTGATTTCTGAGTGATATTACCTGCTCTATAGATAAGGGAGTTCCGGCACTTTTCCAGCCTGTTGGAGATTTCCAAGTGCCATCAACATAACCGGTTGTTATATGAAAGGTGCCTTGGTAACCATAGCTGCTAAGGATTTCTGCGGCTTCATAGTTGTTGCTCCTTCCGTCGTCAAACGAGAATGTAACAATCTTTCCCATAATATTTTACAGTCTCCAATACCGATATCCGAATTTTTGAATCTCACTGATTTTATAAATTCCTTTAACATCAATTAAAACTTTCTCATTGGACGTTAAATCGTCCTTATAAAGTAAATCAATGTCCTCCATCGACATTTTTCTATATTCATTATGAGCAACAGCAACGATGATGCAATCAGCATTATGTGCATCATCTAACTTTTTAAGTTCTATGTTGTACTCTAGTTTTGCATCACGTTCATTTGCCCAAGGATCAATAATAACCGGTTCTATTCCATATTCCCCAAGACGTTTGATAATATCTTCAACCTTTGAATTTCTGCTGTCTGGGCAATTCTCTTTAAATGTAAGTCCAAGAATAACAACTTTTGCATTTCTTGGGGACTTGCCGGCGAGCACCATTTGCTTAATTGCCGCATCAGCTACAAATCCACCCATGCTATCATTCACCTTTCGTCCAGAAAGGATAATTTGACTATGATACCCAAGTTTCTCGGCCTTGTATGTGAAGTAATATGGATCAACTCCAATGCAGTGACCTCCAACCAACCCTGGACGGAATCCAAGGGCATTCCATTTGGTATTCATGCCATCTATAACTTCATTTGTGTCAATGCCCATTCTGTCAAAGACCATTGCTAATTCATTCATAAAAGCAATGTTAATATCACGCTGACTATTTTCAACCACCTTGATTGCTTCCGCTGTTTTAATAGATGAAACCGGATATGTGCCGACTTCGATAACAAGATTGTAAATCTGTTTTATTTCCTGAAGCGATTCCTCATCCATACCTGAAACTATTTTACGGATATTCTCCAGCCGATGCACATGGTCGCCCGGATTAATACGCTCGGGACTGTAGCCGACCTTGAAATCAACACCACATTTAAGTCCGGATTCGTGTTCCAGAATCGGGACACAGACATCTTCAGTAACGCCGGGATAAACTGTGGACTCATAAACAACAATAGATCCGCTTGTTAGATTTCTTCCAACAACATGGCTTGCATTCTCAACCGGTGTCAAATTGGGCGTTTTATCTTGATTAACTGGAGTTGGAACAGCTATAATGAAAAATTTTGCTCGACGCAGGCTAGTTTCATTGTCTGTAAATTCTATTGAAGTATTTTGAATTGCCGTGTTTCCAACTTCGTGAGTAGGATCAATTCCTCTTTTATATAAATCGATTTTTGTACTGTTATTATCAAATCCAATTACGTTAACTTTTTTTGCAAACGCAACTGCAATAGGCATACCAACATATCCCAGGCCAACAAGAGCAAGGTTTTCTTCTCTGTTTAGAATCTTTTCATATAATGACAATTTAGAGTTCCTCCTGATTATGTTTTCTGGTATATAAAATTTTAGCTAAAAACTGATATGACTGGTTAAAGAAATCAATTGGAGAAGAAAACAGTGCCAAGAACCCTGCCCCAAGCATTTTCAAATGCATACCGTTTCGTTTATAAGCTATAACCATAACTGCCCAATGTCTAAATTTAATAAACACTCTTTCTCGTTTGGATAAGATTCGAAAATATGTTTTTTTAAATTGATAAAGTGCTTTTTCACCGTTAATCTTGTTTTTTCCTTGGGAAATTCCGCCATCAGCATGTTTGTAAACTTTGACGTCACATACTGGAAAATAAGCAATTTTAAGGCCTTGTTCAATTGATTTAAGCATTAAATAAAACTCCTGCCCCATTTTTACATCGCTGAAACCGCCAATTTTCCTTAAACTATCAGATTTAAACATAAAAGTGGGAGTCCCTGTGAGATGTTTCATCAAATGATAATGTAATAATGACTTATTATCAAAGGCAGGAATATCTTTGTATTCTCGGTAATCAACAACATTTCCATCTTTGCCATACATTATCATATTTGAAAATGTCAAGTCGTATCCGCCTTCAATCATAAAAGCTAATTGTTTTTCAACTTTCTCGGGCATGTACTCGTCATCATCATCAAGAAACGTAACAAAATCTCCTTTTGAGTTATCTATTCCTCGATTTCGAGACAAAGACCCACCAATGTTTTTTTCGTTCTGAAAATACTTTATTTTCTCTCCGCAAATAGATTGCATGTATGTTTCAATTTCACACCTATTTTCATATGTATCAGGGCTGTCATCAATAACAAGTATTTCAACATTGGAATATGTCTGGTGCTGCACAGATGAAACCGCACGAGACAAGTATTCCGCAGTACGCTTATAAGTTGGAATAATCACTGAAACTAGAGGATGAGTCATTTTTTATATGCCTTCTTTTTCTTTATTGCGCCTGTTCCGCCTTCAATAACACCGTCATGCCTCAATACTTTAAAAATGGTATTGATGAAGCATTTTACATCGAAAATGAAACTGATTTTTTTTGCATATTCACCATCATAGAATGCCTTTAATTGTATTGGTAGTTCATCACGCCCGTTGATCTGTGCCAAACCGGTTAGGCCTGGTTTAATATCATTTGCGCCGTACTTATCACGTTCTTCAATTAAATCATATTGGTTCCACAAAGCAGGCCTTGGACCGATGATGGTCATTTTACCTGTAAAAATTTGTGCAATTTGTGGCAACTCATCCAGGCTTGTTTTTCGCATAAACTTGCCAATTTTGGTTATATATTGATCAGGGTTTTCAAGCAGGTGAGTAGGGGTATCTTTTGGTGTGTTAACTTTCATGGTTCGAAATTTTAGAATACTAAAATTAGTCTTATGTATGCCAATTCGATTTTGGCGGAAAAATATTGGACCTGGATCGTCAATTTCGATAGCAATAGCAAGTATTAAGTATATGGGTGAGAGCACAATTAACCCACATACTGATAGTGCAACATCAAGAATCCTTTTTATGTATTTTTGATACATTTTTTCTAACCTCAAAATTTAATTTGACTACTGACAATATGATTTAAATGGTATTGGGACAATGCTTATTATCATAGTATGCAACGTTAAAATTTTTGTTCTTTATCATGGTGTTTTTATGAAGATATGCAGAGAAAATTATATTAAGAGAAGTTTATTGAAGACGGATTATATAAGCATATGGTTGAACTGCAGCAACAGTCAGCCTCATGGAAACTATAGAATAATTATTATTTTCGGTCGTTATTGGGTATACCATATAAAAAGGAACATATTTTTTTGTTGCATTTTTCAATTGGCGTGATATAATAATTTCAAGTTTATATTTATAAGACGTTGATGAAAGCTAAATCTTACGATAAATTTCAGAGAACCGGTGGTTGGTGTGAACCGGTATTTTGACGAGACGTTCCACTTTCGTAGTCTTCGGTGAAAGCCGAAAGGGCATGCCCTTTACAGCAGTTAAAGAGGATAGTCGTATACTTTATGGCTGTCAATCTGGGTGGCAACGCGGGTTATTATACTCGTCCCTGTTTTTTCAGGGACGAGTTTTTTTATTAATTTTTAGGAGGAAAATCAAATGCTTGACATTAAATTTTTACGTGAAAATCCCGAAATAGTTAGACAGAATATTAAGAACAAATTCCAGGACAGAAAACTTCACCTCGTTGACGAGGTAATAGAGCTTGATATTGAAAACAGGAAGATAAAACAGGAAGTAGAAGTACTCCGTGCTGAAAGGAACAAGCTTTCAAAGCAAATCGGAGGACTTATGGCAAAAGGCGAAAAAGAAGAAGCAGAGAAAATCAAGGCACAGATTTCTGCTGATGCTTCAAAAGTTGACGAGCTCTCTGAAAGAGAAAAAGAAGTAGAAGAAAAAATCAAAAAAATTATGATGACAATTCCAAACATCATTGACCCTTCTGTGCCTATCGGTAAAGATGACAGCGAAAACGTGGAGGTTCAAAAATATGGAGAGCCTGCCGTTCCTGATTTTGAAATTCCTTATCACTCAGAAATTATGGAAAGTTTTAATGGCATTGACCTTGAAAGTGCAAGAAAGGTAGCAGGAAATGGCTTCTATTACCTTATGGGAGATATTGCGCGCCTTCATTCGGCAGTTATTTCTTATGCAAGAGATTTTATGATTAACAGAGGATTCACATACTGTATACCTCCCTTTATGATAAGAAGCGATGTGGTTACAGGCGTTATGAGCTTTGATGAAATGGATGCCATGATGTATAAGATCGAGGGTGAGGATCTTTACCTTATCGGAACGAGCGAACATTCAATGATAGGAAAATTTATTGATACAGTTAATAAGGAGTCAGACTTGCCTTATACTCTCACAAGTTATTCTCCCTGTTTCCGCAAAGAAAAGGGAGCACATGGCATTGAAGAGAGAGGTGTTTACAGAATTCATCAGTTTGAGAAACAGGAAATGATTGTAGTATGTAAACCGGAAGAAAGTAAAATGTGGTTTGATAAGCTTTGGCAGAATACAGTTGACCTTTTCAGATCACTTGATATCCCTGTAAGGACACTTGAGTGCTGCTCAGGAGACCTTGCAGACCTTAAGGTTAAGTCAATAGACGTTGAAGCATGGTCGCCTAGACAGAAAAAATATTTTGAAGTAGGAAGCTGTTCAAACCTTGGGGATGCACAGGCAAGAAGACTTAGAATCAGAGTTTCTGGAGAAAGTGGCGAGAAATATTTTGCACATACTCTTAATAATACTGTTGTAGCACCGCCCAGAATGCTTATTGCTTTTCTTGAAAACAATCTTGAGGCTGATGGTTCAGTAAGAATCCCTGAAGTATTAAGACCTTATATGGGCGGAAAGAACTACCTTGGAAAATAATAAAATTATTTAGAATATTAGATCATAGTATTGACAAAGAAATAATAATGGTGTATTATACTTTATAGCTTTAGCACTAACCTACGTTAAAGTTGTAAATGATTAAATAAAGGCCCCTTTATTTATTTCATTAAACCTTTTATTTCCCCGAAAGACCTCCAATTATGGCAGGTCTTTTGTTGTGTTAGGTTTAATTTTCATAGCTTAAAGGAATTACATTTTCATCTGATATTTCATAAGGCATTGAGTTCTTTTTGATTTTAGGATTAGAGTTGATAAGTTCAACTGCTTTAGTATAATTTTCAGGCTCAATCCTTATTGAAATGCCGCATGAAGCTGTTATTTTTCTTAAAGTTGGCATAATGGTGACATGAATGGTTTTAGAAAGATAGGTTTCCGCTGATATTGCAAAGTGTGTTGAGTTAAAAGCAAGAAGGTAATAGTGTTCTTTTCTCATTTTTGTCACTCCTTTTATTGTAGCTTACAGTATTATATTATGATTGACTTTTAAAAGCAAGATGGATATACTTTTAGCAGAATAACGAAAAAGGAGGATGTAATATGTCAAAATATATTGATGCAAGAGGGAAAGCATGTCCTATGCCGGTTGTGCTTGCTAAAAAAGAAATTGATTCGGGTGAACAGGATTTAACGGTTGCCGTTGATAATGAAATAGCTGTTGAAAATCTTAAACGACTGGCGGCAGATAAGGGGATTGCTGTAAATGTAAATAAAGCAGACAAAGGCTTTGAAGTAGTTTTTGCAGGCGGTGCAGATGTGAACTCGTCAGTGACCAAGGATATGCCTGCTCCTGCCTGTGGTCCTTTGGGATGCGGATATGCTGTATTCTTTGGAAAAGATTATGTTGGCGAGGGTGATTATACGCTTGGAAGTAATCTTGCAAAAATGATGCTCTATACATTGTCAGAGGGAGATAATATTCCGGCCTATGTAATTTTTATGAACAGCGGAGTTAAGATTCCAACTAGTGATAAGATAGATATAATAAACAGTTTGAATGTACTTATAGAAAAAGGTACACAGGTATTGGTATGCGGAACATGCTTGAACTACTATAATCTTACTGAACAGCTTAAAGTAGGTATAACAAGCAATATGTATGAGATAGTTGAAAAAATGCAGACATGTGCGAAGGTAATTACAGTATAATAATAATAGGCTCTGCACGGTACTGCGGGGCTTTTATTGTGTAACAAAGCCATATACTTATGTTAGTGGAAAATAACCACCCGAAAAGAATTAGTTAATTAGAAAGCAAAAAGTAGGCAAGACGATTATATTCCTTGTCTACTTTTATTTTACAAATCAACTAAGCTGGTGGTCAGAATTATTATAATGTTATATCCGATTTGTTTATTTCATCCATGAATACATCTGACATACTGCATTTAAGAGGATAATTAAGTCTATTAAATGTTTTATCAAGGGCAAAGAGCGTTTCAGCAACATCTTTTACATTAGCATTTTCGCCCATATGTCCGATTCTGAACACCTTTCCGGAAAGAATATCAAAGCAGCCTGCAATAAGGATGTTATACTCATCACGCATTGTATTAAGTATTTGTTTGTCAGAAAGACTTTGAGGTACGTTTATTACTGTGACAGTATCGGAATAACCTCCATCAGCATAAAGTGAAAGACCCGCCGATGTAACGGCTTTTCTAGTGGCCTCAGCTATTACATGATGCCTTTTTATGATGTTTTTATCGTATAAAACATTTTTAACAGCCTTATTAAGTCCCATAATGTCACTAATGGGCATTGTATAGGGAAACCATTTTTGCACATAGTAGTTTTTAAATGTAAGTATGTTGCAATAGAAGGATGCAATTGGTGTTTTTCGTTTTTCCATTGCCGTTATTGCGCTATTGCTTACAGATAGCATTGTAAGTCCGGGAGGTGCAGAAAGAACCTTCTGCGAGCCCATGCAGCAGATATCTATTTTTGATGCATCAACATAAAGCGGAACACCGAATGAAGCCGAAACAGAATCAACCACGGTTAATATTCCGTATTCATTTAATATCGGACAAATTTCTTTTACATCATTGAGCATACCGCTCGGCGTGTCACAGTGAACAATTGTCGCATACTTAAAATTATGATTGGTTTTAAGATATTCTCTTAGTTCTTCAGGATTTATGGGTTTGCGGTAGCTCTTGGTATAGTAAATCGGTATACCCCCATATATTTTAACAAAATCTCCGAAGCCCTTGCCAAATATACCGTTATCTATAACCAATACACGGTCGCCCGTTTCTGTAAGTGAAGCACATGCTGCTTCAAGACCAAGAATCCCTTCACCGGACATTATATATATATTACCTGTAGAATGAATTGTTTCACCTATCATATCGCAGGTGTCTTTATAGTACTCTGCAAATTCAGGGTCAATATCCGGATTTGTAGTCAGTAAACTTCTGGCTGAACGAACATTGTCCCTTACCTGTGTAGGACCCGGTGTCATTATTTTATACATAAAATCAACTCCTTGCTATAGCTGAAAGCTGCTTTTTAAGAGACTTTGCGAGTGGAAGAACAATAACTGCTGCAACAAGTACCTGAACAATATTTCCGGGTATGCTTGATACAGGGGCTATCCAGTTTCCGTATATAATTCCCTCGGCAATATAGTAGCCTACAATTTTTATTATAAGAGCAGCTAAAATTGCGAGTACATACCACAAAAGAGTGTTATGCTCATCTTTTTCAGTTATTTTTCCAACAGTATACCCCATAATTCCAACTACTACAAATGTAAAGGGAGCCCAAAGCGCCCATCCTGAAAAAATATCAAATAGTGCCATACCTATTGATCCTGCAATAGCACCGGTTTTTTTGCCGAAAATAATTGCTGCAAGGAAAAGAGGAATATTTCCAAGATGAACAAGACCACCGCTTGCCGCTATAGGAAGCTTAATGTTAATAAAGCCTGTTGCTACAAACACAAGCGCGATTGATAATCCGTTAATTGCGATTGATTTTGCTGATGATGTTGATTTTACTGCTGTGTTATTCATAGTACTACCTCCGTGATATTATTTTTGTTGACTCAATAAATTATGTGCCTTATAATACTATTAATCTGACCGTATTAAAACTCCCAGATTACAAAAATTTTATGGTATCAGTTGGAGGCCGTATGATAACATTAAATGATAAATCAAATGAAGAATCTCTTTATTTTCAAATATATAAACAATTGAAAGAGGAAATACAGACAGGTAATCTCTCTGCAGGAACAAAGCTTTTTTCTAAACGAAAAATGTCTGAAAATTTAAGCGTGAGTGTAAATACGGTAGAAACGGCATATTCACAGCTTGTTTCCGAAGGATTTATTGAGGCAAGAGCAAAGAGCGGATATTATGTCTGCGAAATCGACAAGTTCAATTTTGCTAAGCAGATAAATGTGGAAAATGACAGCAACACAGCAAAAGTATATGAAGATAATATTAAAATCAATTTTGCTACAGATGGTGTTGACTATGAAAGCTTTCCTTATAACACATGGCGAAAGCTGATGAAGAACTGTTTCAACGAATACAATCCGAATGTGCTTAAAAGTTCACCTCCGGAGGGAGATTATGAGCTGAGAAAATCCGTAGCAAATCATATATATAATTCAAGAGGAGTTAATTGTTCAGCGAAGCAGGTAATAATCGGTGCCGGCATGGACAACCTGCTTAACATAATCAGCGGTTTATTGGGGACAAATTATAAAATAACGATGGAAAACCCTGTATACTATGAAGCATATTCTTTTTTTAAAAGCCTTGGGCATGTTGTAGATTTTATAACGGTTGACGAGGGCGGTATGAGAACAGATTTATTGCCTAAGGAAGATAATACAGCGGTGTATGTTACCCCATCTCATCAGTTTCCACTGGGAATAACAATGCCTGCCGGCAGAAGAGTAAAGCTTTTGAATTGGGCCTATGAAAAAGAGCATAGGTATATAATAGAGGATGATTATGACAGTGAATTCAGATATAACTCAAAGCTTATACCATCGGTTCAAAGCATTGATGTAAGGGGAAGGGTAATATATCTGGGAACATTTT
This sequence comes from Candidatus Metalachnospira sp., assembly GCA_034927755.1. GTDB lineage: Bacteria > Bacillota > Clostridia > Lachnospirales > Anaerotignaceae > Metalachnospira. Next base: position 22,143 of record JAYFPN010000001.1, read on the forward strand.
CGAAAACGATTGCTCCGTCTGTAAGAATAAGCTATATGGTGCTTCCGGAGAAGCTGTTGGATTACTATAACGAAAAATACACAAAGTTCAGCTCTGCAGTTTCTGTGCTTGAACAGAATATTTTAACTACATTTATTTCTGAGGGCCACTATGAGAGACACCTGAACAGAATGCGAAAGCTGTACGGAGAAAAAAGGAATGTTTTGTTAAACGAACTGAAAAAATTTAAGGGTAGAATTAAATTAAACGGGGAAAATGCAGGTCACCATATGGCTATTAAACTACTTAACGGTCTAAGCGAAAATGAAATGGTGGCGCTAGCTGAAAAAGCAGGAGTAAGAGTATACCCGATTTCAAGATACTTCGTCGAAGATATTCCGGAAAAATATAAAAGCACAGTTCTTATTGGATATGCTGAACTCTCAGATAAAAAAATAGTGGATGGTGTAAGACTTTTGAGTGAAGTATGGCTTATATAATACAGCAATAAATTTTACAAAGTTTATGTAAAAACAAGTGTATATATTGACTTTATTTAAAAGAGGTGTTAGTATTCCACTATATAGAATTGTTTGTTTCGGAGATGTTCTAAAAGCTGGTAGAGGTGCGAAAAACAACAGTACTCTAAGACGTTAAGTGGGCGTCTGTCTTAGTGGAAAGGGTTTTTTGCCGAAGCTCTTTTTCTTGCCCAAGGCAATAGAGCTGGGACACTGCAGAATATGCAGCGGCCTGTCACTTTTGTGGAGAGCTATCATTTAATTATGCTATTGGTTTTTTTGTGCCAAATCTTCACTAGAGTAGTAGAGATTTGGCATTTTTTTATTATTTTGACAAACAATCTTACAAAACATCTATAAAAAAGGAGTAAGGACTATGAAGAGAAAATTATTATCAGTATCAGCACTTGCTATGGTATGTATGCTTGCATTTGCAGGATGCTCATCATCAAGCAAAACCGAAGAAAAGACAACTGATGCAGCAAAGACAGAGGGAGAAAAAAGACAGAAGGAACAGACGTATTAAATGACAATGTACTTTCAGTTGCAATGGAATGTGGATATGCTCCGTATAACTGGACACAGTCAGATGATTCAAACGGCGCAGTCCCCATTAAGGACAGCCCTGACTATGCTTACGGCTATGACGTAATGATGGCAAAACACATTGCAGAAGAACTTGGCATGGAACTTCAAATCGTTAAGCTTGATTGGGATTCACTTGTACCTGCAGTTCAGTCAGGAACAGTTGATTGTGTTATTGCAGGCCAGTCAATTACTTCAGAAAGACTTGAAATGGTTGATTTTTCAAAACCTTATTACTATGCTTCAATCGTTACACTTGTAAAGGCTGACGGCCCTTATGCAAATGCTGCAAGTGTAGCTGATCTTGCTGGTGCAACATGTACTTCACAGCAGAATACAGTATGGTATGACACATGCCTTCCTCAGATTTCTAATGCAAACATTCTTCCTGCGCAGGAATCAGCTCCTGCAATGCTCGTTGCACTTGAATCGAATAAGTGTGATCTTGTTGTAACAGACCAGCCTACAGCTCTTGCTGCTTGTGTTGCTTATCCTGATTTCAAACTTCTTGACTTCTCAGGTAAAGATGGAGCATTTGAGGTATCAGATGAAGAAATCAACATAGGCGTTTCAGTACAGAAGGGTAATTCGGATCTTCTTGGTAAAATCAACGGTGTACTTGAAAAAATGACACCAGATGATTACACAAAGATGATGAATGAGGCAATTGCTGTTCAGCCTCTTAGCAAATAATCAATGATTCTCAAATGAAAGCGGAAAGGAGAGTGCTAAAATGCCCGCAACATTTTGGGGAAGAATAGTATATATATTGGAGCGCTACAGCGGATCCTTTCTGCGCGGTGCCGGAAATACGATGCTAATTGCCTTAATTTCAACATTTATCGGCTGTGTTATAGGCTTTGCAGTGGGTATAGTTCAGACTATACCCGCTGACAAGAATAAAAACCCTGCTAAATGGGTTTTTATCGGCATTGTAAAGTTTATACTTAATGTTTATGTTGAGGTATTCAGAGGCACGCCTATGATGGCACAGGCTATGTTCATTTATTTCGGTTCTGCTGCGCTTTTAAACATCAATATGGGGATGTGGCAGGCTGCATTCTTTATTGTATCAATAAATACAGGCGCATATATGGCTGAAACGGTCAGAGGCGGCATTCTTTCAATTGACCCAGGGCAGACAGAGGGTGCAAAAGCAATTGGAATGACACATTTACAGACGATGATAAATGTAATTCTTCCTCAGGCATTAAGAAATATTATGCCTCAGATAGGAAATAACCTCATAATCAATATCAAGGATACATGTGTTCTTTCAATCATCGGAATTGTTGAGCTTTTTTATACAACAAAAGGTGTGGCAGGTGCACTGTACACATATTTTGAGGCATTTGCAATTGCAATGGTAATATATTTTGTACTTACGTTTACATGCTCAAGAATACTTCGTGTTTGGGAAGACAGAATGGATGGCCCGGATAACTTTGATCTTGCCACAAAAGATACGCTTGCACATACAAGCGGAATGCATAGGTACAGTGAAGCAAAAAAAGCCAGTGTTGGTGATTTAAACTGCGACAGCAGAGAAGGAAGGTAAGTTTAATGGAAGATAATCATGTATTTGAGATAAATCACTTAAGCAAAACCTTCGGAAAAAATGTTGTTCTTAAGGATATTGACTTTACTGTTGATACCGGTGATGTAACATGTATAATTGGAGCTTCAGGCTCAGGAAAATCAACACTTTTAAGATGTATAAATCTTCTTGAGACACCGACAAGCGGAGATATTCTTTATCACGGAGAACCTATAACAGGCAGGGGATTTAATCAGTCGTCATATCGTGCAAAGGTTGGCATGGTGTTTCAAAGCTTTAACCTTTTCAGTAATATGACTGTTTTGGAAAACTGTATGGTAGGCGTTATTAAGGTTCTTAAAAAAAGTAAGGAAGAGGCTCGTGATTTGGCGCTTACTTACCTTGAAAAAGTTGACATGGCTCCCTATGTAAATGCAAAACCCCGACAGTTATCAGGCGGACAGAAACAGCGTGTGGCAATTGCAAGAGCACTAGCAATGCAGCCTGAGGTTATTCTTTTTGATGAGCCGACTTCAGCACTTGACCCTCAGATGGTTGGTGAAGTTCTTGCAGTAATCAGAACTCTTGCAGAAGAGGGATTTACTATGATTATTGTTACTCATGAGATGGCATTTGCAAGAGATGTGTCAAGCCATGTTGTATTTATGGCTGATGGTGTAATTTGCGAAGAAGGCACAGCGAAAGATATTTTTATTAATCCAAAAGAATATAAAACAAAAGAATTTCTTGCCAGATTCAGGAATTCATAATATAAAAACCGGACGGTCTGTTAATAATAATAACAGGCCGTTATTTTTGAGTGCATAATATATTTTTGACTCTATATATTGACCTAATCGAGCTTTTATGATAGTATATGTACCGATACGTGATTAACGGTTTATTTATCTAAGGAGGTTTGTTTAGCAATGGACGACGGCAGCGGTGACAGTTGCGGCGACTATAACAGTCGATTGCTTGAACTTAAATATTGTGTAAAAGGCATACCAGTATTCAGCTAACTTAGGGTACAGGTATGCCTTTTAATGCTTTTTTTGGAGTTTTATAGGTTTTTTAGGAGGATAAAAGTGGAATCTTTGATATTACAGGTTATTCTGATATTTTTGAATGCAGTATTTGCGTCAGCGGAAATAGCGGTTATTTCTATGAACGATGCAAAGCTTTCAAAGTTGGAGGAGCAGGGTGACAAAAGAGCTATTAAGCTTAAAAAATTAATGAGTCAGCCAGCAAAATTTTTAGCAACAATACAAGTGGCAATAACTCTTTCAGGGTTTCTGGCCAGTGCGTTTGCAGCAGACAACTTTTCCGATAAGATTGTTGCTTGGATTGTTAAAATGGGAGTTTCTGTACCGGAGAGAACTCTTAATTCGATTGCAGTTATTTTAATTACAATAATTTTATCATATTTTACGCTTATTTTTGGGGAACTTGTTCCTAAAAGAATTGCGATGAAAAAGACAGAGAAAATGGCTCTTGGTATGGCATCAATGATAGCAGTTGTTTCAAAGGTGTTTGCACCGATTGTGTTGCTTCTCACTGCTTCAACTAACGGTGTATTAAGGCTTATCGGTATTGATCCCGATTCCAATGAAGGCGACGTGAGCGAGGAAGATATCAGACTTATGGTTGATGAAGGTAGCCATAAAGGTGTAATTGATTTTGATGAGCAGGTAATGATAAATAATGTATTTGAGTTTGACGATTTAACAGTTGATGAGTTTGCAACTCATAGAACAGATATTTCTTTATTATGGGTTGACGAAAGTCTTGATGAATGGGAAATGACAATACATGAAAGCAGACATTCAAAATATCCTGTCTGTGATGAGACCGTTGATAATGTTGTCGGCATTCTTGATGTTAAGGACTTTTTTAGACTTATGGATGAATCAAAAGAGAAAATTATGCAGGAAGCTGTTAAGCCTGCGTACTTGATTCCCGAGAGCATACATGCTGATGTTCTTTTCCGACAGATGAAAAACACACACAACTATTTTGCTGTTGTGCTTGATGAGTATGGCGGTATGAATGGAATAGTAACTATGAATGACCTGCTTGAGCAGCTTGTCGGTGATCTCGAAGAAGAACCTACTCCGGAAGAGGAGGAGCCTGACGTTGAAAAAATTGATTCTAAAACATGGAAAATTCAAGGCGGTGCTGATTTAGAGGAAGTTGCCGAGGCACTTAACATTGAGCTGCCTGTTGAAGAATATGAAACTTTTGGCGGATACATTTTCGGAAATTACGGAACGATACCCGATGACGGAACAGAATTTGAGATTAATCTTCCGCCATTACATGTTAAGGTTTCTGAAATTAAAGATCATAGAATTAAAAAAGCACTTGTGTGCTTTGATGAACCTTTATAATTACATAAGGTGAATTTTACCGTGTCAAAATAGGCACGGTTTATTTGCGTCTGTCTTTATTAAAAACAAAAAATGCTTCTTCATAGATACAAGGATGAATCCAGTATATAGGTATGGTTAAAATGTTTAATTATAATAGCTTTTTTTAATTATTTTCATTCACTTTAACACTTTAATTTTCTTTGATTTAAATGCGTTAAAGTGTTAAAATATAATTATAGTTATAAGAAAGGAAAGATACTGAAATGGAATCTATAAAACTTAAATACGGCAAGTCAACGGTTGATATTTCTACAGATGGTGCTAAAAGTGTAAAGACATTAATTGAAAATCCCATGAGGGAAATTGAAGATATAGAAAAAGAGTTTCGATTTTGTATTACAGACGGAGTTATCGGAGGGAAACAGCTTAAAGAGCTAGTTTCGGCTGATGACAAAATAACGGTAATCATAAGTGACATGACTCGTTTTTGGATGCATCAGGATGTAATATGCAAGCTTTTGGTTGAGTATATGCATGATGAACTTAATATACCATTTAAGAACATTGCGGTTCTCATTGCGCTTGGTACTCACAGAAAAAACAGTGAAGACGAAAAGAAAATACTTTCAAGTGAGTATGTATATAAAAATGTTGAGTTAGTTGTTGACCATGACTGTGATGCTGATGATTTGGTAAATGTGGGAACAACCTCCTTTGGCACTGACGTTTTCGTAAATCCGTTAGTAATGGACAGAAAAGTAATTGTAATAAGCGGTACTGTTCATCACATTATGGCAGGATACGGCGGCGGAAGAAAAAGTATTATCCCGGGAGTTGCATCAAGGGAAACTGTAAAGATGAATCACAGCAGGGCACTTGACCCTGACGAACCCAAGTCAAGTAAGCTTATCGGAAGCGGCAGACTCATTGAAAATCCTATAAATGAGGATATGGAAGAAGCAGGAAAGATGGTTGACCCTGTATTTGGAATTAATATTTGTGTCAATTCTGCATCAAAGCACAGTGCTTTTTTCTGTGGCGAATTTGATAAGGCATGGAAAGAAAGCTGTTTATATATTCAGAAGTCATACGGACTTCCAATTGACTATGAAGCAGATGTTGTATTTGTAAGCTGTGGTGGTTTTCCAAAGGATTTGAATTTTTATCAATCAACAAAGAGTATGTTTAATGGAGTAAAAGCAGTTAAGCCAGGCGGAACTCTCGTACTTTTTGCACAATGCAGTGAAGGAAGCGGGGCAAGGGACTTTTTTGACTGGATAAAACCTCTTCAAGAGGGCCACTTGGACGAAAGTCTTCGAAAGGATTTTACCATAGGAGGATACATTTTTTATGCAGCATGTGAGGCAATGCGAAAAGGAAATATACTTCTTCTTTCAAGTCTCAGTCCAGATGAAGTAAAGGATATGGGGGTTGATTCTTATCAAGATATCGATGAATTAATGAAACATGTTGATGTTAAAGACAAGAGTGTATATATAATACCCTATGGGGGAAGTGTAATGCCTCAGCTCAAAGAGGTATATGACAAATTAATTTCAGAACTCGCATAAGACATTTTTTAGGCAGACCAAATAAAATTAAAGGAGAATTACACAAATGAATATCCCGTTGATAATTGTAATAACGTATGTAGCTCTATTATTTGTAATAAGCTTCTATGTTTCTAATAAACAGAAGAATGATAAAGATTCATTCCTGCTTTATAAAGGCAAAAACGGTACCCTTGTTGTGGCTTCAAGTATTGCAGGACTTGCAATCGGAGGAGCATCAACAATTGGTATAGCAGAGAATGCATTCTCAGTTGGACTTTCGGCAGGATGGTACGATACTGCATGGGCAATAGGTGCGGTAATAACTGCTTTTCTTGCGGTAAAATACCTCAGAAGAAGCGGCTACAGCACAATAAGTGCTCTTGTAAATGAACTATACGGTAAAAAAACAAGCTTTATTATGGTAGTATCAATGTGCATTATCCAGTCAGGTATTATTGCACTTCAGTATAAAGCAGGTGGCTCAATACTTGCCGCACTTCTTCCGGATATATTCAATACACATACAGGTACGTTCTTCTCGTTCATTATTTTCATGCTTGTTGCCATGATTGGCGGTATGGGTAGTGTATCACTTACAAATGTACTTAATCTCATTCTTATATATGTCGGCGTAATAGTTGCTACATTTATGGTTCTTAATAATCAGGGCGGATGGGCAGCTATTCAAACTCTTGTTGTTGCAGATCCTGATGTTCCATATTTAAGCTTTACAGCAGGTATGGGTTGGATAGGAATAATGAGCTGGGTTATAGTTATGATTGGCAATACAAACTCAGTGCAGGGAGTTGTACAGATAGGTCTGACTGGTAAAGATGATAAATCAGCTAAGTGGGGATATATCATTGGTGCAATGCTTATGGTTCCTGTAGGATTTATATGTGCACTTCTTGGTGTTGCCAGCAAGGCATTGCTTCCTGATGCGGTTGCAGCTGAAGCACTTCCAAGAATACTTATGAGTATTCCACCTGTTTTAGGAGGTATTACACTTTCTGGACTTTGGGCAGCAGATATGGGTACAGGCTGTTCTATGATTATCGGACTCTCTACAACAGTTAGTTCAGATATTATATACAAATTGCCTGCAGGCAAGAATTTAGAGAGCAAAAAAGCGGTTGTTAATAAAGTTATTGTTTTATTAAGCAGTATTGTTACATATCTTATTGCAACTCAAATGGGTGCTATACTTGGAGCAATGCAAAAGGCACTTTCTCTTGCAATCGGAACATCTTTTATTGTTATCGGAGCACTTCTTGCACCGAAGTTTACTAGCAAGAAAGCAGGATTTTGGACAATCCTTGCTTCAATCATAGCAATCGTTTTGTGGAATTCTGTACCTTCTCTTGCAGGAATATTTAAAAGCGTAGGTATATTCATGGTTGTAGTCTGTGGCATTGTATTTATTGTAATCAGCGCCATTGATAAAGATAAAATTAAAGCATAAATACAAATAAAGGCATAGCCAAGCGGCTATGCCTTTATTTTGCGCTTATTTCCTGTTTACGACTCAATCGCTTCATCAGCGAGCCTTTTTATCTCAGGCCAATCTCTGCTGTTCATGCTGTCATAAACGGCTATTAAATAGCATCCTGCAGCTTTCGCACTTCTTGCAGCATATAAAGCATCCTCATATACAACAGTGTCGATTGGTTCAAAGTTCATAAGCTCACAGGTCTTAAGGAAAATTTCAGGTGTGCGTTTTGAAAGCTTTAGTTCATCTGGAGTAAATATTTCTTCAAAGCAATCAAGTATACCTATTCTTTCCATCGCTGCCGCAGCCAGTTCACGAGCTGTTGTAGTGAGGATACACATGCGTGTGCCTTTAGTATGTTCTGCTAAGACAAGCTCCTTCATATTTGGTTTCATAATCAGCTCATTTTTGTATTTATCACGAATAATGCCGACAATTTCATCAACTACTGACCTAACGGTACCATTAATATGAAGCTCATCAATAAAATACTCGGCTGCTTCATCCAGTGTTTTTGACTCTATAACTTCCTTTATTCCTTCAGGAGGTATAACCCCTTTTTGTGTGAGATATATGTGTCCAAGATTTTCCCACATGGACATGGAATCAAGAAGTGTTCCGTCCATATCAAATATAATATTCTTCATTATTCCCATTCTTTTTCATTATTTCCAGCAAGATACTTATCTGTTTTTTCATTAATCGTCAGGATTCCGTTTGTAGGATTAAAATCAATTTTAACATAACTCATTACACTGGGAGCGCCGGCTTTAATTGCTATATACTGGCATTCTTTAATTATATCAATAAGCTGATCAAGCTCACCTTCGATAGTTGTTTCAAAGGGTGATACAAATGTTTTTAATCCCTGAGCCTTTATATATTCTATGCATTTATCAACAACTGAACAAATTTTATCTTTTTCAACATTAGGCAATACCTGTATAGCTATACTAGCTTTCATAATATATTCCTCCTTAAATAAGTAACATTTACATTAATAGAATAATATCACATACTCAATTTATATTCAATTAAATCAAAAGCAAAAAAGCACTCAAAATAATTGAGTGCTTTTAGGTAATCAAATTTATTTTTTAGAGCCTTTGCCAAGGTAAAGGTCTTTAACCTTTTCGTTTGCAAGGAGTTCTTTGCCTGTACCGTGGAGTGCTATTGTACCAGTCTCAAGAACATTAGCAATATCGGCTGTATGAAGTGCCATGTTTGCATTCTGCTCTATAAGAAGGATAGTTACTCCTTTTTTATTTATTTCTTTGATAATATCGAATATTTCCTGAACAATAATGGGTGCAAGACCAAGGGAAGGTTCATCCATCATAATAAGCTTAGGACGGCTCATAAGGGCTCGGCCAACTGCAAGCATCTGCTGTTCACCGCCTGAAAGAGTGCCGGCCTGCTGCCAGGATCTCTCCTTAAGACGAGGGAAAAGGGTATAAATCCATTCTATATCATCATTTAAACTGTCTTTTCTGAGATACGCACCTATTTTAAGGTTTTCAAGAACGGTCATATCAGGAAAAACATGACGGCCTTCCGGAACAAGCGTGATGCCCTTCGATACAATTTCGTGTGTTGGGAGTTTTGTAATATCCTCTCCATTATAGCTGATTGTACCTGAAGCAGAATGAACAAGACCTGTAATAGTACGAAGTATTGTTGATTTACCTGCACCGTTGGCACCGATAAGTGTAACTATTTTGCCTTCCGGAACTTCAAATGATACGTCACGAACAGCTTTGATACCACCATAGTTAACACAAAGATTGTCAATTTTCAGCATCGTTGCTCACCCCCAAATATGCCTCAATAACTCGAGGATCGCTCTGAACTACATCAGGTGTTCCGCTGGCAATGGTTTTTCCAAAGTCAAGAACATAAATACGGTCTGAAATCTGCATAACCAAATCCATATGATGTTCAATCATGAATACAGAAAGGTCATAATTATCCTTGATTTCTTTTATAAAGTCTGTAAGATCATCCGTTTCCTGAGGGTTCATACCTGCTGCCGGCTCATCCAAAAGCAAAAGCTTGGGGTCGGTAGCAAGAGCACGGGCTATTTCGACCCTTCTTTGAAGCCCATAGGGAAGAGATGATGCAACTTCATCCTTGAGATTAAGCATGTTCTGCATATCAAGAAGTTCCATGGCTTCTTTACGCATTCTGCGTTCTTCCTTCATGTTGAATCTGAATGTTGCGGAAAAAATATTCTGCTTTGCTCTCATATGCTTTGCTATAAGAACATTGTCAAACACAGTAAGATTTGAGAACAAACGAATATTTTGAAATGTTCGGGCAACACCTAGTTTTGTTATCTGATCGGGAGTATTTTTAACGACAGAAGTATACTTACCTGCATTTTCGCCCTTGTACATAGATTTCATTTTATTTTGAGGATGGTTTTCGATAATTGTTTCACCGTCAAATGAAACAAGACCGTTTGTTGGCTCATAAACGCCTGTTATACAGTTAAAAGCTGTAGTTTTACCGGCACCGTTTGGACCGATAAGTGCTACAATCTCATTTTTGTTTACATCAAGAGAAAGGTTATTAACGGCTACTACACCGCCAAATTGCATGGTAACATTTTCGACATGAAGTACGTTTTCGCCCATCAGTCTTCGCCTCCTCTATCTTTAGTTTTGCTTTTGTGGCTAAACCGCGATGGCAGTCCCTTTATTAGCCGTCCAAGGCCGTGCCAGGAAAATTCTTTGTTTCCCATGATACCTTTGCGGTAGAAAAGAACTACAAGCATAAGAAGTATTGAGAAAATTACCATACGGAAGCCTGTACGGAAAAGAGGTATATGAATACCTGCAATTGTAAGCGGCTCGTCAAAGAAACGAAGCCATTCCTGACCGCAATTAACAAGAAATGCACCGATGATACTTCCTGAAACAGAGCCGATTCCTCCGATTACAACCATAAGAAGGATGTTGTATGTAAGAGAAACCTGAAATGTTTTAGCCTCAATTGAACGCATGTATACTGCAAGAAGACCCCCGGCTATTCCCGTAAAGAATGAGCTGAGTATGAATGAAAGTTCTTTGTGTCTGAAAAGATTAATACCCATCGCTTCTGCGGCAATTTCATTCTCTCTTATTGCCTTGAATGCACGGCCATAGGACGAATTAATAATTAGCAGCATTATACCTATACATATTATTGAAATAATAATCGGTGTGAAAATGGATGAAAAACCGGGAATGTTTTTAAGACCATATGATCCGTTAGTTATTCTATCCATTTGTGGGCATGAAATTAATGCTCTGATAATTTCTGCAAAACCAAGAGTAGCTATTGCAAGGTAGTCGCTCTTAAGTCTAAGAACAGGAATGCCTATGAGTGCGGCAACTAATGCAGCAAACAGGCCGCCAAGGATTAGAGCAGCAACAAATGGCAGATGAAGATTTGCAACTGCATCACTGATGCCGTTCATGTAATAAACACTGGGACGGACATCAACAGGAATAGTAAATATAGCAACTGTATATGCTCCTATAGCCATGAAACCAGCCTGCCCAAGAGAGAAAAGACCTGTAAATCCTGTAAGGAGGTTCATTGAAACTGCTACAACGGCATATACAAGGCTTCTTTCGATTATTGAGATTGCATAGCTGTGCTGTGCTTTATTTGCATCAAGATAGAACAAAATTACAGTAATAACAGCGAGTGCAATAAGAGTAAAAACTAAATCTCTTTTTTTGTTTGGTGAAACTGTTTTTATATTATTCATAGTCACCACCTCACACTTTATCTGTTGCTTTTTCACCGAAAATACCAGTCGGTCTGAACAACAGCATTACTATAAGAAGTACAAAAGTAAAAGCATCGCTGAATGTCGAATAGCCTGCAGCGGTAAGTGCTGTTTCACCAATGCCAAGAATAAAACCACCGACAACTGCACCCGGGATAGAGCCTATACCCCCGAGAACTGCTGCAACGAAACATTTCAGACCAGGAAGAGAACCACTATATGGGTAAACTGTCATACGGTCTGTAAAATAAAGAATTGAGCCAATGCCTGCAAGAAGTGAACCTATAACAAATGTATAACTAATAATAGAGTTAATTTTAATTCCCATGATCTGTGCTGTATCATAGTCCTTTGAAACAGCACGCATTGCCATACCCATTTTTGTATGGTTGATAAGTTGTATAAGAATAATTACAATAATAATTGTTAGAACCGGAGTTGCAAAAGTAACAAATGATGCCGATATATCCCCAAACTGATAGATTTTCTTGAGAATAGGGATTTCAGGATAGCCCTTTGGAAGGGCTGTAAAAATATATGTAGCAAGATTCTGAAGCAGGTATGACACGCCGATAGCAGAAATCATAATTGACATCCTCGGAGCGGTACGCAACGGCTTATATGCAACTTTTTCAATGACAACACCTAGAGCAACTGTGCCTGCGAGTGTAATAGGTATAGAAATATACCAAGGAAAGCTTGCCATTGCGAAAATCATAAAATATCCTGCCATCATGAAAATATCGCCGTGGGCAAAGTTTATAAGTCGTAGAATGCCGTATACCATTGTATAACCTATGGCGATAAGTGCATAAGCGCCGCCCAGAGAGATACCGGTCAGACAGTGCTGAATTATTGTTGAAATACTCATAATTAAAGCCCCCTGTTAGTTTCTTCTCTGCGGAACAAAGAATAAAATTAAAAAACGAGTGGGGGAGGAAAACCTTCCCCACTCATAGAAAATTATATTGCTGACGGTTCAGTTATCAGTCAACTGAAGTTGTTGTTAAGAATGTAATCTTACCGTCTTTAATTGTCTTGATGTATGCCATGTTCTTATTTGCATCACCGTTTGTATCAAATGTGATGTCTCCTGTAACGCCTGCAACTTTAACTGTTGTAAGTGCATCACGGATAGCAGCAGGATCAACAGAACCAGCAGCTTTGATTGCCTGAAGAGCTGTAATGTATGCATCATATCCAAGTGCTGAAACAGCAGGAATGACGTCTGATTCACCAATGCCCTTAAGGTAAGCTTTGAAGCCGTCTACGAAAGCGGCAGCTTCATCGTTTGCAGGAGCAGCTTCATCATAGAATGTTGAGAATACTGCACCTTCAGCATCAGCACCTGCATTTTCGATGATTGTTGCATTTTCCCAAGTATCACCTGCTGCGATTACAGCTGTGATACCCATTTCACGAGCCTGCTTAAGGATAAGAGGAGCTGTTGTGATTGATGAGGGAGCAAAGATAATGTCAGGGTTTGCAGCCTTAACATTTGTAAGGATTGCTTTAAAGTCTGACTGGTTTGTCTGGAACTGCTGTTCTGTTACAACTGCTCCGCCGAGTTTTTCAAATGCTGTCTTGAAGTATGAACCAAGACCTGATGAATAGTCATCACCGAGCTGTGTAATAACTGCAGCTGATTTATAACCATTCTGAATAGCATAGTTAGCCATTACTGTACCCTGGAAAGGATCAAGGAAGCAAACGCGGAAGTACCAATCGTTGCCGCTTGTAACCTGAGGATTTGTACATGAGCATCCAATTGCAGGAATACCTGCATCAGAAAAGATATCGCCGGCTGCAATTGAAACGCCTGAGCCATATGAACCAAGTACTGCAACAACGCCTTCAGAAACAAGTTTCTGAGCAGCTGTAACAGCTTCTGTCTTATCTGACTTATTATCAACTTCAACAAGCTGAATTGTGTACTCTTTTCCGCCTACTTCAACTGTAGGGTAAACCTGATTTGCATAACGGATACCATAAACTTCCTGGAGTCCGCCACCGCCGTTTTCGCCTGTCTGAGGCTCGAAAACACCAATTTTGATTACGTTGTCACCAGAAGCAGTTGAAGAACCGCCTGTTGATGAACTAGAGCTGCTGCCGCATCCTGCAAGAGCGCCAGTAATGAGGCATGCAGTTAAAGCAAGTGATAAAAATTTCTTCATTTTTTTTCTCCTCCTATTTATTTTGTTTGTGTACGAAGCACATTCGTCCACGCAAATAACGACTATATTATACATTAAAAAGTGGTTAAATGCAATACTTTAGTTGTAGTAGTAATAATACAACATAAGAAGAAGGTATAAGTAAAAAGATGTAAAAATTATGCTTATTTATTCACTTGAAATGTTATTACAAGGACACTTGAAAAAGGTATGGACATGGTGTTATATTATCTACCATATACAAAACACGTTTTGGAGGATAAATATGGATAATTTTTATTGCGTTAAGGGAAATACTTGGTGTATAGATACTGGCAATACACTGCTTGTAGCATATAGACTTAACGATAAGGATATAGTTTTGCTAGATTCGGGCATGTCATATAGGGGCGGCGATACTAAATTCGTATTGCAGGCATTGGATGGCAATAATTTGAATGTCAAAGCTATAATTGCAACGCATGGTCATATTGACCATATTGGAAACAACGAAGTGCTTGTAAGAAAATATCATTCCAAGGTATACATGTATGGAGCAGAGGCTCATATTTGCAGGGACTTAGATTCTCTGAGAATTCTGCATTCAACAGTTGCGTATGAAGAAATAAAAGAACCTTCCAAGTCAATGCGGAGCAAGGTTGATTATTTCATTGACCCTAAAGCCGATGAAATTGATATCTGCGGTGAAAAATTTGGAATAATTCATTCGCCAGGACATAGCATGTCTCATATTTCCATAATTACACCGGATAATGTAATTATGGTAGGGGATGCACTTATGTCTGATAATGAAATAGTTAAAGCCAAAATTCCCTATGCATGTAATTTTGCAATTGATTTTCGGTCAAAACGTATGCTGGCAGAACTTAATTGTGATAAATATATTATTTCACACAGAGGAATTCGTGATGATATAAAAGAAGAGGTTGAGTTTAACATTAACTATCTTAAATCAAGGGCAGAGGTTGTACTTAGCTATATTGAAGACGGAATGTGTTTTGATGATATAGCAGCGGCAGTAATTAACTGCATGAATATTAAAGTAGGCAGCAGATATTACTTCTTTGACATTCACGGTATGATTATGCCGTATGTTCAATATCTTGAAGAAACAGGAAGGGTAAGGGCCTACTATCAAAAAGGGTATGTCAGATATGAGGTTACAGATTAAAAAATAAGCCGATAATAAATTATTATCGGCTTAGATATTATTTTTGACAAAAAAACAACGAGGCCCCACAACCTAATATTTGCAAAACCTCGCCGCTGCAATACACCTTTGGGGGCTCGAACCCCAGACCCACTGATTAAGAGTCAGTTGCTCTACCAACTGAGCTAAAGATGCATAATATATACTTTTATGTTTCTTAACTGCAAGAGATATAATACCATGACAAGTTTTATATGTCAATATTTTTTTTACAATTTATATTTATATTAAAAAAAATATGATATTATTATTAAATATAAGACATTAATTGATACGAAAGTTTAATTTGCCGGAGGAAAGCCATGAAACCGTTGATTGACAGCAAAGCTGAAAAAATAATATACACACTTAACAGCGAGGGATATGAAGCTTATATTGTAGGAGGCTGTGTAAGGGACATGCTTCTTGGCAGAGTTCCGGGAGACTGGGATATTACAACATCAGCAAAGCCTGAGGAAACAAAGGCATGTTTTACACACACATATGATACAGGAATAAAGCATGGTACTATTACAGTTCTTATGGGGCAGGATAAATATGAAATAACGACATATCGAATCGAAGGTGATTATACAGATTGCCGACACCCTGATGAAGTTGAATTTACGAGAGACATACACGAGGACTTGCTTAGACGGGATTTCACAATGAATGCCATAGCCTATCACCCAAAGGAAGGGTTTGTTGACCCGTTTGGAGGAATTGAGGATATAAGGTCAGGCATAATAAAGGGTGTGGGATGTCCGGAAGAAAGATTCGCAGAAGATGCTTTAAGAATGCTTAGGGCGGTGCGTTTTGCTGCTCAACTTGGGTTTGTAATTGAAAAAGATACATGGAATGCATTAAAGGACAATGCTTTTCTTATAAATAAGATAAGTGCAGAAAGAATAAGAGAAGAGCTTCAGAAGCTTATTTTAAGTGACAGACCTGAAAAGATAAATTTTTTAGCAGAGAGTCATCTTATGGATCATATATGCCTGCCATTGGCAGAAGTGCTGAGAAATGAAGGGGCTGAAATTGCTGAGGAACTATCTTTCTCTGAGAAAATTATTGCTCTGAGATGGGCAGTTTTCTTAAAAAGAATAGGAAAAAAGTCCGCTGAAAAGTTAATGCAAACTTTAAAGTTTGATACAAAAACTTTAAAAACTGCTGCCGTACTAATTGACTGGGACAATAATGAACCTTGTACTGAGAAATATTTAGCAAAAAAAATTGCAGCAAAGCTAGGGGAAGAAACCTATGAATTGCTGTTAAAGCTTTATATAGCCGAAGGACGAATTGATTCTGACAAGGCGAAAGAAATATTTGACGAAATTATTGGAAATAAAGAATGTATTTCGATAAGGGATTTAAAAATCAATGGCAGCAAGCTTAAAGAACTTGGAATATCTGATGGCAAAACAATAGGTGCGGCTTTAAATGAAATGCTTGATTATGCACACAAAAATCCGCAAAACAATTCAGAAAAATGCCTTGAAAAATATGCTGTCGAACATTTTTTGGACATGTAAACTTTATTTGGACATTGAATATAATATTTTCCCCTTTGACTACATATTATTGTAAAACAGGCATACTGTGTGAGTCGGAGGGATTTTTTATGGATGATATAAATGCAAAAATACTTCAGCAGGGGTTTGGAATAAAATTAATTAGCTCTTACAGAACCAGAACGGGATTGGTGTGCAGAACTGACAGGGGCATATTCGAACTCAAAAAGACTTTTTCCGATGATGAAAGTCTTGAAAGAGAATGTGCTTTAAAGGAGTATCTTATGCACAGAGGTTTGTGTGGATTTGATATGGTTTTTAGAACTGCCGATGATGCTCCTTGTTACAGAACGGAGGATGCTGCATTCATACTTATAAAGTATATACCAACCAGAAGATTAGATATGGAGGATAACGGGGATGTGGTCGAGGCTTCTGCAGCGCTTGCACTTTTCCACAATGCAGCTGAAGGTTTTGTGGATAATGGGATGAGAAGGACCTATGGCTCTCTTGAAACTACATTTCTGAAACGTGAAGGAGAATTTTCAAGAATAAGAAAGAAAATTAAAAATACCGGGACATATTCGCCTATAGATTTGTTGGTAATAAAATACTATGACTACTATACGGAAAGAATAAGGTACGCTGAAGAATTGTTGGAAAAATCTAATTATAGCATTGTAAGCGAGAATGCATCTAAAGTATACAGCATTTGCCATAACTCATTTAAAAACGATAATGTTCGGAAAGCTGAGGACGGAGAGATAATAATTGGAGGTCTTGACGGCTGTACATATGATTTGAGCATAATAGATGTTGCTCATTTAATAAGGAAGTACACAAAGAGTGATAATGCCGGAGAATACGGTGTTTCATTAATATTAGAAAACTACAGTAAATACAGAGGAATAACATCAGAGGAAACAGATGTAATCAAAGGAATGCTGTCATATCCTTATAAATTTCTAAAACTGTGTAACGAGCATTACAATAAAAGAAGGGTTTGTATTTCTGAAGCGTCTATAGAAAGATTTGAAAATTGTGTTGCACGTAGGGACAGAGAAATGCAGCTGTCACTGTCTATATGAGATATAATAGGTCCATATATTTTTTATTGCTATTTTGCTCATAAACATTTAAAATGATATACAGGAAAAGTGTATATCTGTATTGCTGTTACACCAACAATTATGAGGTGAAATTATGAGAGAATACAATTTTGACGAAAATAAAAATATGGGTGAAACGGTCAGAATTGATGATATTAAGATGAAGCTCAACGAAATGGAAGAGCTAGATGACAGCATTGATGATGACAGTGAAGATATAGAAGATAACGAAGATTCTGACGAATATGATGATTTTGGTGAGACCGCTAAAGCTCCTGTAATAAGTCCTTCACAGAAAACGGGGGGTGGCAAAAAAAGCAACAAACCTACGAAGAACGGCCATGCTGATAGAGGCAAACTAATTCTTATAATAGTAGTTGCAATACTGGCGGTTGTGCTTGTAATGGTATCGGTTGCCCTCGCAACAAGAACAGGAAAAAATGATGCTGATTCTGCAGTTGAAAATGCAGACTACAGATATTTTTACGGAGTTGTTGTTTCTGTCAGTGAAAATAAATTTGAAGTAATAGATACAGATGACGGAAAAACATCGATGTACACAGTAGGACAAAATATGACTATTAAACTTGAAAACGGCAAGAGTGCTGCAGGCACATCTGTATCAAGGGGTGATATCGCATATTTTGGGGTTTCAAAAGAAACGGATGAAATACAAAGCATAGAATACAGCGATAATATATGGGAAAAGAACGGCTTTGAAGATGTTGAAGTAAATGCTGATAATAATACTATTTCAAACGGAACGATAACATATAAATTCGATGATAATGCAATATTTATGTATAACGGCGAACTTATCGATGCAGGAGATTTGTGCAGTGAGGATGTTGTTACGCTCAAAGGAATAAAGGAAAAAGTATGGGCTGTTTCTGTAGAAAAATATCATGGCTTCATACAACTTGAAAATGTTGATAAAATAGAGGATGCGGAAATAACAATAGACGGCAAAAAGATAGAGTTTGAGGATAATAAGGCTGCGGTTTCGGCAGGAGCACATTCACTTGGGATTTCTGGCTCTAATATTGATACACTTACTGTGGATATTCACATTGCAGCAGGAGAGGTATACTCTGTTGATATGGCGTCTGTTCAGGAAAAGACAGGTGTGCTTACGCTCAATGTAAATGTTGATGATTGTATAATTGTTGTTGATGGCAAGCAGGTTGATAAGGATTCACCTGTTGTTCTCAGTGTTGGAACATATAAAGTAAGCGTTTCTGCGGAAGGTTATAAAACTTATAACGGAACGGTAGAAATTGATAAACCTTTAGTTCAGCTTGATATTGAATTGGAAAAAATAGTTCAGCAGAAATCTGCATTAACTGTTGATTCCAATCCACAGGGGGCTACTGTATATGCCAATAATGCTGTTATTGGGATAACACCGTTTACTGCTCAGGTTGATTATGGTGAATATAAAATTACCTTCAAAAAAGACGGATATGAAGAGTATTCTGTTAATACTTCCGTAAATGAAGAGCAAAAGTCAATATCTGTACTGCTTACTGAAGAATAAGGGGGGCATAACAATGAATTACATGGATAAATATGATTTTTGGAAGGCTTCGGATTCTTTTGATGAAGCCACAAAAGAAGAATTAAGATCAATCGAAGGAAATAATAATGAAATAAAAGATAGGTTTTACAAAGATCTAGAGTTTGGTACCGGCGGACTAAGAGGGATAATCGGTGCCGGGACAAACAGAATGAATAAATATACGGTAGGCAAGGCAACGCAGGGACTAGCGAATTATATAATAAAAAATAATCCGGAAGGGAAAAGTATGGGGGTTGCAATTGCATATGATTCCAGAAATATGTCGCCTGAGTTTGCTGAAATGTCTGCTCTTGTGCTTAATGCAAATGGAATTAAGGCATATGTTTTTGATGAACTCAGACCTACACCTGAACTTTCATTTGCAGTCAGATATTTAGGATGTACTGCCGGAATAGTTGTTACAGCAAGTCATAACCCCCCGGAATATAACGGATATAAGGTTTATTGGGCAGACGGAGCACAGGTTGTTTACCCTAAAGACGAGGGCATAATCGGTGAAGTTAATGCAATAAATGATTTTTCTCTTATAAACACAATGGATAAAGAAACAGCAGTAAAAGAAGGCTTGTTCAATGTGATAGGAAAAAAAGTAGACGATGCATTTGTAGAAAACATAAAGAAACAGACTATAAGACCTGAAGAGATTAAAAAAGCCGAAGACATGATTATTGTTTATACACCGCTTCATGGTTCAGGTAATAAACCTGTAAGGCGGGTACTTAATGAAGTTGGATTTAAAAATGTTTTTGTTGTACCTGAGCAAGAGATGCCGGATGGCACATTTAGGACAGTGGGGTATCCTAATCCTGAGGATCCTAAGGCATTTACTCTTGCAGTGAATCTGGCAAAAGAAAAGAATGCTGACATTATTATTGGTACTGACCCTGATGCCGATAGAATTGGTGTTGTAATTAAAAATAACAGCGGAGAATATAAGATTCTTACCGGCAATATGACAGGCGCGTTATTAACAGAATATGTGCTTGGGGGAAGAAAAGAAAAAGGAATGCTCCCTGAAAATTCCGCAGTAATAAAGACTATTGTTACTACTGAGATGGTTAGGACGGTTGCGGAAAATTATAATGCAAAGCTTTTTGAAGTTCTTACAGGATTTAAGTTTATAGGTGAAAAGATTAAACAGTTCGAAGAAGACAACACTTATTCTTATGTTTTCGGATTTGAGGAAAGTTACGGCTGCCTTTCGGGAACATATGCAAGAGACAAGGATGCAGTTGGGGCATCAATGCTTGTATGCGAAATGGCTGCGTATTATAAAAATAGAGGAATGACTTTGTTTGACGGACTTATGGAATTGTACGAAAAGTACGGTTTTTACAAGGAGGGTGTAAAATCTTTAACACTCAAGGGTGTTGACGGAGCAGAGCAAATCCAGAAGGTTATGGAATATTTAAGAAAGAATACCCCTGTTGAATTTGCAGGCAACGATGTTATCTGGTCAAAAGATTATAAAACAAAGGAATTTGTAAATGTTAAAACGGGAGAAAAGGAAACAAGTATGCTTCCGATTTCGAATGTACTTTATTACGAACTTGCAGGTAAAGCTTGGCTTTGCGTAAGACCATCAGGAACGGAACCTAAAATAAAGTTCTATATGGGAGTTAAAGCAGAATCACTTGCACAGGCAGATGAGAAGATAGATGCACTTGAAAAATCAGTAGATGAGCTTCTTACAAAAATCATATAACAGAACTTTAAATCCCCTTGAAAAAATTGAGGGGATTTTTGTTGTAAAAAATATGATTGTACTTGCATAAAAAGACAAAAATTTCTGGAATAAAAATATATAATCCCTCATACAAGCATTGGATGGGGGATGTGAAAATGGAGAAAACGAGTACAGCTAAAATGACGGCAGATGTTAAGAAAGTAATTCTGACGAAGGAAATAGGTATAAGCGGTATCTTTGGCCTAATAGGTATTTTGTGCGGCAGCTTTTCTATGCTGGGTACATTTAATCCTGTTGGTATTGCATATATTATGGCTTTTGCTGGGGAGGGGACAGAGCTTTTTCTTGCAGTGTTAACTGTTTCAACAGGTTTTGTACTCAGAAATAATGCAACCTTTGTTGCTGATTATGCAGTGAGCATCCTACTATGTACGGTATACGGATTTATAAAGGGTCATTCAAACAAAAATGTGACAGCCGGTGAAAAGGGGCTGGCGGCATTTATAATATTTATGCTCTCGGGAGCAATTCGGGGTATTATAGAACATGATATTAAATATCTGCTTTTAATTTCGCTGTTGGAAGGACTTACTATTTTTGGTCTTGTCTATGTTTTTGACAGAGGCATCTCAGCTCTAAAAACAGCGTTTATGAGTAAAAGCATTGAGAAAAATGATATACTGGGACTAATAACAATAGCGGTATTTTCGACAGCCGGAGCATCGTGTTTATATAAAGGTCCTTTACCAATACATATTATACTCGGATTTTTTATTGTTTTAACTGTGGGTTATACGTTTGGTGCAGAATTTGCTTCTGCCGCGGGTGTTATTTTATCTGCTTCGCTGTTGGCGGCGAAGGTGATAGATATAAAGATGTTTGCAATTTTATGCATGACAGGCTTTATATGCGGAATAATGGGCAAAAACGGAAAGTTGTCGGCAGCACTCAGCTGTTTGGCAGTATCTGTTATATTTGAATACTACTTTGGTATATTGACAATTTCTTTAGTATTGGGGGTGTGCGCAGCCTGTATTATGTTTATGATTTCGGCCGAAAAATTATCAAAAAGCTTTGCAGTTTCTGATGCTGTTGGTTTAAGCCGAAGCAGTGAACATTATGCGGGTATGCGGAATTATATATCCGGAAAGCTCAATGGCTATGCCAGAGGGTTAAATGCTCTTGAAAAGAGCTTTTCAACGGAAAAAGAGCAGAACGAAGAAGTCAAAAAAGAGACCGGGAAACTTATAGATAAAGTAGCATGCATGGTTTGTGAGGATTGCAGGCTCTGCCAAACCTGCTGGAATAATTCCTATTACAATACTTACCAAACATTGCTGACACTTTTCTCGGTTTGTGAAAAAAAAGGAATGGTGCATACGGAGGACCTGCCTGCCGTATTCAGAGATTACTGCATTAAGCAGGATGATTTTGCAGAGGCAGTTAATGTTACATATTCAGGTCACAGAGAAGGTCTTTTATGGAATATGAAACTGATGGAGAGCCGACAGTTAGCCATGCAGCAGATGAATGCAATGGCAGAAATTATGACTTCTCTGGCTGATGAAATAGAGAACAGAATATACTTTAAGGAAAATCTTGAGAAGGTGATTTATTATGAGCTTAGCAAGACAAGCAGTAATGTAGAAAAAGTCACTGTCGAGGAAGGAGAAAACGGAGAGTATGAGGTTGCTATATATAGACGTGGATGTAACGGAAGACAAGAGTGCAGAGATAAAACAGTCGATACCGTAAGTGGTATTTTAGGAAGGAAAATGAAACGTGCAGAAAAGGAATGCGCAGCGGATATTAACGGGCGATGTAAGCTGATACTTAGTGAGAAATGTAATTTCAGAGTTTCTTCGGCAGCAGCAATGGCCATTAAAGATGAAGAAAGTATATCCGGCGATTCCTATTCATTCATGGAGCTGCCGAAAGGTGGGTATATGATAGCACTGTCTGATGGAATGGGAAGCGGAAAAGCTGCAGGCGAGGAAAGCCGAACAGTTATTGAACTTTTAGAGCAGTTTGCGGAGGCTGGATTTAAGCGTGAGCTGGCACTCAAAATGATAAATTCCGTGTTGGTGATGGGCGCTGATGAAGAGACATTTGCTACTCTTGACATGTGCTATATAGACCTGTATTCAGGAACTGCGGAGTTTATTAAAACGGGAGCGGCGGCTACCTTTGTCATAAGAGACGGAAAGGCCAAGGCAATACGCTCATCATCGCTTCCAATTGGTATGCTAAAGTATTTTGACATGGACAGAGCAGAGTATAAGCTTCATAAAAATGATATAGTAATTATGCTAACGGACGGAGCCGCGGAGGTGATTGACAGAGAAAACATGTCTGCACAGATTCTGACAGATTTAATTGCTGAAAACAGTATGAAGGACCCGAAGGACATAGCCGAATATGTTCTTGAGTGCCTAAAGGAGAAATCTGGCTTCAGAATACAGGATGATATGACTGTTGTAGCGGCTCGTATATGGGGATAATAATAGGTCCAAAACCAAAGACGGTTTTGGACCGTTTTTTAATTTGGAAATAATGTTGAGAATAATTGTCTAAAATTATATAATATAGCTGTCAGGAAAAATTCGGAGGACTAAATATGTACAGCAAAGTTTTGAAAACAATTGAAAAATATAATATGCTCAAAAAAGGAGACAAGATTATTGCAGGCTTGAGCGGCGGGGCAGATTCTTGTTCACTGGTTCATATTTTGTCAAGATTAAGGGACAAATATGACCTTGATATTACTGCTGTGCATATTAATCATGGTATAAGAGGAAGTGAGGCAGACAGAGATGAAGCCTTCACAAAGAAGTTTTGTGATAAACTGGAGATAAAATTTATTGCATATCATTGTGATATTCCAAAAGAGGCAGTAATTAGGGCAATGGGTGAAGAGGAAACAGGGCGGCTTATCAGGTACGAAAAGTTCAGAGAAGCAGCTGATAATATTGGTGGAGCCAAAATTGCTGTTGCTCACAATGAAAATGATATGACTGAAACTCTTATAATGAACCTTTGCAGAGGGACAGGCTTAAAGGGACTTGCAGGGATAAGACCTGTTAACGGAAATATCATAAGACCAATTTTATATTGCAGCAGGTCGGAAATTGAACAATATTGCGATGATAATAATATTGATTTCTGCACGGACAGCACAAATCTGGAAACAGAGTATACAAGAAACAAAGTGCGCCAAATTCTTTTGCCATGGCTGGAAAAAGAAATCAATTTTTCGGCTGGAGCCAATATTGCAAAGACGGCAGAACTTTTGAGGGAGGAAGAGGACTACATCGAGAATTTGGCTGCAAAGCTGTATTCTGAAGTTGTTATAAGCTCAGAAAATAATAGTTTAGTTATTAATGCGGATATCCTTAAGAATGAAAATGCAGTAATGCGCAGAAGAGTATTAAGATTTGCACTGAGAAATTTCAGAAAAGATCTGAAAGATTACAGTAGAATCCATGTTGAAAATGCAGATGACATTCTTATGGGGAAAACGGGACGAAGTGTGAATCTGCCCGGAAATGTTACCGTTGAAAAAAGTTATCACAGTTTAAATATAAGTTTGAAAAGTTCTAAAGCAACAAATATGTTTGAATATCTTATTCCTATTGGGGAGAAAGTGTTTGTTCGAGAAATTAACAGATTTATATATCTATCACTCAATGAAGAAAAAAATTTGACTGCAGGATTTTCAAATATATGTACGAAAACAGCAGATTATGATAAAATTAATGGGGAAATAAAATTGCGTACAAGATGTGCAGGGGATTCAATAGGCATAAAAAGCGGAAGAAAAAAACTAAAAGATATGTTTATTGATGAAAAAGTACCTGCTCATAAAAGAAATACTGTTCCGGTTTTGGCATGCGGGAACAAAATTATTCTTGTTAAAGACAGACTTGGCGAAGATTTTTATATAGGGCCTAAAACAAAAAAAGTACTGTATATTTACATTTGGGAGGAAGTTTGAAAATGAAAGAAAGAGTTGAAGTACTCATATCAAAGGAAGATATTTTAAAAAGAGTTGATGAGCTTGCAGAGAAAATAATGAAGGACTACGGCGGCGAAGAGATATATATGATATGTGTACTTAAAGGGGGCATTTTCTTCATGGTTGATCTTGCCAGAAAAGTCAAAGGAGATGTTTTGTTTGATTTTATGGTTGTTTCAAGCTATGGCTCGGGGACCCAAAGTTCAGGGCATATAAAGATAAAGAAAGATCTCGATGGAAATATAGAGGGCAAGAATGTGCTTATTGTTGAGGATATCATAGATTCGGGAAATACACTCAGCCAGTTGAGGAAGTTTCTTCTTGAGAGAAATCCTGCCAGCCTTAAAATTTGTACTATTTTGGACAAGCCAAGCCGTCGTGAGGTAGAAGTTCCGGTTGATTATGTTGGATTTGAAATTCCTGATGATTTTGTTGTGGGATATGGACTTGACTATGACCAGAGATACAGAAACCTCGATTATATAGGCGTTCTGCGTTTTGATGAAAAATAATATTGCATAAACAAGGGCATTGCATAAATAATTTATACAATGCCATTTATTTTTAAAGTTTTATTCCATTTTCAGTAGCAAACGTAACTATCTGGTGTTCAGAAGCAACGCCTCCGAAACCCCCGTATACTGTACAGGCACGAGCTCCTGCTGCAGTGGCAAAACGAACAGTTTTTTCGGTTGGCCAACTTCTGTATAGCCCATATATAAAAGCTGCGGTAAATGTGTCACCGGCTCCCGTACTGTCAACTACATTAACCTTGATTGATGGACTGAAAGAACTATGAGTGGGGGTATGTATAAATGCACCTTTTTCACCTAATGTTTCACATACATATTTTGTTCCGAATGAAAACATAGCATCTTTTGCAGGCTTTGAGAATTTTTCACTTAATCTCGCGTAGGCCATATCATTCATAACAAGAGCATCCGCTAATTTAACTGTTTCTAGTTCGGCCGGGTCACTATATTGGCTTGCACCGTCAAAGATTATTTTTGCGCCATGTGATTTGGCTATTTTAAGAGGCGTACAGCCTTTTCCGAAGGCAATATGCATATTATGCATCAAACCGTAAATGTATTCGGCACCGTTTAAAAGACTTTGAAGCTTTCCGTCACTCATGTCATAATTCGGGCGAGAGGGCTCAATTACATAGATGCACTTTTCGCTTGCGCACTGCATAATAAGGCATTTGCAGTTTGTAACATCTTTGTCTTGAAGAATATATTCGGTATCAAGATTATAATCCTTCATACCTTTCAGCAAAGTATAAGTATCAATATCATCCTTTTTTAGGTAATCCATTACCTTTACATCCATCCCAAGACCAGCTGCAACTGCACCTACGTTTAATATACAACCCCCTATTTTTTGACCTAAAGGTTTTGCCAAACAGCTGTCACCCGCATTTAGCCATGTTTCTATATTGTAATACTCGTCAATTGCGCTTCCTGCGACTACAACTATGTATCCGTTTGCCATGTAAACGCCCCCTTTTGTAAGTTATGACAATCTGTCAAATTCGTGTGCTATGTACTCCAAATTATACCCGTTTACATTATTGATTATTGGGAGATATTCGCAAGGAAAGGCAGATATGCCCTGCAATGTTCCTGCCATTGCGCCTGCGATAGTTGCTACTGTATCGGTATCATTGCCTATATTAACTCCGCCGAATATGCTTTCCATAGCATTTCCGTCTGCAGCCTTAAGAAGACCGAATGCACAAGGTACGGCTTCGGCACAGGAAAGACCACTTCCGATAATATCTGTAAGTTCTTTCATTGTCATTTCCATATTACAATTGTATTTTTCGGCTATTTCAACGGCAAGCTTGATGCGCTTATACACACTTGGGCATGCAAGCTGCTTTCCTAGCTTTATTCCGTATTCCTCGCCGTATTTTGCACCATATAGGCCAGCTTCAATTAAATCGTTAACAGTAGCATTTTCATTAAGTGCCTTTGCAACGGATGCAGCAACGGCACATGCTCCTGATAATGAAGTTGAGTTCCCGTGAGTGGGCATACATAAAATAATTGCATTTTTTATTGCTTTGTCAATATCTCCTCC
This sequence comes from Candidatus Metalachnospira sp., assembly GCA_034927755.1. GTDB lineage: Bacteria > Bacillota > Clostridia > Lachnospirales > Anaerotignaceae > Metalachnospira. The sequence goes on from JAYFPN010000001.1 coordinate 49,303, forward strand.
GCTGATTAATCCTGCCGGAGAAATTTTCATGGCACTGCCGTTTGAGCCTTTGGCATTGTCAACAGTCAAAAAATCATATTTTGAAGAAGTTTCCATGCCCTTAAGTTTGTCAATGGCAGCAACTGTTGTGGGCCCTGCAAGACGGATATAGGGGGTGTTGCTCCAATTGAGCAGTGCATCCTTTGCACACTCGTCTGTTACGGTGCCGTTGTTTTTAATTATCGCTTCGGCGGTACAGTATGCAAGGGAAAAATCATCTGTAACGCTTCCGGCTTTAAAGCCTCTTGCAAACACGTCATCAGGCGGGGCAATAAATGTTCGTACATAGCCTCCGAATTTTTCTTTTATCTGTTCCATTGATCGGGTTTCTGTTGGTGCGCCCATAGCATCACCCACTGCACCGCCAAGTAATCCGCCAAGTATTTTTTTAAATTTTTTCATATTATTAATTCTCCTTATTCTATTTTAGTAGGCCTAAATTAAGTTTCATTTGTATAATTTTTTTAGCAGAGTAATCTATCCTTTCTGCTGGTATTTCCCCTGAAGAAACAGCATCAATAACAGCCTTAATCTGTATTTCGTAATCAGAACAGCAAAGGAGGTCGTTTCCTGCTTTAACTGCTTCGACTGCGGCTTCTGAATCGCCGATATATTGTTTTATTGCTTCCATTGACAGGTCGTCTGTCATAATGACTCCGTTAAAACCAAGCTCATTTCTGAGAATATAATGGATATTTTGAGATAATGATGCAGGTCTGTCTTTGTCAAAAGCGGAAACAATATTATGTGAAACAAGTACAATATCTGCACCTGCAGCAATTCCTGCTTCAAATGGCAAGAAATCATTATTTTCAAATTCGTCGCGGGTTCTGCTGTCAGTTACTATATCGGTATGAGTATCTCCATTGTTTCCGTAGCCGGGGAAATGCTTAAGTGCACTTCCAACTTGCTGAGCTTTCATTACGGATACAACATCGGTAACATATTCAGAGGTGGTTACTGCATCTTTGCCCAGAGTTCGGCTGTATATGAATGCAGTATCATCTGTGGCAACATCACATACTGGTGCGAGATTTACATTTACGCCAAGGGATTTCAGCAGGAGGCACTTTTCTTTTGTGTCAGAAAAAATAAGATTAAAACCATCTTCGGCATACAATTCCTGTGGTGACTTAAATGGTGTTTTGCGGAAGGCTGGGAACTTGCTTATTCGATTTACTGTTCCACCCTCCTCATCGACACCGATTAGAAGAGGGACTTTACTTGATTTTTGATAGCTGCTTATAGCATTTTTAACATCTTCAGATGTATTATTATTAAAATCCCTTGCAAACAGAAGGTAGCCGCCTATGTTGAATTGGCTTACAACATTTGCTGCGTTTTCCTCAGGGCAGCGTACAAAAAACATCTGTCCTATTTTTTCTTCAAGCGTCATTGTATCTAGAATTTCTTGTGCCCTGTCAACTATGACTTCTTTTCCTCCTTCGTTATTGTTCTCCTGGTCTGCAGCAGAAGCAGCACAGCCTATATTTCCTAAAGCTAATACAATCACTAATGCCATACTCATTAATTTTTTCATTTAAACACCTCCGAATTTATAATTATTCAAATCGGGCAATACTCGAGTTATAAACAGATATTATCTGATGATATTTATGTTTAAGATTATGCCACTATGCTTTATAATTTAATTATATAACAAAACGATAGTTGTGAGCAACAAGTCGGTTATATACAAAATTGATGTATTTAAGTTGCACGGCTGGGATAATTATGTTACAATAATATAGTTTAAAATAGGTTAACTAACAACTGCATGATGCAGATTGTAATTATAAGCTCTAGGAGGTAATAAATTGAAAAAACATTGGCAGGGAATAATGCTTTATGCTGTTATATTTTTAACAATCATTGGCGTAATGGCATTTTCCAACACGGGTATGGGTACGGCATCAGGAACAGTTGAGTATACATACAATCAACTGGTAGAGAGCCTAGACAATGGTAAAATTAAATCAATCAGTTTACAAAGAAAAACGGATGTTGATAACTATGGCACAGCAACAGTTACTTTTAGCGATGCAACAGTTGCTAAGGTTACTATTCCTTCAGTTTCTACATTTATGAATATACTGCATGAAACAGGTGCAGATGAAAGCATTCAGATTACACCAACTGACATTCCAAGCACAGGCTTTTTTATGTCAATTCTTCCATCGATTATTCTTATGGTAATAGCTATTATAATTTTCATGGTTATGTTCCAGAAGATGCAGGGCGGTGGCGGCGGAAAGATGATGTCTTTTGGCAAAAGTAATGCCAAAGTTACAGTTGATGATAAAAACAAAGTAACATTCCAAGATGTAGCAGGTCTTGAAGAAGAAAAATTTGAACTTCAGGAGATTGTTGATTTTCTTAAAGATTCAAGAAAATATATTGAACTTGGTGCCAGAATTCCTAAGGGCGTTTTGCTTGTGGGCCCTCCGGGAACAGGTAAGACTCTTATTGCTAAGGCTGTTGCAGGCGAGGCAGGAGTTCCGTTTTTTAGTATTTCAGGTTCTGACTTTGTTGAAATGTTTGTCGGTGTCGGAGCTTCACGAGTAAGAGATCTGTTTGAGCAGGCAAAGAAAAATGCACCTTGTATAGTTTTCATTGATGAAATTGATGCTGTCGGCAGAAGAAGAGGCGCAGGCCTTGGAGGCGGACATGATGAAAGAGAACAGACGCTTAACCAGTTGCTTGTTGAAATGGATGGTTTCGGAATAAACGAAGGCGTAATTATAATGGCTGCAACTAACCGAGCAGATATTCTTGACCCTGCTATTTTAAGGCCGGGACGTTTTGACAGACAGGTATATGTTGGCAGACCGGATGTTAAGGGCAGAGAAGCAATTCTCGAGGTTCATTCTAAGGGGAAACCTTTAGCTGATGATGTTGATTTAAAAGTAGTTGCTAAAACGACTTCAGGTTTTACGGGTGCGGATCTTGAAAACCTTCTTAATGAAGCAGCACTTCTTTCTGCAAGAGCAGGAAAGAAAAAGATTGACATGCAAGAAATTCAGCAGGCTTTTGTTAAGATAGGTATTGGAACAGAAAAGAAATCAAGGATTATTTCTGATAAAGAAAAGCTTATTACGGCTTATCACGAATCAGGGCATGCAATTTTATTTGAAAAACTTGAAAAATGCGATCCTGTTCATAGCGTTTCAATTATTCCTACCGGAATGGCAGGAGGTTATACAATGCCTCTTCCCGGAGAGGATAAGATGTATATAACTAAGGGACAAATGCAGGATGAGATTATTAGTTTTCTTGGTGGACGTGCAGCCGAAGAAATTGTGCTTAAGGATATAACTACAGGAGCAAGCAATGATATTGAAAGAGCTACTAAAATAGCAAGAAGCATAGTCATGAAATATGGCATGAGTGATAAATTCGGGCCGGTGCAGTACGGTGATGAAGGTGATGAAGTATTCATCGGCCGTGATATCGGACATACAAGAAACTATAGTGAAAATACAGCTGACCAGATTGATGCAGAGGTTAAGGAGATTCTTAATTTCTCATACAAGGAGGCTAAAAGAATACTGAAGGAAAATATAAGCATCCTCCACGCTTCAGCTAAGCTTCTTATGGAGAAAGAAAAAATTACTGGTGATGAGTTTAGGGCACTCTTTATAACAGGGGAGACTAAAGAGAATGATGCACCTGCTGACACCCAACAAATGATGTAACCCATTTAAGTTTATAATAAAAAGAAGAGGGAGATGTATTTAAATGGATTTTGGTATTAAAGAAGGAATAAAGAATACTATGGAGTTTACAGTTACTCATGCGGACACAGCGGATGCAGCAGGAAACAAGGGTATTAACGTTCTTGCTTCACCTGTTATGATTTGCTGGATTGAACAAACTTGCCTTAAAGCGGTACTTCCTTTGCTTCCTGAAGGATATGATACAGTAGGTACATCATTTAATTTCCTGCACCTTGCTGCAACACCTGTTGGACAGAAGGTTAGAGTTGAGGCCGAACTTACAGAAGTAGTAAAAGGCAAGATGCTTACTTTTGAAGTAAAGGTTTATGATGAAAAAGGTAAAATCTGCAAGGGTACACACGGCAGAGCAGTAGTTAATAGAGAACAGTTCTTCGGAAATCTCTAATTTATATCAACATATTTGATAAGTAAAAACAAATATGATACCAATGCCGGCACATCCTTTTTTGGGACGTGCCGGTTTAAATTAATCAACTTGACAACATCGGCCCTTTACTTAAGGAGGAATTGAAATGGGTGTAAATTTAAAAGGAAGAAGTTTTTTAACACTTAAGGATTACAGTGCAGAGGAAATCGAATATCTTGTAGACCTTGCAATTAATTTAAAGGAAAAGAAGAGAAAAGGAATATTTGAGAAGAATCTTATTAATAAAAACGTAGCGCTTATATTTGAGAAACCATCGACAAGAACAAGATGTTCTTTTGTGGTAGGTTGTGTTGATGAAGGTGCTCATCCGGAATATCTGGGAAAAAATGATATACAGCTCGGACATAAGGAAACTGTAGAGGATACAGCAAGGGTTCTTGGCAGAATGTTTGACGGTATTGAATTCAGAGGTTTCTCTCAGCAGGTTGTTGAGAAGCTTGCTGAGTACAGCGGTGTTCCTGTATGGAACGGTCTTACAGATGAGGATCACCCCACACAGGTACTTGCGGACTTTATGACTATAAAAGAAAAGTTTGGATATCTTAAGGGACTTAAGTTCATATTTATAGGGGATGGCAGAAACAATGTGGCTAATGCCCTTATGATTGGATGCAGTAAAATGGGAATGGACTTTGTAATTGTGGCACCAAAAACACTTTGGCCGGATGAAAGCCTTGTTGAGTTGTGTAATGGTTATGCAAAACAAAGCGGTTCAACAATTGAATTAAATGATGATCCACAAAAGGCTGTTAAAGGTGCAGATATTATTTATACTGATGTTTGGGTATCAATGGGTGAAGAAGCAAAGGCTGCTGAAAGAGTTGCACTTCTTAAACCTTATCAGGTTAATAAAGAACTTTTCGATGCGACAGGCAAAGAAGAAACGATATTTATGCACTGTCTGCCGGCAGTAAGAGATTATGAGGTTACAAACGAAATAATCGAGGGTAAAATGTCAGTTGTATTTGATGAAGCTGAAAATCGTATGCATACAATTAAGGCTATTATGGTTGCAACACTTGGTAATTAATATTTGCCTTGTGGCATTGCCCCAAACCCCATGATCCTTTTATTAAAGGATCAACCGAAAATTAGTATTCGCAAAAATATACATTTTTGCGGATTTAAAGCTTAGGTCAAGCCTTCTCGAAGGCTTGTAGGTGCGGGTGAAACCCGCGGTTGTTTTTAAGAGAGAATAATTTATTATTCTCTCTGTTTTATACGGAGGTGAATTTCTTGGATAAAAAAGTTCTCGCAGGTGCTTCAAGAGAAAAACAGAAATACTTCTTTGAGCCTGAATTTAATGAGCTGCCTGATGCAATAAAGCTAGAGATAAAAAATATATGTATTATAATGGCAGAAAGGCTTGGATGCACATTTCTTATATGTTTTGAGGAAAGCGGAGATATTGTATTCGAAGTAGTTAAGAATGACAGTGACGTGGATTTTGATGATATTGGTGCAGAGCTAGAGATAAAAAGCTTGAAATCTGAGAAGAAAGAATTGATAAAATCTCTTAAGCTGTGGTATGTTATAAATATAACTGAGGATGGCATAAAGATTAAGGAAGAATTGCTCAATAAAAATAAGTAATTAATGATGATTTGATTTGCAAAGGGGGAGAGTATGTATGATATTGGTAATTGATGTAGGAAACACAAATATTGTTCTGGGTGTTTATAATGGCAAAAGATTAATTGCAAGCTGGCGAATGATGACAGCCAAAAACCAAACTGCCGACGAAATAGGTATATTCATACATTCTCTGTTTGATTACTCCGAAGTAGATGCCGATGAAATCGAGGCAGTAATTATTTCATCCGTTGTACCAAATGTAATGTATTCTCTTGTTCATGGATTAGTAAAATATTTTCACATTCAGCCTATGATAGTTGGGGCAGGAATGAAAACTGGTGTTAATCTGCTAATGGATAATCCGAAGGAAATGGGAGCGGACCGAATAGTTAAACTTATAGCGGCATATGAGATTTATGGTGGACCTGCTATGGTCATTGATTACAGCACTGCAACCACATTTGATGTAATAAATGAAAATGGTGTGTTTGTAACAGGCATAACAGCTCCCGGTATACAGATTTGTGCAGATGCGTTGATTCAGAGTACGGCACAGCTTCCCAAAGTTGAGATAAAAAGACCAAAGTCAATTATTGTAAAAAATACAATTGGCAGTCTTCAAGCCGGAATTATATACGGCCATATAGGTGAAACAAAATATATAATTGAGCAGACAAGAAAAGAATTGAATATCCCAAATTTAAAAATAATAGCTACAGGCGGTCTTGCAAAAATTCTGGAATGCAACGGACCTTTGTTTGATGTGATTGATCCGCTTCTTACGCTAAAAGGTCTCAGAATACTGTATGAAAAAAATAAAAAACCGAAGGCGGACAAGAAGTGAAAATAGGCAATTTGGAGTTGGAAAATAATGTTTTTCTTGCACCAATGGCAGGCATTACAGATAGACCGTTCAGAACACTTTGCCATGAAATGGGCAGCGGATTGGTTTATTCTGAGATGATTAGTGCAAAGGGCATTTATTATAATAATGAAAATACAAAAATGCTGTTGGATATCGGAGAAGAAGAAAGACCTGTTGCGATACAACTTTTTGGTTCTGAACCGGAGATCGTGGGTGCAATAGGTAAAAAAATAGAGTATATTAATGCTGATGTTATAGATATTAATATGGGATGCCCGGTTCCGAAGGTAGTTAAAAACGGTGAGGGCAGTGCTCTTATGAAAACGCCGGAACTGGCAGGAAGGATAATAAAATCCTTGGTTGAAAGTCAGAAAAAACCTGTTACCGTAAAAGTCAGGAAGGGTTTTGATGATAATAATATCAATGCTGTTGAAATGGCAGTGATAGCTGAGGACAACGGTGCTTCAGCAATTGCAGTGCATGGAAGAACGCGAGAGCAATATTACAGCGGAAAGGCAGACTGGAATATTATTAAAAGTGTAAAAAAAGCTGTTTCAATACCGGTTATAGGTAACGGTGATATTATTAAACCTCAGGATGCAGTGGATATGCTTGAATATACAGATTGTGATGCAGTAATGATAGCCAGAGGAGCTCAAGGCAACCCTTGGATATTCAGAAGGACGATAGAGCTATTGAAATCAGGTATCTTGCCGGATGAACCTGCACCCCGGGAGAAGGTCGACATGGCTTTAAGGCATGCAAGAATGCTTATTGCGTATAAAGGTGAGTTTGTTGGTGTAAGGCAAATGAGAGCCCATATGGCATGGTATATAAAAGGTGTTCAGGGAGCATCGGTTATACGAGATAGGATTAATCATTGCGAAAGCTATGATGAAATGGCAGAATTGCTTGAGAATGTAAGTTTTTAAACTATATAATAAAATCCTGTACGTAAATTGAAATGCCTCCAAAAAGTTCATTTAACTTTTTGGAGGCATTTCATGCAAAGCGACTAAATACTAACTTGGTTGTCCAAAGGCTATATCAAAGATGATTTAGTTGTTGTTTGTAAAATACCTAATTAGGGTACTGTAGAGCAATTTGGTGTTTATCGGTTTTGCAAGGTGTGCATTCATTCCAGCTTCCATTGATTGCTTAATATCTTCGGCAAATGCGTTTGCCGTCATAGCAATTATAGGAACGGTTGTTGAATCCTTTCGATTAAGACTTCGTATTGCTATTGATGCTTCAATACCGTTCATTACAGGCATTCTTATATCCATAAGAATTGCATCATAATAGTAAACTTCGGATTTATCAAACATTTCTACAGCTATTTTGCCGTTGGCGGCGTGCTCGCACAGGAGCCCCTTTTTTTCGAGCAGACTTTGAGCGATTTGCGTATTAAGAGGATGGTCTTCACAAAGAAGTACTCGTTTTCCGATTAATTTCTCCAGTTCAATATCTGAGATGTAATGTTGTGCATCTTTGGAGTCCGGAAGAGCTTCCGAAAGCTGGCTTTCTAATATTACAGTAAACTCTGTACCTATTCCTTGTTTGCTTACAAAGGAAATAGTTCCACCCATTAGCTCAACCAATTTCAGTACTATTGATAACCCGAGGCCGGAGCCATCCTGACCTGGATTTTCCTGTTCAAACTTTTGAAAAAGTCTATTTTGAAATTCTTCACCCATTCCTATTCCATTGTCTCTTATAACAAACTTCTGAGTTACTGATTTAGTGGTTTTATTAAGCGCGGTTACTTTAAGACTTACGGTTCCTCCTTCAGGTGTAAATTTAATTGCGTTTGACAGCAGGTTTATGAAAATTTGCTGAAGCCGTTGTTTATCAATCAGTGCAATACAGTTTATATCTGCTGCAGAATAATCAGATATAAATGTTATATTCTTTTTATCGGCAAGCTCTTGTATAATTGGCAGAGTTGTATCCCAGAAAGATACTATTGATAAAGGGGCATAATTGAGCCCTGTTTTGTTGTTCTCTATTTTCGAAATATCTAAGACTTCATTAATGAGTCCAAGCAAATATTTTCCTGATTCATTTATGCTTTTTAGATATTCTGTTTTCTTTTCTGAGTCCGCGCAGCTAATAAGTTCGTCATCCGAGAAACCAATAATTGCGTTCATGGGAGTTCGCATATCGTGACTCATTCGAGAGAAGAATTCCGACTTTGCTTGATTTTTGCTAATAGTATTGCTAAGGGTTTCAATGGAGTCAATTAATTGGTCAATTTCAGAAATACCAAGACGTTCCAGTTCAAATGTTGAACTAGGATCTGCTTTAAGGACCTTTTTTGACAATGCCGTAATTGGTGAGGCAAAGCGATGACATATTAATACTATACCCAAAATTCCTATTATTGCAGATAATGCATATGAAAGCAAAAGGACACGGCTAATATTATTACTGAAGCTTAGGAGATTATCGCGGTTTACAAAACCAATTAAGGCAATACGCTCATTATCAAATGGGGTATTGCTGTTATAAATATTTAAATAGCTTATACTGCCGCAAACCGGAGCTATATTTGAAGATAGGAAGCTGTAACAATTGTCTGAAAGTTTTTTATCAGTATTAATAAATTTAGTATTGCCAAAACTTTGTTTATAGAATATACCGCTTGTTGCAATGGGTGCAAAGGAAGTAAACGATGTATCGTAAACAGAGGTCTGTACAAGCGCATATGCAGAGGTTTTTTGTTCAGTAAGTTCGTCGCTGGGCAGAAGAGAGGCGACATAATCAGTCGATAATTCAATGCCTAACACGCCGTATGGTTTGCCTGAAGAACTTATTAGAGGAACAGAATATGATATAACTTCGGTATCGTTTCCTGATATCCGATGGGGCATACTTAAATATGCTAAATCGTCGTAGTCTGTATCGGGATTTTCGTATGCAGCCAATAAAGGCTTATAAAAATAGTTATTGTCACTTTTAAAATCAAATGTATAAAATGATTCCCACCAAGAATCAAGCGGGTAACCAATATCCGCTATAATCGAGGCAGGAGCTCTTTCAAGTAGCAAATCTTCTGTATTGGTATACCCGGCTGACTGGTCGAGGTCACGAATACACAAACCATATTTTGTTTGTGAAGTACCATCTGTCAGAGGTACATATGTATCTGTATTATTGAGAATAAGAAATACACCGTTAACATTATTTTTTCTAAGTGTCTGGGTAAGGAAAGGGCAAGCTTCGATAAGCAGCTGTTTTTGTGCATTAGTATCGTTAAAGATATTACTGCTTTTTGCAGCTTGTTCATACAGCATATTTACATCTTTTACAGCTGTGTCAATATTTGTCCAGTTAAGAGTAAATTGTGTTTCCAAATCTCTCTGGCGGTTAGCGACCTTTTCTGAAAGTATGTCATAGGCGTTTGTTTTTAATTGGTTAATTACGCTTTCACCAAAAACAGCTGCTATAAAAATTGACATTTGAAGAATCATGAGAAGGAACACTGGGAAAAAGACTTTTTTAAATATTGATTTTTCGTGTTGTGATGTCTTTTTCATATTTTTGCCCCTTTACTGATAATTATTTTGCGACGATATTGTTCACTTGCGTGCTTATAGCATCAAACCATGCGTTAAAATATTCGTTGGTGCTGAAAGAACCAACAGCCGCTTGCCGTGTCATTCCGCTGTTGACTTTTTCGATAACAGCCTTTCGATCATTTTTACATATTTCGTCGAAAGATTCCTCAAGATAACTCCGAACATCTTTTGAGCCATCAAAGGGTTTGCATGAATAAGTCTCCCAAGTATTGTAAATATCAGAGCTTACAAGCAGGGAATTCAAAATGTTTATCTGTTTTGCACTAGGGTTAGCCGAATTTAACATTTCTTTAATTAAATCAGGTGCGTTTGAAGCTGTTTTTACAGGAGAATAACCGGCTTTAATAGAAAAATCAAGGTTCTGCTTTTGAGAAGTGAACCATTTTAAGAACTCAACTGAAGCATACTCTTCCTGTTCGGTTGATTTTAATACGCAATAGCCTGCACCTTGCTGAACAGCCACATTTTTTACCTTGTTTTCAAACATAATAGGTTTATCAATTACTACGTCTATATTATGGCTGGTATCGTCTGACAATGTTACAGCGGTGGGGAAATAGCTTAAACCGCTTGATGAGCCGGTCATTGCCAGAATACTTCCTATTTTGGCATCATCAGAGCAGTAGGATGCATAAGAACCAAAATAACCGTTTATATACGGAATATAGTAGTTATCCCAAATGGTTTTAAATGTGTCACGATCTAGGTCTACAGTTACGGTTCCGTCGCTTTTTGGAACAAAAAGTTCGTGACCAAGCTGAGCTGAACTTATATATATATAATTTGCAAGTGAATCCCTGCCATATAATGCTTTGCCGTCTTCACAAATGTTTGGAGTAAGACTGTCAGTCCAGTTATAATAAGTTTCAGCAGCTTTTACCATGCCCTCAATTGTCATCGCACTAGCAAGAGTTGTACCTGTAGCCTGTTCGAATTTGTCCCAGTCGGTTTTATTACATACAAAGACCTCAGTTGATTTAGATACAGGAAAGCTTACAAGAGGACCGTTTTGAACAAGACGACCTTCCTCAATAAAACTTGGCACGTATTCTGCAAGCTCCGATTCGCTAAAATATGGGTCGAGTTCTGCAACTAAACCCTTATTATATAAAATATAGACCGTTTCCGGGTAAATAGCGGCTATATTAGGCATATCATGTGAGCCGGCTTTTCCGTTTGCTGAATCAAGAAGTTCATCTGCAAGAGTCGAAATATTGCTTTGACTGGTTGAATTTACAATGATTCCTTTTTCTAAACCAACTGTATCATTGAACTCAGATACTAAATTATCAAACGCAGCCTTTTGATCTCCGTTATAATAATTCCATATATCAACTGTTACTGGAGTAGATGGGTTTAACAATACGGATTTATCTGTTTGAGCTTTTTTGCCTGAGCATGCACTTAAACATGTGAAAATACACATTGCAGCAGTACAAGAAATTATTATTTTTAAATTCTTTTTCATAGTATCCTCCAATGGAAATACAGTAGGTGGAATTACAATTTTTAAACATTTGCCTGTATATAATGAATTTTAACAAGTTTCCCACCCCAATTTGAGAGCTTTACTTTATGGCAAATTTATCTGTTTCGTATGAGCAGTAACTGTTTGTCAAATTTGATACGTTAATGCAGTGTTCACATGCTTTATCTCTGTTCCATAAAACTTTATAACATTCCTGGCCTAAGCAATCTTTTTTGTATTTATCAGCTATTTTACAGCCGAGCTCATTAATATACAGCAAATTATAGTTTTCAGCATCACACACAATAATGGCTTCACTGACCTCATCAAGAAGCTTATCCATACATCTAAAAAGCGTGTGAGATGGAAGAACCGAGTTTTTATCAAACAAGAGGTATTGGTTTTTACCTAGGAACTTAGAAATAAGCAGAGCTATGTCGGCATTATGATATAGAATTTGATAATCATTACCGTATTCAGGGTACATACATGCACCTATCGAACAGGAGATAGAGATGCCGTCTACTTTAAATCTAAGAATACTCATACGGCAAACCAGATTATCTTTGCCGAAATACTCTTTTAGAATATCTGCTACCTTGCAGAGAAGCTGATCTCCTCTGATATTGTTTAAACTGGCAGTTAAATGTTTAAAGTCATCAATGTCTAACTGAAGCATGAGCGTTGGCTGTTGACATTAAGTAATCAGAAGCCTCATATTCAAGCTCTGAGCTGCTATAAAGACCTGTAAGAAGATCATATTTTGGCTCTTTTTTTGCTCCTTCCTCTGCTTTACAATAAAGTTAACTTTCATTTACACTGGATTTAGAAAGAACTTTAAGAACACGCTGTACGGCAACTTCTTTACTGTAGGGTTTAGCCATAAAGTCAGCTGCACCCATGAAAAGTGCTTTTGCTTCGCTGATTTCGCCTGCCTGTGAGGTTACAATCACAGGCGTGCTTCTGCATTCATCGCTGTTGTTTAGCTTTTCAAGAAGTTTATAGCCATCCATAACAGGCATAATAAGGTCTAGCATTATTATATCAATTTCCGAAGAATGGTCTTTTATGTATTTCCATGCAACTTCTCCGTTAGATGCTTCAACTATAGTAAATGAATCACTGAAATATTCAGACAGTATTGCGCGGTTAAGAGCAAGGTCATCAACAATAAGCATTGTTTTGTTGCTTGTTTTTTCTCCAATAATAACATGGTTAAGATATTCGTCTTTATCATTTGGATTAATCATTGATGATATTTCAGAATTAAGAAGCATTTCAGTAAATTCACTGGCTTTCATAGGACGAGCAAAATAATATCCCTGAACATAATTACAGTTAAGTTTTTTCAAAACATCCACCTGTTCTTTGGTTTCAACGCCTTCTGCAACAACAAAAAGGTTAAGCCATTTGGCAAGCCCTATTATAAAACTCATAATATTTTTTGTACGGTTTTGTTTGTTTTTGGTTTGTATGAAATTCATGTCAAGCTTTAGAATATCAATGGGAAGTTCGGAAAGCATATTTAAGGATGAATATCCGCTGCCAAAATCGTCCATTTCAATAGTAAATCCCAATTCCTTAAGCTTGGTTACAACATCGATAAGCTGTTGGGAATCCTCTGTATATGCTGTTTCTGTTATCTCAAGATGTAAATTTTTGGGCTGCAAACCGTGTTTTTTTACAATGTTTATAAGAATTTCAGGCAAATTTTCATTGTAGATATCTTTCCTCGATACGTTAACGGAAACTGGTACCCATTTATTGGCTTTATTTATCCATTCAGCTATTATTTCGCATGTTTTATCCCAAACGAATATATCAAGTTCGGTTATGAATCCATTCCTTTCAAATATGGGAATAAACTGTGCGGGTGACATAAATCCCCACTCCGGATGTATCCAGCGAACAAGGGCTTCTGCACCGGAAATGTTTTCCGTAACCAAGTCATACTTAGGCTGAAGGAAAACCTTAAATTGATTTTCCACAAGCGCAGTATTCATTTCGTCTGTAATTCTTTGTTCTATAACAAGGCGTTTTCTTATGGAATCATCATAGTAGGTATATGATTTTCCGTATTGACCTTTTGCCTCGTTAGCGGCGAGTATTGCTCTGTCGCACATAGACGTAACGGGAATTGAGCGGTCGTCTATTTCATATATGCCAAATTTAATATGTATCTTCATTGAGAGCGGATAATCAGAAATATTATTTATTGCATCAGAGATTGTCTTTTGCGTACAGTTCGTAGTTCTCTTCATTAAAACAATGAATTTGTCTGCATTTGTTCTTGCGCATAAGCAATCTTCAGTTTCAGAAATTTTATTTATCTTTCCGGCGATATATTTAAGGAGCTTATCACCTTCGTGTATTCCGTATGTATCATTAATTAATTTAAAGCGTTCTACATCAAGGGCAATTATATCATAATCAGTTTTTGGGTTCTGAAGTATTATTTCAGAAGCCTTGTGATAAAATGCTTCCTTGTTCAAAAGACCGGTTAATATATCCTTTTCTACTATATCTACGGTTTCTCTTGCTTCGTGCATATTAATTAGATTGCGCAGTCTGTGACGTATTATTTCTGGCTTATATGGTTTTGTTACAAAGTCAGATGCACCTAAAGAAAGAGCCTTTTCTTCAGACTTGTCTCCATACTTTTGAGTTGCAACAATTACAGGTATGTTGCACAGAACCTCATCTTTTTTTAATTCTGCCAAAACAGAGTATCCGTCCAATATTGGCATAACTATATCCAAAAGAATCGCAGAAATACCCAGTTTTTCTTTGTGCAATATATCTAAAGCTTCCTTGCCGTTTGAAGCAGAAATGGTATCATATTCTGCGCATAATAATTTGCAGAGTATTTGCCTGTTTATTGGTTGATCGTCTACAATTAATATTTTTCTAACTAAAGGCATTGTGGTTACCTCCCGAGCGCATACGCTTTATTAAAGAACTAAAGAGTTCATTAAAATTGACATTTAAAATAAATATTAAGTAAATATTAAATTTACTTTAAATATATATAATTCTATCAAATTAAGGGAAATATTTCAATAATAAACCAAAAATGATAAAAAAGCACAATGAACTTTAAAAGAAAAATCCATTGTGCTTTGTTTTGTATTATTTCAAAGATTCTATTATGCTATCAGCCAGTGTATCAAGTTCTGATATATTTTCTTTGGTAACAGATGATTTTATGGTAATTTTATTAGCAAGTACGGTCATGTTTTTTAATTCATTGGTAATGAAATTTGCCATATGTGTACCGGCTCTTGGACCCCAAGAACCGTTTTCTATAATTGCAAATTTTCTGTTCATAAGGCCAAGCGCTTTCATATCTTCAAGGTAATTCTGCATTACCGGGAAAACGCCTGTGTTATATGTTACAGATGCGAGCACTATATGGCTGAATTTAAAAGATTCCGAAATAAGCTGTGATACAGGAGTATTGGAAACGTCATAAACACTCACGTTTGAGCATCCGCGTTCAACAATTTTAGCAGCAAGTATTTGTGCTGCAAATTCTGTATTTCCATACATTGAAGCATAAGCAATTAAAACACCATTCTCCTCGGGTTCATATTTACTCCATTTGTTATGCTTATTAATAAAATATTCAAGATTTGTTCTCCATACTGGTCCATGAAGAGGGCAAATCATTTTAATGTCAGCAGCGGATGTTTTTTTGAGTAGTGTCTGCACAAACGGGCCATACTTTCCTACGATATTTGTGTAATATCTTCTTGCCTCATCAAGCCAGTCTCTTTCAAAGTTTACCTCATCATTAAAAAGCTTTCCGTCAAGGGCACCAAATGTTCCGAAGGCATCAGCTGAAAAAAGCACTCCGTTTGAGGTATCAAGAGTTGCCATTACTTCAGGCCAGTGCACCATAGGTGCCTCAATAAATGTGACATTATGGTTTCCAAAGTTTTTTGTATCTCCTTCTTTTACTGCTTCGTATCTGTTTTCAGTATTAAATCCAAATTGCTTCATTAACAGGACGGCACGTTCTGTACAAATGATTTTTATATCTGGGTATCTTAAAATAATCTCTTCAATTGAAGAGCCGTGGTCAGGCTCCACATGATTAATAACAAGATAGTCAAGCTTCCTTCCATTAAGAACAGAACTGACATTTTCTAAGAACTGGCGGCATACTGACCAGTCAACGGTATCAAATAAAACTGTTTTATCATCCGTAAGCAAATATGAGTTGTATGAAATACCCTTAGGAAGCGGATGAATGTTTTCAAAAAGGGCAAGACGGTGATCGTTTCCTCCTACCCAATAAAGATCCTCGGTGACTTTTCTTACACAATACATTAAATCTCCTCCTTTTAGAGCTAGATTGTTCTTTAAGTACTAGTTTAGAATTTATCGATATTGTAAAAACAAAAGTAATTTGATAATATTAATATACACATAAATTTTTTCAAGTCAATTACTTATAAAAATTATATAATAATAAAATGAAAAATTTTGCATATTACAGGGGGAATCATTGTGGATGACAATAAAGTTATTGTTCAGGTGGATAAAACGGTTATAAAAATAACCGGAATTGATGTAAAGGGTCTTAATATACAACAGCTTGAAGCACTTTTAAAGGACAGGCTTAAAAGTGTTGTGAGAATTATCGGAGTTACAGGTTCTTCTTTGGAGATGGATGTTTATGGAATAGAAGAAGAGGACGTTTTAAAGGAGGAGAACGGTCTTATTAAGGCGGTTGCACTTGCTGACGGAATAACTCTTACCGATCTTGCTCAAATCTCTTCGGTGAACAAAATTAAGTCGGTTGATATAAAAGACGTTCCTAAATATTCAGAGGGTCAGTGCCTGAAGGAAAGGTGGCTTTGATATGTTTACAAAGGCTATGATTATTCCTACAGGGGATGAGCTTGCTGCAGGTATAGTGCTTGATACGGATTCTTCTGCAATTATGCAGACGCTGCTTTCATTAAATGGAAGTGCGCAGATTACAAGAACGTCACCTGTTCTTGACAGAGAATCTGCAATAACTGATACGATTAAAAAGTTTGCAGAGGAGGGCTATGACCTTATTATTCTGATTGGCGGTTCCGGCGGTGGCCACCGTTATAGCCCAACACTTGGAAAGGATTTTACACATTCATCTCTTGATTCTATTTTAAGTGAAAAATGTAAGGGAGAACTTTACGGTAAAAACGGACATATGTGGAGTAAGCTTGTTATAGGAAAGCTTAATGACACATTGATATTTAATGTACCCGGACCTTATGAGGAAGCTACCGCCACAATTAATGCATTTAAAGAAAGTTATTTAATAAACAGTAATGATTTGTCTTCTATTAATAATAATATGCTGACTGCTTTAAAGGCAAAGTACGGGGCTTAAAGGTGATTATATGGAATCATTTATATGTACGGCTGTTACATCTGACGGTTGTCCGGTTGCGGTTTGCGGTTTATGTGCAGATGGCAGTGAAAAATTATGCATTGAAGCCTTTTCTGCGTTAAACAGTATTGACTTTGGTGCATACACATCAGGATTTACGATAGACTACCGTTTAGGAATGGCAATTAAAGAATGTGTTGAAAAGTTAACGGTGGACATTTTGCTTTTGGGTGCATCTGTGTATGTTGAAAATGCAGAGTGCTCTACAGGAGGCATATTCGGTGTTCCGGATGGAGAGTTTGTTTCTTCAGAAGAAATAATAATAAATGAAGATAATTTTGTGGTGGGTTTTAAACCGGGAAAAGGTGCATTTGGAGCGTTTATAAAAGATGAAAATGCCAGAAAGAAAATGGCTGACAGATTTGAAAGTTGTTTTGACGGCGGGATAAGCGCTGGTTCATTTTACGGTGAACTGCTTGATGTAAGTGATAAATTTATAATTATGACTGACGGAAGCGGCGAAGGCGTTTCTGGAATTGTTGCTAATGAAAAAGATTTTGTAACTCTGGAAGAGGTAAAAAAACGGTTTGAAGAGCAAACTGAATATTTTGGGATAAAGAAAATAGGTGTAATGGGCGGTACATTTGATCCTGTTCATAACGGACATCTTATTGCGGCACAGACCGTATGTGATAAATTACAGCTTGACAGAGTGATTTTTATTCCGACTGGTAATACAACATACAAAGAGATTGACAATGTTTCGTCAGGTGAAGACAGATACAGAATGACATCACTTGCTGTTGAGAGCAATGAGATGTTTTGTGTATCATCAATAGAAATAGATAAAGTAGGTGTATCCTACACAGTTGATACGATTGAAGAACTTAGAAAACACTGTGACAGTGACGCTGAGATTTATTTTATTTTAGGAGCAGATGTAATACAAGCCATTTCAGGGTGGAAAGGCTTTGACAGGCTTTCAAAGATGTGCGAATTTGTTGCTGTAACAAGACCCGGATATTCAAATAAAGAAATATGTAGTTTTAATTCATTAAAAAACTGTAATGCAAAGATTCATTTTTTGGAGGTCCCAGCTCTTGACATATCTTCATCATATATAAGGACAGCTGTAAGAGAGGGCATATCAGTGAAATATTTATTGCCGGAGGTAGTGGATAAATACATAGGTTTGCACAGGCTATATAAAAGCTGCAAAACCTTAGGCAGAAAAGAAGACACTGAACTGGACAGAATTTTAAAACTAATATATTGAAGAAATGGAGATGTTTGCGTTGGATACAGAAGATATGAAAACATTGGACATGCTTATTCGATGTTTGGATTATTATTATGGAAATATCCTTATTTCAGATGGTAGCGGAAATATATTGTATGTTAATGCAACTCTTCCAAAAATGTATGGTCTTACAAAAGAAGAGGCGCTGACTATGAGCGTTTATGATCTTGTAAGTGAAGGGGTATTGGACAAGTCTGCAGTAATTGAGGTTCTAAAAACGGGCAAGCCTGCTTTGACAAAGCTTTGTATTAACTCAGGAACTACAATTGACTGTGTTGCGAAGCCTGTTTATAATGCCGCCGGCAGTATTGAGTACATAATTGCATTCAGCCATGATGAGATTTTTATGACCGATTTACAAAATGAACTGAGAATAGAAAAGGAAAAAAGCGAAGGGATAAAAAATGCACTTCTTTTTATACAGCAGGCAAACAAAAAATATAAACCTATTATTACTGCTGACAAACAGATGAAAAATATTTTTGAGAGCATGAAATATCTTGCCAAGACCGACAGTTCTATAATTCTTTATGGCGAATCAGGTGTGGGCAAGGATGTACTGGCAAATTATATTCACAGCAACAGTATGCGTAAAAATGAAATATTAATGCCGGTAAATTGCAGTGCTATACCAAATGAGCTTATGGAATCGGAGTTTTTCGGTTATGAGAGTGGATCGTTTACGGGGGCAGATAAGAACGGCAGAAAAGGAATTCTTGAAATGGGAAACGGTGGAACGGTGTTCCTTGATGAAATAGGTGATTTGCCTCCGCTTATGCAGGCGAAGCTTCTTAGATTCCTTGATTCAGGAGAAATTAAGAGAATTGGGAGCACAAAGCTTATTTATTCTGATGTACGAGTTGTCGCTGCAACCAATAAAGATTTGTACAAACTGGTCAAAGAAAGCAAATTTAGAGAGGATTTATATTACCGGCTTAATATTATACCTGTATACATACCGCCGCTAAGGGATAGACCTGATGATATTGAGGCTCTTTCGGAATACTATTTAAAAGAATACAATCAGAAATATAATCACAATATTGAATTTGATGAAGAGCAGATAAAGAGATTATATGATTATTATTGGCCGGGTAATATTAGAGAACTCAGAAATGAGATCGAAAGATTTGTTATTACAAATGGAAACGCAAATGTCTTGTTGAACAGAATCTCACCATGGCAACCAATAGCAGAAGATAAAAAGCTTATCGGAGAATATGATTATTCTGACAGTCTGAGAAAAGCAAAAGATAGATTTGAGCGTGATTTTATAAAAGGTGTGTTGGATGAATGCGAATGGAAAATTCAAAAAACTGCTGACAAACTTGGTGTACACCGCTCGGTTCTCTATACAAAAATGGATAAATATAATTTAAAGAGCAAATAAGTCTTGATTTCAGAACGTAAGTCTTGAAATCAAGACTTATTTTGTTTTAAAAACAGGAATGCGTAATTTTGTTTATTAGATTTGTATTGAAAATACAAGGTTCTTTAATTTGGCACGGTTTTTGCTATTAATATTAATAGGAACTTTATATTTTCTTAAGAAGAGAGGATGAATAATATGAAATTATTACACACTAAGTTGCCTGAATTCATCAAGAAGATGCAGGTAGCAGCCGCAACTAAGGGAAAAACTCCAAAAGAAATCAACATTATGGGACTTGAAAACCTCAGGTCAGCTAAAATGCAGAGCCTTCGTACAGGGCGTATTGAGCATGCAGTTGGTGAGATAGCCGCACTTGATAATGTTGAGAGAATGGAATTAATAATGATTCCCCGTATTCCGGAAACTATGCAGACTATTATAGTAAAAGGTATTGATAAGGACGGAAAATGCCAGAAGGCCATTCTTGAGATTGTTAATGTTCTCCATCCGACCGAAGAGGCGTATCTCCTCGACTGCGAACTAGAGAATGTTGAAGACAGAAGACCTGCAATTGGCAATCACTAATCTGATATCTTATCTTAAGGAGGAATTATTATGGCACAGTTAAAATACAAAATTATACCCGAGGGAACGCTTAACGGAAAGTTAATCCCTCTGAATATAGTATTCATTGATTATAAAGATGTAAAAGAATGCGGCCTTGAACCGAAGAAAGCTTTTGAACTTGTTGCAAAAACTATTGAAGGTCCTGCTGGCCTTAATATCATTGACCTTGATGCAGTAACTACAACAAGTGACGGTGTTGTTGTTGAAGGTTCAATAATCAGAATGGCAGCTTCAGACAGAGGCAGAATAAACAATGACTTTGGTTATCTTGAAATGATACCGCTGCCTTATACAGACAAAGACATTGAAAGGGAGCCTCACCTTAAGGTATGGAAGGATAAATATCCTAATCGTACACTATACATGGGACCTGACTATAAGAAAAAGATTATTCCTGTACATAACGTAGTAATTACGGGACGTGCTTCAAACAATAACTCTGCAACAGAAATGATGAATATCGTTACAATGGAGGAAATTCTTCTCCCTATTCTCGGACAGCTGGAAATTATGAAAGGCGGAAAAGTTCTTCTTGGAAATACAGGAGAGGTTATTTCTGTAGGCATCGGAATGGTTGTTCCTGAAGAGTATGGACGTATTGTTCCTAAAAGACAGTACAGATGCGGGGACACTGCACATGGTTCGGGAGAATATGCAAAGACACTTAAAAAGCATATTCCTATTATTTGTGCAGAAAAACCTGTTCTTGCAAAATATATTATTCAGGCGCTTGAATGTGGATTGATTCCGGGACGTACAGTCGGAGGTTCACCTGCGGTTCTTACAATTGCAAAGTATCTTCATAAAGATATTGATTTTGAAAACATTACTGAACGCGCATATGAAGAACTTGCAAGTATAGGATTCACAAAGGAATGGCTTCACAGTGAGTTCCCTCTTCTTACGGCAGAAGAAATCATTGCCAGAGCAGATGAGCTTATCCCTGGCTGTGAGGATTATAAACTGTATGATTCAAAGGATCTTGTTCAAGTTAAATATGCTGAGTGCTGAGGTGATAAAATGTACAGTGTAGAATGCAATTTTACATACCCCAAAATGTACAGAATACGCCAGCATCTGAACTCAGAGAAGCTAAATGACTTGAAAAAGGCTGTATTTGATGAACTGGATACAATAGGGATAGATACTAAAATCAAAAAAGACGGAGAGATAGCTGTTTGTGCAGGTTCAAGAGGCATAAACAATATAGACAAAATAGTTAAGGCTGCTGTAGATTATGTTTTTGAGCATGGCGGGAAACCGTTTATTGTGCCTGCTATGGGAAGTCATGGCGGTGCAACTGCGGAAGGACAGGTTCATGTTCTTGAGAAACTCGGCATCAGTGAAGAATTAATGGGCTGTGAGATACGTTCGGATATGGAGCCTGTTTATCTTGGCGATGCTGCAAACGGTGCACCTGTGTATTTTGATAAAAATGCATATGGAGCAGACGGAATAATAGTTATCAACAGAGTTAAGCCGCATACTGATTTTTTGGCTAAAAACGAGAGCGGTGTAGTTAAAATGTGTGCAGTCGGACTTGGAAAAGAAAAAGGCGCAACAGCAATGCATGGATATAACCTTGGAGAAACAATCCCTCTTTCTTTTGAGGTTTCGTTGAAAAAAGCACCTTATTTGGCCGGACTTGCAATAATTGAAAACTCCATGGACGAAACATACATGATAAAAGCTCTTAAGCCTGAAGAATTTCTTGATGAGGAAGCGAAGCTCTTGGATGTGGCAAAAGAACAGGTTCCTCACCTGCCTGTTGATGAGCTTGATGTGCTAATCGTCAAAGAAATGGGCAAGATGTTCAGCGGTACAGGTGTTGATACAAAAGTAATAGGTCGTATTATGGTAAAAGGAGTTCCTGAACCCGAAGCACCCAGAATCAATAAGCTTGCAATACTGAGGCTTTCGCCTAATTCATATGGCAATGCTGTCGGAATAGGTCTTGCAGACTTAACAACAAAAAAGCTTGTTGACATGATAGACTATGAGTCTATGTATATTAATCTTGTTCCAACCACTTATCTCGAAAGAGGTAAGGTTCCTTCTCACTTTGCAACTGAAAAGGAAACGGTTGCCGTTGCGTTTAAAACTCTTGGCAAGGTTAAACCGGAGGAAGCAAAGGTTATTGTATGTGAAAATACTCTGCACATAAGTACTCTTCTTGTCTCTGAAGCTGTGTATAATGAAATTAAAGGCAAGGTAGACTTAGTTGATGAGAATGTTCAATGGACATTTGATAATAACGGAGATATTACAATGAATTGCTGAGCGTAAATCTCAAATTATAACTTTGTTAACTTGTGTCGATTTTATTGACTCAGGATACTATCAAAGCCGATTATCGGATAACGACGATAATCGGCTTTTCTTATGCTTGTTAAACACAAATATAATTTGCATCAATAGTTTGTGTTATAACTAACAACAAATGGCTTATTACAAGGAAATTGATGTCAAAAATGGGAAATATAAATTTATAATGATTATAAATAATATGGAAAATATAAAATATAATGGGAAATAAAGATTGCATCTTGTTTTTTGATTACGGACGAACAAGATAAAAACAGGCTAGGGAGACGCGGAGACGGCCTGAATTTTACGTTTTGACTATTTTTTGGAATGAATAATCAGATGAATGCAGAAATGTTAGATATTATTTCTGAACACAAAAAACAATGTTAAAATATATACAATACAAATAAAGATAAGTGTATATAAAATAACAGATTGACCAAAAATAATAAATTTATAACAAAATTATTGAATTTTCATCAGGTTTTTGATATTATCGATTGTGTAAAAATTAATACATAGCAGTGCATGGAGTTGCATTGAAATAGGTCTTAATGACTTCACTAAAATCCTTTGTTCTTGCGGAATCTGATTATCCCGTGTAATGCGACTCACGGGATAATCACTCTGCAAAACTAAATATTGTAGTAGGCATTTAATTTAATATATAGGAGGATTAAGAAATGGTAGGTTTTAATTTATCAAAAGAACATTTGCTTCAGCAGCAGCTGTACAGAAAGTTTGCAGAAACGGAAGTAAAACCCATAGCAGCTGATATGGACGAGGCAGAGAAATTTGATGTGAGCCTTATGGACAAGATGGCTAAGTTTGGTATGCTCAGTATTCCTTTTCCAAAAGAGGATGGTGGTGCAGGTGCCGATACACTTTCATATGTATTGTGTGTTGAAGAGCTTGCCAAGGTAGATGCAAGTACAGCAACAGCTGTTTCAGTACATACTTCTCTTTGCACAACGGCTATTGGCAGGTATGGTACTCCTGAACAGATAGAAAAATACTACAAACCACTTGCAAGCGGAAAAAAATATGGCTGCTTTGGCCTCACAGAGCCTAATGCAGGCACAGATGCAGCAGGACAGCAGACGATAGCAGTAAAAGACGGTGAAAATTACATAATAAATGGTTCAAAGATATTTATTACAAACTCTGCTTTTTCGGATGTTTTCCTCGTATTTGCAATGACTGATAAATCAAAAGGAACAAAAGGTATTTCAGCGTTCATTCTTGAAAAGGAAATGCCAGGATTTACAATCGGTAAGGATATACCTCGTATGGGCATCCGTGCTGCTTCAAACTGCGAACTTGCATTTGAAAATGTCGTAATTCCAAAAGGAAACCTTGTTGGTAAAGAGGGAGACGGCTTTAAGATTGCAATGAATACTCTTGACGGCGGACGTATCGGTGTTGCTGCTATTGCTTTGGGTATCGCTCAGGGTGCAATCAATGAGACAATTAAGTATGTAGGCGAAAGAAAACAGTTTGGCAAGAGAATAGCTCAGTTCCAGAATACACAGTTTAAACTTGCTGAGCTTCAGGCTAAGGTTGATGCTGCTAGACTTCTTGTTTGGAGAGCAGCTGCTGCAAAGGATAACCATGAGCCTATTTCCGTATATGCTGCGATGGCTAAGCTTGTTGCTTCTGACGTTGCAAATGAAACTACAAGAAACTGCGTTCAGTTATTTGGCGGCTATGGATATTCAAGAGAGTACCCTGTTGAAAGAATGATGAGAGATGCCAAGATTACAGAAATCTATGAAGGTACATCAGAAGTACAGAAAATGGTTATTTCAGGAGCAATGAAGGTTAAATAAAATCGGGAGGAAAATAACAATGAAAATAGTTGTATGTATAAAACAGGTTCCGGATACCTCTGAAGTAAAGCTTGACCCTAAAACAAATACACTTATAAGGGATGGCGTTCCCAGTATTATAAACCCCGATGATAAGGCAGGTATTGAAGTCGCACTTAGACTTAAAGAGCAGGCAGGCGGTACAGTAACGGTTATATGTATGGGACCTATCCAGGCAGATGTAGCGCTGAGAGAAGCTCTTGCTATGGGATGTGACGATGCTGTTCTTATTTCGGGCAGAGAATTTGGCGGTTCAGATACTCTTGCTACATCAACAATTATTGCTGCAGGAATAAAAACCCTTGACTATGACGTAATCATCACAGGTCGTCAGGCAATTGATGGTGATACAGCTCAGGTTGGCCCTCAGATTGCGGAGCACTTGGGGATACCTCAGGTAAGTTATGCTGAGGATATACAGCTTGATGGAGATAAGATTATTGTTAAAAGACAGTTTGAAGATAGATCCCAGAGAATTAGAATCAAGACACCTTGTCTTATAACAGCTCTTTCGGAAATTGCAGAGCCCAGATATATGAGTGTAGGCGGGACAATTGATGCATATGCAAAGGAAATTCCTGTTCTTGGCTTCGAAGAACTTAAGGATAAACTTAATCCTGAACATATCGGTCTTAAAGGTTCTCCCACAAATGTTGTTCAGTCCTTTACAAAACAGGCTAAGGGAGCAGGAAAAGTCCTTAGAGATGCATCTGCTGACGAGGCTGTAAAGGCAATCATTGCAAAGATGGAAGAAAAACATATTATTTGATGAGGGGTGAACTTAAATGAGCAAAGATGTTTATGTAATAGCAGAACAGAGAGACGGAAATATTCAAAAGGTTGCTGTTGAGCTTATCGGTGAGGCAACAAAGCTTGCTCAGGATCTTGGCGAAAAGGTTGTGGCAGTGCTCATAGGTAAAGGCGTTACAGATAAAGCAGAAATGCTTATCAAACACGGTGCTGATAAAGTAATTGTTATTGATGATCCTATGCTTGAAAAATATGCAACTGAGCCTTATGCAAAGGCAGTTACTGAGGTAATAAAGAATTTTGAGCCTGAAATCGTGCTTTACGGTGCCACATCCATCGGAAGAGACCTTGCTCCACGAGTATCTGCAAGAGTTCATACCGGACTCACGGCTGATTGTACTAAGCTTGAAATAGCTGCTGATACAAAGCTTCTTAATATGACACGTCCCGCATTCGGCGGAAATATCATGGCTACTATAGTCTGCAAAAATCACAGACCACAGATGGCTACTGTACGTCCCGGTGTTATGGCGCCTATGCCTAAAGACGAGGCAAGAGAGGGAGAAATTATACCTTTTAAAGTTGCTTTTGTTGCAGAAGACATGAATATAGAAATCATAGAGGAAATAAAAGAAGCAAAGAAGGCTGTTGATATTACTGAAGCCAAGGTTCTTGTGTCAGGCGGTCGTGGAATTGGTTCACCTGAATTTTTTACACCACTTAAAGAACTTGCAGGTATTCTCGGTGGAGAGATTGCAGCTTCAAGGGCAGTTGTTGATGCCGGCTGGATAGGAAAAGAATTTCAGGTTGGACAGACAGGCAAGACAGTTAGACCCAATATGTATCTTGCGTGCGGTATTTCTGGTGCAATTCAGCATGTTGCAGGTATGGAAAGCTCAGACCTTGTTATTTCAATTAATAAAAATGATGGGGCAGCTATATTTGATGTATCAGACCTTGGTGTTGTAGGCGATGTTAGAGCAATCATCCCAAAACTTATTGAGGCATTAAAGAAGAGATAAAGCAAAAAGATATTACATATTAGTTTAATGGTTAAAGAGGGTTTTGCAAAAGCAAAACTCTCTTTTGTTTGTTGAAACAAATATCGGAATATGATAAACTAAATTATATACATACTAAACGAATGGGGTGATCTTATGAGTAATCCGTGGAACGATATTTCTTTGGAAGATTACGAAAACCATATGAAGCTTGATTCTGTGTATCAGCTTCAGACTATTAGCAAAATGATGAAAGAACAGGTTTATACATATCCTGTTGAGGAGATAATGGTTCTGGGTATAGCAGGCGGAAACGGCTTGGAACATGTAGATGAAGATAAGATAAAACGGGTTTATGGTGTTGATGTAAATAGTGAATATCTTGAAAAATGCGTTGAAAGATTCCCCCAGCTTAAGGATGTGTTTGTTCCTGTTTGTGCAGATTTTGTTGATAAAAACTTTGATTTTCCAAGTTCTGAAATGGTTATAGCCAATTTGTTTGTTGAATATGTGGGTGTTGATTGTTTTACAGAGAGAGTTTCTGAAATTAACCCTAAATATATATCTGTAATCATTCAAATCGATGAGAGTGAAACATTTGTATCTGACTCGCCGTATATTAAGTCGTTTGACGTACTGGAATCAATCCATTGCCAGATAGATAGAAATGAACTGATCAAAGCACTTGAAAAGATGAAGTATACACAGATATTTGAAAAGAATGAGATTTTACCAAATCGCAAACGACTTATTAGGCTTGATTTTAAAGGTAATAATTAATATATTTTTTGTATAAAAGAATTTGAGTTTATGCTATAATTAATTGTTATACATAAGTTTGCATATATTTTTGCAACAAATACTATTGAGGAGAATACCATGAAAGGCATATTTATTTCTGTTGAGGGAACAGACGGTTCGGGAAAGAGTACACAGATTAATCTGCTTATGGAGTATCTGAAAAACAAAGGCTGTGATGTACTTTTTACAAGGGAACCCGGCGGAACTCAGATAAGTGAAAAAATACGAGAAATAATCCTTGATATCAACAATAAAGAAATGACTGGAATGACTGAAGCACTTCTTTATGCGGCTGCAAGAGCACAGCATGTTGAAGAAAAAATTATTCCTGCAGTAAATGCGGGCAAAATAGTTATCTGCGACAGGTTTGTTGACTCAAGCATTGCATACCAAGGGGCAGCCAGAGGTCTTGGTTCAGATGTAATTATGCAGATAAATAAGTTCGCCCTTAATGGAATGATGCCGGATATTACACTGTTTTTTAATCTTTCTCCGGAAAAGGGTATGTTAAGGAAGAAAAATCAACGTGAACTTGATAGAATGGAATCAGAAAAGCTGGATTTTCATAAAAAAGTATATGAAGGATATAAATATTTGTGTAATAAGTATCCCCAAAGAATTAGGGTTATAGATGCTGATGATACTGTGGAGAATGTGCACGAGCATGTTATAAATACGATAGATGAATTGCTCAAGGGAAGGTAATATGTATAATTTTAAGGAAATAGCAGGCAATGAGCAGATAATCAAAAGCATAAAAAGTGCCGTAAGAAATCGCATGGTTTCCCATGCCTATATTATTTCCGGGGATTTTGGCAGCGGGAAAAAGCTTATTTCAGGAGCATTTGCTAAAACTTTGCTTTGTGAAGCAGAGGAGGACAAGCCCTGTGATGAATGTACCTCCTGCAGAACATTTGATGGAGGAAATAACCCTGATGTTATATATGTTTATCCGTCAAAGACAAAAGCACTGTCAGTTGATGATGTGAGAGAGCAGATTACATCAAATGTAAATATCAAACCTTACAACCATAGATATAAAGTCTATATTATACCAAATGCTGATACTTTGACAACTCAGGCACAGAATGCCTTACTCAAAACATTGGAAGAACCTCCGGAATATGCTGTTTTCATGCTGCTGACTGAGAATATAAATGCATTTTTGCCGACAGTCTTGTCTAGGTGTGTTGTGTTTACGATAAAACCTCTGCCGACAGATAAGGTTGAGAATTATCTTTTGGAAAACAGAAATATTTTTGGTGAAGAAGCAGACATATTTGCGGAATATTCTCAAGGAAGCATAGGCAAGGCTATTAAATATGCAGGAACAGAAGAGTTTGTTGAAATGCGTAAAATTGTAATAGATACACTTTTTAATATAAAAAGTACGCAGTACTATATGCTGACAGATGCAGCTAAAGAGTTGGAGGCATATAAGGATATTTCTGATGTTATGGATATGATATATATGTGGTACAGAGATGTTCTTGTATACAAAACTACAGGTAAAAAAGAAGATATAATTGAAAGTGACTTGGCGAATAATATCGCTGACGAGGCAAAGAGTTGTTCTTACGAAGGGTTATGCAAAATACCTGCATTGATTATAAATACAAAAAAGCAAATTAAGCAGAACGTGAACTTTGTGTTTGCAATGGAAATGCTTTTTATAAATATAAAAGGAGAGTTATCTGATGATAGAAGTAGTAGGAGTTAGGTTTAAAAAAGCCGGTAAGTTATACTATTTTGATCCCGACAGTATGTCAATCAAAGAGGGAAGCAATGTAATAGTTGAAACGGTTAGAGGAATAGAGTACGGCAATGTTATAAAGGGAAACACAATGGTTGAAGACGAGGATATTGTTCAGCCACTTAAAAAAGTCATTCGTGTAGCTACGCCTAAGGATGACGAATGTGAAATGGAGAATAGAGAAAAGGAAAAAGAAGCCTTTACTATTTGCGAAGAAAAAATTGCAAAGCATGGTCTTGATATGAAACTTATAGATGTTGAAATAACATTTGACCATAACAAGCTTATTTTTTATTTTACTTCAGATGAGCGTGTTGATTTCAGAGAACTTGTAAAAGAGCTTGCATCTGTTTTCAGAACTAGAATTGAACTTAGACAGATTGGTGTTCGAGATGAAGCTAAAATGCTTAATGGTATAGGTATATGCGGACGAGCACTTTGCTGTGCAACTTTTCTTGGGGATTTCCAGCCTGTTAGTATAAAAATGGCAAAAGAACAAAGTCTTTCTCTTAACCCAACAAAGATCTCTGGTATCTGTGGCAGACTTATGTGCTGCCTTAAATACGAAGAGGATGTTTACGAGGAACTAAACAGAAAAATGCCAAATGTGGGCGATATTATAAGCACTGTAGACGGCAACGGAGAAATCCTTTCAACAAATGTGCTTATGCAGGTGGTTAAGGCAGTAGTTAGAAAGAAAGATAACGATCCCCCGACAATTGATTTTTATTCGGTTAATGAAATTAAAGTAATTAAATCAAAGAAACAAAAACAGAAAAAAGAGGATTTAGACACAAGTTTGGATGATTGATATGGAACATTCTGTTGAAATAAAAGAATATGAACGAATAGATGACCTTCATAGAAACGGCTATCAGATAATACAGGATCCCAAAAGGTTTTGTTTTGGGATAGATGCTGTTATTTTAAGCGATTTTGCAAGAATAAAGAAGGACGAAAGGGTTATGGATTTATGCACCGGAACAGGTGTGATTCCTATACTACTTGAGGCAAAAACAGATGGTGGTCATTTCACCGGTCTGGAAATACAGCCTGAAAGTGCTGAAATGGCAGCTCGATCTGTGAAGCTTAATAATCTTGACAACAAAATAAACATTGATTTAGGTGATGTGAAAAATACTGAAGCGCTGTATAAACCATCTAGTTTTAATGTAGTTACAGTTAATCCGCCTTATATGAATGACGGCGGAGGTCTGAAGAATGATTTTTCACCTAAAACAATAGCAAGGCATGAAGTGCTGTGCTCTCTTGAGGATGTAATTGCGGCCTCGGCAAGACTGCTTGTACCTCAGGGCAGATTATATATGGTACACAGGCCGCATAGACTTACAGATATTATGGTTACACTGAGAAAATACAAATTGGAGCCAAAAACACTTAGGTTTGTACATTCATATGATGATAGGGAACCGGTAATGGTTCTTTTTGAAGCGGTGAGTAACGGAAAGCCTATGGTGAAGGTGATGCCTCCGCTGGTTGTTTATAATAAAGACGGAAGCTATACTGATGAGATAAAAAAGATTTATTATGAGTAAGGTGGAAGATATGAGCGGAACATTATATTTGTGTGCTACACCGATAGGAAATCTGGGCGATATTACAATAAGAGTATTGGAAATATTGAAAAGTGTTGATGTTATAGCGGCTGAGGATACTAGAAATACAATTAAACTGCTTAATCATTTTGATATAAAAACGCCTATGACAAGCTACCATCAGCATAATATGATTTCGAAAGGACCGGAGCTTATTGAAAAGCTTAAGGAGGGTGCTGATATAGCGCTTGTTACCGATGCAGGAATGCCGGGCATTTCGGATCCCGGTGAAGACATGGCAAAGAGATGCCGTGAGGAAGGGATACCTGTTACGATTGCTCCGGGAGCATCTGCCGGAATATCTGCACTTGTGCTTTCAGGAATGGATGCAAGAAGATATATATTTGAAGGCTTTTTGCCGACTGATAAAAAAGAAAGAAATTCGGTACTGAAAAATCTGGAAAATGAAACAAGGACTACTGTCTTTTATGAAGCGCCTCATAGGCTTTCAGATACGCTTTCGGCTTTATTAAAGGCTGCAGGAGATAGAGAGGCAGCAACAGTCAGAGAGATAACAAAAAGATATGAAGAGGTAAGACACGATACGCTCGAAGGTCTTTTAAATTATTACAAAGAAACACCACCGAAGGGTGAATTTGTTATAATTGTTGGCGGAAGAAGTGAAAAAGAACTCAGACAGGAAAAAATAGACAGCTGGAACAGCATAACAATTGAAGAGCATATGGATAAATACATTTCTGAGGGAATGTCAGAAAAAGAAGCCATGAAACTGGTTTCAAAGGACAGAGGAGTTTCAAAAAGAGAAATATATGCATATCTTAATAAGGATTGAAACGGTGAATAACGATGGAAGAAAGAGAAAAAATGACATATGAGTTCTTGGATAAACTCGGGATTAAGTACGAAAAATACGAGCATGAGCCTGTAATGACAATTGCAGATGCACAAGAGTTGGATAAAAAGATTGGATTTGAAATATGTAAAAATCTTTTTTTGAGTTCGCGACACAGTACAGAGTTTTACTTGCTTGTAATGGTTGGCTCTAAAAAATTCAATACGGGAAGAATGTCCAAACAAATAGGAGTTCCTAGAATGACATTTGCAGATGATACGCATATGTTGGAGTATCTTAATATTAAACCTGGCAGTGTCAGCCCACTTGGTCTTGTTAATGATAAGGGTAATAATGTAAAGTTACTTTTTGATTATGATGTACTGAACATGGAAAAGATAGCAGTACATCCATGTGTTAATACTGCTACGCTTATAATTAATACAAAAGATTTTGTGGAGAAAATATTGCCTGCCTGTGGGCACGATTACATAAAGGTTACAGTAGATTAGTAAGTTGAATTATTGGTATAAAGGTGTATAATAATTTTGAAGGGAGTTGAGAATTATGCTTGAAGGATTTAGTACGCTCAGTGAATATGATTATTTTTATGCGGCTGTGCTTGCCTTTTTTATTACTTATATTCTCATGAAATTTAAAAGTCTGACAAAAGCATTTAATGAAAAAGATGAGCTTGAGATGAACGTAAAGAATATAGACAAAACTTCAATAATAGAACGCTGCACGAAAATGTTTCCAATTGAAACAATCAGTTTTAACGGCAGAGTTTTTAAAAAAGGAACGGTTGTAAGAATAACAACAATTCAGAAAAAGGTTTTCCAGGGTGAGTTTATCGGTAAAAACGATTTAGATATAATATGTATCCTTACAAACAAACATATTATAGCACATGAAATTAAAAAAATTACCGAAATGATTTCTCTTGATGAACAGGAAAACAATATGCAGTAAATGTACTTATGAATAATATAATAAAGGGGATTATTTATGAATAATGTGTATATACCTGAAGGGTATAAATGTCCGCTAACAATTTATGAAATGCAGAGAGCAATAGAGTATATTAAGAAGAACTTTCAGTATAATTTGAGCAGTGAACTTAATTTAAAGAGGGTATCTGCACCGCTTTTTGTTGATGAGGCAACAGGTTTGAATGATAATCTTAACGGAGTTGAAAGACCTGTTGGGTTTGATGTACCTGCTGCAGGTAAAAACGGTCAGGTTGTTCAGTCTCTTGCAAAGTGGAAACGCTACGCGCTCAAGAGATATGATTTTTTTGAAGGCAACGGTCTTTATACAGATATGAACGCCATTAGACGTGACGAGGAACTTGATAATATTCACTCTGTTTATGTTGACCAGTGGGACTGGGAAAAAATTATCCGCAGAGAGGATAGAAATATTGAGTATCTCAAAGATACAGTGAATAGAATTGTAAATGCAATCTGGAATACTCATGGACAGCTTTTGAATGAGTTCCCTATACTTAAAACAAAGCTTAGCAGAGATATTACTTTTATAACATCTCAGGAGCTTGAGGATATGTATCCGGACATGACAGCAAAAGAGCGTGAAAATGTTTTTGTTAAAGAACATAAAACTGTATTTATTATGAAGATAGGCGGAGTACTTAAATCAGGCAAGCCTCATGACGGAAGGGCTCCTGACTATGATGACTGGGAACTAAATGGAGATATTCTTTTCTGGAACGATGTATTGGGAATGGCTTATGAGGTTTCATCAATGGGTATCAGGGTTGATGAGAAGTCACTTGATAGACAGCTTACAATTGCAGGATGCAATGACAGGAGAGAACTTCCTTTTCATAAAATGCTCTTAAACGGTGAACTTCCGCTTACAATGGGCGGCGGCATAGGACAGTCAAGACTTTGTATGCTTTTAATAGGAACAGCTCATATCGGAGAGGTTCATGCAAGCGTGTGGGATGAAAAAACGGTTGAAGCTTGTGAAAATTCAGGAGTTATGCTTTTGTAATAGAGTAAATTTAAAAGAGGCTATTTCCAGTATGGGAATAACCTCTTTTTTTTAGTCGTTTTCGCTCAGTTCATCTATAAGCTTGTTTTTAAGTGCCATAAGTTTGTCCGATAAATCAACCGGAACAATATGAGGGTTGGCAAGTCTTCTGTGTTCATCCCAGAGAGTAGCAAGTTCTCTTTCACAGTGGCCTTTTATTTCTGTTACGCTTGGTGAGTTATAAATACATTCACCTTTAATGAATACCGGAACAAGAAGTTCTCTGATAGTGTAAGTTCCCGGTGTAAGAATCATTTTTTTCCATTTTGCCATGTGGTCAAAAAGCTTAATTTTGCTATTTTCGTTATAAGTCTCTTCTTCAAGACAAATAAGGTCTGCTTTGATTTTTCCTGTTGATTTATCATAAAATCTTACAACTTTTTTTATGCCGGGATTTGTAACCTTAGATGGGTTATCGCTGAGTTTGATTTTAGGTATAAAACCGCCGTTATCGTCGCTTTCGGCTGAAAGCTTGTACACTCCGCCGAATGAAGGACAGTCATCTGAAGTTATAAGCTTTGTGCCTACACCCCAATTGTTTATTTTAGCACCCTGTAGCTTAAGACTCATAATGAGATTTTCATCCAAATCGCTTGAAGCCGTAATTTTTGCATCAGTAAAGCCTGCAGCATCAAGCATTTTTCGCGCTTCTTTTGAAAGATACGAAAGGTCACCGCTGTCAAGCCGTATTCCGTAGTTTTTAAGCTCAATTCCTTCCGCCTTCATTTCATTGAAAACAGTAATTGCATTGGGTACGCCTGAACGCAATGTATCATAAGTGTCAACAAGGAAAGTGCATGCGTTGGGAAATGTTTTCGCATAGCATCTGAATGCTTCTATTTCTGATGGGAAACTCATAACCCAGCTGTGGGCATGAGTACCAAGTACAGGAACATTAAACATCTTACCGGTAAGAACATTGCTGGTTCCGGCACAACCACCTATAATTGCTGCTCTTGCTCCGTATATTCCGGCATCGGGACCCTGCGCACGTCTGAGGCCAAATTCCATTACGGCATCACCATTAGCTGCCCATGCAACTCTGCTTGCTTTTGTAGCGATAAGAGATTGATGGTTTATTATATTAAGCATTGCTGCCTCTACTATCTGTGCCTCAATTATGGGAGCTTTTACTCGAACGAGAGGTTCGGTCGGGAAAACAATGGTTCCCTCTGGAATGGCATAAATGTCTCCTGAAAACTTGAAGCCTCTGAGGTATTCTAAAAATTCATCAGAAAAAATGTTGAAAGAACTAAGGTAATCTATATCACTGTTTGAAAAGTGCAGGTTTTTTATATAATCTATTACCTGTTCCAGGCCTGCGGTAATTGCAAAGCCGTTTCCTGAGGGATTAACACGGTAAAAAACGTCAAAAACAACGGTTTTGTTAAAAGAACCGTAATTATAATATCCCTGCATCATTGTGAGTTCATAAAAATCGGTCACCAGTGACATTGTATCAAAATTCATTTATAAGACATCCTTCCATCTGATATGCAATAAGTTTAACATAAATTGTATCATAATATTATACATATAATAAGGAAATTAAAATGAAAAATCAAGAAAAAAGAAAAAATTATAGGCAGAGTGAAAATATTTGTCGGTGTACACTTTACAAAAAATAATACGTAATGTATAATATCTGAATGTTGGGACTATAATAGTCCCCAAATATATCAAAACGCTTTGATACGGATAGTAAGTATGTTTTTTAAGGTTCAGCGAGTTCGGGAAGGTGAAAGCCGAATACCTAGAATATACAGAATATCACCGTGGAGTGGCTCGGCGAAAACAACAGTCGGTAGTTTGAGACGTTTCCCTACGTTATAGGGGCATGTATAATTATTATGTTATACGGTTTGAGGGGATGTCTTTTCATAGACATCAAATCAGGTGGTACC
This sequence comes from Candidatus Metalachnospira sp., assembly GCA_034927755.1. Taxonomy (GTDB): domain Bacteria; phylum Bacillota; class Clostridia; order Lachnospirales; family Anaerotignaceae; genus Metalachnospira. The sequence continues at coordinate 84,525 of JAYFPN010000001.1, forward strand.
GCGGAGAGTAAGGCTCATTCGTCCTGTTAAGGATGTGAGCCTTTATTTTTTTGTTGGAGGTAAAAACTATGTTATATGACAAGGTGTCCACAGATTTAAACTTTGTGGACAGGGAACAAAAGGTTCTTGAATTTTGGAAAGACAATGAAATTTTTAAAAAAAGCATTAAATTAAGAGACGGAAGCCCCAGATTCACATGGATTGAGGGACCTCCTACAGCAAACGGAAAACCTCATATCGGACATGTTGAAACAAGGTCAATAAAAGACCTTATTCTTCGTTACCGTGTTATGAAGGGCTTTGATGTTCTTCGTAAAGGTGGATGGGATACCCATGGTCTTCCGGTTGAGCTTGAGGTTGAAAAACAGCTTGGTATCAGCGGCAAACCTCAGATTGAAGAATATGGCGTTGAACCTTTTATTAAAAAATGCAAGGAAAGTGTTTGGAAATACAGCACAGAATGGGAGCAGATGAGCGACCGTGTTGCTTTCTGGGCAGATATGGACAATCCTTATGTAACATACCATGACACTTATATTGAGTCTGAATGGTGGGCACTTAAGAAAATTTGGGAAAAGGGTCTTCTTTATAAAGGTCATAAGGTAGTGCCTTATTGCCCAAGGTGCGGAACAGCTCTTTCAAGCCACGAGGTTGCTCAGGGTTATAAGGATGTAAAAGAACTCTCTGTTTATGCAAAGTTTCCTGTTGAGGGAAAAGAAAACGAATTTATTCTTGCTTGGACAACTACACCTTGGACTTTGCCTTCAAATGTTGCACTTGTTGTCAATGCAAAAGAGGATTATGCAAAGGTAAGCTATAAAGGAGAAATTCTTATTTTTGCAAAGGCTATGGTTGAAACGTTACTTAAAGAGGATTATGAAATCCTTGAAGTATTCAAAGGCTCAGAGCTTAAGGGCACAAGGTACACACCTCTTTTTGATTTCCTTGACAACGACCCTAAGGGATTTTATGTTGTTACAGATGACTATGTAACGCTTACAGATGGTACAGGTGTTGTTCATACAGCCCCTGCTTTTGGCGAAGATGATTACCGTATCGGAAGAATGTATGGTCTTCCTTTCCGTCAGTATGTTGATACACAGGGTAACTTTACAGCGGAAGTAATTCCTTGGGCGGGCAAATTTGTTAAGGATTGCGATAAGCTTATTATCGAATATTTGAAAAATAACGGAACACTTTTTTCAGCAGTTCCATTTGAACATAGCTATCCGTTCTGCTGGAGATGTGATACACCGCTTCTTTATTATGCAAGAAGTACATGGTTCATCGAAATGACAAAGGTTCGTGACAGGCTTGTTGCAAACAATGATACTATTGAATGGTATCCTGAAAACGTAAAATACGGACGTTTTGGAAACTTCATTGCAAATGTAATAGACTGGGGATTAAGCCGTGAGCGTTATTGGGGTACTCCTCTTCCTGTATGGGAATGCGAATGCGGATACTTCCATACAATCGGAAGCGTTGAGGAATTAAGAAGCATGTCAGATGACTGCCCCGAAGAACTCGAACTTCATAAGCCTTATATTGATGCAGTTCATATTAAATGTCCTAAGTGTGGAAAGCAGATGAAAAGAGTTCCAGAAGTTATTGACTGCTGGTTTGACTCGGGCTCAGCTCCGTTTGCACAGTGGCATTATCCATTTGAAAACAAGGATATTTTTGAAAAGCGTTTTCCTGCTGATTTCATAACAGAGGCTGTAGACCAGACAAGAGGTTGGTTCTATTCAATGCTTGCTATTTCAACACTTGTCTTTGATACAACATCATATACTCACTGTATGTCAATGGGACATGTTCTTGATAAATTTGGTATTAAAATGAGCAAGCATAAAGGAAATGTTGTTGACCCTTGGACAGTTATGAATAAACAGGGTGCGGATGCAATCAGATGGTATTTCTATGTGAACTCAGCTCCTTGGCTGCCCTGTCGTTTTGATGATGAAGCAGTAGATGAGTCTCAGAGAAAGTTTATGGGTACATTCTGGAACACATATGCATTCTATGTTCTTTATGCAAATATTGATAACTTCAATCCTATGGATTATAAACTTGAATATGACAAGCTTCCTCCTATGGATAAATGGATATTGTCAAAGCTTAATACACTCGTTAAATTTGTTGATGAATCTCTTGATTCATATAAGATTACTGAGCCTGCAAGAGCACTTCAGAGCTTTGTTGACGATATGAGCAACTGGTATGTAAGAAGAAGCCGTGAACGTTTCTGGGCAAACGGAATGCCTCAGGATAAGATTAATGCGTACATGACTCTTTACACAGTTCTTTCAACACTTTCAAAGGTTTCTGCTCCTTTTACTCCTTATATTGCAGAGGAAATCTATCGCAATATCGTTGTTAAGGTTGATTCATCTGTACCAGAAAGCGTTCATCTTTGCGACTTCCCGGCTGCAAATGAGGAATGGATTGATAAAGAGCTTGAAGCAAACATGGATTTGGTTCTTGATATAGTTGTTCTTGGACGTTCAGCCAGAAATGAAGCTAATATCAAAAACAGACAGCCAATAGGCGTTATGTATGTTAAGGCAGAAAGAACTCTTCCTGAGATGTATGAGGAAATCGTTCTTGATGAGCTTAATGTCAAGAAAATGGAATTCTCGGATGATGTTGAAGGTTTTGTAACTTATAAGTTTAAACCTCAGCTTCGTACTCTTGGACCTAAATATGGCAAACTTGTTCCTAAAATTGGTGCTGTACTTGCAGAGGTAGACGGTACGTTATTTATGAATGAACTGAAAACAAGCGGCAAAGCAGTTCTCACGATAGAAGGAACAGAGGCTGTTCTTGAGGAAAGCGACCTTCTTATTGACACAGCACAGAAGGAAGGCCATGTATCTGTTGAGGATAACGGTGTTACAGTTGTTATGGATACAAACCTTACAGAGGAGCTTGTCGAAGAAGGTTTTGTAAGAGAAATCGTAAGCAAAATTCAGACAATGCGTAAGGAAGCAGGATTTGAGGTTCTTGACCGCATTGCGGTATTCCACTCAGACAGTGAAAAGGTTGCCGGAGTTATTGAACGTAACAAGGACAGCATAATGGGTGATGTGCTTGCGCTTGAAATGACTGATGGCTCAGGTGACGGATATACAAAGGAATGGAACATCAACGGCGAGAAGGTAACTCTTACTGTTAAGAAGATGTGACATAGCATAAATAAAAAATGCCGTTATTGTAACGGCATTTTTTATTTGAATAATTTGTTTTACATTATTCATTAAAAGAAAATTCTATGTTATCAGCCCTTATAGTGAAATATCGTAATTCATCTATACCTTTTAATAACATGGAATGGTATTCAATTTCGCCATCTACAAAAATAAATTCATTATAAAGCCACGTACAATCGTCAATACCTTCGTTTTCCAAAATTTCGGCATTTATATATCTAATTCCAGTGCAGTCGCTGTAGGTATCTGCATTAAGCTTTATAAGAAAATCTCTGCCATCCCAGTATGACGATATAACCTCACTGTCATGGAACCCGTAATTTTTGACAATGTAGTCCGGAACCTTGTTATTTATTTTGTTAAAATAATTTATATAATCCTCGTCAGCTTGCTTAACGCGGTTTTTACATTCCAGACAGTAGTTTTTTATTTTGGCATAGTTTGCCTGTGAAATGTAGTTAAGGGCAAGAACCCTTATATCGGCTACATCTTTAAGAATAAAGTAGGGGTAATCTTCCCTAATACGTTTTAGAGATTGAAGATAACCTCTGTAGAAGTCATCTTTAATTTTTTCCTCATCATAAATACTGGAAACATAGCTGTCGTGGTCTCTTTTTCTTTCTTCTATCATCTTTTGACGTTCTTTTTCAAATTCCTCTGGTGAAAGATATTCCTTAGCCGAAAAAACACCGCCTTTGTTTATTATATACGCAGGGCCCTTTATTTCCTTATCAAGGGGATAAAGGTCATCGGCAGTGAGCTCGGAAAGGTCTTTGTCTTTTTTAATATGCTTGTTTAGTTCATCCTCATAACTTCTTTTAAAATAATCCTCAGAAAATATTTCCGCGGGCTTTGTGACGTGCAGTCTAAGAAAAAGATGCATTTTTTGCGATATAGTATATATTTCTTTTGTAAAATATCTCATATTCTTATCCCCTCACATATATTTTGATAGCTATTATTTAATTTTACTATTTCCACAGTTATACAACAATAAATTGCCGCTTTTATTAAGAAATTTTTAGAAAAAATTTTTCGCCAATCTTCGCATTTTTATGCTTTTTATGGTATAGTTAATTATATATACATATTTAATTCGGAGGTGCAATTATGAAAAGGAAAGCGGCTTTATTTTTGACGGCGGTTATAGCTGTCGGCGCATCGATTCCTGTTGCTGCTGCAGAAACCTTTAAGGATATAAATGATGTTCCCTGGGGCGGAGCACAGGCATATATAAACAGTGTTTACGAAAGCGGACTTATGGTTGGAGATGTAAATAAAAACGGAGAAAGATTATTCCGTGCAAAAGACAATATTTCTTATACAGAGACAGCCCAGCTGGTATATAGTCTTTCGGGTGAAACTGTGAGCACGGATGTTGTACAGAAATGGATTACATCTATGAAGAGCAGCAACATTCCTTCATGGGCATATAATTGTGTTGCTTATTGCCTTGAAAATAATATTCTTGCTGTATCAGACATAAATGTTTTTTATAATGCTGACGGAACAAACAGATATTCAACAAGAGAGAATGCTGCATATATGTTTGGCAAGTTTCTTGCAGCAAAGGGAATAGAAGCAGGTACAGTATCAAAGAATTTTGCAGACAAAAATACAATATCAGCGGTATGTCAGCAGTATGTAGATTTGCTTTCAAGCCTTGATATTTTTGTTGGTGATGCTGATAACAATTTCAATCCCAATAAAACAATAAATCGAGCTGAGATTGCAGTTATAGTTTCTAAGACTAATAATCTTTTAAAGGATAAGAGTATAAATATCGATGAAGATGATGCATCAAAGGCTGATTATATTGGCTATATCAATAATATTGTTGATGGTAGCTTTATGCTGTATACATTAGACGGAAAGAGTGTTATTCTCAGCACTGCAGCTGATTCACAGTATTATCTGGACGGCAAGGAAATGAGTTCAAAAGGAATTTATTCTCTGACATCAAACGGTATTCTTGTAAAAGCAGAAATTTATGTAAATTCAAGAAATATAGCCTCAGAAATTTACTGTACAAGAGCTGATGTTGAAGGAAGGGTTACTCATTTAAGCGAGAAAACGGCTAAAGACAAGAAGGGCAAAGAGTATCCATATAACACTGTAACAATTGTATATGCAAATAACCTTTCAAGGTCATATATTATTGACGATAACAGTAATGTATATTTTGATGATGATGAAATAGATCTTGATGACTTTACAGAAATACTTGAAAAGTATCCTAATATATACGGTGTTGCCGAAGTTGAGTACAATGATGAATATGACATATATCCGAATGCATATATTAAAGAACTTAAAATGAAATTTATTCTTGTTGAGGAAGGAACGTTGTCAAGTATAAACGGAGAAGAAATAAAAGTAATAGCCGATGACGGAAAAGAATATGAATATAAATTTGATTCTAATGTCAGGTATTATCTGGATGGCGAAAAAGTCAGGTTTACAGCATTTAAAAACGGCGTAACAGCCAACCTTTCAAAAGTAGAACTTACCTATGACAATGACGGATACATCACCAGAATAAAAGCTGTAACAAATAAATAATCTAAGGGGCGGACTTAACCGCCCCTTTTGTGTGTTGTTTGATTTATTTATACGTTTATGCTATATTTGTGTATATATTTAAGCTTACTAAGGAAGGGAATGCTATGAAGGCTGTTTATTATATTTGTAATAATAAAAATTGGGGTCATGTATCAGCAAGAGTTTGGGAGTTGCTTGAGAAAGAAGGATTTTTAAAAAATAAAACAGATATTACATTTGACAGTATGCCGGTATACAAATATATTAATGATAATGGGAATGAATTTTATTTCGTATCAACTAAGACTGCATTGTGCCTGGATTACAAAAAATATTTACCGGACATGAATAAGTATTTTAATAACTTTGATATGTCGGCTATGGTTACATGGCATGAAGGTCCTAATTCACCTCAGAAAGTTCTTACTGTGCATTCTTTGGGCGATTTGAATTCAGGTATATTCGGTCCAATTAATACAAAATATATGCATAATCTTTTAAGAGGGTATAAATCTGAAAAAGATGCTCTTGGACTGGAAGATTATATGGTTGTTACAGAGGCAACACACTGGTCAGGTGCACACAGTGGGGATTCTGATGCAGCTCTTCTTATTGAATATAATGTTCCTATGGTTGATATAGAAGTTGGCAGTGAACCGGAAAGCTGGGAAAATGACAACGCGTGCTTGGCGCTTGCCCGCGCACTATTGCATGTTTTTGATGATGACGGAAAAAAAATTCATAATATCCTTTGTGTTGGAGGAGTGCATTTTGAGACAAATTATTCAGATGCTGCTTTTTTGGATTGGGGAGATAATGAATGCTTTGGTGTAAGCCATATTCTTGCGAACCAGTGGCTTGTTTCCGGTGAGTACGAAAATGAAAATGGTTTTAATAGGGCATGTGACTGCGTTGATTCTATCGAAGGCGGAATAGAAGCAATAGCGTTTCATGATAAACTTAAAGGATGCTACAAAGATCTTGTAAGAAAACTTGGAGAGTATTATAATGTTCCAATACTTAAGCATCAAAAATTAAGAAAGCCAGAGGAAATAGAATGGTAGGAGTTGAAGATATAAGTTCCAAGATTTTAGGCGGGAGGTATAATTATGAAAAAATTCATAGCATTGGCTGTTACGGCTGTTATGACTATAGGTTCAGTGATTACGGTAAACGCAGCAACGTTCTCCGATATAAACGATGTACCGTGGGAAGGAGCAAAGGAATATATATACAGCGTTTCAGACTTAGGGCTTATGGTTGGAGATGCGGACAGCTCTGGGCACAAGGTATTCAGAGCAAATGATAGAATCACCTATTGTGAAGCCATGCAGCTTGCGTATAGTATATTAAAGAATGCCGGTGCTGGTGAAAACTATGCTGATACTGTATCCAAATGGAAAAGTGTAATGCAGGCGGCATATATACCCGAGTGGGCATATACGTGTGTTTCATATGGATTAGAGAATGGTATTCTCTCTGAAAATGATGTAACTATATTCATGAAGGGAGAAGGAGCCAGTAGAGATGCTACAAGAGAAAATGTATCTGTTATATTCGGGAAAGCAATTGAGCATCTGTCTGCTGTCAAGTTATCCGCAGTACTTACGTTCAACGATAAGGATAAAATTGCCGCAACGAGTGTTCCTTATATAGAAATGCTTTCAAGACTTGGAATTATTGTCGGAGATGATGGTGGAAACTTTAATCCAAGGAATTATATAAACAGAGCAGAAATGGCTGTAATGACTTCTAAGACATACTATAAGGCCAAAGAGCTTAAAGAGGCAGAAGATGCTAAAAAAACAGAGGTTCAGACTTTTTCCGGGACAGTAATTTTGACTGATGACGGAAATACATCAAAGACAATCGATGTAAGTGCAAACGAAATAGGAGCGGTCTCAACATTTACAATTAATTCTTCTACAACTGTAATTAACAGCGAAAATGTTGCCGGAACTTACAGTGACATCAGCATTGGTGATATTATAACCGTATCAAGTATGAACGGAGCAGTTGTATCTGTTGTAGTTGATGTTGATAATGATGCTGTTTCTGTGGAAGAAAAGAGCAAACCACTGTCAGGATACATGAATCATATTAATGATTCATCAATTATTTTTGAAATAGAAGACGACAAACAGGAGTTGCATAAATACGAATATCAATTTGATAATGATGTTGTGTTTACACTTAACGGTGAATACGTAGGATATAATGACATAAAAAATAAATTTGCATCATCTGATATTTTTGTTACGGTTGAACTTAATGACGATAAATTAGTAACAAAGATTGATGCAAAAGTGGTTAATATTAAGGGAACATTGAAAATAGCAGAAACAAGTAAAATTGTTGTAGCTGTTGACGATGCAACAAGAATGTCACTTGCTGTAGGCAAGGGAATTGTGTGTTCGTTTAATGGCGAAAACGTTTCATATATCCAAATGAAAAAGCTTGTTAGCGAAGAAAAAAATGTTATGCTTGTTGAGGCACAAATGGATGAAACTGGTTACACTGTAATTAAAATGACTGTCGTTTCCAGTAAGGATAATGAAGGAACAGTAACTTCTTTTTCCGGAAGTGGGATAACATTTGTAAATTCCGTAGGTATTGAGTATACTTACAAGGTTGAACCTGCAGCAGTAGGATATATTGATGGTGAGTCAATTACATCGCTTGCAAATGTCAGGAACGCAGCGCTTACTGATGGCGCAACTATAAAAGTTACATTCAGCAGCAGAGGATATGTCAACAGAATATATGTAACAACTGAAAAAAACTGATATAACTTATAAAACTTAGAAAAGGTGTTGATTTTATGAGATATGAGGGTGCCGTATACAGACCCCCAAGTGAAGCAGGCAGTTTAATTATTCAGCTTACAATCGGCTGTGCAAGAAACACGTGCCGTTTCTGTTCAATGTATAAAGCAAAAAAGTTTAGGATACGTCCGCTTGAGGATGTTGTTGAGGATTTAAAGGAATCGCGAGAGTATTATAAAAACTATCTGGTTAAAAGAGTATTTCTTGCCGATGGTGATGCCCTTATATGTAAAACAGCTGATTTGCTGTATATTATGGGTGTGGTAAAAAATCTTTTTCCGGGGAATGAAAGAATATCAATGTATGGAGCACCAAAAGATGTTTTGCTTAAAAGCCACGATGATCTAGTTAAGCTTAGAGAAGCAGGCCTTGAAATTGTATATATTGGAGCTGAATCAGGTGACGATGAAGTTCTTGAATATGTTAAGAAGAGTGCTACCCATGCGGAAATTGCAGAGGCAGGCAGGAAGCTTAAAGCAGCCGGAATAAAGGTTTCTGTTACTTTAATATCGGGGCTTGGAGGCAAAAAACACCTTGAAAATCATGCCATCAATTCTGCTAAGCTTATAAGTGAGATGAAGCCGGATTATGTTGGCTTCCTTACACTTATGCTGGAACCGGATGCTCCGATGTATGAAGAATTAAGAAATGGTGAGTTCAGTTTTCTTAATCCCAAGGAAGTATTTAAGGAACTTAAATTGTTTATAAGCAATGTTGATTCAGAGGGGACTGTTTTCCGTTCAAATCATGCTTCAAATTACATTTCTCTTGGCGGAGAATTCAATAAAGATAAAGAAGTACTTCTCAGACAGATTGAGGAAGCTGAGAGAAACGATATTCACAAGCCCGAATATTACAGGGGCTTATAAGAGGAGAAAGGTATAATGACTTTCATTGGTTTAGTGGCCGGAATAATAATATTTGTGTCATTATGGGCATCTCTTGCAACAGGACGAATAAGTTGGCTGGTTACAACATTTTGGGCAGGCATTATGCTGATTGTTGTATTTGGTGCTAAAAGAGGATGTGTTGTAAACGGGCTGTGCCTTTTCATAGCATTTTATCAAACAGTTATAAGCATGAGAGCTATAAATAAGGTCATTATCTGGAATCAAAGTTTTAAGGACAAAGGTGTTGTTCTGCCAATATTTATATACCTTATATCTCTTCTTTTGGTAGGTTATTGTATCGTACAAGTACAATTGCTTGGATATGTGCCCGATGTTATGGGAGTAAAAGGTTCGGCAGGAATTATACGAAAGATAATAGATGCAATTATTATTGCAGTTATTTCAGTCCCCATAGCTTATATAGACCTTTTGAGATTTGAAAGATTTTTCTCTTTGGATGATGAGCTTATTCTACTAAACTGCAAGTTTTTTACAAGTAATCTTGGAGGAGGAAAGATTTCTAAGGGGTATTATATGTATGGCATTAATAATGGAATAAAGCACCATTTCAGGGTTACTAAAAGAACATATTTTATGCTTAGGCTTGAAGATAGGCTTGTACTTAAAATGAAGCGAGATGTAAGAGGTAATTTTTTTGTGATTAAAAACCCCTGCCCGAAGAATCTTGAAAATGTAGCAAGAAGAGATTTAAGATTGTTTAAAAATATTGCGGTTACTGCAGTTGTATATATAATTTTTTTAATTATTATTTTGTAATTTTTTCCGATTTTATGTTATTGATGATTCAAAACATAAAATCGGATTTTTTTAGCTTCTTATGTTACCGGCTTCTGCATATATTTTTGTGTGGAGGTACAACCATATGAAGAAAAAACGAAATGTTGTTGGGAAGTATATACTTCTGTCACAACTATATGTTTTTACAGCTGTCGTTGCAGTGCCGTGTACTTTTGCCAAAATATATGATAAAGCGACTGAAATAATTGTATCTCATGAGATAAAAACTTCAGCACCTGCTGAAAAGGAGAATGTTAATTATAAGGTTGGTGGTGTGGACATAGATGATTATATAAAGGGGGTTGTAGCGGCAGAGATGCCGGTATCTTTTCCGCTGGAAGCACTTAAGGCACAGGCAGTAGCGTCAAGAACCTATGCAGTCAGGGCTGTTGAAAATGCTGATAAGGATCTAGAGCCTAAGGACATAGGTCAGGCATATATTGATGTTGATGGAATGAAGAAAAATTGGGGAGATAATTTTGATACATATTATGCTAAAATAAGCCAAGCAGTTGATGATACTGATGAAGAGATTATGGTTTATGACGGCGAGCCTATATTAGCTGTTTTTCATTCTACAAGTGCAGGAGAAACTGAAACTGCAGGGAATATTTGGAATTATGATTTACCCTATTTAGTCAGCACGGACAGCGAAGGAGACAAATATGCGCCGAATTATGAGGTTTCGGCTAATTTTACACCGGAACAGATAATAGAAAAAATAAAGGCGAAATACAGTGACTTCAGTGCAGATGCAAGTACCTTATTTGACACCATAACAATAAATCAGAGAAGTGAGGCTGGCTATATAACGGAAATAACAGTCGGGAACAAAAACTTCACTGGAAAGGAAATAAGAGAAGCTCTAGGCCTTAGGAGTACAGATTTTACGGTAGCAAAGAACGGAGACAATATAGTAATTACAACGAAAGGATTTGGACATGGAGCTGGGATGAGTCAGTACGGAGCGAAATATATGGCGGATAACGGCTGCAACTATAAAACCATACTTAATCACTATTATAAAGACATTGCAATTGGAAATCTTGATGAAAAATCAAAAAGTGAGTAAATTAAAGCTGCCCAGGCATAGGATTCTACTGAGTTCTTATGCTTGGGCAGCTTTATTAATCTTTTGGATGTATTTTATTATTTACCTAGGGCCTGTTTGTGTAAGAGCAGTGACAGAACATATATAAAATACATACTGAATATCTGCTGTCACCAACTAATTAATAAAACACATGCCATATTTTAGCATATATTTGTTGAATTTGGACTCAAAAAAATTAAATTTGATATTGAAAAAAATAACGGCTAAAATAATAAACAATTTTTTTGTTATTGATATATATATATTTACCAACTTAAGTGCAAAAATATATGTATATGTGATAAAATAAATTACAATAATACTAATATTTTTTAAATATTTATGTTAAAGTAACTGAAAATGCATTTTAATTATTATGTAATATTGACATGATATAATACTATACAATATACTTTAACCATAATAAAAAACGAGGAGGTCTTTATGCACAACGAAGAATATAGAAAAAAACTTATTACACCTGAACAGGCAGCATCAATGGTTGAATCAGGAATGATTGTGGATTTTCTTGGGTTTACAAGCGTTAGCACAACGTTTGATAAGGCTCTATCCATGAGATCCGATGAGCTTAAAGATGTAAAAATCAGAACCATTCTGTCATTCCACAGTGGCTGGGCAGTGTTCAAAGCTGATCCGGAGCATAAAGCATTTATGTCTGAGCCGGTGTTTGTTGACGGTATTCTCAGACGGGAATTCGGATTGGGAAATTTTGCAGGTGTTCCTTCGCTGTTTAATGAATTTCCAAGGATGTATGACAAGGGCGACTTACCGGTTGATGTAGGTACGTTTGCTGTTAGTCCTATGGATGAGGAAGGATATTTTCATATGGGACCTTCTTCCGGTTCTTATGGTCTTGCAATGGCGAGAGCTGCGAAAACTTTTATTGCTGAAGTTAATACAAATGTTTTCAAAATAAAAAATTCACACGAAGATATAAAAATTCACATTTCTGAAGTTGATTATATAATTGAAGGCCAAAATTCACCGCTTTCTGTTCTCCCTGACCCGCCGGCAACTGGTGAAGCAATTGAAATAGGGAAAATAATTGTAAATGAGATTATTGACGGTGCATGTCTTCAGGTGGGCATAGGCGCAATTCCTCAGGCAGTTGTTACACTCCTTAATGAGTCAGATATAAAAGACTTAGGAGTACATACTGAGCTTTTCGCAGATGGCCTTATGAAGTTATGTAAAAGCGGTAAAGTAACAAACAAAAGAAAGACTTTTATGCCAGGAGTCAGTGCAACAGCTCTTGCTATGGGGACAAATGAACTCTATGAATTTTGTAAAACAACAGACAAGCTGTGTATGCTTCCCATTAATGTAAGCAATGACCCATATAATATTGGACTCAATGATAATGTTGTAGCCATAAACGCATGTCTGGAAATAGACTTGACGGGGCAGGTAAACTCTGAATCAATGGGACCGCATATGTTCTCAGGCACAGGAGGTCAGCTCGACTACGTTATGGGTGCATATCGTTCCAAGGGCGGAAAATCAATTGTCTGTGCTTCATCAACATATAAGAAAAAAGACGGTACTCCGGGGTCAAGAATTGTACCTTTCCTTAAACCCGGCGCGTGTGTAACCGACCCAAGAGCATCAATGCAGTATTTTTGTACAGAACACGGTATTGTTAATCTTAAGGGCTGCAGTATGTGGACAAGAAGTGAGAAGTTAATAAGCATTGCGCATCCTAACTTCAGAGATGAGCTTATAAAAGAAGCTGAAAGTATGAAGATTTGGAGACCAAGTAATAAAAGATAAGGTAAACAGCCATTTGTAAATAATTACGAATGGCTGTTTTTTATTTAAGTTTTTACATTAAATAAAATATTTTGTAAAATTATATCCCTTTTTATGTTTTCATGTGTTATATAAGTAGATTTATATTTAATACAAAAAATAATGTGAACTGGAGAATTTATATTTTGTATTGTTTATAAACCCAAAATAATACCTTGCTTTTATATAAAAAAATTGGAAAGGGATGTTATTATGAAAGGAAAGTTTAAGTCATTTATTAGTTTGTTACTTGTCTTAATTATGTCGCTACAATTATCTATACCTTCTTTTGCCAGAGAATTAGATTCCTCTAACAATTCGGATGCTGAAATCTCAACTATGCTAAGTGATGAGGATTTCCAGAATGAGATGCAGGAGCTTGATGAATTAGCACAGTACTATTATGATTATTATCAAGAGAATGGAGAATACCCTTCTGAAGATACAGCTAACGAATATTATCAAGAGAATATTGATGCATCTTCAGATAGTATCGCTTTGTATATGTCAGGAAGTACTGCTGCTAGTATGCTCACTGCTGCTGGATTTACTATCACAAGAGCTAATTTTGCGGAGTTGGCGGCATCATTAGGAGAATTGGCGGGTATTGGAGGACCCGTTGCTGCAGCTGTTGTTGTAGCAATAATAATTGGCGTTACATATGCGGCATATACTAGTGATGTTTCAAATTCAGGTGTTAAAAAGCTTGGTTCAAAAAGTTCAAGTGTCGCAGATGAGGTAGGTACATATGTAAAATCAAATAAGGCAGAGGCAAAAAGCAACGCCAGGGAAGCAGTTATTTCATCTGCAGACTATGTTAGAAACAGGAATAAGTATCAATACTTTGTTTGCACTAGAATAGACGGATATGAAGGTGATGGGCTTGGTGGCATTTTAGTAGGAAGACATTTAACTGAAGAGGATGCATTTGAAAGAGTAAAGAGAAATAACAAATACAATTCAGATGTATTTTGTACATCTAAAGAAGCAGCGGAAGCACTTACAATTGCTGTTTCAGATAAAGACTCAGAATTGAAATTAGATTCACCACATAATACAATAAATAAACCATATAATTGCCCTCATTACCATCCAATCATTAAAGGAAAGAGAGGAAATGCACATATATTCTTTGAGTATTAGGATAATAAGCAGGCAAAAATATTATTAAATATTTTATATAAAAAGCAAGGTATTAAAATTTAATTTGGAGTTGATTTTATGAGTATGTTTTCTTTTATTATTTTTCCAAGAGAATTAAAAGACTTAGATAAGATTGCCTATTTAAACTTTAGAGAGCTAACTTATGATGAGATAAAAGCTTTAGCAAAAATAGATTTTATATCGGACACTTATACAAAGAGATTATCAAAAGAAGATTTTGGAGGGTTATTAGTGACACTTCGAGATTACAATAATAGATTTAGTTATATACAAAATAATTCAGACCAACACGTATATGAGCTTGAAGGGGACTTTAATGAGCCCATAACTGGAGAATACTATAAATCTGATTTGGAAATTCTCAAAACAAAATTTACTGTAAACTATATAAATTTGGTTACCAGGATTCAAGATATGGCACATAGAAATCAGCTTTATGATTTAATAAATAATAATATAAATAGTGGCGAAAGGGTTGAAATATACTCACAATGGATTTATGGAGATGATCCTGAGGTTTGGGGACCACCTGATAATACCTATGAAATTTATTTGGAAGATGTTTTAAACAATAAAAAGTTTTATATTACTACTAGTTCCAATGATAGATATATTATTCATAAGCCATAAGAGAAGAGTATATTTTAAAATGTTTTGAAACAAGAAGTTGTGCAACAGTAATACTGTTGCACATTTGTTTTTCGTTATATTAAGAATGTATATTTGACCCAAACAAACCACGGTTCATTATTGTTCGCTAAAAAGTTTTGTACAGTAAACTGCTTTATTCCATCCTCGAATCAGGTTATCTGACTCGTTTTTTTCCATTATAGGGTTATATGTCTTATCAAGCGTCCAGCTGGATTTCAGTTCATCCTTGCTTTTCCAGAAACCGACCGCAAGACCGGCAAGAAATGCAGCTCCTAATGCAGTTGTTTCAGCTATTACAGGTTTTACAAGAGTCTTGCCTGTAATATCAGATTGGAATTGCATTATTAGCTCACTTGCACTGGATCCGCCATCGACTTTGATTATATTAATATCATTATCGGTGTCTACTGCCATTGCATTTATTACGTCCATTGATTGAAATGCAATTGCTTCAAGTGCCGCACGGATAATATGTTCTCGGGTTGTTCCACGGGTAAGACCAAATATAGAACCTCTTGCATACATATCCCAGTGCGGTGCACCCATGCCTGTAAATGAGGGCACAAAATATACGCCTTCAGAACACATAAGTTTTGAACCTAAGTAATCTGCATCCTTGGCACTGCTAAAAAATCTCATTTCATCTCTTAGCCACTGAATTACAGCTCCGCCGACAAATACACTTCCCTCAAGGGCATAGGTTACTTCTTCGTTGATGGAGCATGCAATTGTTGTTATCAGTCCGTTTTTACTTATGACAGGAGTGCTGCCGGTATTCATAAGTATAAAGTTGCCTGTTCCATAAGTGTTTTTAACATCACCTTTATCAAAGCATAACTGACCAAATAAGGCAGCCTGCTGATCTCCGGCAATTCCCGCAATTGGGATGTTTGAACCAAGCATATCTGTATATCCGTAAATTTCTGAGCTGTTTTTTACTTTGGGAAGCATACATTCAGGGATTCCAAGTTTATTAAGAATATGCTTGTCCCATTTAAGGTCATGGATATTAAAAAGCATTGTCCTTGATGCATTTGTGCAGTCAGTTATGTGAACCTTGCCATTTGTAAGCTTCCAGACTAGCCAGGTATCTACTGTTCCAAAAAGCAAATTGCCGTTTTCTGCTTTTTCTCTTGCACCATCAACATTGTCAAGAATCCATTTTATTTTTGTGGCAGAAAAGTATGCATCAATAAGCAGACCTGTGTTAAGTCGTATATATTCAGCAAAATCAGTGTCCTTTTTTAATTCTTCACACATTTCAGCAGTTCTTCTGCACTGCCAGACAATAGCATTGTAAATTGGTATGCCGGTAATTTTATCCCATATGATTGTTGTTTCTCGCTGATTTGTAATTCCGATTGCAGCAATTTCATTTGGAAGTATTTCTGCTTGAAGCATTGCCTCGATTGTTGTACTGAATTGAGAATTGAAAATGTCAAGGGGATTGTGCTCAACCCATCCCGGTTTGGGATAAATTTGAGTGTATTCCTGCTGGCATTTTGAGACGATATTTTGTTTTTTATCAAAAATTATTGTTCTTGAGCTGGTTGTTCCTTGGTCAAGGGAAATAATATATTTGCCTGGCATTATTTTTCACATCCTATTAATATTTTAAAAATATCATATACTTTTAATTGACAAAAGTCAAAATATATGTTAAAAATATAACAAACAGATATGGAGATACTTATTATATTAAATGTTAGGAGGATTAATATGAAAATAGCTTTTTATGATACAAAACCCTATGATAAAAAATGGTTTCCTCAGATGGCAAAAGAAATGGATTTTGATGTTACATTTTTTGAAACCAGACTTAATAAGGATACGGCAATTCTAGCAACGGGAAACGATGCGGTTTGCATGTTTGTCAATGACGTAGCTGATAAAGAAACTTTGGAGATACTTAGTGATCAGGGTGTTGAAACTATTTTACTCAGAAGTGCGGGTTATGATAATATTGATTTGAAGGCAGCAGAGGGAAATTTTAATGTTCTTCGTGTTCCCAGCTACTCACCGGCTGCTGTTGCGGAATTTGCACTTACACTTATGCTTGCTGTAAACAGAAATGTTCACAGAGCTTATCAAAGAACGAGAGATTTTAATTTCAGCATTAACGGTCTTATGGGAATGACACTTAAGGGAAAGACATTAGGAATTGTTGGAACAGGTAAAATCGGTCAGACTATGATTGATATAATGCAGGGATTTGGCATGGAAATACTTGCGTACGATCCTTATCCTGTAGATGGTCTTAAGGCAGCATATGTGAGCAAGGAAGAATTGTTTAAACGCTCTGATGTAATTACTTTCCATTGCCCGCTGACAGAAGAAACAAGACACATGGTAAATGCTGAATCAATTAAAATTATGAAGGACGGAGTAATACTTATAAACACATCAAGGGGTGCAATTGTTGATACAACGGCGCTTGTAGAGGCACTCAAGGTTGGTAAATTCACAGGCGTTGCACTTGACGTTTACGAAGAAGAAGATGAATATTTCTTTGAAGACAGGTCAAATGAAATTATAAGTGATGATGAGCTTTCCAGACTGCTTACATTTCCAAATGTTCTAATTACAAGCCATCAGGCTTTCTTTACAACTGAGGCAATGAAAGCTATCGCTGAAACAACACTTAATAATTTTAAGGATTGTATTGCAGGTGAAACAGACCCTAAAAACACTCTTACCAGAAAACAAGGATAAAATATAACAACGGCAGCTGATTTATTTTCGGTTGCCGTTGATTTAGTTATTATGGAATTTATTGAACGATATCATTGTGAACTCTTATTATCGAAGAAATTTCTTTTACGTAATGCATCGCTGAAAGCTCGTTAATTGAACGCATAAAGAGCTTTTCCTGAACATTATCAATTATAAAAACAACCTCAGCGTATTTTGGAAGTTTTGTTTTTTGAACCATTTGGTCAATGCTTGCCGAGTTGCCTGAAAATGTACTGGCAACTGCTGCAAGAGTACCAGGCTTGTCCTCAAGAAGTGTACGGACGAAATATTTGCTTACAATTTCATCCATCTTTTTTATAGGAACGTTCTTGTAGCAGGTACATCCGATTCTGCCATTGCAGTTGAATGCTGTATTTCTGCATACATCTATTACATCACCCATAATTGCACTGGCTGTCGGAA
This sequence comes from Candidatus Metalachnospira sp., assembly GCA_034927755.1. Classification (GTDB taxonomy): domain Bacteria; phylum Bacillota; class Clostridia; order Lachnospirales; family Anaerotignaceae; genus Metalachnospira. The sequence continues at coordinate 102,664 of JAYFPN010000001.1, forward strand.
GTTCGCCTGCACCTCTGCCATAAAACATTGCATCACCAAGTGCATCTCCATGAACGAATACTGCATTGAACGAATCGTTTACAGATGCAAGCGGATGAGACTGCGGAATAAACATAGGAGTTACACGTACTTCAATTCCGCTGTTAGTATTTTTTGCAGTAGCTATAAGCTTAATTACACATCCAAGCTCTTTGGCATATTTAATATCTTTTGCTGTGACATTTGAAATGCCTTCTGTATATACATCAGAAAATGTTACTCTTGAGTTAAAGGCTATTGATGCAAGGATTGCAATCTTTCTTCCTGCATCAAGACCTTCAATATCAGCAGTTGGATCAGCTTCTGCATATCCAAGGTCCGTTGCAAGTTTAAGTGCATCATCAAATTCCATACCTTCCTCAGACATTTTTGTCAGGATAAAGTTGGTTGTTCCGTTGATTATACCCATAATTTCTGTAATGTTATTTGCAGCAAGGCACTGCTTGAGAGGTCTTATTATTGGAATACCTCCGGCAACAGCTGCTTCAAAAAGGAGGTCACAGCCATGTTCGGCTGCAGTTTCAAGAAGCTCATGTCCATGTTCTGCCATTAAGTCTTTGTTTGCGGTAACAACGTGTTTGCCTCGTCTGAGAGCTTCGGAGATATATGTCTTTGCAGGTTCAATTCCACCCATTACTTCAATGATTATATCAATGCTGTCGTCATTTATTATATCAGTCCATTTATCTGTTATAATTTCAGATGAAATGCCTTCGCGTGCTTTGTTTACATTTCTTACAAGAATCTTTGAAATTTCAAACTCTGCGCCTATTTTATGAGGGAACTCTTCCTTCTGTTTTTGTATAATTTTAAATACGCCCGTTCCTACTGTGCCGAAACCAAGTATTGCGGCTCTGATTTTTCTGTTTGCTTCCATTTTATTTCTCCTTTTTCTAGTTTCATATCGCAATTGTAACTATAAAAATAAACAATGTCAACAAAAAATAGAGGGTGTATTTGTGAGAAGTGCATAACAACAAAATGTCCTCGAAACGAGGACATTTGTACATAAAATTAATATTTGATATTAAACGTATGATCAAGAGGGCCGCTGCCCTTTCCGATGTTAAGTTGTGCTTTTAATGCACCCGTAAGATAGTCTTTGGCATTTGCAATACTTTCTTTTAGTGTATAGCCCTTTGCTAAATTAGAGGCAATAGCAGATGAAAGAGTACAACCTGTTCCATGTGTATTAGGATTATCAATTCTTTCCGACGAGAACCAAGTAATTTCACCGTTTTCATAAAGCAAGTCTGTCGCTGTAGAAACAAGATGTCCGCCTTTAATCAGAATAGCTGATTTAACATTTTCAGATATTTTTTCAGCTGCTTTAATCATATCATCAGTAGTTTTTATATTAAATCCGCATAAAACTTCGGCCTCAGGTATATTTGGTGTTATTACGGTTCCGAGTGGCAAAAGCTTTGTTATAAGTGTTTCACATGCTTCATCACTAATAAGCTTACTTCCGCTTGTTGTAACCATGACAGGGTCAACAACGATGTTTTCCGCCTTATATTCCTTAAGCTTTTGCACTATTACTTCTATAATTATGCTGCTTGATACCATGCCGATTTTAACAGCATCCGGTCTGATATCGGTAAATATACAGTCGAGTTGATTTGCTACGAATTCAGGAGGTACCTCCATGATTCCATATACACCGGTTGTGTTTTGAGCAACAAGTGCCGTTATTGCGCTCATTGCATAAAGCTTATGGGCAGTAATTGTTTTAATGTCAGCCTGAATGCCTGCGCCGCCGGTTGGATCTGTACCTGCTATAGTTAGAACTTTTTTAATATTATGAGAGGGAGCAACAAGCTCTTTGGCAAGAGCAAGAAGATTTTCTGTGGCAGCCGTGATGTCTGGTTTTGCAAATATAGCTGATACAACTGCAACTCCGTCAATTCCTGTATCTTTTAGTTCTAGTATATTGTTTTCGTTTATGCCTCCGATTGCAACAACAGGAATATTGACTGAGTTGCAAATATCGTAAACAACTCCAAAGGAAGTGGTATCTGCGTCAAGTTTGGTGCTTGTGCTGAATACTGCTCCTACACCGAGATAATCGGCACCGTGAGCCTTAGCGGCAAGTGCCTCTTCAAGATTGTGCGCAGATACACCGATAATTTTGCCAGGCCCAAGTTTTTCACGAACATTTCCGGCTTCCATGTCACTCTGGCCCACATGGACTCCATCAGCATCACACGCAATGGCAATATCAACATTATCGTTTATAACAAACGGTACATCATATTTTTTGCACAATGCTTTTAATTCAAGAGCCTCGGCAAGAAAGGAGTCGTAGTCAAGCTCCTTTTCTCTCAGCTGAATGAATGTTGCACCGCCTTTAAGTGCATCTTCAACTTGCTCTTTAACGGTTCTTCTGTTGAGCCAGCTTCTGTCAGTCACTGCATAAAGCAGCATGGAATCTTTAATGGATTTCATATTTAGCCCTTCTTTCAAGTGTATCTCCGTCAAGATTATATACGGCATCAATGAGATAGTTTCTAAAAGTAGCATTTCCACCGCCTGTTTCACTGAGTTTTTCAAAAGCCAGTTCACCGCATACTCCCATTGCAATTGTTGCGCTGGCTGTGGCTTCCAGTATATTATCCTTGTTAGCTGTTATATATGCAGCTGTCAAAGCAGTGAGCATACATCCGCTGCCGGTTATTTTAGACATTATAGGGTGACCGTTACTTACAACATAGGCTTTAGTGCTGTCACATATTATATCGGTTGCTCCGGAAATTGCAATTACAGCCCCAGTTGTCTTAGAGAATGCCTTTGCAAATTCAATTGTGCTTTTAAGTGTACTGTCAGTTATTTTATCGGCGATGTCAGCATCAACGCCCTTTGCACCGCCTTCGCCAAATGCAAGAACCTTGATTTCCGATATGTTTCCGCGGATAACTGTAAACTTAATATCTGCAATAAGGTCTAATGCGGTTTTTGTACGAAGGGCAGAAGCTCCTGCACCAACCGGGTCAAGAATTATAGGGTGAGAAAGCTCACACGCTTTTTTTCCTGCCTTAAACATTGACGGAATTGTTCTGGCGTTGAGGGTTCCGATGTTAATATTAAGTCCTCCGCATATGGCTGTTATTTCCTCGGCTTCGGCTTCGTCGTCAGCCATAATAGGTGAACCTCCGCATGCAATAAGTATGTTTGCAACATCGTTTACTGTAACATAATTAGTGATGTTGTGGATTAAAGGTGTGTTCTTTCTTACGCTTTCCAAACATGTTTTAATCATATAGTTAACCTCCTAAGTATAAAAAAAGAGGAAACACCTGACGGTATTTCCCCACTGAGAGCTGTGCTTCCTACGTTGGCATTATCCAAATCAGGTAAAAAGGGTTGAAGTTTGAGATTACTCCTCTCAGCCTGCATAACAAGCACCCCTGCTGAATTTATTTAGTTATAAAAATATTACTGCAAAAGTTATTGAGTGTCAATGTCATTTCTTAGTTCCGGATATAATATAAATGAATTCAGTATCTGCTGTTATGTCAATATCAAAAAGCTCATCAAAATGTCTGCGTTCTTCTGATACTTCTGAAAGTATATCGGATACATGCTCCGCACCTTGAGAATGACGGTGGTTGATTTCATGACGGCTTTCGCTGTGTGCAAGAATAAATCTGCCGCCTTTTTTAAGAATTGAAGCAGTTTTTCGTGCGAACTCAGATTTGTTAGGAAAATGAGGGTAAGCGCTATAAATGAAAACACAGTCAAAGTCCTTCTGGTCAAATTTACTATAGTCACCTTGCCAAAGGTTAATGCGCTCGTCATTAAATTTTTTTGAAGCTTCCTCAAGCATTTTATCGGAAAGATCAACACCCCAAAGAGCAGATGGATTATGGATTAAAATGTCTTTAAAAAGAACTCCGGTTCCACAGGCAATGTCGGCTACTTTTGCATTTTCAGTTATATTGCCTAAAGTTGTAATTGCTTTGAGTTTATCAGGATCATGGTAGCATACTGTATCCCATTTATTTGCCATTGAATCAAAGAAGTTTTTAGTTTCTTTCAAATTTTCTTCCATTAATTTCCCTCCGTCAAACATTATTATTAAATATTATAAACTAAAGAATAAAATAGGTCAATTAAACAAAAAACTATTGTAAATATTATTATAGGAGGTTTTATTATGATTACAGAAAAGGTAACTGGAGATACAGCTAAATTACTCAAGGAATGTGATGCTGGAGCAAAAACAGCTATTAAATCGTTGGATGAAGTTTTAGATACGATAAAAAATTCACAACTCAAAAATTTGATAATGGATAGTAAAAACGCACATCGTCAAGTTGAGGCTGAAATAGAACTTTTATTAATTAAAAACAGACAGGATGGGAAAGAACCTTCACCAATGGCGAAAGCAATGTCTTGGACAAAAATTAATTTTAAAATTATGTCTGAAAATTCAGACAAAGCCATAGCAGATTTAATGACAGACGGTTGTGATATGGGGGTTAAGACTCTTACAAAATATAAAAATGAATATAAAAAAGCTGATAAAGAAGCAGTAAATATTGCTGATAAATTAATTGCGCTTGAAAAGGAACTGGAAGATCAATTAAAAAAATATTTATAATGGAATATTTTTATTATTAATTTACAAATTGTGCTAAAAAATATATAATTAAATTAATGCTTAAGAAGGCAGAAATACTTGTAGATTTTGACAGAACATTTAGGTGGAGGAAGATAAGATTATGCGAAAAACGAAAATTATTTGTACTCTCGGACCTGCAACAGATGATATTAGTGTGTTGGAAAGTATGATAGATGAAGGTATGAATGCGGCAAGATTTAATTTTTCGCATTCAAATTATGAGGAGCATTTAAAGAGATTAGAAATGCTTAAAGCGGCCAGAAAGAAAAAAGGCAAATACGTAGCGGCTCTTTTAGATACAAAGGGTCCGGAAATTCGTGTGTGTAAGTTTAAAGAAGGCTCAATTATGCTAGAAACAGGTGCAGAGTTTACGCTGACTACAAGAGATGTAGAAGGGGATTCAAGTATTGTGTCTGTTACCTATAAAGACTTTCCTAATGACGTTTCGGTAGGCACTAGAGTGCTTATTGACGACGGGCTTATTGAACTGACAGTGCTCGAGAAAACTGACACAGATGTAAAGTGCAGAGTTGTAAATCCAGGTCCGGTTTCTGATAACAAAGGAGTGAATCTCCCTGGAACAATAGTATCAATGCCTTATATGAGTGAAAAGGATGTAGCTGATATTAATTTTGCGGTGGACAATGAATTTGATTATATTGCTGCATCTTTTGCAAGAACTGCGGGAGATATACTTAAAATCAGACGAATTCTTGAAGAAAGAAGCTGTTCCACAATTGCATTAATTGCAAAGATAGAAAATAGACAGGGTGTTGAGAATATTGATGAGATTCTTCAGGTTTCTGATGGCGTAATGATTGCCAGAGGAGACATGGGAGTAGAGATTCCTTATGAAGATGTTCCAGTAATTCAGAAAATGATTATTAAGAAAGCTCTTAAAGCCGGAAAAGTTACTATAACAGCTACGCAGATGTTAGAGTCAATGATTAAAAATCCAAGACCAACCAGAGCAGAAGCCGCCGATGTTGCAAATGCGGTGTTCGACGGAACAGGCGGAATAATGCTTTCGGGAGAGACGGCTGTAGGAAAATATCCTGTTGAAGCAGTTAAAACGATGGCAAGAGTAGCGGTTAGAGCAGAAGAGGCAATTAACTATAAAAAGAGATTTTTTACTGAAGACAGAAAGTCAAACCCTAATGTAACAGATGCTATAAGCCATGCAACATGCACAACGGCGCATGACTTGAGTGCAAGAGCAATTCTTACTGTAACAAAATCAGGAGCAACAGCTAGGAATATTTCAAAGTATAGACCGAACTGCTATATTATCGCATGTGCAACAACTGAAAATCTTTGCCGCAGACTTAATCTTGCTTGGGGTGTTATGCCTATATTGGTTGATGATCAGTTTGATACATTTGAACTTTTTGACAGATGTATTGATGAAGCGGTTGAGCTTGGATTCCTTGAAAAGGGTGATACAACAGTTATTACTGCCGGACTTCCTTTGGGTATACCAGGAACTACAAATATGATTAAGGTTCAGATGGTTGGCAATAAATATTAAAAAACAATAAAAACAGTCTTTGCTGGGAATTACGCTCCTTGCGGGACTGTTTTTTATAAAACGGGGTGAGGCAATGAAAAAAATATTTTCCGAACTATACGATGAGATAAGCAAAGAAAGAGATGCGGTGCTTGTTGAGCTAACGGCTTCCTCTGGCTCAACCCCTAGAGGAGCTGGGGCTAAGATGCTTGTTTTTTCAGAAGAATCAGATAAAAAAAGTGTGGGTACGATAGGCGGAGGGAGAGTTGAATTCCTCTGTACTGAGGCAGCTAAAAATGCTATTTCTCAGAAGAACTCATTTATTAAAGGCTATGATTTAAGCATAAATGATGTTGAGGATGTTGGTATGATTTGCGGTGGTAATGTTGAGGCGTGTTTTAAATATTTTTCTGATGCTGATATTCATTTTGTTGAGCATGTGCTTGAAGTAATCAGGAAAAATGTATCTGCTTGGTTGGTAACACGCATTGGTTCAGCAGGTATAGATATGGGTACATATGATGAAAACAATGGGCTTATGTTTATAAAGGGTATTAGTGACAATGAAATAAAAGGAATGCTGAACAGTAAGTATTCATTTGAGTATAATGGAGAAAAATATTTTATCGAACCTATATCCGAAAAAGGTAGAGTTTATGTTTTTGGGGCTGGTCACGTTTCAAGGGAATTGGTGCCGCTCATTGAGCATGTTGGGTTTAAAACAGCTGTTTATGAACAACGCAGGGAACTGGTTGAGGGATGTACGTTCTCTGCGGAAACGGAAGTATATGATGGAGAGTTTGGAAACATAGATAAATATATTAAAATGAATGAAAATGACTATGCAGTTGTAATGACAAGTGGTCATAAAGCTGATTTTGAAGTTCTTGAGCAGGTTTTAAGGAAAAAACTAACGTATGTTGGCGTAATTGGCAGCAGAAAAAAAATTAATATAACACGTAAAAGACTTCTAGAAGCAGGAGTGGATGAGGCTGAAATAGATAAACTTCATACGCCGATTGGGCTTGCAATAAAAGCAGAAACCCCGGCTGAAATTGCAGTAAGTGTTGCTGCTGAACTGATACTTCATAGAGCTGAAAACAGATAAACAGAAGCCATATACTATATAATAAAAAAGGGGAAGGAGGTAAAATTTACCCCCAGTTATCCCCTGATAGTATTATGTTAAATTATTCTATTGTAAAAGACTGTTCATAAACAACACTGTTTTGCAACTTTCCTTTAACTAAATAGTGTCCGCTTTCTACATTTGAGAACAGAAAAAGTCCGTTTTCATTCGTTTCTTGTATCTGCACTATCTCTTCGTTTCCTTGTGTATCTAAAAGATATAAGAATACAGCTACTTCAGGAATCGGATTTCCCTCGAATGTAATTATTCCACTAATGGTGTTTTTACAATCATTAGAATCTCTGAGCAAATCAATATATAAGATAATGTGACTTTGTTTTTCAATTTTTAATTTTAGTGGTTCGGTTACCATATAGCCCTGTTTTTTAACTATCATCTTATAATTATTCGGTAAAATATTGTATATCAGATATTGTCCACTATGATTAGACATAGTTTTATAAATTGTCTCACAATCATTCTCCGAGGATTTAAGATATATAATAGCCTTTTCAATTGGGTTTCTGCTTCCTGATTCTAATATTTTACCATAGACAATGCCATTTACAAACATTGTACTTTTTTTCAATGCAAATGATAGATAAGTAACTGAATTTTGTCTTATGAGAATTGTTTTCGCATTTGATGTATTGTATCCAATTGCCGATGCGATTACTTTATATTTTCCAGGCTTTAGTTTATTATGAAATCTATAATTTCCATTCTCATCAGTTAGCGTGCTTGATACAGTACTGCAGTTGGCATCCAACACCATAACGCTTGCATTCTTTATTGGTGAGCACTTATGAAGGATTTTCCCTGACAAGAGCGTATGATAATAAGGGGGCACCTTTTCGAGTTCCAAATTTATTGAAACCTCTTCACGCGTCCTTATTTCAAAGGGATCGCTTTCTTTGAGAACATAAATGTCATGGATAAACATTTGTCAAATTATTTCCTCCTGCTTAGTAGATTTTATTAAATAACTGCCTGGATTTACATTTGCAAATAAATATTTTCCTGAAACATTTGTTCTTGTTGAACTAACAACCATTTCACTTCCACCTACTATGGAATATAAGGCTACCCCTGCATTTGCAATAGGTTGTCCGGTAGAAAGGTCTTTGATAAACCCACTAATAGTACCTGTGTTTGATACGGCATCCGCTATTAATGATATGTCACTTACGACATATGAATTTGTAGTAAGAGTAATCATTGCGGTCTGATTTGTGAAGTAACCTAATTTTGATGCTGTAATGTAATACTCGCCAGCTGGAATCAGACCAAATATATATTGTCCGTTATCATTAGTTTCAGCTGTAATTACAAGCGTAGGTTCTGGTGAATTACTGTATAAGCTTACCACTGCACTTTCTATTGGTGTTTCTCCAACGGTCGATCTTATGATACCAAACAAAATATTAAGATTTTTGTCTGGATCTTGCGTTAAGACGATAGATACAGTGGTGGTTTTATTTTGCTGTATTGTGATTGGTGTTGTAAGCGGTAAAAGATACCCCGCTTTAATTGCAGTTACCTTATAAGAACCAATAGGTAGATTAGCAATTGCAAACTGTCCATTACCGCCTGTGTTTGTATGCTCAATAGGATTATCATTCACATCATATACTTTCACTGTAGCACCTTCTAAGCCGGTGCCGCCAGAAGTTACTGTTCCTGATAAAATACCACTAGTAGCCATAGGATTCAGAGTTAAATTTAAATTTTCTGTTAATTCTTCTCTTCCTGTTACTTCAAACGTAGGTGAATACCCAAGATTGTAGAGCTCTTTAAAAGCCAAATTATTTTTCCTCCTTTCTTTTTAAATTAAATCTAATACATCCTATGCAAGACAACCTATTTTGCTATTGTTTTGAGAATAAATGTTGAAACATATATTAAAGTTGTGTCTTCGAGAGATATTTTAATAAATACTGAAGTCCGGCACAGTTGGATAGCATTCTCCTGTAAAAGAGCAGCTGACTGTTTTTCTTAAGTCATAACAAAAGCTCCCTATGATTTTTCGTATCATAGGGAGCTTTTCATGGTATTGATTTATTAATTTATAAGTCTTATTTCACAATAATTTATGCCTTAAATATAATTATTTGCTGAAAAAGAAATCCTTTGATTTGTTATATTCTTTCATCATATCGGTATACTGCGTTTCAACTAGAGAGTACTCTTTGTTACGGAGAGCTTCTACTAAATCAACTATTGAATTATATAATGGAGTAAGACCCATGTTCCCTGTAACGCCCTTCAAAGTATGTGCATAATTAAAAGCAGCATCATATTGTTTATTTAAAATTGCAATGCCTAAGTTGTTAAATCCTGTATCTGAATAGAAAGTTTCTATACAGCTTTCATACAGTTCCTCATCTTCCAAAAATCTTTCCAGTATACCTGTTATATCTGCACCATATTCTGTAAGCTTTTCAATTAACCTACTCATAGTTTATTCACCCGGTCTCTGCATTGATAAATTAATTAGCGTCAAAATGAATATGTTATATAACATATATTATAGTATAAAATCTAAAAAGACAATGTTATATATTCATAAAAAATAAGATAAAGCTAGATTTATTTACTGTAAACAAACATAGTTTATTGGGATAAAAGATTCTGCCCATAATTATTCACCCAAAATACACATAATACTAAAACAAAAAATCAAATTATTGTATGTGAAATTTTGACAAAATGATATATAATACAAGTATATAATTGAAAATATAAATTCTGATTAAAGGAGAAGATAATGACTGCGAAGCTTTTATATACAGAAATCAATGTATTAGGAATTATAATCCTGTTTATTATGCTCTGTAATCAGATTAGAGGTACAGATATAACTATTCAGCAGAAAATCTTCAACTGGTTACTTATTTCAACTATGGTAATACTTGTATTTGATTCAGGCATGTGGATTATTGACGGGATGGCATTTAAAAACGCCAAAGGATTAAACCTTTTTTTAACCACGGCATATTTTCTTTCAGAAGGATTAGTACCTTTTGCATGGCCTTTATATGTCGAATTTTTAGTTAATAATGATGTTAAGAAACTAAAGAGGACTGCTGTTTATGGTTTGTTTCCGTTGATTGTTTATATTATATTAATTTTATTTAATGTTTGGAATAGAAAAGTTTTTATAATTGATAATAATAATTGTTACCGAAGGAGTACATACAATTTTATACCTCTGGTTTTAGCGGGTTTCTATTTTGTTGAGGCTACATATAAAATATATAAGGGAGCAAAAACTGTTTCGGACATGAATGAAAGAAATCAGATGTATTATTTATCGGCATTTGTTATATTTCCGGTTGTGGCTTCAGTAATTCAAATGTTGTATTTTGGAACATCTGTAATTTGGATTAGTGTTGTAATTTCGTTACTCATCATTTTTGTAAATGTTCAAAATAAACAAATCTCGACTGATTCATTAACCGGATTAAATAATAGAATTCAATTTGAAAAATATATTAGTGCATTAATAAAGGATGCAAAAAAACAAGAACAAATATGTTTGGTTGTAATAGACATTGACAAGTTTAAGATAATAAATGATACATTCGGACATGCGGAAGGGGATAGAGCTTTAATTTCCATTTCTGATATTTTAAAAAAAGCATGTAAAAACAAGAAAATATTTATTTCTAGGTATGGCGGTGATGAGTTTTTGATAATTTATAAAGTGAAAAATATAGGGCAATTAGATGAATTGATAAGTGACATTTATTTTAATTTAGATGCTTTCAATACAAGAGAGGGGCAAAAGTATCTATTACGATTAAGTATTGGCAGAGCTATTTGGGACTCAAATGAATGTCATTCAATAAGTGATTTATTTGTTAAAGCAGACAATAATATGTATACCGAAAAAAAGAAAAAAACAAATTGAGGTTTTGACGATAAAAAATCAGGAAATCCTGATTTTTCAAGACTTCCTGAATAGGCATAAATATATGCGGATGACGGGGCTTGAACCAACGAATGTTTTTTAAATGCCCTGATTTACTGGGGTTTCTGGACATACATTTCGGAGTGTTATCAAAAGTGTTATCAAAAAACTGAGGAAAAGGGGTTTTGTACATCGTTGAAATTTTATATTTGAACATCATAAGTCCGTTACCTTAATTGGTGGTGACTTATTTTTGTGTCTAAAAATATTTAAATATAAAAAACAGGAGGAATACATAATGGAAGAAACAATTGAATAGGTTGCTAAGCCAGATTTAGTAAGAAGGAGTACCCATGCCTGGTACTGAATTTAAAGTTAAATTATATATGGATAAAAAGGATTTCAAATTATGGTGCATTATGGTATATTTATAATAAATAAACCTAAAAAGCGGTGAAAAAATGATTTTTATCACATTTAATAGCAAAGATGAGAGAGATGAGTTTTATTATCTCTATGAAAAATACAATAAACTTTTATATAAATATGCATTTGATATATTAAATAATCATCAAGATGTAGAAGATGTATTACAAGTTGCTTGGCTAAAAATCTCCGAAAATGTTGACAAGATAATAACTGAGACCGATAGGCGTAAGGTAAATTATATGATAACAATCCTAAAAAATTCTGCTTATAATAAAATTAAAGAAAGAACTACTATATACTATGGGGATGGTAAGTCTGAACAAGCTACTAAATATTGTTATGAATAATAATTAAAACCAAAAAATGATCTTATGATTAGCAGTTGCTGGATATATTTATCTGGCAACTGCTTTTTAATAATTATCTTATGAATTTGAACTTTATTAGAGAACAAGTCGGACATAAAGATGAAAGAACCCACTTTGGGGAATTATTGTTTCAACAGACTATCAAAAAAGGATACGATGAATTTGCTAAAGAGTGCTTTGTCCTTAAAATGTTATCAAGTGTTATCAAAGTCTTTAAAATAAAAAATGACCAAAACCCTTGATAAATCAATGATTTTAGCCATTTTAATATATGCGGATGACGGGACTTGAACCCATATGACATTGCTGTCACTAGAACCTGAATCTAGCGCGTCTGCCAATTCCGCCACACCCGCAAAGAAAAGAATAACCGTATAAAAATACGGTTAAAAAAATGTGTGCGACATGATTTGAACACGCGGCCTTCTGATCCGTAGTCAGACGCTCTATCCAGCTGAGCTACGCACACATAAAAAGCACCTTCTAAAGGTACTTTGCTATATTAGCATAAGTGCACAGAAAAATCAAGACTTTTGTTAAAAAGTTTTAAATTGCTGTAATGAACTTATAAATAGTGCCGATATGATAATCTTGCGGATTATTGATATGAGAAGTATAATATATCAAGAGGTGTTAAATATGTGGGATTCATACGGCAGAAAAATTGAATATTCGCGCATTTCAATCACTGACCGCTGTAATCTAAGATGCAGTTATTGTATGCCTGACGGTATAAAATGTGTTCCAATGAATGAAATACTCACTTTTGAGGAGATTGCTGAGATCTGCAGTATGGCTGCCGAGCTTGGTATTAAATATATTCGGCTTACAGGCGGAGAGCCTCTTGTGCGTCTTGGATGCGAAAAACTTATAAAAATGATTAAAGATATCAAGGGCATTGAGAGAGTAAGTATTACAACCAATGGTATCTTATTAAATGATAAGATTGAAGGGCTTATTGAAGCTGGATTAGATGGAGTAAATATAAGCCTCGATACACTTGATAGTGAAAAGTTTAGGTGCATTACAGGGTTTTACGGTCTTGAAAGGGTTTTATCTGCAATTGATGAGTCCTATAGCAGGGGAATTAGTGTTAAAATAAATACAGTACTCTTGAAAGAAAATATAAATGAGTATGAGAAGATATTAATGTTCGCAAAAGATAGAAATATTGCTGTTCGTTTTATTGAAATGATGCCTATTGGGGAAGGAATAAGATTTCCATCGGTAGACTGCAATAGTATTTTAAACATAATCAAAAAAAGGTATCCTGATATGAAGCCTGTTGACAGTAACATAGGGGCAGGGCCGGCAGTATATTATGAGATTCCTGGTTTTGAGGGAAAAATCGGATTCATTAATGCAGTGCATGGAAAGTTCTGCAATACATGCAATAGAGTTCGTTTGACATCCAAAGGATTTTTAAAGGCATGCCTTTGCTATGATATGGGCACTGACCTTAAAAAGATTGTTAGATACGGAAACAAAAGCAGCCTTAGGTCTGAAATGGAAAGGGTTATTTTAGATAAACCTAAGGAACATTGCTTTAATATAATGGCTGATATAACTGAAAAAAACAAAATGTCGGAGATAGGTGGTTAATGTTAACAACAGGGTGCAAATCATTGAAAATGTTTTATTGTATAACTTGAAATATTTACTGTGATTTGATACAATCTGTGTGGTAAATGAGTTTGGCTGGAGGTATGAGGATGAGAAGAGGATCGAATGGCTTGGGTTTGTTCCTGCTTATTTTTGCCGGAATAGTAATTGGCGGCTTTGTCGGTGAATGGCTCGGAGGGTATCCGTCTTTTTCTTGGCTTGGATATGGAAAAACTTTTGGCCTTATTTCGCCTGTTGTTTTGGATTTGAATGTGCTTGTACTTACATTTGGATTAACAATCAAATTTAATATTACAAGCATAATTGGTATTGTAATTGCTTTTACTATATACAGAAGGCTGTAAAAGCGGAAAGGTATTATTTATGAAAGATATTATTTTAGCATCTAATTCATCAAGACGTAAGAACCTGCTTGAAATGCTCAATGTTCCATTTACTATTGTTGAAAGCGGAGTTAATGAACGGGTTGAAGAAGAAAATTATAAGGAACAGGGTGTAGAACATACTCCTTATGAATGGGTTAAGGCTATTTCGGAAATTAAAGCGGAAACTGTAGGGAAAAAAGTTGGCAATAATAAAATTGTTATTGCCGCTGATACTATAGTAACCTATATGGGAAAAATAGTACACAGACCTTTTGAAAAGATTCATGCAGTTGAGATGCTTGAAAAGCTCTCAGGACATAAGCATACGGTTTATACTGGACTTGCAGTTATGTATATTGATGAAATCGGAAACAGCGAAATTCACTCAATGGTATCGGCGACTGATGTGTATATGAGAAAGCTGACATTAGAAGAAATAGAGACTTATGCAGATACTGGAGAACCATACGATAAAGCTGGCGGATATGGTATTCAAGGAAAAGGCTCATTGTTGATTGACCATATTGATGGTGATTATTATACAGTTGTTGGACTTCCGCTTGCGTTGTTGTTTGAAGAGCTTAGAGAAAACAGTGTAAATATAATGGATTTTTGGAAATAAATTCTTATATGGCTTCCCTGCGCGGGGGAAGCCGTTTTTATGTTTATACATCCATAAGTTATTTAATATTTAAAATTTACATAAGACTTTTCATATGTATTGAAAAAAAATCATAAAAGGGTTAATATTAAATATACTGGACTTATTATACATGTTCGCGATTTTGTATGGATACAATGGTTTGATAAAATTAACAAGACTGAATTTGTTTGAGAGGGGCGCGCTATATGTTTGGCAAAGATATGGGTATTGATTTAGGCACAGCAAACACCCTTGTTTATGTAAAAGGTAAAGGAATTGTTGTTAATGAGCCGTCTGTTGTTGCGGTTAATACAAATACAAATGAGGTACTTGCGGTTGGAAATGAAGCTAAGGAAATGATTGGCCGCACACCGGGTAATATCGTTGCCATTAGGCCTGTTAAGGATGGGGTTATTGCAGACTTCTCAATAACACAGGCTATGCTGAGATATTTTATTGACAAGGCATACACACGGTCATTCTTTGGCCCTAAACCCAGAGTTATAGTATGTGTTCCCTCGGGAGTTACTGAGGTTGAAAAAAGAGCTGTTATTGAGGCAACAATAGCAGCAGGGGCAAAAGACAGGGAGGCTTATCTCATAGAGGAACCAATGGCTGCCTCAATAGGAGCAGGTTTGCCCGTTGAAGAGCCGACAGGGAGTATGATAGTTGATATTGGCGGAGGAACGAGTGAGGTAGCGGTTATTTCCCTTGGCGGAATAGTCACCAGTACGTCACTTAGAGTTGCCGGTGATGAGTTGGATTCTTATATTGCCGGATACATTAAAAAGGAATATAATTTGGCAATTGGAGAAAGAACAGCTGAAGAAATAAAACTAACAATAGGATCAGCATATCCAAAAGATGTGCTTGAAGAAATGGATATCCGTGGCCGCGACCTTGTAACAGGTCTTCCAAAGACAATAACAATTACAAGTGATGAAATATTAAAAGCTATAAACGATCCTGTCCGTGAAATAATTGATACAATCAAACAAACTCTTGAGTCAACGCCGCCTGAGCTTGCGGCTGATATTATGGAAACGGGGATTACGTTGACAGGCGGGGGGGCACTCCTTTCAGGTCTGGACAGGCTGATAGCAGAGGAAACTGGTATGCCTGTATATGTTGCTGAGGAACCTCTTAACTGCGTGGTTAACGGCACCGGCATAGTTCTAGAAAATATTGAGAAGCTAAAGACAGTTTTGATTTCGACTAGGAAACCAAAATTTTGATAGGGAGCGTTTTATTTGAAATTCATTAATGAATATAAAAAACAGCTTATGATACTTGCTGTCATTGCCCTTATGATTATTTCGTTCTTTACAGCCGGAAGAAAAATTAATGCCGGATTTGTTGATGATATTCTGGGTTTTGTCGTTACGCCGTTTCAAGGAGCGGTTACATCCGTTACAAACTGGGTTGGTGGTACAATAGATGAGATAACTGAAAAAAACAACCTTACGGAAGAAAATGAAGACCTTAAACGCCAAGTAGAGGAGCTGACTGCTGAGAATGAAAGACTTTCTTTATACGAAGATGAGAATGAACGTCTTTCAGATTTACTTGAAGTGTCTCAAAAATATCAAAATTATGATACGACAGGAGTCCGTGTTATTGCCAAGGATACAGGTGTATGGTATAACAGCTTTCTTATTAATAAAGGCGAAAATGATGACTTGGAAACAAATATGACTGTTATAGATGCAGGCGGTCTTGTGGGAAGAGTTGTAAAAACAGGTGCAACATATTCAAAGGTATACAGCATATTGGACAGCCGTTCATCTGTTTCTGTTAAAAGCCTTAGAACAGATGACTTGGGAGTGGTCGTAGGTGACCATGATCTTATGGGAGACGGATTATGCAAAATGGAATACATAGATTCCGATGCTGAAATAGTTGAAGGCGATGAGATTGTAACATCAGGATTGAGTGATTACTATCCGGAAGGCATAAGTGTTGGATATGTCAAGGAAATACATCAGGATGAAAATGGTCTTACAAAGTATGCGGTAATTGAACCAAAGGTTGATTTTAAGCACCTTGATACGCTTATTGTAATTAAAGACCTCCAGAACAAGCCTCCAGATGCGGAGGTAGATTGATAATGATAAATGCGGTTGTTACAGCATTGGTGCTGATAGTTAATTTTATATTGCAGTCAACTATTCTGCATGTTGTAGAAATAAGAGGAGCTATTCCCGACACAATGCTGATAATAGTAGTGTCGTATGCTCTTTTGAGGGGACAGAATGCGGGAGCTTCAACGGGATTTTTTGCCGGACTTTTGTATGATGTTTTCTTTGGAAATTCAATTGGGTTCTATGCACTCATGGGTATGTTAACTGGCTATTTCTGCGGAATATGCCATAGAAATTTTTATAGGGAAAATTTTGTATTGCCGGTTACTCTTTCGGCGACAGCAAACATAATAACGGGATTAATAATCTATCTTACGGGATTTTTATTTAATAAGAGCTATAATGTGTTTTATTATATTGTGAGCGTAATTATTCCGCAGGCGGTATATACAGGAATTGTTGCACTGCCCATTTACAGGATACTCTACGGCATCAACAAAAAGGTTGAATTGAAAGAAAAAGAAAGACGCAAGCTTTTTTAACTGATTTTATAAAGGACTGAATGATTTGGATACTTTAAAAGAACGACTTGCTGAAATATTTCAAAACCGACTGGCGGTTATGTTGTTAGTTGTGGCTGCCGTATTTATAATACTTGTGTGCAGACTTTTTAATATGCAAATCGTAAACGGCGAAGAGGCAAATACAAATTTGACTGCCAGCGTAACTAGGGAGGTTACTA
Organism: Candidatus Metalachnospira sp.; assembly: GCA_034927755.1. Classification (GTDB taxonomy): domain Bacteria; phylum Bacillota; class Clostridia; order Lachnospirales; family Anaerotignaceae; genus Metalachnospira. The sequence continues at coordinate 120,127 of JAYFPN010000001.1, forward strand.
TCCCAGCAGCAAGAGGCAATATTTATGATAGATACGGACGACCACTTGCAACTAACAAAGCAGCTTTTTCTGTAGAGATTGATGACAGTATTGCGGTTGAATACGGCGACAGAGAAGAACAGGTTCGAAACCTTGCTGATGAACTTAGAAAAAATGGATACAGCATTGCAGATACGCTTCCAATTACAAAAGAAAACCCATATGAATACACCTTGGCGGGCGATGAACTTTCAGCATGGAAAACAAGCATTGGTCTTGGCAAAAAGCAACTGGATATGACTGTCAACGAGGTATTATCATATTTGTTTAATGAATACAAGCTTGATAAAACATCAATGACTGATGAACAAAAGAGAGAAGTTGTTTCCCTTGGTCTAAACATAAGCAATAAAAACATAATGCTTATAAGCCTTATTATGGCTATTGAGACAAATGGGGGCAATATAGTTGACGAACTTCCTATTTCTACGACACAGCCATACTCATTTATAATTGAGGATAAGGATGAAATAGAAAAATGGAAAAAAGATGTATCAATGAAAGACGATCAACTGCAGTACACTGCAGAAGAATCAATGGACTATTTGATTGATTTATTTGATATACCCAAGAATATTTCTCAGGGAATGCAGAGAAAGCTGGCAGCCGTCAGATATTCTGAATATCTTCAAAGATATAAAAAATATCAGCCTGTAACGGTAGCCCGTGAGGTTAATGAAAAAATAATTGCGTCAGTACAGGAAAATCTGGATATATACCCTGGCGTTTCTATTGAAACAGAGTCTATGCGTGTATATGATGACGGAGAGATTTTCTCGAATATTATTGGATATATCAGACAGATTTCTGACTCTGAGCTTAATGAATATAAGAAGTACGGATACACTTCTGAAGATATTGTCGGCAAAACAGGCATAGAAAAGGGAATGGAACTTGACCTTAATGGTCAGGACGGAACTATGCTCGTTGAGGTTGACAATATGGGCCGAAAAATAAGCACTTTGGAAACTAAGACTCCTGTTTCGGGCAAAGATGTATATCTTACTATTGATAAGGATTTGCAGGCTTCGGCATATAACTATCTGGAAAATTCACTTGCTGAAGCTATTATAACCAGACTAACGACTACTGAGGAAAAAGACGTTCCGGTTACAATGAAGCAGCTGTTTACATCAATGATAAATAGCAGTAATATTTCGATATCTAAAATAATGAAAGCCGAGGACGGATATCAGCTTATTCTTAAAGACCTGATTCTTGCCTATGACAAGGACATAGATATATCCAATACCGATGATAAAACTGCGGTTAAACAGGTTTTGTGCAATGCGGTTGATGATGGTACAATTTCTTACTCGTCTATGATTTATGTTATGATAGAGCAGGGAGTTATTACGGTTGATGAAGATTACAGAGGGAGGATACTATCTGGGCAGCTGTCTCCGTTTACTGTTGTAATTGATAAACTTAAGTCTGGAGATTTGACTCCGGCTGAAACAGGGCTTGATCCATGTACAGGATCCGTTGTTGTTTCTGATGTGAATTCTGGTCAAGTTCTTGCTTTGGTAACATATCCGTCCTATGACAATAACCAGCTTGTTAATACATTTAATAATGAATACTATAATAAATTACTTGAAGACCCGGCTACACCTCTTGTTAACAGGCCGCTTATGCAGAAAAAGGCACCTGGCTCAACATTAAAAATGGTAACTGCAATTGCAGGGCTTGAGTCGGGAGCAATTGATACTACAACAACAATTAAGGATGAAGGGCTTTTCACAAAAACCGGAACGCCTTATGCAAGATGTTGGCTGTACTCTTTAAGCGGTGCTACACATGGCTATGTTGATGTAAGGCATGCGCTTGAGGTATCATGCAACTATTTCTTCTATAATGTTGGGTATTTACTTGGCGGAGACACTGAGAATCCAACAAGCCTTAAGGGTATTACAATTCTTGACGAATATATGGATGCTTTTGGTCTTAATTCAAAAACAGGAGTTGAAATAAATGAAAACGCTCCAACAATGGCTTCTCCGTCATATAAGGAAGAGGTTGTCAAATGGCAGAATCCTGAGGCGACTTCCAGCCAGACAAGATGGACTTCGGGTGATACGATTCGTGCAGCTATCGGACAGTCTGTAAACAGCTTTACGGCGGCCAGCATGAATAAGTACATTGCAACGCTTGCAAACGGAGGTACTAGATATAAAATGCACCTTCTTGACAGTGTAAGAACTTCTGACGGTACAGTTGTAAGCAAAACAGAGGAAGAAATTGAAAATGTTATTGACGTGAAGCAAGAATATCTTGATGCTGTTTACGAAGGTATGAAACTTGTTACAAAGGGTTCAAGCGGAACACTCAGGAATGTATTCAAAGATTATCCGATAGATATTGCAGCGAAATCAGGTACTGCCGAGGAAAATAAAAACAAAAGTTCACATGTGTGGTTTGTTGGTTTTGCACCTTATGATGATCCGCAGATAGCTGTAACTGTTATGATACCATTTGGAGATGTTACAGGTTCGCCTGCGGCAGTAGTGGCAAAGAACATTATTGGAGAGTATATGGGACTTAATTACAGTTCAAGCAGTGATTATATGGAAAACCATCTTTCTGAATAGGCAGTTTGATTTAAAAATTAATACTGAACCTTTAAAATATAATATGTACGTCCTTTTATCCTTTTAGATAAGATAATTTTGTAAAAAATTGGAGTTATTTGCTTTCTAAACTAGATGTTCTTTATGCATATTTTTGCTAGAATACAAATAAGCTAATTATTTGCACATATATTAATGTGCGGAAATTGTTCTTTTGCTAGGAGGATAACACATGAGTGAAGTAATAGTTATTACAAGCGGAAAAGGCGGCGTTGGCAAAACAACGACATCTGCCAATATAGGCTGCGGACTTGCACTCGCAGGGAAAAAAGTCGTTTTAGTTGATTCCGATATCGGACTCAGGAATCTTGATGTTGTAATGGGATTGGAAAACAGGATTGTATATGACCTTGTCGATGTTATCGAAGGTACATGCAGGCTTAAACAGGCACTGATAAAGGATAAGCGATATCCTGGATTATTCCTTTTGCCGGCGGCTCAGACAAGGGATAAAAATTCTGTTTCACCGGAACAAATGAAAAAGCTATGCGACAACATAAAAGGAATGGGCTTTGATTACATAATCATTGATTGTCCAGCAGGAATTGAGCAAGGTTTTAAAAATGCCATTGCGGGAGCTGACAGAGCAATAGTAGTAACAACGCCGGAGGTAAGTGCAGTAAGAGATGCAGACAGGATAATTGGTCTGCTGGAGGCGAACGGTCTTAATAATCCTTTGCTAATTGTAAACCGTGTCAGATATGATATGGTTAAAAGAGGGGACATGATGTCTGTTGATGATGTCAAAGAAATATTGTCAGAAGAAGTTATAGGAATTGTCCCTGATGATGAGGATATCGTTGTTACAACAAACAAAGGAGAACCTGCGGTTGCAGGAGGCACTTCAAGGGCAGGTAAAGCTTACGGTAATATAACTTCGAGAATTATGGGTGAAGATGTTCCCTTTATGGATTTGGATGAGAATGAAGGGTTTTTCGGTAAGATAAGAAAAATCTTTGCTCACTGATGGATTGTCTGTTAAGGATGTGGATATTATGGATATTTTCGGTTTACTGAAAAACAGTAATGCCCGGAGCAGTGGTGTAGCTAAGGACAGGCTCAAGCTTGTTCTGGTACATGACAGAGCAGGATGCTCCTATACGGTGTTGGAAATGCTGAAAACAGATATACTTAATGTTATTTCCGAGTATATGGAAATAGATGAGGATGAACTTGACATTAAGCTTACTCATATCGGCGGAGAAAACGGTGAGGTACCTGTACTTTTTGCCAATATTCCCGTCAGGAATTTGAGAATGAGTAAAAGCATGTGAAACTAAGGGCACTTAACTTTTGTTATGTGCCCTTTTATATTTGGGAGAAATTTAATGATAAATTTAAACAGAAAAAAATTACAGAATCTTGACCATTGGCTTATTGCAGCTGTGTGTATATTATCGGTGTTCGGTATAATTTGCATTGGAAGTGCTCTGCATGTTAACCTAGGAGAGGATGCGTCAAGTTATTATTCACAGATGATGTTTTTTGGAACAGGCTTAATAATAATGATTGCTATTGCATTTGCAGACCTTGATTATTTCTCGAAAATGGATAAGGTGCTGTATTTGATAAACATATTACTGCTTGTTGCTGTTATACTTGTTGGTTCCAGCTCTAACAATGCGGTAAGATGGATTAAGATTGGACCGATTCGAATTCAGCCGTCTGAATTTTCAAAAGTATTTATGATCTTTTGCATGGCGAATTTTATTGACAAAAAAAAGGATTCGATTAATAATATAGATGTGATACTACGGCTTTGCATTTCTGCAGCTATACCGGTTTTTCTTGTATTTGTTCAGCCGGCTCTTTCTGCAAGTATTGTAATTATGGTTATCTTCTGTGTACAGCTTTTTGTATCGGAACTTGATTATAGGTTTATTGTAAAGGCACTGGTAATAGTTGTTCCTATTGTGGCTATTGTTATAATTGATAGTATGCGAACAGATCCTTTATTTGTTGACTTGTTTCTTAAGAATTATATGATTACACGAATAAGAGATATGGTTGTACAGGATCCTGGTTCTGATACATATTATCAGACACTGAAGTCAATTAGTGCCATTAGCAGCGGACAGTTAGCAGGAAAGGGCCTCTATGAAGGAACGCTCAATCAGCTTAGTTATTTACCTGAACCACAGAACGATTTTATTTTTTCAGTTATTGGAGAAGAGTTTGGTTTTGTAGGTTGTGTTGGAGTGCTTGCATTAATGTTTTTTGTTGTAGCCAGATGCATTACTACTGCAATGGAGGCAAGGAATATGAATGAAAGACTGATAGCTTCCGGAGTCGCAGGTATGTTAGCTTTTCAAACGTTTGTTAATGTAGGTGTTGCGACTGGAATATTGCCCAACACAGGTATGTCACTGCCTTTTGTAAGTTCGGGCGGTAGCTCACTATGGACGAATATGGCGGCAATCGGATTAGTTTTAAATATTAAATTACGGCACTCAAGAACATTGTTTGAGGGGGAATATTAATGAATATAGCACTAATTGCACATGATAATAAGAAGAAATTGATGGAGAACCTGTGCATTGCATACAGGCATATACTTATAAAGCATAGTTTATTTGCAACTGGCGGAACAGGAAGACTTGTTGAAGAAACTGCAAATCTCAATGTCCATAAATATCTTGCGGGTCATCTTGGAGGAGAGCAGCAGCTTGGAGCACAGGTAGCTAACAATGATATAGACATAGTTATATTTTTGCGTGATCCGGTTGCGCCTAAAAGCTATGAGCCTGATATTAACAGTATATTAAGACTTTGCGACGTTCACAACATACCGCTTGCAAGTAATCTTGCAACAGCAGAAATTCTTTTACTTGCTCTTGACAGAGGAGACCTTGACTGGAGGAACATGATTTAATGCCATTGCTTATAAAAGTAATGTTGATTTATTATGGCGTTGTAAACGTTGTTTTATTTATTTTAATGGGTGTTGATAAAGTCAAGGCAAAAAGGAACGAGTGGAGAATAAGAGAAGCAACATTATTTGTTACAGCACTGGTTGGCGGTGGAATCGGCGGATTCTTAGGAATGAGGCTGTTTCATCATAAAACAAAGAAATGGTACTTTTATGTCATGTTTGCGGTAGGCGTAGTTTTGCATACAATACTGTTATGGTGTGCATATTCTAAACTTTAAAATCGGCATATGGCTGAGGTGAGGCTTAAAATAAACTGGATGTTTATTAGTCCCACCTTTTTCATGTGTTTTTGTTTTTTATACAAAACAGGCACAAATAAAATATATCGCTCTGCCATTGTGGCAGTGAGCCAGCACAAAGGGGGTATTTTATATGAATATCAAAAATAAGGTTGACGTTGCAATTATCGGAGGCGGAATTGGTGGAATAATGACCGCATACAGGCTACTTGAAAGAAATCAAAATATGTCTGTAATGATAATTGAACGAGGACACGCCATTGAAAAAAGAATTTGTCCTATGCTTACTAAAAAAACTGACCATTGCATTAAGTGTCCTACGTGTGCAATAATGGAAGGAATGGCAGGCGCAGGGGCTTTTTCAGACGGTAAGTATGTAATTTCGACTGAATACGGCGGCTGGCTTACAGAATTTCTTGAACCTGAAACTGTTATAGATTATATAGAGCAGGCCGATGATTTATTAGTTAGATTTGGAGCTACAACTGAAAGATTTATGCCAAACAATGAACTAAAGCTTGAATGCCTTAAGCATGATTTGCATATGGCACAGGCACAGCTTAAGCATTTGGGAACAGATGGCAATTTTGAAACAATGAAAAAACTTATTCTTGACCTAAGTACAAGATGCGAGATTATAACTGATACTGAAGTAACAGCTGTTGATAAAGAATCGCGTATACTTACAATGGTAAATAAAGGCACGGAATATTATACCGAAGCTGAGCACATTATATTTGCAGTAGGAAGATTCGGAAGCAGATTTTTCTCTAAATGGTGCGGAGATAACGATATTAAACTTAAAAATAATCAGGTTGATATTGGAGTACGTGTTGAAATGCCGGCAGCTATTTGGGACAACTTCTCAAAGAAAATTTATGAGCCGAAGATTTGGTACAGAAGCAAGCAATATGGAGATACTACCAGAATGTTCTGTTTTAATGAGCGCGGAGGTGTTGTAACTGAAAACACAGACGGAGTTCTTACGGTAAACGGACATTCTTACAGAGACGCTGCAAGAAAAACCCAGAATTCGAATTTTGCACTTCTTTCAACAATTAGATTTACAGAGCCGTTCAAGGACCCGATTACTTATGCACGTAATGTTGCAAGCCTTGCAAACCTTATTGCAGGAGGTGAAGTTCTTGTTCAAAGACTTGGAGATTTGGAAAACGGCAGAAGAACTGAACAAAAGCGTCTTGCACAGTCAACTACTAGACCTACAATGAAGGCAGTACCCGGCGATTTAAGTTTGTGTATGCCTAAAAGACAGCTTGATAATATAATAGAAACATTACATGCACTTGATAATATTGCACCTGGAACAGCTAATTATGATACATTACTTTATGGTATTGAATGCAAGTATTATTCTGCAAGGCCAGAAACGGATGATTTTGAAATCAAGGGCTGTAAAGATATTTTTGCAATTGGAGACGGAGCCGGTTTCACTCGCTCACTTTCACAGGCTGCTGCAAACGGTCTGTATGTTGCAGATAAAATTACTAAAAGAATATTAAAATAGAAACACTAATTTTTTGAGGTTAGATATGCTGAAAAATTTTTTCCCTGATATATATGTAAAATCAATAGAATTTCTTCCGCTAAAGGAACTCAAGCAGATAGGTATTAGAGCATTTGTGTTTGATATTGATAATACGATTGCACCATTTGATGTTGAAGAGCCTGATGAATGGGCACTTACTGTCCTTGAGAACCTTAAAAGGGAGGGCTTTAAGATTTGTCTTCTATCAAATAATAATGAGAACAGAATTAGGATGTTTAATAGAAAACTAGGTGCTTTTGCCTATTGGAGAGCAGGAAAACCAGGAATCAAGAAGTTAAAGGAAGCAATGAAGGAAATGGGTACAGACAGCAAAAGTACTGCTATTGTCGGAGACCAGGTATTTACAGATATATGGTGTGGACATAATGCCGGAATGCTTACAATAATGACAGAACCTATATGCAACAGAGATCAATTTGTAACTAAAATAAAAAGACCATTGGAAAAGCTGATTATGTCTTTATATTTCAGGAGGCATGGAAATGAACTGCGTTGATTTGGTGAATGGAAGAACTGAAGTGTATGGAATAATCGGCAATCCTGTTGAAAAATCTTTTTCTCCTGTGCTGCAGAATACAATAGCTAAGGAATTGGGCAAAAATATAGCTTATGTACCTTTTAAGGTGGATAGAGGCGAAGTTAAAACTGCTGTATCCGGAGGACAAGCACTTGGTATAAAAGGCTTTAATGTTACGGTTCCTCACAAAATTGAGGTTATGGAATCTCTTTGTGAGATTGACAAAACTGCCGAAAGAATTGGTGCTGTTAATACCCTTAAACTTACTCAAAATGGTTATAAGGGATATAACACTGATATAATAGGACTAAAGAAAACATTTCAGGAAAGAAACATTTCTATTGAAGGAAAAACGGTTATACTTGCCGGCGCAGGCGGAGCGGCTAATTCAGCCGCAATGCTTGCGGGAGAAGAAAAAGCAAAAAAGCTTGTTATTGTAAACAGAACATCAGAAAAGGCTGAGTTATTAGCACAAAGAGTGCGGCAGTATTATTCGCTGACAGTTGAGACAGTAAGCTATGAAGACATAATGACTGTTTGTGATCCTGAAATATTTGTGCAGACAACGTCCGTAGGAATGGGAAATGATGCAGAAAATACACCAATAAAGAATACTGAATTTTTTAATAATGTTAAATTTGCTGTGGATATTATATATACTCCGTGGGAAACAAAGCTTATGAAGGATGCGGTACGGCGAGGTGTTCAGACTGTAAACGGCTTTGATATGTTGTTTTATCAGGGACTAGCTTCTTTCGAAATTTGGCATGACATGTCAGTTGATTTTAACACTGCAGTTATGCTAAAGGAAAAATTGACGAATTTCTATCGCAGGGGGTAATGTATGAGCGGAAAGAACATTATTCTTGTCGGTTTTATGGGCAGCGGAAAGACAACGATAGGGAAAAGACTTGCTAAGAAACTAGCGGAAAAGCTTGGCGGATACAGATTTGTAGATATGGATGAAGAAATTGAGCATAAAGCAGGAATGAAAATATCCTCGATTTTTGAGAAGTTCGGTGAAGCAGAGTTTAGAAATATGGAAGCCAACCTATGCAAAGAGCTGTCCAATACAAAATCATGCATCATTGCCACTGGTGGCGGCGTTATAAAAAATCAAAGCAATATGGATATCCTTAAGAAAAACGGCTTAGTCTTATATTTGAAGGCATCGCCAGAGCATATTTATAAAAATGTTAAGGATGATACAAGCAGACCGCTTTTGCAGTGTGAGGATAAAATCGGCAAAATTAAACAGTTACTTGATGAAAGAATGCCTCTTTATGAGATAAGGAGCGACATTATGGTAGACGTATCCGGACTTAATGCAAGGGAAGCAACAGAAATGATATTAAGTATAATTGAAAGGGATAATATATTATGAAAAAAATTTGCGTAATTCATGGTCCGAATATCAATTTTACAGGCATCAGAGAAAAAGGTGTGTACGGAACGCTTACTTTTGATGAAATAAATGATGAGATAAAGAAAAAGGCAAATGAACTTGAGCTTGATGTTGAGATATTCCAGTCCAATCATGAAGGCGCCATTATTGATAAGATACAGGAATGCTATTTAAATAAAGATGGAATTGTAATTAACCCCGGAGCATATACGCATTACAGCTATGCTATTAGAGACGCACTTGCGTCTGTAGGTGTGCCTGTTGTTGAGATACATATGTCAAACATTCATAAGCGTGAGGAATTCAGACATACTTCAGTTACAGTTGCTGTGTGTGTAGGTCAAATTTGCGGTTTTGGGTGGCAGGGATACCTATTGGCACTTGAGGCTGTAAAAATGCAATTAAAATAAAAATATGCATTATTAAAAAAATATATTGAAATATAGACTAAAATACTTTAAACTTATATGAGGCTTATATACCAGTTTAGGTATTAAATTAAATTCAAATGGTCGGCAAAGCCGGCTTTTTATGAGGAGGACATATTTAAATGATTTCTGCAGGTGAATTCAGAAATGGCGTAACAATGGAATATGAAGGGGATATTTATATAATCCTTGAATTCCAGCATGTTAAACCCGGTAAGGGCGCTGCTTTCGTTCGTACTAAAATCAAAAATCTTAAAACAGGTGCAGTAGTTGAAAGAACATTCAGACCTACTGAGAAGATGCCTAAGGCTCATATCGACAGATTGGACATGCAGTATCTTTATAATGACGGTGATCTCTATCACTTTATGAATACTGAAAACTTTGAGCAGATTGCAGTTAATGCTTCTGATGTTGGTGATACACTTAAGTACGTTAAAGAAAACGAGATGGTTAAAATCCTTTCTCATGACGGCGATGTATTTGGTATTGAACCACCTTTATTTGTTGAACTTAAGATTATAGAAACAGAACCCGGTTTTGCAGGAAATACAGCAACAGGTGCTACAAAACCTGCTACTGTAGAAACAGGTGCACAGGTACTTGTTCCTTTATTCATAAATCAGGGTGAAGTTATCAAAGTCGACACAAGAACGGGCGATTACCTCGGAAGAGCTAACTGATAGCGGATTTGCACATTATTTTTAAGTGTATGGGGATACGATGTATATTGTATCCCCTGATTTTTTATAATAAAACAAGGAAAACTATCAGAACTGAAAGGAGAACAGTTATGAATAGAATTATGAAAAAAATTGCTTATCTTAGGGGATTGTGCGAAGGCTACGGATTTTCAGAGGAAACAAAGGAAGGCAAAATTTTATTGGGAATACTTCAAATTTTGGATGATATGGCAGAAGAGGCTGAAGATAACGGAGAGTGGTGCACAGAATGTGATGATGATGAAGAAGCTGAATACAGCTATGCTTTTATTTGTCCTAACTGCGGACAGGAGCTTGAGGTTGATGATGAGGTACTTCACAATGAGACAGAATTGACTTGTCCTGCATGTGGGAATATAATACCAGTTATTGATGAGTTTGCAAATTTTGAAGATGAGAAAGAGTAATATATGATTATATATAAAACTGTTGGGTGCGGTAAAACCGCACCTTTTTTAATTGATTTAATGAAATATAGAAAAAATCATGAAAAAAAGAAGGAAAACGCAGTATTTTGCAGTATTTATAAATATATAGGATAATAATCTTTGCGTGTTTGGAGGTGTTGACATATGGAGCTGCGAGAAAAACAGGAAGAAATAGAAGAAAAAATTCTTGGTCCCTTTGCTATGAAAAGTATTAATACAAGGGGACGTGAACGTAATGAAGAAAAGTGTGATATTCGAACGGATTTTCAACGGGACAGGGATAGGATAATTCACTGTAAGGCATTCAGGAGAATGAAGCATAAGACACAAGTTTTTATAGCACCGGAAGGTGACCATTACCGTACAAGGCTTACACATACTCTTGAAGTTGCTCAAATTGCAAGAAGTATTTCAAGGGCATTGGCACTTAATGAGGATTTGACCGAGGCAATAGCTCTGGGACATGATTTGGGACACACTCCTTTTGGACATGCAGGAGAGGAAACTCTTAATGAATTGTATTCAGAAGGATTTGAGCATAATAAACAAAGTCTTAGAGTTGTGGATATAATTGAAAAAAACGGACAGGGCCTTAATCTTACGTGGGAGGTTCGGGATGGAATATTAAACCACAGAACAAGCTGCAAGCCTTCTACAATGGAAGGAATGGTTGTAAGGCTTTCCGATAAGATTGCATATACAAACCATGATATTGATGATGCAATAAGGGCAGGAGTAATAGATGATATTCCGCAGGAGTTCAAAGATGTTTTGGGCAGTACATCAAGCTCACGCATTAATGCAATGATTAGAGACACTATTAAAAACAGCGAAGGTATACGTGATATAAAAATGAGTTCCGATATGAATGAAACTCTTGGTGGTTTAAGGAATTTTATGTTTAAGACGGTATACCTTAATGATTATGCGCTTAAGGAAAAAGAAAAAGTCAAAGACCTTATTGCACATCTGTTTTGTTATTTTATGGAACATCCGGATAACATGGATGACGAATTTATACAGCTTATTAAAAGCGGTCAATCTGAGCAGGAAGTAGTTTGCGATTATATTGCTTGTATGACTGACAGATTTGCAATTACTCTTTACAAAAAGTTGTTTATTCCTAGCTCTTGGAGTATTTATTGATATATTTATAAACTTTTAACGAATAAAAATTTACAATGTCAGCATTATAAAAATGACAGATATTAATAATTGTTAATAATTATAACAAAAATTTATAATTGGAAGTCATACAAACGACTATGAATTGGGAATGTATACAAACTTGCACCTGTTAGAAGGATTTTGGTGAAATGTGTCGAATTTATTATGACAGGGCAGGAGGTAATTAAAATGTTTTATCCTCAGGAACTGATTGATGAAATAAGGATTCAGAATGAAATTGTTAGCGTAGTTTCTGAATATGTTGCGCTTAAGCCAAAGGGAAGCTCATATTTCGGATTATGTCCGTTCCATAACGAAACTACACCGTCATTTTCTGTGAGTGTGGATAAACAGTTTTATTATTGCTTCGGATGCGGAGAAAGCGGAAATGTTTACAGCTTTATTATGCGAATGGAAAATTGTGATTTTCCTGAAGCGGTTAAACGTCTTGCGGACAGAGTTCATATCGCACTTCCGGAACCTGAATACTCTGAAGAGGCCAAGCAGTTTGAAAAACTTAAAAAGCAGATTTATGATATTCATAAGCTTGCCGGAAGATATTACTATGCTGTGCTTAACAGCGAAAATGGAATAAAAGCTGCGGAGTATTTAAAAAATAGAGGTGTAATATCAGAAATTCAGAAAAAATTCGGTATAGGATATGCACCATCAGGAAGAGGACATTTGCATGAATATTTGAAGAAAAAAGGGTTTGACAGGGATGCGATGATAAAAAGCGGGCTTGTCATGGAGAGTAAAGATGGCCGTGGATTGTATGACAGATTTTTCAACAGACTTATGTTTCCGATATTTGATATGCAAGGCAGAGTTGTTGCTTTTGGAGGCAGAGTCATTGATAAAGGTGAGCCAAAGTACTTAAATTCACCTGAAACGGCAGTATTCAACAAAAGTAAAACTCTTTACGGCATGAATTTTGCTAAAATGGCAAGAAAAAGGGAAATAATACTTGTTGAGGGATATATGGACATGATAAGCATATATCAGGCAGGTTTCCCTAATGTTGTTGCTGGGCTTGGAACTGCATTTAACAATGACCATGCGAGAACACTGCACAAAATTGCTGACAGGGTTATATTATTGTATGATAGCGATGAAGCCGGTGAAAAGGCTGCGTTGCGGGCTATTCCTGTGCTTGTGAATAATGGCTTTGAGGTAATGGCAACGCAGGTATACGGTGCAAAGGATGCTGATGAATTTATAAAGAAATATGGTTCTGATGCATTTGGGAAGCTGTTGGTAGATGCCGTAAATCATATAGTATTTCAGATAAATTGTATTAAGAAAAATTATAATATGGAAAATGCAGAGCATAGAGTACGTTTTGCGGAAGAAGCGGCAAAGGTACTTTCTGAAGTGCATGAGGACATCGAGAGAGATGTATATACTAAGGAAACATCGGTATTGTGCGGAATTGATGAAGCGGCTTTAAAGAGCAGGATTATGAGAATCCGTGATGTCAATGATAGGGAATTTATTAAATCAGCTGAAAAGAAGCGGCAAAGGGTGTATTCCCAAACAGAAGGCAGGGATATTCGCCCTAAAGGGATCATTGAAGCTCAGAAGGCGGTGCTTTCTTTGAGTGTGCATAATGAAAGGATTTTGAGGGCGGTTTCGAAGGTACTTAAGCCTTACGAGTTTGACGGAGATGTTTATAAAGCCTTGGCTGATAAAATCTTTTCAGATTATGAAAGAGGCATAAAGAGAGAACCTGCTGACATAGTGAGCTGTTTTGAAAGTCTTGAGGAACAGAATACGGTTGCGGCGGTTTTTGCGGTTAAGCTTGATTTAATCGATGCAGTAAAAACAGAGAAGGCATTGAATGAAAATGTTAAGCTGATTAAAAAAAATTATACGGACAACCTATTGGCTAAGGCAGAAACCGTTGAAGATATAAAAATACTTGTTGAAAATAAAAGAAAACTTGATGAATTGAATATATCCATTTCAGAAAGTTAACAATAGTGAGTATCTAGGAAGGGAAGGATTGAAATTGAAATCCGGAGAAGAAACCGTATTGATGACAAGGCTTAAAGAACTTGTTGCAATGGGAAAAAGCCGTAAAGGCGTTCTTGAATATAAAGAAATTATGGACTACCTCAGCGACATTGAGCTTGACACAGACCAGATGGATAAGGTGTATGAATTTCTTGAAAGCCAGGGGATTGATATGCTGGGCTCAATTGATGCTGAGGAGGAAGTTGAAAAGGACATTGACCTTTCCCTCCCGGAAGGCATTAATATTGACGACCCTGTTAGGATGTATCTTAAAGAAATCGGCAAGGTTCCTCTTTTAAGTGCAGATGAAGAAACTGAGCTTGCAAAGAGGATGGAAGATGGCGACGATGAGGCAAGAAAGAAACTTGCAGAGGCAAACCTACGTCTTGTTGTTAGTATTGCAAAGAGATATGTCGGAAGAGGGATGCTTTTCCTTGACCTGATTCAGGAGGGTAATCTGGGGCTTATTAAAGCAGTTGAGAAATTCGACTACCGCAAAGGATATAAGTTTTCAACATATGCAACATGGTGGATTAGACAGGCTATTACACGTTCTATTGCAGACCAGGCAAGAACAATCCGTATCCCTGTTCACATGGTTGAAACAATCAATAAGCTTATTCGTGTTTCCAGACAGCTTGTGCAGGAATTAGGCCGTGAACCATCTGCGGAGGAGCTTGCCAAAGAGATGGACATGCCTGTAGATAAAGTTAGAGATATAATGAAGATCGCACAGGAGCCGGTTTCTCTTGAAACTCCTATTGGTGAGGAAGAAGACAGCCATCTTGGAGATTTTATTCCTGATGATGATATTACTGCACCGGCTGATGCAGCAGCATTCACTCTTCTTAAGGAACAGCTTATGGAGGTTTTGGATACGCTTACTGACAGAGAGAAAAAGGTGCTTACACTCCGTTTCGGACTTGAAGACGGACGCGCCAGAACTTTGGAGGAAGTTGGTAAAGAGTTCAATGTTACTCGCGAAAGAATACGACAAATAGAGGCAAAGGCGCTTAGAAAGCTTCGACATCCGAGCAGAAGTAAAAAATTAAAGGATTATTTGGAGTAATATTATTGAGCTGTCCTCAAAATGAGGACAGCTTTTTAAGGAGAATAAATCATGGAAATTTCTGAGAGACTAAAAACCGTTGCATCTTTTGTACGTGACAGTAGGTCTATTGCTGACATAGGAACAGATCACGGATACATACCTATCTACCTTTATAAAGAGGGGATAATTGACAGAGCGATTGCATGTGATATAAATAGGGATCCAATAAAAAGAGCGGAAAACAATATAAATATGTATCATCTTGGAAATGTGATAGAGACACGGCTAGGAAACGGACTAAACCCCATTAAAGCCGGTGAAACCGACGGTATTGTAATTGCCGGTATTGGTGGTATGCTTATGATAGATATTTTAAGAACTTTTCCTGATAAGTTGGAAGCAGCTAAGGAGATAATACTGCAGCCGCAAAGTGATATTGAAAGTGTTAGGAAGTTTTTACATTTGAGAGATTTTAAAATTGATGATGAGCAAATGCTATATGAAGATGGCATATACTATACAGTCATAAGGGCGGTCTCCGGTAATGAAGAATATGAGAATAGAAAGGATTATATTTTTGGAAAGATAAATATTGATAAAAAAAGCAGTGTACTGAAGGATTATTTATATGAAACTATTCGAAAAAACGATAACATAGCTCAAAGCCTAAAAAAAGCCGATACCGAAAATTCTGCAAAAAGACTTGATGAGCTTACAGAGTATCAAATTATGTGCAAGGAGGTATACGAATGTCTGTAAAATGCAGGGATATTATGTGGATAATGGAGGATTTTGCGCCTACTAAGCTTGCGGAGGAATGGGACAATCCCGGGCTTAACGTTGGAAATCCGGAAGCAGGCATTAATAAAATTCTTGTTGCACTTGATGCCACTGAAGCAGTAATTGATGAAGCAATTGAAAAAGGCGCAGATTTAATTTTGACACATCATCCTCTGATTTTTCATCCTGTTAAAAAAATAAATTATGATAATGCTGATGGCAGAAAAATAATTAAGCTTATAAAAAATGATATTGGGGTGTATGCTGCTCATACGAATCTTGATACAGCAAACGGTGGTACAAATGACGTGTTAGCACAAATTATAGGCCTTAAAGATATAAAGGTGCTTTCGCCAAGCACACCGGAGGGTATGGGCATAGGCCGAACAGGCTCGATTGATAATGATATTACATTGGGGCTTCTGGCAGTTCAGCTTAAAGAGGCACTTGGACTTGATGCCGTTCGTACTGTGGGCAACTTAAGCTCTAAGGTTAAAAAGGTTGCGTTGTGTACTGGAGCAGGATTTGAGTTTATTGATGATGCAATTAAGGCAAAATGTGATGTTTTTGTTACAGCGGATGTGCGGTACCATGAGGCAATGCAGGCAATTGATAAAAATATTGCCATAATTGATGCAACACATTATGCGACTGAAAATATAATAGTCCCCGTTTTAGTAAATCATGTTCTTCAGAAACTTGAAAACAGAGGTATAGAGGATGTTGAAGTTATTGAATCAAATATAAACGGACAAACTTTTGTTCATATTTGACGAAAGGATGAGTAGCTTGATTAATGTTATAGCAATGAATGAAAATGTATCTCTTCCTGAGGGTACTACATATTTTGAATTAAGCAAAAAGTACAAGGAAAGATTTAATGCCCCTATTATGGCCGCAAGGGTAGGAAATACTCTTAAAGAACTTACTGCTGAAATCAACGAAGGTGAGAATATTATGTTTATTGACCCTTCCAACCGTGAAGGCATGAGCGTGTACATGAGGACTGCATGCATGATAATGTTGAAGGCGGTAAGGGACATTCTTGGAAATAATGTTCAGGTAGCAATAGAGAATTCGATAAAAAAGAATTTTTACTGTGAGATTCAAAATTGCAAAGAAGAAGTAGATGATGAGCTCATTAATAAGATAAAGCATAGAATGAACGAAATTATTAAGTCTGATATGCCAATTGTGCGAAATAGGCTCACGCATGAAGAAGCTGTTAAAAAGCTGAGAGAATTCGGACTTGAAGATAAAATACGACTTTATAAATATAGAAAAGATTCAATTGTCAATCTATATTGTCTGGATGGTTATTACGATTATCTCTATGGATATATGGCTCCATCAACAGCTTGTGTTTATCTTTATGACATAGTTCCTTATGAAAACGGATTCCTTATTTCTGTGCCTTCGGTTAAAAATATTACTAAGCTCCCTATAATAGAAAAATTTGAAAAAATTACAAATGTTTTTATGGAGCAGATGCACTGGAGCCGTTTGATGGAAGTGAAGAATGTTGCTGACTTGAATGATACAATTGTAGCCGGGAATTTTGGAGAGCTAGTCAGAATAAATGAGGCTTTGCATGAAAAGAAAATAGCTTCGATTGCTGATATGATTTTTAAGAAAAAGGATGACGTTAAGCTTGTGCTCATTGCTGGACCTTCTTCATCAGGAAAGACATCATTTGCTAACAGGTTGGGCGTTCAGCTAAGAGTTCTTGGAATAAAGCCGCATGTTATTTCTATGGACGACTATTTTATCGACAGAGATAACACTCCAATTGACGAAAACGGAAACAGGGATTATGAGAATATTGAATGTATAGATATTGAACAGTTTAATAATGACATAAATGCTCTTATCGCTGGAGAAACTGTGGAGCTTCCAAGCTATAATTTTGTCACGGGCATGAGAGAATATAAAGGAAATTTTGTACGTCTGTATGATAATGAAATTATGATAATTGAGGGAATTCATGGACTTAATGATAAACTTACTCCAGGCATTAAGACTGACAATAAATTCAAAATCTTTATCAGTGCGATGACACAGCTTAATGTTGACAATCATAAGTTTATATCAACAAGCGACAGCAGACTTTTAAGGCGTATGGTTAGGGACAGTCTGACAAGGGGAAATGATGCAGCTGCAACAATTTCTTTGTGGTCAAATGTAACGAGGGGTGAGGAAAAAAATATTTTCCCGTTCCAGGAGAATGCGGATGCAATATTTAATTCTGCAACAATATATGAGTTATCTGTGCTTAAACCGTATGCAGAGCCTTTGCTTTATAAAATTGACGATACTATGCCGGAATATATTACTGCAAAAAGATTAATTAAGTTTTTGGCATATTTCCTCAGTGCTCCGGCGGATGCGATTCCAAATAACTCACTTATTCGTGAATTTGTAGGAGGAAGCGTATTCCATGTATAACCAATAATATGAATTTAATGTAAACTTAAAAGTGATTATTGCATGAAATCGGCTTTTATGTTACTATACATTAGTGAGTGAGCTGGACAGTCGCGCTTACAGCTTGTGAGCGAGGAAAGTCCGGGCTTCATAGGGCAAGGGTGCCGGTTAATGGCCGGCGGAGGTGACTCCAGGGATAGTGCAACAGAAATAAACCGCCTGCATATGCAGGTAAGGGTGGAAAGGCAAGGTAAGAGCTTACCGCCATTCAGGCAACTGAGTGGGCTCTGTAAACCCCACTTGAAGCAAGGCCCAACTGAAACACATGGAATTGCCCGTTCCGTTTCGATGAGGCCGCATGATGACATCGGTAACGATGTACCAAGATAGATGACTGTTCAAGACAGAACCCGGCTTATAGGTTCGCTCGCATTTAAAATGATTGAAATTCTATTATTTTTCGTTAAAACAACCTCCGATGTTTGTCGGAGGTTGTTTTAATAGCAAGTTACATTTGTAAGTTTTTATTGTTTGCAGGAGGCGGAAAATATGGCTTTAACACTTGCGGAATTATGCAGGAATTCAGAAAATGATTATGGTATGATGCTGATTGCCGGAGAAAAAGGGATTGATAATATAGTTCAGTGGGTTCATTATATTGAAGGCGGAGAGGTTCCGAGATTTTTGCATGGATATGAATTAGTATTTACAACCGGTATTGCCCATCAGGATACTGACTGGCTCATACAGTTTGCTAAAAAACTGTTTGAATACGGAGCATGCGGATTCGTAATCAATCTTGGTCCTTATGTAAGAAACATTCCGAGGGAACTCATAAACTATTGCAATTCTGTTAATTTTCCGCTTTACACAATTCCATGGGAAACAAGAATTGTAGATATAACATATGAATTTTGCCACCATATTATTACGGATGAAAAACTAAGCAAGGGCAAGGCGGAAATGTTTATTTACGCAATAAATAACCCTCAGCAAGAATCAACATATAAATCTATCTTAGAAAAAAGCGGATTTGTTGATGGGGAGACGTTTTTAATGGCTGCAGTGAGTCTTAAAGTTAACAATCCGGAACGTCGCGAAAGTGCTGAAAGAATGACTAAATATAATATTGGCAGAAGACTTAATGTATATACTGATAGACATTCAATATTTGATATGGATAAATTTATACTTGTTGTGTGCCAGGGCATGGGGCAAAATGATTTTGAAACGGAAATAAAGAGTCAGGCAGAAATATTAAAAAACTCGTTCATCAAGGACGGGATATACATTGGCATTGCGCCATATGAAAAAGACAGTGCATTGCTTAGGAAGGCGTATAAAAGAGTCTGCGATGTTATTAAGCTTGCGGAGAGCTTTAATTCGGAGTTTATGAGATATTCTGATACAGGAATATACAAGCTGCTTATGGCAATAGATGATAAAAGCAATTTAAGAGATTATTATAATGAATGCCTGGGAGCTTTGCTTGAATATGATGTAAAAAACGGAACAGATTATATATCAACGTTAAGGTGTTACCTTGAAAATGAATCTAGTATTGCAGAAGTAGCAAAGTTAACCTATGTCCATAGAAACACTGTGAATTATAAAATTAAAAAAATTAAGGAAATTTTAAATTGTGATTTATCACAAAGCGATAAATTAAAATTAACGCTAGCATTTTGTATAGAGAAGGTTTTATAGAAAAAAGCACTCAAGGCTGTCCGCATGAGTGCTTTTTATAGTTATTGAATATCACCTAAATATTCCTCGGCAAATTTACTTGCAACTGCACCATCTGATGCTGCGGTCACGATTTGGCGGAGAGGTTTCTGTCGTACATCTCCCGCTGCGAATACTCCGGGAATATTTGTTTTTGTCGTTTCATCGGCAACAATATAGCCTTCGTTATCAAGTTCTAATTGATTTTTTACAAGTGAAGTATTAGGCATTCTTCCTACCGCAACAAATACACCACTGCATTCAAGTGTAGTCGTTTTTCCAGTTACTTTATTATGAAGCTCAGCGCCTGTAATGGTATTTTCAAACATAAGCTTTTTAATCTGGCTGTTCCAAATCAACTCAATGTTTTTAGTTTTTTCCAACTTGGTCTGATAACTTGTTGACGCTCTAAGGGAATCACGTCTGTGAACAAGATATACCTTTTTACAGAGCTTTGAAAGGTACAGAGCATCTTCGGCTGCGGTATTTCCTCCCCCGACAACAACTACATCCTTTCCTCTGAACATCATGCCGTCGCATGTTGCACAATATGAAACACCACGCCCTAATAAGTCATTCTCATTTTCAACACCAAGTTTTCTGGGGGCAGCTCCTGTGGCAATTATTACTGTTTTAGCCTCATAGTCTTCAGATGTTGTTTTGATTATTTTAGGTTCTGCATTTAATATAAGTTTGGTTACCTCGGCAAATTCGCTCAAAGCACCCGCTTTTTCAGCGCCGGACTTCATTTTCATTGCAAGATCAAAGCCTGCTACGGTTTCATCAAAACCAGGGTAATTGTCAATTTCACTTGTAGTAGCCATTTGACCACCGGGAGCAAGCATTTCAAGAAGCATAACACTTAAGCCTGCTCTTGAAGCGTAAAGCGCAGCAGTGTATCCGGCAGGGCCTCCGCCGATAATTACAACATCATATTTTTTCATGCGTATCTCTCCTTTTAATCAGCATTGCCATATAATACGAATTATACTCTTTCATTCACGCCTTCAGCATATAATCTATTTCTATTATACATTATTTTACCATATAATTCTTTACAATTCATTAATTATATAAAAATAGTTTTGTTGCCAATAAACTATGCAAATGATATACTTTCCTTAATGGGGGTGATGAAATGGAGCTAGAAGATGTATTCCCTGTGTGGAATAAGCTTACTCAAACACAACAGCATTTATTAAATAAGGTATCCTCAAAGCATAAGCTTGAAAAGGGGATGCTTTTGCACAAAGGTTCCACAAATTGCGTTGGTCTTGTACTTGTTGAGACAGGTCAGTTCAGAGCCTATATAGTCAGTGAAACCGGCAAGGAAGTAACTCTATACAGGCTTTTAGAAAGAGATATATGTCTATTCTCGGCATCATGCGTTCTTTCTGGGATACAGTTTGAGGTTAATATTGAAGCTGAGAAGGACTGTGAGTTTTGGGTTATACCACCAGGTGCATTTCAATCACTGATGGAAGAGTCTGCACCGGTTGCAAATTATGCAAATAAATTAATGGCATCTCGCTTTTCGGATGTAATGTGGCTTATGGATCAGGTAATGTTCAAAAGCTTTGATGTTCGTTTGGCAGAGTTTCTTATTTCGGAGGCCAATACTCAAGAAACTAATATGTTGGAAATCACTCATGAGAAGATTGCCAATCATCTTGGCAGTGCCCGTGAGGTTGTAACAAGAATGCTGAAATACTTTCAAAATGAAGGTATGGTTAAGCTGGCAAGAGGAAAAATAGAAATAACAGATAGAAAAAAACTGGAGAAGCTTATATAACAATATCCCTCAGACATTTGATGCCTGAGGGATATTGTTTAAGGGGGGTTATTCATTAATATTATACTTTACAAAACAGTTATTATTTTACAAGGTTAATAATATTGTTTTTGGGGAGAGCGCCAATACTTCTTTTAACCTCTTTGCCTGCCTTTACAACTACTAGAGTGGGGATACTCATAACTTTGAATGTTGAGGCAAGCTCTGGTTGTTCATCTACATTTATTTTACCTACCTTGATATCGGCATTTTCAAGGGCAATTTCGTCAACAAGGGGAGAAACCATCCTGCATGGTCCGCACCATGTTGCCCAAAAGTCAAGAAGTACCGGTTTATCTGATTTTAAAACTTCGTTTTCATAGTTATCCTTAGTGATTTTAATTGCTGACATATTAAACACTCCTTTTTCTAATACCGTCTGTATGTGGTGTAATATTTATTTTCATTGTTTATGCTTGAATTATATAAGATAAAATGCATAAGTTCAGTGACACAGTCACACAACTTTTTGTTTATTTATATAAAATGTTTAATAAATCGAATTTTTAATTTAATATACTTGAAATTTCCTGCAAATAATATATAATTAGTTTCGGTTTAGGAATAGTAATACTTTTGTTTAGTATTTATAAAGGAGCAGGACTATGGATATAGGTCATAAAATAAAACAGCTCCGCGTTAAAAACGGTCTTACTTTGGAGGAGCTTGCAAGCAGAAGTGAGCTTACAAAGGGGTTCCTTTCACAGCTTGAGAGGGATCTTACATCACCTTCAATTTCAACGTTGGAGGATATTCTTGAGGCACTCGGAAGTTCTCTTTCAGATTTTTTTAAAGAGGAAAAAGATGAGCAGACGATATTTCAAAAAAAGGATTTCTTTGTTGATCAAAGAGATGAGTGTACAATAAATTGGATTGTCCCAAATACGCAAAAAAATGATATGGAGCCGATTTTGATTGAAATACCGCAGGACGGGAAATCCTTCAATGTTAATCCCCACGGGGGTGAAGAATTTGGATACGTTATTGATGGAAGTGCAATGCTTGTTGTCGGTGAAAAAAAATATAACATCAAAAAGGGTGAAACCTTTTATATGACGGGAAAAGATTTCCATTATATTATGAATGAAAAGAAGACGACGGTAAAAATTATATGGGTATCAACACCGCCGCTGTTTTAGGAGGAAATAATGCATAAACTGATACAGTTCAAGAACATAGTCAAGGAATTTGACGGACAAATTGTACTTAAGGGTATAAACCTCGATATTTATGAAAATGAATTTGTTACTCTGCTTGGGCCTTCGGGCTGCGGAAAAACGACTCTGCTTCGAATTCTCGGCGGATTTTTAAGACAGAATGAGGGACACGTTATATTTGATGATGTTGAAATTTCAGATTTTCCTCCTTATAAGCGTGATCTTAACACCGTGTTTCAAAAATATGCTCTTTTTCCACATATGAATGTTTATGACAACATTGCTTTTGGGCTTAAAATCAAAAAAGAACCAAAGGATGTTATTGAACAGAAGGTAAACAGAATGCTTAAGCTGGTTGGACTCGAGGATTACGGGAAAAGAAGTGTAACTGAGATGAGCGGCGGACAGCAGCAGCGTGTAGCTATTGCAAGAGCACTTGTTAATGAACCAAAAGTCCTTTTGCTTGATGAGCCGCTTGGAGCACTTGACCTTAAACTTAGGAAAGAGATGCAGCATGAGCTTAAAAAGATACAGCAGGAGGTCGGAATTACATTTATTTATGTAACTCATGACCAGGAGGAAGCCCTTACTATGTCTGATAAAATCGTTGTTATGAGGGATGGGGAGATTCAGCAGATAGGAATGCCCACTGACATATACAATGAGCCTATTAATGAATTTGTTGCAAATTTTATCGGAGAGAGCAACATCATTGAAGGAGTTATGGTAAAAGATTATGAAGTAATGTTTGAGGACAAGAAATTTGAGTGCGTTGACTTCGGTTTTGACGAGAATGAGCCTGTTCAAGTAGTAATAAGGCCAGAGGATATAGATATAGTTGATAAAAAGAACGGAAAACTCAAAGGCGTTGTTAGATCTGTACTTTTCAAGGGTGTACACTATGAAACAGTAGTTGAGACTAAGAAAGGTACAAACATTACGGTTAAAATGCACGTGTTTAACGAAAAGCCTGTTGTAAACGAAAAGGCGGGCGAAATGATGAGTGCCAATGACTTTGTGTTAGATGCTGAGGATGTTTCGGAACTTACTGATGCAGAAATTATTGCCAGAGCTTCGGCACAGGCATGGAATCCTGAGTCGGACGAGTATATTTCTATCAATAAAATTGAGTACGAAATAAAAGCAGAGAAGGGTACATATCCCGTTACCTTTTATACATCGGCAGGCACAAATATTACAGTAAAGATGATTGTGCTTGATGAAAATAAGGTTGCAAACAATGAATATCAGGAAGAAATATTTGCCGTTAACATATTTAAGTCGGCGGATGAAATAAAAGAAAGTATTGCTCTTGAAACAGACCTCAAAACATGGGCAAATGCATCGGCATGGAGCCTTGAAGATGGTTCGCATGTTGAAATTACAAAAGTAGAGTATGATTTTGATTCTGAAAATATTGTTCCAGGAGAATATGATGTAACCTTTGCCACAGAAGGCTACGAGTATAAAATTGATACCACCGATAAATTTGAAGAAGGTGATGAGGTGGGACTTATGTTTACACCTGAGGACATACATGTTATGTCTTTAAAGGGTTAAGCATATGAATCAATTTAAAAAAATGGCTTATCCTTATGTGGCATGGATAAGTATAATGATTGTTGCACCTATGCTTCTCATAGTAATGTATGCGTTCATTAAGGGCAGCAATGATGTAACAACATTTAGATTTACATTATCTAATTTTACTAAATTTTTTAGTGACAAGGTATATATAGATGTTCTTTACCGTTCGCTGTATATTGCTGTTTTCACAACGATATTGTGCTTGCTTATTGGCTATCCTGCGGCATATATAATATCGGCAGCAAATCTCAAAAATAAAACTTGGCTTGTACTGCTTATAACATTTCCGACGTGGATAAATATGCTTGTTCGTACCTATGCATGGCTTGGAATTTTGCAGGATGACGGTATTGTTAATACTGTTCTTGGGCTGTTTGGAATAGGCACGGTGAAAATAATTTACACTAATTTTGCCGTAATACTTGGAATGGTATATAATTTTGTGCCGTTTATGATACTTCAGATATATTCATCTCTTGAAAAGATGGATAAAAGCTACATGGAGGCCGCAAGTGATCTTGGCGCAAATAATTTTGAGTGCTTTTGGAAAATAACATTTCCAATGAGTCTTCCGGGAGTAATAAGCGGAATTACACTGGTATTTTTACCTGCGGTATCTAGCTTCTTTATTCCCAAACTGCTCGGAGGCGGACAGTTTGTACTCATAGGAAACGTAATAGAAACTCAGTTTCTTACAGCCGGAGACTGGAATTTCGGAAGTGCCATATCTCTTATAATGGCAGTTATAATAATGGTTTCTCTCTATATTACTCGCAAGATTGACACTGATCCTGCGGCGGAGAGGGGAGGAAGCTTATGATGAAAGAGAAAAAGAAAATGGGTTCAAAGATATTTATGATACTGTTGTTTATTTTCTTTTATTCTCCGATTATCTATATAATTGTGTTTTCGTTTAACGGCTCACGTTCTCTCACGCATCTGGACGGATTTTCTATCAGGTGGTACCAGAAAATGTTCAGCGATAAAACGATGATGGAATCTGTTTTGTACACCATTATTATTGCGGTAGTTGCAACAATAGTATCTACAATCGTCGGAACAATAACTTCCATTGGTTTATCAAAATCTAAACCGATACTTAAAAAAAGTGTTGAACAGATAAACAATCTTCCAATTATGAACCCGGAAATCGTAACAGCAATCGGACTGCTCATGTTTTTCAGTGCACTTGGAATTAAGAAAGGTTTTATAACACTTTTGCTGGCACACATTATGTTTTGTATTCCATATGTTATGCTGTCGGTTACACCCAAACTAAGGTCACTGGACCCCAATCTGGCGGATGCGGCAATGGACTTGGGCGCAACGCCTATTCAGGCGCTGACAAAAGTAATAGTGCCGCAGATAATGCCTGGAATAGTATCAGGAGCACTTATTGCGTTTACTATGTCATTTGATGACTTTGTCATTTCTTATTTTGTAACAGGCAACGGAGTAAGTAATATATCAATACTTGTTTATACAATGAGTAAGCGTATTAATCCATCTATCAATGCGCTCTCAACCTTAGTGATATTTATTATTACATTGGTACTGATTATTGTGAATGTTATACCTATTATAAAAGAGAAAAAGGAGAAAAGAACAACATGAAAAAGTTATTAGCCATTGCATTAAGTGCTTTGATTCTGATGACAGGCTGCTCAGGCGGCAAGTCAAGTGCAGCAGAAGACCCTATTAAAAAATACGGCTCTGACAAGCTTAAACTCTTCATATGGGGAGAATATTTAGGAGAAGATGTTATTTCGAACTTTGAAAAGCAGTATGGCGTAGATGTTATAGTTGAATATTTTGATTCAAACGAAATGATGTATACAAAACTTCAGGCAGGTGATGCCTATGATGTTATTGTACCCTCTGACTATATGATTCAGAGACTTATCAGTGAAGATATGATACAAAAGATTGATAAATCTTTAGTTCCAAATACTGAGACACTTGCTGAAGGTGTAAAGAATCTTGAGTTTGACCCTGATAACACATATTCTGTGCCTTATTTTTGGGGCAGTGTAGGAATTGTTTATAATAAAAAGAATGTCCCTGAGGAGCTTGTAAAAGAAAAAGGATTTGAAATACTCAAAGATACAGACTATTCAGGTGATATATACATGTATGATTCTGAAAGAGATTCTTTCATGGTTGCACTCAAGGCACTTGGATACTCGGTAAATACAGAGGACGATGCTGAGATAGAGAAAGCTTACCAGTGGCTTATCGAACTTAACAATACAATGAATCCTGCTTATGTAACAGATGAGGTAATTGACAGCATGATTAACGGAACAAAGGATATTGCGGTTGTCTACAGTGGTGATGCAACAGTTATTCTTGATGAAAATAAAGACATGGGCTTTTATATGCCTGAAGAGGGCACAAATATTTGGTGTGATTCAATGTGTATCCCTTCAAATGCAGAAAATCCTCTTCTCGCACATGAATTTATGAACTATATGCTTTCTTATGACGCAGCATATGATAACACAATGACTGTTGGATATGCATCGCCGAACAAAGATGTTCTTGAGGAAGTCTCAAAAAACGAATATGCTGATAACGAAGCTTACCTGCCAAGAGCAAATTACGACAAGGACGAAGTATTCCGTGACAATGAAGTATTAAGACAGAAACTCAGCCAGCTTTGGCTTAAGGTTAAGGCACAGTAATAGCCAGTATAAACGGCAATCACAGTATATTGTGATTGCCGTTTTTTATTTAATTATTTAATTGGTCCATGAGCAGCGCTTTTGCTTTCTTATATTTTTCTAGTCGAAGAAAGTCCTTTTCGGTTGGAATTGGAATTCTTGTCATGTCCATATTATCTTTAAGGTCAGCAAGTTTAACAGCTTTTGCGAGTGAATTTAATTTAATCCTTGATATGTATATCATATAATCTTCATCAGGAGTTCTGGTCAAAAGTTTTAAAGCCGTAAGAATATCATCACTGAAACCTTGTTCTTTAAGGTCGTCTAAAGTTACAGAAGTATCCTCTATGACATCATGAAGAACCGCTGTGCATTGTTCCGTTATACCACCTTCCACATTAAACATAACTCGTAAAGGATGAAGAATATATGGTTTTCCTGATTTGTCAAGCTGCCCGCTATGTGCTTTGGCAGCTATAATAATTGCTTTATTTAACATTGGTAACGCCTCCAAAATGAAGTATATAAGAATAAAAAAATCAGTATAAATATAGTAACACTGATTTGCGGAGAATAACATGGTTTTCGGAATATATTGCAGAAAGTCCGTATTGAGCGAAAAGGGTGAGTCTGTTGAAAATCAGGCTGAAATGTGCAGAGAATACATAGCCAGAAAATTTGGTGAGGACAACCAAACTGTTATTTATGAGGATGACGGATTTTCGGGTAAAAATACTGACAGACCTATGTTCGGTAAAATGACCGAGGATATTAAAAATCACCGACTTAATTATGTTATATGCTATCGGCTGGACAGAATAAGCAGAAGTGTAAGTGATTTTTCATCGCTTGTGGAGATGATGAATGGATGTAAAACCAGTCTCATTTGCATAAAAGAGGAGTTTGATACTTCAAGGCCTATGGGAAAGGCAATGATGTATATGGCAAGTGTTTTTGCACAGCTGGAGAGGGAAACAATTGGTGAAAGAGTCCGTGATAATATGCTGATGCTTTCAAAAAGCGGACGTTGGCTCGGAGGAAATACCCCTCTTGGATATTATTCTGAAAAGGTCGAGTATATTAACGAAACCGGGCAAAATAAATACGCTTGCTATCTAAAAGAAAACCAAATGCTTATTATACCAATCAAAATATTTCAGCTGTACCTGAAGTATCAAAGTGTTTCTAAAACAGTTGAAAAAATAAATGAAAAAGGATATAAAACTAAAAACGGCGGTGCTTTTAAAACTTATTCTGTAAGGAACATACTGACAAATCCTGTATATTGCAAAGGGGATAGGGATGCTTTTGATTATTTAAAGAAAACCAATACCGAGATATTCGGTGAGTATTCAGAGAATGGGTTGATTGCGTATAATAAGACAGACAAAGGCAATGAAATAATTGCAGTTGGCAGACACAAGCCGGCTGTAAGCGGAAAAGAATGGGTTACTGTTCAAGAAAAATTGGGAAGTGCAAAACGATATTGTCAAAAGCAGCTCACCCAAGGCAAATCGTTGGTGTCAGGCTTAATTATATGCAGTTCTTGCAGTGGCAGAATGTTGGCTGTTAACAGAAGCAATAAAAATGAGTATGATTATATTTGTGAGAATAAAAGAAAATACCACTGCTGTTCAATCAGTAATGTTAACGGCAGAAAAACTGATGAGTCTATAAAAAAGTTTATGCTATCTGAAAAAATAATTGACACTGAGTCAGACGATTATGAGATTAAAAAAGCTGCAAGAGAAAGTCTTGAAGTAGTTTGGAATGGAGAGACAATTGAAATAAAAAAGACACTTTGAATTAATTCAAAGTGTCTTTTTGTTCTAATAGATAGCCATAACCTTCATCATAAATTTTATCCTTAGGAATAAACCTAAGTGCGGCGCTGTTTATTCTATATATTTTTTTGTTTGCACTGTCAGTAAAAACATGGCCAAGATGAGCTTTTCCGACTCTGCTTGATGCTTCAAGATTTAAATCCTCATCAAAAACATCAGGAAATTCTATTATTGCATTTGGGTCAATCGGTTTTGCAAAGCTTGCAAAGCCTGAACCTGCGTCAAATTTATACTTTGAAGAAAACAAAGGTTCACCTGTAGTTATGTCAACATATATACCTTCTTCAAAAAAATCCCAGAATTCGTTATTAAACGGTTCTTCATCGGCATGTTCTTGAGTAACAGAATATTGAATAGGTGTAAGTGATTTTTCCAGTTCTAAGCGTGGCTTTCTTGTGTACAAATTCGGATTTACAACAGCCTTTTTTAAATTGCGTATTTTTTCAAAGTTAATATGGCAATATCCACTTGGATTATTATCTAGGTATTTCTGATGATATTCTTCGGCTTTGATATATTTAATCAATGGCTTGCACTCTACAACTATCCGCTCTTTATAGCTGTTTTGAAGCTCGGAAAGAGATCTTTCTATAATTGGTCTGTCATTTTCGTCAACATAATAAATTCCTGTGCGGTACTGAGAGCCAAAATCAGCACCCTGCCTGTTTAATGTGGTAGGATCTATGGTATAAAAAAACTCTTTAAGAAGCTCTGAAAGACTAATAGCATCTGCATCATAGATTATTTTTGCCGTTTCGCAGTAGCCGGTCTTATATTGGTGGAGGTCACTGTATTTTACATTTTCACTCTGACCATTTGCATATCCGACTTCTGTTTCCAAAATTCCCTTTACTTCTGCATCCATATATTTTTGTAGCCCCCAGAAACAACCGCCTGCAAGATATATTTCTGACTTTTTCATATAATAAACTCCTTTCTGGTGACTTTGTTTATTAGATTATATTGCCTAATTATTGCGGGTTCAATTCTTTTTATAGACTTTTAATTAAAAAAAGGATAAAATAGAAACAATATTTTGTTTTGTGGAGGTATCACAGTGCTTGAAAAAATGCATTCAAATCCCGATATATATAAAATTTTTGTTCCCCTACCTGACAATCCTCTTCAAAATCTCAACTGTTTTGTTGTAAAAAGTGATAAGGGCAACCTGATTATTGATACAGGCTTTAACCGACCGGAATGTGAGGAGGCACTGAGATCAGGGCTTAAGGAACTTGATATTGATATTAATGATTCAGTTCTGTACCTGACTCATTTACATTCTGATCATGTTGGTCTTGCGGCAACGATAATGCCTAAAAATGCTAAAATTTATATGGGCAGAATTGATTATGATTATCTTATGACATCGGTAAAAGGAAATCACTGGGATGAAACTGATGATTTTTTCCGTAAGCATGGTTTTCCGGAAGATAAATTAATTGAGCTACACACAAAAAATCCTGCAAGGGCATTTCAGGTTGCTGGCGTATTTGATGCAATAAGACTTGAGGACGGAGAAAAGTTCAAGGTTGGAGATTGTGAGTTTACGTGTATATATGTTCCCGGACATACTCCTGGAAATACATGTTTATACTATGAAAAAGAAAATCTGATGTTTTTAGGAGACCATGTACTTTTTGACATTACGCCAAATATAACGGCATGGTACGGTGTAAAAGATTCGCTTAGCAACTATATTGAAAGCCTGAAAAAAATCAGACAGTTTAAGATTGATACGGCACTTCCGGCACATAGAAACACAAAGGGCATTGATGTGTATGACAGAATAGACCAGCTTCTTGAACACCATGAAGAAAGACTCAAAGATACAGAAAAGGTTGTAAAAATGATACCGAATTCAACCTCCTATGAAATAGCCGCATATATGAAATGGCAGATGAGAGGCAAGAATTGGGACGAGTTCCCTATAAGCCAACGATGGTTTGCTGTGGGAGAAACAATAGCACATTTGGATTATCTTATGTCAAGAGGCATGATAAAATGTGATGTTGATAAGGAAGGCATTTATAGATATACATTTTTATAAAGAATTAAGAAGCGCCTCTGAACAAATATTCAGAGGCGCTTTATTTTATAGACGAACCTGTTAGATGTGGGGTGGGGTGATCAATCCAGATTAGTCAATAAAATCTTTGACAATTGAGTTAAAACGTTCAGGTTCTTCAAAAAATAAAAGATGTCCACGTTCATCAAAGAGTTCCAACTTGGAGTTTGGAATATGTTCATGATTCCAAACCTGTGACTTCCAGTTAACAAAGCTTTTCTTACCCCCGATGATAAGCGTTGGAATTGTAATTGTTGGAATTACATCTCTCCAGTCGCCAAGCCAATGTGTAAATGCAAGTGTTGCCGTATATTCAGCTGGCATCTTCATGTTTTCTTCAATGAGTTGGTTTTTCTCATCTTCTGTAACCTGCTTTGTAAGAAGACCTGTAATAAGGTCTGAGGAATATGTTGCCTTATCTTCGAGCATTGCCTTGCAATTGGCAAGAAGCTCTTCATAGGTCCAAAGCCCAAGTTCATTCTCTTCGCATTTAAGCAGCCATGCTGGCTCATCGACAAGGATCATTTTTGAAAGACGTTCTGAGCCAAAGGTATCCCAATAGCTCCATATTACGGAGCAGCCCATTGACCACCCAAGTATGTTAACGTCATTAAGATCAAGCCCAACGAGCATATCATGGATGTCCTTTGACAGACGGGCAAGACGATAGCCGTGATTTGGTTTCTCAGATTCACCGTGACCTCTTTGGTCAACGGCAATTACTCTAAAATGCTTTGCCAACTCCGGAATATTGTATTTGAATGACTCTGCCGATTGCCCCCAACCATGAATCATTACTAGAGGCTTACCGGAACCGGCCTCCATATAATGCAATTTTGTTCCGTCACTTACTGTAAAATGCTTTGACATTATGTTGTTCATTGTATTCGCTCCTTTTATTATTATTTTTCTGTTATCAGACACGTAGCTGTTGATTTGATTCATATACGTCGAAGATCACCTCTCATTTTGAATCTGAATGAATACCGGCCATAGTTTGATAACACATATTCATTGGTGGAAAAAAATGCACCATTTATAATAAAAAAATTTATTTGATCATTCTAGAGATCAAATAAAGACAAATTTCCTGTTATTTTTCTTTGAAGAGAATTAATTCTGTGTTATAATGCTATAATATATAGATACTATGAAATAAAACATTTTTATTCAAATGATTTGTAAATTGGGATAAAAAAAGGTTAGGTTTGTTGATATATCATCAATGGTGATGTTATATGCACCATTGATGATAATATAGTATGTTGGTTTTGTCAAGTAGGTCTTCTAAATATTTTTGTTTTTTGTGAAAATTGGAGGAAATAACGTGCAGTTAGTTGTTATGGCGGGTGATTTAGGCCCAAAATGGTTTCATGTTGCTCTTCGTGCTATGGTGATTATTGCACGATCACACGACATGATGACCAGTTCCCAGCTTGCGGATAAGCTCGGGTGCGAAACTACCTATCTAAAAAAAATTATGGCTCGCTTAGCAAAAAACAACCTCATTATCTCATATCCGGGACGATATGGAGGATATACTCTTGGCCGGTTGGCAAGTGAAATCACGGTGTTTGATGTCTACCAAGCATTAGTCACAACCGATCCGACGCCATATTATTCGGTACCCCCGACAGGTCCGGAGTATTATATTTCTCTCATTGTTTCAAAAGGCGAAAAAGCATTTCAGAATGTGTTAAGTGATTTTACGCTCGAAGAACTTTTGGACAATGGTGATAATGACTAATTACAGGGTTTCACCTATGAGTTTGGGTAAAGGGCATATTTCAGGGCATGAATTGCAGTACTGATCGCATGTCTGCTTATTCTTGCATCCGGGAGTTCAAGCTGGAAAGCATGTATTCCACCTGGATAAAGAGAAAAGCCGGTCTGGACATCTGCTTGTGTAAGCCTAGCAATTAAAGCGATTGTTTCATCACGGTGCGGGTCTAGGCCACCCACGTAACAATAGCATGGAGGCAAACCGCTTAGGTCTGTTGCCCGTGAAGGTGCGGCATATGGAGATATATCGTCTCTGTTCTCATGTCCTTTTCCTAGGTAAAAGTTCCATATCTGTCTGCATGAATTATAGTTTAGAGCCCTTGGATCTTTAAACTCTGTGCTTGATTTTGTTCTAAGGCGATCATCAATAGTTGGTGCAACCGGCAACTGAAATATGGGCATCGGACCCCCACGGTCTCTTGCCATTAGGCATACTGCAATTGTTAGCCCGCCTCCACTGCTCAATCCGGTAACAGCAATACGCAATGGATCTACACTAAATATGCTGGCGTTTGCAACAAACCATAAAAGTGTTGCATAGCAATCTTCATAAGCAGCGGGAGCCGGGTTTTCTGGTGCAAGGCGGTATGCTGGGGATATGATAACGCATCCAACTTCTTTTACATAACGATAACACATAGCATCTTCATGAGTAGGGCTCCCTATTGTATATCCGCCATAATGGAAATACAAAAGGCCAGGAAGGATACCGGTTCTTATTTTGGGTTCGTAAACTCGAATCTGAATTTCTGGTGCACCTTTAGGACCGGGAATCATCTGTTCGGTTACCTTAACTTGCGGGTCTGCAGGAACAGAAATTGGTGGATATATAATATCCCGCCCAATCTTTCTTATGATTTTTTCACTGCTCCATGCACCCAAATAAGCCGGAGGCTGTGACAAAATATAAGTGAACTCTGTGTCAATATTCTTTTCCAAATATGATTCGCTCATGTGCGGTCTCCTTTTCTTTTTAGTACATTTCTTACCACCATTATATTCATCTGCTGATTTAAGTCAAATCCTGCTGTGCATTTAATATAAATATTTTTTCCTGATTTATTATTCTTGTGATCTCAGACCCCCTCATGTTGTGTGTAATAGGTTAATCTCTGTGCTAAGATAGTCATTATACAGTAAAGGTAATAAATAATCTGTTATAGAAATATACTCATATTAAAAAGAGCCGGAGATGGTATGCTTTAAATTGAGGAATAAATTTTTTGTATATATATTTTCAATTGTTGTTTCACTTGCGGTTATAAGTGCCGCATTTGCTGAAACAAGTGATGAGAAAAACAATACTGCGTACCTTGCCATAATTATTGATGATTTCGGTTATGACGGCACAGGAACAGAGGAAATGCTGAAGCTGGATATACCGTTTACAGCTGCAATTATGCCTTTTTCAAATCATACTGCAGATGACTGCAAACTGATAGCCGAAAGCGGTAATGATGCAATAATTCATATGCCAATGGAATCGAAAAACGGCAAAAAAAGCTGGGTAGGTACAAAGGGAATATTCTGTGATATGACAAATGAAGAAATTGCAGAAGTTGTTAACGAGGCTTTTGATGCGGTTGATATTGCAGTAGGAATAAATAATCATATGGGTTCGGCGATAATGGCAGATCAGCAGAAGCTTGGAGCAGCAATGGATGTTGTGGCTGAAAAAGGCGTAATATTTATCGACAGCCTTACAACGGGATGCTCTAAGGGTAAAGCACTTGCTGAGGAAAAAGGCATTGATTATCTTGAAAGAACCACGGCGTTTATTGATTGTCCCGGAAATACTGATGCAACTGTGTGTAAAATAATAAATGCTGCCAAGTGTGCTAAGAAAAAAGGTTATGCAGTTGCAATAGGTCACGTTGGCCCGGCGGGCGGAAAAACAACTGCTGAGGCATTAAAAAAAGCCAAGGCAGAGGTTGAAAAAATGGGGGTTC
Source organism: Candidatus Metalachnospira sp. (assembly GCA_034927755.1). Taxonomy (GTDB): domain Bacteria; phylum Bacillota; class Clostridia; order Lachnospirales; family Anaerotignaceae; genus Metalachnospira. The sequence continues at coordinate 155,078 of JAYFPN010000001.1, forward strand.
AATTTGTAACTATCAGTGAGCTTAATCGTATTGTGAATGAAGGAAATGACATATAGAGACATATAAAAAAGAAGAAGTAGGAAAGAAATTTTTGAGAAAAAGCAAAAGATATGATATACTTACATCAGTATTATTGTGAGGAAGTGGTTTAATGGGTGCTTGGCAAACAAGAGGTCTGAGGGGAAGTGTTCTTGAGGATTGTATTAACTTTACAAATGATTATTACCGTCAGCATAAACTTGCTGTTATACAAAAAATACCAACACCCATTACTCCTGTTGAAATGAATAAGGAAAGCAGTACTATAACACTTGCGTACTTTGATAAGCAGAGTACTGTTGACTACATAGGTGCTGTGCAGGGAATACCAATTTGCTTTGATGCAAAGGAGGCAGCTCAAAAGAGACTTCCGCTGCAAAATATACATTTCCACCAAATTGAGTTTATGGAGGATTTCAGTAAACAGGGTGGAATATCATTTCTTCTTGTAAATTTTACTGGTGAAAATGAGTTTTTTCTGTTGCCCCTTGAAGTACTGAAAAAATACTGGGAGGATGCTCAAAATGGTGGACGGAAATCTATTCCCTATGATGCTTTTGAGCAGAGATATAAGATAAAAAATGCAAATGGGGCAATGCTTAACTATCTGGAAGCAGTAAATGAGTACTTAAAAGAAAAAAACTAGTATAAATATTATTAATTATTGAATTTAAGGCAATCATATCCATATACAGGAGGGATGTATATGAATTTGATTGCTTTATTTTTATTGTGTATAACATTATGTGGATGCTCATCGGCATCTGAAAAAATTATGGTCGAAAATGTTGATAACGGCATTGCCGAGAATGTAATGGCACAAACAAGTGCTGAAGAGAAGTTTTTATATGGAGCAGATATATCTGAGGACAATTTAGCAAAAGATATACCTAGTTTTGAAGAGCTTACGGGAAAGCATGATATTTATGCTGATGAGATTTATATTACAGAGCCGGCTAAGGCTGAAAGCTTTATACTTGAGTGCTACGCATCGGGTAAAACTCCATATATTATACTCAAAACACAGAATAACATAAGAAAAGACAACTTCAAGGAAAGTATTGATAATATGGCAGAAATTATCGGGAAATATCAGGTTCCTGTATTCGTAGAAATATTTGAAAATGATTATTTCAGTGACAGCAATAATGAATATTATAAATATGCAGCTGAAAAATTTTATGAGAAAAATGCATTTGTTAAAAGAGTTTGGTCCATTAAAGCAGACGACATTATGATTGCCGATAAGTACTGTCCTGATAGTGATGTTGATTATATTTGTGTTAATGGGTACTTTGATACTGCTAAGGAAGCTGAAAGGTTTTTCACAGAGGAGAATGATTATTACAATTTGGATAAACCATTAATTTTACGTTTTGGTGCTGTTAGTTTCTCTTCAGAAGGCTGTACGTATACAAATGATGAGGCATGCAGCATTATAAGCGAAGTATATGAAAAGGCAAAGAAGGACACAAACATAAAAGGTGCAATATATATGGATAAATCAAACCGCATTTCAAACAAAACAGCTTATTCAAATTACTATATTACAATTGACAAAATAGTAACGGAAGCATATAAAAAATCCATTTCATAAATTCTTGCAGATTGTCTAAAATATCTGTTGAGTGTATAATAATGGAAAAGGAGTTGATTGTATGGATATAAGTGTAAGTAAGAAAATTGCAGAAGCAGTTATCAATAAAGCTCTGTCAAAGGGCGGTGACTTTGCAGAAATTTTTTGTGAAAATACTGTTAGAAATAATATTTCCATGGTAAACGGACATGTTGATAAAACCGTTAGCGGACTGGATTACGGTGCAGGTATTAGGGTTGTTAACGGTACAAATGCCGTTTATGTATACACAAACGATATGAGCGAAAACGGGCTTATTAAAACGGCAAAGGCGGCTGCAGACGCAATTGGAGAGACACAGAGAGCTAATTGTAAACAATACCAAGTGATTGAGTATAACAACAGAAATAATATAAAAATACTGCCGTCAGAAGTTAAAAACAAGGAGAAAAGGAACTTGCTGAAGGAGGCTTCTGATACTGCTTTCCAGTATAGCAATAAAATTACACAGACCAGAAGCGGTTATATGGATAGCACTCAGAACATTCTTATTGTAAACAGTGACGGACTTTGGGCAGAGGACAGGCGTATTAGAAGTCGTTTTTCAATAGAAACCGTTGCAGGAAACGGAAGCGAAAAACAGAGCGGAAGGTTAAGTCCGGGAGGTTCTGAGGGTTTTGAACTGTTTAATAGAATTGACGTAAGAGAAATTTCAAGAGAAGCGGCTAAAACCGCTGTTACTATGCTTGATGCCAAAGAATGCCCTTCTGGAAAGATGACGGTTGTTATTGACAACGGTTTTGGTGGCGTAATTTTTCATGAGGCATGCGGCCATAGCCTTGAAGCAACTGCAGTTGCAAAAAATGCATCAGTGTTTGCCGGAAAGCTTGGAGAAAAAATAGCATCAGATGTTGTTACTGCAATTGATGACGGCACAATACCAAACGGCTGGGGCTCAGCAAATATTGATGATGAGGGGACTTTAACACAAAAAAATATTCTCATTGAAAACGGAGTGCTAAAAAGCTATATGATTGATATGCTTAACGGCAGAAAAATGGGAATGAAATCAACCGGTTCATCAAGGCGGGAGTCATATAAGTATGCACCAACATCAAGAATGACAAATACATTCATTGCAGCTGGCAAAAGCACAACCAAAGAAATAATTGAAAATACGGAGTTCGGCCTTTATGCAAAGCAGATGGGGGGCGGTTCTGTTGAGCCTGCAACAGGTGTATTTAACTTTGCTGTTCTTGAGGGTTATATAATCAGAAACGGCAAAATTTGTGAGCCTGTAAGAGGCGCTACGTTAATAGGAAAGGGTTCAGAGATTCTTGTTAATATTGATATGGTTGGCAATAATCTTATGCGAGCACAGGGAATGTGTGGGTCTATAAGCGGTTCTATACCTGCTGATGTCGGTCAGCCTATGATAAGAGTTCAGAATATGACCGTAGGCGGAAGGGGGCTTTAAAATGGAAATAAAGGAGTTTCAGAAAACAGTAATAGAAAAAGCTAAAAAAAGGGGCTTTGAGGATTGTGAAATCTATTATCAGGGCGGTGAGTCCTTTCAAATATATGTAAACAACGGTGAAGTAGAACAGTATGAAACAAGTGAATGCTCAGGTGCTGCATTTAAGGGCGTTATCAACGGAAAGACAGGCTTTGCTTATTCAGAAAGATTTGATGAAGTTGCTGCAGACTTTATTGTTAAATCAGCAATTGAAAATGCAGACATTGATGAAAATACAGAATCAGAAATATTTTATAGCGGTGGTGAGTATGAAAAAATCAAGCTTTATAATGATGAACTTGATAGTGTGAGCGTTAATGAAAAAATTAATAAAGCAAAAGATCTTGAAAAGGCAGCTATTAGTTTTTCTGAAAAGGTGCGAACTGTTGACAGATGCATATATGGCGATGATAAAAGCACCGTTTCCATAATGAACACAAGAGGTTTGGATGCTCAGTATTCAACTAATTCTATGGTAGCTTATGCTTCTGTAATTTGTGCTGAAGATGATGATATTAAAACAGGCAGTGACTTTGTTTGCGGAAATGATTTTAACAAATTTGACGCTGTAAGCTTAGGTAAAAAAATTGCTGAGGAAACAGAAAAGCATTTAGGTGCAAAATCCATTAAAAGCGGAAAATATAATGTTGTATTTAAAAACTCTGCAATGTCAGATGTTTTAGCAACTTTTTCTGATTCTTTCAGTGCAGAGCAGGCGTTTAAGGGACTTTCTATGCTTGAGGGCAAAGAAAACAAAAAAATCGCCTCTGATTATGTTACAATTAGAGATGATGCTTTGCTTGAAAATGGTTATGCTTCCGCTATTTTTGATGGCGAAGGTGTACCATGCGAGAATAAAGCTGTTGTGGAGAACGGTATATTAACAACCTTTTTATATGACTTAAAATATGCAGCTAAAGCTGGGAAGAAATCAACGGGAAACGGTTTTAGAGCCGGATTTAAGTCGCCTGTTTCGGTAGGCTGTACTAATTTCTATATTGCAAAAGGCAGCAACAGTTTTGATAATGCTATTAAAGCGGTGGAAAATGGAGTGCTTATTACAGATGTAGAGGGCCTTCATGCAGGAGCAAATCCTGTTTCGGGTGATTTTTCTCTGTCAGCGGAGGGGTTTCTAATTGAAAACGGAAAAATATCTGCGCCTATCGAACAAATAACGGTTGCTGGAAATTTCTTTAAAATAATTGAAGGAATTAAACTTGTTGCAGATGACTTGAAATTTGGTATGAATGGCGTTGGTGCGCCATCAGTGCTGATTGAAAATATTAGTATATCGGGTTTATAAGGGGGATTGATTATGTTAGAAGCAGGAACAAAGGCACCTTTATTCAGTCTACCCGACAAAGACGGTAATATAGTCAGCTTATCGGATTTTCTTGGGGGAAAAGTTGTAGTGTATTTTTATCCTAAAGACAGCACTCCAGGTTGTACAAGGCAGGCATGTGCATTTAAAAATGTTATGAATGTTTATGAAGACCTTGGTATTAAGGTAATAGGAATAAGTAAAGACAGCCAGAAATCTCATCAGAGCTTTTCAAATAAAAATGAACTTAATTTTACAGTCTTATCAGATCCCGAACTTGAAGCAATAAAAGCTTATGACGTCTGGCAGGAAAAGAAACTTTACGGCAAGGTAAGCATGGGAGTTGTTCGGACAACATATATTATAGATGAAAATGGAGTTATAGAAAAAGTTTATCCTAAGGCAAAACCAGATACAAATGCTGAAGAAATATTAAGCTGGATTAAGGGTTAAACTCTGTAATTTTCTTGAAAAAATATGCCGGAAAATGTATAATATAAGGTGATATAGACTTAAATGTTCAGCCTGATGTGTTTTATACGTACCTTATGTTTACGAAAAAAAGGAGTGTTCTTATGGGCAAAGACAGAGTTATTATTACAATCGGAAGACAATATGGAAGCGGCGGACTAGAAATAGGACGCAGACTTGCAAAAGCTTTTAATATTGATATTTATGACAAAGAGCTATTAACCCTTGCTGCAAAGCAAAGCGGTTTCAACGAGGATGTTTTAAAGGAAAATGATGAGAAGCATAATGGAAGCTTCCTTTATTCGCTTGTGATGGGTACATATACAGGAGGAGATAATCTCCCTCTTAATCATAAACTTTTTCTTGCTCAGTTTGATACAATTAAGAAACTTGCCGAAGAAAAATCTTGTGTAATAATAGGCAGATGTGCAGACTATGCTCTTGAGTATAACCCTAACTGTTTAAAAGTGTTTATTCATGCTGATATTGACACTAGAATTAGAAGAGCTATCGATGAATATGGAGTTAATCCTGATAAAGTTGAAGAAATTATTAAAAAAATTGATAAGCAGCGCGAAAACTACTATAATTTCTACACAGGAAAAAAATGGGGGAGTATGGGGAATTACGACATTACTCTTAATAGCACGTATGCAGGAATAGACGGGTCAGTTAAAGTTATTGAGAACTTAATCAGAGAAAAAATGAGCATTTAAATACAACATATAACCGGTATAATTTCCTGTACCGGTTATTATTTTTTGCAAAAGGGTTCGAGGGCCGATATATATGAGACGCAAAAGATGGAGAAAACAAAAAGAACAAATGAGAAAACTGATGGGAACTTTAAGGTGGTGGGTAATTACATTTGCTGCTGCAATGTTTGTGTTTTCGTGTTCGCTTTTTGCATCGGCTATGATACCCAAAAGTGCAATGTATAATAATTTGTTGTCATCTGCGGAGTATTATTCCGGTTTTATATCAAGAATGCCTGTAATTGAAAACGTAGAGCAGTCAAAGCAGGATTTTTTTGCAGATGCGATTCTTATGAATATGATTGCATGTACAGATAGTAGTAATCCTGTTGAAGCTTCTATTAAAGGTAAGTACTATACAGGTGATAGCAATATTAGTATGGGGCAGGATTTCTTCGACGCGGTTAAAGGTGTAAAAGGCAACAACTACTATTCAAGATACTGGCATGGCTCCATGATTTTTGTAAGACTGCTTCTGCTTTTTACTGATGCACAGGGGATACATGTTTTCAATTTTTTGCTTCTAATTGCATTGAGTATTTTATTTTGCCTGATGTGCTGGCAATCTGAAAATAAAAGAATTGCAATAGCATTTTTAATTGGCTTTATTGTTACTGAGTCTTTTTTTGTGCCTGTCGCAATTGAATATATGTCGGTATATATTATTGCACTTATCGGTGGTATGGCAGCGTTAAGGATAAAGACTTATAAACACAAGGTTATTTTGTTTACATTATTGGGAGCGTCAACTGCATTTTTCGATTTCCTTACAACTGAAACAATTGCTGTACTACTGCCGCTTATCTGTATTTTAGTAAGAGAAAACAGTGAAAAAAAAATAAACTTTAAGGATAGTTTTAAACAAAGCTTTTTGCTGCTCTTTATTTGGGGGGCTTCCTATTCGTTATGTTTCTTGATTAAATGGATGCTGTCAATTCAGATTATTGGACATGCTGCAAAGGTAGAGATAATGGTTATGGGGTTTGATAAGTTCGGCGGAATAATAGAGTCGAGCTTAAATGTTCCAATGCCTCTGGCGGCATTATTTAATAATGTTTCATTACTTATACCAACGAATATTGCAGATAATTATTCTTATTTAGCAACTATATTTGCAATTGCCGCAGCTATATTAATGATAATTTATGCAACGTATTATGGGAAAACGTCAAGCTATAAGGATACGGGTAAAATTCTTTTGTGTATAGGAGTTTTGCCGCTTATCAGAATTATGATTTTAGCCAACCACTCATATGAGCATAGTTATTTTACATATCGTGCATTGATTACGAGTATCATGTGCTTGGTACTGTTCTACTCATATTTAATAGATACTCAAAATTTATTGAAAAGTAAGGAGTGATTTGCGGCATGTTGGAATTCACAATATTGATGCCATGCCTTAATGAGGAACGTACTGTTGAAGCATGTGTTAAACAGGCTGTAGGCTGGATACAATGCTCTGGTGTGCAAGCAGAAGTGCTCATAGTTGATAATGGAAGCAGTGATAATTCCGCTAATATTGCAAAGGCTGCAGGTGCTAGGGTAATAACAGAAAATAAAACAGGCTATGGAAATGCACTAATAAGAGGAATTAATGAATCTTACGGTAAATATATAATAATTGGCGATTGTGACATGAGCTATGATTTTGAGCATCTTGATGGGTATGTGCAAAAACTAAGAGAAGGATATACTTTTGTCAATGGGAATCGATTTGCTGGTGGTATAGCTGATGGGGCAATGCCGTTTTCGCATAAAATTGGAGTCCGCGTTCTTTCGATAATAGGAAGGATAAGATACAATACGAAAGTCAGAGATTTTCACTGTGGGTTAAGAGGGTTTGATGCTGATGCTGCAAGAAAGCTTAAATTAAAATCAAGCGGTATGGAGTTTGCCACAGAGATTATTGGAAAATTCGCAGAATCAAAGGCCAAGATGTGTGAAATACCTACTACTCTACTGCCTGATGGCAGAGGGACACATTCTCATTTAAGAACAGTACAGGATGGTCTAAGACATGTAACATTTATGCTGAAACCTTTAAAATAAATATTTAAGGTAGATTCTTGAAATATGACGAGGTTAGTTCTAATTAAAAAACCAACGCTTGTAGAAGATTACCCGAATTAATTGATTTTATTAAACATAATTGTTGAAATGTTATGATTGCGGTGGTATAATTCTAGTATTAATCATGTGATAATTAATTGTCAATATACTATGCTGGGGGATAAATTTTTGGCTAAGAATGATTGGAGTAAGCTATATATAGGACTGTTCTTATATGTATTTATGTTCTTTGTAGTTAGCTTTCTGGCTGCTAGTCCTATAGAAATATTTAACGGACTTAAGACAATAGTACTTTCGAGTGATATTCTTATTACAGATTACCTTGAATTGGCTGGGGCAGGTGCTACCTTTATGAATGTAGGACTTGTAATGTTAAGTACCGTTTTACTCATGTATCTAAATAAAATGCCTATTCTAAGCAACAATATTGTTACTATTGGTTTGATGTCCGGCTTTGCTTTTTTTGGTAAAAATATATTCAATATGTGGTTCATCCTTTTAGGTACATACCTTTTCTGTGCTTTGAGAAAGGAACCAATGTCGAAATACTTGCTTCAGAGTTTCTGGGCATCATCTCTTGGACCACTTATAAGTTCAACAATTTTTTATGGCGGAAACATTACAGTTAAGGGAACAGTTATATCTGTGGCTCTTGGGCTGATAATTGGATTTGTAACACCTGTTCTTACAGGATACACGGTTAGACTTCAACATGGGCTTAATCTTTATAACGGTGGTTTTGCTACAGGATTAATGGCAATGATGCTTACACCTATTTTAAAGGGATTTGGCTATGAATTTAATGCTGTCAGCATTTGGGCAACAAAGTATAACAGATTATTGTCATCTGCTTTGATTATGGTTGGAGTTGTAACGATAGTTTGTGGGTACTCACACGATGAATATGCATTTGGAAATTACAAAAATCTGCTCAGGAGACCGGGTAATCCAGCGGATGACTTTCTGTTGCTAGACGGTGCAGGTGCAGTGCTAATTAATATGGGTGTAAATATAATTGTTGCTACAGCAGTTATTCTTGCAATCGGCGGAGATATTAACGGACCTACAATCGGAGGCATATTAACAATTGCAGGATTCAGTGTCAAAGGTAAACATGTTCGCAATATGATACCTGTAATGCTGGGTATTATTATAAGCGGTGTGTTAAGAGGAGATGGAGCGGTGGTAACACCGGCGGCGCAGTTGGCGTTGTTGTTTGGTACAACTCTTGCGCCTGTAAGTGGTACATATGGTTTTTTTGCCGGTGTTGTGGCTGGGTTCATCCACTCGTGCGTTGTACTTTATGCCGGTGCAGGTTATTCCGGAGTTAATCTTTACAATAATGGATTTGCAGGCGGTCTCGTTGCAATTGTTATGTATTCTGTACTTTCCGAATTTTTCAAACCGAGAGAATATTCGGAGCCTTCAGAAAGCATGAAGCCAAAGCCTATGGCTAAGCCTGATCTTGATTTGAATGATTTATATTTTCATGAATAAAAATTGGCAGATATAAAATTGCATTTTTTGCAGAAAATATATTGACAGAATAAATTTGCTGTGATAGTCTTATAAAAAGTTAATAGAAAAACATAGTGATAAGGACAAGTAAGTTTATTGGTACAGTTCAGAGAGCTGCTGTAAGGTGTGAAGCAGTACTGTTATTTAAACCCAAGTAACCTTTGAATGGTCCGCTGAACAAGTATTAAGTAGGTGGGAACGGATGCCAACCGTTACAGTGGCAGGATATAAGCACGTATTATGCCGTATCTGTATGAGAGCATCTTTTTTTAAAGATGAATTAGAGTGGTACCACGGAAGTTAAGTCTTTCGTCTCTGAATACAATCAGAGATGAAAGGCTTTTTTTATTGGTTCCGACATAGGTATTACGTTGCTTAGAGAACAATCAAACTATATATAATTTAGGGAGGAATTCAAAATGAAAATCAAATTCGAAGAAAGAAAATTACTTAAACAGAAACCCGACATGGAAGACCTTGGATTTGGCAGGGTATTTTCAGATTACATGATTCTTGTTGATTATAATAAGGAGCAGGGATGGCATGATGCAAGAATAGTACCCTACGGACCGCTTAACTATGATCCGGGTGCAATGATTTTCCATTACGGTCAGAGCACTTTTGAGGGACTTAAGGCATATTACATTGACGAAAATACAATACATCTTTTCAGACCGGAAAAGAATTTTGAGCGTATGAACAATTCTAATGACCGTCTTTGTATTCCGAAGGTTGATCCTGAAGAGTTTACTAATTATATTATTGAGGCACTTAAAATTGAAAAGGACTGGATTCCAAAAGAAAACGGAAAGAGCCTTTACATCAGACCTATGATTGTTGCAACAGACGAGTGTCTTGGTGTTCATGCTTCAAAAACATATCAATTTGTTTGTATGTTCTGCCCTGTTGCATCTTACTATAAATCAGGTATTGAGCCTGTAAAAATTTATGTTGAGCATGAGTTTAAGAGAGCTGTAAAGGGTGGTACGGGATTTGCAAAAACGGCAGCAAACTATGCACAGAGCCTTAAATCACAAGAGGAAGCAGAGGAAGCAGGATATGCACAGGTATTATGGCTTGATGCAATTGAACGCAAGTATATTGAAGAAGTTGGTTCAATGAACATAATGTTTGTAATTGACGGAACAGTTGTTACACCTGAACTCAACGGAAGCATTTTACCCGGTATCACGAGAACTTCTGCACTTGAACTTTTAAGAGATAAGGGTTATAAGGTTGAAGAAAGAAAGATTTCAATTGAGGAACTTATTCAGGCAGCAGAGCAAGGAAGACTTGATGAAGTATTCGGCACAGGTACTGCAGCTGTAATTTCACCTGTAGGAGAAATCCTTTACGAAGGAAAAAACTATATTATAAACGGTGGAAAAATTGGACCTATTGCACAGGAAATCTATGATACAATCACAGATACTCAGTACGGCAGAATTGAAGATAAATATAATTGGATAAGAAAAATTAAAATCTGAACAATGTGATATAATAAATAAGACATGAAGCATTTTGACTTTATGTCTTATTTTTGTATGGAAAAGGATAGCTTAAAATGATACAATATAATAAACATAAGATTACAGAAATGCAGGGAGGGATTCATTTGATTACAACAGTAAGTATTTTTGAAATGTATCAGATAATTAACTCAGAACATAAAGACCCTCATACAATACTTGGAATGCATGAAGTGCTTTTCGAAGGAAAAGAAATGGTTTCTGTCAGAGTTTTTGCACCTTGTGCCAAGGTAGTTACTGTAATAGACAAAAAAGACAAAAGAAAAAAATATTCATCACAAAAGCTCCATGATGACGGTTTTTTTGAAGCCGTCATTGAAAACAGAAAGAATTGGTTCAGTTATATTTTGCACATTGAGTATATTGATGGGAATACATCAGAAACAGAGGATATGTATGCTTTCAATCCAACGATTAGTGAATATGACCGTTATCTCTTTAATGCAGGAAATCATTACGAGATATATAATAAGCTTGGTGCACAGCCTCACAGGATTGATGGTGTTGATGGTGTTGCATTTGCCGTTTGGGCCCCAAATGCTAAGAGCATAAGCGTTATAGGCTCCTTTAATTATTGGGATGGCAGAGCGGCACAAATGCGGATGCTGGGGAACTCGGGAATATGGGAACTATTTATACCGGGTACAGCTGAATATGATAGATATAAATTCCGAATTAAAGACAGAAATAATAATGTTGTGGATAAGACTGATCCCTATGGGTTCTATACTGAAGTAAGACCAATGAAAGCTTCGGTTGTATATGATTTGGGAGTATACCACTGGGAAGATGAAAAATGGATTGAGAACAGAGAAAATACAGATGAATACAGGTCTCCTATAAATATATATGAGGTTCATCTGGGCAGCTGGATGCGTGTTCCCGAAGAAAACAATAGGTTCTTAACATATAAAGAATTGGCGGACAAGCTTGTGAAATATGTGAAAAAAATGGGGTATACACATATTGAGCTTTTGCCTGTAACAGAGTATCCTTTCGACGGAAGCTGGGGTTATCAGGTTACAGGATATTATGCACCAACAAGCAGATTCGGAGAGCCTGATGATTTCAGGTATTTCATTGATTGCTGTCATAGAAATGATATTGGTATAATTATAGACTGGGTCCCTGCACATTTTCCTAAGGATGAAAACGGCTTAGCTCGTTTTGACGGAACAGCTCTTTATGAACACGAGGACTGGAGAAAAGGAGAACACAAGGAATGGGGAACCTATGTATTCAACTACGGTAGGAAAGAAGTAAGTAACTTTCTTATTGCGAATGCATTGTTCTGGATTAAGGAATTCCATATTGACGGCATACGAATGGATGCTGTCGCTAGTATGCTCTATCTTGATTATTGCAGAAAAGATGGAGAATGGCTTCCAAATGAGTATGGTGGAAGGGAAAACCTTGAGGCAGTTGAATTTCTAAAGCACCTTAACTCAGCTATCTCCAGCTCATTTAAAGGTGTTATGACATTTGCAGAGGAGTCAACTTCGTGGGAAGGGGTAACAAGAGGTGCTGACAGTAACGGGTTAGGATTTACGTTTAAGTGGAACATGGGATGGATGAATGATTTTCTGGAATATATGAAAAAAGAGCCAATTTACAGAAAATATCATCACAATAATCTTACGTTTGGAATTACGTATGCTTTCTCTGAAAACTTTGTGCTTGTGCTGTCGCATGATGAAGTTGTCCACATGAAGGGCTCAATGATAAATAAGATGCCGGGTGATAAGTGGCAGAAATTCTCAAATTTAAGGGCGGCTTATGGCTTTATGTATACTTATCCGGGTAAAAAGCTTTTGTTCATGGGAAATGACATTGCACAGTATACGGAGTGGAGTGAAGAAAGAAGTATAGACTGGCACCTGCTCAAAGAAGATGAGAATTTAAGTCTTAATATGTATTTAAGAGATTTATTTAAGCTTTATAAAAAAGAGCCGGCGCTGTGGGAAAAAGATACGTATCCGGAGGGATTTGATTGGATAGAATGTGACGATGCAGCAAACAGTGTACTTTCTTATGTTAGATACGGAAAGAATACAGAAGAGCTTTTGCTAGTAGTATGCAACTTTACTCCAAGAACTGTTTTAGACTATAATGTTGGAGTTCCTTTTGAGGGATTTTATAAAGAAATATTAAACAGTGATGATGAGAAATACGGCGGAAGCGGAATTGTGAATAAAAAGGCAGTGAAAAGCAAAAAATTACACTGTAATAGATGTGCTAACAGCATAACTATAAATCTGCCGCCTTTGGCAGCAACAGTATTTACACTGACGCAAAATAGCAGAAATAAATTGTCAAGCATAATAAAATAAAGCGAAACAGATAAATGACTGTAAAATTCTGTTGACTAGAATTGATTTATTGTGTATAATTCTATGAGTATGGGGTAAAGTGGTTGTGTACCGATAAAATCCCTGCAAAGCAATCTCAGCAATTGGAGGGAGGGAAATTCATGTCAGAGGTAAGAGTAAAAGAGAATGAATCCTTGGATAGCGCTCTTCGCCGTTTTAAAAGAAGCTGTGCAAAAGACGGTATTATGGGAGAGGTTCGTAAAAGAGAACATTACGACAAACCCAGCGTAAAGCGTAAAAAGAAATCAGAAGCCGCAAGAAAACGTAAATTTAAGTAATTTTTGGTGACAGTAAAGAGGATGATATAAATGTCATTGAAAGAAACGCTTTTGCAAGATTTAAAAGAAGCTATGAAGGAAAAGGACACTATCCGTAAGAATACTGTTCAGCTTGTTCGGTCAGGCATTCTTCAAATCGAGAAAGACAATCATGTTGAACTTGATGATGATGGTATTATTGATGTTATAGCTAAAGAACTTAAAAAGCGTCGTGACTCACTTCCGGAGTTTGAGAAAAGCGGTCGAATAGATTTAATTGAGAATCTTAATAAAGAAATTGAAGTATTATTAGGATACCTTCCGAAACAATTGACTGAGGACGAAATAAAAAAAATCGTTGAAGAAACTATTGCCGAAACCGGTGCTTCTTCTGTTAAGGAAATGGGCAAGGTCATGGGTGCAGTTTCATCTAAAACTAAAGGACGTGCTGACAACAAAGTTGTGAGTGGTTACGTAAAAGAATTATTAAGCAAAAAATAATATATTGCAGCCGAAAAGCATTTCGGCTGCTTTTTTTATTGCTGTTGTTGCGGTGAATTTAACTTGGAATTATGCATATAAATAATAAAGAACGACTATAATTATTTTCAAACTGCGGAGAGATTGGCATGAACAAAAAAAACGATTTAAAAAAAGATATATCGGATGCCTTTGAAATACCCAAGGAAATCGTGCTGGATATGCCATTTATTTCTTTGAGAGGAAACAATGAGGCAGTAGTTGAAAACTATAAAGGAATAATAGAATACAGCTCAGAAAAAATAAGGATAAACACCACAATAGGAATTTTAAAATTTACCGGCAGTAAATTGGCAATTAAATGTATTGATTTGAACAATATAATAATTATAGGCTGCATTTCTCAGATGGAATTTTTATAGGAAAATGGGGTAAGTGAATGTTTCTTGCATTGTGGAATTATCTGAATGGATATGTTATTATATATGTCAAAGGATTTTCGGTTGAAAGATTTGTTAATCTGGCAGTTAATAAAGGCATTTTTATTTGGGATGTTGAGCCAGAAAAAAATCGAGTTCTTATGAAAACACATTCAAAAAATATTGACATATTGAAGGAATGCTGTATAAAGACAGGCTGTAAATTTGAAGTTGTTGGCAGCTTCGGGTTGCCGGAGATTTTAAAGTCGTGTCAAGCTAGAAAAGTATACATAACCGGAGTATTTGCATTTGCAGCAGTAATGTATATAATGTCATTATTCATATGGACAGTAAAAGTAGAAGGTGTCAGCAGAATAAACTCCGAAGATGTGATCGCTGCTTGTGAGAAAAACGGTATATCACCCGGAAAACTCAAGCATGGAATTGATTTATACGAGGTTGGAGAAAAACTGATGCTGGAGTTTGATGACATATCATGGATAGCCGTTAACCTTAAGGGAACAGGCATAACAGTAAAAATTGTTGAGACTATCCCGAAAACAGAATATGTTGATAGAGAAACGCCGACTGATGTTGTGGCTAATTTAGATGGAAAAATAGTAAGTGTTGCCGCTGCTACAGGAACTCCTGTTGTTAAAGAAGGAGACGAGGTTTTAGCGGGGGATGTACTTATAAGCAATATTGTGCCGTTGAAAGACGGGGAAACAAAGACAGGCGAAAAATATGTCAGTGCGTCAGGCGAGGTTTATGCTGAAAGACAGTATAATATTGAAGGTGTATCTGAGTTAAAGTATAATGAAAAAACATTGACTGGAAAAACAAAAACTGATTACAGTATTTGCATTAAAGATAAAAATATTAATTTTATTACTCCGTCACTGGATGATGCTTATGAGCAGATGACAGATGATATTTCTATTTTTAATATAGGTGATTATATAATACCATTTAGTATAGAAAAAAAAGTTTACGGAGAAGTATATTCAGTAGAGCTTACAAGAACCAAGGAAGAAGCAAATGAACTTGCAGATAAACAGCTTAGTGAAAAGTTGACCGCACTTCTTATGGAAACCGGAGGTGAAATGTCAGCTATGCAAAAAGAAGTAGTTGAAAATGAAGAAAATGTAACAGTGAAAGGTCATGTTTCTGTTATAATGAGAATAGATACACAAAAAGAAGCGCAAATTGTAAACAATAAGGAGGTTACAGAATAGATGCCGCAAACAGAGCGTATAGTTGAGGCCGATAATAATGCGATTGCTAGCATTTTCGGAGAGTTTGATTCAAATATTTCAAAGATTGAGAAAAAGTTTTCGGTGAAAATTCTCAACAGGAGTGATGGTATTAAAATTGTTGGTGAAGAGTCGAACGCTGAAAAGGCTGAAAAAATAGTGCGTACTATGGTCACGCTAGTCGAGAAGGGTGAGAATATTTCTAAGCAAAATCTTAATTATATGATTAACTCAACAAATACAGAACTGGAAGAGGTAGGAGCAATCTACGATGATTGTATATGTCTTACTATTAACGGTCGGCCTGTGAAGCCAAAAACTATCGGACAGAAAAAATATGTTGATATGATAAGAAAAAATACTATAGTTTTTGGAATTGGACCGGCAGGAACAGGAAAAACATATCTTGCTATGGCAATGGCAATAACCGCTTTTAAAAATAATGAAGTTAACAGAATTATAATGACAAGACCTGCAATTGAAGCAGGAGAAAAGCTTGGCTTCCTGCCGGGTGATTTGCAGCAGAAGGTTGACCCATATTTGAGGCCTTTGTATGATGCTCTTTTTGAAATTATGGGGGCAGAAGCATTTGCAAGGAATATGGAAAAGGGGCTTCTTGAAGTTGCGCCGTTGGCATATATGAGAGGCAGGACCCTTGACAATGCTTTTATAGTGCTTGATGAGGCTCAGAATACAACTCCTGAGCAGATGAAAATGTTTTTAACTCGTATAGGTTTCGGCTCAAAGGCCGTAATAACGGGAGATGTGACGCAGATTGATCTTGCAGAGGGCAAACGTTCGGGATTAATAGAAGCAGTAAAAATTCTTAAGGATGTTGACGATATTGGTATAATAACATTGACCAATAAGGACGTTGTGCGTCATCCTCTTGTTCAGAAAATAATAACAGCATACGAAAAAGCAGAAGTTAAGAAACATGAAAACCTCAGCAGAAAAAGAGTCAGAACAGATAATAAATAATGTTAATACAATATAGTGGAATATGGGAGAGATTACAAATGACACTTTTGATAGATAACAGAACAGATTTTGAGCTTACAGATGAACTGAGTGCTCTATTAGAAAAGGTTTGCCTTGAAAGCCTTGAATATGAAGAGTTTGAAGAGGACTGTGAAATAAGTCTGTCACTTGTTACTGACCAGGAAATACATGAGATAAATAAACAGTTTAGAAATATTGATTCACCTACTGATGTACTCAGCTTTCCGCAGCTTACATTTGAAGAAGGAGAAACTGCGGATGTTAATGAAAACGGTGAAATAGTATTGGGGGATATAATTATCTCTGTTGACAAAGCAAAGGAGCAGGCAGGGGAATATGCACACAGCCTTGAGCGTGAGTTGTCATTCCTTGCAGTTCACAGTATGCTCCATCTTATGGGGTATGATCATATGGTACCGGAGGAAGAGGAGGATATGTTCCGCAGGCAAAAGGAAATACTAATTAAAGCGGGCATTCCTAGAGAATAAGGCGGGTGTCTTTTTTGAAAAGATGGGAAACACTTGAAGGTGCATGCTATAACTGTAAAAAGTGTAGACTTTGGGAAACAAGGACCAATGTTGTCATTGGTTGCGGAAATAAAAATGCAGATGTCATGTTTATTGGTGAGGGACCTGGTCAACAGGAGGATTTGCAGGGCGAACCGTTTGTTGGCCCTGCCGGAAAACTTCTTGATAAAATGTTGACCTCAGTTGGATTGGACAGGCAGCAAGTATATATTGCCAATATTGTGAAATGCAGACCGCCGGGAAACCGTGATCCCCATGAGGATGAGCAGGAAGCCTGTATGAACTATCTACGGTATCAGCTGATGCTTGTAAAGCCGAAAATAGTTGTTTGTCTTGGCAGGATTGCAGCTACAGCAATAATTGATAAAGATTTTAAAATAACAAAAGAACATGGCATATGGAACGAAAGAAAAGGTTATTGGTTTATTGCTACATATCATCCGTCTGCCCTATTGCGTGATGAAACAAAAAAACGTCCGGCGTGGGAAGATTTTAAGTTGATTAAACAGAAGCTGGATGAGATAGAAGAAGAACAAAAATCAGAAGAAAATGAGAGGTAAAGGATTTGGCAAATAAATTTTACAGCGGTTTTGTATCGCTTGTTGGCAGACCCAATGTAGGGAAATCTACATTAATGAATAGACTTATAGGCGAAAAAATTGCTATTATATCAAACAAGCCGCAGACAACAAGAAATAAAGTACAAAGCATATTGACTAAGGAAGACTTTCAGATAGTATTCATTGATACCCCCGGCATTCATAAGCCAAAGCATAAACTTGGGGAATATATGGTGAAAAGCGCAGAGACAACGCTTAATGAGGTTGATGCGGTTTTATTTCTTATTGAACCCGCTGACAGGGTACTTGAATCGGACAAGCTTATAATTGATAAACTTGCAAAAGTAAAATCACCTGTTATTCTTGTTGTAAACAAGATGGATATGGTTGACAGAGAGCGAATTTATAAGGTTATTGATAGCTATAGCAAACTGTATGATTTTGCAGAGGTTGTTCCAATAAGTGCGTTTGAGGGTACAAATACTGAGTTGCTCTTAGAGACACTTAAAAAATATATTCCTGAGGGGCCTATGTATTTTCCTGCTGATATGATAACAGACCAACCTGAAAGACAGATTGCTTCGGAAATTATCAGGGAAAAAGCTTTAAGACTTCTGCAGGACGAAATTCCTCATGGTATAGCCGTTGAAATATCTGAAATGAAAAAAAGAAATGAAGGCAATGTAGTTGATGTTACAGCCACTATATATTGTGAAAAAGATTCGCATAAAGGAATAATAATAGGCAAACAGGGAGCTATGCTTAAAAAAATCGGAACCAATGCTAGACATGATATAGAAAAACTTCTTGGTTCACCGATATATTTACAGATTTGGGTTAAGGTGAAAAAAGACTGGCGTGACAGTGATTTTCTGCTTAAAAACTTCGGTTATGACAGTAGAAATATATAATAATTTGAACAAAAGGAATTTTTTATGCAGAATATAAGCGTCTTAGAAGGGTAGTATATTACTGAAGGGGACGTGATGTTATGGATAATTTGTGGAAAGAATTTGAAAAAAGCGGAAGTATTTATGCTTATTTAAGATACAGAAACAATACACAAAACATCAATGAGAGTGCAGAAAAAAACAGGAAGTGTATATAAATGGTTTCTAAGGTGAATGGAATAGTTATTAAAGAAACCGATGTCGGTGAAACAGGAAAAAGAATAATGATAATTACTAGGGAGCATGGAAAAATGCTCCTTTCTGTCCGTGGCGCAAAAAATGCAAAAAGCAAAACTATGGCAGGAACACAGCTTTTTTCGTATAGTGAATTTTCACTGTTTGAGGGCAAAGGCTTTTATTCTGCTACACAAGCTGATGTTATAGAGAGTTTTTACGGAATAAGATCGGACATTGACAGACTTGCATATGGTGCATATATTCTTGAGCTTACAGAAAGAACGGCTTTTGAAGATCTTGAGGATATTGGTATGTTTGAATTGCTTCTTAGAACTCTTCTGGTTCTCTCAAAGGATAGTATGGATAGCATTAATCCGCAAATGATAGCTGCTGTATTTATTATACGACTGCTTAAAGAAAGCGGTTTCATTGGTGAATTATATGGCTGTCAGAAATGTGGGAATGAATTTTTGAATGAAGCATATTTGTCAAATGACGGTTTTGAATTAATATGCTGTGACTGCGCTAAAGGCAATGAAACATATGTTGGCTCAGGAACTTTAAAAGCAGTTAATTATATTATTGGGTGCAGAATGCCTGCAATTTATAAATTCAATGTGTCAGATGAAGTTTTGAAGCAGCTTTGGATTTTTGCAGATTCATTGAGGAGAGAATATCTTGGTGACGGATACAAAACTCTGGATTATATACGCAATATGAAATTTTCTTATTGACAATACATAATTTATTTGCTAGATTTAGGTTTATATAGATATTTAAATGAATAGCCGTTGTGATAAAGAGGAGTAACTTTATGAGTACTTTCAGAGAGGCTGTATTTTGGTGAAATCAGCCGGTATGATTTAGTGAAGGGCGCTTTTGAACGGCAGGGTTTCGAGTGGGCATTTTGCCAACAAGGGTGGAACCGCGGAGAGTGTAAACCTTCGTCCCTTATTTTTTAGGGATTGAGGGTTATTTTTTTGTAAATTTATTGGAGGAATAAGACATGGAAAAAACAATGGAAAAAGTGGTGGCTCTTGCCAAATCAAGAGGTTTTGTATACCCCGGAAGTGAAATATACGGTGGTCTTGCTAACACATGGGATTATGGTCCGATTGGTGTTGAGCTTAAAAACAATCTTAAAAAAGCTTGGTGGAAAAAGTTTGTTCAGGATAATGAATACAATGTAGGTCTTGACTGCGCAATTCTCATGAACCCTCAGACTTGGGTTGCCAGCGGACATCTTGGAGGCTTCTCAGATCCTCTTATGGACTGTAAAGAATGCAAGGAGCGTTTCAGAGCTGATAAGCTTATTGAGGATTTCTGCCATGAAAAAGGCGAGGATATAACAGTTGACGGCTGGTCAAACGAAAAAATGCTTGAATACATTAAAGATAACAACATTGGATGTCCTTCATGCGGTGCGCATAACTTTACTGATATTCGCCAGTTTAACCTTATGTTCAAAACATTCCAGGGTGTTACAGAGGATGCCAAGAATACAGTATACCTTCGTCCTGAAACGGCTCAGGGTATTTTTGTAAACTTTAAAAATGTTCAGCGTACATCAAGGAAGAAACTTCCTTTTGGTATTGGACAGATTGGCAAATCATTCAGAAATGAAATTACACCGGGCAACTTTACATTCAGGACAAGAGAATTTGAACAGATGGAACTTGAATTTTTCTGTGAGCCTGATACAGACCTTGAATGGTTCGGTTATTGGAAACAGTACTGTATTGACTGGCTTATGAATCTTGGTATGCAGAAGGACAATATGC
Source organism: Candidatus Metalachnospira sp. (assembly GCA_034927755.1). GTDB lineage: Bacteria > Bacillota > Clostridia > Lachnospirales > Anaerotignaceae > Metalachnospira. Next base: position 175,651 of record JAYFPN010000001.1, read on the forward strand.
GTGTACGTGACCATTCCCCTGAAGAACTTTGCTTTTACAGCAAGGCAACTTCCGATATTGAGTATCTTTTCCCATTTGGCTGGGGTGAACTTTGGGGTGTAGCTGATAGAACAAACTATGACCTTAATCAGCATCAGACAACATCAGGAGAAGATATGTCATATTTTGATCAGGGCAAGAATGAAAGATATATTCCTTTTGTAATAGAGCCTTCACTTGGTGCAGACCGTGTTGCGCTTGCTTTCCTTTGTAATGCTTATGATGAAGAAGAGGTTGGAGAAAATGATGTAAGAACGGTTCTTCATTTTCACCCTGCAATTGCACCTGTTAAGGCTGCAATTTTTCCTCTTTCAAAGAAGCTTTCAGATAAAGCTAATGAAATATTCCATAAGCTTTCCAAGAAGTTTAATTGTGAATACGATGAATCAGGAAGCATTGGAAAACGTTACAGAAGACAGGATGAAATCGGTACACCTTTCTGTATAACAGTTGATTTTGATACTCTTGATGATGAAACTGTTACAATAAGAGACAGAGATACAATGGAACAGATTAGACTCAAAGTTGATGAGCTTATTCCTTATCTTGAAGGAAAGATGGAATTCTGATATTAATATTTATGCCTGTGTGCAGTTTAGTACACAGGCATTTTTTATAGCAAGTTCTCATATATCACTTATGCGGGGTGATATTATGAAATTTGCGGAGATTGAATACGGCGATATAAAGGATGGCAGGTTTAATAATTGGTTTAATTCAGTTTTCAGACCTTATTCGACAGAAAATATATCTGTTCTTGGCGCAGAGGGATACAGAATATTAATAAATCTGCCGAAAAATGCAGAGGATACATTAGAAAAAAGGGTGTTTGATAAAATAAAAGTTTTCCTAAAACAAAATGATGTGGTTTCTCAAACGGGAATAAATATGTATTGTGTACATTATGCTGACGGAAATATTATAGGAGTATTAAACTCGGCACAAAAACTTAGACCGGAGTTTGAAGCGGTAATAATTGAGGGCGAAAAATATTTGACAGAAACTGCTTTGAGTGTTGTGTCACCAAGGGTGAGATATGTATCTTTACTATGCAGAGATAAAAATGTATATGAAAAAGCTTGGAAATATTACTTTAATGAGTATGGTATAAATATTCAATTTATTAACAGCTTTAAACACGAAAATTATTTGAATGCTGATGCTGTGATTGATTGCAAAAACTTGAGCAGGAAATTCAGTGCGTTAGCTTCAAAAGAAAATGCATTATATGCCATTGATGAAAAAATAAGATTTCTGTCGGATAAAAATACTGATATTATAAAGAGGGCAGAACTTATTGAAAATATGAAATTGTCAGCGTTGACAAGCAATTGAAGGTAGTTTATAATTCATTAGACGTGAGAATATGCAAACTTTTATTGATAAATTTGGATTGGATTCAATTAATATATTTATGACGAGGAGAGGGTATTAATGGCAGAAGGCAAAAAAGTTGTTTTGACTTATGAGGGCCTCAAAAAAATGGAGGAAGAACTCGAAGATTTAAAAACTGTCAAACGAAAAGAAGTTGCTGAAAAAATTAAAGAGGCCAGAGGACAAGGAGACTTGTCTGAAAACGCTGAATATGATGCAGCAAAAGAGGAACAGGGTGAAATAGAAACAAGAATTGCTGTGCTTGAAAAAATGCTTCGTAATGCTGAAGTTATTGATGATGACGAAGTAAGCAATGAGGTTATATGTGTAGGATGCAGGGTTAAAATCTGGGACGTTGAATTTGATGAAGAAGTAGAATATGCTATTGTAGGTTCTGCTGAGGCGGATCCCATGAGTTTGCAAAACGGTAAAATTTCAAATGAATCACCGGTAGGACAGGGACTATTGGGACATAAAGTAGGAGACAGTTTATCCATTGAAACACCCGGGGGAACTGTTGATTTCAAAGTGCTTGCAATATCCAGATAATTAAGTTTGGGAGGAACAAAAAGTGTCAGAGGAAAATACAAATGAGTTAAGCTTGAGCCAGATTTCCGAGCAGGAGGGCTTTAGAAGAGATAAGCTTAAGGCTTTGCAGGAAGAAGGCAAAGATCCTTTTGAAATAGTTAAATATGATGTTACTTATCATAGCAGCGATATAATTAATAATTTTGGCGAGCTTGAGGACAAAGAAGTATCTGTTGCCGGACGTCTTATGAACAAAAGAGTAATGGGCAAAGCTTCATTCATCAATATTCAGGACAGAGAAGGCAGAATGCAGGGTTATATAAGCAAAAATGACGTGGGCGAAGAAAGTTATCTTGCATTTAAAAAGTTTGATATTGGTGATATTATAGGAGTAAAGGGAATTGTTTTCAGAACACAGAAAGGTGAAATTTCTGTTAGAGCAAACGAAATCGTACTTCTTTCGAAGAGCCTTAAGGTGTTACCTGAAAAATTTCACGGGCTTAATGATCAGGAGCTCAGATACAGACAGAGATACCTTGACCTAATTGTAAATCCTGAAGTTAAGGATACTTTTATGAAGCGCTCTGCTGTAATAAGAGAAATTAGAAATTATCTTGATACAAAGGAATTTCTTGAGGTTGAAACACCAGTACTTCAGACAATTCCCGGTGGAGCATCAGCAAAGCCGTTTATTACACATCATAATGCACTTGATATCGATATGTACTGTCGTATTGCACTTGAACTTCCGCTTAAAAGACTTATTGTTGGCGGTCTTGAAAGAGTATATGAAATTGGCCGCGTATTTAGAAATGAAGGCATTGATATTCGTCATAATCCTGAATTTACGCTTATTGAAATCTATCAGGCGTTTACTGATTATAACGGAATGATGGACCTTACAGAAGGCCTTTTTAGAACTGTTGCTCAGAATGTTGTAGGAACAACTATACTCAATTATGGCGGATATGAGCTAGATTTAGGTAAGCCGTTTGAAAGACTTACAATGGTTGAGGCTGTAAAAAAATATGCAGAAGTGGATTTTGATGAAATATCAGATACGGCCCAGGCAAAGGAGATTGCTAAGGTAAGAGGTATTGAATTTGAGAATAGACATGAAAAGGGTGATATACTTAATCTTTTCTTTGAAGAATATGTCGAAAAGAATCTTATTCAGCCTACATTTATTATAGACTATCCTGTTGAGATATCTCCGCTTACAAAGAGAAAACCGACTAAGCCTGATTATACAGAGAGATTTGAATTATTTATTGTTGGCCGTGAGTATGGAAATGCATATTCGGAGCTTAACGATCCTATTGACCAGAGAGGTCGTTTTGAACGACAGGAGAAAATGCGTGCAGCAGGCGATGAAGAGGCAAACATGATTGATGAGGATTTCCTTACTGCACTTGAGTATGGCATGCCTCCTACAGGCGGTCTGGGTATAGGAATTGACAGAATGGTAATGCTTATGACAGAGTCTGTTAGTATTAGAGACGTTATTCTCTTCCCTACAATGAAGCCTCTTAACTGAGAGCAGACATATTGATTTTTAATTTAAAGCATATCACGTCTTAAGCACGTAATATGCTTTCTTTTAAGGAGGTGATACTATGCCGATATTTTTGCTGCTTGATTTTTTTATACTTATATTAATCAGGTTTTTTGTAAAAATATTCATCACTGTTTTTGGTTGGGCTACCGAAATATTTTTTGGTAAACTTCCGGATAAAAATAAGGGCTGGTTTTATCTCATGATAGTGTTATCTTTTATATGGATATACTTTCTTGTTGCAACGGCCTTCCCGATTTTGTTCAATATATTTAAATATTATGTGCCCCAAAATTCGCTTACGAGCATTTTTAAGAGGGTGCTATATATTTTATGTGTTGTAGGCATACCTCCTGCGGTAGGACTTATTGGGGCTAAAATCACGGGCGTAACCAAGAGCGATAAAAAGAAGTATGTTGAATGCATTATTAGGGGATACAGATATTCTGCAATGCTTGGCTGCGCAATGGCTGTAATACTTGTCTGCGCTCCGGTCATTAGGATTAAAAGGATAACCAAAAAAATTGTTGCTAAAAGCATGGATATGCATGTTGCAGGAAAGGGCAATATTTATGTTATGGATGAGATAAGGGCATCCCTTAGCAAAATTGGCATCTCTTCAACAAAAAAGATACCGTCAAAGTTTTATTCACTGCCAATAAAAATGATTAACGGAATTATGAGGGAGATGTTTGATTATGTTTCTGACAGAGATTTTTATGTCTCGGGAGAAAAAATAAATGTGTATATAAATTCAGCAGACATAATGCTTGAGGGAAAAGCTGATTTGGTGGAAAAGGCACAGTCAGCTATAGTTAAAGGATTTGTTGAAAATGACATATTTTTGACTAATAATGAAAAGTCGCAGAAGATTGAATTTAAAATATTCACAGTGTATAAGAGGTGGGAAAATCACGAAATATCTGATGGAGAAGCAATAGATACACTTAGAAACCTTGCAAATATTATCTTTGATGAAGATATGACTTACAATGAGAGAGCACTTTTATCGGTACAGATAAATGAGGTTCAAAATAATGTTTTGGCAAAAAAGACGAATTATGAAGCTTTATAAAAAAAACTAGATAATTTTCAAAATAAGTATTGACTTTGTTAAATAAATGATGTATTATTACCAAGCTGTCCGGTGAGACAGAGAGAAAAAAAGGGAAACAAATTGATCCTTGAAAACTGAACAGTTGATGAAAAAATTAAACCCAAGTCAAAAGACAATGAGTTTATCTAAGATAAACGAACCAAAGTAATAAGGAAACAAAAAAAGTCAGAGCAAAACTGA
>JAYFPN010000007.1:0-82514 GCA_034927755.1 Candidatus Metalachnospira sp.
GCCATCATTTTATAAATGTCCATGGGGAAAACGTCTTTTTCGTCATTTTCCTTTGCTTTGGGTCCTATTTCTTTCTCTGCAAGCTCTCTTACCATCTTCTGAAGGTCGAGCTGATTTTCATTAAATTCAAAATCCATAATTTACCCTCCGATACATATTTACAAATATTATTCTGCCCAAAAACTATTTTATATATAATTTTTTATTTAAGGCCCATTATTTCATCCTTGAAAATACGACTGTCCATTATTTTTACAGCTCCGTCAATTTTAGGTTCAAATCCCATAAGATCAATAATCTGCTTTTGAATATCAATTCCAGGTGCAACTTCTATTAAGTGAAGTCCATCTTCTCTTAATTCAAACACACATCTTTCTGTAATAAATAAAACAGGCTGTTTGTTTTTATTTGCATATTTTCCGCTGAATGTAACCTGTTCAACCTGTTTTATAAACTTAATTCCTTTGCCTTCTTGTACTATTTTTAACTTGCCATTTTCAATATTAATTTTTAATCCACCTGCTGTGAAAGTACCACAGAAGAATACTTTTTTAGCATTCTGTGTAATGCTGATAAATCCACCGCATCCTGCTAATTTAGGACCAAATTTGCTTACATTTATATTTCCATTCTCATCGCATTGTGCTAAGCCTAAGAATGCCATATCAAGACCGCCGCCATCATAAAAATCAAATTGATATGGTTGATCTATAATAGCATCTGGATTAAGACTAGAGCCAAATCTAGGTCCTCCTTGAGGAATACCTCCTATTACACCTGATTCAACAGTTAAAGTCATAAAGTCTCCGATACCTTCTTCGTTTGCAACTTGTGCAATATATTCCGGAGCGCCTACTCCCAAGTTAACAACTGTATCTTTTCTTAATTCCATAGCTGCTCTTCTTGCAATGATTTTTTTAATTGATAATGGGGTAATTTCAACATCGCCTGTTACAGCTTCTCTTTTTTCTCCCGAAATAGCCGGATTATAATCTTGTCCAATAGCTTGTTCATGGTCTTCTTTATTTGCTACCACAACGGCATCAACATAAATTCCAGGTACTTTTACTAATCTAGGATCTAATGTTCCGCCCTGAACAACCTTTTCAATTTGAACAATTACAATGCCACCATTATTTTTAACTGCCTGTGCAATGGATGTAACCTCAGTAGTAGCTACTTCTTTTTCAAGCGTTACGTTACCATACTCATCTGCATAAGTACCTCTAATAAATGCAATATTTACAGGAAATGTCTTATAGAAAAGTTTTTCTTTACCGTCAACTTCAATAACTTCTACTAAATCTTCTGTTGTTTTTGCATTTATTTTGCCTCCGCCGTTACGAGGATCGATAAAAGTATCCAAGCCAACATGAGTTATTGTGCCGGCTCTATGACCTGCCATATCTCGAAGCAAGTAAACCAAAGCTCCCTGCGGCATGTTATATGCTTCAAATTCATTATTAACACACATTTCTCCTAGTTTTGGAGCCGTAGCATAGTGTGCTGCTATTACTCTTTTAAGCAAACCTTTATGAGCGTAGTGATCTCCGCCTGTTTTACCGCTTCTATCTCCTTGAGAAGATGCATAAAAAAGAGTTATATCTTTTGGATTACCTGTTTCTAAAAATCTCTTTTCTATTGCTTTATTTAATGCCTCAGCATTACAATTACCAACAAATCCGCTTGTAACAAGTGTATCTCCGTCTTTTACAAGCATAGCCGCTTCTTCGGCTGTTATGATTTTTACTTTTTTCATATTAATTAGTACCTCCTGCAGAGATATTTTTTCTTAGTCTCTTTTGATTGGTGCAATTGTTTCAGCTAATTCAATGAGAATGCCTTTTGAATATTTAGGGCGAAGGAAGTTTACGATAATATCTTCTGTGCCTTCAACCGGTTCTTTTTCAAGCATTTGAAAGCCTTTTCCGAGAAGTTCTTCAGTTGCTGCCTTAATGTCGTTAACTTCGATGCAGATATGAGCAATACCGCCTTTACCATTATTAAACTCACTTAAAACGCCGCCCCTTGGAATAATAAACTCGATAGGACTTTCATTTGGGCCATATTTCGTGAAAATTAAATCAGCTGTATAAGATTTTACAAATCCTGTGTAGTCAACTTCTACACCAAGCACATCCATAACTTCATTAGCAGCTTCAATAGAAGGTAAAACAATACCTACATGGTGCATTCTTAATCGATACTTTTCCATTCCCATTGTAATTTTCTCCTCTTCTTTTAAGTTGTTTGAATAAAATTGTTTTTAACTTTGCTTGTTAATTGACATTATAAAGTATAAATATTTTTTTTGGAATGAAATCAACATGGTCATTGCTTTCTTCAACTTTCATTCAATTTAAAAGTTGATTATTTTTTTAGTCAAGTTGACGAAATTTTAATATGTTTATTTACAAATACAAGATTTTGTTTTATAAATAGTATATACATTGTTTTTAGAAAGGACCAAACTATGAGCGATTACGGAGATTTACTTAAACACTTAATTAAATTTACAGATATAAAGATGTCAACCGTTGCTGACTCTCTAGGTTATGACATTTCATATATAAGCAAATGGTGCAATAAATCAAAGCTTCCCGCAAGCCGTGTTTCCGGCACGGTGAATAGAAGTTTAGCAAAAATTTTTTCAGATGAAATAATAAATCAAAAAGAGCTTAATAATTTTTGTACAGAATTTTCGGTTATTGTTAAGGAAGACCAACTTGAAACATATATTTATACAATGCTTAAAGATGTTTTTAAAGAATCTGAGACAGCCTCTGACATCCAGAGCAGAAAAAACACATATACGCCTCGGGTATTGATTAGCCAAGGTGAATTAACTGATTTTTTAACTAAGGAACTTCCTGACGTCATGTATAAATCCTCTGAACCGGTTGAAGTTTTATCCACAATGGATATATTGACTCTTATATCCAACAATATTACCGACTCAAACAGTAATCCGGAGCTTACTTCACCTATTCATATAAAAATTGGCATTCATACCGATAATCTTACAAGTGAAGACTATCTTGCATTGTATTTTTTCATTAACAAATATCATTTCATTTCTTTTGATTTTTATGACAATAACGGCTTTGGAAATCAAAATATTTTTGTTATTAAAAATAAAATAGCTGTAATATGCCCAACAGACCTTCATGGAAAGATAACGATGGCTATTATAATAAATGATCCCGAAAAAGTCAGAATAATATACGAAAGAACGGAGCCATTATTTAAAATAAATCACCTGCTTATTATGGCTACTGCTGCAAAAGAAATGATGTTATCAGGATATCGCAGTAATTTTTATGCATACGGAGATTTTCAGATGTTTATGGCGAGGGGATTTGAATTCCTTATTCCGCCCAAGCTTATAGACTCAATTGTTAAATCAGCATATGAGCAAGGTTTTGATGAATCAACGGAGAAATTTCTAAGAAAGCTTATTGTTACGTGGGAAGATATATTCAGTAAGGAGAAGGTTGATTTCTTTATTTTTAAGTCAACATTGCTTAGATATATCGAAGATGGCGAACTTTATTTCACAGATATACTGCACAGAATGAGCGTAAGTGAGCGAGAACAGCACATACATCACGTTCTCGATGTATGCAAAGCAAATAGCAACATAAATTTCTATGTAATTGATGAAGAAAAAATGCCCTACTCACAGCACGGCTTTAGCTTTGCTCTATTTAATAATCATAAAAAATTGTTCCTTAAAAACACAAAAAGATTTTACAGTGACTTTGGACCGCAGTTTTACAGCATAGTGAATGAATCTTTGATAAACTGTATTACCGATAGCATAGACAGTATAAAGACAATGGATGCCTGCTATCACTACCCTGCCGAATCACTTCAGGGTTTTATGGACAGATATGGCGGCATGGTCTATCGTATGCTTTCACTGAATGAGCTTAATGATCTTTGCAAATAAAACTTATTAAATAAAAAAACTGCCAAAATCGGCAGTTTTTTTATTATAATCTATGCATATGTATTAGATGTAAATAATCAACAGAAAAAACCACTTAGCTTTCTGCGACAACAGGCGTTACAGACTCTAAGCTTTCCGAGCTGTCACCGGTATTCTCATCTTCTGTGGTACCGCCAACTGAATCAGCAGCAGTGTCACTGTCATTAGTGATGTCAATAATTTCATTTTCACTATCCCATTCAGTATTTAATCCTAATGCTTCAGATAAGAAACGAAGAGGTACATAAGTTCTACCGCATGTCTCAGTTGCAGGGAGACTTATTTCAACAGTCTCACCATTAACAACAGCTGTTGTACTATTTGAAGTAATTTGAACTACTGTATCACCCTTAGTTATTGTCACTGTCTGAGTCTCCTCATCCCATGATACTTCTCCGCCCAATTCTTCTGCTATAGCTCTAAGTGGAACCAAAGTCACTCCATTTTTAATATAAGCAGGTGTATCAAATTTAACAAGGTTGTTATTTACGGTAACACATCCCTCTGACAAAACTTCAGCATCTGCATACATTTGAGCAATCAAATCAGCTGCACTGGAAAATTGTACAAGTTCCTCATCTGTATACATGGTTTTTACTACCATATAGCGTTCATTGATAGTTTCTTTAATTTGTGACTGTAATCCCTGAATTTGTGCTTTCAGAGTATTCATGCTTGTCAAAGCAGACTCAGCACCAACTGTATCACCTGATGCCAACATCAACTGGTACTGTGCTTCCAGGGTCTCTAACTGTTGATTCAAATCGCTTTTCTGCTGCTGCAATTCTTTCTTCTGATCATTCAGTTCATCCTTAAATACTTTTTTTAATTCCTGAACTTTTGTTTCCTCTTTTTCTGTTTTCTGACTTGACTTTTCTGAGCCTTTGCTTAAATCTGCACTGTCATCAGAAGTAGTTTCTGATGTTTTACTTGCTTTTTCTTCTTTTTGTGCAGAAGCGGCAACAGATTTCTCATTCCCATTTTTGGCTGAAACAGGAACAGCTGATACAGAAAATGCCAATGTCATGGCAAATAAAACTGATAAACCTTTTTTCATATTTCGCACTTCCTTTCTCTAATAAAACAAAAAACTGTATGCCAAATAGGCACACAGTTTATAATTTCCGTGACCTCTTCGGCAACCCGGCTATCATAGCATAGTGCTTTAGACCCGTGGCTTTGCGTCCTTGGCTTTTACCAAGTTTGCTATTATCTGAGATATATTACAATTCAATTATAGCAAAATTACAAAATAAAGTCAATGCAAAATACAATTATGTCCATTAGCAACCGAACCATCAGCGCAGAAAGTACAAAAACATACCCCACCGGCTTTATCCTCGCAGCTTTAAAAGAGATTCACAGCACTCCATCTTGATATAATCTTGAGTATCAGAATTCATAGATTTACAGAGCACCTCCTCAGCCCATGGTTCAGATATCGAGCCTAATGTTCTGATAGCAAAAATTTTTTTATTAATAGCAGGAGGATACATCCTCTGTACTGATTTTCTCTGTAAATCGAAATAATGAATAAACCCCTTACGTATAGGAGTACCATATATATGAATGGAAACTGCAGTTAAATCACTCGTTGCCTGCATCTGATGAATACCTTGATCCAAAGGCAAAACAAATGTTGTATCACCTGGAGAAAGCACTTTTTCTGAAACCTGTTTGAGCTCGGCATAGTTATCATTACATCCGTCATCAAGCCGTATAAATTTGCGCTCAGTGATTTGATTGATATGCGTACCAATAATACCCCAAGCCCCATGGTCGTGTATCGGATATGCCACGTTTGGTTCCCAGATATATGCCCGTACTGAAAACATTTTGTCATTGCTTCGATATATCTGTATTTCATTTGGGTCAATGGATTGCCATTGAGATTTTAAGAATGCCTCATCCAGCACAAGCTTTGTTAAAATTGGCTGGAACCAATTAGGTTTTAAAACCAGCTCACTTAACATTGCTTTGCCGTTTTTGAGCAATTCGTCCCTTTCAGGTTTTTTAGCCAGCATCGCCCCAAATGCGTCGCTGAACTGCTCTAAATTATCAATCTTCATTCTCTCATCCTTCCGTTTGTTTTCCAATGGTTTACGCCTTACTGTCAGCAAGGATAATCTTTATTCCAACTTCCGTATTTCCGTACATGAGTCCAAGACCTGTATCTGGGATCATCCGGGTCAGCGGCTAATGCCTCCTCTTCCTGGAGGTATAATTTCATAATACCCTTTTGAGGGTATAAAATACGATCTTTTCCTATAGGACATACCTTAGTGCAGATACCACAGGGGTATGCTTTGTTATGGCTTAATTCTATATGTCTGTCCAGACACGGAGAAAGCACAAAGTCACCCTTTACCTTGTCATCGCTCATTATAAGCGCATCTACAGGGCAACATTTAACACAAGCTCCGCATTTAATGCATAATTCCTTTTCCAGAATCGGGTCCGGTTCTAACGCCGCCGCCGTAAATACTGATACCAATCGAACCCTTGGTCCAAACTCGGGGGTAAGCAGACAATTGTTAACCCCAACAGTCCCCAGTCCTGCGTATCTGGCAGCCGTAATATGATTGAACGCAGCCATTGGCCGATCCTTAAGCAATCTAAGACTTCCAAAACCATCCCGTGTGAAAAAGTACGATGCTTCACCCAAGCGATTCAAAAAACGGGTAAGATTAAAAGCTAATGAATCCAGAGTACGATTAGCCGTATCATAAGTCTCCTTATGCAGGATAGATGGTGTGGTCTCTACTATAGGAAGAGGCATTCCCACACCCATCACAATAACGGTTTTTGTCGGTTCCCAAAGGGATTGCGGTCTAAATTCAAAGGGAACCTCATTAATTTCGTTCCAACGTTCTGCAGAGGCGAAACCTATGATATCTGCTCCTGCATCGAAGCAAAACTGTTTGATGCGATCCTTTAATGCCATAGATGCTTCCATTGCAAAACCTCTTTCCTTTTTCATCTATATCGCCACAAATTATGTTTCAGAGTGCAGCTTCAATTACAGACTCAAGTTCCTCTGGTGTTACACTTGGCTCAAATCTATCTTTCACAAGCCCATCACCATCTATCAAAAATTTAGTAAAGTTCCATTTTACTCCATTGCCGTCCAAATTCTCCGGATAATACTCACTGACAACCTGCTTAATCAGCTTTCCGGAATCCTTGTCCAATTCATAGCCTTTAAACGGAGCCTCCTGTATAAGAAATTTATACAGCGGATCAGCATTTTCACCCATTACATCTATCTTTGAAAAAAGGGGGAAAGTAACTCCATAGTTTATACGGCAGAAAGAAGAAATTTCATCATTGCTCCCTGGTTCCTGCTCAAGAAACTGGTTAGACGGAAAACCAAGAATAACAAAGCCTTTGTCTTTATATTTCTGATAGAGCTTTTCAAGTCCGTCATACTGTGGAGTAAAGCCACATTTGCTGGCTGTGTTTACTATTAATATCAGACTTCCAGAATAATTTAATAGAGAAATTTCGTTTCCGCCAATATCTTTAACTTTAAAATCAAATATAGACATACAATCCACTCCTTTTTTAGTTTATAAATTTAGAAAATTAAACAGTCATCCAATTACTACTAATTAATTTGCCATACTTACTGCTCTGCTGAACATATTATAATACCAGTGAAGGTGGAGCATAAACTCTGGCCGCAAGTTCAGAATCAAGCAAATACAGCCCCCTGGCATCTTTACCGAATAAATCATACCGTTTCACAATATCATCAGCATTCTTTTCCTCTTCGCCCTGCTCCTTTACAAACCAGTCAAGAAACTGCATAGTGCGAAAGTCCTTCTGCTCATATGCCAACGCATATATATTATTGATGGATTGTGTTACCAGTCTTTCATGTTCTAATGCTGCACTGGCAGGCTGTCTGAAATCGTCAAACTGGTTATTGGGAGCTTTCACATCCTGCAGTATAACTCGTTCGCCGTTATTAAGAAGATACTTAGAAAACAGCAATGCATGATCTCTTTCTTCCTGTGTCTGAACAAAATACCAATTTCCAAATCCATTAAGGTTTTTGTCAGTATAATAGCTGTAAATATCCAGATACAGGTATGCAGAATACCACTCCAAATTTATCTGATTATTTAATATTGATACTAATTTCTGATCTAACATTTTAGTTCATCACCTTTCAGAATATTCATAAGCTAAATATGAAATAAATGGATATCTTTTTCTCACTATAGCATCGTCATTTAAAATAGTCAATCGTCACTCCCAACCAATATCATTTTATTTTTGATATACAGTCACGTGTTGGATAAAATAAAAAAGAAAGGACAAAAATAACGGATACATTTACTAATGCATCCGTATAGGAATAATTTATAGTATTATTTTATTTCAAATTACCTTCATATTTAGCTTTATATTCTCTAAAGGTATCTCTGGCAATAACAAGTTCTTCATTTGTTGGAATAACTAGGACTCTAACTCTTGAATCCTCTGTAGAAAAGTCAACAGCTTTACCTTTGCAATTATTTTTGTCTTTATCCACTTTAACTCCCAAATATCCTAAATATGTACAAATTGATTCTCGTACGTCGGGATTATTTTCACCAATTCCAGCAGTAAAAACTATAGCGTCAATACCATTCATGACGGCTGCATATTCACCAATATATTTTGCCACCCTATATATATACAGTTCCAGTGCAAATTTGGCTTGTATATTCTCATTTTTAGCTGCTTCCTTAATATCTCGGAAATCGCTAGATACTCCCGAGATCCCCAACATTCCAGATTTATTATTTAGTAGGCTCTCTGCTTCATAAATTGTCATTTTCTCTTTTTCAACCAAAAACCTAAGAACCGTTGGGTCAATATCACCGCATCTTGTACCCATTGCAAGTCCTTCAAGCGGCGTAAACCCCATTGATGTGTCTACAGATTTTCCCCCGTCAACTGCACATACACTAGAACCATTTCCAAGGTGACAAGTTACTATTTTAAGACTTGAATAAGGTTTCCCCATTATTTCAGCGGCTTTCTGGGAAACATATTTATGACTTATTCCATGGAACCCATACTTACGTATTCCGTATTTTTTATATAATTCATATGGTATAGCATATAGGAAAGCTTTTTCAGGCATTGTTTGATGAAATGCAGTATCAAATACAGCCACCTGCAAAATTTCGGGCATTATAGTCTCACAAGCCTTAATTCCAATTAGATTTGCCGGATTATGAAGCGGGGCAAGGTCGGAACAATCCTCAATCACTTTTTTCACTTTGTCATTAATCATAACAGATTCACTGAAATATTCTCCGCCATGAACTACTCTGTGCCCAACCGCATAGATTTCATTAATGCTTTTAATAACACCGTAGTTAGGATTCAAAAGTGTATCTATGATAAGCTTAATGGCATCATTGTGATCTTTTATTGGCAAAACAGCTTCAAAGCTATCCTTACCATTAGAATAATGCTTAAGATTTGAGCCGGCTAATCCAATCCTTTCAACAAGTCCTTTTGCTAAAACGACTTCTCCACTCATATTTATTAGCAGATATTTTAATGTTGAACTTCCGCAATTAAATACTAAAATGTACACTTGCAAATCCTCCCTTACATGTTTACCATGCTTTCATTATAATGCTATTATGTAAAAAATAAAATAATTTTCATTAGCAGACTTCTAAAGAGTTGTATTAGGAAGCACCGCATAGTGATTTTTATAAAACTGAATCAATGCCATAACAATCAAAACAACCATTCCTGCAAGCGCTGTGATTTGCAGCAGAACATATTCTCCATTGTATCCTTGGGGCGATTTTAAAGAAATATAGATTCCCAAGCATGCCCAAGCAACAGGAAGTGGAAATACGGCATTGTGGTTATTAAGAAGTATAATAAACACCAATATTACGGCAACTGCAAGTACAATGACTGCCCATGTTTCATCTGCAATTCCAAAACCACTCCACTCCAATTTGACTAGTAATGCAGCTATATTTACAATAGTAGCAATAAATACCCAACCCGTATAAAGACCAAATGTCAATGGAAGTAAAAATTGCTTGTCTTCTTGGATTTCAAGCAGTTTCTGGCAAATCAAAGCCAGCGTAATCACAAGCCCAAAAATAAAGAAAACTGAAAACTCAATCTGTACATATGAGAAACTAATAATCCAAGCTAAGTTAAATAAACACGAAAGCCTGAAAAGAGCTGTAATATTATCTATTGCGCTTTGATAATAATAATCATCTTTTTTCACTATCATTACAATCAGAGAAATCAGCAGTAACAAATAAATTATACCCCATATACTAAATGTTACCGGGGCTGGTGTAATTAAAGTAGGAAACATGTCAGATACTTCTTTTTGTGTGAGCCCATTAATTAATCCAAACGCACCCATAGTATTAATAACCAAAGTTATTACAAAAAAGAATAAATTGATCCAAGCTTTTTTTGTTCTGTTCATAATAGTCCTCCTCTTATTTTCAATATAGTTATCAAAAAAGTATTGCTGTAAACTATTATATTTTGTTTGTTTTCCATAATGATACCATATTATTACAAATTTTTACATAAAAGGCTTAACAGAAGTTATTTTTTATCTTTAGATCTTCTTTTTATCTATTTACTTTTTATCTCAAAATGGTATAATATTCTTACTTTGCGGATGTAGTTCAGTGGTAGAACATCAGCTTCCCAAGCTGAATATGCGGGTTCGATTCCCGTCATCCGCTTATTTTTATGCACTTTTTGTTGTTACTCTATTTTGATACCATTGTATTAAATTTTTCCATCACATTCGAAACCGACTCTTCTCTTCAATATAAACCTCTTTTCAATTCCAAAGTCTTAATTACTTATTCAGAATACCAATCTTAAGTGATTCTTTTATTTTTTTAAACATGTATTGCAATTTTTCATATACTATATTATAATATTAACAGTTGAACAATTATTCAATTGAAAGGATGAGCAATTATGAGTGAAGAACCAAATGAATTTATGCATGCTCTCAGCGATGATATTGATAAGGTTCTGGAAAAAATGCCTGATGAGGAGATACTCTATGACATAGCAGAGCTTTATAAAATTTTCGGTGACAGCACAAGAATAAAAATACTTTATGCGCTTTTTGAATCTGAAATGTGTGTTTATGATGTTGCTCAGTTATTGAATATGAGCATGTCAGCAATTTCTCACCAGCTGCGAATCCTTAAGCAGGCTAAGCTGGTTAAATTCAGGAGAGACGGAAAAACGATATATTATTCATTGGCTGATGACCATGTAAGAACAATTCTTGACCAAGGTATGGAACATATTTGTGAATGATAAGGAGGAAAAAAAATAAATGAAAAAAACTTTTAAACTTACAGATCTTGACTGTGCAAACTGTGCTTCAAAAATGGAAACTGCTATTAACAAAATTGATGGTGTTAACAAAGCCACTGTCAGCTTCATGACACAAAAGCTTACAATAGACGCTGAGTATGATAAGTTTGACAGTATTTTAAATGAAGCTATTATGACAGTCAGCAAAATCGAGCCTGATTGCAAAATAAACATAAAGTAAGGTGAAGAAATGACAGATAAACAAAAGAAGTCTTTACTTAAAATAATTATAAGTGCTTTGTTACTAATTGCTTTGACCTTCTTTCCAACATACGGCTATATACGTTTTTTTGCATATATAATTCCTTACCTGATTGTAGGGTTGCCTGTGCTTAAGAAAGCGACAGTTAATATATCACACGGTCAAGTTTTTGATGAAAACTTCCTTATGTGTCTTGCTACAATAGGTGCATTATTTATTGGTGAATATCCTGAAGCCATATTTGTAATGCTGTTTTATCAAATTGGTGACCTTTTTGAAACAATTGCTGTTGGTAAAAGCCGTAACTCAATATCTGATCTTATGAATATTTGTCCTGAATATGTTAATATTGAAAGAAACGGAATTTTGTCACAGCTTGATCCCGATGAAGCTGTTATTGGAGACATTATGGTGATAAAACCGGGCGAAAAGATTCCACTTGACGGAACCATATTAGAAGGAACCTCAAGCATAAATACCTCTGCTTTAACTGGTGAATCTCTTCCGCTTGATGTAAGCAAAGGCGACAGCATTATAAGCGGATGCATTAACATAAACGGCATGCTTAAAGCCGAGGTAACCAAGGAATATTCTGACTCAACTGTATCGAAAATAATTGAGCTTGTTGAAAATTCAGCTGAAAACAAAGCCCATACAGAAAACTTCATAACTCGCTTTGCACGCTATTATACCCCTATTGTCGTAATTTCGGCTGTTATTCTGGCATTTGTGCCGCCACTTATAACCGGCGGTGATTTTACAGACTGGCTAATGCGAGCACTTAATTTTCTTGTTGTTTCGTGCCCTTGTGCCCTTGTTATTTCTGTACCTCTTACTTATTTCAGTGGTATCGGATGTGCATCAAAACAAGGCATATTAATTAAGGGTTCCAATTATCTTGAGGCATTGGCAAAAGCTAAAACAGTTGTGTTTGATAAAACCGGCACGCTTACAAAGGGTTCTTTTTTCATAACAGAAATTCACCCGAAAAATATAAGCGAGAACAAACTTATAGAAATTACTGCTCTTGCAGAAAGCTTTTCCACCCACCCTATTTCTGTTTCCATCAGAAATGCTTACAATGAAAATCTTGATACTTCAAGGGTATCCGATATAAAAGAAATATCAGGTTATGGTGTAAAAGCACTTGTAGATGGCAAAATCATATATGTTGGAAATGAAAAGCTTATGACCCAGATTGGCTGTGAATATGAAAAAGCTGACAAAGGAACAATTGTCCATGTGGCAATTGAAAAAGAATATGCAGGCTATATTGTAATTGCAGACATAATAAAAGAAGACTCAAAGGATGCTATCTCAATGCTTAAAGCTATAGGTATAGAGAACACGGTTATTCTTTCAGGAGATAAAAAGGCTGTAGTCGAAGATATTTCAAAGGAACTTGGCATAGATACTGTATATGCTGAACTTTTACCTGATGATAAGGTTAAAAAACTAGAAGAATTAATAAATAGTTCTTCTGATGGCTCAGTTGCATTTGTCGGTGACGGTATAAATGATGCACCTTCAATATCAAGAGCTGATATTGGAATAGCTATGGGTGCAATGGGTTCAGATGCGGCAATAGAAGCCGCTGATATAGTCCTTATGGATGATAAACCATCAAAAATATCTCTTGCAGTTAAAATAGCAAAAAACACAAAAAAAATCGTCAGACAAAATATTGTTTTTGCTCTTACAGTAAAATTCATCGTCCTTATACTCAGTGCATTGGGTATGTCAAATATGTGGGAGGCTGTATTTGCTGATGTAGGTGTTTCAGTTCTAGCAATATTAAATTCCACAAGAGCAATGAAAATTAAATATAAATAAAAAAATCGAGGTGCAGTTTAATGCACCCCGATTTTTATTTCCTAAGTAATTTATAAACTTCCTCTATATTAGCAGGAGTAGTTCTGCAGCAGCCACCAATTATTCCCGCACCTGCCCTGTACCAACTTTCTGCCCACTGTCCATATGTTTTTCCATCCTTTGAACCATGCCATGTTTTTGTTACAGCATCATATTCCTCACCGCTATTAGGGTACACAACAATTGGTTTTTCACTTACAGCTTTAATTTTTTTAATAAGCCCTTCCACAAAGTGTGGTGCTGTACAATTCAATCCAATTGCCTTAACACAATCATATTTATTAAGTTTTGCAGCACACTTATCAATGGGAGTTCCTTCGCTAATTTCCTTGTCATTTTTGCAGCTAAAACTTATCCAGCAGTCAGCTGCAATATTTTCTGCTATTTCAGCCGTTATTAACGCTTCTTCCAGTGAAGGAACAGTTTCTATCGCCAATATTTCTGCACCCGCATTCCAAAGAAGTTCCATACGTCTTTTATGGAAGTCAACAAGAACCTCCTTTGAAACATTATATCCGCCTCTATATTCCGAACCATCAGCAAGAAACGCTCCGTAAGGTCCGACTGCGGCAGCAACAAGAGGATATGCTCTTCCGCTGTTTTTACCTTCATCCTCCCACCATTCATCTCTTGCCGCACAAAGTAACTGTACCGAACGTATAATTAAATTCTCTGCCTCTTCTTCTGAATACCCTTTTTTTATATATCCTGCAATTGTTGCCTGATAGCTTGCTGTTATTCCGCAGTCAGCGCCTGCCTTAAAATAACTTAAATGTACCTTTTTAATAAGTTCCGGCTGTTCTGCAAGTACCTTTGCACTCCATAACTCGTCATTAAGGTCACAGCCCATTGCCTCAAGCTCGGTAGCCATTGCACCATCGACAATCATAGTTTTTGTTTCATTTAAAACCTTATTGAAATTATTCTTCATATAGATCCTCCTCCTAACTCTATAAAATGCCTTAAGCCGTCGGAAATATTCCAACAGCTTAAGTTAAAATTATTAAATATATACTTTGGTTGGTCTTGAGGTTATATGGCAGTATACCTCTTCTTCGCCACATTGCAAAAATTCCGCTGCTTTATTAAAACCTATTTCATTGTTCTTATCTCTGCCAATAACAACCGCAGTGTCTCCTGCCCTTACTTCACCTGCATTTGATATATCGGCAACCATCTGGTCCATGCAGACACCCCCAATAACAGGACAAAGAGTGTCATTAATGAGAACATATCCTTTTCCGGAGCCCATTCTCAATATGTCGGAATACCCCATAGTAAGAACGGCTGTCTTGGTCTTCCTTTCAGCACGGAAAGCACGGCTATAACCTATAAAACATCCTTCTTCGGCTATATCCACTTTTGCTACTCGGCATTTTATAGTCACAATAGGCTTGAACTTAACCCCACTGTGATTATATACATCCGGCAAAGCTCCATAAATAAGAGTTCCCACTCTGACCATATCAAGCTGCATATCATTAGACATATTTGCTGTCCCCGCCGAATTAAGACAGTGTAAGTTTCCTAATTTAACTCCTTGCGAGAAAAGCAAATCTGTTGCCTTCATAAACCTTTCAAATTGCAGTTTTGAGTAGTTCAGTGAATCTTCATCATTTTCATAAAGCGTAGAAATATGTGTATAACAGCCTGTAACGTTAAACTCCGAGCATGAGCATATTTCTTTTACTTTATTAATGCTGTCTTCATAAAAATTATTATAGCATACTATACCTATTCTGCCCATTCCTGTATCCAGCTTTATGTTAACCTTCAGCTTGTGCCCATAGTTCTTCAAGGTCTTTTTAATCTCTAAAGCATATTCATAGGATACTAATGTTTGAGTAATATCGTATTCAAGAAGAAGTTTAATGCATTCCAAAGGAGTGTATCCAAGTACAAGAATAGGAGCTTTTATTCCGCCATTTCTCAGTCCCATAGCCTCTTCAATGTTGGAAACAGCAAACTGAATTTCCTTATCAATGTTCTCCAGCTCACTAGCTATTCTAACATCTCCGCAGTTATAAGCATTAGCCTTTAAAACGGCCATTATTTTTACGTCTTTTTTCAATAATCCTTTTGTCTGATAGTAGTTATATTTTAAGTTTTCAATGGATATTTCTACCCATGTACGCCTAACAAAATCCAATATGTCCTCCTCTGAAACAACCTGATTAAGCTTTATTATATTTTATGTTCGTGTTCAACGGTTTCAAATGAAACCTTTTCAGGATGCTCTCCACGCTCTAACGCAGGAATAAAACGATTCCAGAAGTCGTTGTAAAGTCTGAAAATTTCTTTTCTCTTTGCGTATATGAATATAAGCGTTACTATAACATATGCCGCACTTAACAAGTCAGTAACAGCCCAAAGCATGTCTGCTTTGATGTTATAGAAAATAAGACAAGGCAGTAAATAATAAACCATATAGAACCGTCTTGCTATTTTATTAGCATTTGTATCACCAAAAGCATAGTTTACTGATTTTTCGCAACTGTAATACATACCAATAATTGTTGTCCACGCAAACACTACTATTGCAATTGAAAGAAAATATCCACCAAATTTACCGAAAGCAACCTTAAATGCAACTGTTGTAAGCTGTGCACTTGTTATATCAGGAAAATCTATGTATGAGTTTGTAAGAATTATTGATAAAGCTGTTACAGTACATACTACGATAGTATCAAGAAAAACTTCGCCCCAGCCCCATGATGACTGACGAACAGGATGATCTGTCTTTCCGGCTGCATGAGCAACAATGCCATATCCTGTACCGGCATCATTACTATAAAGACCTCTTGCAATACCATATCTCATGGAATCTCTTACTGTTGCACCTGCAAAACCTCCGACACCTGCCATAGGCGTAAAAGCACTCTTGAATATAATGCCAAAAGCAGCAGGGATCTGCTTATAATAAAGCACAAGAATAGCAATGCCTGAAATAATATAACCAAGAGCCATGAAAGGTATAACCTTTTCCATGATTGATGAAATTCTCTGTAAACCGCCTGCGATTGTTAAAAAGCAAGTAATTCCCAGAATAATTATTGTTATAATAGGCTTAACTCCAAAGCCCTCAAGGAGTGCACTTGTAACTGATTCGGTTTGAACACAGCATGTCCAGGGTCCAAGTACAAAGCAGAATATAGCGAGAATTATTGCTCCGCCCTTCCAGCCAAGTGCATTCTTCATAACAAATGAACGGTCACAAATATATTCATCCATTGAATTTTCATATTTAACTCTGTAACGCTGTCCAAGAATAATTTCGCACGCCTTTGTGCTCATTCCTAACAGACCGGAAATCCACATCCAAAAAATCGCTCCGGGACCACCCATTGTAATAGCAGTAGCAACACCACCGATATTTCCTACACCGATTGTGTTGGCCATAGCCGTACAGGCAGCAGCAAACCCTGAAACAGTTCCCTCGCCTTCGCCTTTTTTAAACATGTTTCCAAATGTATTCTTGAAATGGAATTTAATCTTTGTAATATAACGAAATTTAAAACTTATTGTAAGAAAAAGTCCTGTTCCAACAAGTGCAATTAGCATTGGAGTTCCCCAGAGGAAATTCGAAATTGCAGTTAGAAACTTTAAAATGCTGTCCATATTAACCCTCCAAATTCAACTAAAACTTAAAATACTTCCAACGCATTATTGAAGTCCTGAATAAGGTCATCCACCTCCTCTGCTCCAGTGGAAATCCTTATGAGTCCTTCATGCATGCCCATTTCTATGAGTTGCTCCGCAGTAAATTCATTTCTGAATGCTGTTGCAGGATGTGCAATCGTCGTTCTTATGCCACCGAGCGTTCCCATATATTTCACTACTTTGAGCCTGTGCATAAACTCATTAACTTTATTTAAATCATCCTCTACCCTAAAACTCATCATTGCGCCAAATCCATTTGTAAAAATAGACTTTGCAAGTTCATGCTGCGGATGAGTCACAATGCTTGGATGATAGACCACTTTCACCTTTGGGTTTTTACTTAAAGCATTAGCAAGTATTTCAGCATTTTTATTCTGTGTCTTAACTCTCATTCCCATCGTTTTTATGCTTCTTGACGTAAGCCATGCAGTATTCGGATCCATGCAGCATCCAAGAAGAAGATATGAAGGCATGAGCTTTTTAACCATTTCTTTCGTTGTAGTAATGGATCCCCCCGTAATGTCGCTGTGCCCGCCAAAATATTTGGTAAGAGAGTGAATTACAATATCTGCACCCTTATCAATCGGCTTTATAACAAAAGGAGTTGTAAAAGTACTGTCAACTACTACGAGCACATTATGCTTATGTGCAATTTCAGCTACTTTTTCTATGTCTACAATCAAAGTAAGAGGGTTTGCAATAATCTCTGTGTACAATAATACTGTATTTGACTTAATATCTTTTTCAATTTCATCAGTATCTGTAAAGTCAGCAAAAGTTACCTCTATTCCATATTTTTCAAGCATAATCTCAATAAGCTCAATTGTCTCACCATAAATGGCCTTACTGATCACAGCATGGTCTCCTTTTTTTAAAAGACCCAAAAGTGTAGTAGATATTGCCGCCATTCCTGATGAACATACGATAGTCTTCTCACCATGCTCAAGATATGATATAGATTCTCCAAGACAATCCCTGTTTGGATTTGCTGTTCTGTTGTAAAAATATTTGCCGCCATTATTGGCAAAATTATAATCTTCTGTATCTTTGACACAATATGCAGTTGTATGGTATATAGGAGCAACCTCAGGATTCTCTGCAATGCCCTCTATATCCATTCCTCTATACAAAATTTCTGTATTTTCATTACAATTCAATTAAAACACCGCTTTCTAGTTCTTATATTTATTTTACTTAATGTTAATTCTTATAGTAAGAATAAGGTCAAGCGGCGAAATGATTAAAAAATAATATATTTCAATCTATGAAAAATAGTAATGTTGATTAGTATTCGTTAATAATTATAATAAAATTTGTATTTCATACCATGCCTGAGAATATTCTACAAGATTATCCTCAAACTCCAATGCCAATGACAACTTAGGCATTTCCTTGTTTTTAAAGTAGTCGGTCAATACATCTGGATTCCAATTTTCTCTTAAAGCCTGTGTTCTAAAGCATAGATATTCTCCTGCAGGCAGAACATCATACAGCCTTTTATCAATATCAGGCTTTTCCCTAAGAAAAATAAAATATTCCATCGGATAGAATTCCTGTTTCATAAGCGATTCAACATTTACCTTATATCCGTACTGCCTTCTAAAATAAAGCTTTTCATATTCTTTTCTGCTTTTAACTCCTGCCAAACGAAACTCCATATTACTCAAAGGCTCCATATAATAACACGGTGACTTAATGATATATCTGTCTTCTAACTGAATTTTATATAAGTAATCAGCATTTTTCCCCTTATCCAAATAAGTAAAATAATCAATATACCATTCAATATCTTTGATTGTGCCCTGTAATACTTCCAACTCCTCAACTGCTGCCTTTTTCTTCTTCTCTAAGTACGGAAGCAAGCAGTCTACTCTACCACTATGAATAATATTCTGTATATCTTTTAGTTGCATTCCAAAGCCTTGCAGATACTTGATCCTGTCAATATAATGGAACTGAGTAAATGAATAATACCTATACCCTGTATTTTCATCACAATGTTCAGGTGACAAAAGGCCTATCTTATCGTAGTATCGCAATGTCTGTGTTGTAACTCCCAAAAGAGATGCTGTTTCACCAATTGTATAATATTTCTTCATATTCCACCTCCAAAACCTTATTTTGAAATGATTTTACTTTAAGCTTAATATAAACCTTATTGTTAGAGTAAGGTCAATATAATATTTCAATTATTATAATATTTTTTCAGCCATGTCCACCACTATACATTTATGAATTTATTGCATAAAAAGCAAATGCGGCAGATTTGTTAAATCTGCCGCATTTTATTATATGCTGTATGCATTTATAAATTTTTCAAATTGTTCATTCACCTTTATTTCCGACGGGTGAGTATTAAATTTTTTCCGTATATACAGTTCTTCCATTCTCTCTGCCCTTTTTTCCGCGAGATCATGAGTTACTCCGCATAATTCTTCTATTTTTTCTGCACTGTGTATTCCCATGCCATAAAGAACCGCCGCAGGCATCAGCAAATCTCTTGCAAATATATATGCCTCATAATCATTCCTGCCAAACTTTTTGCTTTTTACAGGTTTTCCGTATATCTTATGCCCCAAAGCAAAGTGCCCGATTTGACATGCAATATCAAATCTAACCTCACTGCTGCTTTTTGCATTGCTGACAAAAATATATTTTCTCTCATCAATTATCTTTGAAAAGCCGGCACCGACAGCCTCCTCTGATTCAATCAATCCGTTTTTTATTGCTGTTTTATATGAATAAACAGCTATTCCATATGCTTCAGCAACATTTTTCAGATTAACCGGTAACTCTCTTATTCCTCCGTTAATCAGGGCATTCCAAGCTGTGTTTCGTGCTTTTTTATATTTATCATATCTGTTATAGCCTTCCACACAAGTCACCCCTTTTAATCAATAATATCAGTAACAACCGACTCCATTCCGATTAATGCTGCACCAATCGCACCGCAAAGCTGCGAATCATCTGAAATAAACAGCTTTTCTCCAAGCTTTTGCTCGATAGCCTCTACAATACCCTTGTTTCTAGCAACTCCGCCTGTCATAATATATTCGCTTTCTCCGCCCAGCCGCTTAACAAGAGATACCGTTTTGCCTGCAACTGATTTGTTCAGACCGTGAATTATGTCAGCAGGTGGCGTATCCTGTGCTACAAGCGAAACAACCTCAGACTCTGCAAACACAGTACACATATTAGATATTGTTACGTCACCGCTCCATTTAAGACCTAATTCGCTCATTTCCTCAAGTGAAATTTCCATTGTTCTAGCCATCATATCAAGGAAACGTCCTGTTCCGGCTGCACACTTATCGTTCATTACAAAACTTAGAACAGCACCGTTTTCATCAATTCTGATTACCTTTGAGTCCTGTCCTCCAATGTCGATTACTGTTCTTGCTTTCGGATTAAGGTAATGAGCTCCCCGTGCATGGCAGGTTATTTCTGTTACAGAAGAATTGCCGAAGCCTATATTTTCCCTTCCGTACCCTGTTGTAACCGTGAGAGTTAAATCATCTTCATTAAGCCTCGCCTGTTCAAGTGCCTGAGAAAGTGCCTTTTTTGCACCGTTTGTCGCTCCTGCGCCTGTAGGCACAATTGATTTTCCAATTATTTTTTTATCTTTGTCAATTATTACCGCATCCGTACTTGTTGAACCGCTGTCTATCCCGGCTGTATAAACTTTTCCGTTGGAGTTCATTTTTATCTTCCTCCTATGTGCTCCTTCATTCAATGTTTCTGCAAAAGCCTCAAGCCTTGTTGCAAGCTGACCTTCACTCTGGCTTGTACAGTCTGTTTCTATTTTTAAAATGGGCACATCCAAAGTGTTCTTAATATTCATATATTCAAAGCTGTAATAATCACAGAATTTCATTGTATGATATATTACACCTTCGGAATTTTTTGTCAGTTCTTTTCTTCTGTCATTGTCAAACATTCTCATACATGGGGTTTGATTTAGCAACTCCTGTGAGTAGCTTATAATAAAGTCATCAAAATTAACAGGCTTTTTCTTGGGTCTATATACATCTCTGTTTCCGGTACATGTATCATCACGAACAAGTACTGAAAATTTCTCATTAACTGTCTCATACAAAAACTTTCCGCCATGCGCTCCCATGAGACTTATAAAATTTTCATCAATACCCTTTTCTTCATCTTTAAAAGCTGACATTGCAAGCTCTAGATTAAATTCATTACCGGTGTAATTTTTATATGCCTCTGCCAACCTTTTAAGGCTTTTTCTGAACAAAACTGCCTCTGCCTGTCCGTTTTTATGCGGAAGCTCCAAAAGATACACGAAATCCATGTGTCCGCTTTCCCTAAGTATATCATATACTCTCCTAATAACATCGCAGCAGTCCACAAGGATAAGTTCTTTAATATTATTGGCATAGACCTCTTCAATAATAGCCTTGCCATACCCGCACATATTGGGGTGTCCAAGACTGTCTGCCGTATCAAAATTATCAGGGAGCGGTTCTAACCTTTCGCATTTCCCACCGAATGCCTCTAAAAGTTCCAGGGGAGTATATTTACAAACATAATATATCATTTCCTCATATCCTCCAGCATTTCAATAAAAGCATCCAGTCTGGTCAAAACCTGTCCGTCACTTGTATTGCTCCTGTCGCAGCCGTCACCATTTAAGACCAATGTAGGAAAGCCTTCCTCTTCAAGCCTTTTCTTGACATTTACAGAAGCACCCATCGTCTGCTTGCACCCCCAGTGGCAGAAATAAATTACACCGTCGACTTCCATTTCCTTTGCCATTTCAACCGCTTTATTTATTCTGTTCTCAGAAGAACCGTTAAATCTGCTCATAACAACCCTTCTTGCCATGCTTTCGTAAGGCTTATCAGGGTCTGTTTCAACAATGTTTTCAAAGTTCATGTCACATGCAATAATTTGACACTTGTCATTAAAATTAAGTCTGTCTTTCAGCGGCTCCTGAAAATACGGTATTGTATGCATCCATAACAGCCTTATTCCCTTTTTAGGCTCTGCATTACGTAAATCCTTCAGCAGCATCTGTGAATATTTCAGAGTTTCCTCACTTCCAAGCAATGGATGTGTCAAAAATACTTCGTACATTTCGCTTGTAATATCATTTGGAAGGAATGTGTTATTCTTTAATTTAAAGGCTTCTTCAAGGTTTTTAAGTGAATCTCTGCTTCTTGCAACGGCTTCTTTTAAAATATTCTCATCAAGTGTTTTGCCTGTCTGCTCCTCAATGAATTTCACCATATCCCTGAGTTGGGATGCAACAAATTGAATACTTTCTTCGCTTTGCTCGCTGGGAATGTCAATATAAAACTGCGGTATATTATAATACTGAGCCAGCGCACGGAATGTCAAATTATTTGCATCACATGCAACAGATGTATTTATAATAAACTTGGGCTTTGGCAAAACTCCTGTAAATGCCGCACCCATTATTATTTTGTGATAAGAACAGTATGTTTCGGCGATGCCTGCCGCTTCAGCGGCTTCAATAAAGCCCTTCTCTGCATACGCACCCGTAATATAACCCGAAAATCCCTCTGCAAACAATGTTTCCATACCGAATGCCTGAAGTATTTCACACGGCAGAAAAATACTGATAAGAACCGAGTTTTCAGCACTTTGAAATGAACTTATATGCTTATCCATGCAAACCTTTGCAAGATACTGCCTTGCAGGAGAAAGGTTCTTATCAGTTGCATATTTAAGCTTAAGGTTAAAAGCTTTATATCCGATAATAAGTTCCTTTCTGGCAGCAATCGGCTTTGTCTGCATTTGTTTATCAACATATTGTCCGAATTTTGTAATTACATCTCCCATTGCAACCTCCTTGTTGTACTTTCACTTAGATTATCAATTTGGTTTGTATTATAATATACATCTTCTTCATATTAAATGGACAATTATTCAAATTTGTTCTGTAAACCTATAGTTTTGTATTTTCAATAAATAAGCCCGCCGTGTAGGCGGGCTCATCTGACTTTTTTAATTGTTTAACAGATATCCGTACTTCTCTTTTACTGTAAGAATAACCAATTCTATATCCTTATCCAGGCTGTTATCTCCTGTAAGGTCATAATCCTTAACATCTTCCAGACGCACTCTGTATTTGCCGTCGCCTAAATAAATGAATCCTTTGTTTGTACTGTCCATAAAATCTTCTTTACTGCTAAAGATAGTAAATTTCTCTTTATATGGCGCACTGTCATAAGGACAGAATGTTCTACAGTTTCCGCATTCATTACACATGCGGTCTATATGAAGTATCTGAGTCCTCAATCCATCAACACTTACAGCAATATTGGCTCTGTTGGGACATACATCAACACAGCATTCACATACGACATTGCATGCAAGACATCTGTCGCCTTCACAAGATGTCGGCATCATAAGAACACCCTTCTTATCTTTTGCCTCTTTCTTTGTCTGATATGCTTCCTCAGGTATTTCAGCTTTGAATAGTCTGCCTGTAACCATCTCGGCAAAGGCTTTTGCATCAGCAATACATTCAACAACCGTTGAAGGACCTCTTAATGCATCTCCTGCAGCATAAACATTTTCAACATTTGTTTTAAATGAAGGTCTGCCTTTCTTATTCACTTCAATGCCCTCTGCTTTAAAGAATTCGCTGTCAACGCCTTCCCCGACAGCTGCAATGACTGTATCTGCATTAACAGTCACAAACTCATCTGTTTCCACCGGACTTCTTCTGCCGCTCTCATCCGGTGCCCCAAGCATCATTTTTCTTACTGTAAGCTTGCCGTCATTATGAGATACAGGTGCGGCAAGTTCCATAAACTCAACACCGTCATATTGAGCAAGCATAAGCTCTTCCTCTTCAGCCGGCATATATTTTTTCGTACGTCTGTATACAATAGTAACCTTTTCAACGCCCTTACATCTTTTAGCTGCTCTGGCTGCGTCCATTGCAGAATTTCCGCCGCCGATAACAACTACGTTTTTGCCTAAATCAAGTTTTTCCTTTGATTTAAGCTTTCTCAAAAATTCAATTACATTAACCGAACTTCCTTCTATATCAAGCTTTCCAGCTTTTTGAGCACCTACACAGTAAATAGTATAACTGTATCCCATTTTCTTAAGTTCCTTAAGCGACGGGGCTTCAGTATTAAGCTTAACTTCAGAGCCCATTTTTTCCATAAGCTTTATATCATTATCTATAGCTTCATCGCTTATCCTGAAAGAAGGAATAACATTTCTTATAATACCGCCAAGTTTTGCTTCCTTTTCAAATACAGTTGCCTTAACTCCGCTCTTGCCAAGGAAATAAGCTGCTGCAATTCCGGCAGGACCCCCGCCGACAATTGCCACTTTTATATCTGTAGTCAATTCCGGAGTTTTAAGTTCTGCCATAAGATTTTTGTATCCATTTTCAGCGGCTACAAGTTTTGTATATCTTATCATTACAGGCTCTTCATAAAAATTACGGGTACACTTATCCATACAGTGGTGCGAGCATATTGTTCCTGTTATAAAAGGAAGTGCATTTCTGGCCGTAATCACTTTAAGTGCTTCCGTATATTTTTCCTTCTTACAAAGTTCAATATATTCGGGTATATCCTGTCCAATCGGGCATCCACCCTTACATGGAGCTGTAAAACAGCTGATAAGGGGAACTTTTTTATCAAGTTTTCTCTGCGGCAATGGTTTAATAGGCTTTACAAGATGAATATCTGTTTTGGCTTTTTCAGAAAGCTGTTCAACCTTTTTACAGTCAACACCGTCAAAAGACCTGAATTTACATTTTTCAAGACTTTCAGCCATTTGAGTAATTCTTTGGTATCCGCCCGTCTTAAGAATTGTCGTTGCAACAGTAATAGGCCATATTCCTGCATCAAGCAACTTATCTATATTAAAATAATCTGCTCCGCCCGAATAGCTTATTCGCATTTTACCGTCAAATGACTTTGAAATTCTGTTTGCCATTTCAATTGTCAGAGGGAAAAGCGCCTTTCCGCTCATATACATTTCTTCTGAAGGAAGTTCACTCGCTTTTACATCAACAGGGAATGTATTTGAAAGCTTAAGTCCAAATTCCAGTTCATTTTCCTCTGCAAGTTTTTTAAGACGCTCAAACATAGGAATTGCGTCACCATACTGCAAATCCTCATTAAAATGATGCTCATCAAAAGCAACATAATTATAGCCCATTGAATCAAGAGTTTCTCTGGCAGTTTTATATCCTAAAATAGTAGGATTACACTTAACAAAAGTGTTAAGATGCTTTTCGGTAATAAGGTAAGATGCAATTCTTTCAATTTCCTGCGGAGGACAGCCGTGAAGAGTTGAAAGCGTAACACTGCGGCATACTCTAGGGGAAATTTTTTCGATGTATTCTCTTCTCGTAGGAAACATTTCCTTAAGAACTAATTTGTACTCTTCCCAGACAGGCAGTTTTTCAGCATTTTTAAGTCCCTCTACAAAATCATCTATCTTTTTGCTCTTTATTCCTTCCAAATCATATCCGACACTCATATTAAATATAAATGCATCCGGATTTCCCAATCCATAGGCAATGCTTAATACTTTAATGGCAAGCCAAGCCTTAACATACTCATCTATAGCCTGAGAAACATACAGCTCAGTTGACCATTCGCAGTTATAGCCTTCGTCTTCTGCAAAAATACAAGGCCTTGCAATGCATTTTGCCAAATCTTCTCCGTCAATAATCTGAACTGTTTTAAGTTCAAAAAATCTGCTTCCGGCAAAATAAGCCGCAATTATATTCTGTGCAAGCTGAGTATTGGGTCCTGCAGCAGGACCGATTGGCATTTCAAGCTTTTCCCCAAATAGTTGAAGCTCCTTATCATCATGCTTTTTGTATGCACGATGTACTCCAAACATGCTTCCATTGGTTTTGTATTCCTCAACTGCCCACTCCATCAAACATTTAAATGATATCGGTGTCATTTTTTCACTCATGATTTTATCATCTCCTTAACCGTTTATCCTCTTCCACAGGTCTTTAGATGTTTCCAAGATTTTTGCATTTATTTCTTCTTCGTCAATACCGACAAGTTCTCTGTTCTTCATCAAAATTCTGCCGTTTGCAACAGTAGTGAGGCATTGTCTTCCATTCATTCCAAAAAGCATATGTCCGTCTATATTTTTATCCGAGAACGGTGTATACGGTTTATAATCCATAACAATAATGTCGGCTGCCGCTCCTGCCTTAAGTACCCCCAACGGCTCATCAAAATATCTAGCTCCAATTAATGCATTATTCTTGAAAAGCATATCTGTAACCTCACACCAGCCAACGTTCGGCATTTTTGCATTATGCCTTTGAATTGCAAGCGCAGCCTTCAAGCTTTCAAGCATGTCATGTGTATATGCATCTGTGCCAAGTCCGATTAATATCCCTTTGCTATAAAGGTTGAGTATAGGTGAACATCCAATTGCATTTCCCATGTTTGATTCGGGGTTATTAACAACCATTGTATTTGTTTCCTTAATGATGTTCATTTCATTATCATCTACATGTATGCAATGACCAAGTATTGTTTTCTCTCCGAGTATGCCCAAATCACGAAGTCTTTCAACCGGACGCTTTTTATACTTTTCCCATGTATCATGGACATCGTTTGGACCTTCGGAAACATGAATATGGTAGCCTGTCATTGAGTTATTCATCTCTATACACTTTTCCATTGTTTTATCTGATAGTGTAAAAGGTGCATGCATACCGAACATTGCTTTAAGCATACTGTCAGGCTCATCCTTGGTATATTTTATAAAATCATAATTTTCTTTAATCCCTTGTTTGCATTTATACTCGCCGTCACGGTCGCTTACTTCATAACAAAGACAGCTTCTTACTCCAAGCTCTTTTGCAACCTCAGCTATTTCAAAAAGAGAACCCGGTATTTCGCAATAGCTTGCATGGTGGTCAAAAATAGTTGTAACACCGTTTTTAATACACTCAATATATGCCGCATAAGCAGATGCTCTTGTTCCGCCTAAAGTAAGTTTTCGGTCAATATTCCACCACATTCCTTCAAGCACCTCTATGAAGTTTGTAGGGTTATATCCGTTCACCGACAAACCTCTTGCAAGAGCACTGTAAATATGAGTATGGGCATTAATAAATGCCGGCATTATTACGTTGCCTTCGGCATCAATTATTTCAGCATTGGGATACTTAAGCTTGAGAGTAAGGTCATCTCCGACCTCAATTATTTTATTACCTTCAACAGCTACTCCGCCATCCTGAAAATAAGGGTTTTCACTATCTCTTGTAATAACCTTGCCGTTTGTAATCAAATACATATATATCCCTCCTGTACATGTCTGAAAATTATTTTTTATCTCTAAATAAATTTTATATTATTTTCACCAGAAAAGCAATGAAAACACGCAATAACTCTGCTTGTATTTGTAAAAAACATAATATATGATATACTTAGTTTAAGTTAATTTCGGAGGTAATATAAATGATAAGATTCAACAATGACTACAATGAAGGTGCACACGAAAATATAATCAAAAAGATGACAACAATCAATCTATCACAGATATGTGGCTACGGCGAAGATGAATACTGCAGGGAAGCAGCAGATATTATCAAAAACCTTTGCAAAAAAACCAATGCCGATGTTCATTTTCTTGTTGGTGGCACACAAACTAATTTAACTGTTATTGCTTCGGCTTTAAAGCCCTATCAATGTGCTGTTTCCGCTTCAACCGGCCATATTAATGTCCATGAAACAGGTGCAATTGAAGCAACAGGACACAAGGTATTCTCAATAGAAACCGATGACGGCAAGCTTAAGGCAGAAATGATTAAATCAGCATATGAAACTCACTGGAATGATGAATCCCATGAACATATTGCACAGCCAAAACTTGTATACATATCAAATCCAACTGAAATCGGAACTATTTACAGCAAAAAAGAGCTTGAGGATATTTACAAGACATGCCGTGAATGTAACCTTTACCTTTATATAGACGGTGCAAGGCTTGCCTATGGTCTAGGGAGTGAAAAAAATGACCTTGATTTTGAAACAATAGCATCAAACTGTGATATATTTTATATCGGAGGAACAAAATGTGGTGCTCTTTTTGGAGAAGCCGTAGTTATATTGAATGATTCACTCAAAGAAGATTTTCGATATATGATAAAGCAAAGAGGCGGCATGCTTGCAAAAGGCTGGCTTCTGGGACTTCAGTTCACTGAACTTCTTAAGGACGGCCTTTATATTGAGCTTGCAAAAAATGCTGACAGGCTTGCTGCTAAAATTAAAGAAGCCGTTATAAAAGAAGGGTATCCTCTCTATTCAGAAAGTTATACCAACCAGCAGTTTATTATTTTTCCAGATGAACTTATCGAGGAATTAAATAAAAAATATGCCCTCTCATATCAGCAAAAATATGACGATACTCACAGCGTTATAAGAATTTGTACAGACTGGGCAACAAAAGAAGAAAATGTGGATTCACTTATAAAAGATATAAAAAAATAGAACATTAGGGAGGAATTGAATATGAAACTCGGTGTAATTGGCGGTGCAGGACTTCTTGGATCTACCTCTGCATTTCTCGCGGGAATGAAAGGTTATCTTGATGAAATTAAAATTATTGACATCAAAGAAAACCTTGCAAAAAACCATGTCTTAGACATGGGACAAGCTATTTTCTCTTCTTCAAAAACAATTGTGTCCTATGGTGAATACAAAGATCTTTCAGACTGCGACATCATTCTTATTTCTGCAAGCATTCCCGAAAGACAGGTTGCTGACAGAATGGAATATCTTCGTGACAACATGAAAATAGTAAAACCAATATGTGAGCAGATAAAGGCAAACTGCAAGGAAGCCGTAATTATTAACGCCACAAACCCCGTTGACATATTCAATTATATTATATGGAAAATACTTGGTTGGGACAGAAAAAAAATACTTGGTTTTAACGGCAACGACACATATCGTCTTAAATGGGCTGCCGCTGAGGTAACAGAAAAGGATATTAAAAAAATTAATGGTTTTTGTATAGGAGAGCATGGAAACGGACAGGTAAATCTGTATGACCAGATGACCTATGGCGGTTCACCCCTTAACCTTTCTGCCGAAAATATTACAAGCATTGAAAATATGACCTCAAACTTTTTTACTGCCTTCCAATCTTTAAACAGCGGACGTACATCAGGTTGGACATCAGCAATTAACATTGAGGCGCTTATAGAAGCCGCCGCAACAAATTCAGGAAAAATTATTGAGTGTTCTTCTGTTCTTCTTGGTGAATACGGTTATAATGGCGTCTCCTTCGGTGTACCCGTTTCTGTTGGTTCCGAGGGCATAAAAAGCTATGAAATGCCCGAATTAACATCTGAACAAAAAAACAGGCTTGATGCTATCGCTGCAAAATTAGAAGAAACTCTTTCTAAAATTGAATACTGATAAAATGACGGTGTAATTCAAAATGAATTACACCGTTTTATTTATATAAGCTTAATTCTCGTTTCTCCTGTGATTTCAGTTATATATCCAATTTTTTGAGCACTGGGAACGCATGTCTTCAATTCTTCAAATAATTTATCTGCATCATTTTGGCTGACAGCCATAAGCAACCCTCCTGATGTCTGTGGGTCATATAGCATATCCTGAACAGCAAGCTCAACATTGCCGCCATCAACGGAGCATTCAGCAAAGCTTCTGTTGCGATATAAACCTTCCGGAAGAACTCCCATTTTTGCCATTGCGTAAGCCTCAGCAAGCAAATTAATATTCTTAGTTTCAATAACAGCATTCACATCTGAACCTTGCACCATTTCAAGCAAGTGTCCCATAAGCCCGAAACCTGTTACATCCGTACATGCATGAACATCATACTTTATCATAACATCTCTGGCTGACTTATTTAATGTTGTCATAAGTCTGTATGCTGTCTCAATACCTTCTTCAGAAATGATGTCTGCCTTCATAGCTGTTGTTAAAATACCAATGCCTATAGGCTTTGTTAAAAACAGTATATCACCCACCAGTGCACCGCTGTTTGTAATTATATTATTGGGATTAATAAAACCTGTTACAGCAAGACCGTACTTCGGCTCATCATCAAGAATAGAATGGCCGCCTGTTATTAACGCCCCTGCTTCGAATACCTTATCATATCCACCTTTTAGGAGTGCGTGAACATGCTCTTTATCCATATCTTTTGGCACAGCCATTATATTAAGCGCAAGCTTAGGTTCTCCACCCATTGCATATATATCAGACATTGCATTTGTAGCCGCTATCTGTCCGAATATATACGGGTCATCAGCTATTGGCGGAAAGAAATCTACCGTCTGAACAATTGCCAATTCATCATTGATTTTATATACGGATGCATCATCGCTTTTATCAAAACCAACTATAAGGTTTTCATCCTGCCTCACCTTTATGCCCTCAAGCAACTGTGCAAGAACTCCTGCTCCGACTTTCGCACCGCAGCCGGCACATTTCGCAAGCTTAGTGAGCTTTATATCCTCCATATTCATTCCTCCTTTGACGTCACAATAGACGGAATAAGTGCCAAACATGCTTCTAACACGCCTCCGCCCACAGCAAGAGCCTTATCAGAAACACTGTAACAATGTTCTATATTGCATCTTGGGTCAACATCCCCGCTTTTCATGCCCTTATAGACCATCGTATTGTCAGGCAATATTCCTCTAAGTACTCCTCCTATCAGGCACTTAACCGGCTCATCATCAACATAGGCTACCGTTTGTCCTGCTTCAACAACATCACCTATACCGCAAACAGGTCTAAACATTCCGTCTTTTACTGCCCTTATTATCCTCTCAACAGTATATCCGCCTATATTCCCCGGAACGCCGGTGTTTTCAGCAGCACGCCCCTTTAAAAATACCCTTCCCAGATAATGTCCTCTCTGTGTTTCAACAACAGCATGACAGTCGACACCAGCCTCAAAACCAGGTCCAACGGCTATTACAACAGGTGCATCAGATATTTTTGTTCCTATATTTTTCTTTGCAAGTATTGCATCTATTACAATATCCGGCTTAAGTTCCATAATGCACTCAGCACTTTCATCGGCAATAACAGCAATATTGCCCTTATCCAACACTGCCCTTATCTCTTCAATGTCTTTGGCATTTTCTGCCGTTACATCCTCAACTGTTACGATCCCATTAATAATTGCCTGTGAAAAACATACTGTTCTTCTTATTGCTGTAGGCTGTTTCAAATCGGTCATTACTATATCAAATTTTGCATGTTTTAATCTCAACGCTATACCCGAAGCTATATCACCCGATCCTTTTATTACCGCAAACATGTAATTCCCCCTTTTGAATTTCACCTGCATAAACAGGAATTTTAATATATCGAGCCAGAATTTCTGCATTTTTTATATCTTCTTCACTTTCAGCTTGATTTATGACAATTAAGTCACCATAGCCCTCAAAGTTAATCACTTCAGCCGCCATTTCAGGAGTTACAAAAGTACTTATATCTGTTTTTAGTATTCCGGCATAAAGTTTAGGTCTGTGACAAACTTCTTTTATCGGCTTGCCAATACCTTTTATCCCCAGAACCACTATCGTTTCCACACTTTCTTTGGGGATAACCGGTTCATATTCGGCATGAGCCTTTAATGGCAACCCCTTTGAACCGTCAGCTTCAATAATTATATAGTCGGCATACTTCAAAAGCAAAGAAAATTCTATATCAGGCAAAGTCAACTTACCTTTTTCATTTTCCCCGCCTATACAAATACAATTATTATATTCAAACGCTTTTTTAATATCTTTCTCTAAAGGTGAAATAAGTGTTATAATATGATTAGGCTTGAAAATCTGCGTAGTTGTACAGACAATAACCTTACTGTTCTCAGAAAGCTCCTCTGCCAGTTTATACATTAGAGAAGTTTTCCCTCCGCTGCCGATTATTGCAGTTATGCCCTTTTTAATTTTTATTATATGAGCAAGCATTTTTACCTCTATAATTCATTATTTTAGTAAAAGAATAACACTTTTGAGGAGCGTTGACAATGGAGAACAATTTAAAGGTCAAAATTAGAATACACCTTTTCACAAATAGCAAATGCTATGGTCCGGGCATACAAGAAGTTCTTGAAAAAGTTGACACTTTCGGCTCATTGCGTTCTGCAGCTGCGGACATGAATATGGCATATTCAAAAGCTTGGAAAATGGTAAAAACATGTGAAGAAAGTCTTGGATTTAAGCTTCTTATTTCCTCAACAGGTGGTAAAAACGGCGGCGGTGCACACTTAACAGACGAAGCTCGAATGTTTATGGAAGCTTACAACCAATACTGCTGTGAAGTTATTGCTTTTTCTGAAAAACTTCTTGAAAAAAAATTCGGATTTTATAAAAACAACTAATATAATAAAAACCAATATATTTTCTGTAAAGATAATATTATTGGTTTTTATTTTAATTTTGAAACCTTTTTGATTTTTTTCTGTATATAAAGGTGAAGGGTAAGAAATGGGGGTCAAAAATGAATGATAAACAAATAATAGAATTATATTACGGCCGTTTAGAAAATGCTGTAACTGAAACAACAATAAAATACGGCTCATACTGTAAAAAAATATCGATGAACATACTCCAAAATGAGCCTGATGCAGAAGAGGCATTAAATGACACATGGCTTAAAGCATGGAATACAATCCCGCCGCAAAAACCAGATCCATTGAAAACATATCTAGGTATGATTGTGCGTACTGTTTCCATTAATCGTTATAAATATTATACAGCCCAAAAAAGAAACGGAATATTTGATATGCTGCTTTCCGAAGTTGAGGAAATGATACCTTCTTCTCAGGCTGACATGGATTTTGAAAAGGGAGAAGTAGCTAAAAGCATAAACAAATTTCTGGAAACGTCTGACAAAGACAAAGAATCCAGGATATATTTTGTCAGACGATATTGGTACTCTGACTCAATATCCGAAATAGCTAAAATGTATGGAGTAAGCGAAGCCAAAGTCAAATCCTCTTTATTTAGGACTAGGACAAAACTACGTGAACATCTTGAAAAGGAGGGCATTGAAATATGAATAAAGAAGATTTATACAGCGAACTCGGAAACATAGATCCAAAATATATTGAAGAAGCCGACCAAAACCCCAATTCAAGACATATTAAATGGAAACGCTACTCAGCGATTGCAGCTGTTCTGGTTTTAGCTGTTGCAATTGCAGACAATTCCGACTACGTACAAGCAGCAATAAAAAAAATATTTTCTTTTGTTCCCGGAGTTGCAATTACCGAGGAAGAAAAAAGCAGTGTCCTTTATTCAATGGACGGTGAACCTCAAACGCAGTCAAACGGAAAAATAACATTTACGGTTAACAATGCCTATGTTACAAATTACTCCATTGATGTTGCATGGGAAATATCAATGGACTTTATTGATGAGGACAAAATAAAAGTGGATACAACCGCTGAAGAATTAAATAAAATTATTGAAGAAAACGGTGCTTCAGCATATCTTAAAGCAGCCGACGACAAAGGCTCTTTTGGGCCTTATATAGAAACAACCGTTGACATCAAAGCCGGTGATGAAACATTCTCCGTTCCTATAAAAAGCGGCGGCGGTTCATTAACAAAGCAAAATTGTATAAGCGGAATAGACTATATTCCTGATTTAATAAAAGAATACGGGGTAAATACTCCAATAACAGTTACAATATGCGGTATGTCTTTTGATATAAAGCTTAAGCCCATAGAGTACTATGAAAGCATTGATGAAATCGGTCCTACTGTTTTAAAAAATAATATATCTCTCACAGCAATGCCGACGTGGTCTGATAATGCACTCAGAATTAAAATGTACTCTCTTAATTACAGTGATTTTTCTCAAGTTTACGGTTACTGCGATGACTATAATAATGATGAAACAAGACCTTATCTTATGATAGGCGGCAAAAAAATAGTGTCAGACCCCATTGACGGTGACGGAACCGAATTCAGCTTTAATCTTGAAGGCTATAAATTTACTGAACAAGATAAAGCTGAAGCAAAAATTCATATGCCTGTTATTCTCATGCTTAATCAGGAGGATGTTACGTTTGACATCAAAGTAAATAAAGACGGAACAGTTAAACACCCTGATAAAGTAAGTTTCAAATATTCTGACATAAATATTGTATCAATGAAGGTCGGAGCCCAAGACTGGCCGGACTGCATACAAATGGAGTACACTATTAGCGATAACACCGATAAAATTAAGATGTCTTCATTCAGTGTAAGTTCAGTAAACGGCAGGCTTACAGGCGGAATGTCAAGTTGGACCGAAACCCAAAGCGAAAATGGAATATTGATGATGGCCTTTCAGCATGATGATACGCCGATAAAAGATTATAAAACAGTAACATTATCATCACCAAATTATTTGATTACAGATGAATATGTATTTAATCTTAATTAGAATAAGAGCCTTCCCCAATATTCAGGGAAGGCTCAAAAAATTTAAAAACTACTGTCCCTTTTTATGATGTTAAGTGTTATATTAATAGATTTTGATTTTTGTAAGAGTTTGAATAGTTATTTTCAACTCTATGAAAATAGAATAAAGGTGTAGTAATTATGAAAAAGTCAAAAACTAAAATTGGTCTATTGATTGTAATATTTACATTGATTATAATATGTTTTTTCATTTTATATTTTAAGAGCATGCCGTTAATACAAACACCTAATGAATGCTCTATAATTGATATTCAACATAATGTTGATGAAGAATTGATAGAAATAAATGATTACGATTCAAATGCAGTTATATCACTTTTATCTAAATGCTCGAAAAAAAGAACTTTAGATAAAGCCTATGCCCCTTTACCTAATGATAATGGAGGATATGTTATAATTTTATATGATAATGATGAATTATTACACATTCGGTTAGGAGAGGATAGCGTATGCGATAGTGGACATGGGACAACCATTTATAACATAGTATATCAAGGTGATATTAAAAAAGTTTTACAAAAAGTTTTAAATATTAAGAGTTAAAACATACCCTGAAAGCGGTATGTTTACGTTCTAAGCCTTCCCCAATATTTAGGGAAGGCTCTCTTATTATTAACAGATACATTAGTACATATTTACTATAATTTATTGCTGTAGTATATAATTCTGTACATAAAACCCATCATGTAATATAATAAACATAAAATATCGGTCTATATCACCACTAACATTAAGGAGGAAGTTTACAAATGGGAGTAATGGAACTATTTTCACTTAAAGGCAAGAATGCACTTATTATCGGCGGCAGCAAAGGTCTTGGCGAAGGCATTGCTCAGGGACTTGCAGAAGCAGGTGCAGCTGTTGTTGTCTCAAGCCGTAATCAGGCAGACTGTGATGCTGCAGCTTCTAAAATTCAAAAGGAATCAGGCGGCACAGCAATCGGCATTTCTGCAGACATAACAACAAAAGAAGGCGTTGACGGTCTTGTTAGTGCAATGCTTGAGAAGCTTGGACATATTGATATTCTTGTAAACAGTGCCGGGCTTAATATCAGAAAGCCTGCAATTGAATATACTGTAGATGACTGGGACAAAGTTCAAAATGTGCAGCTTAAAGGCGTTTTCCTTTCATGCCAAGCTGTCGGCAGACATATGATTGAAAACGGTATCAAAGGAAAAATTATTAATATTTCATCAATAAATGCCCGTATCGTTGCAAGACCCAATATTGTTTCATATGTTGCGGCAAAGGGTGCAGTTATGCAGATGACAAAAGCACTTGCAGTTGAATGGGCGCAGTATGGTATATGCGTAAATGCAGTTGCTCCCGGATTCTTTGAAACAGCAATGACAAAGGTATTATTTGAGGACCCTGCTACAAGAGAGGAAATGTTTAGACATATTCCAGTAAAACGTTTCGGAAATCCTGATACGGACCTTGCAGGTATGGCTGTTTACTTTGCTTCAGAAGCTTCAAATTATACAACAGGTCAGATTATTTATATAGACGGTGGATATACTTCAATTTAAATAAAAAAAGCGAGATGGTTAAGCCATCCCGCTTTTTTACAGTATTATATCTTTCCGAGTCTTTTAAGCATCGTCTTTTTAACTGCTTTCATTATGTTTTCATATCCTGTACAGCGGCAAAGGTGCCCCGAAAGAAGCTTTCTCAGTTCGTCGTCTGTGTACTCCTTTCCAGACTCCAATATTTCAATTGACGTCATAATAAATCCAGGTGTACAGAAACCACACTGAATTGCACCTTCATCAATAAATGCCTGCTGGATATCCGAAAGCTCACCGTTTGGTCCTAAAAGGCCTTCAAGTGTCCTTATTTTCTTTCCATCCGCCCATACCGCAAGATAAATGCATGAATTGAAGCATTCACCGTCAATAAGCACGTTGCATGCACCGCACTCTCCTACTTCACAGCCTTTTTTAACAGATGTAAGTCTATAGTCGTTTCTGAGCATATCTGTCAGAGAAGCTCTTACATCTACCATTGCTTCAGTATATTTTCCGTTAATTGTACATTTTACAAGCTTTCTCTGCATCAGATTTCACCTCCTGCAAGCCTAATAGCCTCTGTCATTGCTCTCTTAGACAGCTCCTCAATAAGATGCAGTCTAAGTTCCTTTGATGCTCTCCAGCTTGTTCTTGGATTTACATCATTAAGAGCTGTTTTTGCAAATTCATCAATAATATCTTTGCTGATTGGCTTGTCACTAAGAACTGCTTCTGCAGATTTTGCTCTTGTAGGAACAGGAGATGCCACACCATATGCAACCCTTGCCGACACTATTGTTTTTTTATCCTCTGAAAGCTTAACATTGGCAGAACAGCCAGTCGTTGCAATATCCATTGCATTTCTCATGGCATATTTAATGTAATGCCCGTAATAGCCTTCATAGCTTTCTTTTCGGATAAGAATAGACGTAAGCAACTCATTATGCTTAAGATCTACCTTGCCGGCACTTATATAAAAGTCATGTATTGGAACAAGTCTAACTCCATCGGGTCCGGCAATCTCCATAATTGCATCATAAGCATGAAGAGTTGATGCTGAATCGGCAGAAGTAACACCGTTGCATGTATTTCCTCCTATTGTCCCAATGTTTCTAATCTGAGGACCTCCAACCATATCAACAGCTTCACCAAGAACATTTATATATTTCTGGATAATCGGATTTTTTGTAATGTGTGAAAAACTAGTAAGTGGACGTATACGTATAGTTCCGTCCTCCTCCAATTCAACACCTCTTAAAGAATCTATCCCATATATGCTTACAAGCTCCTTTCCTGCAAGCTTGCCTTCTCTCATTTTAATAAGCACATCACTCCCGCCTGCAATTATAACTGCTTCAGGATGTTCTGTAAGAAGTTTAACTGCATCTTCAACGGATTCAGCTTCATATAAAGCCTTTATATCGTACATTCAAAGCACCTCCTCTTAAATCAAGCCTTCTTCTTTAAAACGCACAAACAGGTTATGCGGATTAAGAGGAAGTACATCAACAGAAACACCCGTTGCATTAAGCAAAGCATTCCTTATTGCAGGTGCACCAGGAACAGCAGGTGGTTCTCCCAATGCTTTCGTTCCATAAGCACTTGTCGGCTCATAATTTTCAACAAACTGTGCCTCCAGATGTGGATGATCCATTGTTGTCGAAAGCTTATAGTCCAATAGATTGTCATTAAGCGGTTTTCCAGTCTTTGGATCGTAAAGAAGCTGTTCACTTAATGCATAGCCTATTGCCATACTCATTCCGCCATGTACTTGTGCTGCCGCAAGCTGGGGATTAATGAGCTTTCCGCAGTCATGTACGTTTATAATATCAAGAACTTTTATCTTGCATAAAGGGATATCTACCTCAATCTCTGCAAAACCACAGCCAAATGAATAAGCATTTGATTTACACTGATAAGTACTCTCGGCAGCAATATGCTCACTATGCGTAACACTGTACAGCACCTCCGTAGCTAATTCGCCAACTGTCATAAGCACTCTGTTATCGGTTGTACGTACAATATTTCCATCCGCTATTTCAAGATCACTTACTTGCATTCTTGTAAGTTCGTGTGCATGACCAAGTATTTTTTCTTTTAACAGTCCTGCAGTCTGCTTAATTACAAAGCCGGCTATATAGGTCTGTCTTGATGCATAAGCGCCCGTTCCGAAAGGAGTTACATCTGTATCCTGTGTTGAAATAACATGTACATCTTCGAATTTTATACCAAGAGTTTCAGATGCCATTTGCGCAAATACAGTATCCGCACCCTGACCTATTTCTGTTTCCGCTATCTGAAGCTGAATTGAACCGTCCTGATTAAGCACCATACGGCATGCACTTGTTTCTAGGGATATTGGCCAAACAGCAGTGTTATACCAAAATATTGACATACCTACACCCCTGCGGATAGGCCCTGTCTGGTTTTTATATTTTTCTATTTTTTCATCCCAATGTATATACTCCTTACCCTTTGCAATACACTGGTTTAAGCTGTCAAAATAATTTTCATTTTTAGAAAAGTCATCTTTGTATCCGACTTCCATCATATTCATCTGACGCAATTTTATTGAATCCATATTAAGCTCTTTAGCTATATCCTCAACATGGCTTTCCATTGCAAAAGTTATCTGGGGTATGCCATAGGCACGCATTGCGCCTGCTGTTGACCTGTTTGTAAAAATTGAATAGGCATCAGCCTGTGAAGCATCGCTTTTGTATATCTGTGAAAATGCTGATATCCCTTTTGCTGCAATACCGTGTCCATGTGAAGCATATGCTCCCTGATTAGAAAAAGACTCGCACTTTCTTGCTACAAACGTTCCGTCCGGACGCACGTATGAAATCAAATGCACTCTTATTGCATGGCGAACACGATTACAGGCAAAAGTTTCCTCTCTTGTCATATCAAGTTTAACGGGTCTGCCTCCCACCTGAGTTGTAAGATAAGCACACAATGGCTCGTAAAGTGCATCCTGTTTATTTCCAAAGCCACCGCCGATGTATGGCTTAATTAATCTTATTTTGCCCCAAGGCATACCAAGCGCCTGGCCTACTATTCTTCTTACAATATGAGGTATCTGTGTTGATGAAACAACAACGACCCTGCCCTGCTCCATATATGAATAGCAGATATGGTTTTCAATATGGCAGTGCTGAACAGTAGGTGTATCATACCAACCTTCAAATTTCAGTAGACCTTCCTCTTTAATAGCCTCTTCATAATCGCCCTTATAAATCTGTGTATGGTTAAGGATATTATTTTTGTACTTCTCATGAATCTGGGGAGCATCGTCTTTCATTGCCTCTATCTGGTCAAGCACAAAAGGATATTCTTCATATTCTGCTTTTATTGCTCTTATTGCCTGATTTGCTGACACCTCATTATCTGCAATTACTGCGGCAACATCATCACCGTAATATCTTACTCTGCTTGTGAGCAAAAGTCTGTCAGCTACGTCCTGATGTGCAGGATCAGTCGACCATGGGTGTCCTGCAGTTGGAAATTTAAAATTCGGAACATCAAAACATGTAATTATTTTAACAACTCCGGGGATTTTTTCGGCTTCTGAAATATCTATCGACTTCACAATGCCATTTGCTATTGTTGATCTAAATACCTTTGCAACAAGAAAATCCCTATCCGCCAAATCATCTGTATACTTGGCTCGTCCTGTTGCTTTTTCATAAGCATCAATTCTTTTTTCGCTTACTCCAACAGCCATTTTATTCACCTCTCATTATTACAATTGTTAAATTGTACTAAAATAAATGCTTTTCGATAAATTTATTTTGATTATAGCATTAAATAAAAAATAAATAAAGAAATTGAAAACAAGTTCGTTATGCTAAATATAGTATAACGCGTATGATTTAAAATGAAACCATATCTCTTGA
Organism: Candidatus Metalachnospira sp.; assembly: GCA_034927755.1. Lineage (GTDB taxonomy): Bacteria > Bacillota > Clostridia > Lachnospirales > Anaerotignaceae > Metalachnospira. The sequence continues at coordinate 39,991 of JAYFPN010000007.1, forward strand.
ATATAAAATATATAAATGATAACATTGTATAATAAGATATTGAATAGGGGGTGATGTTATGTCTACTTTTACAGTAAACGGAATCACATATACTATAACAGATAATATTAAACTCATGCCTTTTTTAAGAGATACCTTGAAACTTACCTCTGTAAAAAACGGATGTAATGAAGGCGCATGCGGTACATGCACAGTAATAATAGACAGCAAAGCTGCAAAAGCCTGCGTACAAAAAATTGATAATTTGAATGGCAAAACAATCATCACTACCGAAGGTTTGTCAGACAGAGAAAAATCTGTATACAGCTATGCCTTTTCTGAGTCAGGTGCTGTTCAGTGCGGCTTTTGCATACCAGGAATGGTTATGTGTGCTAAGGCTTTAATTGACAAAAATCCTTCTCCTTCATTTGAAGATGTTAAAACAGCTATTAAAAATAACATCTGCCGCTGTACCGGTTACAAAAAAATTGAGGATGCAATTCTTCTTGCTGCAAAGATTTTCAGAGAAAATACAGAAATAACCAAGCCTGTTTATACAGGTCTTTTGGGTGAAAGCATGCACAGAGTCGATGCCTATGATAAAGCTTTGGGAAGTGCAAAATATGCCGATGATTACTATTTAGACGGAATGATTTACGGTTCTGCTTTAAGAAGCGAGTATCCAAGAGCAAAAGTGCTTTCGATTGATGTATCCCAAGCCAAGTCAATGGAAGGCGTTATTGCCATTATGACAGCCAATGACATTCCCGGAACACAGAAAGTTGGACATCTTAAACGAGATTGGGATGTTCTCATTCCTGTCGGTAAAATTACACATTATCTTGGTGATGCAATCGCTCTTGTTGCAGCAGAAACACCCGAAATTATGGAGGAAGCCAAGAAAAAAATCAAAGTTGAATATGAACCTCTTGATGGAGTTTTTTCTCCTGCTGATTCTATGAAAGAAAACGCTACGCTTGTGCACCATGATGGCAATCTTCTTGCAAGCGAGCATCTTGTAAGGGGAAACGCCGACGAAGTTATTTCAAATAGCAAATATTCCGTGACATATCATTACAGCGTACCCTTTACCGAGCATGCCTTCATGGAGCCTGAATGTGCAGTTGCTTACCCTGAGGATAGCGGCATACACATAATAAGCGGAGACCAAGGTGTTTATCAGACTCAAAGAGAATGTTCAGATGCCTTAGGCTTACCAATTGAAAAGGTACGTGTGTCAGCAGCAATGGTAGGCGGTGGATTTGGCGGCAAAGAGGACATGAGCGTTCAGCACCATGCAGCTTTACTCGCACAAGCAACAAACAGACCGGTTAAAGTAAAGCTTACAAGAGCTGAAAGCATACTTGTTCACCCCAAACGCCACGCAATGGAAATGGACTTCACTACTGCTTGTGATGAAAACGGTTATTTGACGGCAATGAAGGCTGTTATAATCTCAGATACAGGTGCCTATGCAAGTCTTGGCGGTCCTGTCCTTCAGCGTGCTTGTACTCATGCGGCAGGTCCATACAACTATCAGGTTATAGATATTATGGGAAAAGCGTATTATACAAATAACCCTCCTGCGGGTGCTTTCCGTGGCTTTGGCGTAACGCAAAGCTGTTTTGCAACGGAGTGCAACCTAAATAAGTTGGCAGAAAAGGTCGGCATAACTCCATTTGAAATCAGATACAGAAATGCAATTCGCCCAGGTCAGATTTTACCAAACGGTCAGATTGCTGACGAAACAACAGCACTTGTTGAAACTCTTGATGCTGTAAGGGACATTTATGAAAATAACCCCAAATGCGGAATAGCCTGTGCTCTTAAAAACAGCGGGCTTGGTGTAGGAATACCTGATACCGGAAGATGCCTTATTACAATTAGAAACGGAAAGGTCTATGTAACCTCAAGTGCAGCATGCATAGGTCAAGGCATGGGAACAATACAGATACAAATGATATGCGAAACAACCGGTATTTCACCGGATAATATAATTTATGAAGCACCGGACACGTCAATATCCCCCAACGCCGGAAACACAACTGCTTCACGTCAAACATTATTTACAGGAGAAGCTGCTGCCAGAGCCTCAAGAATGCTCAAGCAAGCTTTGGTTAAAGAAGGCACCCTTTCAGCACTTGAAGGGCAGAGCTATTTGGGAGAGTACACAGGAATAACCGACAAGTTGGGTTCTGATAAACCAAACCCGGTAAGCCATATAGCATACGGCTACGCAACACATGTTGTTGAGCTGAATGAAGACGGCACATTAAAATGTGTTACCGCTGTCCATGATGTAGGAAATCCTGTTAATCCAAAATCCCTAGAAGGGCAGATTGAAGGAGGAGTTACAATGAGCCTTGGCTATGCACTGACCGAAGATTATCCGCTTGTCAACGGAAAGCCCCTTGCTAAATTTGGTACTCTCGGGCTGTTCAGGGCTGATAAAACTCCATATATCAAATCCGTTATTGTCGGGAAAAAAATACGCGGACTTGCATACGGAGCTAAGGGAATCGGTGAAATTGCATCAATACCGACTGCACCTGCAGTACAGCTTGCATATTACAACTATGACGGTATTTTCAGGACAGAACTTCCCCTTAAGGGAACAGTATATAAAAAATAAACTTAAAAACACACCTGCATTCGATTAAAAATCAGAATTGTTTTAAAAGGTAGGCTGGCAATCTACCTTTTTTTTGCAATTCTATAAATATTATTGTGTCAATGATAACTTGACAATTTTATAAAAAGGAGAGAAAATTATGAAGTAAATGCTTTTTCAATGAACTTAAGGTTTTCGAAGATTTTGAGCACGTAACTGCGATTTTTATCAGACAAATTGTCCGAATCTTTGTGAAATCAATGGATTTGAAAAAAATAACGACGGGAAAGAATTGTCATTTAGCCGAAAATTAAAATGGAAGAAGGGTGAATATTATGGGCTTCTTTAAAAAACTATTTCCTACAGACAAGTCTTCTCAAAGGAACTTAACGCAAGCGAAACAGCCATCGAAAAACATTCGTCACATTGTCTGCCTGTGCTATGATGCGCCATATATCAACTCCATAAAGTCTGAGATACAGAATTTTATTATTCAGGCCGAACAGAAACGCGGTAGCATCGTTATGCCAACCTCGCACATCACCTTTGAAAGTTTCTATGACAATGCATCTCTGGAGAAGCCGGATATGATCCGGCAGAAACTGGAGCAGATTTATTGTCAGGTATATCAGCAAAATGCCATGTATGAGTTAGCTGACAAAGCCGTTCCCCGTGAAACACAGCAGAGAGATGGGCATACGCTTGTGAAGTATTTCGTTTTATACGAAGAAACCGATTCGTCTGGCAACAGCGCTCCCGTGAATCTTGCCTCACCCTCCACTATCAAAATCATCCGGGACTCCAGTATCGTCGCCTCAGTAGCCCCCACCATCATTTCGATAAACGGCAGACAGGTTGCCACCATCCCGAGTAACGGCGGGAGCTCCGTCATTCGCGTAGACATCAGCCCCATTGTCTTAGAGACCAATGCCGTTGGCAAAGGTGTACGCTATGAGCTTGAGGTTCCCAGCGGTGCTTATGGTGAAATACATGTAAAAGCAAACGTGTTCCAGCCGAAACTGACAGTATGGAAATAGGAGTCATTCATTATGAGACTGTCATATCAAGACACTGTTTATATAGTTTGTATAACGACAAAAGGAGCAGATATCCTCTCAACTCGTGAATGGATGTCTGCTCCTTTTGTTGCTTCGTATCAGTTGCCCCTCAGCTTAATTACTTTCCTTATGGGGATTAAATTTACATTGTTTTAAATACGGAGAAGGAGGGATTTGAACCCTCGCGCCGCGCAAACGACCTACACCCTTAGCAGGGGCGCCTCTTCAGCCACTTGAGTACTTCTCCATAGCCTACTGCCTAGATATAATATCATAAATATATACCCTTGTCAAATATTTTATTAAATACAAACTATTTTATTTTTTACCGTATTTACTTACCCAAAATTCCTCCTCATCCTCGCCTTTTGTCTTTTGATTAAAGTAATCCACCACAAAACACAGCATGAGAGGAATAATAAGTGATAGTACATTAAAACGTACTGTATCTTTTGCATTAATATATAAATAACCTAAAATTTTCAATCCACCTATATTAAATGCGCTTGCCAAAAGTTGTTCAATTAGAATTAATATAACAAATATTAATATAGGGAATCTAAATTTGTAGATATTTTTTGTTCCTTCACCAAAAATATATCTGTTTATAACTTCAGCAACAGCACTTTCGTCATGAGTATTTTTTGTGATATAATTTGCTTCAACTTTAAGCGAATCCACCGCATTCCTGACCGCCACTCCAAGTCCAGCAGCTCTTATCATTGAAATATCATTGAAGCTGTCCCCTATAGCAATTGTCTGATCCGTGCTAATTCCAATTTCCCGAGCAAGTTGTGCCATAGCTTCACCTTTTGTAGTGCCAATTGCTGTAAATTCAAGATAATTGGGATTAGAAAAAAACACATTAAATTTATCCTTTAATCCTTGCTTTAGCTCCTTTTCCACCTTCAATAATACATCATTTGGCCCGTTCAAAAGGATTTTTGCAATCTGGCCCTCATAATCCATTATTCTCTCAACCAACATAAAGTCGGCATTTAATTTATCTATATACATTTTTACTCTTTCAGATATATTCTCAAGAATAAGTTTGTCATCTCTGTAAATTTGAACATCTATACCGTACTTTTTCGCAGTTTCATATATTAAAGCAGCAGACTTACTATTAAAGAGCCTTTCCTTAATTAATGCAGGCGGATATCCTTTATATACAGCACCACCATTCAGGCATATTATATAGCAGTTATCCCACTCAATTTTAAATTGCTCTGCTATATGCTTTACACTAAAAATACCTCTTCCTGTACAAATTACGACTTTTACACCAAATTCAGATGCTCGGCGAATTGCATTTAGATTTTCTTCGGATATAGATAAATCACTCGACAATAGTGTATCATCTAAGTCCAAAAACAACATTTTATAGTCCATTATTATCTCCAATGCGCAAGTTATTCACAACTTTCTGTTGATAACCGACCTTTTGTGTGGATAAGCGAAATATTATTAATATCATTTTACTTATTTAACCACAGGTTTATTATTTTTTTTTCTTCTTGTTCTTACAGCTGCGTTTTTATATATCTCAACTTTTTCTTTAACTTCTTGCTCTTTTTCTTTTATTTTTTTAGCCTTAAGCATTTTTGAAGGTTTCGTAACCGCAACAGTATTTTTTACAGCCTGATAAGCATTAGTCTTTGCTTTATCAATAGCTTCCTGCTCTTCTTTTGAAAGTATATATGTGCTCACACCAAGCTCAACAGGCTTTGCATAAGTAAAAGTACCCGTTCTGCTGTGTATACCGTTAATTACTATGCCAGTATTCTCTGCATCTAGTATAGCAACAGCAAAACATAAATTTCCTCCCATTTCTTCAAATGGATTATATCTAACAATCCCAACTTTCTGGCAGCAAAATTGCATATTTTTTTCCACATCTTCAACAATTTCAAGAATTTTACCATATTTCTCATCTATGGATTCCGCTTTGCTTACACAGTCAACAAGTAGTTTTTCCATATTTATGTCTTTTTTATGCTTTTTGCCAACTCCCATGAATGTTTCATATCTTGCCTTTAACTTCTTATTATTATATATATCCAAAATAACAAGAATAACAAACACTATCAAAAGGGCAAGTACAATTGACATCCACAAATCTAAATTTTGAGCAAAAAAACTCGTTTCCGTCACTTTTAATACCCCATTTACTCGTCAATTTTCTTAATCAATTCTATAATTCTCTCCAGATCTGCATCTGAGTAGTATTCTATTTCTATTTTACCCTTATTCTTTTTACAATTAAGCTTAACTTTTGTACCAAATAAATCCTTTAAATTTTTTTCAATTGATTTATATCCCGTTGTATCAAACGAAACCCTTCTGTCCACTTCAGTAGGTTTATGGTTTTTATAACTTTTTACAAATGCTTCAATCGCTCGAACACTGAGTCCGTTTTCTATTATTTTTTCAGCCACTTCATATTGTACATTTTTATCCTCCAAAGCAAGCAGGGCCCTGGCATGACCAGCTGATATCTCATTATTAAGCACAAATTGCTGCACTCTTTCGTCAAGATTCAATAATCTGAGTGCATTCGTCACAGTTGGACGGCTTTTTCCGACCTTTTGTGCAACATCATCCTGGTTAAAATTGAAAGCATCAATGAGTTTTTTATATCCTCTAGCTTCCTCAATTAAGTTAAGGTTTTCACGTTGCAAGTTTTCAATTAGTGCAACTTCAAAAGCAACATCATCATCATAATCTTTTATAATCGCAGGAATTTTTGCTATTCCGGCAATTTTTGCAGCTCTCCAGCGTCTTTCGCCTGCAATTAATTTGTAATAGTCACCATCTTTAGCTAAAATAACAGGCTGTATGACACCAATCTGTTTCATTGATTCAGCTAATTCTTCAAGCGCTGACTCATCAAATATACGTCTAGGCTGCTCTCTATTCGGGCTTATTTTATCTATACTTATTTCAACTACACCTTTTTCGCTTATTGTATCAACTTGCTGGGATATTAAAGCCTCTAAGCCTCTTCCCTTTGAACCAAGTCCCTTCTTAGGTATTGTCACTAGTTCCACTCCTTATCCATAACTTTTTCAGCTAATTCCCTGTAACTTTCTGCTCCCTTGGATTTAGGGTCATAAATGGTTATTGGCAGACCATAACTTGGTGCCTCTCCAAGCCTCACATTTCTCGGTATAATTGAACTGTACATATCCGGTTTCAACACTTTCTTTACTTCCTCAACAACTTCAAGAGAAAGATTTGTTCTGGAATCAAACATGGTAAACGCGACGCCCTCTACCTCAAGGTCAGGATTAAGTCTGTTTTGGACAAGTCCAATTGTATGAAATAACTGTTCCATGCCTTCAAGGGCAAAATATTCACACTGAACAGGTACAAGTACAGTATCTGCCGCTGCAAGAGCATTTATTGTAACAACTCCAAGAGAAGGCGGACAGTCGATTATTACAAAATCAAAGTCTTTTTTTACTTCCGATATACATTCTCTCATTATATGTTCTCTATTATCAAGTCCAACAAGTTCTATTTCAGCTCCAGACAAGTTCATATTTGAAGGAATTATAAAAACATTGTCAGCAATAGTCTCCAGCGTAGCATCAGATGCTGTTATCTCACCCAATAATACGTTATACAGCGTTTTATCCAATGCGTTTTTTTCAAGTCCAAGTCCGCTTGTTGTGTTACCCTGAGCATCTGCATCAACTACGAGCACTTTTTTGCCGGCTTCCCCAAGAGATGCCGAAAGATTTACGACAGTTGTAGTTTTCCCCACACCGCCTTTTTGATTTGCAATTGCAATCGTCCTTACTTTACTCATAATTTGCCTCATTCCTTAATTCCGCTTTTTACTATGATAACATATTTTTATATTAAAAAAAATAGTATTTTGAATGTTTCACGTGAAACATTGTAATAAATTTAAACCAAAAACAAAAACCGATGTTTCACGTGAAACATCGGCCAATATTTAAAGATTACATTTGTTCAGGTGCGTCAATTCCTAGGATTGCAAGTCCGGACTTAATCACAATCTTTATTGCATCAACAACAGCAAGTCTTGCATTCCTTACAACAACATCATCAGTAAGAATCATGTTGTCATGGTAAAACTTATTGAAAGCCTGAGAAACATCAACCAAATAGCGAGCAATCACTGAGGGCTCATATCTATTGGCTGCCTCCAGAATTTTATCACTATATAATGCAAGAATTTTAAATACCTCTACACTGGCATCATCTATAACCATTGAGTAATCAATATTTTCTTTCATTTTATCACAATAACCAGCTTTATTGAGAACACTAGTGGCTCTGGCATGTGTATACTGTACATACGGGCCTGTCTCTCCATCAAAATTAAGCATTCTATCCCACGAAAATACTATATCCTTAATTCTTCCGTTATAGAGGTCATCAAATATTACCGCACCAATACCAACCTGTTTTGCAACAGTTTCTTTATTGGGCAAATCAGGGTTCTTATCATCAATTATGCCAGTAGTCTTTTTAACGGCTTCATTAAGCAAATCTTCCATAAGAACAACTTTACCTTTTCTAGTTGAAAGTTTACCATCTTCAAGACTTACAAGACCAAAAGGCACATGAACCAAGTCTTTAGCCCACTCATATCCCATTTTATCAATAACCTTAAACCACTGTGCAAAATGAAGATTCTGGTCAATAGCAGTTACATATAAGCATTTATCAAAATCAAAAGTTCTTTTCCTATATAACGCTGCAGTAATATCCCTTGTTGCATAAAGTGTACCGCCATCAGTTCTTAAAATAAGGCAGGGCGGCATCGTATCGCTTTCAAGATCAACAATCATAGCTCCGTTACTCTCAACAAGAAGGCTTTTCTCCTTAAGTTCCTGAACAACAGCATCCATTTTATCATTATAAAAGCTTTCACCGGTAAAATAATCAAATTTCACTCCAAGTTTGTCATATACTCGCTCAAATTCCTTAATGCTTATATCATAAAACCACTTCCAAAGAGTAATTGCTTCTTCATCACCATTTTGCATTTTTACGAACCATGCTCTGGCTCTGTCATTAAGTGAATCATCCTTTTCAGCTTCCTCATGGAATTTTACATAAATTCTTGTAAGTTCACTTATTCCTTTCTCCTCAACATCTTCCTTGGTACCCCAAAGTTTGTAGGCTTCAATAAGCTTACCAAACTGAGTTCCCCAATCGCCAAGATGATTAACTCCAACGCAGTTATAGCCAAGTTTTGCAAAAATATTGTAGAGAGAACTGCCGATAACAGTTGAACGAAGATGACCAACATGAAATGGCTTAGCTATATTAGGTGAAGAATAGTCAATAATAACAGTTTTTCCTTGTCCTATGGACATTTCTCCGTAATGCTCTTTTTCAGCATTTATTTTTTCTAAAACAGACTTAGCATACATACTCTTATCAGTAAAAAAGTTAATATACGCAGCCACAGTCTCAATTCTAGTGAAACAATCTGATTTTTCAATTTTATGACAAATTTCTGATGCAATAACATTAGGAGCTTTTCTGAATGTTTTTGCCAATTTAAAGCATGGAAAAGCATAGTCACCCATATCAGAGTTTGCAGGTACTTCAATAGCTCCAATTATTTCATCTATACTCATGTCTGCCGACTTTGCAATTAACGCAGCAGCTTCATATTTAAAATCCATTAATTTCAATCCCTTCAATAAATCATGTTAAGCATAATAAATTTATCATATAGCCAACTAAAAATCAAACTATTAATGAATTTAATTTGTCAATAATCAGTACAAGTACAACTAAACCCAAAACATATGCTCCCGCATAGCTCCATAAGTAACCATTCATTGAAAAAATCAGCTGAGTTCCTATTCCGCCTGCACTAACAAGTCCAAGAATAGATGCTTCTCTTATATTAACATCAAATCTATATATGGCAGATGCAAAAAATTTATTTTTTACCTCAGGGAAAACACAATGCATAGTTACTGCAAATTTTGATGTTCCCATCGATTTTACTGCATTTGCTGTGCTTAAATCAAAGCTATCCAGCGAATTAATGTATAACTTAGTACACATTCCTATGCTTAAAACTCCCAGTGTCAATACACCTGCAAACGCTCCTGGTCCGGTTACTCTTATAAATATAAGCCCATAAATAACAGCAGGCATTGTTCTGATTGCAAGAATAAACATCTGTATAATTCCTGAAGTAATACTGCCACTAATGTTTCTGCTTCCTAAAAATGCAATAATAATTGAAAAAATTGATCCTATAAAAGTTCCTGAAATAGCAATACAAACGGTCTCAAGCATAAGATATGGGACGCTCTTTTCTGTGAATGAAAATATCAAGCTTGTATCAGGATGAATTAACCCATAAAATATGCCTTTAAACACCTTTAGCCCCGATGACATTATCTGAGGTGGATTAATTGTAACAATACACAGCGCAGCAATTACAATTGTAGATAATAAAAAGAGTCTTTTTATTCTTTTCTCAGCGTAAACTCGGCCATCTAATAGTCTTCTAAGATAACTGCTTAACGTTTCAATAACAAAAACAACTCCAAATAACATACTTAGTATTATTCCAACCTTCGAATAGTCTCCCCATGAAATTTTTTCACTTAATATTAGCCCCAAACCTCCTGCGCCTACATATCCAAGTATAGCCGCATGTCTTACATTGCTTTCAAACACATAAAGACAATTGGATAGAAAATCAGGGAAAATATCAATAAATACAGTAGTTATGTAAACTTTTATACTGTCTATACCTGCCGCTTTAAGTGCACAAAATGTATTATGTGATGTTTGTTCAATATCTTTCCATGTTAGTCGGGTAATAATTCCGAATGTATACAATGCAATTGCAAAGGTTCCAGAAAAAGCTCCTATACCAAATACAAATGATACCGCCAGTGCAATTATAAGCACAGGAATTGCTCTTACAATATTTATTACCGCTTTTAATGCCATATAAACAAACTTGTTGGAAATTGTATTTGAAGCACAGAAGGGTGAAATGATAAGTGCAAAAAATGAACCTATAAATGTACCTGCAAATGACATGAAAATTGTATCAAGAAGGGGACTTATAACCTTTTTAGAATACGAAACATCCGGTGGAAACATTTTTTCGATAATAACAAAAAACTGATTGCCTCGTTTTGCCAAGTCAGAAGCATTAAACCCAGTAAACCAAAATGAAAAAATTACGGCAAGAGCAATCAAAATAATAGTAATTCTTTTTTTATTTTCTGCTTTGTCCATTGCCGTTATCCTTCCTATAAATTATCTCTTTTACCTGATCTGTCAGCATTTGCGGAGAATTTTGATAAACAATATGTCCCGAATTAAGGCCTATTATCCAATCAGAATATTTGAGCGCCTGTTCAACATTGTGGCTGTTCATTATGACAGTCATATTTTTTTCAAGCTGCAATGATTTTAATAAATTAAGCACATCATTTGCATTTACCGGATCTAAAGATGCAACCGGTTCATCTGCCAACAGAATTTTCCCTCCCTGCATTATAGCGCGGGCAATAGCTACTCTCTGCTGTTCGCCGCCTGAAAGGCTTTCGGCCGGCTGATACATTTTATCAGCCATACCGACTCTTTCCAGTATTTTTTCAGCGTTTCTTTTATTTTCAATGCCAAATAAACCAAATATTACAGAAAATACATTCATATCCGACAAACAGGCATTAAGTACATTTTTTATCACTGTACTGCTCTTAACAAGACAAAAATCTTGAAAAATCATGCAGATATTTTTCTGTATTTCCCTTTTTTTCTTTCCTTTGAGCTGTGTTATATCCTTGCCGTCAATAATGATACTGCCACTGTCTGCTTTAATCATTCCGTTTATTGAACGCAGCAGTGTGGATTTACCCGCACCGCTGGGTCCTATAACTGAAATAAATTTACCTTCCGGCAATTTTAACGAAATTCCGTTGAGGGCAAATGTTTTCTTATTATTTAAAATATAATTTTTCTTTAAATCTTTAATCTCTATCACAATATCAATCCCATTATTGAGCATTCATTACTATTTGCTGAGCTTCTCTTTCACCGTCATAATCAGATGAATCAGCCAATTCATAGCCTTTATGTGCAAATGTTTTATCTACAATAGCAAGTCCTTCTTTAGACTCACCAATTTCAATCATCGCCTCACCAAAAGCCTTTTTAAATTCATCAGTCATAATTGGGGAAGCTTTACTTACACATACCGTGTCATTATAAATTCCATCTGTTACACCAATAATATTTGTTTCCTTCCAAATAGAATCCGTTCTGGCAAAGTCCGTTGTCCACTGATCAGCATATTTATACTGCATATGCGCAAATCCAACCATAATATCTGCCTGCTCAGACGCAAGTCTGGCAATTGAAGTACTGTATGAATCAGCTTGAACTACATTGCTTAAATCATTAATGGATTTTCCATACTTTTCATTAAGCCAGAGAGAAGGGTAAATATAACCGGATGCCGAAGAAGCTCCCATTACAGACCACGTTGCTGAATTAAGGTCTTCCCAAGTAAGCTCTTCACCGTTGTTTACTTTTGCAGCAAGTTCCTGACCTTTTTCACTTGGTCCTGCTATAATAATTGATTTATAATATTTAGACATACTGTCCAAGTATTTTCCCTCAGTCCCATCGTTCCAATCAGCAGGGTTTGAAGAATCTTTGCTGTATGCAGCCCTTAATGCCGTAAGAAGAATATCGCAGCTATCTTCATAAAGTACATATGTACCGCCTGAAATAAAACCTACATCAGCAGTTCCGGCACTTAAAGCTTCACCAACTGCCTCATATGATGCACCTACCGTTAAATTAACATTTTTAACATCATATCCTTTTTCCTTAAGTTTTCCCTGAATCAGTGCTTTAAGCGGCTCAGTTTCTGCAAGCATAGTTTCAGATGAGTCATATGGTGCAAAAGCAATGTTTAACTCATCAATTTCCTTAGATTCCACTTCACTTGTGTTTTTAGAGTTACTACTTGCCGTTGACGAAGATGAACAGCCTGCAAAGCCAACGGTACATGTAAGTGCAAGTAATAAAGCCAACAATTTTTTCTTCATTTTAATTTCTCTCCTTATTAATATGAAATGTAAGCATAAAAAAAGCCACATGAAGAATTACACCAACGGTGGTGTACCCCTTCATGTGACTATTTCACACTCTTTTAACATTATATTAAGCATGTGTTAAAAAGTCAATAATTTGACTATTATAAAACTTAAGATAAAAAATCATTTTATTTTTAAAGGATTTATGCAATAATAGTAAATAATAAATAAAAATGGGGTGATACAATGGAAAACAATAAAAAAATAAAATCAACAATTATTGTAAGCTCGATTTTATTTGCACCATTAGCAATAAATAAATTAATGTTCTTTGTATCCAGTAAAATAAACAGATTTGACGAAGCCGAAAATGTATATGATTGGCGTCTTGGTAAAATAGGATACAAAGTTAAAGGCAGCGGAAGACCACTTGTTCTCATACATGATTCAACAATCGGTTCTTCTTCTGAAATATGGGGCAAAAATATTGATGAGCTTTCAAATAATTACAAGGTATATGCGCTTGACCTTTTGGGATACGGTACGTCCGAAAGAGTAAACACCGCATATTCAGCCTACACATTTGGCAAACTTATTAATGACTTTATAACTGATGTTATACAAAAACCTGCGGCAGTATGTGCAGTAGGGGAGGGTGCAATGTATGCTGCTATCGCATATAAAATAAATCCTGATAACTTCAAAAAGTTTATTTTAATATGTCCAAAAGGCATCTCTGATAATATCGCCTCCAATGATGATAACAAGAAACGTAAACTTTATGAACTGCCGGTAATAGGAGAGAGCATCTACCTTATAAAAACATCTCGTAAAGCTATGTATGAAATCTGTAAGGAGAAGCTGAAAACATCTGAAAAAGGAATTTCTTATTTAGCTGACAGATTTTATGCTTCTGCACATAACGGCGGCGGAAATAACAGATATGTATATGCATCATACATTACCGATTTTATGAATATGGACGTTAAATCGTATATTTATGAAATTAATTTGCCAGTGCTTATCATTTGGGGTGAACAATCAGTTACAAATCCTATTGAAAATATGGAAAAACTGAAAAGCATAATTAAACGCGGTGAATTTGCTGTGTTTGAAGAAACTGCGGATTATCCAAACTTTGAAAACCCTGTGGAATTTAATAAGACAGTAAAAGGTTTTTTGAAATAATAAACAAAAGATAGGCAAATAAAGGAGCACATTATAAATGACAGAAATCGAAAACAAACAGCACGAAATGGAGAAGTACTATGATGAACTATTAAGCGTAATACTGGCTGATGGAAAGGTCGGTCTTGTGCCTTCACTTGGTCCGAAGTTCATCGAATGCAATTATGAAGAAAAATCAATCACATTGGAATTTAAAGTAAAAGATTGGCAAATTAACCCCGAAAAAATACTTTTTGGGGGAGCAATGGTATCAATGCTTGATAATGCATATGGATTTTTATGTCATTACTTTGCAGGAGACAGGTTTATTTCAACAATATGCCTTAATACTATTTTCCTTAAACCAGGTAAACTCGGAGATATGATACAAGTAAAAGTAAAAGCTGATTCTTACGGAAGAACAATTGTAAACATGAGCGGAGAAGTATATGATATTACTCAAGACTCTATGATTGGAACACCTCAAACTTCTTTTATGATACTTGATAAAAAAATAGAGTTATAATTCTTAAATATTATTAACATGAACATAGCCGAATTTACAATAAATTCGGCCATTATTTATTAATTAAAAAACTTATTCACAGACAATTTCAACTTCATTATATGAATTATTTATTATTTTAATTGTTATCTGGTAACTGTCCGCAGTTTCAATAATATCATAATATGCTGGTATTCCGGCATTTCTTACCGCGTCAACTGACTGTTTAATTGAATTTGTAAAAAGCTTCATATCATTAAAACTACTTTTTACTTTCTGTCCATGATTACCAAACCTCATACAAAAAAGAATTTTTTCCACATAATCCTCAGCTTTTTTCACAGTCATATCCTGCTCAATAATATCCTTAACCGTTATCATTCTTATTTCCCTGTCAGGGATTTTTAAAACTGCTGTTATGTACTGCTCATCAAGCTTATTTTCCCTAATTAGACTAAGCTCGTCTTCTGAAAATTCTAAAATCTTCAATCTTCGTCTTATGAGTGACTGGCTTACTCCCATTTTAAGAGAAATTTCTTCAATACTCATTCCAAAGTCATCAATAAATGACTTAAAGCCCTGTGCTTCTTCAATATAATCAATGTTTTTTCTTTGTAAATTTTCAATAAAAGATATAACTGAGCTTTCTTCTTCATCTGCATCAATAAATACTACCGGTATTGTCTTTAAGCCTGCTGCCTTGGATGCTCTTAATCTTCTCTCTCCAGCAATAAGTTCATATGATTTTCCATTAATCACCCTTACCGTAATAGGCTGAAGCACTCCATACTTCTTGATCGATTCAGTAAGTCTGTTTAATGAATAAAAGTCAAAATACTTTCTCTGTTGGTAAGGATTTGGTTTAATCATGTCAATCGGCAGTTCCGAAATATTTACAAATTCAGCTGTTTCTTCTTCAAATAATTTCACAGCCATTAAAAAACCTCCCTTTACTATAAAATAACAACATTGTTTTCTAATATTTTACAGCTAAATTATACCATATATTTCCAGGGAGATTATTATTAATACATACAATATTATTCTTTATTATTACAAATTATCTGTAATTATAACTCACATAATAGGTTCTTTTTTAATTTTTCCAGCTTTTCTGGGGTATTTTGCAGGTGTCGATTTTACCTTCTTTATGATGACGAGGCTATGCATTATGTTGGTTTCGGGTATGTTTACTGTTTTAACCTCAACAATCTCACCACCAAGAATATTTATCGCTTTTTTTGCCGAATAAAGTTCTTCTGAAACATCCGGACCCTTCATAGAAATAAAGCTTCCTCCGACTCTAACAAACGGAAGGCAGTATTCACATAAAACAGAAAGGCTTGCAACTGCACGGGAAATACATAAGTCAAAGTTTTCCCTCAACTTACTATCAGCGCCGGCATCCTCAGCACGGGCATGAATACATTCAACATTCTCAATCCCCAACTTTTCGGTTAGCTCTTCAAGAAATGTAATTCTCTTATTAAGAGAGTCCAGCAAAGTAATTCTAGTTTCAGGAAAAGCTATTTTTACAGGAATTCCGGGAAAGCCTGCACCTGTTCCGACATCTATTAACTTTTTATCACCGCTTAAATCAGCGCCTACGGCAATTGCCAGGCAGTCAACAAAATGCTTGAGGATTATTTCCTTCTCATCGGTTATTGCTGTAAGATTAAATTTCTCATTCCACTCAATAAGCATATTTTTATATTCAATAAACTGATTTATCTGCTTATCAGTAAGATTTATATTTATTTTTTTGCAGCTAGCGCTTAAAAGTTCTTCCAAATAAGGCACGTTGTTAGCTCCTTTTTGTATTCTTCATCTGTTCAAGATATATAAGCAAAACTGTAATATCAGCAGGAGATACTCCTGTTATTCTTGAGGCCTGTCCGATTGATACAGGGCGAATAGCTGATAACTTCTGCGTTGCTTCAATACGCAGGTTTTTAATTTTACTGTAATCAATATATTCAGGCAGAAGTTTGTTTTCCGTTTTCTTAAACTGGTTTACCTGATTCATCTGCTGTTTTATATAACCCTCATACTTTATTTTGATATTTACTTCTTCCTTAACAGCATAAGGAAGTTCGGGTCTTTCAATGTCAATTATTTCAAGTTTAAAATAATCAAGCTCCGGCCTTTTTATTAAATCAGAAAGCTTTACTCCTGATTTGATTTCTGTGCTCCCGTATCCTTCAAGCAATTCAAGAACATTACTCTTAGGCGTAATAGAAACCGAACTTACTCTTGCTATTTCCTCATTAATCATTCTTTCTTTTTCAAGAAATCTATTAAACCTTTCGCCTGAAATAAGTCCTACAGCATGGCCTTTTTCAAGAAGTCTTTCATCTGCATTATCCTGTCTTAAAAGCAAGCGATATTCTGCTCTCGAGGTCATCATTCTGTAAGGTTCTTTGCTTCCTCTGGTCACAAGATCATCAATAAGAACACCTATATAGGCTTCTGAACGGTCAAGCACCAGCGGAGCCTCTCCCTTAACATACTGTGCAGCATTTATCCCGCCGATTATACCTTGACCGGCCGCTTCCTCGTAGCCTGAAGAGCCGTTAAACTGTCCTGCACTAAATAAACCTTTTATTGCCTTAAACTCAAGGCTTAATTTAAGCTGAGTAGCATCTATACAATCATATTCAATCGCATATGCTGTTCTCATAATACGGCAGTTTTCAAGGCCAGGTATTGTTCTATACATCTGAACCTGTACTTCCTCAGGAAGTGATGTTGACATGCCCTGTATATACATTTCATCCGTATTTTCACATTCAGGCTCAATAAATATCTGGTGCTTTTCCTTATCAGCAAATTTTACTACCTTATCTTCAATAGAAGGGCAGTATCTTGGGCCGGTACCACGAATGAGACCGCCATACATAGCCGACCTGTGAAGATTTTCTCGGATAAGATTATGCGTATTCTCATTTGTATAAGTAAGATAACATGGAACCTGCTCACGGTATATTTCTTCTGGCGTATTCTCAAATGAAAACGGAACAATATTTTCGTCACCGTATTGAGGTATCATTTTTGAAAAATCCATTGTTTTTTTATCAATTCTGGCAGGAGTTCCTGTTTTAAATCTATATAATGTAATGCCCAAATCCAAAAGCGACTGACTAAGTTTTGTTGCCGGCATAAGACCGTTAGGACCGCTCTGAATAATAGTTTCACCGTAAAGGCATCTTGCCATCATATAAGTTCCCATGCAGAGAACAACTGCTTTAGCTTTATATTCAGCATCCGATGACGTAAGAACTCCCTTAACTTCTCCACCTTCAGCAATTACTTTTGTTACTTCACCTTGTCTTATATAAAGATTTTCTGTCTGTTCCAGAGTTCTTTTCATTTCTCTCTGGTATCTTCCTTTATCTGCCTGTGCTCTTAGTGAATACACGGCAGGACCTTTCCCGGTGTTAAGCATTTTAGTTTGAATATACGTTTTATCAATATTTTTACCCATCTCACCACCCAAAGCATCAATCTCACGAACAAGATGACCCTTGGAGCTTCCGCCTATGCTAGGATTACATGGCATCATTGCTATGCTGTCCAGACTTATAGCGAATATTATTGTTTTTAAACCCATTCTGGCTGAAGCAAGTGCAGCTTCACAACCCGCATGTCCGCCTCCGACAACAATAACATCTGCTTCTTCCGCAATATAAGACATGAACTTCACTCTCCTTATTTACCAAGACAGAATCTAGTAAATATCCTGTCTATAATTTCATCATCAACACTGTCACCTGTAATTTCACCAAGTGCAGAAAGAGCTTCCTGCAAATCCATTGAAATAAAATCTTCAGGCATTCTCGTTTCAATCGTTACTATTGCTCTTTCAAGCGCTTCCGCTGCCTTGCAGAGCATATTTTTATGCCTTACATTACTGATAATAACGGAATCCTTTGTCTGAATTTCTCCGCCAAAAAATAGCTCCATAAACCTTTCAGTTAACTTATCAATACCGGTGTCTTCTTTAACAGAAATATAAATTATATTTTTTTCATCTGTGTACATACAGAGTTTATCAAAATCAATTTTATTGTCAATATCTGTTTTGTTAACAAGTATAATTGACTTCTTATTTTTTATAAACTCAAGTATCTCTATATCCTCAGAAGAAAGGGGCAGTGAAGCATCAATCATCATAAAAATAATATCTGCATTTTCTGCACATTTCCTTGATTTCTCAACACCAATTTTTTCAACTGCATCTCCGGTATCTCTTATTCCAGCTGTATCGATTATTTTAACGGGTATACCACCAAAATTCATATATTCCTCAACTGTATCCCTTGTCGTACCAGGAATATCAGTTACAATAGCGCGTTCCTCCATAAGCATCAAATTAAGCAGAGAGCTTTTTCCAACATTTGGCTTGCCAAGAATTACGGCTTGTACACCTTCTCTTATTATCTTTCCTGTATCAGCAAATTCAAGAAGCTTATTTATTCTTTCAATAAGAGATTTTATTCTCTTATACATTTCAGAATAAGTTTCCTCCTCAACATCATGCTCTGGATAATCAATAGCGGCTTCAATTGCTGCTATCATATCTAAAAGTTCATCTCTGAGAAAGTGTACTTTTTCCTTGATGCTACCCTCAAGCTGATTAATTGCCGTCTGTCTTGAAAGCTCGGTTTTTGATTCAATCAAGTCCATTACTGCCTCAGCCTGAGATAAATCAATTCGTCCGTTTAAGAATGCACGTTTTGTAAACTCTCCCGGCTCGGCAATTCTTGCACCATTATTAAGCACCAATTCAAGCACCTTATTTGTTACAAGCATACCTCCATGGCAGTTTATCTCGACAACATCTTCATTTGTATATGTTTTTGGCGCAAGCATCAGCATAACAAGAACTTCATCTATTACACACAAACTTTTGCTGTCTACTATATGTCCGTATGTTATAGTATGGCTTTTCTTATTTTTTAATTTTTTTCCGTCGGCAGCTGTAAAAATCTTATCGGCAACAGCAACAGCACCTGTACCGCTTAATCTTACAATTCCTATTCCGCCATTTCCAATCGGCGTAGATACAGCTGCAATAACATCATCCAACGCAATTTTTTTCATATCAATCTTCCTTTTTGATATTTTGAAAAAACCCGATAGAAAACTATCGGGCATCTGGTAAACTTAATCTTATTTTTCTTTTAAAGCAATAACTACATTTCTGTAAGGCTCTTCGCCCTCACTGTAAGTAGTAACATATCTGTCATTCTGAAGTGCAGAATGGATAATTCTTCTTTCATAAGGGTTCATGGGTTCAAGCACAATGTTTATGCCTGTATGCTTAACCTTCTTGGCAAGATTAAATGCCAAAGACTCAAGAGTTTCTTTTCTTCTTGCTCTATAGTTTTCAGTATCAAGTGTGATACTGATATATGGTGCATTTCCTTTGTTAACAACAAGGTTAACAAGATACTGAAGTGAATCCAGCGTTTGTCCTCTTTTTCCGATGATAATTCCCATATCATCGCCACCGATTGATATTTCAAGCTGCTTATCCTTAAGCTTAGTATCAATCTTTACTATAAGACCCATTGAAATGAACATTTCACGAAGAAAGTCAGTAGCAATCTTTTCGGGATTAAATTTTTTATTAACCATAACTACAGCATCTTTGGCTCCAAATACTCCTAAAAAACCTTTTGAGCCTTCATCTATTATTTCAATCTCAGCGTCTTCACGCTCAATCTTAAGTTCTTTCAGTGCTTCACGAACAGCTTCGTCAACTGTTTTGCCTGTTTTTTGAATTGCGTCCACCGTCATTTAGCTCCCTTCTTATCGGATGTTATGTCCTTATCTTTTTTCTTATCATCTAAATTCAGTTCACCTTTTTTGTCCTTTGTTTCCAGAACTTTATACGTTGCCCACGTCTGCAAAATTGAAAACAAATTACTCAATGACCAGTAAACACCAAGAGCAATAGGAACATTTATTGTAATAACACCCATCATTATCGGCATGACTATATTCATTGATTTAGTCATACCCATAGCCATATCCTCCTGCTCAGAACCGCCTGTCATCTGATTCTGTCTGCTTTGCATATATCTGGTTGATAAATATGTTGTCAAGCCGGCAAAAATAGGGATAAGAATACCTGGGAAATTAAAACCTGCTGATGTAACAAGGTTAAGTCCAAAAAAATACTCTATAGAATGCTTCTGCACAATGAGAGCAGAGAGTTCTGTTCCGGATGTACCGAGAGATGTAATTGCTGTACTCCAGTCTACCGAGGTCATACTCTTAACGAGATTATGGACATCTGCAAAAACAGCCAAGTCCATTGTCATTTTTTTTGCAACAATAATCGGTTTGAATACTTCGACTCTCTGAGCCACATCTATATTCATAATTGCAGTTGTAATTGAGTTGTACAAATTATTTATTATTCCAACATATTCATAAGGTGACTGGAATATATAAAAAAGAGCATACAGAATAGGGAGCTGAAGAAGCATAGGCAGACATCCTGCAAGCATACTTGCTCCATTTGCCTTCTGAAACTCCTGAATTTCAAAAGACATTCTTCTCTGAGACTCATCATCTTTTTTATTTGCATACTTTGCCCTTATTTTATTAAGTTCCGGCTGAAGTTTCTGCATTTTATATGTACCCTTCATCTGCTTATAAGAAAGCGGAAAGAGTACAAGTTTAACAAGTAAAGTAAATACTATAATTCCTAATACGAGTGATCCTGTCTGTGAAAATGAATAAATAAAATCAAATACCCAATTGAATATAATACCCATAAATTTTGCTATGGGTTCAATAATAACGCTTTTAGCTGACAATAAATGCGGTGAATTAATCAAACCAAACATTGAATTTAACACTTTAAATAGTCCTCCTTAAGACTTCAAAAATAAGAATCAAACAACGATCAAGGTACCGGGTCATAACCACCTTCATGGAACGGATGGCATTTTAAAATCCGTCTTATACTGAGGTATGTTCCCTTAAAAGGTCCATATTTCATTATAGCCTCATAGGCATATTGTGAACATGTCGGAGTAAAACGGCACGTTGGAGGAAAATGAGGTGAAATACATTTTTGATAAAACCTTATCAGTAACAGAAAAAATTTTTTCAATAAATTCTTCAATCCAAATCAACTCTTTTCAACCGTTAAATCATTTTTATCCGTTAAAAGGCCATGTTTTTTGAAAAGATGATGCAATGACTTTGATATTTCAGTGTACGAAGATTCATTAGTACAAACTCTTGCAATTACTACAATATCATAGCCGTTAACAACAGTATCTTCCATAAGTCTATAGCTTTCTCGAATAAGTCTGGTAACCCTGCTTCTGGTAACACTTTTCCCAACTTTTTTGCTTACCGAAATGCCTAACCTGTTTGTTTGTTTGCCATTTTTTATAACATACATAACAAGTTGTCTGTTAGCAATTGATTTTCCCTTATTATATACATGTCGAAACTGAAAATTCTTTTTTAGAGATTCGGTAAACTCCACAAATATCCCTCTTTCTAAGGATTTAAATGTCGGATTAAGTCAATAATACAGAGTATACTATAAAAGGCCACTCTCAGCGGCCTTATTATATCTGTATTTTGCTAAAGATTGTAAATTCAAAATTAAGCTGACAATACTTTTCTGCCCTTTTTTCTTCTGGCTGACAAAACCTTTCTTCCGTTAGATGTTGCCATTCTTTTTCTAAAACCATGAACTTTGCTTCTCTGTCTTTTTTTCGGCTGGAATGTCATTTTCATACCGTACGCACCTCCTTTTAATTGCATAAGAAATCCTTGCTTCTTAGCAAGCACTGCTATCATTATATTAAATAAAACTCTATGCGTCAAGAAATTTTGTAATTAAATTTAAAGCCATTCTTCCTTATATTTACCACAAAAAATATTGCAAATAATATTATAACTATTTTATTTATGTTTAATCACAAATAATAAAATTGAAGGTTTGTTAATGTTGTGTGTTGATTAAATTTTTTGTTTTTGATATATTAAGTAATAAACACTATAAACACTTAACTGATTATTGTTTTATAAACAGCGACGGTATTTGTATAACTTATCAACAATTTGTTGATAACCTTGTGCATAACTTTTTTGTAATCATAAAAAAATCAAATTATATCAATATTTTTCTGTTGTTTACAGTTGTGATAAACAAAAATTGCAAACTGTTAATTTGAAAAAAAGATACAAATACAGACACAAGTTACTAACATACATATTAACAATCTGTGGACAAACAGTTTTTTTATTCACAACTTTTAGGGGGCTGACTCATGGTAATATCCGAACTATGGAAAAAAATCCTTGAATTACTTGAACCTGAGATTTCTCCAATCTCATTCAAAACTTGGATTGAACCGATTGAACCTGTTGCAATTTCAGATTCAACTGTTATTTTAAAAATTGAAGAAAGCTTTATAAAAAGCATGGTGGAAACGAGATTTCTGTCTCTTATCGATAACGCTGTAAAGCATATAGCAGGATCAGAATATAAGATAATTTTAATTTCAGGAAATGAGAGTCCCGTTGAAACTAAAAAACCTGATGAAAAATCAGCAAAAGCCAAATCAGGATTCGAAAACAATCTCAATCCAAAATACGTTTTCAGCACATTCGTCGTTGGAAACAGCAACAGAATGGCACATGCAGCTTCACTTGCAGTTGCTGAGGCTCCGGCGAAAGCTTATAATCCGTTTTTCCTTTACGGTGGTGTTGGTCTTGGAAAAACACATCTTATGCTCTCAATAGCACATTATATTTTAGACCAAAATCCAAATGCTAAAGTTCTTTATGCATCATGTGAAACATTTACAAATGAACTTATTAACTCGATTCGAGATGATAATAATGAAGAATTTCGAAGGAAGTACAGAAATATAGACGTTCTGCTTATTGATGATATTCAGTTTATTTCACAAAAGGAACGTACGCAGGAAGAGTTTTTTCATACTTTTAATGCTCTGCATGATGCAAACAAACAGATTATTATATCAAGTGATAGGCCTCCAAAGGAGATTAAAACCCTTGAGGACAGGCTTCGGAGCAGATTTGAGGGCGGACTTATTGCAGATATACAACCGCCTGATTTTGAAACAAGAATTGCAATATTGAAGAAAAAAGCAGGTAATGAAAATCTCGAAATAGATGATGAGGTATTAGCATACATAGCAAAACACATTGTGTCTAACATTAGAGAGCTTGAGGGTGCACTTACAAGAGTAGTTGCATATGCAAAGCTTACACAAGAAAATATTACAAAAAGTCTTGCAGAAAATGCTCTTAAAGATATATTTAATGAACAATCGGCAATTGATATAACTCCTGAAAGAATACAGCAAATAGTTGCTTCATATTATAATATTCGAATAGAAGATATGACAGCATCAAAGCGAAGCAACAATATTGCATATCCAAGACAGATTGCAATGTATCTTTCCAGGCAGATGCTCGATTTGTCGCTTCCTAAACTAGGTGAACATTTCGGTGGAAGAGATCATACAACAATTATTCATGGAATAAACAAAATACAGGAAAACCTTAAAACAGATAAGAATTTACAGAATGTTATATTTGAATTAGAGAACAGAATTAAAGGTGAATAACCATGTTATAACGCTGTTGATAATTTTGCGAATACTGTTGATAAATTTTATTTTTCTAGACAAGCTGTGATAAATGTTGATAATTATTATTTTTTCATCAATGTTTCAACATAGTTATTAATACCTGAAATCCTTTGACTGTAAGGCAAAAAGCAGTTTTCAACAAATCAACAGGCCCTACTACTATTACTACTAACTGTTTATATTATATTTATATATATAAACACCGAAAGGAGTTATCAACAAATGAAATTTAACTGCCAAAGAGAAGCTCTTTTAAATGCAATAAATATTACTTCAAAAGCTGTTTCAGGAAGAACCACTCTTCCAATTCTCGAATGCATCCTTATTAAAGCTGATGAGAACGGACTTAAATTAACTGCCAATGATATGGAATTGGCAATTGAATCAGCAGCAATCGAAGCTGAAATTGAAGAAATAGGCTTAATTGCACTTGATGCAAGATTTTTCTCTGATATAATTAGGAAAGTCAATGGTGATATTATTTATATATCAACAGATGAAAGAAATACAGCAGTCATTTCATGTGGTAAATCAGAGTTTAAAATATCAGGTCAAAACGGCGAAGATTTTCCTTCTATACCTGAAGTAGAAAAAAATACAAAATTTGTTGTTGGTCAAAATGATTTAAGAAATTTAATAAGGCAAACAATTTTTTCTATATCAATTGATGAATCAAAGCCTATTCTTACAGGTGAACTCCTTGAAATTGCGGATAATATGATTTCAACTGTTTCCGTTGATGGTTATAGAATTTCTTATAAACAAGCTGAACTAATTCAATCTGTCGGAAATAAAAGAGCTATTGTTCCGGGAAAATCTTTAGGTGAAATAAGTAAAATTCTATCAGCTGATGATGAAGAAAAAGCTGTTTTATATTTTACAGATAATCATGTGATGATTGATATAAACGGAAATATAGTAGTTTCTCGTTTAATTCAAGGTGAATTTATAAAATATCAGCAGAGCTTTACAAATGATTATAAAACATCTGCAAAGATAAATAAAAATGAAATGCTTAATTGTCTTGAAAGAGCATCTCTTATTTCAAGAGATTCAAGAAAAATACCGGTAAAACTAGATATTTCTGGAAAGAATATTATTATTACATCAAATGCCGAAACAAGTACTGCTTATGAGGAAGTTTTTACAGAGATAGACGGGGATAAACTTACAATTGCATTTAACCCCAAGTATCTTATTGATGCACTTAAGGCAATAGATGATGAAGAGATTTATATGCTTTTCAATACTCCTCTCAGCCCTTGTGTGTTTAAGCCATTAGAAGGGGAAAGCTATAAGTATCTTATTCTTCCGTTAAGACTATAAATTATGAGGACGCCAAATATGGAAAAAATTACTATTAATACTGATTTTATAAAACTTGGGCAGCTTTTAAAATATGCAAGTATTGTCGGAAATGGTTCTGATGCAAAGCTTATCATAGCTGACGGCCTAGTTACTCTTAATGACAATGTTGTTTATGAGAGAGGTAAAAAAATATACCCAGGAGATGTTGTTATTGTTAAAGATATGGGATCTGTTATTGTTGAACATGAATAAATGAGTGGTTTATATGTATATTAAAGAATTGTCACTCCTAAATTTTAGAAATATTGCCGAGGCAACTGTATCTTTCGGAAAAAAAATAAATATTTTGTACGGTGATAATGCACAGGGTAAAACAAATCTTCTTGAGGCAATATATATTTGTTCAACAGGGAGATCCCAGAAAACGCATATTGAAGGACAGCTTGTAAAGTTCGGATATGATGAGGCTCATATCCGTACTTTTGTATGCAGGGAATTGTCTACAGACAGAATAGATGTTCATATAAAAAAAGATAATAGAAAAGGCATGGCGGTAAACGGGCTTGCTGTTAAAAAGATGTCTGATTTTTTTGGAAACCTATATGCAGTTATATTTTCACCGGAAGATTTAAGGCTTGTTAAGGGTGGACCATCTGAAAGAAGAAAGTTTATTGATATTGAGTTATGCCAGCTAAGTAAAGTATATTGCCATAATCTACAGAATTATCATAGAGTTTTGAAGCAAAGAAACAATCTTTTAAAAAATATCCATAAGAATAAAAATTTAGCTGATACAATCCCGGTTTGGGATGAGCAGATGCTGTTTTATGGTGAGAAAATTATTGAAAAAAGAGAAGAATTCATAGAAAAGATTAATGATGTTTCAAAAAATATCCATAGTGAGATTACAGGAAAAAAAGAATCACTGTCAATAGAGTATAAACCAAATGTGGATAAAAAAAATTTCGGTGACAAGCTTGTGAATAGCCGAGAAAAAGATATTATTTTTGGAATAACGTCCTGTGGACCACATAAAGATGATATGTCATTTTTTATTAATGGAAATGATACTAAGTTTTATGGCTCCCAGGGGCAGCAGAGAACTGCATCGCTTTCTGCTAAACTGGCTGAAATAAGCCTTATTGAATCTGAAACAGGTACATCTCCAATATTATTACTGGATGATGTTTTGAGTGAACTTGATGAATCAAGGCAGATTTTTCTTATGAAAAATATAGGTGAACTTCAAACATTCATCACATGTACAGGGATTGAAGATAGTATTAGTAAATATATAAAAGATAGTACTACGTTTAATGTTAAAAATGGAGAATTTAAAAATGTCAATTGATGAGATTTAACAGAATTTATAAATGATTTTTATTAAATTTCAATAATGATTTAATAAATAAAAGCCTGTTTTCTTGTTAAAACAGGCTTTTTGTGGTATAATCTATATAATTAGGCAAGTATTATGTTTTAGTGTTGAGGAGAGAGTAAATAATGTCTGCAGAATATAATGAAAATTCAATTCAAGTGTTGGAGGGGCTGGAAGCTGTACGTAAAAGGCCCGGTATGTATATTGGCTCGACATCATTAAAGGGGCTGCATCATCTGGTATACGAAATTGTAGATAATTCTGTTGATGAGGCACTTGGCGGTTTCTGCAGTGAAATAGATGTTACAATTTGTCCCGACAATACAATAGCTGTAAGAGATAACGGAAGGGGTATACCGGTAGGTGTACATCCTCAAAAGGGTATACCAACGGTTGAGGTTGTTTTCACAATACTTCATGCAGGTGGAAAATTCGGAGGAAGCGGATATAAAGTTTCAGGCGGTCTGCATGGTGTAGGTGCTTCTGTTGTTAATGCATTAAGTGAATGGCTTACTGTGCGTGTTGCTGTTGACGGAAAGATGTACAAACAGGAATACTCAAGAGGAAATGTTGTTTCTGAACTTTCTGAAACAGGTACAACAGATGAGCATGGAACATATGTGCATTTTAAACCGGATGCTGAGATTTTTGAAAATATGGTTTTTTCATGTAAGACACTTATGAATCATCTTAGAGAAACTGCTTTTCTTACTAAGGGGCTTAAAATTAATCTCATTGATTTAAGAGAAGATGAATTCAGAGATCCTGATGATGTCAAACAGGAAATAAGCAAAAAATTCAGTTTCCACTATGAGGGTGGAATCAAGGAATTTGTACAGTATATAAACAGAACAAGAACTCCTCTTTATCCTGAAATATTTTATGCAGAGGGAAGCAAGGACGGAGTATATGTTGAAGTAGCACTTCAGCATAATGACGAATATAACGAAACCATTTTTTCTTTTGTAAATAATATTAATACAATTGATGGCGGAACTCATCTTGCTGGTTTTAAATCAGGTCTTACAAAAACAGTAAATGACTATGGAAAAAAGTTCGGTCTTATTAAAGAAAGTGAAAAAGGACTTTCCGGTGATGATATAAGAGAGGGAATAACCGCTGTTATCAATATAAAAATAAGTGATCCGCAGTTTGAAGGTCAGACAAAGACGAAGCTTGGTAACAGTGAAGCTAAAGCTGCCGTTGAGTCTGTTCTTTCTGAAAAGCTTGAATATTTCCTTGAAGAAAATCCTACAGTCGGAAAAATTATTTTCGAAAAGGGTCTTCTTGCATCAAGGGCTAGAGAAGCAGCAAGAAAGGCAAGAGAGCTTGTAAGAAGAAAAACCGGTCTTGAAAATACTAAGCTCCCCGGCAAACTTACTGACTGCACAAGTAAGGATCCTACTGAGTGCGAAATTTATATAGTAGAAGGTAATTCAGCTGGTGGTTCGGCAATTAAGGCGAGAAATCCTAAGACTCAGGCTGTACTGCCGCTGAGAGGTAAAATTCTTAATGTTGAGAAGGCACGCCTTGACAGAATCCTTGGCAGTGAAGAAATAAAAAATATGATTACAGCTTTCGGAACCGGAATATCTGAAGACTTTGATATTTTAAAACTAAGATATTACAAGATTGTTATTATGACTGATGCCGATGTTGACGGTGCTCATATCAGAACATTGCTTCTTACGTTCTTCTATCGTTATATGCCTGATTTAATTAAAGAGGGCAAGGTTTACATTGCACAACCTCCTCTTTATAGAATAGAGAAAAATAAACAGCATTATTATGTTTATGATGATTTACAGCTTGAGCAGCTTTATTCGGAAATTGGAAAAACAGGAATTAAGGAAATTCAGAGATATAAAGGTCTTGGAGAAATGGACTTTGACCAGCTGAGGGATACAACTATGGCGGTTGAACATAGAATTCTCAAAAAAGTAGATATTGAGGATGCTGTCACAGCTGATGAAACATTCAGTATGCTCATGGGTGATAATGTTGAGCCAAGACGAGATTTTATCACTGAAAATGCTCAGTATGCTGATATGGATTTCTAATCTTTCGGAAAGGAAATAAAAAATGAGTGAAGGAATTAATGAATTAGATAAAATCGTTTCTGTCGATATAAATGACGAAATGAAAAAATGCTATATTGACTATGCTATGAGCGTAATTGTTGCCAGAGCTCTGCCCGATGTTCGTGACGGTCTTAAGCCTGTTCAGCGACGTATTCTTTATTCAATGAGCGAGATGAACTTGGATCCCAACAAGAGCTACCGAAAATCAGCTCGTATTGTAGGTGATACAATGGGTAAATATCACCCTCATGGTGACAGTTCCATTTATCAGGCAATGGTTCGTATGGCACAGAACTTCTCTATGCGTTATATGCTGGTTGATGGTCATGGTAACTTTGGTTCAATTGATGGCTACGGTGCTGCTGCAAGCAGGTATACAGAGGCAAGAATGTCAAAGATTTCAGCCGAGATGCTTGCGGATATAGAAAAAAATACAGTCAATTTTGTTCCAAACTACGATGAGAATGAAAAAGAACCTGTTGTTCTTCCGTCAAGAATTCCTAATATTCTTTTGAATGGTGCAACCGGTATTGCAGTTGGTATGGCAACAAATATACCACCCCATAACCTCGGTGAGGTTATTGATGGTGTTGTACTTATGATAGATAATAAAAAATCAGGAAAAGAAACAGATATAGAGGATCTGATGGAATACATAAATGGTCCTGACTTTCCTACAGGGGCAACTATTCTTGGTAAAAGCGGTATTCGTGCTACATACAGAACAGGCCGAGGTAAGATAATTGTACGTGCTCTTACAGAAATTGAAACGATGAGTAACGGGCGTGAAAGAATTGTTGTTACTGAAATACCGTATATGGTAAATAAGCTCCGTCTTATTGAAAAGATTGCTGATCTTGTTAAAGATAAGAAGATAGAGGGTATAAGCGATCTTTATGATGCTTCATCTGGTGATGATATTAAAATCATCATAGAACTCAAAAAAGATGTTAATGCCAATGTAATATTAAATCAGCTGTATAAGTATACTCAGCTTCAAGAAAGTTTTGGAGCTATTATGCTTGCTATTGTTAACGGCAAGCCTGAAGTTCTTAATATTAAACAGATACTTATTGAGTATATTAAGCATCAGGAAGAAGTTGTAACAAGAAGAACAAAGTTTGACTTGGAAAAGGCAGAAAAGAGAGCACACATTCTTGAGGGCTTGAGAATTGCCATTGATAACATTGATGAGGTAATTCATATTATTAGAACAAGCTATGACAATGCAAAAGAAAGATTAATGGAAAGATTTGAGCTTTCTGATATTCAGGCTCAGGCTATTCTTGAAATGCAGCTCAAACGACTTCAAGGTCTGGAACATGAGAAAATTGATGAAGAATATAATCAGCTTATGAAAATTATAGAAGAACTTAAATCAATTCTTGCAGATGAAAATAAGTTATTCGATGTAATTAAAAATGAGCTTCTTGTAATTAAGGAAAAATTCAATGATGCGAGAAGAACTCAGATTATTCAGAATCCGGGCGAAATTGATATTGAGGATTTGATTGAGGAAGAAGCAAGCGTAATTGCTATGACAAGCCTTAATTATATTAAGAGAACTCCTCTTGCAACATATAAGAGCCAGAACCGAGGCGGCAGAGGAATTCTGGGAATGCAGACAAGAGAAGAAGATGACGTAACAAGGCTCTTTGTATGCTCAACACATGATTTCCTTCTGTTCTTTACTAACTTTGGACGAGTATATAAGATAAAGGGATATGAGGTTCCGGAAGCCGGAAGAACGGCAAGAGGACTTGCCATTGTAAACCTTTTAAGTATATCACAGGGTGAAATGATAACTGCGGTTGTACCTGTAAGGAGCTTTGATGAAAATAGATATCTTGTAATGATTACTCGAAACGGAATTATAAAGAAAACTGACATGCAGAGCTTTTCGAATATAAGAAAAGCAGGTCTTACAGCAGTTAATCTCCGTGATAGTGATGAGCTTATTGCGGTATTTATTACTGACGGTACAGCAGAAATACTTGTAGCAACAAGAAATGGTATGGGCATTAAGTTTAATGAAGGTGATGTTCGTCCTATGGGAAGAACAGCAACAGGTGTAAAAGCTATTACATTAAGTGATGATGACTATGTTATTTCAGCTGATATTATCAAAGAAAATGATAAAATCCTCAACGTAACAGAAAACGGTTACGGAAAACGTACTGATGCTTTGAACTTTAATGTGCAGTACAGAGGAGGTAAGGGTGTTAAAATACATCAGCTTACTGACAAAACAGGTCCGTTATCAGGAGTTGTAAAGGTTAGTGACAATGAAGAACTTATGATTGTTACATCAGAAGGTATAATTATCAGACTCAGAGGAAAAGAAATATCAACATTCGGAAGAATTTCTCAGGGTGTTAAGCTCATTAATTTTAGAGAAGGTATAACTGTAGCAGGAGTAGCCAAAATTGATGAAGATGATATAATTTCTGAAGAGGAAGTTGAAACTGAAGAAACGAACGAATAATAAGATAGCCCCGTTATTGTAAATCATTATTTGCTTTAAACGGGGTTTTTATAAATCAAGGAGTGTACACATGCGAGAGATATATGTTGATACAATAGTTGATGCTGTTGCAAAGCTTTGTATTGAGGCTAATTACGTTCTTAATAGTGACGTATATTGTGCTCTGGAAAATGCAAAAAGAACGGAAGAATCTGAAATCGGCAAAGAAATATTATGTCAGCTTACCGAAAATGCCGACATAGCAAAGAATGAAAGTATGCCGAT
Organism: Candidatus Metalachnospira sp.; assembly: GCA_034927755.1. GTDB lineage: Bacteria > Bacillota > Clostridia > Lachnospirales > Anaerotignaceae > Metalachnospira. The sequence goes on from JAYFPN010000007.1 coordinate 71,557, forward strand.
ATGCCAGGATACCGGAATGGCTGTAATTTTTGTTGAGCTTGGTCAGGAAGTGCATATTTCCGGTGGAGATATTACAAAGGCTATCAATGATGGTGTAAAAAAAGGCTATACAGATGGGTATTTGAGAAAATCGGTGGTTAAAGATCCATTTATCAGAGAAAACACGAAGGATAATACACCTGCAATAATTCATTATGACATAGTTTCGGGAGATAAGCTTAAAATTACTGTTGCGCCTAAAGGCTTTGGAAGTGAAAATATGAGCAAGATATTTATGCTTAAGCCGTCAGAGGGTATTGAAGGAGCAAAAAATGCAATTGTAAAGGCAGTTGATGAAGCAGGTCCAAATCCATGTCCGCCTATGGTAGTCGGAGTTGGTGTCGGAGGAAACTTTGAAATGTCAGCATATCTTGCAAAAAAGGCGCTTTTAAGACCTATTGGCTCTCATTCAGATAAACCACATCTAAAAGATATGGAAGACGAGCTTTTGGATAGAATGAATAATCTCGGTATAGGTCCTCAAGGCCTTGGCGGAAGAACAACAGTACTTGGAGTTAATGTTGAATCGTACCCCACTCATATAGCGGGTATGCCTATTGCAGTAAATATAAGCTGCCATGTAACAAGACATGCTGAGGTGACGTTATGAAAATATCATTGACTACACCGCTGACAAAGGAAAAAGCCGCATCTCTTAAGGCTGGAGATATTGTAAGCCTTACCGGAATAATTTACACAGGCAGAGATGCTGCTCATAAAAGAATGGTTGATGGATTTTTACAAACGGGCGAATTTCCATTTGATTTAAAGGATCAGATAATATATTACGTTGGTCCGGCGCCTGCAAAACCGGGACAGATTACAGGTTCGGCAGGACCTACAACATCAGGCAGGATGGATGCCTATGCACCTACTGTTCTTGATAACGGTTCAACAGGCATGATAGGTAAAGGTGCAAGAACAAAAGAAGTTATTGAAGCAATGAAGCGTAATAAAGCAGTTTATTTCGGTGCTACAGGCGGAGCGGGAGCACTTATTGCCGGACATATTAAAAAATCTGAGGTAGTTGCTTATGATGATCTGGGAACGGAGGCAATACACAGATTTTATGTCGAAGATTTGCCGCTTGTTGTAATTATAGACAGCGAGGGGAATAATTTATATGAAACAGAAAAGGCAAAATTCCGGAAAAATTAAATATTTGTATTTACCGGTGTTTATTGCAGTAATGCTTATGACAATAGGCTTTAAAAGTCTGGGCAGCGAACAGTCGATTTTAGATTTTTTGCATCAGGCTGCAGATTGTACTATAACCAGAGTTACGGGTACTCCTGTGTATGATGCTAAGCTGACATTTACAGGAGATATAATGGTTCATAGTTACCAGTATGATGAGGCATATAACTCACAGACAGGCGAGTATGATTTTAAGCATAACTTCGAGGATGTTAAAAAATATTTAGATGACAGTGATTTTGTAGTGGGAAATTTTGAAACAACTATGGCTGGTGAGAATGTTGGCATAAGCGATTATCCATGCTTTAATTCGCCCGACAGCATTGCGGATGCAATACAATATGCAGGCTTTGATTTAGTTACAACAGCCAATAACCATTGCATGGATAAGGGTATGAAGGGGACTTTGCGGACTCTTAAAATACTTGACGATCACAGTATTGGCCATATCGGAACATATTCATCTGAGGAAGCAAGATCACAGATATATATTAAAAATATAAACGGAATAAATGTTGCCTTTTTATCTTATACGTACGGAACAAACGGTATCAGAATCCCAGAGGACTGGCTTGTTAATATTATTAGTGAGGATTTAATAAAAAGTGATATTGCCAGAGCAAAAGCGCTTAATCCTGATATAATAGTAGTTCTTCCACATATGGGAAATGAGTATGAGGAATATCCGAAGGAAGTTTTTAAAAATTGGGCATATACAATGCTTAATGCCGGAGCAGATATTGTTGTCGCAAGCCATCCTCATGTGCTTCAGCCAATGGAAACGGTTGATATAACAAATGATGATGGTTCAATCAGAAAAGGTTTTGTTATGTATTCAATGGGAAATTTTATTTCATCACAGACAACACCTCCAAGAAACGCTAGTATTATTTTAAATATAGAAATTGAAAAGAAAAATAATGATACAACTATCACCGGAATATCTTTTATTCCAATATGGACTCAGTTTAGGAATGCTTCAAATACAGGGAATTATTTTGTTGTGAGAAGTGTCTATGAAATGCTTACAATGCCTGAAGCTGATTTGAAAAAAACTATAAGGCAATCTGATATTTCAAGGCTTAAAGACATACACTTTGAAACAACTAAAAAATTGTTGGATCAAAATATTCCTCTGGAAAATATACAAAACGAATATCTGTTTTACGGAAAAATGTTGTGATATTGTATATGACTGTGATATAATTAAGTAAAATTATTAAAAGAGGTGTTAAAATGAAAGCTATTATTTTGGCGGCCGGCTATGCAACAAGACTTTATCCTCTTACTATTAACAGGCCAAAAGCGCTTTTACCAATAAATAATAAGCCTATACTTAATTATATCGTAGAAGAAATAGAGACAATTGATGTTGTTGATGAAATAATTGTAATATCTAATCACAAATTTGCAGATAATTTTAATGAGTGGGCAGAGTCTTTGAAATGCTCAAAAAATGTAGTTATCATTGATGACGGAACTTCAACTGAAGAAACACGGCTTGGAGCAATCGGAGATATTTTATATACGTTAGATTTAAAAAATATTGATGATGAGATTCTTGTAGTAGCAGGTGATAACTTCTTTACATACAAGCTAAAAGACTATTATGATTATTACAGGAAAATAGACAAAGACTGTATTTGTGTTAAAGAATTTAATAATCTTGAAATGCTGAAGCAGTTTGGAGTAGCAATGCTTGATCAAAATAATAAGGTTTTGAATATTGAGGAAAAACCTCAGCAGCCAAAGGCTAATACAGCCGTATATGCAACGTATATGTACAAAAAAGATACAATACCTATGTTTAAACAGTATATAGAAGAAGGCAATAAACCTGATGCTCCCGGATATTTTATCGAGTGGCTTTATAAGAAGAAAGATGTCTATGCTTATACCTTTGACGGTGAATGCTATGATATAGGCACACCTCAGAGCTATGAAGATGTATGCAGGCTTTATGCCGATAAATGATTGTATGTTTGGGAATGGTGAATGTTTTTTCACTATTCCCTTTTTATTGACTTGGAGGAAAAAATGAGCGAAAACGAATGCAATTGGATTGAAATTTTTATTGAAACAACAAAAGAGGGATTTGAACCTGTAAGCGGTATAATTTATCAGTGCGGTATTACAGGCGTAATGATTGAAGATGCTGATGATTTTAATGATTTCCTTGAAAATCCTGATAGAGATTGGGACTATATTGAGGACGAGCTTGTTGATCAGAAGAAGGCAGCCAAAAATGGAATTACATTCTTTGTTCGTGACAATGTAAACGGCAAGGAAACATTTAATATTGTGAAGGAAATGCTGCAAACAGCAAAAGAAAATGAAAAGAATATAGATTTCGGAAGCCTTGAGATTACTGTCAAGAATATTAAAGAAGATGATTGGGCTAATAATTGGAAAAAATATTTTAAACCATTTGCAGTAGGAGATAAAATTGTTATACGTCCTTCTTGGGAGGAATATAACGATGACGGCAGTAAAATTGTTCTCAAAATAGACCCAGGTCATGTATTTGGAACAGGTACGCATGAAACAACACAGCTTTGTATTGAGTTAATTGAGGAATATGTCAAAGAAAATGATATGGTTCTTGATATCGGCTGCGGAAGCGGTATCCTTTCAATAGCATCATTATTGCTAGGTGCAGAGCATGCCGAAGCAGTAGATATTGACCCAAATGCGATTGATATAGCATATACAAATGCAGGAATGAACAATATCGGGAAAGATGTTTACTCGGTATTAAGCGGGAATATTCTTGTTGATGACGAGCTTGATGAGAGGTACAGAGGTAATAAGTTTGATGTTGTTGAAGCTAATATTGTTGCTGATGTAATAATCGCTTTAACAGATAAAATATCAAACTATATTAAAGACGGCGGAATATTTATTTCTTCAGGCATTATTGCCGAAAGACTAGATGATGTTTTAGAGGCTCTTAAGTCTCATAATTTTGATGTACTTCATGTTAAAAATAAAAAAGGTTGGGCAGCAATTGCCTCAAGATACAGTAATTGATAGGTGGATATATATGCCAAGATTTTTTGTTGAAGAAGAAAATATAAAAGATAATATTATTTCACTTTATGGTGATGATGCGGGACATATTTCCAGGGTTTTAAGAAGTAAAACAGGGGATATGATGACAGTATGTGACGGAAGCGGAAATGACTATGAAGCAGCGATAATTGAAATTTCTGATAATACTGTAAAACTTGAAATAAAAAATACAACATACACCGAGAGCGAACCTGCTGTAAAAATTATTCTGTTTCAGGGATTACCTAAAGGTGATAAAATGGAGCTGATAATACAGAAGTGCGTTGAACTTGGAGTTTATTCAATTATCCCTGTCAATACAGAAAGATGTATTGTTAAGCTTGATAAAAATAAAGAAAAAAAGAAAATAGAACGCTGGCAGAAGGTTTCTGAATCGGCTGCCAAACAGAGTGGAAGAGGAATAGTACCACAAATCGGTGAAGTAATGAGTTTTGGTGAGGCTCTGAAAAAAGCTTCACAGCTTGATATGTCAATGATTCCCTATGAGCTTGAACGAGATAGAGGGCTTAAGGAATTTCTTGATGATTACAGAACAAAAAATGGGAGAACACTTGGTATTTTTATTGGACCAGAGGGTGGTTTTGCGTTTGAGGAAATAGAAAAGGCATTAAATTCAGGTATTTTGCCTGTAACTTTGGGAAAAAGAATACTCAGAACCGAAACGGCAGGTATGACAGCTGTTGCAAATACTTTGTTTTATCTGGATATGTGAGGAGAAATAGAATGATTTATTTTGATAATGCAGCAACTACAAGGGCACTTGATGAAGTTGCTGAGAAGGTAAAATATATGCTTACTGAGAATTTCGGAAATCCGTCATCTCAAAGCATTATGGGTGTCAATGCCGAAACAGAAATCACAAAAGCCAGAAAATCAATAGCATCGTCAATTAATGCAGAACCAGATGAGATTTATTTTACATCCGGAGGAACCGAGTCAGATAACTGGGCTGTTTTTGGAACAGCTAAAGGTTATATTAGAAGCGGCAGGCACATGATAACCACTGCTATAGAACATCCTGCAGTTATTATGCCTATGAAACAGCTTGAGGAAACAGGTTGGGATATTACTGTTCTTGGAGTTGATGAAAAGGGAAATGTTAATATTGAAGAACTAAAGAAATCAATTAGGGATGATACTGTTTTAGTAAGCACAATACTTGTTAACAATGAAATAGGAACTATTCAAAATGCAGAAGAAATAAGTAGAATTATTAAGAATAAAAACCCAAAGACACTTTACCATGTTGACGCTGTTCAGGCATATGGAAAATATCCAATAAATGTTAAGAAAATGGGTATAGACATGCTTTCTGTAAGCGGACATAAAGTACATGGACCTAAGGGTGTCGGCTTTTTTTATATGAGAAAGGGATTAAGGGTTAAACCAATTATTTTTGGAGGCGGCCACGAAAGAGGGCAGCGTTCGGGAACGGAAAATACCCCATCAATTGTAGGCCTTGCTGAAGCAGTAAAAATAGATTTAGCTGAACTTGATAATGCAAATAAAAAGGTAATGCTTGTGAAAAAGACTTTGTCAGCGGGAATTTTAAATGAAATACCTAACACATATATAAATGGTCCTTCACTCGACGAAGGAAGCCCATATGTACTTAATGTTAGCTTTGAGGGTTTAAGAAGCGAGGTTTTACTTCATTCACTTGAAGAAAATGAAATATATGTTTCTGCCGGTAGTGCATGCAACAGTAAGAAAAAAGGTGCAAGCTCGGTATTATCTGCTCTTGGAGTGACGGAAAATAGGATAGAGGGAGCAATTAGGTTTAGCTTCTGCCGGTTTAACACAGTTGAAGAGGCAGAAAAATGTGTTGATGTACTTAAGGAGAAAGTAGCTTTTCTCAGAAAATATATGAGGTAAACAGCATGGAAGAAAAGGTTTTGATTGTCAGATACGGCGAAATTGCTATGAGAGGCAATAACAGGAAAGTATATATTACAAGACTTGTCAATTCCATAAGGAAAAATCTTAATGATATAGGTGAATACTATGTTGTAAGAGAACAGGGACGTCTGATAGTTGAGTACAGAGGCGGAGAAATGGATTTTGACAAGGTTATCCCCAAAGTTATATGTATACTGGGGATAATAGGTGTATGTCCGGCAGTTAAGACAACTGACCAGGATATTGAAAATATAAAAAGAGTTTGCAACCTTCATATGTCTGACATAGGAATTAGTGATTATAAGACATTTAAAATTGAAACTAAACGTTCAGATAAAAGGTATCCGTTAGAATCAAGAGAGGTATCTGCTGCCGTTGGGGAATATATACTTGATGAGTTCCAACACTTAACTGTTGATGTCCATAATCCTGACTTAATTGTAAATGTTGAACTGAGGAATGATGCGTATGTATATTCCAAGCTTGTTAATGGCTTCGGTGGACTGCCTGTTGGTTCATCAGGAAAAGGCATTGCAATGCTTTCAGGCGGAATAGACAGTCCTGTAGCGGCATTTATGATGGCAAAAAGAGGAGTAGAGGTTGAAGGGGTATATTTTAATTCTCCTCCGTATACTAGTGAAAGGGCAAAGCAGAAGGTAATTGACTTGGCTGAAAGGCTTTCTGTATTTACAGGAGGATTTAGACTGTATGTGGTTCCTTTTACAGATTTACAGCTTTATCTTCTTGATAATGTTCCCCATGACAAGCTGACTATATTTCTCAAGCGTGCAATGACAAGGGTTGCTTGTGCTATTGGTGAAAAAGATAATTCCTTAGCTGTAATAACAGGGGATAGTGTTGGTCAGGTGGCAAGCCAGACAATGCAGGGACTTCATGCAATAAGTGCAGTTGCTACAATGCCTATATTAAGACCGCTTGCAGGTTTTGATAAGCAGGAAATAGTTGATATTGCAAGAAAAATAGGAACATTCGATATTTCCATAAGACCATATGAGGATTGCTGTACTATTTTTGTTGCAAAGCATCCCGAAACAAAGCCTAAAACAAGTGTAATAGATAAAATAGAATCTCAGTTAGCCGAGCTTGATAAATATCTTGAAGAAGCAATCAATAATGCCGAAATTCTTGAATTATAAAGGAGAGAGAGTATATGAAGGTTGTAATAGCCATTGATTCATTCAAAGGAAGTGTATCATCACTTGAAGCAGGTGAGGCTGCAAAAGAAGCAGTATTATCTGTTTATAATGATGCTGACGTAATTGTTATGCCTCTTGCTGACGGCGGAGAGGGTACTGTTGAGACACTTGTTTCGGGAATGAATGGAGAGATGGTAAATGCAGAAGTAACAGGGCCAATCGGTGAAAAGGTTGTATGTCAATACGGCATTTTATCTGATGCCGCTATCATAGAAATGGCCGGTGCCGCTGGACTGCCTATTACACCTGTAGATAAAAGAAATCCTTTAAATACAACAACATATGGAGTTGGCGAAGTAATAATTGATGCTATTGAAAAAGGCTGCAAAAACTTTATTGTGGGAATAGGCGGAAGCGCTACAAATGATGCAGGTGTGGGGATGCTTCAGGCACTTGGTTTTGAGTTTTTAGACAAGGATGGGAAAACAGTTGGCATCGGTGGTAAATATGTAGCTGATATAGCAAATATTAAAACAGATAAAGTATACTCTAAGCTTAAAGAATGTAATTTTAGAATTGCCTGTGATGTTAATAATCCTCTTTGTGGCGAAACAGGAGCTTCTCATATTTTTGGGCCACAGAAGGGTGCATCAGAAGCAGACGTAAAATTTCTTGATGAAGCATTAAGAAACTTTGCCAAAGTAACAAAGGACAAGCTTGGGAATGACTGTTCAGAGTATCCAGGAAGCGGAGCGGCAGGCGGAATGGGATTTGCATTTATGGCATATCTGAATGGAGAGCTTAAACCCGGAGTGGAGATAATACTTGATGAAATAGGAATTGACAGTGCTCTTCAAAATATAGATTTTGTAATAACAGGTGAAGGAAGAATTGATTCACAAAGTGCAATGGGTAAGGCACCTGTTGGAGTTGCAAAAAGAGCCAAGAAACAGGGAGCCAAAGTAATAGGAATTGCAGGCTGTGTTTCTGATGATGCTTGTTTATGTAATAATGCTGGCATTGATTCAATATTTGCAGTAGCTGATAAAGCAATGTCACTTGAAGAGGCAATGGATAGGGAAACGACACAAAAAAATATAAAAAAGACAGTTATACAGATATTTAATTTAATAAAATGCTTGTAATAAAATAACCGTATCTGGCATGTATTTTGACAGATACGGCTTTTTTATTTGTTTTTTCCCATTTTTATAAGTTCCTGCAAAGCCGAATCAAGATGCTCACGCATCATTTCGGAAGCCAGTTTTGAGTTTTTTAAAAGAATCGAATCGAATATTCTTGTGTGATAATATATTGTTGCTTCGTAGGTAGTTCTGTCACCGATATGATCAATTTCTTCAAATTGCTTTCGTACATTTTTGTAGTAAGTATCTGAAATTAGTTTCATCATGCTTATTAGAAGCTTATTTTGTGTGCAATAAGCAACTCTGTAATGAAATGCAACATCATAAAAAGAAAGAGAAGATATATTGGTTTTGCAGTTTTCTATTTTAATAAGAAGTTTTTTTAACTCCATAATATCATCTGTAGTTGCTTTTTGAGCCGCAAGAAATGCTGTTTCTGCCTCAAATATCTTTCTGAATTCCATTAGCTCGATAGGATCGGATTCCTGAAAGTTGTAATTGATTACAAATGATGAACTAAAATCTTTACTGTCATTTATAAATGTCCCATGCTTTGTTCTTGTAATAAGGGAGTAGGCTGATAAAACCTTAAAAGCTTCTCTTAGTGTGCTTCTTCCTATTCCAAGCTGTTCACAAAGCGTATTTTCGTTTGGAAGCATATATCCTGAAGGAAAAATGTCTGATAGTATCATATTCTTAAATTGTTCAACGATATAATCGGCAGTAATTTTGGCTGTACCTCCGATTATTGTATCATATGGAAATTCATATAATGGTTTATCTTCAGACATTTTGATGCCTCCGTATTCTATAATATACAAATATTTTACATCAAAATAATCGACATGTAAACATTAAAAATTAATTCGGTTGTCATATTTCAATTTTTTATTAGAATACTATTTTTAAATTTTTACCACCGATTTTTAAGAAAATCGGGCAAATTTTTTTGATTTTAGAAATAATATGATGATTTTGTATTGACACAAAAAATTATTAAGTATATAATTCAAATTGAAATCAGACAACAAGATTTGTTTTATAGGAATGAAATCAGATTATAAGATTTAATTATTTTATTAGTACGTTATTTAAGGAGCGTTAAAAAAACAAAAATATTAAAACTAATTATCGCCAAGCAATCGATTAAAAGCTATTATATTTGCTCCTTTAATATTCAACCCGGCAGCCTCGCAAACAGTCGGGTTAATGTCAGAAACCGCTAATACGGATAAATATAATTGAAATGCTAACCATTTTTTATTATTTTCCTACTATTTATAAAAAAACGTTGATACTATTTGTATCAACGTTTTTTTGCCGTTTATAAGTTCAAATCATTACTACTGCGTTTTCTCTAAGATATTGAAGATTTAAAGCAAGTTATTAAAATGAATTCAACCTAGTTTATTGACAGAATTAAAAACAAATGATAGTATATATTATATTGTCAGACAATGAAGGCGGCGAGTGTTATTAACGCATATTTAATGGAAAATTTGGAATATTTAAAAGATATAAATGGAAAGAATATAGCAGATGCACTTTTTATAAAGTTCAGGGATTTAATTGTAATGGGTAAATTACCTGCAGGAATGGTTTTGCCAAATGAAAATGTAATGAGTGAACTTCTTGATGTGGGGAGGAGTTCATTGAGGGAAGCGTATACAGCACTTGCCCTCTCTGGATTTATAGTACGTTCAAAATCAGGAACATGCATAAATAATACTGATGATATGATTAATTCAGCGCCTTTTAATATGATTGTTGAAAGTTCAAAGTCAAGTGATATACTTGAATTTCGCTTTATGCTTGAAGCTGAGAACGCTAGCTACGCAGCTAAACGTGCTACTGAGGAAGATATAAACAAGATAACAGAGTCCTACAATAAAATGATTATTTGTAAAAACGATATTGAAAAATTCTCGTATTATGATGTGGAATTTCATATGAATGTTGCTAAAGCTGCTCATAATGAACTATTATACAATGTTATGCAGGCATCATATGAAACAATAAGAAGAGATGTTAAACAGGCAGGAATAAATGCTTACAGTAAAAAGTGGGGTTTTATGGACGTTGTTATAAAAGTTCATGGAGATCTGCTTAAATCAATTAAAGAACGTGACTATGCAACTGCATACACAGTAATGAAAGAGCATATTTCATATGTAAATGCAACTGTGAGCTATACTGAATAACTCTTTCTAATTATTTGTGAAAAAAGTATTGACTTTTTTTTATTATCGTGTAGAATAAGAATTCCTGGTGATAAACATTGAATTTTGTTTAAACTTTAAAAAAATTAAAAAAAGTATTGACAAAAGAAAATAAATGATGTATTATTATCAAGCTGTCCGGTGAGACAGAAAGAGAAAAAAAGGGAAACAAATTGATCCTTGAAAACTGAACAGTTGATGAAAAAATTAAACCCAAGTCAAAAGACAAT
>JAYFPN010000003.1:0-232223 GCA_034927755.1 Candidatus Metalachnospira sp.
TTAATTATACCTAAAGATTACTCGGTTATTTGGTGAACTTGTATTGACTGCATATGATTCAAAAGAGCACTCATCAATAGCATAAATAACTTTATCAATTACTTCTGAATTAAATAAAAAACACTTTGATTTTGACATAGAGACCAGAGTAGTCCATGGATCAGTAGAAGAATCATAAACTTCTGTTGATGATAGTATGTCATCACAGCCACTGGAACCATATCCACCAATGGCGTAAATTTTACCGTTAATTACTTCTGTTTGGAGGTAACACCGTGGTGTAGGCATAGAAGCTAAAGTAGTCCATGTATTTGTAGAGGGATTATAAACTTCTGTTGATGATAGGGACTTTCCTTTGGAATCCCCAGCACTAACGTTCCAACCCCCAATGGCGTAAATTTTACCGTCAATTACTTCTGTTTCAAATCCATACCTTGATGTTGTCATAGGAGCTAGAGTAGTCCATGTGTCAGTAGGAGGATCATATACTTCTGTAGATGAAAGTGAATTTATATCGGAAATGTGCCATATGGAACCGCCGTGTCCGCCAATGACATAAATTTTACCGTCAACAACTTCTGTTTGAAAGTCTTTACAATCGATTGGAATAGAAGCCAAAATAGTCCATGTATCAGTAGAAGGATCATAAACTTCAGTTGATAATGTGCAAGTTCCGTCATGTATATTTCCAATGGCATAAATTTTACCATTAATAACTTCTGTTTTAAAATCGTCTGCCAGATTAACAGACATAGGTGCTAAGACTGTCCATGCATCTGTAGAAGGATCGTAAACTTCTGTAGATGTTACAGGTATATCATCGCTTATACCCCAACCACCAATAGCATAAATTTTACCATCAATAGCTTCTGTTTGAAGGTAGTCTAGTAGAGCAATAGGCATAGAAGCAAGAGTAGTCCATGCATTTGTAGAAGGGTCGTAAACTTCTGTAGGCGATAAAATTTTAGTGCAATTGCTGTCCCAACAACTTCCAATTGCATAAATTTTACCATCGATAACTTCTGTTTGAAACGTCAACCTAGATGTAGGCATAGGAGCTAGTTCTTTCCAGCTATTTTTTTCTTCGTTAGCAAATGCACATGTGTTTGGCAGGAATATGGTAATCAATAATACTGCTATTCCTAAGATTTTTACCATTATTTTTCTCATCATTATCTCCCTTTCTTAATTAACTTAAGAATTTCTAATGGTTTTTTTTGTGCATTTGTATCTACAGTATATGATTCAAAAGAACAACCATCAATAGCGTAAATAACTTTATTAATTACTTCTGAATGAAAGAAACACCTTGCATTTGACATAGAGGCCAGAGTAGTCCATGTATCAGTAGAAGGGTCGTAAACTTCTGTTGACGATAAGTCATTGGAACCAAAGCCACCAATGGCGCAAATTTTACCGTTAATTACTTCTGTTTGGAGGGAACACCGAGGTGTAGGCATAGAAGCTAAAGTAGTCCATGTATTTGTAGAGGGATTATAAACTTCTGTTGATGATAGGGACTTTCCTTTGGAATCCACAGCACTAACGTTCCAACCCCCAATGGCGTAAATTTTACCGTTAATTACTTCTGTTTGAAAGTCATACCTTGATGTTGTCATAGGAGCTAGAGTAGTCCATGTGTTAGTAGGAGGATCATATACTTCTGTAGATGAAAGTGAATTTACATCGGAAATGTGCCATATGGAACCGTTGTATCCGCCAATGACATAAATTTTACCGTCAACAACTTCTGTTTGAAAGTCTTTACAATCGATTGGAATAGAAGCCAAAATAGTCCATGTATCAGTAGAAGGATCATATACTTCAGTTAATAATGTGCAAGTACCGTCAGTACTATTTCCAATGGCATAAATTTTACCATTAATAACTTCTGTTTGAAAGTTATCTCCTTGAGCAACAGCCATAGGAGCTAGGACTGTCCATGTATCTGTAGAAGGGTCGTAAACCTCTGTAGATGTTACAGGTGTATCTTCTGTTCCCCAACCACCAATAGCATAAATTTTACCGTCAATAACTTCTGTTTGAAGGTAGTCCGGTAAAGCAACAGGCATAGAAGCTAAGGTAGTCCATGTATTGATGGAAGGATCATAAACTTCTGTAGGCGATATTATTGTTGGATAATAGCCATCTCCCAATCCACCAATGGCATATATTTTACCGTCAACAACTTCTGTTTGAAACATAAATCTATATGTAGGCATAGTAGCTAGTTCTTTCCAGCTGTTTTTTTCTTCGTTAGCAAATGCACATGTGTTTGGCAGAAATAGGGTAATCAATAATACTGCTATTCCTAAGGTTTTTACCATTATTTTTCTCATCATTAACTCCCTTTCATGTTAACTATTTTTGTGGATATATCATCATAACCATATTATTTTACTACAATTAACAAATTTTAACAATAATTATTTATATATAACGTGGTTTAGGGATTATTATGAAAATAGAGCAGAAGAATTCTTCTGCTCTATAAGTGTTTATAATTGAGTTATACTTTTTAAATGCTTATTGTTAATCTTGTTACTATTCTTCAGGTCATTAAAAAGTAAATTCCTTAAAGCAAGATAATAACAAGTTAGGGGTACAATACATTTTTATGCAAATGCAGGCGCTAAAGCTATAGATCCTGCTGCACTACCAAGTACACCAAGTGCAGGAAGTGCAGAAGCTGCCGCAACTGCCGCAACTGCCGCAGCAATAGCCTCTGGTGCTACTACAAGGATGGCAACTCCTATTGCTACCACTACTGCCACCTTTAATATCTTATCTCCTACCTCTTCTAAGTCCTTTTTGAGCTTATCCAAATCTATACTTTGAGAAATTGATAGTCTTGTGTAGACATATTCATTATTATCGATACATTTTGAATCTTGAATTTGAAATTCTAGAAAGTTCATAGTATTAGTTGCTGGATCATATTCGACACCACCAGTGTTTGGGATAATAGGCTGGGTTGAAGAGAGTCCGCCTTCTGTTATTTTTTTATTATAATATTTTTGAATCTGAACTGCCTTCAAATCCTAAAGAGGAACCTTTCCCAGTTCTGGTACAACATGATTGTTTATTATATTATTATAGAAGTAATAAGTTCCTTGTTGGGTTTTACTATCTCTTCAAGCCAGTACTTCAGCCATTCACCGACAGTAGTTTTTTTGGGGAACTGTAAGTGTTCTTTTGACCTTATTACCCTCATGTTCCTTAAGTGCATTTCTTGCATCTGCAAGCTTATTAAATGTTTTTGTTGTCTTTATCTGCTTCCCATTTTCATCAACGCCAAAACCTAAATTGACATAATATTTATTTCTTTCATTATCAAAGGAAATATTTTTTACAACCTTTTTTCTTGCCATTAAATATCTACCACATTCAAGATAAAAGAAAAAAGCCGCTAATTTAGCGGCTTTAAAGAATGGAGCTGAGGAGAATCGAACTCCTGTCCAAAAGCCCGTCAATAAAGACTTCTTCCATCATAGATTGTCATTTAAAATTCCCGTCATCAACCGCCGACAATCAGGCTGAAGAATCAGGTAGCTTCATTTATCTTTTCAAGCCGCAAAGCTTAAGCATGAAAGGGCCTCACAAAGACGACGCCGGTTACCGAAACTGTGAGCAATCTCGGGCCAACGGGCTGCGCTTAGGCAGCCATTAAAGAATTATTGTTGTCTTTTCTTTTTAAAAGTTTACGGCCTTATTACGCAGTTGACCGATGCTGCGGATGGCTATCTCTATTTTCAAGACTCCCGTCGAAACCATTACAGCCCCGAATTGACCGCAAATTGCGGTTGAAGTCATACAGAAAGATTTCGAATCTTGAAATCTTTTTCAGCTTCACGTAACTGATCGCTTTTAGCAATTGTCTGACGTTTGTCGTAAAGCTTTTTACCTTTTGCAATGCCAATATCAATTTTTACCAAGCCATGATAAAAATAAACCTTTAAAGGAACTATCGTATACCCCGTTGCTGTCACAGCACCAGAAATTTTATTAATTTCATGTTTATGAAGAAGTAAACGCCTTATTCTCAACGGTTCTTTATTAAAAATGTTCCCCTGTTCGTATGGGCTTATGTGCATATTGTAAATAAAAGCAGAACTATTTTCAATTCTGATAAAACTCTCCTTAAGACTGCATTTTCCAAGGCGCATACTTTTAACTTCTGTTCCTGTCAATGATATACCTGCCTGATAAGTTTCTTCAATAAAGTATTCATGATAAGCCTTTTTGTTCTGAGCAATCAATCTTGAAACTTTTTCCTTTGCCACTATGCACACCTCCTTATACCAACATTGCATAAGCATTATAACACATGTTTTAAAAAAAGCAAATTACAAAAATATTACAAAATGAGACTTATTGCATATTTTGGTTTTTTAATGTATTCTTTTATATATATTTTTCTGAAATCTTAAATAGGGAGAGAATTGTATGAACTTACTAACTGTTGAAGGAATATCAAAATCCTTCGGCGATAAAAGAATATTTGATAACATAACATTTGGTATAGATACTGGCGATAAAGTTGGTGTAATCGGTATAAACGGCACCGGAAAAAGTACACTGCTGAGAATTATTGCAGGAAGTGAAAATCCTGACAGCGGTCAGGTTATAAAAATTAACGGGCTGCGTATAGGATATCTGCCGCAGACCCCTGAATTTGACCCAAATGATACTGTCCTTGGTCAAGTATTCAATAGTGATAATCCTATAATTAAACTGATTAAAGAATATGAACAAACCGTTAGAAATGTCGAATTAGGAGAACCAAATGCAGAAAAACAGCTTTATGCCTTAAATGATAAAATGGATGCTGCAAATACATGGAATCTTGAGAGTGATGCAAAAACAATTCTTACTAAACTGAGCCTTACAGATTTTTATAAAAAATCCGGAACTCTTTCAGGCGGACAACTTAAAAGAATGGCACTTGCAAGAGCACTTATCACGCCTGTTGACTTACTGATACTTGATGAGCCTACAAACCACATAGACAATGAATCAATTGAATGGCTGGAAAAATATCTTGCAAAGTATAAAGGTGCTCTGCTTATGGTAACACATGACAGATATTTTCTTGACAGAGTCGTTAATAAAACGCTTGAAATCGACGATACAAATATGTACATTTATACAACAAATTACAGCGGATTTCTTGAAGCAAAGGCTGCCCGTGAGGAGCTTGCTGTATCTTCTGAAAGAAAACGACAAAATTTTTTGCGTAACGAGCTTGAATGGGTACATCGTGGTGCTCAGGCAAGAAGTACAAAGCAAAAAGCCAGGCTGGAACGTTTCCACGAAGTAAATTCAACGCACGCATCTAAGTCATTTGATGAGGAACTTGAAATAAGTGTTGCATCAACACGTCTTGGACGAAAAACTATTATTGCAAACGAGGTAACTAAGTCTTACGACGGAGTTAAATACATTGATAACTTCAGCTATATTATCCTTAAACATGATCGTATTGGAATAGTTGGTCCAAACGGATGTGGAAAATCTACTCTTCTTAATATACTTACAGGCTCTCTGGCATCTGACAGCGGAGATGTTGAAATTGGTGATACTGTAAAAATTGGAGTATTTTCACAGCACAATGAAGTTATGGACAATAACCAGCGTGTAATTGACTATATAAAAGATACTGCCGAATATGTTCAGACTGCTGATGGAAGAATCTCTGCATCTCAGATGCTTGAAAAATTTCTATTCACGCCAACCATGCAGTGGGCACCAATCGGAAAACTTTCAGGCGGAGAAAAACGCAGGCTGTACCTTCTAAAAATACTTGTTGAAGCGCCCAATATACTCTTCCTCGACGAACCGACAAATGACTTGGATATTGCGACACTGAGCATTTTTGAGGACTATCTTGATACCTTCAATGGAGCAGTTGTCATAGTAAGCCATGACAGATATTTTCTTGATAAGGTAGTAGACAGAATATTTTCGTTTGATGAAAATGGTAAAATAATTCAATATGAGGGCGGATACAGTGATTATCTCAGGCTGCGTGAATCAAAACAGATCCCTGATGAACCTATAAAAAAAGAAAATACCAAAACCGTCAGAAATTCTGAAAACAAGCCACTCAAAATGACATATTCAGAGCAAAAGGAATTTGAAACTATAAATGATGAAATATCGAAAATAGAAAACAGTATTTTAAAAATTGAAGTGAAAATAAGTGAGACTAAAACGGACTATGTAAAGCTGCAAGAACTGACTGAAGAAAAAGATTCATTAGAAGCACAGCTTGAACAAACAATGGACAGATGGGTTTATCTTAATGAGCTGAATGAGGAAATACAAAAAAATAAAGCTTCCATGCGTTAAACATGGAAGCTTTTAATTACTAAATATTCTGTTGTTGAAAAAATCTGCTTCAACCTATATAATTAGATTGCTGAAAATGAAGTAATCAATATCCGCCATTGCGTCTGTTGTTGCGTTTATTTATTCCGGCTTGACGCTCATTTGACTGCTTAAGCCAGTCCTTCATTTTATCTTCAAAATCGTTGACAGGATCTTTTACCTGAAATTCATCATTTCCGGTCTGTTTAGCTCCTCTGGGCTCATAATTATTTTTATGCTCTCTGGGTTTATTGTTCTGCTGATACTGTGGTCTTTGCGGCTTCGGAAGTGCATCTCTAATAGAAAGAGCGATTTTTTTGTTCTCTTCGTCAACTGAGATTACTTTGACTTTAACTGAATCTCCGATTGCAACATGTTCATTTATATCCTGAACAAAACCGTTTGCTATCTGTGAAATGTGTACAAGTCCTTGTTCTCCGCTTTCCAATTGAACAATCGCCCCGAACGGTTTAATTCTTACAACCTTTCCCTCTACTACACTACCCGTCTCGATTTTTTCAGCCATTAATATTTACACTCCTATTTTTATTAATAATATGTTTTATGTTTTTTGTTTTTATGTTTTAATGATTATGTATTATAATCTAGTATTCTTAGATTATTATTTCGTTATTTCAGTATATCACAAAGATAGAAAAAATCAAACCAATTTATCGGAGGATTCTATAAAATGAAAAAAAATGATTTTGTTGAGTTAATTATAAATGATATATATTTCCCAAATAAAGGTAAAGGAACAATTGATGACATTCCAATAACTGTAAAAAACACTATTCCAGGTCAAAAGGTTCTTGCTCGTATCACCAAAAAGCGCAACGGTGTCATGGAGGGCGAACTTAGGGAAATAATTGAGCGTTCACCCATTGAAACCGAAAACGGCTGTTCTCACTGCGATGTATGCGGAGGCTGCAATTATCAGCGTATAAATTATAAAGAAGAAAATAAGATTAAAGAAAAAATGGTTCTTCAGATATTAAATAATGCACAAATTGAGAACTATGAATTCTTAGGTTTAGTACCTGCACCAGAAGAAACTGGTTATAGAAACAAGTGCGAGTTCTCATTTGGTGATTCAGAAAAAGACGGCGACCTTTCCCTTGGAATGAGGAAAAGAGGAAGCTTTTATGAAGTTGTAACATTGCGTGACTGCAACATAATCGACAACGATTTCCTGAAAATTATTGATACTGCACTTAAATTCTTTACAGAAAACAATATACCTTTTTACCATAAAAAAAAGCATGATGGAGAGCTGCGCCATCTTGTAGTCAGAAAAGCAGCTTTTACAGGAGAAATTCTTATTAACTTGATCACAACAAGCAATTATACATTTAACCCTGATGAGTTTGCCAAAACACTTCTCAACACAGGATATGACGGCAAAATTGCAGGTATTCTTCATACGTTGAACGATGTAATTTCTGATGTTGTTCAGAGTGATGAAACTAGGATTCTTTACGGCAATGATTATTTTTACGAGAACCTACTTGGTCTTAAATTCAAGATTTCTGCTTTCTCATTTTTTCAGACAAACTCAAAAGGTGCAGAAAAACTCTATTCTGTTGTACGTGAATTTGCCGGGAACACATCTGGAAAAACAATATTTGACCTTTATTGCGGAACAGGCACTATTGGTCAGATAATGAGCAAAGGCAGCAAAAAAGTTATTGGAATAGAAATTGTTGAGGAGGCTGTTGAGGCAGCAAAAATAAACTCTGAACTTAACGGAATAACAAACTGCGAATTTATTGCAGGTGACGTGCTAAAAAAAGTTGATGAACTTGAGGACAAACCTGATCTTATAATAGTAGATCCCCCCAGAGACGGAATTAACCCTAAAGCAATTATGAAAATAATCAATTTTGGAGCAAAGGAAATAATATATGTTTCATGTAAACCCACTTCCCTTGCAAGAGATTTGCAGATTTTTGAAGCAAACGGATATAAAACTAAAAAAGTCAAATGTATTGATATGTTTCCTAGAACGGTACATACAGAATGTGTGGTAAAGCTAGAAAAAAGCTAAAGCTTTTTCAATCACAAAGTCTGTATTTGAACAGAGGAGGTTTTTTATGGAGGAAATGAGGCTCAGGAAAGCTGTTTTGAGTGATGTGGAGAAAGTGTCAGACTGTGTGTACTCAGCCTATCAGAAGTACGTACCACGGATGGGGAAAAAACCAGGCCCCATGTTAGATGATTACCACTTTCTGATCGAAAACGGTCATGTTTATACTATTGAGTATTCCGGATGCATGGCAGGCGTTCTTGTACTCAAGAATTTTGATGCATTCATACTGCTGGAGAATGTAGCCGTGCTGCCTAGCTTTCAGGGAAGAGGCTTAGGGAAAAGTATGATTGCTTATGCCGAAAGGTACGCCTACGAAAAAGGTATCCGAGAAATACGGCTGTATACCAATGCTGCGATGACTGAAAATATCTGTATATACAAAAAACTTGGATATGTGGAATATGATGACCGGTATGAAGCAGGATATCATAGAATCTATTTTTTGAAAACACTGTGACGGAGTGTAGGTTTGAAAAGCCACCTCCCCACCAATGGGAAATCCACTTCAAGCGGCATCATAAAGGAGAATACATATGAATTATAGAAATGCTTTAATTGAAGACATACCTGCTATAGCAGAATTACAGAAAAAATATCATATTGCAACCATTAGCGAAGAAGACAAAGCAGAGGGTTTCGTAACTACCTTATTTACAGAAGCGCAATTTAAGGAACTTATTGAAACAGAAAATGGAATTACGATTGCATGTGACGGTAAGAGGATTGTTTCTTATGCTATGGCTGCATCCTGGGAATATTGGGCTAAATGGCCGCTTTTTCAGCATATGCTGAATGACTTGCAAAATACGGAATATATGGGACAAATACTATCTACAAAAAACTCTTATCAGTATGGGCCAATTTGCATTGATAAGGATTACAGAGGCACAGAAGTATTAAAAAAGGTTTTTGATTTTTCCAGAACGCAAATGAATAAAAGATATCCGATCTTGATAACCTTTATTAATCATATAAACACCAGGTCATACTTTGCTCATACTAAAAAGCTTGGACTTGATGTGATTAAAAATTTTGAGTTCAATAATAATACTTACTATGAATTGGGTTATAACACATCAAAAGAGATGTAACCAAAAACAGATCGGATATTAAACAAAACTTAGGGAACATTTTTAACCTATTTTTTAGGGCATTTTATGTGTTGTTATTTTGATAAAAGGAGAAGGCAAATTGTATAAACAAGATTGGAAATTGCTTAATAGGCTCAAGATTGGAATTGTAGGATGCGGCCATCTGGGACAGGCTATTGCACAATCCTTGGTTGACCATGGACTTGAAAAAGAGAATCTTATTATTTCGTATAGGGGTAATCCACTTACGTATCAACAGCTTGAATTAAAAGGTCTATCTTTATGTATTGCTGATAACCAAAGACTGTTTACGGAAGCAGGTATTATTTTAATCACAGTTAAACCTCAGGATACCATTGAACTAAAAAAGGCTCTTGCAGACAATAAAAGTCTCATTGTTTCATGCATGGCTGGCATTCCCATAAAACAACTAAATAAAATATTTAATGTAGAGATATATCGGATGATGTTCAGCGGGCCGGATACTGTATCGTCCGGAAGAGGTGTGGCAACAGTTTACCCACAGCACGAACATTTGAAGCTGCTGATTAGTTTGTTAAATCTCAGATATATCCAAATAGGGAGCGAAGATGACCTAGATATCTTTACTGCCGGAGTCTGCATGCCTGCGGCAATATTGAGGGTAGACAATCCAATCGAGTGTGCAAAAGCCATTGAAAAGATAGAAACCGAATATCCGCTGCTTTTGGAAATTTATAAATGGGCAATAGCTGTTTTGCCTGAATTTCTAAACAGCACGGAAAAGAATCAATATATCAATCGGATGATTACAAAGGGAGGAATTACGGAAGAGATAATAACCAGTTTGAACCGAGGTGAGACATTGGACGCTTCTTTGATGAATGGAATTGCCCGAACCAAGGAAATCTCTGTTGAAATTCAGAAATCAATTCGAAACAGTTAAAACTGCTTCCTCTAATGTACCTCCTACCATTATCACCTCCACTAGCATGTTAATACCATCTTCTTGCTATCTTGGAAGGTATAAATCCATAAAATGGATATTCATTTGAAGGATGATTTGCCCAGATGCTCGGTAAGAGATTGGAGGCATAAAAGTATGCGGGAAGTGATTTAGTTAGGGAGGACTTTACTATTGGTTAAGGATAAGAATATTGCTGGTTTATGTCGTTAGAGACTTAAGAAAGTATATAGTACATAATTGAGTCTATTTATGGATGATTATGGCATATCAATGACATAGCTAAATTTGAAAAGGAGTTGAAAAAATGGCTATAGCGAGTCAGTACTTAGCAGATTATGAAGCAATATTGTCGCATAGATATGATAATGGCGCAGACTATTGGACAACCCCTGATAAACGCTTAATTAAAGGATCACCTTTTTCCACTCTAGACTGTGTACTTTATCTGTTGGAATTAGGTATGGAGCCCAACGAACCTCTCCTTAAAGAATGCGCCGATTTAATATTCAGTACATGGAGAGAAGATGGGAGTTTTAAGGTGTATCCGAAAGGCTCTATTTACCCATGCCATACCGCTTACGCCGCCGATGTACTTTGCCATATGGGATATGCATATGATGCTAGACTGCAAAAAACTTTCCGAAACCTTTTGGATATTCAGTATACCGACGGTGGCTGGCGCTGTAACAAGTTCAGCTTTGGCCGCGGCCCAGAAACAGAATATTCAAACCCATTTCCAACGCTCACCTGTCTTAGCGCATTCCGATTTAGTGATTATCTTAACAAAGAGTTTGCACTTGATAGAGCTGTAGAATTTTTGCTCGATCATTGGACAATCCGAAAACCAATTGGTCCATGTCACTATGGGATTGGGACATTGTTCATGCAGGTTGAGTATCCATTTCGTAACTACAATCTTTTTATTTACGTCTATGTTTTATCTTTTTACAATCGTGCAAAGGAGGATAACCGATTTCTGGAAGCCTTAAGAATGCTGGAATCCAAAATTGTAAATGGACAGATTGTTGTTGAGCGCAATGTTCCAAAGCTGGCCAAGTTTTCTTTTTGTAAGAAAAATGAACCAAGTGCATTAGCAACAATACGCTATCATG
Organism: Candidatus Metalachnospira sp.; assembly: GCA_034927755.1. Lineage (GTDB taxonomy): Bacteria > Bacillota > Clostridia > Lachnospirales > Anaerotignaceae > Metalachnospira. Next base: position 11,608 of record JAYFPN010000003.1, read on the forward strand.
AAATATTAAAAAACCTTGACCGAGAGTAATGAACGAACAAGTTGAACAGCTTGCGTTATCAAGGACAATCTACGATTATGAATGAAAAATAACCTTAGTCCCGTTAGCGGCATTCCGTTTTCAGAATAGAATAAAAAGGGAGCTAATCCGATAGATTGCACAAACTCTCTGTCTAGACTTTGGTTGGTATATATATCAAACAACCGCCTATACCAGCATTTGCACCATTTTTCTTGATTTAAAGCTCCCTTTATTTCGGTTTATATTGTTACAGAACCATGATACATATTGCTTATATTACTGAGGAGTAAGGATAACAGGCTGTATTTGTTTGCCATCTAAAGCTTCTACAAGTGTTGGAATAATTAAACTAAAGTCAGAGACCATGGAATTCGGTTTGCCTTTATAATTATCCTGACCAAATGGTATAAAAAATATGTTTTTCTTGTTTATCATTGTTCCGATGTTTTTTAAATTATTACTTAAAGCATCATTTGTTGATAATCCAATAACAACCGGTTTATTATTTCTCAGTAAACCTTTTACGGACATAAGCACAGTGGAATCTGTAATTGCGTTTGCCATTTTTGCCAGCGTATTGCCTGTGCAAGGAGCAATTGCTATAATATCAAGCATATTGTTTGGCCCTAACTTCTCTGCTTCTGTAATTGTTGTAATCGGTTTATTTCCTGTGATTTCTTCTGCCCTTTGTAAAAAACTGTGTGCATCCCCAAATCTAGTATCTGTTATTTGGGCACACTCTGAAAATATGGTATATACATTGGCATTTTCTTCTATCAACCGTTCAATTTGGGGAAATACCTTATTGAAGGTACAAAATGATCCGGTGATGGCAATTCCCACATTTTTCCCGCTAATGGTCATTTAATCACATCTCTCTTTCAATAATTTGGTGATTTCGTTAACTAAAATATTAGCAGAGGTCTTAGGGGCTACCTTCCCAGGCAGTCCAAGGCATAGTTTGGCGTTGAGTTTTCTTTGATTAGCATAATCATAATCCACACCTCCGGGGGAAGATGCGATATCAATTATAACAACATCCTGTTTTACAACATCAAGACAACTCCTATCCAATATAAGAGACGGAATTGTATTGAATATAAAGTCATAGTTTGACAGAATATCCTTTATATCTGATAAACAAACAGCCTGCAATCCTGAGACCTCTGCATAAGCAAGTGCTTCCTCAGATCTGGCTGCCACGGTGACTTTTGCACCTATTCCCCCCAACTTCTCAGCAAGGACCTTGGCACATCGTCCATAGCCTAGAACAAGACAATTGCTGCTATGAAGATTAATTTCACTGGCTTGTATAGCTTCCATAATTGTGCCTTCTGCAGTAGCAATGGCATTTAATATGGCAATCTTCTCGTTTTTCATAAGGTCATAGTAAGGTATTTTTTTATTGGTACAAAAATCGGTTAAAGCAGGTGGTATCATTCCTCCGATAAGAAAATGGTCCTTTTTTAGAAAATCAGCAAAATTAGAAACCATAGACTCGCCGTCACTTTTTGGAGCGGCAGTCGCAACATTTTTTATCAAAGGCGTTGGGCCAATTAGTATGCCGCATTTATTGAATATTTCACTCAGTGAATGCACTTCCGTACATTTTTCACTTTGAATAGATTCAGGAATTTGATAGGTATAGACAATATATCCCTGACTAATAAGAGATTTAGCTATATATACTTGTCGTTTATCACCACCAAAAATTCCAACAATTGAATTTGTGGACATATACTCACTCCTTTATGACACATAATATTGAGGATATTGAGAATTTGTGATAACTTTAGCGTTTAATGGAAGACTTTCCTGCAGTTAAATCTCAGCAACTTCAATTGTCATCATTTTTATGTCCTCAAAGCATTGTATATATAAATAAAGAAACAGCTCAAAAATTTTTCTGAGCTGTTTCTCTCTATTTTTCAAATTCAACTTCTACAGGCTTCCAACCTTTGCTCTGCATTGTATCCCATACGTCGTCCCAACACGTCATATTCTTTCCGACAAAGCTGAATGACGGTCCATGATACCACGTTGCAGTATCTGCGTTATATATATATCCTGTATACCAATTTCCATCTGTATTGCTTTGCGTACTTGCGAAAACATACATTTCATCTGAATTAACATTCCAATATGGCTGTATGTAATACTCTGCATCATTATCTTCAAAACCAATCGTATTCCACTTATTACCCAGTTGTTGATACATAGCTTTCCTAAGCTTATCACTGCTTTTATACGACGAATAATCAACATAGTCTTGGCACATCTGTATAAACTCGGTCAAAACGCTCTGTGTTATCGTCTGTGTGTGCTTCGAACACTCTACAGCAACAGTCTGTGTTTCTTCATCATAATTTGCATGATAAACACCCTCTGAAGGACATTTTATATTTAAATCATCTAAAGCCTTTTGTATATCTTTAGGATCCAATTCATTCAGAATAATATCAGATTGAAGAACTGTTACCGCACTTTTTCTATTTGATGCACATACTGCAGCCTCTGTTTTTGATATAGCCGGTAAAGCTGCTGAAATTACCATGGCCAGCAAAATCACTATTATTGCCACAACAATAAGCATTTCCAGCAAAGAAAACCCTCTTTTGTTATTTTTTAACATATCCTCTGCATTCCTTTAAAATACATTTTTTTCATATTAGCATATATATTATCATAAAGCAACAGCACCGTCACATGACAGTGCTGCAAAACTTATTTGGCAGAAAATGATACATCATCAATGTTGACTCTCTGACCCGTTGCTCCATTTGCTGTAAATCTGATTAAAGCTGCAATTGTTCCTCTAGGTGCCATTGTTGTAAGTGTTCTGTAATAATCATAACCACGTCCGTCATTTATCATATCCATAGCCCTAATTGTAATTTCTGCTCCTTCTATCTGACAAAAGCAGGTTATAAATATTACCGTTGCTGTCAAACCAACCGCCGAAGTTAATCCCTTTGCAAAGAATGAGAAATTGTAAACAACATAATCTCTAATGTGATCAATCCTCTGCTCTATACCTGAACCACTGTTGATAGTAACAGATGCATTTCCTGTATGAACATTTCCGCTTGTATTTTCAGAACTTACTCCTGATGAGTTTATAAAAGTCCAATGCCTAGGTCTGTTATTTAAGATATATTCCATCCCTCCGTTTTTTACAAGCTCACCGGGATCACAGCAGCTAATATTACTGCTTCTGCAACAGTAGCATGGAGAATAACCGTATGATTTTGATCCATTTTCAATAGACTCAGTACTCGTATTGGTAGCTTCTGCGCTTGTATCATAAGTTTCATTTACTTCTTCATAGTCTTCCTTCATAAAATGGCTCCTCCTTTTCAAGTTTTGATGGGCAAATATGTTTTATTTAATTATGTTTTTGATGGTTTTAAGATACATAAGATACATCAGATACATTATCTACAACATCTGCAGCATCTGCAAACGCACCTGCACCTGCACCTGCACCTGCAAAAACAACATGAACAACAACGCATAAACAATCTCTCCTTTTTTAATTTAATAAAAAAATAACCATTATTTTATATAATGTTCTGTTATATTTACACAGTCTTGCATCTGCATATTTATTCATTTTTACATACGTTGTTTCTTTCAGCACCGAAAGATTTTAATAAATGATTTTTATATATCATCTATATTGCATTATACGTGGACATGTTGAAATCGGTGCATGTGCTTGGGCATAAATTAAATTTTTTTAATATTCTATTGACAAAACCAAATTTAGAGTGTAATAATATTATCAATATAAAAACCAACGATTAAGAGTAGTAATCATTCCAAAAACATTGCACAGAGAGTTGTATATGCTGAGAGTACAACAATGATGGTATGATGAATGGGCTTATGAGGGCAAACCGAAAGTACTTCGAGTAGGTGAGACGGCAATCCGCACGTTACAGCGGAATGTATATGATAGTATACAGTAAAAGCGCACCCTTTTTATTTTAATTGGGTGAATTTAGGTGGCACCGCAGGAGTATTTACCTCTTGTCCTATATTTCTATAGGACAAGAGGTTTTTTTATTTTAAACTAAGAGAGGAGAACACAAAATGAACCAAAATAACCAGCAAATCCCCTACAAAATTATCCTTGATGAGAATGAGATGCCAAAGCAATGGTATAACGTACGAGCAGATATGAAAAACAAACCGGCCCCTCTTCTCAACCCTGGAACACTTCAACCAATGCAATTTGAAGAGCTTCGACCTGTATTTTGTGATGAACTTATTAAACAGGAGCTTGACGACACAACCAAATATTTTGATATACCCGAAGAAATACAGAACTTTTATAAAATGTATCGTCCTTCTCCACTTATGCGTGCCTATAATCTTGAAAAAGCACTTGGCACACCTGCAAAAATCTATTACAAATTCGAGGGAAACAACACATCAGGAAGTCATAAGCTTAACTCTGCACTTGCTCAGGCATATTACGCGAAAAAGCAGGGACTTATAGGAGTTACAACCGAAACAGGCGCCGGACAATGGGGTACTGCTCTTTCAATGGCATGCTCTTTCTTCGACATAGACTGCAAAGTATATATGGTTAAGGTATCATATGAACAAAAACCATTTCGCCGCGAGGTTATGCGTACTTATGGAGCATCCGTTACTCCTTCCCCGTCTGAAACAACAGCAGTCGGCAGAAAAATTTTAGAAGAATTTCCCGGAACAACAGGCTCTCTTGGCTGTGCTATTTCCGAGGCTGTTGAGGCTGCAACATCTCGGGAAGGTTACCGTTACGTACTCGGTTCGGTGCTCAATCAAGTTCTTCTTCATCAGTCTATAATTGGACTTGAAGCAAAAGCGGCGCTTGATAAATACGACATTAAACCGGATATTATCATTGGCTGTGCAGGCGGAGGCTCAAATCTCGGCGGTCTTATTTCACCGTTCATGGGAGAAAAGCTTCGCGGAGAATCTGACTACCGCATAATTGCCGTAGAACCAGCTTCATGCCCCAGCTTCACTAGAGGAAAATTTGCATATGATTTCTGTGACACAGGAATGGTATGCCCTCTTGCCAAGATGTATACACTCGGAAGTGGATTTATTCCTTCAGCAAACCACGCTGGTGGTCTTCGCTACCACGGCATGAGTTCAATTCTTTCACAGTTGTACCATGATGGTCTGATGGAGGCACGCTCTGTTGAGCAAACAAGTGTATTTGAAGCAGCAACTCAATTTGCCCGTACAGAAGGTATACTTCCTGCACCCGAAAGCAGCCATGCCATACGTGCAGCTATTGATGAGGCTGTTAAATGCAAAGAAAATGGAGAAGAAAAAACAATTCTTTTCGGTCTTACCGGAACAGGCTACTTTGATATGACCGCTTATGAAAAGTACAACATCGGTGAAATGAGTGATTATATTCCAACAGATGCTGATTTGGAAAAAGGTTTTATGGGACTTCCAAAATTAGATTAACAAAAAAACAGGCTGTTAGAGATAAAATCAGTAACAGCCTGTTTATTCTTATTATTTCCTGTTCTCATCAAAAAGCAGTTGGTATTCTAATTCACCCGGTGTTGGCGGATCTGCAAGTCTTGCTGCAACCGGAATATACTTTTTGTTATTTTCCCATCTATAATTATTTTTCTTAATTACAAGATGACAAATGTAAATACCAATCAGACCACAAATCAAACCCAATATTTCTCTGTTAAAACCTGGCATGAGCTGGTATAGACCAAAATATCCAAGCACTATACCTAACATAAGTCCCAAGCTAGGGAAACCATACATAATAAGCACTGCTGAGTAAAAACTATCCTTCTGAAGTTCAAGTTCTACCCAATCTTCAGCCTTAGCATTACATTCATTCATTGCTTCCATTATCATTTCCTTAGATGAAAACACCATGCAAGCTCTGCACTTACCACATGCTTCTGTTCTAATCATTTTAACAACTACTTTATTATCAGGCTTAACCTGAGTAACCTGTCCTTTTTCAGCCATATTTTAGCCTCCTGTCCTTTATTATACCAAACAGCATTATTGTTATTATAGGCTTTAGCGACATATTATTCAAGGATTTTGATGCTTTGGAATATTATATTTTTTTTTGTCATAAATCCGTTTAAAAATAACTTTGATTATAGCCGCAACAGGCACAGCAAATATCATCCCCCATATGCCGAATATGCTTCCAAATACCGACAATGACAATATAACAAAAACAGGATGAAGTTTAACCTTATTCCCAACCACTCTGGGTGCTATAACTGAGCTGTCAAGCTGCTGAAGTAAAAGAACAACAATACCGGCGTACAAAGCTTTAATAGGTGTCCCGCTGAAAAATGCCACGCTTATTGAAAGTACAAACGCAACTATAGCTCCCACATATGGTATTAAGTTTGAAAATCCGGAAATTACTCCAATAACAAGCGGATAATCAATTCCTATTATCAAAAAGCTAATGCTAATAAGGGATGCCATCACAAAGGCATCTGTAATCTGTCCCCTAATATATCCAGAAAAGATCCTGTTTGCCTCATAGAGTGAATCCAGCACTCCGTCTGAATGTTTGGGAATAAAAGTCTTAATATAATCTCTGCCGCTGTATAGAATCCTTTCTTTTTCCATAAGGAAATAAAATGCAGCTGTCAGTCCGATAAGAAGATCAAGTGCAAATGAACCAATCGCAGTAGCTCTTTGAGCAAAATAAGATGTGAAACTCGTTATTTCTGTCTTTAAAAATCCCATAACACTATCGAAAATACTTGAATCTTTTTCTATAATTCCCGCTTCAGCCAGCTTCACATTAAGCTGTTTAAGTGTATTTGTAAGGCCAAATACCGATGCACGGATTTTTTCCTCAACGATTGCAATATCAGCTGTGCCAATTCCTGTCAACGCGAATATCAATAATAGTGTGATACCCGAAAACAATATAATATAGAGAAAAGCTGTTCCTGCAATACGTTTTTTAAATTTTCCTTTATGCTTAATATTAAAGATTTTGTCACAAAAACCCTGCAATTTTTCGACTGCAGGGTTCATAATATATGAAAATATGACAGCTATAATGAGCGGAGAAAGCATATTCACAATATAAGCCAAAAAGCTTTCAACTTTCATAATTACCTCAGGTGCATTCTTGAGCACTAAAGCAATGGCATATATCGCAATCAGAGTTACTATGACATGAAACGAAATTTTAAGGTAATTCTTGTCCCACGGCAATTTCACAGCTTTTCCTCCGCCTGTGCTATATTTTTAATTATTATCTATTTATTCAGAAAGCTTTTCAATTACAAATGTGATAAAACTCCACATTCTCTCCACAGAAGGGATGCTCATTTTTTCACAGGGTGTATGAATACCATGCATCTCCGGACCCATTGAAATCATATCAAGTTCGGGATATTTGAAACCAAGAAGTCCGCATTCAAGTCCTGCATGAATTGCTTGAACCTTAGGTTCATTTCCAAACATCTCCTTATATGCTTGAACACATATTTCTCTGAGTTTGCTTTCTTTTTTATATTCCCACCCGGGATATTCTCCCTTAAGTGTCATAGTACCTCCAACAAGCTCTGTTATCATTTGAAGTCCTTCAAGAACATCATATTTTCTTGTTGCCACAGAGCTTCTTACAGCACAGATAAAATCAACCGAGCTGTCTAACGTTCTAACAATTCCCAAATTATTTGATGTTTCAACAAGACCCTCTATCTCAAGGCTAATTTGCATTACTCCATAGGGAATTAAATTCAGGACATATATTATTTTATTCGTTGTTTCAAAATCAAGAACTTCTTCCTGCTTGTCTTCAACTCTTTCTACAAACACCTTTATTGATTTTTCACTTGAAGCATATTCATTTGAAAACATGTTTTCAAACTGATTGCATAAGTCCGTAAGTTCGATTATATCCTCAGCCGGAATATAAATAATTGCATCACATTCTCTTGTAATAGCATTGTCCATAAGACCGCCGTTTATGCTTTTAAGGCGGAAGAAAAATGTTTTCCCAAGCTGACGCAATATTCTGCCCATGAGTTTATTAGCATTAGCCCTCTGCAGGTGTATATCTCCTCCTGAATGGCCACCAAAAAGTCCTCTTATCCTAATAGCAACTGGTATAAAATCAACAGGTGCTGACTCTGTTACAACCGGAACAGATACTTTTGCCTTTGCACCTCCGCAGCAGCTGACTATGAATATGCCCTCGTCCTCTGAATCAAGGTTTATGAGTCTTGTTCCGCTTAACAGCCCTGAGCCGAAATTCTTAGAACCTTTCATTCCAACCTCTTCATCTGTCGTAAATAAAAGCTCAATCTGAGGGTGTTTAATATCATTATCTTCAATTAAAGCAAGGCCCATAGCAATGGCAATACCGTCATCCCCGCCAAGCGTTGTTCCGTCTGCTATAAGATAGTTATTATCTACAATAAGCTTAATTGGATCGTTAATAAAATCATGTATTACATCTTTATTTTTTTCACAAACCATATCGAGGTGTCCTTGAATTATTACACCTTCGGCTTTTTCACATCCATTTGAGGCAGGCTTTCTTATTAAAACATTATTCACTTCATCTTGATAACAATATAAGCCGAGTTCCCTTGCAACAGAAACACAATAATCGCTTACAGCCTTTTCGTTGCCGCTTCCCCTTGGTATAGATGAAATCTTTTCGAAATAATAAAATACTCTCTCTGGCTTCAAGCCGGAAGTAACCATACTAACGCCTCCAAATATGATATGGATTATGAATATTATTCACATTTCATATATTAATTTTTAAAGCTATGAATAGGAGCAGGTATTCTGCCTCCTCTGGCAATAAACTTCTCACATGAATATTTATTAACAGGCATAATCGGAGCATATCCGAGAAGTCCGCCGAATTCAACTCTTTCGCCTACTCCCTTGCCTATAACAGGTATTATTCTTACAGCAGTTGTCTTATTATTAATCATACCAATAGCTGCTTCGTCTGCAATAATTCCTGAAATTGTTGAAGCAGGAGTGTCTCCAGGGATTGCAATCATGTCAAGGCCAACAGAACATACACAAGTCATCGCTTCAAGTTTTTCAAGTGTAAGGGCACCTTTTTCAGCGGCTTCAATCATGCCATGATCCTCGCTGACAGGTATAAATGCACCGCTAAGACCGCCCACATAAGAAGAAGCCATTACTCCGCCCTTCTTTACGTTATCATTAAGTATAGCAAGCGCAGCCGTTGTTCCGGGAGCACCAGGCTCTTCCAGCCCCATTTCCTGAAATATTTCAGCAATTGAATCTCCGATTGCAGGTGTGGGTGCAAGAGAAAGATCAATTATACCAAATGGCACATCAAGTCTGCGTGAAGCCTCTTGGGCAACCAACTGACCTGCACGAGTAATCTTAAATGCTGTTCTCTTAATATTTTCACAAAGTGTCTCAAAGTCAGCATCGCGTGCCTGTTCAAGTGCACGCTTAACAACACCCGGTCCACTTACACCGACATTAATTACACAGTCTTTTTCTCCAACTCCATGAAATGCACCCGCCATAAATGGATTATCCTCAACGGCATTGCAGAATACAACAAACTTAGCACATCCAATACAACTGTTATCCTTAGTAAGTTCTGCTGTTTTAAGAATAATATGACCCATTTCTTTTACGGCATTCATATTAAGTCCGTTTCTTGATGTACCGATGTTTACTGAAGAACATACTCTGTCAGTAACAGCAAGTGCTTCAGGAATTGACTTAAGAAGGATTTCATCACCGTATGCACAGCCCTTCTGTACAAGAGCAGAGAATCCTCCTATAAAGTTAACACCAACCTCTTTTGCCGCCCTATCAAGTGTTTCAGCAACTGAAACATATGAATCTGTATTACATCCTGCTGCTGCAATAGCGATGGGTGTAACTGATATTCTTTTGTTTACAACCGGTATACCGTACTGCTTAGCAATATCGTCACCAGTTTTTACTAAGTTTTCCGCTTTTTTAGTTATCTTATCATAAATCTTCTGATTGAACCTTTTTAAGTCACTGTCTGCACAGTTCATAAGGCTTATACCCATTGTTATCGTTCTTACGTCGAGATTTGATTCCTTAATCATTTTATTTGTCTCAACGATTTCCATTCTTGAAAGCATTATGAGACCTCCTTATATTCTGTGCATTGAATTGAAAATGTCTTCATGCTGAATTTTAATTACAACACCGATACTTCCACCAAGCTTCTCAAGTCCATCGGAAATCTCAGAAAAATGCTCAATTGATTCATTTATTTCAACTATCATAAGCATATTAAAATAGCCTTGAATAATGCTCTGTGAAATATCAAGTATATTTATTTCCCTATCTGCAAGATAAGTGCAAACCTTCGCAATGATGCCGACTTTATCAGTACCTAATACAGTAATTATTGCTTTCATATTCGTCCTCCGTAAAAAGAAATATTCGTATCGTATGATTTTATCACAACAGATATAAAAATTCCATCCTTTTAATTAAATATTATTAATTGAACAACAAATAACAGCGTAATAATATATGTCCCGACCTTAACTTGCTTCCATCTTCCGCTGAATACTGCTATAGCAGTATGCGTAACTAGTCCAAGGGCTATTCCTGTTATAAGGCTATACGTTAAAGGGATAAAAGCCATAGTAAAGAAAGCCGGTAATGCCTCTTCAACATCCTTAAAGTTAATTTCTTTAACAACCGCCATCATAAATACACCTGTTATAATAAGTGTCGTAGCCGTTGCAGCAGAGGGAATAACTGATGCGAAAGGTGCTATAAAAATAGCCAGTATAAATAATGCAGAAGTAACTGCTCCGGAAAATCCGGTTCTTCCGCCTTCAACAGCCATAGCTGTACTTTCAATAAATGTTGATACTGTAGTAATACCCATTAATGCACCGGCTGATGTAGCAATTGCATCTGCTTCCAGTGTTTTTCTAATTTTATCACATGTTTCATCATGATGTATTTTATGGTCAAGGATATGGTCAGTAGCAATTACAGTACCCATTGTTTCTATAACATCCATTACACAAAGAGTTGCAATTATTACACCTGCCATCACTATGGCTACCAGCACTCCGCGGTCACTATGATTAGATATCAGTCCTGCAAAATCCATTTTAAATGCGGTCGGCAGAATCATGCCAAAATCATATTTGAACAAATTTATTTCCCCATGATGAAAGAGGCCTAAAGGAATGGAAACTATTATAACAACTATTTTACCTATCAAAATTGCTCCATGTATATGCTTATAATGTAATACAGCAATTAAAATAAGACCAAGAATGCACAAAATAGTACTCATAGTGTTATAATCATTTGCTCCTGCAAACTTAACAAATTTTACAAGATGATGACTGTCAGCAACGACCATATGACACTTCTGCATTCCAATAAAAGCAATGAATAAACCAATTCCGGCAGTAACTGCATATTTAAGGTTATGTGGTATTGCTTTTCGTATTTTATGTTCAATCCCTAAAAAAGTAAGAATAAAAAACACTATTCCGCCAATAAATACCGCTGCAAGTGCTTCTTCATACGAATATCCAAGCTCTCCGCAAACCGTATATGTAATAAACGTAGCAATTGCAAGACTTGGACCTTGTGCAAATGGTATCCCAGCTCTTAATGCTGTTATAAGTGTACCTAATGCCGCCGCAATGCATGCTGCTATCGTAAGTGATACAAGCATTTCATCCGCTGTAAGTCCATTTTGCAGTATAAAACTGCCTACAAGTTCTCCTGTCTCATCAAAGGCCTCTGGGAATGCTCCCATAAGTGTATTGGGAACTAAAAACAGAAGATATGCCATTGTAAAAAAAGCCGTAAGGCCAGAAAAAATCTCTGTTTTAATTGATGAGTTGTTTTCCTTGATTTTAAAATATCTTTCAATTGTCGTTTTCATTTTACATCTCCTTTATATTGGTTTGGCTTAGCAAAAAAATAGCGGTCCTATTGAGACTCTCATAGTAGTAAATAAGAGAAATCTTATATGGGTGCCGTTATAATTATAATACATTTTGTAGTATTTTATTATACCAAATACTTTACACTTGAACAATCCACACTATTTCACAAAAATCATGCAAAAAAACAGCGAATGCAAAAGCATTCGCTGTTTAAAATGACTTATTTTATTCTTATTCCTTAGGAGTTTCTGCTTCTGAAGCAGGTGCTTCCTGAGCTGGAGCAGCAGTTTCAACCGGCTTAGGAGCTTCAACTCTGTAGCCTGTGATAACCTTCTTAGGACATTTGTTTGCACAAACACCGCAGTTCTTACACTTATCATAATCAATAACAGCAATGTTATCAATTACATGAATAGCATCAAACTTACAGTTCTTTTCACAAATCTTACAAGCAATACATCCTACAGAACATACCTGCATAACCTGTTTACCTGCATCCTTAGATGAGCACTGAACTTTAACCTTCTTTTTAAGAGGTACCATATCAATGATATGTTTAGGACATGTAGCAACACACTTACCGCATGCTACACAGATTTCAGGATCAACAACTGCAATTCCGTTTTCAACTTTAATTGCACCGAATGGGCACGCCTTAACACAGCTGCCAAGTCCCATACAACCATAATTACATGACTTTGATGATGTGCCCACAAGCTGTGCGGCCATAATACAATCATCAATTCCATCATACTCATATTTATTCTGTGCCTTGTCGCATGTACCGCCGCATTTTACAAATGCAACCATCTGTTCTTTTTCGTCAGCAACAACACCCATAACCTCAGCAATTTTTGCTGCACAAGTTGCACCGCCAACTGCACAAGCGCTAACAGGAGCTCTTCCTTCTACGATAGCTGTTGCAAGACCGCCACATCCGGGGTAACCACATCCGCCACAGTTTGCACCGGGAAGACATTCCATTACTTGACCGACTCTGGGATCTTCTTCAACTGCGAATATTTTGCTGGCAAAGCCGAGGATTGCACCAAAAACGATACCTAATCCTCCTATGCTACAAATAGCATAAATAATAGCTTGTGTATCCACTTTTGTCACCCCCGTATTACATATTAATAAGTTTAACTACTTCCGATACATTTATAAGTCCCTGGAAGCCTAAGAATGCTATTGACATAAGTCCTGCTGTAAGGAGGGCAAATGGGAAACCTTCAAAAGCTTTGGGATGGTCATTACCTTCAACTCTTTCACGAATACCTGCCATAAGTACGATTGAAACAGCAAAACCTACTGCTCCACCGAAACTGTTAAGCGCTGAAAGAATAAAACTATAATTAGCCTGCATATTAGAAACCGCAACACCAAGAACCGCACAGTTTGTTGTGATAAGGGGAAGATAAACACCAAGTGACATATAAAGTGCAGGTGAGCTCTTCTTAATGAACATCTCAACGAACTGAACAAGTGCTGCAATAACAAGAATAAATGCAATGTTATAGAGATAATTAATATGAAGCTTTACTAAAACAAAGTTGTATACAAAATAAGTAGCAATTGAGGCAAGCGTCATAACGAATACAACTGCTATACCCATACCTGCGGCAGTCTCTATTTTTTTAGAAACACCAAGGAAAGGGCAGATACCTAAGAACTGTGATAAAATGTAGTTGTTTACAAACACAGCTGCTAATATAAACAATAAATAATTCATTCTTTTCCCTCCTCCTTATGCTGCAGCTTTTTCTTTAGCTGCTTTTTTTGCATTTGCTTTATTCATAAAATTTCTGAAAATGGCCATAAGTGTTGCATATGTAAAGAATGCACCAGGAGCCATAATCATAATAAGTGTCTTAGGGAATGCCTCAGGCATTACAGTAGCACCAAAGAGTGTACCTGCTCCAAGGAATTCACGAACAAGACCAATGAAGCAAAGCGCCAACGTGAATCCAATTCCATTACCGATACCATCAAAGAATGATTCTAAAGGACCATTCTTTGAAGCAAATCCTTCGGCACGGCCGAGGATAATACAGTTAACAACGATAAGTGGAATATAAAGACCAAGCGATTCGTTAAGTGCAGGCATAAATGCTGAAAGCAAGAGCTGCACGATTGTTACAAAGCTGGCAATTACTACGATAAAGCACGGTATACGTACTGAATCGGGAATTATTTTTCTTAATAATGATATAAATAAGTTTGAACAAACAAGTACGGCCATAGTTGAAAGGCCCATACCTATACCGTTGATGGCACTTGTTGTAACAGCAAGTGTAGGACAAGTACCGATAACCTGAATAAATGTAGGGTTCTCATCAATAATACCATTTTTTAATGCAAGCAAAGCTTTGCCCATCAGTTAGCACCTCCTGCATAGTCTGCTGCCCAGTCACAAGCAGCTGTAACACCTTTTGATACGGCTCTTGATGTGATTGTAGCACTTGTGATTGATTCAATTGAACCACCGTCTTTTGTAACTTTAACAGGTGCAGTCTGTCCAACAAACTGTTCCTGGAACCAGTCTTCTTTTGCTCTCGCACCAAGTCCGGGTGACTCTGAAAGGCTAAGAATAGAAATACCTGTTACTTTACCTTCAAGGTCAACGCCAACCATAGTATCAACAGTTCCACCGAAACCGCTGGGAAGAACTTCAACAACATAGCCCAAGGTTTCGCCTGAAGCGTCAAGAGCTTCGGATACACTGCTGATTCCGATATCATCAACAGTTAAACCTTCTTCAATATCAACTTCTTCAAAAGAAGCTGCATCAGAAAATACTTTCTTCATACCTGCCGTAGCAGTAGCATCCTCCTGAACAGCAATAGGTTCTCTTGTAATTGACTCAACAACTCCAAGTAAACCGGCGCAAACGATACAAATAATACCTAATATTATCATAGGTCTCATAATTTGTTTCATTTCTTCTTCACCTCCCCAAAGATTCTAGGTCTTGTTGCCCTGTCAAGAAGAGGCACACAAAGGTTCATAATAAGAATTGAATATGATACACCTTCGGGATATCCGCCGTGAACACGGATAAGTGATGTAAGAATACCACAGCCAATAGCAAATATTATTTGGCCTAATGCAGAAATAGGAGATGTAACATAGTCTGTAGCCATAAAGAATGCACCAAGCATAAGACCGCCGCAGAAGATTTCGTAAACTCCGCCAAGTACACCGTTACCTCTCATGGCTGCTGTAAGAATAAATACAACAGCAATGTAAATAACAGGAATTCTCCAACTGATAATATGTTTAATTAAAAGATAAATACCACCTATGATAAGTGCGATTGCACATGTTTCACCGATACATCCTCCGACATTACCGATGAGTGCATTTTTAATTGCTTCGCCATTAACAACAGCTGTCCCTGCTTTAAGTTCAGCAAGAGGTGTAGCATATGTAGCTGCATCAACAACCATTCTTCCTGTAGCAAATGCTCCGCCTGTTGTTTGTGTAGGATAAGCAGCTACAAGGAATGCACGTCCAATGAGTGCAGGGTTCATGAAGTTCTGACCGAGTCCGCCGTAGAACTGCTTTGCAATAACAATTGCAACAAAGCTGCCTACAACCGGAACCCACCATGAAGCATTTGCAGGAAGGTTGAGTGCAAGAAGAAGACCAGTAAGTACAGCTGAATAATCACTAACTGTAATAGACTTCTTTAATATTTTTTCATATCCCCATTCGAAAATGACTGAAGACACAATTGATACAACAATAAGCATTAAAGCTTTAATACCAAAATAGTATATACCCATTACCGATGCCGGTATAAGAGCTATAACAACATCACGCATGATGCTCTGAATTGACTCTTTTGAACGGACATGAGGGGTACCTGATACTATGATTGAACTACTCATTTGACTAATCCCCCTTATTATTTTTTAGCGGCTGCTGCAGCTGCTGCTCTTCTTCCGCCTTCGATCTTCTTCATAGCTCTGATAGACTGAGCAAGTTGTCTCTTTGCGGGACACTCAAATGAGCAAGATCCGCATTCGATACAATCCATACCATGGTTGTTGCCAAAATCTTCAGCAAGTCCCTTAATTGCAAGTCTATTAAGTTCAAAGGGCATAAGTCCCATAGGACAGTGCTCAACACACTTGCCGCAACGTATACAGCCTCTTTCGGGAGGAATATACGCTTCTTCCTTTGTGAAGCAAAGAAGTCCGGATGTTGTTTTAACTGAAGCAACGTCAAGAGTATACATTGAAGGACCCATCATAGGACCGCCGGCAATAAATTTAGCAGGCTCAACTGAAAAGCCTCCGATTGCATCTACAAGATCAGAAATCTTCATACCGATTTTAATCTGATAGTTACCGGGGTTCTTTACAGCTCCGCCTGATACTGTAAGTACTCTGTCCATGATTGGTCTGCTTTCGAAAATAGCATCTCCAACTGCCATAACCGTTGCTACGTTATCTACTATACATCCAACATCTGCAGGAAGTGACGGAGGAGTAGTAGAAGGTACTTCTCTCTTGGCAATAGCATAAATAAGCTGTTTTTCAGCACCCTGGGGGTATTTCATTAAAAGCTCGGCAATTTCCATATTAGGAATATCTTTTACCATTTCGCTCATAATTTTGATAGCTTCGGGTTTATTGTTTTCAATACCGATAACACCCTTTGCATTAGGGTGAAGTTTGAGCATAACCTTAAGACCTCTGATAATCTTCTCCGGCTGTTCAAGCATTACTCTGTAGTCGCATGTAAGATAAGGCTCACACTCAGCGGCATTGACTATAATATAGTCGATTTTTTTATCTGGCGGAGGAGCAAGTTTGATATGTGTCGGAAATCCGGCACCACCAAGACCAACTACACCGGCAGCTTTAATGGCTGCACAGATTTCAGAATTCGACATTTTTTCATAGTCCAACTTTGTTCCGATACCGTCTGCCATTTCAAACTTGCCGTCATTTTCAATAACGATAGATTTTACTGCCGTGCCGCCAGGCACAAGCATGGGACGGATATCCTTGACTGTTCCCGAAACGCTTGAAAAAATCGGTGATGACATGAATGCACCTGTTTCAGCGATTTTCTGTCCTGCCTTAACATAGTCGCCAATGGCAACGATGGGCTCACAAGGAGCACCGATATGCTGAGACATAGGATAGAACATTTCGGCATTTTCTTTTGGAAGAATCACTTCGATGGGCTTTTCAGCTGAAAAGCGTTTGCAATCATCTGGGTGAACTCCACGTTTAAACGTTAAAGCTTGCATATTATCCCCCTCTGTTCTAGGAATTTTTTGCACACTTGACAATCGCCCCGTGTACAGAGAACTTGATATTTTTATGAAAATCTTAAATTGCATAAAAATTAACATTACTATTCTAATACAAAACTAAACATATCTCAACATAAAAATTCAAAAATCTTAAAATACTCTTAAAATCAGTAAAACTTATTAATCAACAATGCATATCTCCACTTTTTTTGTTGATTTGTGAAAATTAATTAGAATGCTATAGAAAAATCATACATTTTTTAGTATCGTTTTAAGACATATTGCTAAGTTCAATCCCAATTTTACTGCAACTAACTTAAAAAGTAAATGTAAATATCTGTTTGCCGTTTATTCTTTGTTTAATATGATGTATACTATAGATAACAATTATACTTGCGGAAGGAGAAAATTTTATGGAACTCACAATAAATTTAAGTCAAAAACTTACATTGTCCCAGAGGATGATGCTTTCGACAAAAATTCTGCAAATGAGTTCCCTTGAACTTAATGATTATCTTAAGGAACTCTCCGAAAGCAATCCTATCATCGAGTATTCTGAAAAAGAAGTTGAGCAAAACAAATTTGATACTTTACGCAAGAAGCTCGAGTGGCTTGATGCTGGTGACGAGCAGAATCGTTATTATTACAGAGAAGAACGTGAAGATGAAGCCAGTAATGATAACTGGAATTTCCGCATAGACGATAATGAAACTCTTGAGGAACATTTGCTGTCGCAAATTAATACCCAAAAGCTTCCCGAACATATAAAAAAAGCTGCTGAATTTGTAGTTAAAAGCCTGGATGAAAATGGTTACCTTAAAGAAACTTCCGAGACTATTTCTGCTTACTGTGGGATATCGACTGATGATGCTCAAAAAGCAATAAACTTGTCCAAATCTCTTGATCCTTTGGGCGTATGTGCATTTGATTTAAAAGAATGTCTGCTAATTCAACTTCTTTCAGATAAGAATCCTGATATAACAGCAGTAGAAATTGTAAAAAATCATCTCGACCTACTTGCTAAAAACCAAATAAAAACAATTGCAAAACGATTAAATATTTCAATAGACAGCGTTTTAAAGTCAGTAAATAAAATAAAAACTCTTAGCCCCAGACCGGTCAGCGGCTTTTCTGCAAAAGACAGCCTAAACTATATAATACCGGATGCCTATATTTATAAAAATGCCGCAGGAATTTATGAAATAAGACTTAGCGACTACTATTCTCCAACAATTAAAATTAACGGTTATTATAAAGATATAATAAAAATCAGTGATGACGTACATGCCAAGGAGTATGTAAGGAACAAACTCAATCAAGCAGAATGGGTAATAAAATGTATCGATAAGCGTAATTCCACATTCATGTCAACATTAAATCTGATTGTTGACAAGCAATTAATTTTTTTTGAAAATGGAATAGGTCATCTTTCTCCAATGAAGCTTTCAGACATATCAAGTAAGCTTAACATCCATGAAAGCACTGTCAGCCGAGCCATCAGAGATAAATATATACAGTGCAGACACGGAGTATTCCCTGTTGCATACTTTTTTACTTGTGCGGCTTCATCTGCCTTAAGTCAAGACGAACAGCCTGTTTCGCAGGAAAGTGTTAAAAACATGATTAAGGAAATAATTAATAATGAAGATAAGCATATACCTTTTAGTGACAGAGAAATTTCGGAATTACTTCAGAAAAAAGGTGTCACTGTTTCAAGGAGAACTGTTGCAAAATATCGTGAAGCAATGGAAATCGGTGGCACCTGCCTAAGAAAAGATTTCAAAAAATGTTGACAAACATATATTCCGTTTAATATAATCATTTCGTTGAATACTGTAAAGGCGATAAAAGAAATAGTAAGCAAAATAAAGTTCTTCAGAGAAAAGACCATTGGTGCGAGGTCTTTGTGCATTGTTTGCAGAAGCAGTCTTTTGGGAAACCGGCTGTATGGCGGAAAATAAGTATGCCATACCGTACTCCTGCGTTAAAGGATAAAGGTGATATCCATTTTTAGGATATAACCAGGGTGGTACCGCGAGGAATTAATGCCCCGTCCCTGTTATTTGCAGGAACGGGGTTTATTTATATATAATAATGTAGCAAATTTAATATCGTCAACTAATTAAATATATGGAGGAAAATTGTTTATGAAATCAATGGGTGTAAATGAAATTAGAGAGAGCTTTCTCTCTTTCTTTGAAAGCAAAGACCACCTCAGACTTCCGAGTGCATCTCTTGTGCCTCACAACGATAAGAGTCTTCTTCTTATCAACTCAGGTATGGCTCCTCTTAAACCATACTTCACAGGCCAGGAGGCACCTCCCAGAAGAAGAGTAACAACATGTCAGAAGTGTATCAGAACAGGTGACATTGAAAACGTAGGAAAAACTGCACGCCACGGTACATTCTTTGAAATGCTTGGTGATTTCTCTTTTGGAGACTACTTTAAAGAAGAAATAATTCCTTGGGCATGGGAATACGTAACAGAAGTTCTTCAAATATCAACGGACAAGCTTTATGTAACTATATATGAAAATGATGATGAAGCAGAAAAAATTTGGCACGAAAAGGTCGGTATTCCCATGGACAGAATTGTTCGTCTTGGCAAAGAGGACAACTTCTGGGAACACGGTATTGGTCCCTGCGGCCCCTGCTCAGAAATCTACTACGACCGTGGAGAAGAATACGGCTGCGGCAAACCCGGCTGTAGTGTAGGCTGTGATTGTGATAGATATATGGAATTCTGGAACCTTGTATTCACACAGTTTGATAAGCAGGAGGACGGCAGTTATCCTCGTCTTGCTAAGCCCAACATTGATACGGGTATGGGACTTGAACGTATGGCAACAATTATGCAGGGTGTCGATTCAATA
Source organism: Candidatus Metalachnospira sp. (assembly GCA_034927755.1). GTDB lineage: Bacteria > Bacillota > Clostridia > Lachnospirales > Anaerotignaceae > Metalachnospira. Next base: position 31,713 of record JAYFPN010000003.1, read on the forward strand.
TTTGACGTTGATACAATTAAGGCACTTCGTGATGCTGTTTGTGAGGTTTCAGGCGTTAAGTACGGAAAAGATCATAAAACTGACGTTAGCGTTCGTGTTATCACTGACCATATCAGAAGTGTTACATTCATGACAGCAGACGGTGTTCTTCCTTCAAACGAAGGCCGTGGTTATGTTCTCAGAAGACTTTTAAGACGTGCGGCACGCCATGGCAGACTTTTGGGAATTAATAAAACTTTCCTTGCAGACCTTTGCAAAGTAGTTGTATCAACCTCCGGCAATGCATATCCCGAGCTTGTTGAAAAACAGGATTACATTTATAAAGTAATTACTGTTGAAGAAAACAGTTTTTACAAAACAATAGATAAAGGCATGGATATTCTCAAAGCCGATATTGAAGAAATGAAGTCTAATGGGCAAAAAATTATGACAGGTGATAAATCCTTCAGACTTTACGACACATATGGTTTCCCCATTGACCTTACAACGGAAATTCTCGAAGAAGAAGGCTTAAGCCTTGATGAAGAGGCATTTAAGAAAGAAATGCAGCTTCAGAAAGAACGTGCTAGAGCTGCAAGAGAAGTTGACACATACATGGGTGCTGGCGAAACAGTTTATCATCAGCTTGACACTGCAATGAAAACAGAATTTACCGGATATGACTGCACACCTGTTTCGGATGCAAAGGTTATCGCTCTTGTTGCAAATAATGCTGTTGCTGACAGTGCTTCAGCAGGAGATGAAGTTTCTGTTTTTCTTGACAAAACATCATTCTATGCTGAAAGCGGCGGACAGATTGGTGATAATGGTATAATCAAAACTGAGATGGGTGTAGTTGAAGTCACAGACTGTATAAAAGTAATCGGAGGAAAAATCGCTCATATAGGAACAGTAACTGAAGGCAGCATATCAGTTGGCGATAAGGCAGTCACGGAAATTGACAAGCTTAACAGACTTGCAACATCAAGAAACCACTCTGCTACTCACCTTCTTCAGAAGGCACTTCGTACGGTTCTCGGAACACATGTAGAACAGGCAGGCTCTTATGTTACACCTGACAGGCTTCGTTTTGACTTCACTCATTTTGCAGCTCTTACACCTGAAGAAATTCAGCAGGTTGAGGATATTGTAAATGAAAAGGTTCTTGAAGGTCTTCCTATTAAGACAAGTCAGGAAAACATCGAAAATGCTAGAAAACTTGGCGCTATGGCACTCTTCGGAGAAAAATACGGCAATATTGTTCGTGTTGTAAATATGGGCAATTACAGTATTGAGCTTTGCGGTGGCGCTCACCTTAACAACACTGCACAGGTTGGTTCATTTAAAATTGTGTCAGAAAGTGGTATTGCTGCCGGCGTACGAAGAATTGAAGCTCTTACAGGTGCTTCCGCTCTTAAATACTATCAGCATCAGGATGAGCTTCTCAAAACTGTTTGTAAAACAGTTAAGGCTGCACCAGAAAATATGTTAAAGAAAATAGAAGGAATCATTGCAGAACAACGCCAGACAGCAAAAGAACTTGAGTCAATTAAATCTAAAATTGCCGGCAGTGCGGCAGACAGCATTCTTTCAAATGCCGTTGATGTTAAAGGTTATAAGCTTGTATGCGCAGAAATTAAAGATGCAGACGGCAACGAACTCAAAACCATGGGTGACCAGCTCAAAAATAAGCTTGGAAGCGGCGTAATTGTTCTTGCATCGACTATTGACGGAAAAGTAAATCTTCTTGCAATGGCTACGGATGATGCGGTTAAAGCAGGTGCTCATGCCGGAAACATCATTAAAGCTGCTGCTGCAGTATGTGGCGGTGGTGGCGGCGGACGCCCCAATATGGCTCAGGCCGGTGGTAAAGATGCTTCAAAGATAACAGAGGCTCTTACAAAAGCTAAAGAAGTTCTTGCAGAACAGCTATAATATTAAGTATAAATTCCCAAATCTTAATATTGGGATATTAAATAAGTAATACTCAAGCAAAACAAGCGTGGCATAATCACGCTTGTTTTTTTGTGGTGATTAAGCTATTTTTCCAATAGTATGGCAATTGTAAAATTACTTTCGTTATAAGGACAGCCTGCAACATCGCCATATACTTCGCATACTTTAAAACCTGCGTCATTCGCCTCTTTAGTCAAAGCTCCTTTAGTAAAACAAGTATTCCATAAATAGTAATTAGTTATTTCGCTATCATAAATAACAGAAATTTGTTCCAACGTCACATTATCTAAATATTTATAGCACCCATATAATGCTGCGTACTCTCCTTCACGCCAAAATCCCCCATTGCGACAAAGTTCCCATGTTTGCTTTTCTTGAAAACTGTTATACTTAGCCATTGAAAATACATCCAGTAATAACTTTCCACCGGGTTTTAGATGATGATATATATTTTTCATAACAGTTTGCCTATCTGTTGTTGACAATGCGCCATAATCACAATATATCATTGTTGAGAAATCATAAACCTTATTTAAATTCATATTCAAATAGTTTTGATAAATGTAAGTAATGTCTAAACCTTGCTTCATTGCCGAGTTTAGAGCATAGTCTATAGACCGCTTTGAAAAATCAATTCCTGTTACTTGATAACCAACTTTTGCAAACTTTTCGGCATATATTCCAGGACCGCAACCAACGTCAAGCAGAAATGGGTAACTTGTTGGGGGCAAAATCTCTTTTATCCAAACAACTGATTTTTCTATGAACTTTAATTTTCTGCTTGCACCTTCAAAATCCGGATTAAGGTGAGCTTTGAGCATTTGTTTGGAAATATATTCATCGTTCCAAAAAGTAGCTTCTGTTTTTGCATAAATGGGTGGTTTCTCTAAAACCTTGAAAATGTTATTGAACATAATCGTTTACTCCTTTCATAATAGGGAAAAAGAAATAGCCGTAGATTTTATTCTACGGCTAATCTTCTTAAGATGAAGAAAAGTTAAGAGTAAAATAAAATCAAAAATTAGGTACAAAAACAGAACTGTCAAAACAGTTAGTCTTTTAACCTATAGGCTTGATTTTATCGACTCTTTTCCAGCCATACCCATCCCCTGATTGTAGGACATCTGGTATGCCGGTTTCCATCACCTTTTCTGTTAAGTTATATATGTTTATATTACGTTTCATAATTATTTGTGTCAACAATAAGTTATAAGTTTTATTTCAGTAATACTATGGATAATTATTCGGCATGACAGATGAGCTACCGCCGTCCCGAAAGGAAACCGAGGAAAAAGGAGCTTCTTTATATCCCTCCGTCAAACTGTTGTGTGAGTTTTTTCGGTATTAGTACCAATTTACAATATTATTCTCGCATGGTAAAATTGTATTAAGAAGAATACACAAGGAGGTAAGATATATGGAAATCAAAGGTAAAGTTGCTCTAATAACCGGAGGCGGAACTGGCGTAGGAAAAGGTGTAGCCCTCCGACTTGCACAGGAAGGTACAAATATCTGCATTAACTATGCTCATTCTGAAAAAGAAGCCTATGAAGCAAAAGCTGAAGTTGAAGCTCTCGGAGTAAAATGCAATGTTTACAAAGCCGATGTATCAAACGATGAGGATGATAAAGCAATGATAGAAGCTATCCTTAAAGACTTCGGTCAACTTGATATTCTTGTAAATAATGCAGGCAGAACTCATTTTGTTAATCATAGTGACCTTGAAGGAATGAAAAGCGAATATTTTGATGACATTTTTGCACTTAACGTAAAAGGAACATTCTTTATGTGCCGTGCGGCAGCAGCTGCCCTCAAAAAAAGCCATGGTGTAATAATTAATATCACATCAATAGCCGGAGTTACAGGTCTTGGCAGTTCAATTGCATACGCTGCAAGCAAAGCAGCCGAAATCAGCATAACAAAATCACTTGCGAGAGTTCTTGCTCCTGAAGTTCGCGTTATCGGAGTTGCACCAGGAATAGTGCTTACGCGTTGGGTTGACGGTCACTCTGACCACATTGATAAGCTTGCCGGTGAAACCCCTCTTCAAAAGGTTGCTGAACCTGCAGATATTGCACAGACAGTATATGCTCTTATTGCTCATGCAGATTTTGTAACAGGACAAAACATTATTGTTGATGGCGGAGCATTTATCTGATATTTTTCATAAAAACAAAAAGGACTTCTTTTTCGCTCGGAAGTAATAAGAATGATTTAAGTTTTTAAGAGTTGCCGTAGGATTTTAATGTCCGCGGCAACTCTCTTGCCTTAACCCCTGCTCATACCATAAAATTTAGAGTTCATGCCTACAAATGCTTATTATCGATGTCATTTTCTATTTTGTTTTAATGCGTTTACTTTCTAGTTGTATTCTTCATGCAATAACGTCAGATTGCTGCCATCTTTGTTGACACGGTAATTGGCTATGTAATTATAGTGACCGCCCCAATTATCGCCCTCAATATACCCGTGGACAGCAGCAGTAAATGTGACATAATCGTTGCCTATTTTAATATCATAATAGCGCATATAATCTGAGTTCTCCATCTTAGGCAGGCTGTCTCCTGAAAAGAGAGTTGTTAGTCCACTGCCATCCGGTTCACAACGAATCAGATCAGTCATGGGATTAATGTTGTCAATTGTCTTACCAGTATCATGTTCTCCGTACACATAACCATCTTGGTCGTAGAGAAAAATAGAATGGAGGATGTCTCCCATATATTCTTTGCCTGTGCCGTCGGGGCGGATACGATAACATCCCTCATCCGAACTACCTTTAACAGTCCAGAAATTATAATAAATCCAATCGTCAACAATAGTGAATCTATCATCATCTGTTAGCCAAAAATGTTCGAGATTAGTGCCATCTTTTTTCATTCGTACGAAATCTCCGTAAAAGTAGTGTCCACTTCCTTCATAATGCCCCACACTTGCAATAATCCAGTTGCCGCATATGCCAAAGCTAACAATAGAGTTTAGTGTAGGATCGCAACCCTCATTTCTACTCGGTGGAAAGATCGCAAGCTGCTTTGTGTCCGATTCATTTTTATCCAGACCATACAGAACGCAGTTATCCCCCTCAAATGCCCAATAATACTGCGTATCACCGTCAACTCCCAAAAAATGATCGTTTTCAATTTCTGTGGGAAGATCACTATTGCCACCAGCACTTATATTTGAAACCAAATTAACAGTATTTTGTATTTTGTCCCAATTAACGGTATATCCTAGGTATTCCGCTAATTCTCTAACAGGCACATACAACTTCATATCCTTTTCATCTTCTTTTACTACCCCAACAAGCGAATTGCTTAGCGGAATAGAAACGCCATCAAGAATTATTTTAGCGTCACTATAAGTAGCTGATTTAATTTCCTCTGCCGCAAATACCGTTGTTATTCCTACCGCACCAATAACTAAGCCTAAAACCGCACTCTTAAAATCAAATTTTCTCACTTAACATTCTCCTATATAAAAATTTTTGAAGTTACTGTTTTACGACCATTATATCACTGTGAAGATTACGAATCTACTATAGTTGATTCATTTTAAAATTACCTATCTTAACTTGTTGTATCAATCTATCGAAAAATGGCCAATTTCATCATAATGATGAAGGGTACGTAAGCTTATCCCAGTAATATTTGTTACCCTATTTGTATTCAGCTTCTCTCCACCCCACCTGCAAAAAATTTAGACTAACCCAGCGTTATCATGTCGCTTCTTTTAGGATTATGTTTGCTTGTATGGGGATTTTTGAAGGGGTTGATGAATTACAGTGTATTCAAATTCAAATTTTGCCATAAAGAAAATCCTCCAATAAAGATTATTTACAATTCATCGATAATTGTTCGGCAGTGTGCTAAACGACTATAGTTTCGTAAACATCCTTATTGGAGAATTGTTTTAGAAGTCCTTTTGTTTTTATCCGTGTATTGCCCTGCCTTCTGCAGCAAGAGCTGCTTCCCTGACAGCCTCCCCGACTGTCGGATGAGCGTGTATTGTTTTGATAATATCTTCAACTCCGGCATTCATTCCGATTGCAAGTGCACCCTCAGTAATGAGGTCTGTTGCTCTGGGACCTATAATCTGCATACCAAGAATCTTCTTTGAACGGCTGTGAGAAATAATTTTTACAAAACCTTCTCCTCCGTTCATAATAATTGATTTTCCGTTTCCACCAAGATTGAACATGCCAACATCATATTTAATGCCCTCTTTCTTGGCTTTCTCCTCATTATAACCAACAGATGCCATTTCCGGCTGAGTATATACGCATCCAGGATTTGTTCTTTCATCGTATCTGCTGTCCTCACCCATCGCATTTTCAGATGCAATTTCGCCTTGAACAGAAGCAATATGAGCAAGCATTGTTCCTCCGATGCAATCTCCAACAGCATATATCTCTCTTACGTTGGTTTCCATGTGGTCATTAACCTTTATTGCTCCTCTTTCAGATTCAATTCCTGCCGCTTCCATATTAAGGCCTGATGTTGCAGGCTTTCTTCCTATGCATACAAGCACTTTTTCGGCCTGAACAACATTTGATACACCGTCTTTTTCTATATTCACCGATGCTAAATCGCCCTTATTTTCAATAGAAACAACTTTTGTTGATGTTAGAATATCCACACCATTTTTAACAAGTGCTTTTTCAGCAACAGCTACCAATTCTTCATCCATATTCATAATAAGACGAGGAAGCATTTCAACAATTGTAACCTTCGTGCCAAATGCACTGTATGCCGTTGCCATTTCCACTCCTATTACACCGCCGCCAATTACAACCATTGATTTGGGTAGACTTTGAAGCGAAAGAGCACCTGTGCTGTCGATGCACTGAGGTGAATCAATACCGGGAATAGGAACGACTGTTGGGATTGAGCCGACAGCAATAATATATTTATCTGATGTTATATCCTGCTCACCGTTTTCTGTTCTGACCTTAAGTGTCTTCTTGTCAACAAAGCTTCCTTCTCCATCAATTACCTTAACGCCGTTTGCTTGGAGCAGTGTATTGATACCTCCGACCAGACGCGAAACAACAGCCTTCTTGTTATCCATTACCTTGTCAAAATCAAGCTCAGGCTTTGCAATAACACCTAACTTTTCTCCGTTTTTAGCTTCTTCAAAAACTTCTGCACTATGAAGAAGAGCCTTTGTCGGAATACATCCTTCATTAAGGCATGTTCCCCCAACATGCTGTTTTTCAACCAGTGTTACCTCTGCTCCAAGCTGGGCAGCACGGATTGCAGCAACATATCCGCCGGGGCCTCCCCCTATAACTGTAATTTTCGTCTTTTTAACTTCTTCCTCTTCTTTTTCCTCTTTCTTTGGAATTAAAGATTCGAAATCTTCTCCTGCTTCTCCAATAATTGCAACCGGTTCTCCGCATTTCAACTTTATACCGACTCCCGCAAGTATTTTTAGTATTGTACCCTCGTCCTCTGTTTCAGCAGAACCGCCCATTTTTCCTGCTTCAACATCATATAGTACATCGCCAATATTTACGTGGTCACCTTCATTAAAGTACCAGTTAATAATTGTGCCATCCTTCATTACAACTGATAATTTTGGTAAAACCAAAAGTTTTGCCATATATTTCACCTCAAATTTCTTTAAATATAGGGCGGTCAAAGACCGCCCCTAAAATCACAAAATATATTATCAGCAGCCCTTACCCTTAAGCAAAGGACTTACATCGCCTTCGGGAGGAACAATGCAGAGAAAACAGAAATTTTCTGTTGCCGATGAATTGTAGTTATAATGAGGAATTTCTCCGGGAACATGAAGCCAATCTCCTCTTTTAACAGGGTATTCAACTCCGTCAATTGAAAAAACGCCTTCTCCGTCATAAATAACTACCCAATGTGCCCAAGGATGAGTATGCGGTGATTTCTCACCTGCACCGGGTTTAAGATCAAAACATCTCATAACATAGTCCGGCCAGAAGTGTGTGGGGCCAAATACAACTTTCTTTGATGCATTTTCAATAAAATTTCCTGGAGCCTCAGGGAGGTCCGTAATTTTTCCAACAAATTTAACATCACTCATAGTATTATCTCCTTATATATTATTTTTCTACTTCAAGTGTAGGATGAGATATATCAACGCCATTTTTAACAGAATCCTCAACAGGGCATCTGATTTCAACAAGGTCGATAAGCTGCTGAACCATTGCGGGATCAGAATCTGATTTTATTTTGATATGTGATCTGATATTAGTATATCCGGGTCTGAATTTTGCATATCCCATGAATCCGGCTGAGTCCATATCGCCTTCAACATCAATTGATAAATCATCAATTTTAATGCCCATTGATTCAGCATAAATTGCTGTTGTAATTGTCTGACAAGCTGCAATACTTCCAAGAAGCATTTCAACAGGATTCATGCCCTTATCTGTACCGCCGCCTGAAATAGGCTCGTCAAGTTTGACTTTATGTCCTCTTGCTTCGATATCTACCTCAAGATCACCAACTTTTCTACCTGTTACTTTATATGTTTTTTCGTACATCTTTCAAATCTCCTTTACCATTATAAATTAGTAATTAACAGCCCTTAGCACCTGCAAGTGTCGGGTTAACATCTCCTTCGGGAGGAACTATGCAAAGGAATACGAGATGCTCTGAGTCTGAAGGATTGTAGAAGTTATGAGGAATATTTCCGGGAATATGACACCACGTGCCTCTTTCCACCTGATGTTCAACTCCATCAATACAGAATACGCCCTTTCCTTCATATACTACTATCCAATGACACCATTCATGTGTATGCGGTTCATGTGCACCAGCATTGGGTTCAAGGTCAAAATATCTTAAAACATAGTCCGGCCAAAAACGAGTTGGTCCAAAGATAACTTTTTTCGATGAGTTAGGCATAAAATTGCCTAGTGCCTCGGGTAATTCGGTGATTTTTCCAACTAATTCACTCATTAATATTTCCTCCTCATTTACTCTTATTTTTTATTTATAGAATTTAATTTTACATTGCAGAATTTATTGTGATATAATCATATCACACAAAATTTTCTCGGTCAACTTTGATATTCGTTTAACTATTTAATATATTATTTATTATTTTTCAACCAAACAACGTGAATTTTATTGTAATAAACATTAATTTATAGGAGAAATCAGTTAATATGAACAAAAAACTATATTACATTGAGAACACATGTACAAATCCGTATTTCAACTTGGCATTGGAGGAATACCTGTTGACTTCAAAACCAGGTATGGACTTTGTAACACTTTGGCAGAATGAAAACACAGTTGTAATAGGAAATAACCAGAACGCTTACGAGGAAATAAATTCTCAATTCGTTTCAGATAACAGCATCTCTGTTGTGCGAAGAACAACAGGCGGAGGTGCAGTATATCATGATTTAGGAAACCTTAATTTCTCCTTTATCACTGACTTAGATGAAAAAGACGGGCATACAATTAACGACTTCGTTAAACCGGTTATCAGTGCACTGGCTGAAATGGGGGTAATGGCAGAAGCAAACGGCAGGAATGATATAACGATCGACGGGCAGAAAATATCAGGTAATGCACAAAGAATATACAAAAACAGAATACTTCATCATGGAACACTTTTGTATAATTCGGATGTTAAAAAAATATCAGGGGCACTCAATGTTCGGCCCGAAAAGTTTGAATCTAAAAGCACCAAATCAGTAGAAAGCCGTATTACAAATATTTCAAAGTATCTGACCAATGGAACAAGTATTAAGGAATTTAAAAAGAATTTGTTAACAGCTTTCTTTAATAATTCAAATATTGATCAATATTTACTGACAAAAGAAGATATAATTGCTGTAAACGAACTTGCAAATACCAAATATGCTGACCCCAAATGGACATTTCGCTCAGCACAGCCAATGGATATGCATACCTTTGCACGCTTTGACGGCGGTTTTATTGAAATAAGACTAAAAATAACGTCAGACAAAATAACCGCATGCCAAATAAACGGTGATTTTATGTCTGTTACAGATGTGGATTTGCTTGAAAACACACTGGTCGGAACTGAATTTTCACCTGACGCGATTAAATCAGCAATTGTTGCTTTTCCGCTAAAAGATATTTTAGGCGAAATAACAGCCGACGAAATAATAGAATGTATCTTCAAATAAAAACAAGGGTGAAGCTTAATGGCTTCACCCTATCATTTTGAAAATTAATTAAATACACCTTTTGACTCAAGGTCTGCGTAGTCAAGACCATACTTATCAATAATTTCTTTTGTATGGTATCCAACCGGATAACCGGCAAATTTATATTCACACGGACATTCAGAAAGTTTAATAGAAGTTGCAAGCTGTTTAACCTTAACGCCTTCATGAAGCGGAAGATCAACATCAACAACCATTTGTCTGTCTTTAACCTGCTCATCCTCAAGAAGAGCTTCTTTAAGATTAAGCACAGGCTGAACACAAGCATCATATTTGCTGAATACTTCTACCCATTCATCTCTTGTCTTTGTTTTAAATATTCCTCTTATTTCGGCTTTAACCTCTCCTAATTTTTCGGGCCAAACTGTTCCGTCAATAAGGTCTTCACGTTCAATAGCCTGGCAGAAAGATTTCCAGAACTGAGGTTCAAGTGAACCAACACTCATATACTGTCCGTCTTTTGCTTCATAGAAGTCATACATGCATCCGCCGTTAAGTCTTTCACCCTCACGTTTAGGTTCATTCCCTGATACAAGGAAGCTTGCACCGTCAAGTGAATTGAATGGTACACAACCGTCCATCATTGCTACATCAATATACTGGCCTTTGCCTGTATTTCTTCTGTAGTTAACAGCTGCAAGAATGCCGATTACTGAATTAAGTGAGCCAACGGCTATGTCTGCAATCTGGAAATTCATAAGTGAAGGACCACTTTCCTGTCTTCCGGCGTGAGAAATGATACCGCTTCTTGCCATATAATTTATGTCATGTCCTGCTGCAAGTTTGAGCGGACCGCTCTGACCATACCCAGTAAGTGAACAGTAGATGACCCCAGGATTAACAGCCTTAAGTTCCTCATAACCAAGACCAAGCTTGTCCATTACTCCCGGACGGAACTGTTCAAGAACTATATCATATTCTTTTACAAGTTCTTTTACAACTGCTTTTGCTTCCTCTGTCTTAAGATTAAGGAACATTGTCTTTTTATTTCTTCCAAGCCATGCCTGACAAGCAGATACTCCAGTGTCGCCTATAAACGGCGGATAATCAAGAACTATATCAGGTTTACTTGCAGAACTCACCTTAAGGACCTCAGCGCCCATATCGGCAAGCATAAGTGTGGCATACGGCCCCGGCAGTAATGTTGAAAAATCCAGGACTTTTAAACCGTCTAATGAACCCATTTTTTAACTTCCTCCTACTTAAATAAAAGATTTAACCCATATCATTTTACTTTATTGTTAATTTTATTTCAATAACACAACTCAAAAACGACTATTTTTGTTACAATGTAATAACATTGCTATGATACATGTGCAAGAAATTTGTATAGTTTTTTAACAAACAATCGGTTCTTGTAAAAATACAATCGCTGTCAATATAAAAAACTCAAAATTGCTAAGTTTTTCACCATTATGTTATTCAGCTTTCCTTTAAATCAAGCATTTCTACAAACTTGTTTGCAGCATATGACAATGCCACATTTTTAAGCTTAACAAGCCCAACATATCTATTTGGCAGCTGTGGTTTTACCGGTATTTCAAAAATACTTTCTCCATCTATAGCTCTGTTGTCAAATTCTCTTATAATAAATGTAAGTCCTAGATTTATTTTTGCAAATTGAATAAGCAAATCATAGCTTGCCAGTTCAATAATCGGTTTAAATACAATTCCGTTTTCGGCAGCAAACTTATCAAGCTGACGTCTTGTATTGCTCATGTCCTCAAGCAAAAGCAGAGAATAGTTCGAAAGCTTTGAAAGCTCAATTCCGCTTTTTGCCAATTCTTTATATTTAGTCCCACCGATAAGACAGTCATGTATTTCAAGACATTTGGTTATTTCTAAATCGTCAGTGTTTTCGATGGGTAGGTTAACAAAACACATATCTATTGTTCCGCTTTTCAAAAGTCTTAAGGACTCATAGGTAGTTTTATTTATTACCTTAATTCTAATATCTGAATATATATTGCTGTATTTTTCAATGTATGGCATTAGATAACCGCTGATAACAATATCACTGGCTCCTATCCTGACTTCACCCTGCTCAAGATTAGCCATCTCTAAATATTTGTGCTCTGCCGTATTAATCATGTTAAGTGCCCTGTCAAGATATGTATACAGCACTTCTCCCTCAGGCGTAAGCCTTACACCCTTTGATGTCCTTATAAGCAAAGGACTTCCCAGCCTTTCCTCAAGCTGCTTAACTGCCATACTTACCGCCGGTTGAGAAATATAAAGTTCCTTTGCTGCTGCTGACATGTTACCGGTTTTTACAACAGCACAGAAAATTTTATAGGAATCAAGAGATATTCCATTATCCATATTATCGCCTCACATATAATAAATTCTTATGTTATTATAAATATATATCAATTTCGTTTATATATATTATAGCGTATTATAGACTAAAAATTCAATTAAAAAAGGCTTCTCAAATGAAGAAGCCCAATATTTTTATAAATCCTTTTTAGAATATAAGTACATCGAAAGGCAACAACAGGAAATATATACCAGAGATCCAAAAACCACACACATAATTGCAAATCCGTGAGGCTGAACAAATTCCTTAGTCATATCTATATCTGTATTGCCAGCTAATACTTTAGCCATAACTAGCATTATCACAAAAATCAATCCGAAAAACACAAATCTTGCCTTTGATGTACCAAATTTATATGCAAGTGTAAGTATAATTGAGCTCATAATTATAGCAGTTGCAAAAGTAATAGACATCTGCGTTGATATATCTTCAATGCTTCCGCCAGTTATGATAGTTAATACAGTAAAAATAATTATTGCAAGCAAGACAAGCACAATCATTATAATATATTTACTTATAACCTGTTGATTTCTGGATACCGGCAGAGCCGAAGCATACTTGCCCCACTTGTTTTTCTCATCATACGCAAGCATTGTTATAGGCAGAATTGACATAAAAGCCACCAAATACCCAGAGAACATTCCCAGCTGATAATCCGCACTTTTTCCGTTGCCCAAAACAACACAGTAAAAGACCATAAGAATTGTAACTATTAGCAGCTGCTTTTTTGCCATTAAGAAATCTTTTTTTATTAACCCTATCATTTATCTGCACCCCTCTTCATATAAAAAAGCATGATATCTTCAATACTTGTTTTTTCAACCTCAAAATCTCTGGGTATCATATTTTTTATCACAAGCGCTTTTGAAGAGAACTTAGTTTTATCAAGAGATACCACTGCCTTTTCATCAAGCTCCGACAGCTTTTGTTCATCAACATTTATAACTGCATATTTTTCAAGAAGTTCATCCTTTTCTTCAGAAAAAACAAGTTTACCTTCATGTATAAAAGTAATGTAATCACAAATTTTCTCTAAGTCACCAATAATATGTGAAGAAATAAGAACTCCACATTTTTCATCTTGAATAAAATCCAATAAAATATCTAATATCTCGTTTCTTGCCATTGGATCTAGTCCATTTGTAACTTCATCAAGAATAAGCAGTTTAGCACTATGAGAAAGCGCCACAGCAAGTTCAAGTTTCATTTTCATTCCTGTAGAATAATCTTTAATTTTTTTCTTCTTATCCAAGCTAAACTTGCTCAGGGAATCAAAAAACTTTTTCTCATTCCAATTTGAATATATACTTTTTAATATTCCATTTGTATCCGATGCGCATAGCTCTTCAGGAAAACCACAGCCCGCAAGTACTGTTCCAATATCATTTCTTATCGTATAGTCTGTATTTTTAGTATCTTTGTCAAAAATGGCTACTCTTCCTTCATCTTTGTTAACCGCACCTATTATTATATTAATCACAGTGCTTTTTCCTGCACCGTTCTCTCCTATTAGTCCCATTATTGTACCTTCAGGAATACTAAAGGATACGTCTTCTAAATCAAAATTATTATAATGCTTTTTCAAGCTGTTAACTTCTAATATATTCATCTTTATTCCCCCATACAGATAACATTAATCAATTCTTTAAATTCATCTGCGCTAATTCCACACAGATTTGCCTCTGCCCATAATTCTGACATTTTTTGCTCAATGCTTTTCAGCTTTTCTTCTTTAAAAATTTCCGTATTTTGCTCTGCAACATAGCTTCCCTTACCCGTTACCGTAACTATGAAGCCTTCTTTCTCCAATTCTTCATATGCTCTTTTTGTTGTTATTACCGATATTCTCAAATCCTTTGCAAGTGCTCGCATTGAAGGGAGCATTTCGCCCTCTTTCATATCTCCAGATAATATTATTTTTTTTATTTTTGATGTTATCTGTTCATATATTGGCCTATCATCTTTATTGCTTATTGTAATATTCATATCATCACCTCGGAACTACTGTATATATTAAGTATATACAGTAAATACAATATGTCAAGCAAAAAAATGACGATTTCATAAATTATTTTGAAATCGTCAAATCAGTGTAATTTAATTAGAGGAATTATTTTTTAGGGAATTATTCAAAAAGTGGTGTTGAAAGATACCTGTCACCTGTATCAGGTAAAAGAACTACGATATTCTTCCCAGCATTCTCCTTCCTTAATGCAAGCTGCGTAGCCGCCCATACAGCTGCTCCTGAAGAAATTCCTACAAGTATGCCTTCTTTTCTTCCAATTTCTCTTCCAGCATCAAATGCATCATCATTTTCAACTTTGATTATCTCATCATATACCTTTGTATTAAGGACATCAGGCACAAATCCTGCTCCTATACCTTGAATTTTATGAGCACCAGATTTACCCTCTGAAAGAACCGGTGAAGAAGCAGGTTCAACAGCAACTACCTTTATATTAGGATTTTGTGATTTAAGGTATTCCCCTACACCGGTAATTGTTCCGCCTGTTCCAACGCCGGCAACAAAGATATCAACATTTCCCTCAGTGTCTTCCCATATTTCAGGACCTGTTGTATTTCTGTGTACATCAGGGTTAGCCGGGTTAACAAACTGTCCCGGTATAAAACTGTTTGGTATTTCTTTTGCGAGTTCATTAGCTTTTTCAATAGCACCTTTCATGCCCTTTGCACCTTCTGTGAGGATAAGCTCTGCACCATAAGCCTTCATAAGTTTTCTTCTTTCAATACTCATTGTTTCAGGCATAACAATAATAATTCTATATTCTCTTGCGGCTGCGATTGATGCAAGACCTATACCTGTATTACCCGATGTCGGCTCAATTATTACCGAGCCTTCCTTAAGAAGTCCCTTAGCCTCTGCATCATCTATCATTCCTTTTGCAATTCTGTCTTTTACACTTCCTGCAGGATTGAAATATTCAAGCTTTGCAAGTATTTTTGCATCAAGTCCATGTGCCTTGTCATAGTTTGTAAGTTCAAGTATCGGTGTTTTTCCTACAAGTTCGTCTGCTGATTTAAATATCATATAAAAATCCCCTTTCGTAAACATATAAACATACTGTTTTTGTATGTTTATATTATACACTTATAACATACAAAGTCAATAGGCTTTTAATAAAAATATCTGCCGATTCAAAAATCGGCAGATATTTTTAAATAATGTAGTCACCAGTACCGTTTTCAGGTTTAATAAAGTCTGCAAGCGTAATTCCTTCAAAAAAATCGTCAATTAATTTATCCAATTTTTCCCACATAGGCAGTGTTTTACAATCTGATGCCCTTTCGCATTTAATCGTCTTAGACCCAAGGCACGCAACAGGTGCAAGCGAACCCTCGGTTAGTTTAAGAATACTCCCCACTGTATATGTTTCAGGACTTCTTGAGAGCTTATAGCCGCCGCCCTTACCCCTCAAGCCACTAACAAATCCAGCCTTACTTAAAACCGAAATAATACTCTCCAAATATTTTTCTGATATTTCCTGTCTTTTAGAGACTTCCTTTAATGTTATATAGCTTGCGTCATTATGCTCCGCTAAATCTATCATTACACGCAGAGCATAGCGCCCTTTTGTAGATATCTTCAAATTAATTCACCTCTATAATAATTATACCATAAATTTTCAAGAAACAAAATCAAAAAATTGTCCAACAAACTTTACTTCAATTTTTCACAAATAAAAATCCTCTATGTTATAATTATGGTTAATTACGCTATAATGAGGTGACATAAATATGAGAAAATCAAAAGAAGCAGCACCGATGCCTAAGTCTGTTACCATCGGACTTCCTCGTGCGATGCTCTATCACAGATACGAGGTTTTGTGGAAAAATTATTTTTCTACTCTTGGCATCAGCTGCGTAATTAGTGAACCAACTAACAAAGAAATAATAAAAATAGGAACAGCCGTTGCTATTGATGAAGCCTGTCTGTGTACAAAAATATATCTCGGACACGTAAAATCACTGATAGGAAAATGTGATTATATTCTTGTTCCCAGAATCAGCAATTTTGGTATAAAAAGAAATATGTGTACTAAATTTGAGTCTTTATATGACATAGTATGCAACACTTTTCGCAAATCAAACCAGAAATTCATTTCTTACAATGTTGATGTTATAAATGGACATACTGAAGAAAAAGCTTTCACAGAACTTGGAGTCGAGCTTGGTTTTACTAAAAAAGTAGCTCTTGCAGCTTTTAAAGCGGCTAAAAAGAGCGAGATTGACAGTCTTAAAAATAAAATAAAATCTGATGAAGCCCTTTATAAAAAAAGCGGACTTAAAATTCTTATTGTTGCTCACAGTTACATAGAAAAAGACCCTTATATCGGAAAACCTGTCACAGATTATCTCAAAAAAATAGGTGCTGTTCCAATTTATGCCGACGAGGTTGACAGAAAGGACGCTTTAAAACAATGTGAGCGTGTATCACCCACTCTTAAATGGGAGCTCAGCAAAGAACTTGTAGGAAGTATACAAATACATGCTGACAAAATTGACGGTATAGTGCTTATGTCTGCATTTCCATGTGGTCCTGATTCAATGGTTGATGAAATGATAATCAGAAAATTTAATGGAATACCTATCCTTAATTTAATTCTTGATGATCAAGACGGAACTGCAGGTCTTGAAACTCGTTTAGAAAGCTTTATAGATATTCTAAATTTCAAAGGAGGTAGACTGTAATGAACACCAGAAAAAAAGTCTCTTTCCCTAACTTTAATCACTATGATTATGTATTTAAGTATTTTGTTGAAAACGCACTTGATGCTGATTATATTATGCCACCCGCAATGACTGTAAGAACTCTTGAGAGAGGTACAAAGTGCAGTCCGGATTTTATATGTGCACCATTTAAAAGTACCTTAGGTAGCATGATGGATTGCTTGGAAGCCGGTGCAGATACCCTTATTATGTCAATGGGCCTATGTCGTCTTGGTTACTACGGAGAGCTGCAGGAACAAATATTAAGAGATTTAGGGTACCAGTTCGATTTTGTCAATCTTTCAGAATACAACACAGGAAGCGCAAAAGATTATCTGAAAGCACTTAAAAGAATAAATCCTAAACTTTCTCTTGCCAAACTGACAAAAGTTGTTGCCGAAAGCATTAAGCTTATCGAGCACCTAGATGAAGCAGAAAGTATTTATTATAAAAACTGTGGATTCGAGGTAACCCCTGGCAGTTATAAAAAGGCAAGAAAAAATTTTCTTACATCAATTGAAACTGCCTCAAGCGGTATTGATATTGCAGTTGCATATAAAACTTTAAAAAAAGAATACAATGATATTCCTCTTAAAAAACCTGAAAATCCGTTAAAGGTGGGCATTATAGGTGAATATTTTACCGTTATGGATCCTTTCTCAAATCTTGACCTTGAACAAAAGCTTGCGGATATGGGTGTAGAAGTGCATCGCTTTATGAATATAACTAATAGAAATTTACATTATAAAACAAAGAATCTTGAAGTTGAAACATCTGAATACTGTAAATACGAAATGGGGCCCACTTCTACCGCAAACATATGGTGTGCAAAAAACTATGCATCTCATGGCTTTGATGGAATCGTTCATGCAAAGTCCGTGGGATGCACGCCCGAAATAGATATTATGCCTGTACTGCAGAACATCAGCGAAGACTATAAGGTTCCTATTTTATATCTTACTTATGATTCTCAGACTAGCGATACAGGCCTTGCTACAAGGCTTGAAGCTTTTTATGACATGATAAGTATGAGAAAGAAGGTGTTTTAATGAAAGAGGCATATCTTGGAATAGATATAGGTTCCATTTCAACCAAGGGAGTTATTATTGACGAAAAAAATAATATTCTTGCAAGTGCTTATATATGGACAGAAGGCAATCCCCTTGGTTCTGCAAAAAATCTTCTTGCCATGCTTGAAAAACAGTTTAACAAAGACACTTATCAAATAGTAGCAACAGGGACAACAGGAAGTGCAAGAAACCTTGTAGGTGCCATGGTTGGAGCAACTATGATTAAAAATGAAATAACAGCACATGCTATAGGAACAACTTCCCTTCATCCTAATGTGCGCACTATTCTTGAAATCGGCGGTCAGGATTCTAAAATAATTCTTGTTGAGAACGGTGTTGCCATTGACTACGCGATGAATACACTTTGTGCAGCAGGTACAGGCTCTTTTCTCTCCAGTCAGGCAAAAAGACTTGGCATAGAAGTTGAAAAATTTGGAGAGATTGCTCTCAAATCAAAGCATCCGACTCAAATTGCCGCAAGGTGTACAGTTTTTGCCGAATCAGATTTAGTACATAAAATCCAGATGGGTCATCCCAAGGAAGATATTATAGCAGGTCTTTGCAAAGCAGTTGTTTCCAATTATCTTAACAACGTAGGCAAAGGTAAAAAAATCGTATCACCTGTTGTTTTTCAAGGCGGTGTAAGCAAAAACAACGGCGTTACGCAAGCTTTTAATGAGGCACTTGGATGTGATATAATCGTAGATGAAAACGGACATCTTATGGGTGCATTTGGTGTTGCAATACTGGCTGGCAGAAGCAGCAAAAGAAAAGTTTTTGACTTCTCAGTTGAAGATATGGACTTTAAGACAAAAGACACAAATTGCGGGAAATGTCCCAACAACTGTGAAATCATATGTGTCTACCGTGACGGCGTTCTTATTGACTCATGGGGAAACCGCTGTGATAAAGGAGTAATTAAAACAGGAACTAAATTGGCAAATTAAAATACAAAGGAGGATTATTTATGATTAAAAATGAAACTATTGAAACAATTAAAAAACGCCGTAGCTGCCGTGCATACAAGCCTGTACAAATAACAGACGAAGAACTTGATACTGTTCTTGATGCCGGTACATGGGCACCCACAAGCATGGGCAAACAGAGCCCCATACTTGTTTCAGTTCAGGACAAAGAAACAATTGCCGAGCTTTCTCGCGTTAATGCTGAAATTTTCGGAAGACCAGGAACCGACCCATTTTACGGTGCCCCAACTGCTATTTTGGTTTTATCAGACGCTGACAGAGTAACGTGCGTTGAAGACGGCAGCCTTGCGCTGGGAAACATGATGAATGCAGCTGCAAGCATAGGTTTAGGCTCTTGCTGGATACACCGTGCTAAAGAAACATTTGAGAGAGAAGAAGGAAAAGCACTTCTTGAAAAATGGGGTATTAAGGGCAATTACAGAGGAATCGGATACTGCATACTCGGTTACTCCGCCGAAGCTGAAAAAACTCCTGCACCAAGAAAGACTGACTACATTACTAAAATCAAATAACAAACATAGAAAAGGAGATACCAAAAACCGGTATCTCCTTTATTATTAAAGCAATATTTTCTATTAAAGATCCATACTTGCCATTGTTGTTGCTGCGAAAGGCATAATGTAAGTAGACATTTTTTCTTTGCCTGTAATTTCATGAGCCTTAGCAACAGCTTCTTCAACTGTTTTGCAAGGAATTATATCTGTCTTTGCAAACAATTCGGGAGCCATATCTGAAACAAGGATATAATGAACCTGAGTAGCAACCTCGAAAAGTTTGAATCCAACATATCTGCCTATACCAAAGTTATCTCTTAAGAATACTTCTCTGTCAAGCATGTTTTCAAACTCAAATGCAAACTTCTCAGTATCAGGGTTACCCCATCCTTCACCACATTTAGATACAAGAATAAGTACACCATCTTTAGGTTTAATTGCACCAACAGCATTGAATATAGGCTTAACTCCCTGATAGAAGTTGATATCTTTAGGATATCCGCATGCTGAAGCAATTACAACATCAGCCTGCTCATCAAGTTTGATACCATCCATATTCTTAACAAAAGCCATACCTGCCTCATGAGCCTCAACAATATCTCCTGCAAAGCACTGTGCAATTTTATTTGTTCTGTCAACAGCAGCATTAACGATGAATGAAATCTTAGCTAATTTAGCTGATTCAACCATGTCTTCATGTACAGGGTTGCCTGCTGTAATGCCGTTTGCACAAGTTTCAACTGCGCCACTACCTGCCGGGCCCGGCTTGAAATAAAGCTTATGATTAAAATCAATTGTCTTTCTGCTTGAAATTCCGGGAAGCACAGTCTTTCTGCCGCCACCGAAACCTGCAAGGAAATGGAATACGATACCGCCAACAAGGATTCTATGATCACATTCCATAGCAAACTTGTTGCACTCCATTACGTTTCCTCTTGATGATGTTCCTGTAACTACAAAGTCATCACTGTCACAGAAATGGTTCTGATGCTTAAATCTCTGGCAGAAATCTTTTCCCATAAGCAATTCAAAATCTTCTTCTTCCTGAAGTCTGTGAGTACCAACAGCAGCAATGAAAAGAATGTCCTCATCCTTAACACCAATTTTTTCTAACTTCTCAACAAGAATATGGCATACAACTGCAGGTCTTGCCCATGCTCTGGTAACATCGGGAACAACGATACAAACAGTCTGACCGGGTTTTACAATTTCCTCGAGTTTGGGAGTACCAATAGGGTTTTCAATAGCATCCCTAATGATTTGTTCCTCTGTCTTTGATGACTTCTCAAGCTCTGCAGGCTCAAGCACTTTGATAACATCCTCTTCAGGATAATCAAAATCAACATTGCCATCACCATACAAAAAAGTATACTTTGCCATAAATATTACTCCTCCTTAAAGTATTTAACTTTGACTTCTGTCAAAGCAATCTTACGTTTTGATTTAAAAACAATTTTGAATACATTATACTTTAAATTTTATTATAATTCAATAAAATTATTTTTTAACACAAAAAAAGCGGTCATATTATGTCATGCCTAAAAATTAACGAGTATAAAAACAAACCCTATTCTCAGACGAAAATAGGGTTTTATGCAATCATATAAGGACATATTATGTCCGCTTAAACAACTATTGTTACTTCTTTAATGTAGCACAAGTATTTGCACCGTAAGGCATAATATATGCTTTCGGATGTTCTTTTCCAGAAAGCTTCTTTCCTAACTCAATAGCCTCTTCAACTGTCTTAACAGCATGAATCTTTGTCTTCTTAAAGAGTTCAGGCGCCATTGATGAAACAAGGATAAAGTGATAATCTTCAGCATATTGGAAGATAAAGTATGCAACATTAAGACCAATTGTGTAATTCTCTCTTGTGTAAACTTCACGGTCATACGCGTTATCAAACTCAACGGCCATTCTTTCTGTATCTGAGCTGCCCCAGCCTTCTGTGCATTCTGATACAACTATGAATACACCATTTCCGTCATCTTTAACTGTACCAATACCGTTATTGATAGGTTTTGAACCTGTCTGATAAAGATTGATATCTTTAGGGAATCCCATAGCACATGTTATTGTCATATCTGAAAGCTCATCAACTGTAACACCGTCAAACTCACGGCATTTTTCAACAGCTGCTTCGTGGCTCTTATGAAGGTCACCTGCGTAACAGAATCCGATTGATTTATCAGGAGCAATAACATTTGTAACTACAAAGTCAATACCAGCCATTTCTGCTGCTTCAAACATCTCTTTGCTGATAGGGCTGTCTTCATAGCTTCCGGGAGCAACAAGAGGATTCCTTCCGCTTCCTACTCCACCGGCATTGAAATACTGTGAATGGTTGCTCATGATTGTGCTACGTCCAGCGATACCGGGAAGCACATATTTTCTTGATCCGCCAAAACCTGCAAGGAAATGGAATACAGTAGCACCACAAACAATCTTCTTGTCATAACTCATAACAGTTTTGTTGACCCAAATTTCATTGTCTCTGAATGATTTTCCAAGACAAACAAGATTATCATCACAGTTATGATCAACAACTTTAACTTTAGCGTAAACTTCAGGGCTTACGATAAGTTCATGCTCCTCAGGAGTCTGGTCTCTATGTGTACCAGTTGCAGAAACGATAAGCATGTTTTCATATTTAACTCCAATAGACGCAAGTCTTTCAACAACAACTTTAATAGCTTCTGCCGGTTTGCCCCACTGTCTTGTCATGTCAGGAACAAGAATACATACTGTATCTGTTGGTTTAACGATTTCTTCAAGTTTGCCGCATCCAATAGGATTGTCAAGAGCAGCTCTTACCTTATCTTCGTCAGTTCCTTCAGGAACAGGTACATGCGCCGGCTCAATAACTCTTATAATATCCTCATCAGGATATGAGAAATCAAGATGTCCCTCGCCATACTTAAAACTGAAATTTGCCATAATTATTTCCTCCTTAATAAATCTTTTAAAATATCCCCATAAGCTTATAACCCAAGCTAAGGCTATAATAACATTTCCACATTAAAAATGCAATATACCATAGTGTTAATTGTAATGATTGTGTATATAAAAAAGCATCTATTATTAGATTTTTGTGTACTATTATACAAACCAATTGCTTATTATGCTTTTTCTTCCTGCACATGTTTATTGAGTTTGACCATCTCAAAACCAGCAAAAATCAAAATAATTATAGTTGAAGTAAAATCTGCAATCGGACCAGAAAAAATAATTCCGTCTAGACCCATAAACAACGGTAATATGACTATCAAAGGTATCAACAGTATAAGTTGTCTGAGCATAGAAAGTATCGAAGCTTTAGCAGCCTGTCCTGTAGCTTGAAAATATGTTGTTGTGATCATCTGAAATCCCGAAGTAAATATTCCGAACATATATATTCTAAGGCATCTAGTGCCAAACTTCGTAAACTGCGCATTGTCGTTTCCGAATATTGATATAATCGTTTCCGGAAATGATATGCAAGCAAACCATCCCGCCAAAGAAATTACAGTTGCAACTGCAATGGCTAATAAATATGTTTTTCTTATTCTTGTATAATTGCCTGCTCCTCTGTTATATCCTAAAATAGGCTGAGCACCTGTAGCAATACCTATATTTACAGCAAGCAGTATCATGCTGACTTTGAGTACCACTCCCATAGCACTTAAAGCTACGTCTCCGCCAACCTCAGACATATTTCCATATTTAACAAGTGAATTGTTAAGAATAATTTGGAGTACGACTGCTGATGCCTGTGTTATACAGCTGGATGTACCAAGTGCAACAGACTGTTTGATAAGCGGCAAATTAAATCTAATATATTCTCTTTTAAGACGTATATTTCCTTTTTTAACAAAATACAAGGTTAATAAAATCGCTGATACAATTTGACCCATAATAGTCGCTATAGCAGCACCCTTTACTCCCCATTTAAATACGAAAATAAAAATCGGGTCAAGAATTGTATTCATTATTGCTCCAACCAACATAGTCATCATCGAAATTCTGGGACTTCCGTCAGTTCTTGCGAAATTCGATAAACTAATTCCAATAAGAATAAACGGTGTTCCGATTATAGTTATTGAAGCATAATCATAAGCATATGCAAAATTATTTTCTGTAGCACCAAACAAATTAAGAAGCGGTGATAAAAAAAACAAAGTTAAAACAACCATAAGTATTCCAACAACTACCGATGTAAAAAATACTGTTCCCAACGTTCGTTCTGCTGTGTCCTTATTTTTTTCTCCAAGCTTTATGGCTGCAAATGCATTTCCTCCGACACCAATAAGCATTGCTACAGCAAGTGTAATATTTAATATGGGTAAAGCAACTGTTGTTGCGGCATTTCCCAAATACCCTACTCCCTGCCCTATGAATATCTGATCAACTATGTTGTAAATAGAGTTTACAAGCATAGCTATTATAGACGGAATCGCAAACTTTCTTAAAAGCTTGCCAATCGGCTCATATTCCATTATATTTTCATTTTTTAAAACGGTTTCTTCCATAATTTAATGATACCTCCAAATACGCAATAGATAGATTGTACCACCAAATACATATAATCTCAATAAAAAGACAAGAAAATACAGGAGTTATTAACTCCTGTTACTTGTTTTCTTAGATTTATTTGTTAAATATAATTTGTTAACAGATAAAGCGGACAAAATACCCAACAGTGCTCCGCAAACAACATCCGTTGGATAATGTACAAGAAGATATATTCTTGAGAATCCCATTAGTGCTGCTGCATACAGCATTTTACCGCCTTTTTTCTTGTCCGATAAATAAAGCGAATATGCCGCCGCATATGCTGCCGCTGTATGCCCCGATGGGAAAGAATAATCCAAGGGTTTATTTATTATTATTTCCATATCATGAACATCAAAAGGTCTTATACGTCCGACAGCAGGCTTAATAACAATATTGCATACAGAAGCCTCCACCATCATTGAAGCTATCATCAGCAATCCTATTTTTCTCTTTTCTCCGCCCATAAGTATAAAAGCAAATGCAAAACCAACCCACAGAATGCCGCCGTTTCCAAGCAAAGATACAAATTCCATTATTTTATTGAGAAGTCCATTTCTCATGTTGTCATTAATAAAATGTATTACAGTATCATCAAAGGTTAATATCAATTCCACTGCTGTTCCTCCTAAAAGGGATAAATCTTTTCGTCATCCGCCCAATGTCGATATATTATAGTTACGTCAAAATATATGCCCCTTTTATGTAACACCCCTGCCGTAAAAACTGCATGCTATTGTTTATTAACTTACTGCTCAATTCAATCGAAACTCTTGTCATTTATCCAGAGATTCTACTATAATTCTAACTGCATCATCAATCATTGCCGGCAATGAATCTGTATTAACTCCGGCAACCCGTAAACCGCATCTGTTTAGAGGAATAAGAACTTTTAAAGCTTTGCTTTCGCCAATTGCTGCCGCCATTGACGGGGAAAGTTCTCCAAGCATAGAATTTGATGATATGATTCCTATGGCACCTACTATTATATCAGCTCTTTGGGCATTATGCTTTACAGCATTTTCTCCAGTCGCAATATTTTTTGCTCCGCCTTTCATCATACCCATAGTTGCCATCGCATTTGTTCCCACGGCAATAAGTTCATGCTCAGCTCCGATAGCATTTTTCAATTTTTCAATAAGCGCTTTTCCAATTCCGCCGCCTTGTCCGTCTACAACCATTATAACCATATTAACTTCCTCCAATATCAATATCAATTTTAATATTAACATTATAATACAAAAAAAGGAAGCGCGCAGTCAATATTTGTTTTTCAAACAAACGGCCTCCAAAACAAAATCCATTAACTTAAAAATACAAGTGAATATAAAAAATGGGAGTTACAGGGCTCGAACCTGTGACCCTCTGCTTGTAAGGCAGATGCTCTCCCAGCTGAGCTAAACTCCCAAATTTTTTAATTTTAATTACATGACCGGTAAGGGAATCGAACCCTTGTTTCAGCCGTGAGAGGGCCACGTCTTAACCGCTTGACCAACCGGCCAAAAAATAGCGGAGGGGGGACTCGAACCCTCGACACCGCGGGTATGAACCGCGTGCTCTAGCCAACTGAGCTACTCCGCCAAATCACTGACACGATGATTATTATACCTATTTGGCCGCAATCTGTCAACAGTTTTTTTCAAAATATTTAATCATTGTTTATTTTAAAAACTATTTCGTCCGGCATCACCAGTCCAAGCTGCTCTCTCGCTATTTTTTCTATATATTCGTCAGTACTGTAATATTCCATTTGGTTGTTATAGTCTTCTTTTTTCTTATTTTCTTCTTCAATACGGTTTTCTATGGTTTCTTTTTCAGACTTCAATTGTGCATATGTATTAAGCTGTAATACAAGATTTACCGCAACAAAAACACTGAAAACAGTAAGAATGATGCCTACAAACTTAGTTGTGGATGATCTTTTGGCTTTCTGGCTAGTTTTTTTATTAGTCTTTGCCATTTCGAGGACCTCTTTTTTTATCTCTTTTGTTCGTTCTAATATTAGCTCTATTTTCAGCTCTATTTTCAGCTCTATTTTTTGCTATACTTTTAATAAATTTTAATTGGTTAATCATATCTCTTTTTCTTATTTTTGCATATACGCCGCCTGAATGCAATAGTTTTTTTACACATCTAGCTAAAATCGTTCCCGTTTTTGCAACAGGTTTTCCTATGACAAGCCAGACAAGTCTTATCGGAGTCATAATTATTTCAAAAAGCAGCTTAAGTATCCATTTTACTACATTAATCAGAATATTTAAAGCTTTTGTAACAACTCGGCTGAAGATGATGTTATATACAAGCATACCGGCAAAAAAACCCGCAACGGCAAACGGTCTTATTTCCCCATAGTTTTCATTTAGCATAAATAAAAATATTAGCATTATTACAGCCAGCCAATAAAAACCATCCTCTATATATACTGCAGATTTTTTATGCTTGATATTTGTTCTGAGTACTTCAATCAAGTCATAAAGCATACCGGCAGCACCGCCTGCACAAAAAATATGCAAAAACAGTACCGCCTGATCATTTACGGAAAGAATCAACCCGATTTCCCCCTATTTGAATATTTTTCCGAACAGAAATCCTCTGCCCTTTGCAGAACCATCTCCATCAGTATATTCAATGCTTTCAATCTCACCCTCTGTTTGAAGTAATCCTTCATCAAGATTCAGCTTTCCAATATGAATTCCCTCTCCCCTAATTATCAATATACCCATATCAGTATCTGCTGTAATACTTTCCTCATCAAATGCAATTACCTCGGTAACCCCTGTAATAGACAGCCTTTCTCTTTCCTCAAGAACAATTCTGTGACGGCTATATCCTTTTGCATCTTCGCTCACATCAAATCCTCCTGTCATAATTACGCAGTAAAATACCCTGCGGCTCATATAATAAATATATAAAAAATCCGCAGGGTATATTCCTTTACAATGTGCGCTTAAACGCATATTTTGTTTTTATTCCACACTTTTATACATAGATGATGCTTCTTCTTTTTTTTGCGTTTCACTTATTGCCAAAACCTCAACCTTTGTTGTATTATTTCCGAACCTTATTTCAATTACATCGCCGATTTTTACTTCTGTTCCTGCCTTTGCAGGCTTACCATTTACCGTAACGCGTCCGGCATCACAAGCCTCATTTGCTACGGTTCTTCGTTTAATTATTCTGGATACTTTTAAATATTTATCAAGCCTCAATTAAATTCACCTCAAATACTAAAAAAGGCTGCCTGTATTCAGACAGCCTTGGGATTTATGATTAAAATTAAGCGTTAATTGCATCCTTTAAAGCCTTGCCTGCTTTAAATCTAGGAGCTTTTGAAGCGGCGATAGGCATCGGTTCACCTGTCTGAGGGTTACGGCCTTCACGAGCTGCTCTTTCAGCAACGTCAAATGTTCCGAAACCAACAAGCTGAACCTTTCCGTTATTAGCAAGCTCATCAGCAACTACGTCCTCAAATGCTTTCAAAGCCTTCTCTGCATCCTTTTTGCTTAAATCAGCCTTCTCTGCGATTGCAGCAACTAACTCTGTCTTATTCATTATTTTTTCCTCCTCAACTATACTGATAAGTACCTTGTATTTTTATTTTTCATCTGCAGCTGAATTATCGGCTCTCTGCCATAATATTCTTTTTTCAGTAGCCATAATATCTTTAAGTTGTAAACCGTTGTTTGCAGCCGATGACTCAATATACTCAAATTTATTTATAAACTTTTCTATTGCCTTTGTCAAGAAAAACTCTGTATTTATTTGCTTTTTTCTTGAAAAATTAGCCATTCTGAGCATTATGTCACCCACTTGCTCACCACTGAGCGCATCCTCATCTATATTCTGTCCTTCGAATCCATATAAAATTGCCTTAGTATCAATATTTTCTTCTTCTATTTCTGTAAAATCAAGTCCCGCATTCTCAGCCTTAAAAAGAACCTTTTCTGCCCTTATAAGTGCAGGCAGTGCAGCAGGAATTGCTCTTAAAACATCTGTCTGTGTAGTATATCCTTTTTCTTTTTTCTTGTTATCTTCCCATTTACCTAGAAATGCTTTATCATTATTTGGAGAGAGTTTATTGTAATCGTCGGCATTTTCACCACCAAAAATATGTGGGTGGCGCTTTATCATTTTTAAACTTATTCCATCTATAACATCATCTATACTAAAAAGACCCTCTTCCTCAGCCAGCTTTGCCTGAAAAAGAACCTGAAAAAGAACATCTCCTAACTCTTCGCAAAGTTCACAGCTGTCTTTATCATCAATTGCCTGTGCTGCTTCATAAACTTCTTCTATCATATATTTTCTCATTGTTTCATGTGTCTGTGCCTTATCCCATGGGCAGCCGCTTTCTCCTCTGAGTATATT
This sequence comes from Candidatus Metalachnospira sp., assembly GCA_034927755.1. Taxonomy (GTDB): domain Bacteria; phylum Bacillota; class Clostridia; order Lachnospirales; family Anaerotignaceae; genus Metalachnospira. Next base: position 60,326 of record JAYFPN010000003.1, read on the forward strand.
AATTATTCTAACCAAATCTGTAAAATCATATTTCATTTTTTCACCTCTTTTCTCACATTATAACAAATTCACACCAACACATACAATATTTACATTTATTTTTTAATTTATTTGCCTATAATTACAGCAGCAAAATCTGTACAACTGTATAATATTTTAAAAAAGCATACAATAATGCTATATTTTATCTTGCCTGCGATTATTGCCATATTAAAATCTATATAGTATAATTGATTTTACTATTTAACTAACAGATCACATTCTAATTTAGGAGAAGGTTTTAATATGTTTAAAATTGTTAAGAAAAAAGAGCTTAACCCTTCAGTAACTCTGATGGAAATCGAAGCTCCACTTATTGCTAAAAAAGCAAAAGCAGGTCAGTTTATCATATTTAGGATTGACGAAGAAGGAGAAAGAATACCTCTTACAATCGCAGATACAGACCTTGAAAAAGGTACAGTAACCATCATATTCCAGAAGGTAGGCCTTTCAACTGAACTTCTCAGCCATAAAAATGAAGGGGACTGCATTCTCGACTTCGTAGGCCCTTTAGGCACACCAACAGAACTTGAAGGCCTGAAAAATGTTGCAGTTGTTGGCGGAGGAGTTGGCTGTGCAATTGCTTTCCCTCAGGCGAAAACACTTTTCAAATCAGGCTGTAAGGTTGATGTTATTGCCGGATTCCGTACAAAAGATTTGATAATTCTCGAAGACGAAATGCACGCTAACAGCACAAACTATTATATTATGACAGACGATGGCTCTTATGGTGAAAAGGGTTTTGTAACGGACAAACTCAAATCTCTTATTGAGAGCGGCAACGATTATGATGCTGTAATAGCAATCGGCCCTATACCCATGATGAAGTTTGTTTCTTTAACAACAAAGCCTTTTGGCATTAAAACAATTGTCAGTCTCAATCCTATTATGGTTGACGGAACAGGAATGTGCGGAGGATGCCGTGTTACTGTAGGCGGAGAAATTAAGTTTGCATGCGTTGACGGTCCTGATTTTGACGGTCATCTTGTTGACTACGATGAATTAATGAACAGAAATGCCGCATACAAGGCTCAGGAGGCAGAAAATAAAGAAACTCACATGTGCAGAATGACTGCACTTGCCAATGAGCTTATCAAGTAAGGAGGACCGTATAATGGCTAATATGATTATGACAAAAACTCCAATGCCAGAGCAGGCTGCGGATGTTAGAAATAAAAACTTTGAAGAAGTTACTCTTGGATACACTGAGGAAATGGCTATTAATGAGGCTGCGCGCTGTCTTAACTGCAAAACCATGCCTTGTGTTTCCGGCTGTCCGGTTAACATTAATATTCCCGCTTTCATTTCAAAAGTAGCTGAGGGCGATTTTGCTGGTGCATACAAGATTATTGCTCAAACTAACTCGCTCCCCGCAATAAGCGGACGTGTTTGTCCCCAAGAATCCCAATGCGAAATGCACTGTGTAAGAGGAATTAAGGGTGAAACCGTAGCAATTGGACGCCTTGAGCGCTTTGTTGCTGATTGGTACAGGGAAAACGTTAGTGAGAAAGCAGAAAAACCTGCTTTAAACGGTAAAAAAGTTGCTGTTGTAGGTTCAGGTCCTTCAAGCCTTTCATGCGCCAGTGACCTTGCAAAAGCAGGTTATGAGGTTACAATATACGAGGCTTTCCATATAGCAGGCGGTGTCCTTGTTTATGGTATTCCTGAATTCAGACTTCCAAAGGCTATTGTTCAACACGAGATTGATGGACTTATTGCCCATGGTGTTAAAATCGAAACCGATATGGTAATCGGAAAAATTCTTACTGTTGATGAGCTTTTTGATGAAATGGGATATTCTGCAGTATTCATTGGAACAGGTGCCGGTCTTCCGTCATTTATGGGTATTGAAGGAGAGGCTCTTTCAGGTGTATATTCGGCAAATGAATACCTTACCAGAATTAATCTTATGAAGGCTTACAGAAAAGAATATGATACTCCCGTTAAACAGAGCAAGAGCGTTGCAGTTGTTGGCGGCGGAAATGTTGCTATGGATGCTGCAAGATGCGCAAAACGACTTGGTGCAGACAATGTATATATCGTATACAGACGTTCAGAAGAAGAAATGCCTGCGAGAAAAGAAGAGATACACCATGCCAAGGAAGAAGGCATTGAATTTCTTCTTCTTAACAATCCTGTTAGAATAAACAGTAACGGAACAGGTTCAGTAAAATCTATGGAATGTATCAAAATGGAGCTTGGCGAACCCGATGCTTCCGGCAGACGCAGACCTGTAGAAATAAAAGGCAGTGAATTTGACCTTGAAGTTGATACAGTTATCATGGCTCTGGGAACATCACCAAATCCGCTTATAAGAACAACAACACCGGGAATTGATGTAAACAGGCACGGTTGCTTGGTTGTTAATGAAGATACAATGCAGACAAGCCGTGGTGGTATTTATGCCGGCGGTGATGCAGTAACAGGTGCCGCAACCGTAATCCTTGCGATGGGCGCTGGAAAGAAAGCTGCTGCTGCAATAGATGAATACTTGAAAACAAAGTAAAAATACAAACCCCTCGAATTAATATCCGAGGGGTTATTTTTCTAAATTAAATATATATTATTTCGACAGCTCCAAAACTTACTTCACCAACTAATGTAACAGTGACGTCACCGGTTGGATAATTTTTGCTTTTTTCCTCCACTGCGCCAAGAGAAACTCTAATTTGGTTATCAACTGCCCACTCTCTAGGAATATAAAGCTCAACTCCAGCAAAGCTTGCATTTATTCTTATTGCAGCTTTTCCACCATTTACTTTTGCTTTATCAAAATATACTTTCATCGCCCCAAAGCTGCATTCAAGGTCAGCCTGCTTAAAGTCATCAGAATTAATATACTTGGCACTTGAGCCAAAAGAGGTCTTGTGTCTGACATTACTGTTATCTTCAACATCAACTACAACAAATTCTCTGTCATCTCCGCAATAACAGTGAGTATTCCATTTCTTCTTATGAAACAACATAGTCAAACCGATACTGCCCAGCAAAGCTACGGCTAACACTGTCCAGGGAGTTAAGTTTTCAATACCAAGCTGTTTGTCATAGATAATTGCTAAAAATGCAAGTGGAAACAGTATACCCGCAAACTTTGGGGGATAAATGCTCTTTATAATAATTGCACCCAAAAACACAGAGAATACAATAGAAAATACACTGAAGTCTTCTAAATATCCCATCTTGCTTATAACAAGGAATACCGCCGATAAAACAAATACTACTCCCCAAAAAATTCTGTTTCTTCTCATATTCATAATCAATACCTATACCTTTCATACATATATACATCATTTCTCATCCAGTTTGCTCTTCAATGCCCTGTAATAATTTCTCGAAACATATACTTTTTTATGAGTGTTTTGGAATTCAACCACACTGGAAGCAGTCAAACTTTTCGATATGCTATAAACCTCTCTTGTATTAAGAATTGTAGACTTTGATATTCTCATGAAATATGCAGGCAGAAGCTCCTCAAGTTCATAAAGCTTATGCCTCACCTGAAATTCATCGTTTGCTGTATGCGCGCTTATTCCATCCACTGATGTTTCAAAAAAGAGAATTTTATTAATCTCAAAATAATACTCTTTTTCATTCTGATAGAAAACTATCTGATTTCTGTCAGTTGAAACATTTGCTATGGCATTTTGCAGACTATGAACTTCATCATTCATCTGAGGACTGCGGATTACAACCTCGCACCCAGTTAGACTTGAATCAATCTCAATCAATATTTTCATCTTTGCACCCATTAGTCCCAAAACTATTTTCAGTCACATTGTTTTTCTTAACTTGATTATTATTATACACAAACATTTTTTATTGTATATAGCTGTAAGTCAAGAGGTTGTTTTTTGAATGTAAGAGGTAAAGTATCAACAGTAAGAAGGACAGTATCGATTTAATCAATACTGTCCCAAGCATTATCATTATTTAAATATATATTTTATGCCCTCGGATGAGCCTTATTATAAACTTCTTTAAGCTTATTTTTATTAATCCTTGAATACATTTGAGTCGTAGAAATATCAGAGTGCCCCATCATTTCCTGTACAGACTGAAGATCTGCACCATTCTCAATTAAATGATATGCAAATGAATGTCTGAGAATATGAGGCGTAATCACGTCATCTATTCCTGCCTTGTTTGCATACATCTTTATTATTTTCCAAAAGCCCTGTCTTGTCATCGGATTTCCAAAGCAATTTACAAACAATACTGGCTCATAGTCATTTTTAACCAAAGCATCTCTAGTCTTGTCCAAATAAAAGGTTAAGGACTCTATCGCTTTTGAGCCAATAGGAATTACTCTTGTTTTATTGTCTGTTTTACATAAAACATATTCCATATCCATGTTAATATCATCTATTTTAAGCGTTACAAGTTCGGTAACCCTCATTCCTGTTGCATATAAAACCTCAAGCATAGCCTTGTCCCTTATGCCTTTTACTTCTTTTATATTAGGTTGGCTAAGAAGACATTCAACTTCTTTTAACGTCAAAATGGACGGCATTTTTTTCTCAACTCGTGGTGTTTCAAGGGTTTCCGCAGGATTATTATCAATATACTTTTCCTTAAATAAATACGAAAAATAAGATCGTATTGAAGCAGCATTTCTGGAAACCGTTGCAGCAGCCCTATTCTTCTTCTGGAGTTCATATATGTATGCCATAACATTGGTCTTATTAACCATATTCAAATCATTAATACCCATAGCATCAATAAAATTCAAAAAACCACCCAAGTCCCTCTTATAAGACATTTGAGTATTTTTCGATGCTCCTTTTGCCACGACAAGATAATCAACAAATTGTTCAATATGGCTTTCCATGATATGCTCCTTCATACTCATTATTTAATGATATTATATTCCATTTATAAACAAAAGTCGATATTATATTTCATAAAACCTATTTTATGTTTAATTTGTTCATTTTTTAGTTTCTACTCACCACATCTTTAATATTTAAGCATCAATTTAAGAAATTTGTAAGAAATCTTTCTATGCAAATTTCCACTATGCAAACTGCAGAATTACACAGCAGGCAAACACCAAGAATAACTGTGTGTTCTGTCAGAGTTTTCCTTCTCTCCTGCCTTATTCTGCTTTTCGGTCCATTATTGCTGTATTTTTTCAAGACATACATAATTGTCCATACCGCTGTAAATATGTACAAAGGTATCAGAAGCGCGTTTTGAGGAAAAATGTTTGTAAGGACATAAGTTATTCCTTTGCTTTGAGCTGCAAAAGCGGCTGAAAACCCATAAAAAATCCCAGTAGTGAAAATAATAATCAATATAATTATACTTCCGGGAAGTACAAATCCACTGAGCCACATAGCAATTATGTATTTGCCATGCTTTATGAATAGCCTGCTGAAGTCAGTGTTTTCGTTTCCGCAAATTCCCCAATAAGTGCTAAGCTTAGTTGCCTGCTCAGTACTAAGCCCTCGCTCAGAAACAGCGCCTGTAATTATACCAATAAAAAAGCAGATACAAACAACCGCCAAAGTCATTTGTAATCTGCCCATTTTCTTTTTCCTCATTAAGCACACCCGCCTTTGCCATCGTTTTAATAAACTATATGACACTTAAGGCATACCTATTCAACTTTATCAGCTTCTTTTTGTGACAAGCTCTTTATAAGCAAAAATACCAAGCATTGTTTTTGAATCTGTAATGGTTCCATCAAAAATCATTGCAAGGGCATCTTCAAGAGAGTATCTTTCAATTTCAACGAACTCATCTTCATCCAGATGCTGCACCCCTTCATTAAGCTTTTCTGCTATATAAAGATATATTCTTTCTGTACATACACCAACAGATGCATATGACCAATTTACATAGGTAAGACCCTCTGCTTTATAGCCGGTTTCCTCTTCAAGCTCTCTGATTGCACACTCGTAAGGATCTTCACCCTCTTCAAATGTTCCTGCCGGTATTTCAAGTACCATATCCTTAGCAGGGTGTCTGTACTGTCTCACAAATATTATATTACCTTCATCATCAATAGGTACAATAGCTGAAGCATTATTCTTGACCACGACTTCTCTTGTTGCAGTGCTTCCGCCAGGCATAACAATTTGATCTTTAAAGATTTTAAGTATTTTGCCGGTATACATCTCTTCGTTTTTTACTACATCGTAATCCATAAACTTCTCCTTTCAAGCAATGCAAATATTAGAATTCTGCATTACGCACTGTTCTGGGGTAAGGGATTACGTCTCTTATGTTTGACATACCAGTTATATACATAATAAGTCTTTCGAATCCGAGGCCAAAACCTGCATGGCGTGTTCCGCCGTATTTACGAAGGTCAAGATACCACCAATAGTCCTCTGGGTTAAGACTAAGCTCAGCCATTCTCTTTTCAAGAACTTCAAGTCTTTCCTCTCTCTGACTTCCGCCGATGATTTCGCCGATTCCGGGAACAAGACAGTCTGTAGCCGCAACTGTTTTTCCATCATCATTAAGACGCATATAGAAAGCCTTAATTTCCTTTGGATAATCTGTTACAAATACAGGCTTCTTATATACTTCCTCTGTAATATATCTTTCATGCTCTGTCTGAAGGTCACAGCCCCACTCAACGGGATAATCAAATCTGTCTCCTGCTTTTTTAAGAAGCTCAATTGCTTCAGTATATGTCAAACGTCCGAAGTCAGAATTAACTATATTATTAAGTCTTTCAATAAGACCTTTATCAATAAATGAATTGAAGAATTCCATCTCTTCAGGTGCATTTTCAAGAACATAGTTTATTACAAACTTAAGCATATCCTCTGCCATTTCCATATCATCGGCAAGGTCTGCAAAAGCAATTTCAGGCTCAATCATCCAAAACTCAGCAGCATGACGTGTTGTGTTAGAATTTTCTGCTCTAAATGTAGGACCAAATGTATATACATCTCTGAACGCAAGTGCATATGTTTCTGCTGAAAGCTGTCCACTTACAGTAAGATTTGTCTGCTTCCCGAAGAAATCTTTTGTATAATCAATTGAACCATCTTTATTAAGCGGTGGGTTTTTCATATCAAGCGTTGTTATCTGGAACATCTCACCCGCACCCTCACAGTCACTGCCTGTAATTATAGGTGTATGAACATAAACAAAGCCTCTCTGCTGGAAGAACATATGAATAGCATATGCGGCAAGGCTTCTTACCCTGAATGTAGCCGCAAAAGTATTTGTTCTTGGTCTTAAATATGCTATTGTTCTTAAGAACTCAAATGAATGTTTCTTTTTCTGTAAAGGATAATCCGCTGTTGTTGCTCCTTCAACAGTAATTTCCACCGCTTTAATCTCAAACGGCTGCTTTGCCTCTGGTGTAAGCTCAAGAGTACCCTTTACAATAATTGCAGCACCAACGCCAAGCTTTGAAATATCATCATAGTTATCTATTTTCCCATCTTCAAAAACAACCTGTATGCTTTTAAAAAATGATCCGTCATTAAGTTCAATAAACCCAAATGTCTTTGATGAACGGAGAGTTCTTATCCATCCGCCGATTTCAATTGTTTTTCCTGCGTATTCATCAGTATTCCTGAATAACTCTTTTACTTTTGTCAAATTCATCCTAAGTGCCTCCAATTAATATTTATTTAAGCTCGGAAATAAACTCTTCAAGTCTGTCCATACCCGTTTTGATATTCTCAATTGATGTTGCATATGAAAATCTTATATAATCAGGCATTCCAAAATCCGCACATGGAACAACCGCAATAAGTTTTTCATCAAGCAGCATCTCACCAATCTGTGCAGCAGATTCAATAACAGTATCTTTGTGTTTTTTTCCGTATATTGCTGAAAAATCAATAAACAAATAAAAAGCTCCTTCAGGCTTAATTGTTTTTAAATACGGCATTTTTGAAACCTTGTCATATATATAATCACGGCGGACTTCAAACTGCTTTCTCATTTGCTCAACACATTCCTGAGGACCTATAATAGCCGCCAGAGCAGCCTTCTGCGCAATTGAATTTGGATTAGATGTCATATGCGACTGCATACTTGCCATAAGCTTAGCAATCTGCTTTGATGACGCTGTATATCCAATTCTCCATCCTGTCATTGCATAGCTTTTAGACACGCCATTTACTGTAATAGTGCGGTCATAAATTTCTTTATTGAAAGATGCAATACTTACATGTTTTTTATCAGCAGAATATATAAGTTTTTCATATATCTCATCAGCTATTACAATAATATCTTTTTCAACCGCAAAATCTGCAATTTCTCTAAGGCATTTTTCTGTTGTAACCATGCCTGTAGGATTGCTTGGAGATGTAATAATAACTGCCTTAGTCTTTGATGTATACGCTTGTTCAAGAATGCCTCTTGAAAGCTCGAAGTTTTCCTCAGCCTTTGTATAAACTATAACCGGTTTGCCTCCTGCTATACGAACCATTTCCGCATAGCTGAGCCAGAAAGGTGCAGGAATAATAACTTCATCACCAGGATTAAGTACAGCCATAAGTGCATTTACAAGTGAATGTTTTGCACCATTGCTTATAACAATCTGTGTATAATCATAATCAAGGCCGTTATCGTCTTTAAGTTTTTTTGCAACTGCCTGTCTGAGTTCCATAATTCCTGCTGCCGGAGTATATTTTGTAAAGCCTTCATTTATTGCATCAATAGCTGCTTTTTTAATATGCTCAGGAGTATCAAAATCAGGTTCTCCGACGCTGAAACTGATTATATTTTTTCCTTCTTTTCTAAGAACACCTGCTTTTTCCGTAATCGACAATGTAGATGATGGCTTAATGCATAGTGCTTTTTCCGATAATTTCATCGTTTTTGTTCCTCCTCAATATTTCTTGCATAAATTTTATACTATTGTATATACAAAAGCAAGAAAAAAGCAATAAATAATCACATTAAAGCCTTTAATACCCTCAAATAGTTTTTATATGCAATCTTTTCTGCAATTTCCATGCCAAAATTCTTCTCCATAATTTCAATTAAATTTTCTATACAAGTCACATCTTCCATCCCAACAGGTGTTTTCGGTATCCCATCAAAATCACAGCCCAATGAAATACAATTCTCGCCGCACACATTGAGCATATGTTCAACATGGCTGATAACATCATCAACAGAAGCCTCATCATTGTCTTTTAAAAAAGCAGTACACATATTAAGTCCTGCAATTCCACCCCTATCCCCTATAATTTTTAACTGATCATCAGTTAGATTTCTTGGAAAAGAGCATAAGGCTCTGCAATTGGAATGACTTGCAACAAACGGTTTATCTGTCCTTTTCACAACATCATAAAAACCTTCATCAGATATGTGGGATACATCAATTATTATACCCATATTTTCCATCTCTTTGACTGCTGTTTTACCAAACTCCGTAAGCCCTCCTCCAAGATTACTCTCCATTACACCCGTTGCAACACAATTTTTGTGGTTCCATGTAAGAGTAACAAGTCTGACACCCAAGTCATACAGATTATGTAATTTATCAATGCTTCCTTCAAGTGCCTCTGCACCTTCAATTGAGAGCATTGCGTTTATTTTTCCTTTGTTTTTTAAAATATCATCATAGCTTTCAGCAAATGCAATTTTATCATAGTTTAAATTAATTTCATTTTTAAAATTTTTTATTATTCCCACCGTTTTATCATATGCAGAGCTGTAATATTCTTTTTTAAGCCACACGGCAAACATTTGAACAGGTGAATCAAACGACTGAAGTTTATTTATATTAATATGTGAATTCGAGTCCAGCAGATGTTCACCTGTTTCAAAAATTTTTGATGCTGTATCGCAGTGCCAATCAGCAAATGTATACATAAATAATCACCGCTATTCTATTTTCTTTTTAAGTATATTATATTAATTATCTTACATACTAATTTATGAGTCAGCTCTTTGCTTTCTCAATATTTAATTAGGAGATGTTATAATGAGCACATCTAAATCTCAGGAGATAAAATGCACAGTTAAATCATGCTGCCACCATGATAAAGACAGTCATTGTATGCTTTCAGAAATAAATGTAGGCGAAAATTTTCCGAATGCTTCTGAAAAAAGCCAGACAGACTGTATGAGTTTTGAGACATTTTAAATGAAAACACATTATGCCTCTGGTCCATTCAGGGGCATTATTTTATATAAAGCAACTTACACTCAACCTAGCTATACATAATCAGTACAGACATTTATATATTATAGCATATACCAGTAATTTTTTAAGAACATATGCTCATAATATAAAATAAGTAGTATAATTAACGCATTAGAAGAAATGGATAAAGACAGTGATGTCAGAGTTATTGTTGTAAATGGGTGCAGGCAAAGGTTTTTGTGCTGGAATTGACGTTATCGGATTAAGTGGGAAGTCTCCTTGCGAACTATACGAATGGGTCAGTGAAATGGAAAAAATGAGTCTAACTATTTCAAGCATGGCAAAACCTGTTATTGCATCTGTACATGGTATTGCTGTAGCAAACGGAATCGGAATAGTAGCATCTGCTGATCTTGCTGTAGTAAGCAAAGATGCACGATTCGGTGCGACGGCTGTTAAAGTAGGACTATTCTGCATGGGACCTGCAATTCCTTTGTCTAGGTGTTTAGGGCGAAAGAAGGCTTTAGAATTGCTCCTTACGGGAGATTTAATAGTTAATTTATAAATCTAGTTACATATTAGTTTTTTATTTGCACTTGTTCAAACACCTTTTCAGTTTTTTAGGAATAAAAAAAAGGGACACCTTGTGTTTTAACTTGGTGCCCCTCTAAATAAATGCTGGGGAAATAAAAAATTCAAAAGAAATTATTCATTAATATATAATCTTATGTAATCTATCAGATTTTTTCTCCAAATGCATCAGCTTCAAGAATAGCAGCTTTAAATATTTCTTCGCTCATATCTGCATGCTTAAATTTCCATTCTGTTGTTAAAGTAGCCTTTTTAACAATTGCATCTACATCCTTTCTGCTTACCTCTACATCCTTCAAGGTGACAGGAAGACCAACGCTTTTATTGAATTTTGCTATTCTTTCAAGTTCAGCATAATTTTTATCTGCCGCAAGAAGACAAAGTACACCAAATGACACTATTTCTCCATGTCTGTGCTTCTCCGTTGCAGGAACAACAGTACTTCCGTTATAAAACGCATGTGCAAGAGAGCTGTTGTAATAGAATAAATCATCTTTATTTGTTGTGAAATTTGAAACAAGACCTGTCGATACAATAATAGAAAGAATTACTTCTTGAAGTTCATATGATGTAGTATTATTTCTACAATCATCAAGTGCTTTTGCACCGTATTCAACAAGCGGAGTTGTACAAACCTGTCCAAGACAAACACCAGTCAATGTTGTGTGGAAAAGATTATCTCCTTTTGCAGCATATGATGATTCACATTCCTTTGACAATGCATCTCCAATGCCTGCCCATAAAAGCTGACTAGGTGCCTCAGCAATTATCTGTGTATTAATAAATGTATGGTCAACAGGTTTTCCGCAGTAATGGTACTGCTTAAATGTACCGTCTGCATTATACATAACTGAAAGTGATGTCGTAGGTGCACAGTTTGAAGCAATTGTAGGAAAATCAAATACAGGCTTATCTATTTCAGCTGCAAGTACCTTTACTGTATCGATAGCACGTCCACCGCCTACTCCAAAAAGGATATCCGCATTTTGAACAATAGGATTTTTCTTGAGTACTTCTACATTCTCGTAGTTGGAATCACCGCCATACCATATAAAATCCGTTATTTCAAGCTCAGAATCCTTAATTGCGGTTAAAAGGGTTTCTTTTGATTTTTCAATTGCCGTCTTTCCTCCGATAACAACTGCTTTTTTGCCGTATCTTCTTGCCCAGTAAGGGACGCTTTTGTAACAGCTTTCTCCTATGCTGTAATCAGGTAAAATCATGTCATAATTTGTAAAGTACATAAGTCATATCCTCCTCATTTTTTGGTTAAATACTAAATTGGGGTAAAAAAAAAGACCAGAAGATCATCATTCTTGACGATAAGACCTTCGTAGTCTAAAATACAAAAAAATAAAAAACAAACTATGTAATTAATACATTTCAGCCTTTTTCATTAAAGGCTTATACATCTGTATTATATTAAAGTATATGTTAATTGTCAATATTTTTATTATTGCATTTCAACATAAAATACAAAAAAGGCGTATCCAAAATGGATACGCCGTTCTTTTCTCAATCATTTAGCATATTCTATTGCTCTTGTTTCCCTAATAAGATTTACCTTTATCTGACCAGGATACTCAAGCTCATCTTCTATCCTCTTGGCAATATCCCTTGCAAGAAGAATAAGTCCTTCATCATTAATATCTTCAGGTATTACCATAATACGTAATTCTCTACCTGCCTGAATTGCAAATGACTTTTCAACACCCTTAAAGCTATCAGCAATTTCCTCAAGCTTTTCAAGTCTTTTCACATATGATTCAAGTGTTTCACGTCTTGCACCTGGCCTTGCTGCTGAAATTGCATCGGCAGCCTGAACGAGTACTGCAATAATACTTTGAGGCTCAACATCATTATGATGTGCTTCAACAGCATTTATAACAATAGGAGATTCTTTATATTTTCTGCACAGTCCGACACCAATGCTTACATGCGAACCTTCCATTTCGTGGTCTACGCTCTTACCAATATCATGGAGCAAACCTGCTCTTTTGGCAATTGTTACATCAACCCCAAGCTCTGCGGCCATAAGGCCTGTAAGCTGGGCAACCTCAATAGAATGTTTGAGTACATTCTGTCCGTAGCTTGTTCTGTATTTAAGTTTTCCCAAAAGTCTTATAAGTTCAGGATGCAAACCGTTTACGCCTGTTTCAAGCGTAGCAGATTCACCCTCATCTCTGATGATAACTTCGACTTCTTTTTTGGCTTTTTCAACCATTTCTTCAATTCTTGACGGATGAACTCGTCCATCAACAATAAGCTTTTCAAGTGCTATTCTTGCGATTTCCCTTCTGATAGGGTCAATACCCGAAAGAATAACAGCTTCAGGGGTAGCGTCAATAATGAGGTCAACACCCGTAAGTGTTTCAAGTGCACGAATATTTCTGCCCTCACGGCCAATGATACGGCCCTTCATCTCATCATTAGGAAGCTGAACAACAGAGACCGTAGTTTCAGCAACATGATCAACAGCGCAACGCTGAATTGCGTTGGCAATAATATCACGGCTTCTCTTATCTGCTTCATGTTTAGCCTTTGCTTCTGCTTCTTTAATCATTACTATTGTATCGTGCTTTACATCATTTTCAACCAATTCAAGTAAATAACTCTTTGCTTGTTCAGATGTAAATCCTGAAATATGCTCCAATTCCTGAAGCTCCTTATTATGAATAAGTTCTACTTCCTGTCTTTGCTTGTCAAGATCTTCAAGCTTCTTTGTCATCTGTTCTTCACGTTTCTCGTAAGCATCTGATTTCCTGTCTAGTGTCTCTTCTTTCTGGACAAGACGTCTTTCAGTTCTTGCAAGCTCGTTTCTTCTTTCTCTTGCCTCTTTTTCAAGTTCATTCTTAGTTTTAATACTATCTTCTTTAGCTTCAAGAAGAATCTCTTTCTTTTTTGCTTCTGCCTCTTTTTTTGCGTCTTCAATTATATCAATCGCTCTTTTTTCTGCGATACCAACTTTTGCTTCGGCAATATTTTTTCTATAGCAGAAACCAATAACAGCACCAAGAACTAACCCTATTGCAGCTGCAATAATGATTTGTATCGGTTCTATTATAACCACCCCCTGTTTAATTTTCAAAGTACGTAATCCGCTTATTAAAAAGCGTGCATAAATGATTGTTATTGAGTTCAATATGTTAATACACATCTAGTTAATTGTATATCCAACCTTAAATTATGTCAAGACACATTGTCTTTCTCTGTCAAACTTTATATTTAACATTTTCCTCCGAAACCACATCAAAACACGGTATTCGGCCTGTACCTGAACAAACACTGCAGGTTTTCGTCATAAGGTGCATTATCGACTGGCGTTTTTTCTTCCTTGTCATCTGCATAAGACCAAGTTCAGTCATGCCGACAACTATAGTCTGAAGCCTATCCTTAGCTACTGCTTCCTCTAGCGTTTTCTGCAAAAGCTTCCTGTCGCTTTCAGCTTTCATATCTATAAAATCAACTATAATCATTCCATTAAGATTTCTAAGTCTTAACTGATGTGCTATTTCGGCTGCGGCTTCAAGATTTGTCTTAAGAATGGTTTTCTGTAAATCCGCCTTACCTATAAATTTTCCCGTATTTACATCAATTACAACACAAGCCTCAGTCTGCTCAATAATTATAAAGCCTCCGCTTTTAAGCCACACATGTTTATCAAAAGCTGCTCTTGCCTGTGACTCAACAAAATAATTCAGAAAAAGAGGAACCTCGTCCTTATAAAGCTTGATTTTTTCCGAGCCAAATCCCATTTCATCACATAGCTTCAATATTATATTATAATCTTCTTCATTGTTAACAACAAACTCATCAATATCATCGTTAAAAAAGTCTCTTACTACCTTTTCAACCCCGTTTATCTCAATGTAAAGCAAGACAGGAGCCTTTATATAATCCGCCCTTTTGGATACAGCCTTACTTCTGCTAAGTAACATTTTTATTTCTTTTTCATATACCTCATATGATTTTCCTTCTCCGTCGGTTCGAATAATAATTCCGTAATTCTCTGGAAGGAGTTCATTTGCAATCTCTTTTATTCTCTGACGTTCATCATCGTCGGTTATCTTCTTTGAAATGCCTATTTTAGAATCACCCGGTATAATAACTAGAAATTTACCCGGAAAAGATATTTTTTTAGTAAGGACAGCACCCTTATTACCTATCTCCGCCTTTTCCACCTGAACAAGTACATCTGTGCCAGCCTTAGGTTTAATAGGATTTCCGTTTTCATCCTTGTCATCTCCGTAATAAAGAAAAGCATTTTTCTCTCGTCCGATATCAACAAAAGCAGCCTGCATTCCCGGAAGTACATTCATAATTTTACCGACATAAATGTTGCCGACAATAGGAAGTGAATTATTCTTCTCATATACCAGTTCCATCAGTATGCCGTCCTCAACAATTCCGATTCTGGTGCCATATGAAGTTGAGTCCACCAATATGCGTTTCACCTTATATCCACTTCCTTGTCAAGCGGCATCAATTCACCGTCAAGTTCACGGTACATATCTATTCTTTTGTATCGAACTTTATATTTATTAAATTCTGCTCCCGCAAACATGCAAAAAGTTTCTGCAACCAAATCTGCTCTTAGGCTTCGTACACTTCCCGCAGCAAGCATTATATCAATTTTCCCGCATTCCTCATCTGAAATGTCTTTCAATGAAAAAATGTCAGGACGTATATCTGTTTCCTTATTATTGTTCTTTGTCTTTTTCATAGTAATGATTTCTTTTTGATTAAAAAAATCCTCTGCATATTTTTTGGCTGTATCTGCATCCATCAATTCGTTGAAATACACCTCGTATTCACATGCAGAAATGCTGGCCATGGCGTTTTCCGCAGTCTGTGCCATTCTTGTAACATTAATCACTTCAATACCGTCATTCATAATGTCATTGAGCTTTTTTATCATTTCCTTTTCATCTTCAGCTTTTGTAAACTCAACATCGCAATATTCGCCTATGCTTGTCATTCCAAGTGAAAGAGGATTAGCAAACGACATTAACTGATGTGGGTTAAAACCCTGTGAATAACCAATTGGAAGCGCCGCCCTTTTAATTGCTCTCTGAAAAATACGCATCATATCAAGATGGCTGACAAAGCGTAATTCCGGACCTTTCGTATATTTAATCCTGTACTTAAACCTGATTTTCTTTTCTTGATTCAAAGCACACACCTCCCCCGAAAGCCGCAGCACCGCAATGTGAGCATTCTTCACGGCAGTTTGGTGTAGTTATTGCCATTTCTGCCTTCTTTCTTTCATTTATCATAAATTCTTTAGACACTCCTATAGAAATGTGATCCCATGGCAGTATTTCATCAAAATCACGTTTTCTATTAGCATAGAAAGCCGGATCCACATTTGTTTCTTCAAATGCCTCCATCCACTCTCTGAACCTGAATAATTCAGACCATGAATCAAAACGGCAGCCTTTTTCCCATGCTTTATAAATTACCGCTGCAACACGTCTGTCTCCCCTTGCCATAACGCCTTCAAGAGAACTAAGCTTGGCATCGTGATAATTGTATTTTATCTGTTTTCTTGCAATATGAGATTTAACAAGCCTAGCCTTTTCGGCAAATTCCTTATATGTGTCCTGAGGGTCCCACTGGAACGGTGTAAACGGCTTGGGCACAAAGCATGAACTGCTTGCAATTACATTAACAGGTCTTGGCTTCTTTTCTCTTGGGATTTCATAATACTTGTCCACAACCTTTGTACATAAATCGGCAATACCTATTAAATCTTCTTCGGTTTCAGTCGGAAGACCAATCATAAAGTAAATTTTTACTCTCTCCCATGAACTTGTAAAAGCAAGTTCACATCCGTCAAGTATGTTCTCCTCGGTAAGGTTTTTATTGATTACATTTCTGAGCCTTTGCGTTCCTGCCTCTGCAGCAAATGTAAGTGAACTTTTTTTAACCTCCTGAATTTTTTGCATCAAGTCCAGCGAAAATGAATCTACTCTTAAGGATGGCAGTGAAATATTAACGTAGTCTGCCGAAAAATCATTAAGAAGCTCATTTGATAACTCATGGAAACACGTGTAATCACTTGTGCTTAAAGAGACAAGCGAAATTTCATGATGCCCTGAAGCGTTAATAAGTGAATGTGACTGTTTAAGAAGCGTTTCATAATTTTTTTCTCTTACAGGTCTATATATGAAACCAGCCTGACAGAAACGACAGCCTCTAATACAGCCTCTGAAAAGTTCAAGGGTTGCACGGTCATGTACCGTTTCAATGAGTGGAACGAGCATTTTTTCAGGATAAAACGCCTTATCCATATCAGTTACGATTACCTTTTTGATTGTTTTCGGAGCCTTGTCCACGTTGGGCATAAAGCTTTCTATCTGACCATTTTCCTTATAGGTTACATCATAAAACTTAGGTACATACATTCCGGGAACATCAAGAAGCTTATAAAGGAATTCATCCCTAGAGCCACCGTTTTTCTTATGTTCCTTATACATATCAATTATATTGTCATACTCAACTTCGCCTTCTCCCAGATAGAAGAAGTCAACAAAATCCGCAAGGGGTTCAGGATTATACGCACATGAACCTCCGCAGAGAATTATCGGGTCATTATCTTGTCTATCCTTTGCAAATATCGGTATGCCCGACATATCAAGCATATTTATGAGGTTTGTATAACACATCTCATACTGCAAAGTGAATGCAACAAATTCAAAGTCCTTAAGCGGACTGCTAGTTTCAAGAGTGAACAACGGAATATTATTATTACGCATAGCTTCTTCCATATCTATCCATGGAGCAAAAGCACGTTCGCAATAGGTATCCTCTCTTCTGTTAAGGAAAAAATATAAAATCTGAAGTCCAAGGCACGACATTCCAACCTCATAAACATCGGGGAAACAAAATGCTATTCTTACATCAACTTCATCAGGATTTTTCTTAACCATATTAAGTTCATTTCCTGTATATCTCGCAGGCTTATCAACCTGAAGTAAAATTTCATCGGGTACAAAAACCTTATTCATCATATCCTCCATCTTATAAAAATAAAGATCCTTAATATAATAACCTAAATATAGTATAATTGCACGCTTTAATGCTTTTTTTGCATCAAAAAAACCTAAGCTACCTTTAAATATAATACGACAGACATCTGCTGTAAAACATGATATAATAATTACCAAGCAAATAAATATCATAATACAAGGTAATTTTATGGAAATTATCAGTAATATACTAAGTTTCTATGTGTTAAGGAGGTCTGTTTTATGGATATTGGTGAAATAACTACTTTTATTTTAGTTATGTTGATTTTTATTGCAGTTTTAATCAGTGCATTAATAGCGTTTTATAGATTTTTTCATTTTGGAAAAAGAATAGCTTATATTAAGGACATTAAAAATAAACTTAAAAATAAAATAGTTAATTACATTTTTATTACTGCCTGTATAATGTTTATTTTATATAACTATCAAAATTTAAAATCGTTTTTATTGTCATCTTACGGAAATCTAATTTTTCTTTTAATTCTAAATATTATTTTGATACCACAATCTTTAAAAGAAAGTATTTATGAATGTGGAATTAAAACTGACTCAGCTTTTGTAAAATGGAATGAAATAAACGAAATAAAAATTGATGATAAGAAAAATAGGTTATTGATATATTATAAAACTAAGAAATTATCTTTTGCTGATGTAGATGATTGCTATGCTATTGAAGATTACACAAATGATATAAAGGACTTAATTTACGATTATTGGAATAAAGAAAATAAGGATAACAGCTCAATTGAATTTTAAATTATTACTCAAAAAATCCGGAATGTCTTCCGGATTAAGTATTATTATTCATTTTTAGAAAAAACACAGCCGCAATAATCTTGTCTAAAGAGTGAATACAGTTCTGAAAGCTCTATAGAGCGCTTAAATCCGTTTTTCTTTTTAAAATCAGAAGGAAGCCATTTAACGCCGTACTTCTCAGCCATTTTTTCTCCTACAGTGTTTAAATTATCAGCGTTTTTAAGTGGACTTATTGACAGTGTTGTACAGAAATAGTCAAAATCCATTTCTTTCGCAAGTCTAGCAGTTTCTTCAAGACGCAATTCAAAGCATTTAATACATCTTGTGCCGCCTTCTCTTTCGCTCTCTAAACCTTTTACACAGTTAAAAAACTCATCTTTGTCATATCTGCCCTCGATAAATTTAACATCCTTACAACATGGCATCTCTTTTATTAGACGCCTAACTTCTTCAATCCGCTTAATGTATTCATTTTCCGGCGATATGTTGGGATTAAAGTAGAATACCGTAATATCAAAATACTGTGTCAGATATTCCAACACATAACTGCTGCACGGTGCGCAGCAGCTGTGCAATAAAAGACTTGGCTTTCTATCAGTATTCTGCTCTATTATTTTATCGAGCTCTTTTTGATAATTGATTTTATTCATCAATCTCTGACCTGTCCGTTTCCATAAATAATATATTTGGTTGTTGTTATTTCCTTAAGCCCCATAGGTCCTCTTGCGTGGAGTTTTTGAGTGCTTATTCCGATTTCCGCACCAAATCCAAACTGTCCCCCGTCTGTAAAACGTGTAGATGCATTTACATATACCGCTGCGGCATCAACTTCATTAAGGAACTTCTGTGCATTTGTATAGTTTTCTGTTATTATTGCCTCAGAATGGTGTGTTCCGTATTTTCTGATATGTTCAATAGCCTCATCCACATTTTTTACTACTCTTGCCGATATGATAAGGTCATTATATTCTGTACCCCAATCCTCTGCACTTGCAGGAACAGCACCTGCTTTTTCAACAAATTCCTTATCTCCTCTTATTTCAACCTTATTATTCTTAAGTGCTGCAGCAACCATTGGTATAAATTTATCTGCAATTGCTTCATGCACAAGTAGGCTCTCACACGCATTGCACACACCGGGACGTTGTGTCTTTGCGTTGATTACAATCTTAACAGCATTCTCAAAATTAGCGCTTTCATCAACATAAGTATGGCAGTTGCCTATACCTGTTTCTATTACAGGCACCGTACTGTTTTGGACAACTGACTTAATAAGTCCGGAACCGCCTCTGGGAATAAGCACATCTATATATCCGTTAAGGCGCATCATTTCGGCAGCCGTTTCATGGTTAGTATCCTCAACCATCTGAACGCAGTCTTTCGGAAGTCCTATATTTTCTAGTGCCTCTCTGAAAATACTGACAATTGCTGTATTCGAATTAAACGCTTCTTTTCCGCCTCTTAAAATCGTTGTGCTTCCTGCTTTAAGACAAAGACCGAATGCATCTGCAGTAACATTGGGTCTGGCCTCGAAAATGATTCCAATAACTCCCATAGGCACTCTTTTCTGACCTATGATAAGACCGTTATCAAGAGTTTTCATATAAAGCACTTCTCCTATTGGGTCATCAAGCTTAGCAACATCTCTCAAGCCGTTTGCCATATCCTTAACCCTAGCCTCTGTAAGCGTAAGCCTGTCAATAAATGCACCCTTTATCCCGTTTTCAACTGCCGCATCAACATCTTTCTTATTAGCTTCAAGGACAATGCTTATATTATTATCAAGCGCCTCAGCCGAAGCAATCAGTGCTTTATTTTTTTCGGGTGTTCTAAGCTTAGCCAAAACAACCGCTGCATCTTTTGCTGCCTGTCCCATCTCTGTAAGTCTGCTCATAAACCAGCACCCCCTATTGTCTTTTTTTCTGTTATAATATATTTCATCTTCTTATCGTGTTTTTCATTAGGAATTGTCTTTTGAAGCTGAACATCAAATGCAAGGGCGACGGTATTTTCAACGTGGTATTTTTCAATATATGTATCGTAATATCCTCCGCCATAGCCCATTCGGTGTCCTTCCTCGTCAAATGCAACCCCCGGAACAATCATAATACTGTCTTCATCAGGCAGTATCTCCTTTTCAATTTCCGAAACCGGTTCAAAAACACCAAACTTTGTTTTGACCATATTTTCAATACCCAAATAAGGAACAAAATACATTTTTCTGTTTTCCTTTGAAATTGGTACAGCAACCGTTTTTCCGTCATTTATTGCCCTATCTATTATTTCGTCAGTGCCAACCTCATTTTTCATATTTACATATATAAATACTTTGTCTGCCTTTTTATACATATCTGATTCAACAACGCTTCTCTGTATTAAACTGCTTAATCTTTTCTTTTCATCAGACGGTATATTATTTCGTATATCAAGAAAATTCTTTCGCATCTCATTCTTCAAAATACATCGCCGCCTCTTATCTTACAGTATATTTCTTAATGCTATAAAAATCATCCACCAACAGAAAATGTCCAATATCAGAAAAACCGCGCTTGTAATAACAAGCTTTTTACCGTAGCTCTTATATCCTCTGCCGTTTTTATATGCAAATACACCGCCAACAACAAACCCAATAATTGCGCCCAAAACGTTTAATAATACTACCATTACAATAAGCAGTATCTTTGAGGCTAATGAAGGCTCCTCTTCAGTATCCACTGATTCTTCTGCATTTATATAATCATAAGAATCATAATTATTAGTATCGTAGCTTCTGTTCTCGTAATAATCATATTTCTCATTCTTTCCCTTTACAGCAGGAACAACTTTTTCAGTTTCTTCATCTTTTTGGTATTCATCTATTACAGGTTCTGCTTTTACAGGCTCTGCTTTTATTTCGTCAGCATTTGTGTCAGCATTTGTGTCAGCATTTATTTCAGTATTTGTGTCCCTTTTTTTAGCTTCTAAAATATATTCAAACGATTTAAAACCACAATTAGGACAGCCAGCCTCCTGGTCTTCTATTTTTGTTCCGCAGTTCGGACAAAATTTCATTAACTCTCCTCCTTGAGTCATTTACCAATAAATAAAGTTCCGACATCTTCGCCGTTTACAACCTTTTCTATGATTGTGGCATCACTGCCGTCAGCAATAACCATATCCACGTTACTCCTTACACAAAGTTTTGCCGCTGAAATCTTTGTTGCCATTCCTCCGACAGAAAACTCTGAGCCAGCCTTTCCTGCCATTTTCTCAATATTTTCAGTTATTTTCTCAACAATCTTAATTCTTTTTGCATTTGGATTTTGTTTAGGATCACTGTCATATAATGCATCAATATCCGTAAGTAGGATAAGCAAATCAGCCTTGAGCAATGCTGCAACATTAGCTGCAAGCCTATCATTATCACTGAATTCAATTTCAAATGTTGATGTTGTATCATTTGCGTTTACAATTGGAATTATGCCTCTCGAGAGAAGCTCTGTAAATGTATTTTCTGTGTTTGTCCTTCTTACGCCGTGCTCAAAGTCTGTTTTTGTAAGAAGTATCTGTGCGATTGTCTGTGTATATGTATTAAAAAAATTCTGGTATATCTGCATAAGTATTGCCTGACCGACTGCCGCCGCCGCCTGTTTTTCCTTGGTAAGCTCAGGCCTTTTAGTAAAGCCAAGACTTAAGGAACCTACACCTATTGCACCTGATGATACAAGCACAACCTCTTTATCCCTGTTCATCAAATCTGACATCATCCAGCAAAGTCTTTCAATCATTCTCAGATTTAGTTTCCCATTAGGATATGTTATTGTTGATGTACCGACTTTTATTACTATTCTTTTATAATCTTTAAATCTTTCATGAATATTCATTGCGCTCATTATCCCGTGCTCCCACTGATCATTATTATATTAACACAAAGGCGGATAAATTTTTATCCGCCTTTGTGTATTATTGCCGCATATGCGGAACGCTTTCATCACTTAGTAATTTTAAATGAACTCTTAAGCGAAACTATTCTATTAAATACAGGCAAGTCTTTGTTGCTGTCCTTAGTATCCACGCAGAAATACCCATTTCTCATAAATTGGAATCTCTCACCTTTTAAAGCATCTTTAATAGACGGCTCAATCTTACAGTTTTCTCTTACGATTACAGATTCCGGATTCATTATCATTTCTCCGTTTGGATCATCTTGATTATCAAGCATCATATAATCATACAATCTTGCCTGTGCATTTACGCAGTCATCAACACATACCCAATGAAGTGTTCCTTTTACTTTTCTTCCTTCAAATCCTGAACCGCTCTTTGTCTCAGGATCATAGGTACAGTGAATTTCTGTTATTTCTCCGTTTTCATCCTTAATAAAATCCGTGCATTCCACAAAATATGCACCTTTAAGTCTGACTTCTTTTCCCGGAGCAAGACGGAAGAATTTCTTAATCGGCTCTTCCATAAAGTCTTCTCTTTCAATATATATTTCTCTGCCAAAGGGTACTTTTCTTTTGCCTAGTTCAGGATTTTCAGGATTATTGTCAATCTCCAAGAACTCGATCTGCCCTTCCGGGTAATTTGTTATAACTACCTTAACGGGGTCAAGAACAGCCATTACTACCTTAGCCTTTTCTTTAAGATCTTCTCTTAAGCAATAATCAAGAAGTAAACTGTCAACACAGCTGTTAGCCTTTGAAACACCAATTCTTTCACAGAAATCTTTGATTGCCTCAGGTGTGTAGCCTCTTCTTCTCAAACCGCTGATTGTAGGCATTCTTGGGTCATCCCAACCGTCAACAAGCTTATTCTCAACAAGTGCACGGAGCTTTCTTTTGCTCATTACCGTATTAGTAAGGTTAAGTCTTGCAAACTCAATCTGTCTGGGAGGATTAACTGTATATCCGGCTTCTCTAACAACCCAGTCATAAAGAGGTCTGTGGTCCTCAAATTCCATTGTGCATATTGAATGTGTAATTCCCTCAATTGCATCCTCAAGAGGATGTGCAAAGTCATACATAGGATAAATGCACCATTTGTCGCCTGTTCTGTGATGCTTTGAATGTGCAATACGATAAATAACAGGGTCCCTCATATTAATATTGGGAGAAGTCATATCTATTTTAGCACGAAGTGTCCTTGAACCATCAGCAAATTCACCATTTTTCATTTTCTCAAACAGTTCAAGATTTTCCTCTGCACTTCTGCTCCTAAACGGGCTTTCTTTTCCGGGTGTACTTAAAGTTCCTCTATATTCTCTCATTTCTTCGGGAGTTAAGTCGCATACGTATGCCTTGCCGTTTTTAATGAGATTAACTGCTATTTCATAAAATTTATCAAAATAAGAAGATGCAAAGTAAAGTCTGTCTTCCCAATCAAATCCAAGCCATTTTACATCATATTCTATACTCTCTACGTATTCAACATCTTCCTTTGTTGGGTTCGTATCGTCAAAACGCAGATTGCATTTTCCGCCGTAAAGCTTTGCAAGTCCAAAGTTAAGGCATATACTCTTCGCATGTCCAATATGAAGATATCCGTTGGGTTCAGGTGGAAAACGAGTATGAAGCTTATGAAGATTCGCTTCAAGATCATCTTGTATATAACTATGTATAAAGTTTCCTGTTCCGCTTAGATTACTGTCTTTATCGCCCAATGATGTTGCATTTTCTTCTGACATTTCTATGCCCCTCCGTATACTTAATTACTCGCCATAATATTATAATTTACACTATTTTTCGCACTTTTGCAATACAGAGTACGAATTCATAAATTATTATTCCCATAACTTTCCGTGTTATTCAAAAGCCAATTTGCATAGTATCCATTAATAATTTTAACTCCACTGTCATTCAAATGAGCATCATCTCTGAAATTTTCAAGTTCAAGAAGGCCTTCATCTCTGTTTGCAATATTAAAATCCAGATATTTTATACCGAAGCTGTCTGCTATATCAGCCATTTTTTCGTGTATGGCATCGTAATTTTTAATGTAATCCAACGAAACATTAGCAATCGGGGCAGTTTCAAATACGAGTTCAATATTATTTTCTTTGCACAGTTTGACTATTTGATTAATGTACTCTATCTGAGTTTTATCTGCTTCCCATTTTTCTCCATCAAAACCCTTAAACTGGTTTGTTTCATCAAGCTCGCTGTCCGGTATAACCGTGTCACAGTAAGTATAGCCCTTGGCAAGGTAATACTCTGTACCGTTTGTCTGAACATTCTGCTTATCATGAACACCAAACTTTTCTTTTGCCGCTTTTTGAAATACATCGGCTTCATAGGCAAAGTAGTCCTGCTGGTATCTTATCGGCAATAGTTTATACTTTACTCTTTCATTCAACGGAAACACGTTTTTCACATAGTCCTCTTGAACATTTTTATCTTTTACTACCTGAAAAAATGAATTTGCCTGTTTCATATCAAATTCATCATCAAGCATATCCCAGTAAAGATCGAGTACAACAAGCTTCGGAGTTTGTGTTTTAAGCACTTCCTTAAGGACATACAGGCTAGTATCGTAATGCTGAAGAGGCGTGCCCATCTGCCAACTGCTAGTCCCCATAACACTGTCAAAGTTTTGCGGATCAAATGTGCAATACGAATGTGAAGAACCGATGAAAACCATATCAATAGAGTTTTCCGGCTGTTCATAAAAACCGTCGTATCTGCTTTTTGTATAAGCATTTATGACATTTTTAGATTCTGCCTGTGCATATTTAGTTCCAATATATTTATATACAGCCAAAAGCACAAGCACAAACACTAATACTTCGGCAAACAGTTTTATACCTTTAAAATTGGAAATAGATGAACGCTCCCGCTTCATAAAATACCCCCGCAGACAAAATAAATATTACAGTAATAATATAAAACGTCAGTCTAATAACTGCATTTTTTCCTTCAATTACATCATATACAGGTCTTTTCCCACAGAGACCCTCCGTTATAACCAAAAACAGCAATGCTGCTGCAACTACAGCCATCTCATAAAGATTAAGACCCATTCCGGTAACAACTTCATATATATATTGCTTGTCCGCCCAACCCCTGAATCCTGCAAGCATGTTTTTGATAACATACACCGCATCTGATGCTGTATTTGCCCTGAAAAATATCCATCCAAAACAGACAAGTCCAAATGTAATAAGTACGCTAAACATATTTATGACCTTATTGTTATAAAGTCCAAGTTTCTTCTTTGCCATTATTCTTGAATCCGTACTTATTCCGCCTATTGTCTGATATATGCCGTGAACACCGCCCCACAGAACAAATGTCCAATTTGCACCATGCCACAAGCCGCTTACCAGAAACGTTGTCATTAGATTTCTGTATTTCTTTGCCTCTCCTTCTCTGTTTCCTCCGAGCGGTATATACACATAGTCCATAAACCATGTGGAAAGAGAAATGTGCCAGCGTTTCCAAAACTCCTTAATATTCTTTGAAAAATACGGATTAAGAAAATTATCCATCAAATCAAATCCGAGCACTCTTGCACATCCCTTAGCTATGTCCGAATACCCACTGAAATCACAATATATTTGAAACGCAAAAAGAAGTGTTGCAAGCGTAAGATAGAGCCCTTTGTAATCATCAACTGAGTTATATACTGTATTTACTGCAATCGATACTCTGTCTGCAATGACGATTTTCTTAAAAAACCCCCATAGCATAACCCTTATTCCACTTATAATTCTTTGTACATCAAACTTGTGTTTCTCATAAAACTGGGGCAGAAGGTTTTCACTTCTTTCAATCGGTCCTGCAACAAGCTGAGGAAAAAACATTATAAACAGTGCAAATATCCCAAAATGTTTCTCCGGCTTTATTGTTCCTCTGTATACATCAATTGTATAGCTAGAAGCTTGGAACGTATAAAATGATATGCCCATCGGAAGTATAATGTTTATCGCCTTTATCGGCCAGTTAAGATTAAGTGCAGAGGCGATGCCAAGCACAGAGCTATTCATAAATCCAAGGTATTTGAAAACAAAAAGCAGACCGAAATTTATCAGCATACAAAAAATAAGGACCTTTTTCTTCAGCCTTTTTCCCCTTAAATGATAAATTTCAAGTGCAGCAATGTAATTTACCAATATAGTAAACACTATAAGCACAATAAGGTACGGGTTCCACGCCATATAAAAAATACAGCTTGCTCCAAGCAGAAGCACCCATCTGATTTTATGAGGAAGCATAAAATACAACGTTGCAACAATTATAAAAAACACTAAGAAAGTAAATGAATTAAAAAGCATAACATACCTCTGAAAGCTTCAAGTTTTTCTATGATTATAGTTTATAAAAGAGCGGAGTGCAACCTTGTTATAAATTTTAAACTGTGTTAAAATTAATAAAAAAGAGAGGGACTGAGATTATTTTGATAGCTGGAACTGTTGAAAACAAAAAAGACATTATGAATATTCTGCTTAAAGGCTCAGCCTTTGACAAACTTCTGGTTAGAACTGTATCCCTTCGCACAAATATTGTGTACGAGATGGACTGCACTCTTAATAAAGAATGGTTTACGGATGAAGAACAGGAAACTATTATTGATAAATACGCATCATGGGCATTAATTAAGCCAACAGTCTTTGGGCTTATAAAAGGCTCAAAACTTCCCGGATATATGAAAATAGTATTATCCCCTTCCGTTGAAGCAACAGCAAAAATACATTCAAATGCTGCGGCTCTTTTTATTAACATAATCTTTGAAGGCAACAAACTAAATATAATTACTGGTTATTCCGAAAAAAGTTTCTCAATGGGTAAAGACGTTGAACACTCTTGGGATGAATATGCGGCAAAATTCTTCAAACACAATGGAATAATAATAGAATAACGCTATACTTAAAAAGCATTATTTAGTTACAAATCAGCCAGCATGTACCTTATTAGCACTCATCTTGAATGAGTGCTAATTTTTTCTTGACATTTATATATTTAGTGATAAAATGGAAACAAAAAATTAATTTGAGCAATATGGAGGAATAAAAATGGAACAGGAAAAAGGTAATTTATCTATAAACAGTGAAAATTTCTTACCTATTATTAAAAAATGGCTCTATACCGATAAAGACATATTTATCCGCGAAATCGTATCAAACGGCTGTGATGCAGTAACTAAGCTTAAAAAACTTATGGTTATGGGAGAAGCTGATAATATTGCCGAAGAAGAAAAATTCAGCATACACGTTGTTTGTGATACAAAGGATAAAATAATACAGGTTATCGATAACGGTATCGGTATGACTGCTGATGAGATAAAAAAATATATTAATCAGATAGCTTTTTCCGGAGCAACTGATTTTCTTTCAAAATTTGGAGAAAAACAGCAGGATGAAGGCAATGAAATAATCGGACATTTTGGTCTTGGTTTCTATTCTGCATTTATGGTTGCAGATAAAGTTGAAATTGATTCCCTTTCATATAAAGAAGGTTCAGAATCCGCAAAATGGATTTGCAACGGCGGTATAGACTATGAAATGGAAAAAGGAACAAGAACCGTTCACGGAACAACAATAACAATGCATCTGGGTGAAGACGGCGAAGAATTCGCAGATGAAGCATCATTATACAAGGCTCTGAAAAAGTATTGTGAATATATGCCTGTTGAAATCTATTTTGATACAATCGGCGAAGAAGAAAGCGAAGAAATTAAAGGAACTGCTGAAGAAAAAACTGATGATACTTCCGAAGGAGCAACTCACAAAGTAGTTTCTTCCGCAGATGAGCTAGTTGACGTTCTTAAGGAGCGTGCAGCCGAAAAGAAAGCAGAAAACGGCGAAGAAATTAATGAAGAAATTGATGAAGAAATAGATAAAGCGAAAGAAAAGAATGATGAACCCGAGCAGCTTCCTCTTAACGAAACGAACCCTCTTTGGCTTAGAAAACCTTCTGAATGCACAGAAGAGCAGTACAAGGAACTGTATCACCATATGTTCAGTGACACAAAGGATCCTCTTTTCTGGATTCATCTTAACATGGATTATCCTTTCAGACTTAAAGGCATACTTTTCTTCCCTCGCCTTATGAGTGATATGGAAGCCGTTGACGGTGTCGTAAAGCTATATTCAAACCAGGTTTACATTGCAGATAATATTAAAGAGGTTATTCCTGAGTTTCTTCTTATACTCAAGGGAGTACTTGACTGCCCCGATATTCCTCTTAACGTATCAAGAAGCGCCCTTCAAAATGACGGATACGCCGCTAAGATGTCAACGTATATTACAAAGAAGGTTGCCGACAAAATTAACAGTCTTTTCAAAAACGAGCGTGAAGAATACGAAAAATTCTGTGATGACATCAATCTTTTTCTTAAATACGGCAGCATGAAGGAAGAAAAGTTCTATGATAAAATAAAGGACTCACTCCTTTTCAAAACAACCGAAGGAAAACACAAAACAATAGAAGAATACACTAGTGACAACAAAGATAAAAACGGAAACAAGATTTATTATGTTTCTGATGAAAAGCAGCAGATTCAGTATATAAATTTGTTTAAGAGCCAGTCAATGGAGGCAGTTATTCTTCCTTCAGCGATAGACAAGCCTTTTGTAAACTTCCTTGAATATAAAGAAGAAAGTAAATTTACACTTGAACGTATTGACTCTGACCTCTCTGATGCATTAAAGAGTGACTCTGAAACAAACGAAGACCTTAATAATGAATTTAAATCACTTTTTTCCGGAATAGTTGGAAACGATAAGCTTACAGTTAAGGTTGAAAACCTTAAATCAGAAAGTATATCTGCCATGATACTTCTTTCCGAAAGAGAACGACGTCTTATGGATATGCTTGAAACGTACAAGTATGATGATTCTCTTAAATCTCTTTACGGAAATACTGCTGTTGGTGAAACTCTTATTCTTAATGGCAGCAATAAATTAATTAAGATACTTAAAGACCTTAAGAATAAGACAGGCAAAGAAGAGGAGACAAAACTTATATGCAGACAGGTTTATGACCTTGCACTTATGGGGCAAAAACCTCTTACCCCTGAGCAAATGACTGAATTTATTGACAGAAGCAACAATCTCCTTGAAAAACTTGCGGAGAATGAACTAGAATAACCCCCTTGTTCACTTTAAAGGCACTGTAAAACAGTGCCTTTAAACATTTGCGAAATTTTTTTATTTAATGTTTAATTATTCCATATTCTATGATATATTGTAATTACCAATAAAACGAAGGAGGTTTACTATGTCGTTAACAACTAAAAGGGCTCTGGCTGCATCCCTTAAAAACATGCTCAGTAAAAGAACACTGGACAAAATAACAGTAAAGGATATTGTGGACGACTGCAACTTAAACCGCCAGACCTTTTATTATCACTTTCACGATACCTATGATTTGCTTGAGTGGTTATACTTGGATGAGACAAAAGATATAATAGATAAACTGCATGAAAAAAAATACAGTCTTCTTTTGAATTACATACTCCAAAACAAAAATCTCATCCTCAATACATATCACTCCCTTGACCAAGACCATGCCGAAAACAAGATTAAAGAATGTGTAAAGCCAATTATTTTAGAGATTATTAAAAGTTCATCTGATAGCATATCAGAAGAAGATTTAAATTTCATTTCAGATTTATACAGCTATTCCCTTATTGGACTGTTGATAGATTGGCTGCATTGCGATTTATCTGAAGAATATATATCAAAATTCTATAAATTCAAAGACATTCTTTTGTTAAGCACAGATTTTATATCTAAATGTAAATAATACAAACTTATCAGGCTGCGTTTTTATAAAATGCAGTCTTTTTTGTTATCTTCACAGCTAAAACAAAATATACTTGTTCAGAGGTGATGATATGCAGATGCAAAATATTAAAGTAATTCGAACAGCCGACAGCACGCTGTATATTTTTTATTACAGTGAAGGCTCAATATGTTACCAAACCATTAATGACAATGAAGTTTCAGAATCCATAAGCGTAATAACCAACGTTTCCTCTGTTTTTTCACTCTGGCATAACAAAAATAATATTTTTTTAATTGCAAACGGAAGCAGCAGTATAATTCTTTGTCGCTTCAATAACGGCAATTGGTCATCGCGTGCAATTAGCAGCGGTATTTCGGCCGACTGCACAAAGCTATCATTCTTCGTTTTTGAAGATCTGGTCCATTTTCTTTACAGTTTTAAAAACGATAATGGAAAAGAAACGCTGACCCTTCGTACAATGAGCAAAGGTCAATGGCTTCCTCCAGTAGAAATATCGGAAATAATGTCCTTTTATAATTCACCATATTACATAGGACAAGAAGATGATAAAAACATAATAATATATTACCGTCTGCCTGACAAAACAATCAAATACTGTACATTATCTATTGACAGCGGGAATTTAAGTTCATCCATCAGTTTTCTGGCAACAAATATGCCCTGCATAGACATTTCAACACTTACTGACGGAACGTCAGGGCATTTACTCTATCTTGCTCAGGGCATGTTCTCAACTCAGCTGATTTACAAAGGGCGCAATTGTGACAACCTTGGCAAAGCACGAATCATATGGGAGGGACAGTACGGCCGAAGCTGTTCACTGTTTACCTTTGAAAACCGGCTGTATGTCGCTCTATTTACTAAAAATGACGCATTTTTGATCTTCTCGGACGAAAACTCCTCAGAGTTTTCAATACCTAAACCTTTTGCTTCATCTTTTTCTTCAAGTTTAACAAAATCTGAATATCTTAGTTCCTGTAACTCATTTCCGTTCAATGCGGATGAAATTTTAATTAATACACAAAAATTGAGCTTTCCGATTATTGATGATATCTGCCATTCTTTCAGTCCGCCAAAATCGATAAAAGCTGCACCCGTTGAAAAGCCTCAACATAACCCACTTTCCGACACTGATGATTATATAAAACAGCTTTCTTCCATGAATGATCAGATTTCTCAGCTTTCAAAAACACTTTCGGACCGAAATGAGGAACTTGCTTCACTATCGGCACGTTGGAAAAATAAATACGACGTTCTATTAAAAGAAAACGAAGTATTAAAAAAACAATTGTCCAGTCAACAACCCCTTCCTGCTCCTTACGGCTCAAACAGTGACATTATATTCGTTCAAAGCCGAGAACTATGATTCTTTTCTAATTCTGCTGCTATAAGTCTGTCCGCTATATCCGCCGCATATTCTATAATGTCGCCACAATCAAACTTAGCGGACAGACTGCAGCAGTTAAAATTGTTGTATTTACCATTAAAATCTTCAAGAAAAGTTATCCTGAGACTCTTAGCTGTAATCTCATCAAACATAATTCCAAATATCATTATTGCTGATGTAAGTGCAGTGCAGATTCCTCCATATCCGCAACCATTTCCAAGAGCTCCCGCTGCTCTTAACAGGTCAGAGTTTAAATTTAAGCCGTATTTTTCATCAGCGGCTTTAATTATACATTGACCACAACCATAACCCTCGCAATAATACTTGTAGGCGAGCCTTTTCATATTTACTCACCACCTTTTTGCCTGTCCTTATTACATAATATTCAGAAATCGAATATGAGTTACAGCTTGGCAAATATTATTTTTTTAGTACGGCTTTCTCAAATTCCACAAATAAAATGGGAATAAATGATAATATGGCTACCTCTAACCACTGTCTTAAGTTTAGTGGTGTAACCATAAATATTTTTGAAAGAGGTGCTATCATTATTACTGATGCCTGCATAGCTACACCAATCATTAATGCCAGACACAAATACTTATTGCTCAGAATATGCACACTAAATATTGATTTTTCTGTACGCATATTAAATGCATGTATAAGCTGAGAAATACTAAGCACTGCAAAAGCCATTGTTCTGCTTATATTATGCAATTCATTGGCATCATAATACTTATGGCCTATACCAAAAGCTATTAATGCCAAGGCACCTATCATAAAGCCCTCATAGGCTATCCTATATCCCAAGCCTCCTGAAAACAGACTCCTGTCAGGTGCAATTGGCTGATTTTCCATCACATCTTCCTCGGGCCTGTCAAGTCCAAGCGCAATAGCAGGAAGTGAATCCGTGATAAGATTTACCCACAGAAGATGTATCGGCAGCAGCGGGGTGCTCCAGCCAAACAGCATTGCAGTAAAAATAGTAAGTATTTCGCCAATGTTGCTGGAAAGAAGAAAATGAACAGCTTTTCGAATATTGTTATATATAATTCTTCCTTCTCTTACAGCACTGACAATAGTTGAAAAGTTATCATCAGTTATTATCATATCTGAAGCACCCTTCGCCACATCAGTTCCGTTTTTACCCATGGCACATCCAATATCAGCAGTCTTAAGCGCCGGGGCATCATTTACTCCATCACCTGTCATTGCAACAATTTTGCCTTTTTGCTTATAGGCATTAACAATTTTCAATTTATGCTCAGGTGATACTCTTGCAAATACAGATATTTTATCCAGTTTTTCATTGAGTTCATCCTTCGACATTTCTTCAAGCTGTTCACCATCAACTATTAAGTCTCCATCAGAATATATACCGGTTTTCTCAGCAATGGCTTTAGCTGTCAAAGCATGGTCTCCTGTGATCATTACTACCTTTATACCGGCTTTTTTGCACTCTCCGACAGCTTGTTCTGCTTCATCCCTCGGCGGATCCAGCATGCCGATAAATCCAGCAAAAATCATATCTCCCTCATACTTATTATTTATCTTATTTGCTTCCTTATATGCAACCGCGAGCACTCTTAATGCTGAGGATGTCATTGACTCATTTATCGAATTAAGTTTTGTTAAATCAGCAAGGGTTATTTTTTTTCCGTCAGCAAATGTTGTACACAGCTTAAGTACTCTCTCCGGAGCACCCTTTGTTATGCACAAATTTGTATTATCCTCAAATTTATGTACAGTTGTCATCATTTTCCTTTCAGAAGAAAAAGGTATATCGCTTATCCTCGGCATAACACTTTCAAGCTTAAGTTTGTTTTCACCCATGCTTTCCGCTGCTTCCGCAATCGCCACTTCCGTTGGTTCTCCGGAAAAATGCCTGTCCTCATAGAAACAATCTGTACAAAGCACAGCCATTCTTAGTATGAAGCGCTTGCTGTTCATACTCGTATTTTCACTTCCGTCAGTAATCTTTACAACCGACATTCTGTTTTTAGTAAGTGTTCCTGTTTTATCTGTACAAATAACCTGTGCCGACCCTAGAGTTTCAACAGCCGGTAAAGTTCGAACAATTGTATTCTTCTTAGACATTCTCTGCATTCCTATTGCGAGTACAATTGTAACAATTGCAGGAAGGCCCTCCGGAATGGCAGCAACAGCTAAGCTGACAGAGGTCATAAACATATCAAAAGCAGAATATTTCCTCAAAAGCCCAATAAAAAAAATCAGACCACATATTGCTATTGCTGAAACACCAAGTATTTTTCCGGTACTGTCCAACCTTTTTTGCAACGGTGTTTCCGCAATGCTGTCATCGGCAATCATAGCAGCAATTTTGCCCACTTCGGTTTCCATACCGGTAGCAGTTACAATCGCTCTGCCTTTTCCATATGTAATATATGTTGATGAAAATACCATATTTTTTCTGTCGGCAGGCTGGGTTTTTTCATTGAATTTTAACTTTGCATCTTTTGATACAGGAACAGACTCACCTGTAAGAGCGGACTCGTCGGTTTTAATGCTTCCTGTGCTTATCAGCCTAGCATCAGCAGCTATTTTATCGCCTGTTTCAAGTACCAAAATGTCTCCGGGAACAACATAATCCGATTCAATTTGCACAATGTGCCCATCTCTTAAAACCCTTGCGTGAGGGACTGTCATTTTCTTCAATTCCTCAATAGCCTTTTCGGCTTTGCTTTCCTGAACTACTCCAAGAACAGCATTCAATATTACAATCATAATGATAATAAGTGAATCGGTAAAACCGTTTTCACCCTTAAGCCATGATACTATAAATGATGCTGCAGCTGAAGAAATCAGGATAATAACCATTATGTCATTAAGCTGCTCAAAAAATCGGCGTACAATCCCCCTTTTCTTAATACCGCTTTCTATCGTATTTTCTCCATATTCCTCAAGTCTTTTTTTTGCCTCATCACTGTCTAGTCCGTTTTTCACATCCGTCTGAAACATAATCGAGGTTTCATCGACTGTCCTGCTATGCCAGTTCATTTTGCAACTCTCCTTTCGTATTTGGGACAATCCCTTTAAACAATTTATTCCGCCGGTTAAGCATTAATTACTTTTTCATAAAAAACAGCTCCGATTGAAATAATCAGAGCTGTTTTTTATATATTAAATTGTTCTTAAATTGTTCTGGCCAAAGTTATAAAATACACCTTATCCGCACCTGCATACATCAGTGTTCTGGCACATTCCTCAACAGTGCTTCCAGTTGTAAATATGTCGTCAACAAGTAATATGTTCTTTCCTTCAATCGAATGCTGGTCATTAAACTCAAACACGTTCATTACATTATATTTTCTTTCCATTCCTGTCAGTTTACTCTGCGGGACAGTATTCTTGACCCTTTTAAGCATATCCTTACAGCAATAAATTTCAAGTTCGGCGCTTAATTTATCAGCAAGAATTGCGGTCTGATTAAAACCTCTCTTTTTTTCTTTCTTGTCGCTTATGGGAATAGGTACAATAACGTCTGTCTTCAAAATACCGTCACAGTTACCGTTTATTAAGCAGTCGGCCATATATTTCCCCAAAATTAAACCATCGGTTTTATATCCGGTATACTTAAAATGAAATATAGTTTTTTTTATATCGTTATAATGAAACACGCTTACTCCGTCTGTACAGATATAATTCATACTCTGGCATTCTCTGCAGTAAGGATTTGAGTGATTTTCAAGCTTTGCACCGCACTTTATACAGTTTTCAATATATATTGCATGAACACTTTCTGCACAGTCATCACACACATTCGGATTTTTACTGTACAGCTTTGTAGGTTTTCCGCAGAAGATACATCTGTCAGGAAATATCAGCCTTAGAATATAATCAACAACACCCATCAGTCTTCACCATTTACCATCATAAACTCATATAGAGAAGAAAGCCTATAAGCCAAACCTGAATTTCTTCCTATTTCACGATCATTGGAAACCATTTTGTTAATAGAGCTTCTCATTCCGACAACTATAACAAATCTTTTTGCTCTGGTTACCGCAGTATACAAAAGATTTCTTGACATAAGCATTTGCGGTCCGCTATGAATAGGTATTATAACAAGCGGATACTCACTTCCCTGCGATTTGTGTATTGTAACAGCATAGGAAAGCTCGAGTTCATCAAGCGCTGAAAATTCGTATACTGCAATTCTTCTGTCGTCAAATTCTACCGTTACGGTTTCAGCAACTGAATCTATCTCTTTGATAAAACCCATATCACCGTTATAAATACCTGTTCCATCTGCAATTATTCTTTCGTTCTCATTTTGTATTTTCCATGCCATATTATAATTGTTTTTTATCTGCATAACCTTATCTCCTTCGCGGAAAAGGCTGTCATGCATCTCATACTCCGCTTTATTCTTTGACGGCGGATTAAGTGCCTGCTGAAGCTTTCTGTTAAGCCCAAAAGCTCCTATGTCACTTTTTCTCATTGGTGTTAGCACCTGCATATCACAAAACGAATAAACACCCGTAAACTCCGGCAGTCTTTTTGTTATAAGTTCAACTATTTTATTCGGTATATTTGCAGCATAAGGTTCGTTTACAAAGAAAAAGTCCGTTCCCTTTTCATTCATAACAGGCTCTATTCCATCATTTATCCTATGGGCATTCATTATTATTGCACTTTCCTGCGCCTGTCTAAAAATTTGGGTAAGCCTGACAACCTTAATTTTTTCACTTTTTATTATATCTTTCAAAACATTGCCTGCCGCAACTGACGGAAGCTGGTTTGCATCTCCCACAAGAATAAGTCTTGTCCCCGGCTCCACGGCTTTTAAAAGGCCATTAAAGAGCTGCATGTCAACCATTGACACCTCATCAATTATCACTACATCAGCTTCTATTGGTTCATCCTCATTTTTTTCGAATTTCTGTCTGGAGTTGTCCTCATCCGTATATGACACACCCAATAATCGGTGTATTGTTTTGGCCTCCATGCCTGTTGCCTCAGTCATCCTTTTTGCCGCTCTGCCTGTTGGTGCAGCAAGCACAACCACAAGTCCCATACTTTCATAAAGACTGATTATATTATTTATTATTGTAGTCTTTCCTGTTCCTGGTCCGCCCGTTATTACAAGAACGCCCTCCTGCATAGCCTCAACAACCGCTTCTCTTTGCTGGTCTGCAAGGAATACGCCTGACCTGTCTTCTTTAATAGCTATTTTTTCGTTTATTTTTTTCAAATCTGCTTCTTCGTGAAAAAATGACAGCTCCAGAAGTTTTTTTGCAGCAGCAACTTCAGTAAAATACATAGGCATAAGATATACAGCTTCTATTGCGTCAACGTTTTCTCTGTAAATTTTGTGCTCAATCTGAAGCTCCCTTAAACAATGCTCAGTTGTTTCGTTGTCTGCACCTAAAAGTTCATCAGCCTTATTCATAAGCCTATCAAGAGGCATAAATACATTGCCTTCTGCAACATCTGTATTAAGAATATATTTTATTCCCGATTTAATTCTGCTTGGTGAGTCCTTCGGAATACCCATTGCCTCTGCAATATTGTCGGCAGTTTTAAATCCAACACCTACAATATCCTCAGCCAGTCTATATGGATTTTCTTTTATTATTTCTATAGTCCTATAGCCGTATTTTTTATATATCTTGACTGCAAGTGATGCGGATATTCCATAGTCCTGTAAATAGAGCATCGCCTTTCTTACATCTCTTTGGGCACAAAACGATGTATGTATCGACAGTGCTTTGGAATAGGTAATGCCCTTAATTTCAACCAATCTATCAAACTTCTCTTCTATAACATAAAACGTGGCGGTGCCGAATTTATCAACTATTCTTTTGGCTGTTTTTGGACCTACACCCTTTATTGTTCCTGATGCTAAATACTTCTCAACGGCAGCTGCACTTGAAGGCACAACTTGCTCATAATACTCTATCTTAAACTGCAGCCCATATGACGGATGAATTACCATACTTCCTGCAAGCTTTATGTTTTCACCTCTGTTTAACTGCGGCACAATTCCTACACAAATAACCTTATCGCCGTCATCGGTAGTTAAATCAAATACTGCATACCCATTTTCATTGTTCTGAAAAATTACATCTTCTACCGTACCCTCAAGCGTAAGGTTTTCTTCCATTGAGTTGTCACCGCCTTCCAGAAAATCATACCATAGTAGCAATCAAAATTCAAATTTACAAAAAAACAATATAAGTTTATTATATAAGTATTAACCGCCTATTTCAACCGAACATAGTCGGAAAGGAGAAAACAATGGAAGAAAACAAACCATACAATTCGCTGAGCGATCATCTTAAAGAAAAATTGGGTTCAAAAACAGTCAAGCTCTCTGTAAATGCCGGCTTTACATGTCCCAATCGTGACGGAAAAATAAGCACCGGCGGCTGTATCTTTTGCAGCGGAAGCGGTTCGGGTGATTTTGCACCTGAGGCTTCTCTTTCAATATCTGAGCAGCTTAGACTGTCAAAAGAAAAGCTTTCGAATAAATGGCCCAACGCTAAGTATATTGCTTATTTTCAGGCATTCACCAACACATACGCACCGCTTGAAGTACTTGAAAAAAAATATAATGAGGCACTTTCATGCGATTATATAAGCGGTATTGCCATAGCAACCCGTCCCGACTGCATTGACGACGATATAGCGGAATTGCTTAGTAATATCAGTAAAAAAACATATCTTTGGGTTGAATTCGGGCTTCAAACATCAGATGAAAACACAGCGAAGCTCGTTAACCGAGGATATACAAATGATGTTTATTTATCCGCAATGAAAAAAATGAAGTCCGTCGGTATAGAAACAGTATCACATATCATATTGGGTCTGCCTCACGAAACAAGACAAACTATGCTTAATACCGTTAAATTTGCTGCCAATGCCGGTACAGACGGCATTAAGCTTCAATTGCTTCACATTATTAGGGACACCAAACTTGAGGAAATGTACAATAAAGAACCTTTTCATGTTATGACAAAGGAAGAATACACGGATACCGTCATTGACTGTATCGAACACATGCCTCCAAACATTGTTATCCACAGGCTTACAGGTGATGGTAACAGAAATGAGCTGATTGAACCCCAGTGGAGTATGGATAAAAGAGGTGTTTTGAACGAAATTCAAAGAAAAATGAAAATAAATCAGAGTTTTCAGGGAAAATTATTAAATAGATAATTGTATAATTTATATCAATAGTTTATAATATAATCCTACTTAAATTCTACTGTAAAATAAAAGTAAACAATCGGCGGCGGTGGTATTAGTGTACGACAAAACAAGAGCTTTGGCAGAAAATAAGCTAATAATTTTATATTTAATAGAAAAAATAGAAATACCGTTGTCTAACAGTGAAATATGCCAGTTTGCTCTGGAAAAAAATCTGATGGATTATTTTTCTGTACAACAATATTTATCGGAACTGGTTGAAAGCAATTTGCTTGAAATGACCACCGAAAACAATAGCACACGATATACAATAACTATTGACGGCGAAGATATACTGAATTATTTCATTAAGCATATTTCCAATTATGCTAAAACAGTTATTAATACATATGCAAAGGAAAACTCTAAACGTATACGTGCTGAGTACTCCGTAACCGCAAATTATTTTCAAGAAATGAACAACGAATACACTGTAAAATGCGGTGTTTATGACAGCGATGGTATGACCTCGCTTATGGAAATAAGCATTAACGTTGCAACAAAAGATCAAGCACGACTTGTCTGCAGAAACTGGAAAAATAATGTTGCTGATATATACGGTCAGATAATGCACTGCCTTTCAACAGAAGTAAAGGGAGATGCTCCATCAGATAACTAAAAAAGAGTTCTGAAATATATTTCAGAACTCTTTTTATTAGTGTAATTCAAATTCTCCGTACAGATAGTGCACCCTGTTTGATGTATCTGCATTATCGTAATATTCTTTAACAATTCTGTATTCACCAATGCCTAATTCACCATACATTTCCGGCCAGTAAAAACCAACCTCAGCAAAAGCACTCGGTTCAATAATATAAGTCATATC
This sequence comes from Candidatus Metalachnospira sp., assembly GCA_034927755.1. Taxonomy (GTDB): domain Bacteria; phylum Bacillota; class Clostridia; order Lachnospirales; family Anaerotignaceae; genus Metalachnospira. The sequence continues at coordinate 99,966 of JAYFPN010000003.1, forward strand.
ATTCCATGATGAACCCAAATCGTACAAGTAATCATAATAACACCATTTATTGCCTATTTTCTTTTCTATTCTGTAATAGTCTAAATATGCAATGCTATTATCCGTATCATTGATTATTTTTGCATTTAAACCTCTTGGATTAACAGTATCATCCTCTATTTCAAAATAAACAACATTATCATTTATATTGTTGTTTATATTGTCATTTATAACTTCATCAGTTTCTTCTGACGGTGAATATTCTGTGCCCCATGTGCTGAAAACAACTGGCTCATTATTTTCCATTCTATACATATCAATTTTGTATAACACTGCAAACCCAAAACAGATACACATAGTCAGGCATATCATAAATATAGCCGTATTTTTCATTTTTCCACCCCCGTTAATACCTTTATTCTGTATATAGGGGCATTTTAACAGTTACCTTGAATACATCTCCGTCAACAGAAATATCAAGCTTTCCCCCCTGAATTTCTGTAAGACTTTGGGTAATAGAAAGTCCAAGTCCTGCACCATCCATTGTTCTGGATGCATCTCCCCTTACAAATCTCTCTGTTAGACTCATAATGTCAACTTCATCGATTGGAATAAGTGAAACATTTTTGATTACCAAAACGCCCTCTGTTTCGGTTTTTAAAATATCAATAAATACCCTTGTTTTAGGCATTGTATACTTTATTGCATTTGAAATCAAGTTCTCAGCAATTCTCCACATATGACTTCCGTCAGCAAAAACCATAACATCATCCGTTGCATTAAACTTAAATTCCAGTCCTGATCCTTCAATTTTTTCCTCAAACTCGCCCAAAGCCTGCACCATAAGTTCCCTCAGATTAAGCTTTGTTCTTGTAACTGCCAAATTTCCGCTTGATGCCTTACTTGCTTCAACCAAATCTTCAATAAGCTGCTTAAGCCTGCGGGCTTTTTCATCCAATATTGCAACATAGTTTTCAGCCTTTTCATTATTTAGCTGTTCCCTTTTAAGCAAGTCAACATAGGTAATGATTGATGTAAGCGGAGTTTTTAGGTCATGCGAAACATTTGTAATAAGCTCAGTTTTCATCTTTTCGCCCTTGACTGCTCTTCCTACTGCCTGATTAAGACCGCTCTGCATATTTGATACATCACTTGCAAAATTTCTCATCGACGGAGAGATTTTATCAAGATTAACACCTTTATCAAAATTACCGTCCGCTGTCTCTTTAACAGCCTCCATAATTTTTTTCAGCGAATTTAATGCTCTTGCAACAAAGAAAATACTTGAAACATCAAATACAACTATAATAACAAACGGTATTATACTTTGACTTTTGCATCCAATAACCGTAAGCATGCAATTCATCACTGCAAATACGATACTGCAAATAATGACCCATATTCTAAATGTTGAGGATTTAAAAAACGAAGCAATTGTCCTTATTGTAGCTCCAATGATAGTATTTGACAACAGCTGCCGTTTTTTCATCTGTCTTGACATACTAGTCACATAACTTATGAGCACTGCAATGTCAATCATAAAAAGAAAACAAACCAAACCTCTTACCACATTTATCCATTGTCCACTGACATAGTAAACACTGCTTATCATATTTGACGCCGCCATCTTTGAAGCAACTGCAATGGCAATAAAAATCAGCGTATGTATATCATTAAATATATGGTCCACAGCAATCAGAGTTACCTCGCTGTTTTTACCGGATTTTCCGGCAACATAAGCAAGATAGCACAATCCTAATGCTATTCCTATTGAGCCAACAACCGCAGCTGTTACAGCCTTTGGAGCAAGCTCTTTTCTTGTCTCATAAGTCTTGTCCTGTTTTGTGAATACTCCGTCGCCTTCGCTGTTTACACCTGCATACATCGAATATCCACTGTTTAAAAGAATTCTTGAAACAGAATCAAGATAATTATCATAGTAAAAATAATTTATAAGTTTTCCGTCATCACTGTAATTATAATAATACTCAGTATCGTATACTACCGTTCCTTTAGAGTATTTTCCATCAAGAAACGAACTTATGTCAAGATTTTCAATTTCATCTGCAGAATGGTTGCTGATCTCCGCATTGTTTTTTGTATTTATAAGGCAGTAATAAAAATCACTGTATCTATCGAGTTCCTTAACTGCATCATCATACTCATACAACTGGTCCTGTATAGCTTGCTGCCTGTAATCCGTATACCTCTCGTTAAAATACGCCTGATCATTTGCGTCAGAAAAAAGTACTTTAATCGGCTGACCGATTGCATTAAATATAGTATACTCTCCAAGTTCATTATCCAGAGCAAAATTATAAATAATTTTTTCTTCATTCAACGCATTTCCTGCTTTTATATTATCTTCACTCTTATACACAAGATTAACGTTTACAACATCTCTTACAAGCTGGCTATACTGTGAATAAAAGGTTTCCGTTTCAAAATAACTGTTATAATTCAGTCCCGATCCATAACGCACGTCAACTACATAAACCATTCCCACGCAAGATATGAGACCTAAAACAAAAATCAATATTACTGCAGCTGCCTTTACTTTAATAGAATACAGCTTAAATTTTTTCAATTTTGTAGCCAATACCCCACACCACCTTTAAATACCTAGGTTCCTTCGGATTAATTTCGATTTTCTCTCTTATTCTTCTAATATGTACAGAAACTGTATTTTCCGGTGCAAATGAGAGTTCATTCCATACCTTTTCATATATCTCATCAATAGAAAATACCTTGCCGGCATTATCCATAAGAAGCTGAAGAATACCATACTCCGTAGCAGTAAGCTTGATAGTTTCACCATTTGCTCGAACCTCTTTGGAATCTTTATCTAGCTCTAAATCACCAATTTTAATTACATTTGCCTTTTCTGCAATTGAACCAAGAGCGGTATATCTTCTCATATGAGATTTAATTCTAGCAATAAGTTCAAGAGGATTAAATGGTTTAGTAACATAGTCATCTGCTCCAAAATTAAGTCCTATAATTTTATCCGTGTCCTCAGATTTTGCCGAAAGCATAATAATCGGGATATTTAAAGTTTCCCTTATTTTTACAACAGCTTTAAGTCCATCCATTTTAGGCATCATAATATCCATAATTACAAGATGAACCTCATTATTTTCCAAAACTTTAATTGCTTCAACCCCGTCATATGCTTTTAACACATTATAATTCTCCTGTTGTAGATATATTTCAATGGCATCAACTATAGATTTCTCATCATCACATACAAGAATGTTCAATTTTTTACCTTCCATATATTATCCCCCTTAACAAAATACTACAAACAATCTGAAAATAATCCATAACTATTATATCATACTAGTTCTTTATTAAAAATCTAAACATTATTTCTTTAGATTTTCTTAATTTCAATTATTATACATTAACTCGTGTTTATTATAATCTTAATAATACCAATACCATAAAAATCAAGCAACACCCAAAAACAGACAAAAATAAAAGAGGTATTAACCTCTTCATATATTTACTATTAATTAGCCGCTTTTCTTCCTGAAAGCACAACGGAAACTGCCACAAGTGCTATCCCCAATATTTTGTTAAAAGTTACATCCTCATTAAAAACAAATATCCCTATTAATGCGGCACCAACTGGCTCTACCGTTGCCATTAGCGATGCCTTGCTTGCCTCTGTTTTAGACAATCCCATTGTATAAAGGGTGTATGGCAGAATTGTAACCGCAAAGGCATATAAAATTGAAAACGGCAAAAAACCGGTCACAAATATTTTTTTCATAACACTTCCGAAAAACGGCATCAAGCATATCGTTGCAACAAGGAATGTATAAAATGTAATTGCCGCTGAACTATATTTTTTAAGTGCAAAAGTCGAAAATATGCTGTACATAGCATACCCAAAGCCCGCACAAAGACCGAAGAAAATTCCTTCCTTAGAAACTGATGCTCCACTTTCAAGCAGTCCTGTTACCAATAGACAGCCGATAAATGTAATTATTACGATAACAATTTTCTGCCATGTAAGCCTTTCCTTAAAAAGAATCACCGAAAACATCATAACAATTGCCGGTGCTGTATACAAAAGCGTTGCCGCAACCCCTGCGGATGAAAGATTTATTGACCTAATGTATGCCCAGCTGAAGAAAATTACACTTACAACTCCGGTTCCGATAAAATACTTAATGTCCCAGATTGATTTCAGTTTAAGGTCATCTTTATTTTTAAGAAGATTATATATCAGCAAAAAAAATGTCGAGAAATACGCTCTTATTGAAATAATTTCAACCTCCGTAAACCCTGCTGCAGTAAACTTCTTTGTATATATGCTAATTGTTGACCACAACAAAGCTGCTGCAATAATATAAAAATAACTTAAATTTATCTTACTGCCTTCATTGACTTTTGACACACTTTCTATTATGTTTTCTTTTTCAATATCCATGTTTTTGTTCCAATCTTTAATACTGCTTAATTCTAATTGTTTTTCCTGCTGATATTGAATAAATATAGCATTCCTTAACTCTTATACCAGTAACCCTCTCAACAGCCTTTGTGTATAGTTCCATCTGCACTGCATATTTTTCCGAAAGTTTTTCTTCCTCATCAAAATAGTCGGTTTTATAATCTAAAAGCACTGCCTCTCCATTTTCTATAAAGTAGCAGTCTATACGACCGTGAAGTATTACTGACTCATCAATGTTACCGTATTCCTGTAAATTATATATGTCTTCAGGTGAAATTGCAATTGTAAATGCCTCTTCCTTATAAACAGCATCTGCCGACATGATTCTTTTATACAAATGGGATTGTGCAAACAGTTCTATTTTTTTAATACTTACTGCTTTTTTCTCCTGCTCAGTAAGCAGGCCCAAATCCGCACACTTTTCAATAAGCTCTTCAATATCTGAATACTCATACCTTCTGTTAAAATCCATATGTTCTATAACTTTATGAACTGCGGTTCCTATTTCTGCAGCTGAAAGTCCTTTTTTATCACTATAAAATTTAGGAGTTTTAACGGTATAAGGATATTTTTCACCCCTTATTTTCTTAATGTCAGAAACAGTTACCGAACCAGGTATTTCTGTTTCCTTTGTATAGGGATATTCCCAACTCAGCCTTGCATTTATCTGCTCCCTTAAAAACTCTGCATCTTCTTCAGAATTTATTTGAGTAAAAATATCATCTTGCTTTACTTCCGGCATCTCTGACTTTTCATAGATAAAGTTTACTTCAAAGTCAGCATCATAATCAAACACACCGTTTCCCGTATTCTTAGGCAAAGTATCTGAAAACTCGCATATTTTTTCCCCGCTTCTATGCCTTGAAAGTGACATCATTATCCAATCAAGATAATTATCTGCTCTGGTGATTTCAAATGAAGGCAGTTCAACCTCTTTTCTTCCGTTAAACATATCCCATCTTGCAATTCGTGTTTTACTGTATTTAGCATTTCCTGTAATAATAAGTTTTTCCTTAGCTCTCGTCATTGCAACATACAAAATACGTATTTCTTCAGAAATCAAATCATGCAAAGCCGCTTCAGTTATAACAACTCTCGGTACAGTATTATACTTAACCCTTATATCCATATCCGTATATTCACTGCCAATACCAAGCTTTTTATGTATAACCACATTACTATTTAAATCTCTTTTATTAAATTTTGTTGCCGTCCCGGATAAAAACACAACAGGAAATTCAAGGCCCTTACTTTTATGTATGGTCATAAGCTTGACACTGTCACCCGTTTCGCCGCTTGCTTCACTATCCATTGTTACATTGTTTTTATTTATTTTCTCAATATATCTAATAAAATCAAAAAGCCCTTTAAAGCTAAGGCTGTCATAATCAGAAGCCTTTTTCACCAGCTTCAGCAAATTCGCCTGTCTAGCTTTTCCGTCAGGCATAACGCCGACCAAATCGTAAAAACCAGTGTCTGTATATACCGACCAAATAAGTTCGTTTATTGTACATTCAACGGAAATATCTCTCCATTTATTCAGCTGCTTAATAAAAGACAGCAATCTTTGTTTAATCGTACTGTTTGCTCCGTTTTCAGCATAGAAAACTACGCTGTCCCAATAATCCTCACATTTACTTTCAAGCCGAACCGTAAGAAGTTCATCAGCAGTAAAACCATACACAGGAGATCTTAACACAGATGCCAGTGGTATATCCTGTCTCGAATTATCTATGACCCTCAAAAAACTTAACGCAATCATTACTTCTGTTGTTTCAAGAAATACTGCATTTGCATCCGCCGTAGCAGGTATACACTTCTGCCTGAGTACTTCAATAAAATCGGCTCCATGTGTCATGTTTCGCATTACTATTGCAATATCAGAATATCTGAGTGCTCTGTAATCCTCAAGCTTACCGTCATATACCTCAAGACGGTCCTTTCCATACATCAGACCGTTAATTCTGTCGGCAACGAAGTTCATTTCTTTTTCTATACCCGACAGACTTTCTATGTCCTCATCCTCATCGTCTGCCACGTCAGTAAAAACGCAGTCTACCTCAACAGCTCCTCCGGCATCTGCTTCACCAATATATTCAGGAAAATCAGCTCCGATATAAAGCATAGCATTTTTGTCATAGCTTATTCCGCCCAAATCCTTCTGCATCAGCTGCATGAAAAAGAAATTTATACAGTTCAAAATTTCTCCCCTGCTTCTGAAATTTTTAAACATATCAATTCTTTCGTTATCTGCATCTTTTTCTATCAAATATGTATTGTACTTCTCAGCAAATATATCCGGGTCTGCCAATCGAAAGCTGTATATGCTTTGCTTGACATCTCCAACCATAAATCTGTTCTTATCCGAGGACACAAGTGAAAGTATCAGTTCCTGAACCGCATTGCTGTCCTGATACTCATCGGTCATAACATATATATATTTTTCCGAAAGCTCTTTTGCCGCCAAAGATTTAACAGGCTTGTCCTCTGTACTGCTCTCATTAAGCAGTGCTTTCAGACAATAATGTTCAAGATCACTGTAATCTGCAATACGTCTTTCCTTTTTTTCTTCATCAAACCTTATTGCAAACTCGCCAACTAAATCCAGCAAAGCACAAATTCCATAACCTGCCTTAAAAATTCCGTCCTTCATATTGTTAAGCTCATCAAAAATCAATGTTTCATTGGCATAGCCTATCAGCTTTTTGGCTCTGTCACGCAAGTACTTAACCTTTTCCTTAGCCTCTGACTCGCATTTCTTTCTCGAAAGAGTATCGTAGGTCATATTTTTAACTGCTGAAAACAGCTTTTCAACGCCGTCATTTTTTAAAGACAGAATACTTATGTATTTTTCAATGTCGCTTTTAAGCATAGGAATATACGTTTCCGGTCCAAACATCTCTGCGATTTCTAACGCTGTTTTAGTAACCTCCAATGCGCCATTAACATATTCACAGGCGTATTCACTGAGCATGTCAAACCAAGCATTCATTTTTTCATTGTTACAGTATGCCTGCTTCTGGTTAAAAATCCAGCTGTCAAAATTCGGGTAGCTTCTGATAAAATTGTATATCTTTAACACAAGTTCTTTTAGCTTGGAGTCTGACATTCCCTCGCTGTAATTTTCGACCATATAAAGGAATGCCTCCGGATTATCAGAAGCATATTTTTCTTCAAATAATTCATTCAGCACCTCATCCTCTATTAACAGTGTCTCTGTATCATCAGCTACACGAAATGCAGGATCTATTCCAAGCCGATTATAGTTTTCTCTTGCAACCCTAAGGCAGAATGAATGAATTGTTGTTATATCTGCATGATTAAGAAGCACCGACTGCCTTCTTAAATTCATTTGCTCAGGCTTTTCAGTCAGTTCTCTGGCAATTGCATCACCAATACGTTCCTTCATCTCTGAAGCTGCCGCTTTCGTGAACGTAACGACAAGAAGCCTGTCTATATCAACAGGCTCTGTTTTATCTGTTATAAGGCGGATTATTCTTTCAACCAGTACTGCGGTTTTTCCCGAACCAGCTGCTGCAGATACCAGTATATTTCCGTTTTTTTCTGTTATGGCGTTTAACTGCTCCGCCGTCCACTTATTGGCCATTTACCTTACCTCTGTTTTAATTACACCGCCCCCTGAAGTCTTTGTTCAAGAGACATATATTTCGTAAAAGAATTGTACATAGTTATATAGGAATTATAACAGAAATTTTCGATAAATGCCATTTGTTGATTATTTGCCTCTTCTTTTTCAAAAAGATATTTCATAACAGCTGAAGAAAACAGCTCCGGGAAATTACCTGAATACATTACTTCACAGGCATAAAGCAAATCAAAAACCTTCTGTTCCGGTTCGCAAAGGTTAAAGGCATAAAACAACGCTTTTCGCATATCGCTAAGCTTTAGCATGCAATCTTTGTTTCTCAAAATTCTGATTGTATGATGAATTGCCATCAGCTTAATAAAACGTCTGCCCTTTTCCTTTGTCATTCGGTATACATTTTCTCTGAATACGTTTTCTCCTACTTTAAGTTCTGCAAAATAGTCATAGGCATCTGCTATTGTAGAATTAATGCACTCTTCAAAAAAAGCAAAATAAAAACTGTTGTCCAGAGTATATACCCGATCAAAAAAATACTGACTTTCATCTTCAACGGTCGATTTTATTATATCGTTCTTCCCCATGGGTCGCGTATATAATAATTAAAACATAGACAAAACCACCAAGATTTAATTTTATAATATTTAAGTGTACTCTTTAAAAGATTATCATAATCATTTTGCGACAGTACATTTTCCAAATCGTCAATTGTAACATCAACTGTGTATCCGCCCATATCGTCAAGCAGGCTTGAAAGCCTTAAGTTTACTTCATCTATAAAATATAATATATGTGACATTTTTCCTGTTTTGGCATATTCCATTGCTATATCAAAATCTGAAATTTCTTCATTATACTCTACCTCAAACAACTTATTATATATTACATAAAACTTCTCCGCATTATTTTTTCCTTTGTCATCGCAGGCAATAAGCACTCGAACCCTTACTTCATTTTCGTTTTCTCCCATGACTAAAGCCTCCTTTTTTGTCAATAATAACAATTTCAACCTAAAAAATCAATAAATATTATTCATCAAGAAGGTTGCAATATGTCGTTTTATAGTCTAATATATTACAAACAAGAAAATTTAATATTTATCAAGGGGGATAAACATGGAAGCATTAAAAAAGAAAATTTTGACGGATGGAGCTGCCTTCGGCACAGAAATTGTAAAGGTCGACAGCTTTTTAAATCACCAGATAGATATTGCTTTTTTAAATGAAATAGGAAAAGAATTTGCAAGGTTATTCAAGGATGTAGAGATTACAAAGATTATTACCATAGAAGCATCAGGAATAGCGATTGCCGCAATAGCTGCTCAATACTTTAACAATGTACCGGTTGTTTTTGCAAAAAAGAGTGAATCACGTAATCTTGACCCTGATAAATTTTATGGTGAGGTTTACTCATTCACAAAGCAGAAAGTTTATCCCATCATGATTTCAAAAAAATATATTGCTCCTGAAGATAAAATTCTCATTATTGATGATTTTCTTGCAAACGGAAAAGCCGCTTTGGCGCTTAATAACCTGTGCGAGCAGGCAGGCGCGGCAGTTCAAGGTATCGGCATTGTAATCGAAAAAGGATTCCAAGAAGGCGGAAAACTTTTAAGAGAAGAAAACCGGATTCGCGTTGAGTCACTTGCTATTATAGACAATATTGATGACGGTAAAATTACATTCAGAGATTAATAACTAACAGTTATATTATTTCTTTTTTAACAGATGCATTTGTTTTGCATCTGTTTTTATTTTTGTTTATATTTAACATAAATTTAACAAAATATGCTTAATTTTACCATTTCTATTGATAATGGCAATTCTGTGTGCTATTTTAAAATAACAAAGCTGATTAAATCAGCAAAAGACTGGAGGAAAAAATATGAAAAAACGTTTTCTAGCAACATTGACTGCAGCACTTTTAGTTGCATCAATGCTGCCCATGTCTGCTTTTGCTTCTCAAAGCAAAGCAACGGCATTCAAAGATGTAAAAGCAAGCGACTGGTCTTACAGCGGTATCTCCTACGCATGCGAAAATGGAATTATTGACGGAACCTCTGATGGCTTGTTTTCCCCGAAGGCAAGTCTGTCAAACGGTACTCTAATGACAATGCTCTGCCGAATGGACGGAAATACTTCGGCAACAGAGACTGAGGCAATTGCGTGGAACAACAAAAATGGAGTTTCAGACAAATCGATTTCAGCTGATACCGAGATTAACCGAGAGCAGTTTGTTACAGCTCTTTATCAGTATGCTCAGTATAAAAGCATTGATGTTTCAAAAACAACAGGCATAAGTTATTTTTCTGATGCCTCAAGTGTATCCGAATCTGCTCAGGCAGCAATGAAGTGGGCACTTGCAGCAGGAATTATTACAGGAACAGGTGCCTCCGTTCTTTCACCTAAAAGCATAGTTACACGTGAACAGGCTTCTGTAATGCTTATGAATTTTACAAATGCGCTTACACAGAAAACAGATATAGATGTTCAGATTATGGCAACATCAGACCTTCATGGCTGGTTTGTTCCATGGGACTTTGCAACAGACACATCATCAACAAAAGGAAGTCTTACATATCTTGCCTCTGTTATAAAAGATCATCAGTCGAAAAATGCTAACACAATTCTTGTCGACTGCGGTGACGCCGTACAGGCAAACTATGTTGAGTACTTTATCGACAAAAATACAAACCCTATGATTGACGCAATGAACTATTTAGGATACGATGTCTGGACATTCGGAAATCATGAATATAACTTCTCATTTGATCAGCGAAAGCAGCTTATTGACCAATTTAAAGGAGCTGCACTTTCCGGAAATGTCTACCTTAAGGATACTGATACGCAATATCTTCCGGCCACAACCGTTGTAGAACGCAATGGTGTTAAAATAGGATTTATAGGAATGACAACTCCTCTTATTGTTGAATTTGAAAAAGGTAAAACTTCTCTTAACGAAGTTGATGTTAAAAATCCTATGGATGTAATCGACTCTGCAATTGCTGATCTTAAAAAGCAGGATGTAGACTGTATTGTTGGTGTTATCCATGAAGGTCTTAGTGAAGAAAACAGTGTTTACGGCTCAGCAACGACGGATATTGCAAAAGCATTCCCTCAGATTGATTTAATAATCAGCGGACACGCTCATGCTTCTATAACCAGTGAAACTGTTAATGGAGTACTTCTTTGCGAGCCTTACTACTATGGCAGAAATTTATCAGTTGTTGATTTGGGATTCAAAAAAACAGACAGCGGCTACAGTCTTATTAACAAACAAGCAACTATGGAAGGCTGCGGCTCAACAGAGGATGCCGGTCTTGTTACTTTGATGGCACCGTATAAATCAGAACTTTCAACCTATGTTAATACTCCTATAGGAAAGCTCATAAACGCAGACCTGTCAGGAAAAGATGATATCAAAGGCATTTCTTCCGTATATACAGGTTCAACAGGAATAATGAATTTGATGAGTACCGCAGGCATATATTATTCCGGAGCTGACGGCACCGTATTATGTACAGACTATGAAAACGCAGGATTTGGCGTCGGAGATATCAGCATTAAAAATGTTGCCTCTAGCTATTCATTTACAGGCGGTGAAATTTCTGTCTATAACGCTACCGGCAAACAACTTAAAACACTTCTTGAATGGAGTGCTGATTATTTCAATCAGATTAAGGACGGAGATCTGACAGTAAGCTATAACCCTTCACGCCGTGCTTCAAAGTACAGTTCAGATTTTGTGGGCGGAGGATTTACATATGTGGTTGATCTTACTCAACCAACAGGCAGCCGCATAAAGAACCTTGCGTTAATAGTTAAAGACGCAGACGGAAATCCTGTTTATAACAGTGACATAACATTAAAAACAACCCCTATTACTGACAGCACAATGATTAAGCTTGGAACAAACAGCTACTATATGAATCAGTGGACTGCCAAAGGAGGCTGCCTTGAAGGACAGAATCTCGTTTCTATATATTCTTCAAGCGATGTATATGGTGACGATGGAACTGTAAGAGCTTTGACAATTTCTTATATTAAAGACCATCTTAAAGGAATTGTTGATGGTAAACTGTACAACTATAAAAACTGGTCAATCGACACTGGCATTGACACAAATTCAGCTGCATACCAAAAAGCAGTAGAACTTATTAATGCAGGTACTATTACTCTTCCCGCATCGGAAACAGGACGTACCAACATTGCTTCAATCACTACCAGTGATATTCAGAGCTACCTTAAATAAATTTAAACCTAAATAAACAAACAAGCCTGCTGATAATACTCAGCAGGCTTCTGTATTTAATTTTTAATCCTTAATTGATGTTGCCAGTCCGTCATCATCCAACTCAACTGTTACATTGATATTATCTTCATTTGAATTAACATACTTCTTAAGGCTTGAAATATCTATATCATCATAATCAGTTCCGTCAATTACAATTGAAGTATCCTCATCAAATTCAACATCTATCTGATAATCTGCATGTTCCATCTGTATCCACATCTTGCCTAAGCATTTGCTCTCGCTTGTAACAGTCATAGATGATATTGTACCATCGAACTCAGACAAATATCCCTCAATCTCTGTTACCTCTCCGTTTTCAACGGTTATCTCCGCGTATACACTTACACTGCTATCATCTAAAATATCTTCAAGATCATCAGCATCCGTGATATCATCACTGCCAATAATAATTTTTATCTTAACATCTGAGTCTAAATCATAAGATTTTGTTGAACCCGAAACCTTTATTGAATCACCGTCAAAGGATGAAATCGTTCCCTTATATGTCTTGTCCTCATCATCATAATCATTTGTCTCGCCTTTTACCTTTGTTACCTCATCATCAGAATTAAACGTCAGTTTAGCCGTAATATAACCATTGTCATCATCAATTTCATCATATTTATCGGTAAAATCTAATTGGTTGCATAACTTATCATTAAGATAATAACTTACACTTGAAGCAAGGTCATAAGTATAGCTCTTTGAACCTGCCTTTATGGTTATTGACTTTTTATTTATGCTTGTTATTTTTCCTTCGCTGTCACTTGATTTCTCTGTTTCTGTAACAACAACCTTTATAGCCTCCTGCGAAGTTGAACTTATTGTAAGAGTTGCAGTTGCAGTTGATTTTGATGAAACCAAATCACTGAGCTGTCGCATAGTTGCCTTCTTACCGTTAAGAGTAATCTCTGCATCGGTTGCTACAACATAGTATACTTTTCTGCTGCTCTTATCAAGAATTCCTAATTTATAATCCCCCGCACTTATAAGTTCACCCTTATCTATGGAAGTTGTACCATACTGTGAATTAGTAGCATTGGGGTCAACTACAACGTCTTTGGTTATTACTATCTTTGATATATCAGCATTAACATGAGTAACCTGCACTGTATCTCCAAGTCCAATACCCGAAGGTCCTACATTACTAGTAGCATTGAGATAAACAGGAGTTGAAGCATCAAGCACAAATCCTTCTGTTCCATTTGCAGTTAGAATACGAAGAAGCCATGTTCCGCTTGATTCTGAAATAGAAGCAACTACACCTGTTGTCTGTGAATAACCTGACTCAGTGTTGGTTACAACACCCTTTTTCATAACTTCAAAAGTCTTCGATGCCATTACAGCAACCTCGGCCCTGTTAATACTTGCCTTAGGATTAAAATTATTGTTATTATCGCCGCTTACAATGCCGTTTTTATTTAATAGCTCAATATAAGGTTTTGCTGCTGCTGATATACCTGAAGTATCGCTGAATGAAAGAGATGTTCCTGATGACGGAGCATAACTAAGAGCGAGTGCTTTTCCGAAGAACACCGCCATATCCTCTCTCGTAATTTTGTTGTCAGATCCATTAGTTTTGAACTTTATAAGATCATAGGATGTTAGAATCCCCTTTTCCATACAAAAAGCAACTGCTTTGTTTGCCCATGAAGCAATTCCTGCTCCATTCATTTCCATTGTGTATTTGTTTATTCCCGTATCGTTTATATCACCGGCAAAATTAGATTTAACAACAATAGAATATATGAGCTGTGCAGCCTCAGAATATGTCATATTATCATAACCTCTGAAAATACTCTGACCTTTGCTGTTAATATCTCCAACCATAATACCGCTTTCATATACGCTGTTGATATAACTTTTTGCCCAAGGGATATTATTAATATCTGTGAGATTTGCACCATACCCTACTGTCGAAGCAGCAGTGCAAAAAGCTACCGTTAACGCTGTAAGAGCATACTTTTTCATTTATATCCTCCTCTTTCTGTGTATATTTTCCTGTTATTGATTATATAATAAATATTCAAATAATGCACTACCAAAATCATCAATTTTATAAATAATAGGTATAAAGTCAACAAAAACGGCAATTAAACCATATTTTAACAGTTTAAGTGCCGTCCATTTTTTTATTCAACTGTTTTGGAATGTCAAATTTCAACAGTATTTTTTAGCAAATCCATGAATTGCTCCCCTGTTATGGTTTCCTTCTCAATTAAATATGCTGCGATTCTATGAAGTGACTCTTCGTTTTCCTTCAGTATCTCTAAAGCTTTTTCGTGGCATTTTTTTATAATACCCAACGTTTCTGCATCAGCCTTTGCTCCTGTATCATCTGAGCATAGCATTGTTGTTTTACCATCAAGATACATATTTGAATTTTTCTCCAATGCCATCATATCAAAATTTTCACTCATTCCAAAACGGGTGACCATTGATCTTGCGAGTTCAGTAGCTCTTTCAATATCATTAGCCGCTCCTGTGGTAACAGTATTGAATATAAGCTCTTCAGCCGCACGGCCTGACAACAGGGTTGTGATTTGTTCTGTCAATTCCTCTTTTGTCATTAAATAGTGTTCTTCCTCGGGCATTTGCATTGTATAACCCAAAGAACCCATTGTCCTTGGTACAATAGTAATTTTTTGAACAGGCTGAGTATTCTTTTGAAGGGCAATTGCAAGTGCATGACCAACCTCATGGTATGCAACTATTTTCTTTTCCTTTTGAGTAAGTATTCTGTCTTTCTTCTCCTTACCCGCAATTACAAGCTCAATAGCCTCCATTAAGTCTGCTTGCCTTACCTTGTCGTGCCCTTCTCTAACCGCAAAAAGTGCAGCCTCATTTACCATATTTGCGATATCCGCACCTGAACATCCCGAAGTTCCAAGAGCAATCTGTTTGACATCTACATCACTGTCAGTTTTAACTGCCTTCAGATGTACCTTCAGAATATCTTCACGTCCCTTAAGGTCCGGTTTATCAACTATTATTCTCCTGTCAAATCTTCCAGGTCTCAACAGCGCTTGGTCTAGCACTTCAGGACGGTTTGTTGCACCCATTACTACTATACCCTTTGTTACATCAAATCCATCCATCTCGCTCAACAGCTGGTTAAGTGTCTGCTCTCTTTCATCGTTACCCATTGTGCCGTCTCGGCTTTTTCCGATTGCATCAATCTCATCAATGAAAATAATACATGGTGCATTATTAATTGCTTCTTTAAATAAATCCCTTACTCTTGAAGCTCCAACTCCTACAAACATCTCAACAAAATTAGAGCCGCTTAATGAATAAAACGGAACCTTTGCTTCACCTGCAACCGCCTTTGCAAGAAGTGTTTTCCCTGTTCCTGGTGGTCCCACAAGCAAAGCGCCTCTTGGAAGCTTAGCTCCAATTGCGGTATACTTTTCAGGTTTGTGAAGGAAGTCAACAATTTCATTTAGTGATTCCTTGGCCTCTTCCTCACCTGCAACATCAGCAAATGTAATTCCTGTTTCCTTTTCAACATACATCTTCGCATTGCTTTTGCCAAAACCGCCTCCCATTCGCTTCATAGAAGAACGCATAAGAAGAGTCAGCATAAGATAGAAAAACCCTATAGGCAAAACCCATTCAACAATAAAAGATATTATTGGTGAAGTTGTATCAGGCGGGTTATCATAAACAACACCTTCCTCTTCAAGCTTTTCTAACAGTGCGGGATTATTAATATATCCTGTATAATATTTCTTTTTTACCCCATACTGATTTTCTTCATCACTTTTAAGAGTGAAATTTATCAGCGAACCGGAAAACTCTACCTCCTCAATCTTTCCTTCATCCAGCATATTAAAAAATTCACTGTATTTTACTTCATCAACAGACTCCATCTGTTTTTTTCCAATAAAATAGTTTAAAGTGAGCGTGAATGCAAGTGCAATTACTGCAAATATAAGCAATGCCCTTTTTTCCTTATCATTTTTTTTCTTATTCTTATCATTTTCTTCGGAAGGCATAAAATCCCCCCTTTCATCTGCATATATTATTTTATCTTTCTCTGTCTGAAAAATTACATATCTTTCAGCTAGTCACATTATACGACAAAAAAAGATAAAATAAAAGTATACTAACATTAATAGGGGATTAACTAAATATTTATTACGACAGTTCTGTATATCCATTCATAGGCTAGTCCGACCATAAACCACAGCGGTGCATAGTCAAGTCTTATCATTCCCTGTACACTGTAACTGCTATTACTGTAATCCCACGGACATACAGCAAAACGCTTTAATGCTGTTCCCGAATAATATTCTGCTAAAAAAATACAAAGCATGTATGTCACTCCTCTCACTATCAGCGGCAGAACTATTATCAAATTGATTATGGGCTCAAAAGCTATTCCTATCCCATAAATCGGAAACATCCAAAGCGATGTTGTACATCTCAGGCTCTTATCTCCTCTTATCATATTGTTTATGCCTGTCCACAAAACTTCCATGAGCAAACCAAAAAAACCGTATAAAAAAAATCTCTTAATCATACAGTCAGTCTGCCCATATATAAGATTAAATTATGTATTTTTATTTAACACAGTCACTAAAATTTTTGCCAATGGTTCCATAGCATTCATCGCCTCTTCCTTTGTATTGTTCTGTGCCCCAACTTCAACAAGCAATGATTTTGGCAGCATATTTAAACTGTACCGATATGCATTTAAATAACTTTTTCGCGCAAAACCACTGTACATTTCGTCAGCAGCGTATTTCATGTTAAAGCTGAATGCAAGATTCTGCTCAAGATTTGGATTTTCAAGCCCCTCTGTTGGAACAAGCTGTTCGTCCTCATACACTCGGCACAAACCGTTAAAAAACATAACCTGTGCTGTCTGCTTTCCGTCAATATTAGTAACAAGATGAATAGATTCATCTGTTAAACCATCCCTATGAATATCAATTGCAATTTCTATCGACGGATTATCCTGAAGTATTTTTTCTATTACAGGCTCCATTCTTTCATATGCCCCTGTCGTTGTCATTTTTGAGTCAACATAATCAAATCTTTCAGTACAATGCATGGTTTCTATACCATAATCATCTTCCAGAATCTGTTTAAGATGCTCCCCCACTCCGACAACGCCTTCATCTAAACCAAGCTCCATATTACTGTCTGAATACTCTTCATGTGAGTGAGTGTGAAATATAAGTACCTTTGGTCCTTTTTCTTTTGTATCAAGCGAAAAATCCATGTTAAGAAATTTTTCTGGATCAATATCACCGGTATTTATATCGGTAATTGCTGCAACTGTATATATATTTTTTTTCAAATAATTTATGTTTGAATAATTCTGTTTTTGCTCATCTGTCATTAAAAACAGCTTACTGGTATCTATTTTCTCCGGTTCTTTTGTTTTATCATCACCCGCTTTCTCTGGCTCGGTATTTGCTTTTTCGTCATCTTTTGCCTCTTTTGCCTCGTCATTCTCTTTTGCCGCATTATCCTCTTTTGTCGCATCTTTCTCAGCAGCATATATTTCATTTAATGTCGGGAGAGTCATAATGGTGTTTGGAAGAACCTCAGAAAGTGCTATTGTCTTAAGCAGTAATCCTCTGTCCCATAAGAGCACCGATGTCCCAAAAGCAGCCAGAACCAATATTCCGACCATATTCTTTTTGAAAAACAGTCTGTAATTAAAGCTCCATCTCTGCAAGTTATCTCCTCCCTCGAATTAATATATTCGCAAAGAGGTTCTTATATTTCAAAATCTATTTGTACTTATCAGAAATTGTGATATACTTATAAGCGATACGTGTCTATTTATACGGAACATGTAAAATGCAAAACGAAAGGACGAATCAAAATATGAAATTAGGCATAGTTGGGCTTCCAAATGTCGGAAAAAGCACACTCTTTAATTCTATGACACTTGGTAAAGCAGAAGCAGCGAACTATCCTTTCTGCACCATTGATCCCAATGTTGGGATCGTTACGGTACCGGATGAAAGAATAAATAATCTTGCAAAACTATATAATTCAGCTAAAATTACACCTGCGGTTATAGAATTCGTTGATATTGCGGGCCTTGTAAAGGGCGCAAGCAAGGGTGAAGGTCTTGGAAACAAATTTCTTTCACATATACGTGAGGTTGATGCAATTGTTCATGTCGTACGTTGTTTTGATGACAGCAATGTTATCCATGTTGACGGCTCAGTTGATCCTGTTAGAGATATTGAAACAATAAATCTTGAACTTATTTTTTCTGACCTTGAAATTATTGAAAGACGAATTTCCAAGACAGCAAAAGCCGCTCAGAGTGATAAGGGTTTAAAAAAAGAGTTGGCAGTTCTTGAAAAAATCAAAGAAGGTCTTGAAAGCGGAAAATCAGCACGCCTTGTCGAAATCGATGACGAAGATGACAAAGCCTTTATGGAAAGTCTCACTCTTCTTACAGCAAAACCTGTCCTTTATGCAGCTAATGTATGTGAAGATGACTTGGCTGATAATGGTGATGAAAATGAGTATGTAAAAAGGGTTCGTGATTTTGCAGCAAATGAAGGTTCAGAGGTATTTGTACTCTGTGCTAAAATTGAGGAGGAAATTTCCGAACTTGATGATGATGAGAAGAAGGAATTTCTTGCAGCTCTCGGAATTTCTACAAGCGGACTTGACAGGCTTGTTGCCGCAAGTTATAAACTTCTTGGTCTTATAAGCTACCTTACTGCAGGGCCTACTGAATCAAGAGCGTGGACAATTACACAAGGAACTAAAGCACCTGGTGCTGCAGGCAAAATTCACAGTGATTTTGAAAGAGGCTTCATCCGTGCCGAAATTGTTAGTTATGATGACCTTATGCGTCTTGGCTCATATAATGCTGCAAGAGAACAAGGTCTTGTTCGATCTGAAGGAAAAGAATACGTTGTAAAAGACGGAGATGTAATTCTATTCAGATTTAATGTGTAAGATATTCTATCAAAACATACACCATAAAAAAGATTTTAACTAACCACATAAGCAAAAATCGATTATGCAAATAATAAGGATTGAATTCTGTTTTGAACAGGATTCAGTCCTTTTAGTTTGCTTTTGATAATATTTGCCCATAAAAAATGCACCTCCAAATGAGAGACGTATTTTTGTCTAACTCTTGGGATGCACTTCATTAACCCGTTAGGATTTTAGTCAAAACTATTTAAGCCTCTTTGTGAGATTATAAGCATGAAGGATATGCATTCTCATTGCAGCCTCTGCCCCAGCAGCGTCTCTTGCTTGTATAAACTCCATAATCAAAGTATGGTCATTAACTGTATAATACTCTATTTCTTCATTTATCATTGTAAAAACCTTTTCAACATCTATGCCAGAATAAATAATCGGCATAATTTTTACAACAAACTCATTCTTAGTAGCTCTTGCAATAGCATAGTGAAATTCATGGTCATATTCTGTACGTATATGAGGGTCGCTAAGATGTTGCTGAAGCACCTCTCCCCATTTAACAATTTCCTCAATATCTTCATCGGTGGCTCTTTCAACAGCATATCTTGTCATGCTTGGCTCAAACATGATTCGCATCTCAAACAAATCCATAGCACCAAGAAGAAGGTTTTCCAGTTCACTGAATCCATAATCCTCATTTAGATCCTTATTGTCTGCTACATATGTACCTTTGCCCCTTCTAATTTCAAGCACATTGTGTGCAATTAAGAATTTAACCGCTTCACGAAGCGTTGTTCTGCTTACGCCAAGTTCATCGGCTAAATCATTTTCATTTGGAAGCTTGTCCCCAATATTAAATCTTTTATCCAGCGTAATCATTTTCAGAATTTGTTCTGCAACCTTTTCTGATAACATGACATTTTTATTCGCCATATCTCTTCTCCCCCTATATATCCAAATATTCCCGTAATTTAAAAATATCTTCATTATATACTTCTTTTAGACTTCTGTTATATATTATAGCTGCAGGGTGATACAGCGGAAAAATATTGTTTCCCCCAAAACAGGTTATTCTTCCGTGGTATTCTCCAATTGCAGCTGTCTTATCTCTCAAAATCGACTGCAGAGGAACATTGCCCAATGTAACTATTACCTTGGGCATAATAATGTCTATTTCTTTATAAAGATATCTTGAAAAGAAGTCCTTCTCTGTTAAATCAGGCGGCCTGTTCACAGGCTTACCGGTTTTTTCACTTAGTTTGAACGGTCGAATTTTTACTACATTTGTTATGTACAATTCTTTTCTATTCAGACCGATTGCATCAAGAAAGTTTATCAGGTTTTTACCTGCCCTTCCTACAAACGGTCTGCCCTCGCGTTCCTCATCTGAACCGGGTGCCTCACCAATAAGCAATAGCTCTGCATTGAACTTTCCTTCACCTGGTACAACTTGTCTGCCTGGATAGCAGATGCTTGTTTCCAAAAAAATGAGCTCATTAAGCTCCTTTAATCTTTCTACTTTCTGCATATTATATCTACTCCAGTGGGTGATAACATCCATTTATATCATCAAGCACCCATTTATCATGCTTCTTTAATATTTTTATATCAAGTATATCATTTTGCTCTAGCAATTCAAATATGTTTTTATTGAAAAACAACCTGATATAATATGGATCTATGTCCATTTTGCTAAAAACCACAGAATTATTTCTGAAAAAACTTTCTGCTCTAAATTTACCGCTATCATTCTCAAGGCATTCAGATACCTCAAACTTTTTGGCTTTATATCTATCGAAATCTATTATACATGGAATCTTAGAAATAAGGAAGCTGTTATTATACTGTACGATTTCACTTTTTAAACGCATCATTCTCAGTGATGTAACTCTGATATTTGGATTAAGGCTCAAAAAATTCTTGTATGATGCACCGCCTGTAAGCATGTCATTGAGTCTAATATATTCTTCAGCCGCAGAGTAGAACGACTCTGTAACTTTCCTATCCTCAAAACATACTTTATAAGGAAGCCATTTCATAAAATAATCCTGAAAAATACTTTCATCGGCTTTTTCAATATTAGTGCGCCTTCTTTTTAAATATTCCATTAAATATTCAGCACATCTTATTTTTATATTTGCATCATTTTTTGAATAACATTCTGAAATTATTCTGCTGTACGCATCGGACAAATCACAGTAGCTGGCAATCATTATCATCACTCCGTATATTAATCTAATTATTAATATACCTTATTGATTCTTCTTTATTCCTTTTTATCTTTATAAAGAAAAATTCCAATAACAAATCCGCCGATTAATCCGCCAATATGTCCTAAATTGTCAATCTGAGGCTCTAAAAAACCCATTCCTATACTTACAACAGCCAACACAGCCATTGTTATATAGCTTAATCCATCAATCTGTTTCCCGGTCTTTTTGCAAATTGCAAGCAATGCTCCCATCATACCAAATACAGCACCGGAAGCACCAACTGCAAATCCTTTATTGAAACATGCAGACAACAATCCTCCTGCTGCTCCGGAAACAAAATAAATTGCACAGGCCTTTAACCTGCCGCAATACTTTTCAACTTTCGAACCGTAAATATACAACGCCAAGCAGTTCATAAGTACATGTTCAATACTTCCATGTATAAACATATACGTCAGCAGCCTGTAAAACTGCCTATCCGAAAAAATAAGAGAGTTATCTATACCGAACTTGTATATATAGAAATTTTTATTTCCGCCATATATTTCAAAAACAAATATAACTAAGTTAATAATAATTAAAAAAACAACAAGCAACGGAAATTTCGCCACCTGCTTTAACTGAGATTTCTTGACACCATCTTCACTTATTTTTTCAATTGACACACCTATGTCTGAATTATCATTCATTAATGCTGAATTTAAAATTCTTTCAATTCCATGTATCTTGTCAGGCTGTCCCTTTCCTGAATATATTTTTGTGTTTTCTCCGTCGGTATACCACCAAATATTATGAATACTGCCATCATAAACGGAATTTTGTTTATCTGCAAATTCTTTTAATGAAGCAAAATCCATTCCGACTAACAGATGAACACAAACAGCATCATTAAATATTTCTCGGCTGTCATCCAACGTTTTTCTCATTGTTTCAGTAATACTGTTTTTGTATTCACTTGATAAAATAAAATCAAAATCAACAACTGATACAAAATAAATGACAGGACTTTCAGCCTTAAAATATATAGCCGCCACTTCGTTTCCTCTTTTATCTCTGATCACAGAAAGAAGTTCGAACTGTTTTGCGGATAATTCAATTGCAACTTTTTTAATCAGTTCACCAAACATATTCATCCCTTACAACAATAAATATCACATTACAGATAAATTACTATTTATAGAAAACTCGCTAAAATCTATCAATATATGTACATTATATTTTCTTGTGAATGTAATGTCAAGATTCGTTTATAATGGATTTTTCTTGTACATATCATAGTACAATTCCTGCTACAACCAAAGCGATAAAACCAGGTATTCCAAGTATTCCTGTAACAGCGGCTGTAAACAGATTTATTCCTACGCCAATCGATGGGAAAATCAAGTTAAGCCCATAAATAGCGGCCATGCCTATACATACATTTAATATAAGTTTAAAAACAATTTTCAACGGTCCTGAAAACAAAACAAATAACAATGTAGCCATGCAAACAGCAATCATCGCAACAATAAAAGAATAGCTATCCATATTCGCCCCTCCTCATGCAATAACAGAAATATCTTCAAACCCTTCAGCAATCAAACCAAAGTTCTTGGCTTTTTTCAAAAAGTATTGGTATTTGCTGTTAAGAGCAAATATTTCATATATATAGCAATCAATAAGAGCACTGTCAGTCGCCATATCAAAATTTTGTCTGGCTACATCAAGTTCAACCTTGATTTTTTCTATTTCTTCTATTATTATTCTGCCTTCATCTTTTATAACTTCATCGTTACCATTAACAATCATTTGAATCCTCCCGATTTACAATATGCAAAAATGGTAAAAAAACAAGAAACACAATACCACATAAACAATATATGCAAATTGAGGATAATATATACAATGCTTGTCAAAATTTAATACCTGCTTTTTCGATGTGTGCAAGACTGTGCTTAGCAACAATACCTATCACAATGCCTGTTATAACGCCGGAAACTAACAGTGCCGGGATATAGTATACCAATCCAGTTGTCTGTAAAACCAATGCTGCTACGGCTATCTGCGCTATATTATGGGACACACCACCCATTATACTAACACCGATAATTCCGGCAGATTTAATTTTCTTTACTGATGCCATAACAAAAAAGCTTACAAGCGCACCCGCAATGCTGTACAGAAAACCTGAAAATCCTCCGAATAGCAACGATGATATTAATACTCTTACAGCTGAAACACTCAGTGCCGCCTTATTTCCAATAAAATACATGGCAATCAAAACAATCACATTTGCTAAGCCAAGCTTTATGCCGGGAACAGGCACAGGAGACGGTATTATGTACTCGACATATCCCATTAAAATTCCTAACGCAGCAAAAATTCCATAAAATGCAACTTTTCTACTCATGGTTCCTCCGTCATTCTGAAACAGAATCTATTTTTGAAGCATCAGCGCCTTCTATTTCAACAACCATCTTGTGAGGCAAACACACTATTGTTTGATTAACCTTGTTTATCTTCTTTTGACTAACGCAAAGTTTATCCTTACAATCTGCATCCACACAATCTGCATATCCGTCTTTAACAGTTATTACATTTACCCCGTATTCTGTCTCTACTCTTACCTCCGCATTAGTATCAAGCGGCAAACGTTTATACTCATTACCATCAACATATATAACTGCAACAGCTCCTTTTTCCTTTGGTGAAAGAACTCCGCCGAAATACAAAACAGCAGCTACAGCAATTATTACAACAGCAATTATTATATCAAATTTCTTCATTTAGCACACCCTTAATATAAGTTGAAATTTGTCTTAAAATAGTACATAATATATTATACACATTTTAAGGAGAAAAAAAATGAAAAAATTATTTTTTATGCTTATCAGCGTATTTTTACTGACTTCATGCAGTAATGCTACGTCTGAAGCAGAGCCGGTTAGTCAAACTGATTTTTTACTCAATACTGTCTGCACCATAACAATTTATAATGAAAAAAATACTGAAAAAGACTCAAATGAATTAATTACCGGAGCGTTTGACCTATGCCGTGAATACGAAAATACGTTAAGTCGAACAATCGAAGGTAGTGATGTATATAAAATAAATCACTCTAATGGTAAACCTGTTACAGTATCCGACTCAACAATTGAAGTAATTAACTGCGCAGAAAAATACAGCAAGGATTCAAATGGTGCATTTGATATTTCAATTGCTCCTTTAAGCATTCTTTGGAATTTTGAGGGTGATAATCCGACTGTTCCGCCTGATGCTGAGATTTCCGCTCTGGTGCAAGAAGTTGATTATACAAAGGTTAAAGTTAATGGAAACGATGTTACTCTTGAGGCACCTGTTACGGCTATTGATCTTGGTGGTATAGCAAAGGGCTATATAGCTGACAGGGTATCCGAATATCTTGAAACCAATAATGTTACCTCTGCAATCATTAATCTTGGCGGCAATATTTACACAGTTGGTACAAAACCTGACGGAAACAATTTTAACATAGGAATACAGGATCCCTCAAAGACTGACGGAAGCATTTTGGGATATGTAGCCGTATCAAACAAATCAGTTGTTACCTCCGGAAGCTATGAGAGATACTTTATACAAGACGGTAAGAAATATCATCATATACTTGACCCGTCAACCGGATATCCAGTTGAAAACGGACTTTGCTCCGTATCTATCATTTCAGATAATTCAATCGACGGAGATAGTTTAAGCACAACCTGTTTTGTTCTTGGGAAAGATGAAGGAATGAAGTTAATCAATAGCCTTGATGGTGTTCAAGCTATATTTATTGATGATAACGGAGAAATGTACTTTTCTGACGGAATTGGCAAAGATGTTATTTATACAGAATACACAGAATGAAAAAAGTCACTGCATATAAAAAATGCAGTGACTTTTTTATTGACAAATCATACTTTTTACTGTACAATATTCCTTGCGTGAAAAAATTACGCATATGCCCAGATAGCTCAGTCGGTAGAGCAGAGGACTGAAAATCCTCGTGTCACTGGTTCGATTCCGGTTCTGGGCATCTTTTATTGCCAAACAAATATTTTTGTTTGGCTTTTTTTATTATATAGACAAAAATATAGATAAAAAAAGACCTCGGATAAACCGAGGTCTTGATTGTTAAAATTACTTATTAACAACGATAACGCCTTTTTCAATATACTCTTTAACTATAGCATCATCATAGCCGATTCCCTTAAGAACTTCAGCTGAATCTTCACCAAGTTTAGGACATCTACCATGGCAGGCTTCTTCTTCCTTAAGCATAGGAGATTCTGTAAACTTAATAGGTGTTCTGATGTAATAGATTTCTTTTCCATCATATTCTTTCTTGAAGATTGAATCGTTTGCCCAGTTCTGAGGGTCGATAGCGATTTCATCCATAGTCTGAACTATTTCGAAAGGAAGGTCAGCTTCTGTAAGAAGTTTATCCCATTCAGCCATTGTCTTCTGAGAGAAGAGAGGCTCGATTTCATCAACAAGAGCAGTAATGTTCTTAAGCATTGCAGCATATGTTGAGAATCTTTCGTCTGTTAAGAGCTGAGGAGCTCCAAGAAGTGCGGCAAATTTAGGGAACCAGTTGTTATACTGAATAAGAGCCATCTGAATCCATCTGCCATCTTTTGTCATATATGTTGTACATACAGCACTGTTTGTTTTCTTTCTTGTTGAAGGCATTTCTGAACCAAATTTAGAAGCGCCAAGAAGCCAGTTAAGACCATAAATAGCTGTATCAAGAAGGCTTACTGTAACTCTCTCGCCAAGGCCTGTCTTTGCCTGTCTGTAAAGAGCTGCACAAACACCTGATGAAAGTGCAATACCAGCATAGTTGTCACCAAATCCTGATGCAGGAATAGCAGGTGATGTACCTTTTTCCATAAGTGAATTTGCGATACCGCCTCTCGAGAAGTATGCTGTATAGTCAAAACCAGGTTTGTCTTTAAGAGGTCCTAATTCACCATATCCAAGAATAGAAGCATGGATAAGTCTAGGGAACTTCTTATGTAATGTATCATAGTCAATGCCCATTTTAACAAGAGCTTTAACACGGTTATTTGTTACGAAAACATCTGCTGTTTCAAGAAGTTTTAAGAAAGCTTCCATACCAGCGGGATCCTTAAGGTTGATAGCAAGACCTTTCTTACCAGCATTCTGAACATCCATACCAAAGCTTCCTTCAGCTGATTCAGCAGGATAGAAGTAGCTTACCTGAGCTGCACGTAAGTCATCACCTTTAGGTGATTCAACTTTGATAACATCTGCACCATAAGATGCAAGGATTCTTGCACATGAAGGTGCTGCAATGTATGTTGCAAGTTCTACAACTTTAACACCGTCTAACTGTCCCATAATTCCTATCTCCTTTTTTATATAAGATTGTATTTCGCATTCTCTTCTGTTGGAATGCTTGTTATCCTAACTATTTGTCTGCGAGGCGACAAATTGTTAGAATTCACGCCAATATGACACATATTACGAGCATTCTTCTTACCTCAACATAAATAAATTTCTATTTTGAACGCCCATAACATCTTTAATTAATATAACACTCCTTTTCAGTCTTTGCAACTACATTTGAAGTATTTTTTAACAATAGCAATTTTTTTGACATTTTTATAAAATATGCTTATTTCAACCAACTAATTATTTGTTAGATTAGAACAAAACATATAGCATTTCAATAATTATAAATAAAATTCAAATGTTTTTGTGCTTTTTATTGCCCAAACTATTCACATTTTTTCTATATTTAAATAGTAAAAAACTACACAAAAGCCAAAAAAACGGACAAAATCTCCTTTTACCATTAAAACTTTAACAATGTTTGCAAAAATTATATCAAAGCACAGTTTATCAGTTTCTTAGTGTAATCCATCCTCGGAGTATCAAAAATCTCTACAGCACTGCCTGTTTCAATTATTTCTCCATGGTACATCACCGCGATCCTATCGGACATATAATTAACTATTCCAATATCATGTGAAATAAACAAATATGATATTCTTAGTTCCTTCTGGATTGTCTTTAGCAAATTAAGAATTTGTGCCTGAACGGATACATCCAACGCTGATACTGGTTCATCACAAATAATTATTTTAGGTTTTACAATAAGCGCCCTGGCAATGGCGATACGCTGGCACTGTCCACCGCTTAATCTTGATGGATTTATGTCTAAAATATCTTCTTCCAAACCAACCTTTTCTATATATCCTTTAATGATTTTATCCATTTCATTACCCTCGGGCATTATTTCAAGAGTAATTAAAGGTTCTTTCAGTACCTGATAAACATTGAACTTGGGATTCATAGACCCTTTTGGATCCTGGAATATAAACTGTACATCGCCTCTGTACTTCTTGTATTCTTCACCAGTCATCTGTGAAACATCTTTCCCCAGATAATACACATGACCGCTTGTAGGCTTCTGTAAATCTCCCAATATCTCACCTGTTGTAGACTTTCCACTTCCGCTTTCTCCCACTATTCCAAGAGTTTCTCCACAGTAGACACCAATGTCAATTCCTTTGAGCGTTTCATATGTCTTTATAGGTTTTCCAAATATATTCTTGCTTAGCACATATTCTTTATATATATTTTCCCCTCGGAGGACATAGTTTTTATTATTTTCCATATCATTCGACCTCCGCGTATTTACTGCATTTGCAATAGTGATGCTCCTGAATATTCTCCTTTACCTCACCTTCACACATATCACACACTTCACTGCATCTTCTTTTAAAAATACATTCTTTTCTATCCCTATTTTTCTCCGGAACAAAGCCGGGTATCTCCATAAGACTTGTATCCTTCTTTATATTAAGGGATGGAATAACACTAATAAGTGCTTTGGTATATGGATGAAGCGGTTCATTAAACAGCTCCCCAGCAGGTGCGGATTCAAGTATCTGTCCGGCATACATAACCGCAATACGATGACAGTATTTTTTAATTACACCTAAGTCATGAGATATTATTACTATTGAAACACCCATGGTTTCATTAATACATTTAAACAAGTCCAGGACCTGCGCCTGCAATGTACTGTCCAGTGCAGTTGTAGGCTCATCAGCAATTATTATTTTAGGATCATTCATAAGAGCAAGAGCAATGTTGACTCTCTGCCTCATTCCTCCTGAAAGCTGCCAAGGATAAGATTCCAGTATTCTATCCGGGTCTTTAAAACCTACAATTTCTAATTTTTCTACCGCTCTTTTGATTCCCTCTGCTTTAGTTTTTTTATTATAAAGCATATATCCGTCAGCAATCTGATTTTTTATTTTAAACATCGGGTGAAGATAGAAAACAGTATTTTGCGGAACAAGGCCTATGCTTTCTCCCACAAGTTCTTTTTTCTGTCTGTCACTCATAGTCCTATAGCCATTTCCAAGTACTTTGAACTCATCACTTGTATAAATCAAGTTCTCTGGGAGAAGATTCACTATTGTTTTCATAGAAAGAGTCTTACCTGAGCCGGATTCCCCTACAAAGCCCAGAATTTCACCTTTACCGAGTTCAAAAGAAATATTGCTTGCAATAACCCTGTCAGTTGTTTTATCTGTTATCGTTAAATTTTTTATTTCTACTAATTTTTCCATTATCTCTTCCCTCCTTTTCTGTTTTCAAGGAGGTCATTAAGACCATCTCCCAAAAGATTAAATCCAAGCACAGTAAATACAATTGCAACACCAGGTGCAACTGCAAGGTACGGATTCATAAGGAAATACTGTCTGGACTCATTTAGCATAAGACCCCAACTTGCATTAGGGGGCTGTATGCCAAGACCAAGGAACGAAAGAGATGTTTCTATCATTATCGCATGGGCTATGCTCGAAGAGAACTGTGTAATTAATCTGGTTGCCATTATCGGCATATAGTGATTTTTGAATAACCTTGAATTAGTTATCCCATAGCTTTTTGCAGCCTTTACAAACAACATGCTTTCTGTATCCAAAACCATTGAATAAACAAGTCTTGCAAATGTCGGCACAATAAATATAGCAATGGCAATAATAGAGCCTTTCTCACCTCGTCCTATTACAGTTACAAGCATCATAGCAAGAAGTATTCCCGGAAATGCCATGACGCCATCGACAAAACGCATAATAAGAGTTGATACTATACCCTTTCTCATTCCTGCACATGCACCAAGTACTATTCCGACTGCTGCACCAACACCTGTTGAAACAACTCCAACAAGGAGTACAGTTCTTGAGCCGCGCATTATTCTGCTCAAAATATCTCTACCAAAGTTATCTGTACCAAATAAGAACTCACTGTTGTTCCCCGGCTTTAGAAATTTAATAGCTGTATTCATTTCAGTAGGGTCATGAGGCATAAAAACAAAAGAAACAATACAGATAGCGGCAACAGCAAAAATAAGTATTGATCCAAGAACTAAGCTTACATTTATATTACGTTTCTTTTTTGCAGAATTCTTTAAATTGCCCATTGCATTACTCTCCCCTCGTCCTTATTCTTATTTTCGGATTTAGGAGCATAACAATAATATCAACTGCAAGTGAGGTAAATACGACAACTGCGGTAATAAACATTACAATACCCTGAAGCAAAACAATATCCCTCTGCTCAACAGCCACAAGAAGCAGTCTACCTAGTCCCGGAAGAGAAAAAACAGACTCAACTACTACCGTTCCGCCCATAAGCTTAGCAAACTGCATTCCGATTACATTGATAGGCGCAATCATCGCACTTCTTAGAGCATATTTAAAATATACAGTTGAGCTTTTAAGCCCCTTAACTCTTGCCATATCCATATAATCCTGATCAAGAGTATCAATCATGCTTGTTCTTACAGAACGCAAAAGCATACCGATTTCACCAATAGCAAGAACAGTGCAAGGCATTATTAGGCTTTTTAAATGCACAAAAAAACCGTCACTTAATGGTGTATAATCAGAAATAGGAAACCATTTAAGCTTCAGCCCAAAATAAATTATAAAAATCATTCCCATCCAAAATGACGGAATTGCAGAACCAATCTGCATTACACTTCGCGAGAAATAATCAATTGCAGTATTCCTCTTTATAGCAGATACAACTCCAAGAACAACAGCAAACACTGACGCAATTAACATGGAAAATACTGCTACAGAAAGTGTTACCGGCAATCTTTGAGTTATAAGCCCCAACACGCTTGTACCATAAAGATAAGACTCCCCAAAGTCAAGTCTTAAAAGTCCGCCAAGCCAGTCGGCATACTGCACTATCCATGGTCTATTTAAGCCCATTACGTTCCTAAGCTCTGCGAGTTTTTCCGCACTTGCCTCTGTTCCCAGTATAAGCTGCGCAGCATCTCCAGGTATAAACATAAGTACAAAATAAGTAATGAAAGACACCACAAATATAACAACCAGCGCGCTCCATACTCTCTTCAAAATATAATTATTCATAATCAGCCTTCACCCTTTTCAAAAATAAGGGGAACGGTGGTATACCCGCTCCCCTAGCAAATTTAAACTCAGCTGAAGCTGACTGATTTAAGATTCATAATGTCAATAGGATATTCCTCAAAGCCTTCAACATTATCGGAAAGTCCATAGAATTTATCTAATGACTGAATATATACGCAAGGTACCTCTTCTGCAAGCACCTTCTGTATTTCAGCATAAATCTCTTTACGTTTTGCTTCATCCTTTTCCTGAAGTGCCTCATCAAGAAGCTTATCAACATCGCCGGAAAGAAGGCTTATATAATCACCGCTTGTTGATTTGTATCTTGCAAGGAAATTATAAGGATCAAGTCTTCCAGAGTGAGCAATAACAGTCATATCATATTTCTTATCCGTATAAACATCACTCATCCATGAAGCCCATTCAACAATCTCTACATTGCATTTAACACCTATTTTACTGAGCTGATCAGCAATAATCTGTCCTGTATCAACATGTGTCTGGTAGCTTTTAGGAAGCTTAAGGCTGATTGTAAAACCATCAGGATAGCCGGCCTCTGTAAGAAGTTCTTTCGCCTTTTCAACATTATATGGCATCACGTTTGTTGTATCTGCATAATATGGCGAACTTACAGGAAGATGCGAACCAATCTTTGTACCGTTTCCCCATACAACTGTATTTATTATCTCATCTTTATCAATTGCCATTGCAATAGCCTGTCTGACTTTTTCATTTGAAAGATACTCATTTTCCTGATTAAGTGCAAGAATCTGAATTGAATTAATAGGCACTGAATATCCTTTTACTCCATCTGCATTATTAAGTACATCAATCTGGTCTGCTGTAACCTCAGTAATATTAATATCACCAACCATAAGGGCCGCTAACTGAGAAGTAGCATCCGGAATAAGTTTAAATTCAACATTCTGAATGTTTGCCTTATTTCCAAAATAGTCATCGTTTCTTGCAAGTTTAACGGATTCCTGAGGAGTCCACTCTACGAATTTATACGCACCTGTTCCAACAGGATTTGTTTTAAGATTATCAGCACATTCTTGGGGTACAATTACCGTCCACGGATATGCAAAAGAACAAGGAAGGTCAACATCCAGCTTCTCTGTTGTGAATTTAATCGTATACGAATCAACCACATCTATTCCTACAATATTTTCATACATTGAAGCCTTAGGACTTTCAGCATCTTTAAGACGTTCAAATGAATATTTGACATCTTCAGCAGTCATTTCTCTTCCGTTATGAAAAAGAACTCCTTCATTAAGGTAGAATGTAATCTCCTTACCATCATCAGAAACTTTCCAATCCTTTGCAAGGTCAGGCTTAAGATTCCAATCTGCATCACAAGTAATGAGTGTATCATAAATATTGCTTGTTACATAAAGAGTTGAAACTGCAGCCGTTCTTTGAGGATCAAGTCCCTCAGGATCTGCTGTATAGGCAATTTTAAGCGTATCACTCGCTGTGCCTTCTGCGTTACTCTTGCTTTCTGTTGCTGGTTTGTTTTCGGAAGATGAACCTCCGCAGCCTGCAACGCCCATAACAAGAACAGCAGACATAAGTACTGCCAATACTTTCTTTAACATTTGTTTTCTCCTTTCAGGTAATAAAACTTTTACTCAGTAGCTAAAATATCTTTTACCGAAAACGGTTTTAAGATACACAAACGATTTTATAGAATCAAACCCAATAGGTATCCGTTCTACGCGAATGTGCCTCACTCAAACCGCTTACTAATAAAGCATAGTATGCTCTAAAAGTATGTGGCACTTTAATTAAACATAAATTTAACAAAAAGTCAATACTAAAGCAAGCTTTTCGTACAAAACTACATTAATTTGGGAATTCATTTGTGCAATTTAACATGCTTTTTTTCACATTATTAAAATTGTGTACATGAGATGAATAGATAACCGATATAAATAAGACAGAATTGTTATGAAAAGACTAATTATAAAAAAGGTCTCTCCCAATCTATTGGGAGAGACCTTGCTTAATTTACCGATTATTCTTTTGTTGCAACAATCTTTGTAACAGTGCCTGATGAGTTTCTGGTTATTGTAACTTCATATGTATAAAGAACATATTTGTCAATAAACTTATCAAGATCCATATCATCACCGTCAACCTTAACTGTTGCGCTTGTTGATAAGTCATATGAATATGTAGCAGAATCAATCTTGAGTATAATAGTTTCGTCATCAACGGACACTAGTGTGCCTGTTCTTGATGATTTTGCAGCATCCGCATATATTGTCTTAACATCATCGTCAGAATTTAATGTAAGCTTTACTGTATAAGTTTCACCGTCATCAATTTCATCTTCAAGTTTTGAAAGCGACTTTGTTGAACCGTCTATTTTTACTGTTACGCTGTCTGCAATATAGTAAGTTTTCTTTGTTCCGTCATCAAGCTTTATTGATATCTTGGATGATGTAAGTGAAGTAATTGTTCCTTCTAGATTGTCTGCAGAAGCACTATCACTTGATGTAGCAGTTAAATTCGTGACTCTTCCGGCACCGTTAAGTGTGAGAGTTACAGTTACTGTTTTATTATCCATCTTATCAAGCACTTTATCAATATTTGAATAGCTTCCGTTGAGTTTTATTTCGTAACCCGATGATGCCCATGGATACAACTTGATAGTGCTTGAACTTGATGTCTTAATCTTTACACCATCTGTTTCATCAAGATCAACAAGTGTACCTTTAACTGAGTCGGAAGATGTTGTCCCATCTGAAAGCGTTGCTGCAATCTTTGTTACTTCATCATCAGAAATTGTAAGTTTAACAGTATATTTTTTATCATCGTCAACCCTTGAAATAAGAGTTGAAAGCTTTGATGACGATCCGTCAATTGTTACAGTTACATCAGAATCAATTGAATATGTACTTTTAGTGTCATCAGATTTAATAACTTTGATTGATGAAGTGCTCACAGATGACAAATCACCGCTTACTGTGTTAGATGATGTTGTACTTGTAGCGACAATTTTGCTTACTTCTTTATCGCTGTCAAGAGTAACCTTAACTGTATATGTTGTCGAAGAATAATTGCTCTTCAATTTTGAATATGTAGATGAA
Organism: Candidatus Metalachnospira sp.; assembly: GCA_034927755.1. Taxonomy (GTDB): domain Bacteria; phylum Bacillota; class Clostridia; order Lachnospirales; family Anaerotignaceae; genus Metalachnospira. Next base: position 133,949 of record JAYFPN010000003.1, read on the forward strand.
CTTCCGTTAATTGTTACAGTAATGTCATCCGTATCATCCGGAAGATTATATGAATATGTTTTACTGTTATATTTAAGAGACAGCTTTGATGATGTTAAAGACGAAAGAGTTCCCGAAAGCTGACTATTATCTGTTGTAGCATCTATTCTTGTAACATAATCGTCAGAACCAAGGGTAACTTTTGCTGTAAAATTATCTCCGTCTTTGCATTTCTTAATAAGCTCATCAACATCTGAACTGCTTCCGTCAATCTTAACAACAATGTTTTCGTATTTGCTTTCAAATGAATATGATGTTGTTTTGCTATTGTTATTTATTGATATTTTTTTAGTTGTAATACTGCTTATTGTTCCGCTGAGGTTGCTTGTTGATGAAGAATTTGTTGAATAAAGAATAGTAACAAAAGTTATAACATTATTACTTGCTACTATAACAACTGTATCACCTGTGCTAATCTTAGTAGCACTTGAAGCTACATTATCTTTGAGTACTGTAGCAGAAGATGTTACAGTAAATTTTTTGTCAGTTCCTGCTACATCAACAGTAATAACTGTATCATTTCCGCTTGTTGTTACATCATTTACAGTTCCTGTAAACTGCTCTACTGTAGGAGTTGGCTTCGGAGTTGGTGTTGAACTTTCTTTAAGCTTATTTACTGTTTTTGATGAAAGAACAGCCATTTCTGCTCTATTAATATAAGACCTTGGATTAAAGTTGTTTCCACTGTCCCCTACCATAAGGTTGAGTCTGTTTAAAAGTTCAAGATAAGGTACTGATGTTGATGAAACGCTTCCTTTATCACTATATGTAAGAGCTGCGCTTGAATTAATTGTATAAAGCTTGCTTAAAGCCTTTCCAAAAACAACTGCAACATCCTCACGTCTTGCATTGTTCTGGTTTCCTGATGTTACGAATATTTTGATGTCATTCGTTGAAAGTATTGAATTTTCAAGAGCGTATGAAACACAATCATATGCCCATTGAGGTATGTTTGCACTCTGTAATGTTGGTGTCCATTTTGAGACAACTGAACTGCTAACCTTCTGATTGCTGTCATTTGAACACATAATAGAATACATTAACTGAACAGCTTCACAATATGTAACGTTATTTTTTGCCTTACAGAGTTTATTACCGTTTTCTGTATATCCGGCCATAAGACCAAGTGATGCTGCTTCATCGATATATTGTGCTGCTCCAGCCCAAGGAACATCATTTATATCTGTAAATGAAGATGCGGCAAGTGCCGTATAGTTTACTGAACCCGCCATGCATATTGCTGCCGTCGCTATTGCAACATATTTTCTTTTCATAAATTTCTTTATCCTCCTTAATAATCACTTATTGATTATTACAATTATTATTAAGCCTATTATATATTCACAGGATACAAAAAAGCAACATTTCCTTTTTCTTCTTAATATTATTGTAAGTATTGTAATTAATTTGCTGAAACTAATTGCAAAATATACCAAAATACCTGCTTGTACTGTAATTTTATTCCTGATATAATAGCCTTTAACGCAAACTATAACAAACATAAGAGGAATACCCTAATGGCATACACTTCAAAAGAAAAAAGAGCACTTATTGCTTCTTTTACAGCTAATTTTATTTTTGGCCTAAGCTTCATGTTCTCTAAAAAGGCCATAACCATAGTTTCTGTATTCACTTTCCTTTCCTATCGCTTCACATTTGCTTTCCTTTTGCTTTCTGTCATTCTTTTGTTTAATAAAGCAAAGGTAAATTATAGAGGTAAACCAATTAAAAAACTGATACTGTTGGGTTTTGTCCAGCCTGTATGTTATTTCATATGTGAAAACTACGGCATTTCTATGTCAACAACAAGCTTTGCAGGAATAATAATTGCAATTGTACCAGTAACAACTATTTTTGCGGGCATGATTTTTCTTAAAGAAATACCAACAAAAAAGCAAGTATTATTTTCAGTATTGTCAATTATTGGAGTTGCAGTTACTACATTTGGTGAAGGTAACGGATCTTTTTCGTTTGTCGGAATGCTTCTGCTTCTTGGGGCAGTAATATCAGCATCAGTTTTTAATATACTAAGCAGAGAATGTTCTTCAGATTTTAGTGCTTTTGAGCGTACTTATATGATGACGCTTGTTGGATGTGTTTTGTTTTCACTGGCTGCAATTATTCAAAATAGAAATGACCTGTATAATTCAATGATTGTCCCTGTGGGAAACAGCGCAATACAGATATCTATTTTATATCTTTCGCTATTATCATCCGTCTGTGCTTTTATGTTACTTAATTATGCATCCACATATTTACCGGTTGCAAAAACATCAATATTTGCAAATGTAGTTACAGCTGTCACAGTTTTTGCCGGAGTTTTTCTGCTTAATGAAGCTTTCACTGCATTTCAGCTAATTGGATGTATTATTATTGTAATTAGCATTTACTTTGTGAATAAGAGCTAAATTAGTGTGCAAAAACTTACAAAAATCTTAAAAATAATATAAATTTTGTACTAAAGCAAGTACATTATTTGTTCTTGCTTTTTTTTGTTTTTACTATATAATATAGTCGAATATACAATTACTCGACAAAGAGGATAAATCAAATGAATAAATTTTTGAACAAGCTTACCCAGTCCCAAACTATTGCTCTAGGATTTTTTATTGTAATACTTACGGGGGCATTGCTTCTTATGCTTCCAGTTGCTTCAAAGGACGGGCGTAGCAGTGGATTCATTACTTCTCTGTTTACTGCAGGAAGTGCCACGTGTGTTACCGGATTGGTTGTAGTTGATACTTACACCCACTGGACGCTTTTCGGACAGATTGTAATACTGTCTTTGATTCAGATTGGCGGTCTTGGATTTATTACAATTGGTGTGTTGTTTTCAATGCTCCTTAAAAAGAATATTGACCTTCGGCAAAGAGGTCTTATTAAGGAAAGTGTTAATACAATAAATATCGGCGGAGTTGTTAAACTTGTAAGAAAAATATTCGTCGGAACAGCTTTATTTGAAGGTTTAGGTGCTGTTATTCTGGCATCACATTTTGTTCCTGAACTTGGATTTAGAAGAGGTTTGTATTATGGTATATTTCATTCAGTGTCAGCGTTTTGCAATGCTGGTTTTGACCTGATGGGATATAAAGCACAATACTCATCATTCGTTAGCGAATATGATAACATATTGATAAATGTCACAATAATGTCTCTTATAACTATAGGAGGTTTAGGCTTTATTGTATGGGATGATATTTCAAAAAACAAATTGCATTTTAAAAAGTATATGTTACATACTAAGATTGTACTTTCTACTACTGCCATCATTATTTTTGGCAGTGCAGTATTATTTTATATATTTGAAAGTCCGAACCTTTTTGTAGGCATGAGCTTAAAAGGAAAAATACTTTCATCGCTTTTCAGTGCAGTTACTCCCAGAACAGCAGGTTTTAACACAATCGATACCGCTGCACTTACGTCAAGCAGTCTGCTCCTTACGATTGTAATTATGTTTATCGGAGGAAGTCCCGGTTCAACCGCCGGCGGTGTTAAAACAACAACTGCATCAGTAGTCGTTTACTATATTTGGAATACGCTCAGAGGCAGATCTGACTGCAATGCATTCAGAAGGCGAGTAAGTGATGAAACCATTAAAAAGGCATGTGTAATTATCTGTGTAAACCTTATGCTTGGTACCATAGGTACAATTACTATATGCCATCTTCAAAGCAGTGCTCCCATAAGAGACATACTCTTTGAGGTGTATTCAGCAATTGGTACTGTTGGACTGTCAACAGGTATAACTCGTGAGCTTACAAGCTTATCAAGATTAATAATTACACTGCTTATGTATTGCGGACGAATAGGCAGTATAACATTAGCACTTGTTTTCACAGAGACTAAGGTTACGGCTCATGTATCGCTTCCTGAAGAAAAAATAACAATTGGATAAAATAATCAGGCTTATAAAAGGTGGAGGACATATGAAATCTGTATTAATGATAGGAATGGGACGTTTTGGTCACCATTTATGTAAAAACATGGTTGAATTAGGCAATGAGGTTATGATTATTGACAATGATGAGAAATCTGTTGCTGATCTTACAAGCATTGCGACAAGTGTATTAATTGGCGACTGTACAAACCCTGAAATTTTAAAAAGTATCGGAGTCGGGAACTATGATATTTGCTTTGTGTGCATAGGCTCAAACTTTCAGAGCAGTCTTGAAATAACAAGTCTGCTTAAGGAACTTGGTGCGAAATATGTTGTCTGCAAAGCTAGCCGAGATATTCATGCGAAATTTTTGCTAACAAACGGTGCAGATGAAGTAATTTATCCTGATCGAGATATTGCAGAAAAAGTTGCTAAGCGTTTTACTGCCAACAATGTATTTGATTATATAGAACTTACAGAAACTCATTCAGTATATGAAATTCCTCCCCTTAAAAGCTGGGTAGGCAAAACAATTATTGAATCAAATATTAGACCTAAGTATCATATCAGCATTCTCGGAATCAAAAACAGCAGCTGCGGTGTAACCATGCTTCCACCTGCAGGCTATACAATACAGGCAAATGATCATCTTATGATAATCGGCAGCACAACAGATGTAAACAAACTTCTTAAACAATTATAAATTTTGTAAATTTATATTGCAGTTCATCATGTTTTGTGCTAGGATATAAGAAGTGTCTTTATGAGGATTAATTGGGAGGAAAGATAAATGAGTACATTATCAACTGTTCTGTCTGTTATATTGGCAGTCGTAGGCTTATTATTATGCATAATTGTTCTTTTACAGTCGGATCGTGCAGCAGGTCTTGGTGCAATCGGAGCATCAAACTCTACAGATTCTTACTGGAGCAAAAACAAAGGAAACTCTGTTGAGGGTTCACTTTCAAGACTTACAAAAATTCTTGGTGCAGTATTTATGATACTTGCATTTGCGATAAGTCTTATCGGTTAATCGATTTTAGGGTCAGGCATAATTTTTGCCTGACCTTTATTTTTGTTTAAATCAGCATGAAAATGCAAACTATATACTAAAGATAATAACGTAATTAAAAAGGTAGGTATAAAATATGGAAATTAGCGAAAAATTTTTAGAAAGAAAAGAAAGAATTAAAGAATATATAAACAATGAAAATTATATTCCTCTCAAACGACAAGAACTTATTATTACGCTTGATGTTCCGACTGAGGATATTAATATGTTTAATGAAATAATAAGCTCTCTTATTAACGACAGCAGCATAGTTGAAACTAAAAAAGGCAAACTTATGCCAGCAGAGAAGCTGAATATGTTTACAGGTGTTTTTACAGGGAATCAGAAGGGTTTTGGCTTTGTATCTGTTGAATCAATGGAAAAGGATGTCTTCATTCCTGCAGATTACACATACGGAGCAATGAATAAAGACAAAGTTCTGATTAAAATAACAAAGCAGTCACATGATGACCTCCGTTGTGAAGGAGAAGTAATAAAAATTGTTGAAAAAGGTATTACTGAAATTGTAGGTACATTTGATGCTGTCAAAAACTTTGGCTTTGTAATTCCCGATGATAAAAAAATCGGGCAGGATATTTTTATTCCAACAGGCAAAACCAAAGGCGCTGTTGACGGTCATAAAGTTGTTGCAAAAATCACTAAGCGTTCTGAGGGTAAAGCAAACCCGGAAGGCGTTATTACTGAAATAATCGGCCATATAAACGATCCTGGTGTAGATATCATGTCTGTCATTAAGCAGTTTGATCTTCCCGGAGATTTCCCTGAAGATGTCTTAAAGCAAATTGACGGCATAGACCCTGATATAATTGATGAAAAATTATTGGTTGGCAGAGATGATTTCAGAGGCATCCAAACAGTAACCATCGACGGCGATGATTCAAAGGATTTCGATGATGCTGTATCAATTAACAAGCTTGATAACGGAAACTACCTCCTTGGCGTGCATATTGCCGACGTCACCGAATATGTTACAGAAAATTCACCTCTTGATAAAGAAGCTCTTAAAAGAGGAACAAGCATTTATCTTGTTGATCGTGTTATTCCAATGCTTCCTCACAAGCTTTCAAACGGCATTTGCTCACTTAATCCAAATGTAGACAGACTTGGTCTCAGCTGTACAATGGAAATTGATACAAAGGGCGCAGTCGTAGGCCATAAAATTTCAAAGAGTGTTATTAAATCAGATAGACGAATGACATATAACATAGTCAATGAAATAGTTGAAAATGATAATGAACAATATAAAAAAGAATATGCAGATTTTCTTGATATGTTCAATACCATGTTAGAGTTGAGAAATATATTACTTGAAAAACGCAGAAAGCGCGGTTCGGTTAACTTTGATCTCCCGGAATGCAAAATTATACTAAATGATATTGGCGAACCAATTGAAATTAAACCCCACGAACGTAATACAGCTACCAGCATTATTGAGGAATTCATGCTTATATGCAACGAAACAATTGCTGAAGATTATTTCTGGCAGGAATTGCCCTTCGTTTATCGTAACCATGAAGTACCTGATGAGGAAAAGATTAAAAAGCTTACCCAGTTTATTTTTAACTTCGGATATCGCTTTAAAGGAAACACTGAGGATATTCACCCAAAAGCAATTGCACAACTGCTTAACAGCATCAGCGGAAAACCCGAGGAGCATATAATAAGCAGAGTTGTATTAAGAAGTATGAAGCAGGCAAAATATATGCCTGAGAGTCTTGGACACTTTGGACTTGCTGCAAAATATTACTGTCACTTCACCTCACCTATCAGACGTTATCCTGACCTTCAGATTCACAGAATTATAAAGGAAAATCTTGCAGGCGGTTTAAACGAAAAAAGAATTACCCACTACAATAAAATTCTTGCCGATGTATCTACCCAAAGTTCTAAGCGTGAACGTCTCGCTGAAGAAGCCGAGCGTGAAACTGATAATCTTAAAAAGGTTCAGTATATGACAAAACATATCGGAGAGAAATTTATGGGAATTATATCTGGTGTTACCAATTGGGGTATATTTGTTGAACTTTCCAATACAGTTGAAGGACTTGTTGCACTTAATACACTCAGAGATGATTTCTATGTATTTAATCCTGATAAAATGTGCGTAACAGGTGAGCATACAAATAAAAAATACAGTCTTGGTGACAAAATAACCATAATGGTTGATAAAGCTGATGTAGAGAACCGAACAATTGACTTCATTATTACTGAATAAATAAAAGAAAAATCCGTATCAATTAATATTGATACGGATTTTTTATATAGATATAACATCTTATTCTTCTGTTACCTTTTCTTGTTTAACAATTGCTATTCCAAGCTCATCAAGCTGTTTCTGGTCAACAACATTTGGTGCATCTGTCATAGGGCATGATGCATCTTTAACCTTAGGGAATGCCATAACGTCTCTGATGCTTGTAGCACCTGTCATAAGCATTATTATACGGTCAAAGCCAAACGCAAGTCCGCCATGAGGTGGTACTCCATACTTGAATGCATCAAGAAGGAATCCAAATCTATTCTGTGCCTCTTCAGTTGAGAAACCAAGAAGTTTAAATATCTTCTGTTGGATATCTCTTCTGTGGATACGGATACTGCCGCCACCAAGCTCAAAACCGTTAAGAACCATGTCATAAGCCTTTGCTCTTACTTTACTTGGATCTGTATCAAGGAGCGTTAAATCCTCATCCATAGGGCATGTGAACGGATGATGCTCAGCAACATATCTGTTTTCTTCTTCATCCCAATCAAACATAGGGAACTCAGTTATCCATAAGAAGCTGTAATCATTTGGCTTTGTAAGCTCAAGTCTCTTTGCAATTTCACATCTTAAAGCACCAAGAGAGTCAAATACGACCTTATCCTTGTCAGCACAAATAAGTATAAGATCTCCGGGCTTTCCACCCATAGCATCTACTATTTCCTGAAGCTTTTCAGGTGTAAAGAATTTGGCAATTTGCGACTTAAGTGTACCGTCTTCATTAACAGCAATCCAAGCAAGTCCTTTTGCTTTATATGTTTTAACAAATTCAACAAGTGAATCTATCTGTTTTCTGGGGAAATGTCCGCAGCCGTTGGCATTTATTGCTCTTACGCTTCCGCCTGCATCAATTGCACTCTTAAATACTGCAAACTCGCTGTCCTTAACTATTTCAGTAATATTATTAAGTTCCATACCAAAACGAATATCAGGCTTATCGGAACCGTAACACTCCATGGCGTCTTTATATTTCATTCTCTTCAATGGAATCTGAACGTCCACATCAAGCATTTCCTTGAATACAGTTTTTATAAGTCTTTCATTAACTTCCATTACGTCATCAGCATCGACGAATGAAAGCTCCATATCTATCTGAGAAAACTCCGGCTGACGGTCTGCTCTAAGGTCCTCATCACGAAAACACTTCGCAACCTGATAGTATTTATCCATACCTGAGACCATAAGCAGCTGCTTAAAAAGCTGAGGTGACTGAGGAAGACCATAAAAATTACCATTATGAACACGGCTTGGAACAATATAATCCCTTGCACCTTCCGGTGTACTCTTTCCAAGAATAGGAGTTTCGATTTCAAGGAACCCCTCTTCATTAAGGAACTTTCTTATAGCCTGAGCTGTTCTGTGACGAATTTCGATGTTTTTAAACTGACTCGGACGTCTTAAATCAATGTATCTGTATTTAAGTCTTAAATCGTCTTTAACTGTTATCTCATCTTCAACCTGGAACGGAGGCGTCTCACTTTCAGAAAGTATACGAAGCTCTGAAGCGATTATTTCAATTGCTCCTGTTTTCATGTTTTTATTTACATTGCCCTCTGTTCTGGGTGCAACCTTTCCCTTAACAGCTACAACATATTCACTTCTAATTGTTTCTGCTTTATTAAAAAGCTCCTTATCTGAATTATTGCCGTCAACAACAGCCTGAACAATACCAGTTCTGTCTCTTAATGCAATAAAAATAAGCTGTCCAAGGTCACGTCTTCTCTGAACCCATCCCATAACTGTAACTTCACTGCCAATAAGCTCTTCACTTATATCACAGCACATATGGCTTCTCTTTAAGCCAGTCATTGCTTCTCCCATAGTATTTTATCTCCTTAAAACAATAGTATAAAACGCATTTATAGAATACCATAAATTAGTATATCATTATTGAACTAAAATTCAATAACCAAACTATCTTTAGCACTCTTTAGCGTCTCCCCATATTCTTTCAATTCCGTAGAATGAACGCTGCTCTCTGTCAAAAATATGAATAATAAGATTGCCATAATCAAGAAGTACCCATGCACCTCCAGAATAGCCCTCTGAATGATGAAGCTTAAAACCTGCCTTAAAGAGCTTTTCATTGGCATTGTCAGCCATTGCTCTAACCTGATTGGGATTGCTTCCGCTTCCGATAACAAAATATTCAGCAATATTGCTCAAACCATTTAAATCAAGCACCTTTAAATCTTCGCCCTTTTTATCCTCCATTGCCTCTTTCGCAATTTTAGCCATTTCAAAAGCTTCTTTGTGTAACGCTTCGTTCATATATTTCCTCCTTAATCTTTCTGTTTTTCATAGTAATTTAACGCTTCCGCCGAGTAAGGATGAAGCGCTCTGTCTCTTTTGTTAACATACTCAATAGTGCTTTCAAGTATATATGCCATAGCTTTATCAAGATTTTCATAAGCAAGCCTTCTTGCCTCTTCAATTCCCTCAAATGACTCTCTGTTTGGTTCAATATAATCTGCAATAAATATTATCTTATCAAGCACCGACATATTTGATTTTCCTGTAGTATGCCATTTTATTGCCTCAAGAATTTCTTCGTCACTTACACCATATTCTCTCTTTGCTACTTCTGCACCAAGAAACGGATGTACAAGATCTATCTGTTTGTTCATAATTTCATCAACATTTATATGATATTCCTTGCAGAAACGCCTTTTCATATCAGCAGGATAGTCCTTTGCACAATCATGAAGAAGTCCTGCAAACTCTGCTTTTTTTACTAATTCTTCATTGCCGTAATTTGCGGCAAGCTTTTTTGCCTCATCGGCAACTCCAAGTGTATGGATATAGCGTTCAATAGACATTGCCGACTGCAGTTTTTCCTTTATCTTATCAACAGATAACATTATAGTACCTTCTTTTTCATTCGTATAAATTGTGCTCGTTTATATACTTTTCTGTTTCCTTTGGCACAAGATATTTTATCGACTTATGCTCTTTGACCTTTTCCCTAAGCTCAGATGAGGAAATGTCCAATGCAGGAACTTCAAGAAAATACATATCACAGCCGAATTTTTTCCTGACCGCTTCAACCTTTTCTATCAGTTCACTTTCTTTGTACCCAGGACGTGATACAGCAATAAACCTGCAAAGCTTCAAAAGTTTTGTCGGGTTTTTCCATGCTTCTATCATGTTTACCTCGTCGGCACCAATAATGAAATACACCGTTAAGTCGGGGTTAAGTTTTTTTATTTCCTCAATTGTTTCAACAGTATACGTTTTCCCGTGTCTGTTTATCTCCAAATCAGAAATAGCAAAAGCTGTATTATCACATATTGCCTCAGACACCATATTGTATCTGTCATCTGCAGGACTCAGCTTTCTGTCCTTATGCGGAGCATCTCCCAACGGAATTATTACAACCTTGTCCACATCAAAGGTGTCATACACAGCTTGTGCAGTTACTAAATGTCCATTATGCGGAGGGTCAAAAGTCCCACCCATAATGGCAATGCTGTTGTATTTTTTAAAATCAAAAGACTCCAAACTCTATCAGTCCTTTTTTGCCCTTGGAAGTTCTATTGTAGGTTTTTTAGCCTGTCTATAAAGAACAAATCTGTTGCCAATTACCTGAACAACCTCGGAATGAGTTCTTTCGGCAATAATCTGTGCCACATCTCTTGTTCCCATAAGACAGTTATCAAGAATATTGGCTTTTAATATTTCTCTTGCTTCAAGCGCATTATCAATAGCATCTGTGAGTTCAGGCGTAACCCCACTTTTTCCTATATGAAAAATAGTATCCAATCCGTTTGCCATGCTTCTCAGATATGCCCTCTGTTTGCTTGTTAACATAGTTTTCTCCTATTCTATGAAATTATTAATTTAAGTATATCCGACAGTATTGTTTTTTGCAATATTTCAAAAATGTTTGTTTCATTGCTAAAAACGCCTTGCGTTCCTTTGGAATCAAAGCGTTTTTTATTTTAACATTATTTATAGAAAGTAAATTCTAAGTCATAAATTCTTACTGAATCGCCTTCCTTAATACCCTTATCTTCAAGAGCCTGAATAATTCCCTTTTCTCTCAGGTATTTCTGGAAAAATGCAAATCCATTCTCGTCTTCAAGATTTGTATAACCCATCATTTTCTCAACGCCCACACCGGAAACAACATAATAATTTCCGTCAAATATTTCTATTGTATATGGCTCATTTCTGACTGCAACCTCATCAAATTCCTCATATTCAGTTTCAAATACAATGTTTTCAGGATAGTTGTCAAGTATCTTAGCAATTTCATCGATTACAGCGTTAAGTCCTGTATTAGTCGCAGCTGAAACAGGAATAACCTTTATTCCCTGAGGCTCAAATTCAGCTTTTAGTCTCTCGACATTTTCTTCTGAACCGGGAATATCTGTTTTGTTTGCCGCAATTACCTGCGGACGCTTTGAAAGCTCAGGATTATAGCTCACAATCTCATTGTTGATCTTCTTTACATTCTCAACCGGATCATCACCTTCAACAGCTGCTGCATCAACCACATGTATAAATGCTTTAGTTCTCTCAACATGACGAAGGAAATCAATTCCAAGACCTACGCCTTGGCTTGCGCCCTCAACAATACCAGGAATATCAGCCAAAACAAAATCTTTGCCTGTCTTAAGCTGAACAACGCCAAGATTCGGTGAAAGTGTTGTAAAGTGATAGTCAGCAATCTTAGGATTTGCATTTGTTACCATTGAAAGGAATGTAGATTTTCCTACGTTAGGAAAACCTATAAGCCCGACATCAGCAATAAGCTTAAGCTCAAGGATTACATCGTACTCCTTTGATTTCTGACCCTTCTCCGCATATCTTGGAGCCTGTCTGGTAGGGGTGGCAAAGTGCTGATTTCCTCTTCCGCCCTTTCCGCCTTTAATAAGCACTACAGGCTCGTCACTGTTTATAATGTCTGCCATTATTTTGTTTGTTGTTAACTCACGGATAACAGTTCCCTTGGGGATCTTAATTATTATGTCCTCACCGTCTTTACCAAAACGATTTCTTTTTGCACCGTTTTGTCCGGGCTCTGCCTTAAAAATTCTTTTGAATCTGAAATCCATAAGGGTATTCATACTGTCGTCGCCGACAAAAATAATATTTCCGCCCTTTCCTCCGTCTCCGCCGTCCGGGCCGCCATGTGTAATATATTTTGCTCTGTAAAACGAAACGAAACCGTCTCCGCCGTCTCCGCCTTTAACATGGATTTTTACTCTATCTACGAACATAAATTTCACCTCTTCACTATGTTGCCTTAAGTTCACAAAAATTAATCGTTAAAATATAAACTTTGGTCAGCTTAAGACAAAAGAAGGTTTCAAATGCTGGCATTTGAAACCTTCAAACTTGATTATTCTGCGATTTCCACTATTTCTACAGGATAAACAGAAACCTGTTTTTTGTCTCTGCCTTTTCTTTCGTATCTAACACGTCCATCAACAAGAGCAAACAGTGAATCATTTCCACCGATGCCTACGTTGATACCGGGATGAATTTTAGTTCCCCTCTGTGTATATAAGATATTTCCGGCTCTTACAACCTGTCCGTCAGCGCGTTTAGCGCCAAGTCTTTTTGACTTAGAATCACGGCCGTTCTTTGTAGAACCCATACCTTTTTTATGAGCGAAAAGCTGAAGGTTTAATTTTAACATATTAGTGCACCTCCTCGTTTATCGATATATAACAACCATATTCTTTTTCAATATCGTTGAGTCCATTCAACATTGCCTTTAAAAGCAACTGAACATCATGATTTTTTCTTCCGCCTTTAATCTGCGGAAGCATACATTCCAAATATCCGCCTATATTTTCATCAGTCTCACAATTAAATTGTTCATCAGTGAAAAGCTCAATCGAATTAATTGTATTCACCGTAAGCACAGACACAGCCGAGCATACGATGTCGCTTCCTTCTTCTGCAAAATCCGAGTGACCTTTAAGACGAAATCCATAAATATCTCCTGAATTATTACGAAAAATTTTTACTCGTATCATAATAATCAAAGAGCAATTGAGCCAATCTTAAGCACTGTATAAGGCTGTCTGTGACCGTTTTTCTTGTGGAAACCTTTTTTTGATTTATACTTATAGATAATAACCTTTTTAGCTTTACCATCACCGATTACAGAAGCATTAACTTTAGCGCCTGCAACATAGGGAGCACCAACTGTAACTCCGTTATCATCGGAAACAACAAGGACTTTATCAAAAGAATAATCTGCACCTGCTTCAACTGCAAGCTTCTCAACTTTGATAATATTACCCTCTGATACCTTGTACTGCTTTCCGCCTGTTTCGATAATTGCGTACATACATACACCTCCTCGCAATTTACTCGCCGAATATGGTATCCGAACCCCTTGTTCGAATTTAAAACCTCTTCGTGCGGCTGAACACACTAAATTATTTTAGCATAGTTGTATCTGTATGTCAACAACGCAAATCTTGTTTTTTCAACTTTTTACTACTGTTTTCCACCGAATTTTAACTTGATAAATTTCGAGAAAGAGCCGGTACTCTTATATGAAGATGCCAGCATATCCATTATCTCCTTTTTCTTGTCAGCATAATCGCTTAGTCCCTCAAGTCTAACAATAATATCATCATATTTATGCTCTGCATCATAAGCTTTACATATTTCGATTAAAATCTGAATATATTTCTCTGATTTTTCACCGTATAGTTCCTTATACATATCTGCAGCCTTTTCATACATAACAACTGCATCTGAGTATCTTTTCTGTAAACAGTACAACTTAGATGTACGTATAAGATATTGACAAAACCTCTCCGTTTCACCCTCGTTCTTTCTTGTAAGCAATGCATTTTCGCTTATATATTCAACTGCTTTTGAGTATTCATCAAGTTTTTCAGCATTATCAGCTGCAATATCAAGAAACATACAATATTCGTCTTCACTAATACTTTCTTTTTTCTTAGCTTCTTTAAGCCCTTCTTCAAAATTAATGTATGCCTTTTCGCTCTCACCTATTTTGCTGTAAGCTTCGCCAAGCAGACACAAAGCAATTGCTTTGTACTTATCAGCAGCTCCTTCGTCAGTGTCCATAATGCTTTTTATATCTTCAAGCATTTCAGCCGACTTATCAAAGCTTTCAAGCTTCAAATATGCCTCTGCAGTAAGAAGCTTAATATCAAGCATATCCTCACTTGTTTGTGCGTATTTCATTGCCTCCAGCGCCTTATTGGCAGACTCTTCATAATTGCTGCAATTATAGTATGCCTCTGCACCTGCACTCAGCAATTCATATTTAAGCTCTTCGTCCTCGCAGCTACTAATATTTTTGCATATTTCATCAAGCTTTTTCGATGCTCTTACATAATCCCCACAAGTAATCATGACCTCTGCATAGTCTAATTCCTCATTAATTATAAAATCTGTATCCTTAACGGCTCTGGATGCAATCCCTTCTGCCCTGAACGCACACTCATCCGCCTTTTTGGGGAATCCAAGCATATATTGTGTTTTTGCCTGTAAAAATATAATCCTTACAAGTTCTTCATCGTTACCGCCGTATTTTTTATACACGTTAGCTGCCTTTTTTAGTCGTTCGGCAGCCTCAGCGTAATTCTTTGTTTTATAAAGCATCTCACCACTGTGATACAGACACTCCATTCCAAAAGGTGTATCAACTCCGCACATTGTTTCTGAAATACCGCATGCTGTTTCAAGATACTCCGATGCCTTGCTGTAATTCTCAAGTTGTTCAAAAAGTGCAGCTGAATCAAAAAGTGCTTTTGCATACTTAGGATGCCTATCGCCGTATTTTGATTTTCTTAAAGTAATATAATTATCACAAAACTGTGCCGTTTTATCGGCATCATTTCTTCTGCAGCACGCCTCAGACATTAGCCTTACACTTTCAGCATAACATCTTACATTCACACAGCCTGCAATCATAATTTCCTTGCTCATTATGAGCGCCTGCATAAAAAAGCCCTGTGCCTTTATCAAATCTTCCTTTTCCATGTACAGTCGGCCTAAATTTACAAGTGAATCACATATATTTTCATTTACTTCCCCAAAACACTGCCTTCTCAGTTCGAGTGCAGTATTCTGGATTTCTATTGCTCTGTCATATTTCTCCATGTCTTCATAAGCATTAGCAAGGCTCACGAGTGTAAAAATGTAATGCTGGTGCTTTTCACCAACTACGCTTCTCTTCAAATCCAATGCCTTGTTATGATACTCAATGGCTTTATCTAAGTCACCCAAGCCGCAGTAATCGGAACCTATATTGGCAAGTACATCTCCATAAAAAACATGATTTTTACCAAGCATTTCATCAACCAGTTTAAGTACTCTGTTATGGACCTCCAAGGCTTTTTCATATTCTTCATTTTTACTGTATATATCCGCAAGATTATTAAGCATAGAAATAAAATCAAGATGATGTATACTCATGATTTCTTTTCTTATTTCTACAGCTTCATTATATATTTCAGCCGCTTTGTCGTATTTTTCAAGCTTCTGATAGACAATTGAATAATTAATCAGATAGCTCATTTTGAAATAACTGTCTTTATCTTTTTCTTTTTCAGAAATTCTTTTTGCAGATCCATATTCATCACAAGCACGTCTATAATTTCCGCTTTTTGCACATGCTTCTGCAATGCTTACATGTATATCAATGAACTCTTCTGTTCCAAAATTTCTGACATGCTTGGCACACTCAAACGCTTCACTCAGAAGTGAAATGCCCATGTCGTATTTTCCTTTATCCACATATGTGTTCCCAAGGTTACATATGCTTTCAACATACTCAAATGTATTCGTACCCAGACTTTCCTTTGTTCGGCTGCTGACGGTCTTCAATACCTCCTCAGCCTCATCAAACTCTCCAAGACTGCTATTCAGAATACCAAGGTTTGTAAGCGTATCAAGATAGCTCTGGTTATTTTCACCTAAAATCTCTTTTTTAAGCTTTGCAGCTTCTCTGTAATATTCCTTAGCCTTGTCCGTTATATGCATATCATCATATACAATTGCAAGATTATTCAAATCTTCTGCATACTCTTCTGTTGTACATACATTATTTTCTTTATATAAATCAACTATTTTTGTTCCCAAATCTAATGCCTCGGCATACTTTTTGGAATCATAGGCTTTTACAAACTTTTTTCTAAGGTCTATTAATTCTTTCAAATAGTAACTCATTTTAGTCCTCCAGACAAAAATAAAGGGATACATATTACATAAAAGCAATATGTATCCCTATTATAAACTCAAATCCCGTTATCCGCAAGTTCACGAACAGCCTCTTTTATTATCCCGTACGAAAAACCTTTTCTTTGCAGGAAACCATACGTCTTTGAGAGTTCCTTATTATCCATATTGGCAAAGCCCTCATATTTCTTCATAAGAAGACTCTTGGCAATCTCAAGTTCATCTATTTCTGCTTCTTCAATCGCTCTATCAATAGTTTCTTCATCTATTCCCTTTAATTTCAGTGCTTGCTTAATAAGAAATTTACCCTTTGGTCTGAGTTCTAATGTTTCCTTTATATATTTTATGCAATAAATATCATCATTTATATAATCATACTTTTCAAGGCTTTGCAGTACCCTCTCAGCTATGTTCTCGGAGTAACCGCTTTCACTAAGCTTTTCGGCAACCTCTCTTTTGGTACGCATTTTATAGCCCAAATACCTAGCAGCCGTATCCTGTGCCCTTATATAAACAGTAGTATCCATTATGTAGTCATACTTTTCCTGCGGCAGTTGTTCGCCTTCTTTTATTTTAAAATACTGTATGTCCTCCATAATGAGTCCAAAGGCAAATTCACCGTCAATGTATACTGAATAGCGGCTTTTATCCTTTTTTTGCTGTTCAATTGAAGTTACCGTCATATTCCCACCTCAGGCAGCATTACTCAATCTCTCCATCACCGTTGTCAGAAATATAAGCATCTGAAGGTATAATAAGAATGTCCTCATCGTCCTCACTTACAACAGCTGCTTTTCTGCTCTTTTTAGGCTGTTGAACAACCTCTGTATCTTTTTTCTCAATATTTTCACCGTTAAGCCCATAATTGGCTCTTACAAGAGCATCTATTTCCTCAAGTACTTCCGGATTCTCTTTAAGGTATACTTTTGCATTTTCACGGCCCTGACCGATTCTGTTTTCTTTATATGAATACCACGCACCACTCTTAATAACAATATCAAGTTCTGTAGCAAGGTCAAGAGTATCGCCAACTCTTGAAATTCCTTCGCCGTACATAATATCAAATTCTGTTGATTTGAACGGAGGTGCAACCTTATTTTTTGCAACTTTAACTCTGGTTCTGTTGCCCACGAGTTCATTGTTAACTTTAATTCCGTCAATTCTTCTTATGTCAAGGCGAATAGATGCATAAAATTTCAGCGCACGTCCGCCCGTAGTAGTCTCGGGATTTCCGAATGTAATACCAATCTTCTCACGCAACTGATTAATAAAAACAACAGTACAGTTTGACCTGTTCGCAAAGGCAGTAAGCTTTCTTAATGCCTGTGACATAAGTCTTGCCTGAAGTCCCATGTGAGCCTCGCCCATCTCACCCTGAAGTTCAGCACGGGGAACAAGAGCCGCAACCGAGTCAACGATAACTATTTCAATTGCTCCAGATCGAACCATTGTTTCAGCTATTTCAAGTGCCTGCTCACCATCATCAGGCTGTGAAAGATAAATGTTGTTTATATCTACACCAAGATTTTTTGCATATGTAGGATCAAGCGCATGCTCAGCATCAATATATCCGGCAATTCCGCCTCTTTTTTGTACTTCAGCAACCATATGAAGCGCAACTGTTGTTTTACCTGAAGATTCAGGTCCATAAATTTCTATTATTCTGCCCTTTGGTATACCTCCTACACCAAGAGCGATATCAAGACTCAGGCATCCTGTAGGGATAACCTCAACATTTACCCTGCTGTTGTCATCACCAAGCTTCATAACAGCTCCCTTGCCGTACTGCTTTTCGATATAGGCAAGCGCTGCCTCTAATGCCTTTGCTTTATCCTCAAATTTAGAAAAATCTTTTGCGTTTGTTTTTTTCTCTGCCACAGAAATCTGACCCCTTTCAGCCAATCATCGAACGAATTGATGTTCTCATTATAGAATACATATTTTCGTATGTCAATACGAATTGCAAACATTATTACAGTTTTCTGCGAAGGAAATCCAATGCGGAATAGGCTGCTCTTTCTCTGATAACATTTCTCTTTCCCGCCAAATTCAGTTCCTTAATAAAAGTTTCTCCGTTAATATATATACCTATATAAACAAGCCCTTCGGGTTTACCTTCAGAAGGTCCCGGACCGGCAACACCTGTTGTAGAAAGGCCTATATCTGCACCTGATGTCTTTGCTATGCCTTCAGCCATTTCGCCTGCCGTTTCAGCACTAACGGCTGTATATTTGTCAAGAGTTTCTTTCTTAACTCCAAGTCTTCGCATCTTAGCATCATTTGAGTAGGTTACTGCTCCTTCAATTAAAACAGATGAAACTCCTGCATATTCTATAAGCTTTGCAGCAACTAAACCACCTGTACAGCTTTCTGCAACAGCAATTGTCTGTCCGCTTTTAACAAGCATCTCAGCAACTGCGCTCTGCATAGATGTTTCTCCCTCAGCGTAAACATTATTGCCAAACCTTGAGTATATTTCATCTGCAACAGGTGCAATGAGTTTTTCCGCTTCTTCAGTATTTTCACCTTTTGCTGTTATACGAAGCACTGCTTCAATATCCTTAACATATGGTGCAACAGTAGGATTTGTCTGTCTATCAATTATATCCTTAACCGATGTTTCCATTGCGCTCTCGCCAATGCCTGCAATTCTAAGTGTTCTGGACACAAGTGTGTACTCCTGCCTAGAAGCAAGAAACGGCTTAACCTGTTCAGTGAACATTGGCTTCATTTCTCTGGGAGGTCCAGGCATCATAATAAGAATTTTACCGTTTTCCTCAATTATAATTCCGGGTGCAGTTCCGTTATCGTTATACATGATAATTGCACCCTCAGGAATCATCGCCTGTTTTATATTGTTTTCTGTCATGTCTCGTCCCAATTTAGAGAAAAACTTCTTTATTCTGTTCAATGCCCTATCGTCAAGATACATTTTTTTATCAAAATACTCGGCTCCTATTTCCTTTGTAAGGTCATCCCCAGTTGGTCCCAACCCGCCTGTTGTAATAATTACATCAGCACGTTCAAACGCTAAATGCATAGCTTCCTTCATTCTTTTCGGGTTATCCCCAACAACGGTATGATAAAAAACACTTATCCCCAATTCTGCAAGCCCCTGTGCAATAAACTGTGCATTAGTGTTAACTATATCGCCCAATAACAATTCAGTTCCAACTGCGAGTATTTCTGCATTCATTTTAAAGCCTCCCAAAGCTTTAGTTTTTAAGTACTTTTATGTTTTTTACAATGTAATCAACACCTGATATAACTGTAAATACTGTTGCAAGTAAAATAAGTATTTTCCCGATTATATCACTTATTCCAAGTATAACTACAATTATCATTGCCATTTGTGTAACGGTTTTTATTTTACCCCACCAGCTTGCAGCAATAACAAGACCACCTTCTGAAGCAATAAGTCTGAAACCCGTAATAATAAATTCACGGCTTATTATTATAATTACAATCCATGCATGAAGCATTCCAAGCTCTATCATACATATAAGAGCTGCAGATACAAGAAGCTTATCGGCAAGAGGATCCATAAATTTTCCAAAGTTAGTAACAAGGCTATACTTTCTGGCAATATGCCCATCCAGATAATCTGTAAATGCTGCAATGCAGAATATAGCGACTGCAATATATCTGTTTAAAGGCTCTTCAATAAGCCCGCTCATAAGCACAATAATAAAAACCGGTATCAATATTACTCTGAACAAAGTCAGTTTATTAGGCAAATTCATTGGCATCAGTACACAGCCTCCCCAATAAGATCATAATCACTTGCTTCATTTATTTTTACATCAGCAAACTCACCTGACATAATTTCATAATCGCTTTTGAAAAATACCATTCCGTCAATATCTGGTGCGTCCTTATAGCTTCTTCCGCAGTAAACATCATCCTCGGGAATTCTTCCATCAACGATTACTTTTACTGTAGCACCAATCATTTTATCGCATTTTTGTGCAGATATTCTTTTCTGGAGTTCCATTATATAATCCATGCGTTTAACTTTAAGCTCATCCTCGATTTGATTTTCCATTCCTGCCGCTGGTGTTCCCTCCTCGGGAGAGTAGGTAAATACCCCTAGCTTATCAAATTTCATTTTTTCAACAAAAGCCACAAGTTCATTAAACTCTTTCTCGCTTTCACTGGGGAAGCCTGTTATTATTGTTGTTCTTATACATATATCAGGCATAGCCGCTCTTAAAGCTTCAATTTTTTCCTCAATGAGTCCGCTTGATGTTCTTCTTCCCATCCTTTTAAGGACTGTATCTGAACCATGCTGTATAGGAATATCTATATACTTACAGATTTTATCTTCTTCTGCCATTATCCTAATTGTTTCCGCTGTAAGTGTTTCGGCATAGCAATAAAGGAGGCGTATCCATTCTATTCCGTCAATTTCGCAAAGCTTCTTAAGCAGTTCATGAAGCATAGGCTCACCGTATAAATCTCTTCCATAAATTGATGTGTCCTGAGCAACAACAAGAAGTTCCTTTACTCCGGCCTCTGCAAGTACTTTTGTTTCCTCTATAAGGCTTTCAATTGTTCTTGAACGGTGTTTACCTCTCATCTTAGGAATAACACAATATGTGCAGTGATTATCACAGCCCTCAGATATTTTGAGATAAGCATAATGTCCGGCAGTTGATATTATTCTTTTGGGTGCATTTTTCTCATCCATCTGATCATCTATGCTCTTGAGAATTTTTATATTCTTCTCACCATTAAGGATTCTGTCTGCAACCTCAGCAACGCTCTCATATGCAGTTGTTCCTATAACCGCATCCACTTCAGGCATTTCGTTGAATATTTCCTGCTCATATCTCTGTGCAAGACAGCCTGCAACAATTAAACCCTTGCATCTTCCGCCATTTTTATGTTCTGACATTTCAATTATTGTTTCAATACTCTCTTCAAGTGCATCTTTTATGAAACAGCATGTGTTAACTACAATAATATCTGCCTCGTTTTCATCAGCTACCAAAGTGTAACCCTTTTCCCTTAGTATTCCCAGCATTACCTCGCTGTCTACCCTATTTTTGTCACAGCCCAATGAAACAAATGCAATATTAGCTTTCAATAGAATTACCTCCAGATGTTATATGTATCAAATATATCTTTATTCTCCGCTTCCGTTTTTGTATGTATCGTATTCCGACTGAGACATAAGCACCTTTCTAGGTTTGCTTCCGTCTTCCGGTCCAACAATACCTGTTGCCTCAAGCTCGTCCATTATCCTTGCCGCGCGGTTATATCCAATTCTAAACTGACGCTGAAGCATTGAAACAGATGCCTTTTCCTTACCTACAACAAGCTCAATTGCCCTTTCATGATACTCATCACGTTCAGTATCTGAGCCGGCAGTTTTTACTGATGAAGAAATTTCATCCATTACAGCCGCATTATAATCAGCATTCCTATGCTCTTTAAGGAAGTCAACTATATTTTCAACCTCCTTGTCGGTTACAAACGCGCCCTGAATTCTTACAGGTTTGTTCATTCCAACAGGATAGAAAAGCATATCACCTTTTCCTAAAAGCTTTTCAGCACCAACCGAATCAAGTATCGTCCTTGAATCTATGCCGGATGATACGGCAAATGCAAGCCTTGACGGGATATTTGCTTTAATTACACCTGTGATTACGTCAACTGACGGCCTTTGTGTAGCAATAATAAGATGTATGCCTGCTGCTCTTGCCATCTGTGCCAAACGACAAATGCTGTCTTCAACTTCACCGGGTGCCGCCATCATAAGATCCGCAAGCTCGTCTATAATAATGACAATCTGCGGCATAAGCTCTGTTTCACCTTTTTCAGCCTTCATACGGTTAAATCCTTTTATGTCTCTTACCGAATGCTCTGCAAAATCATTATATCTTGCGAGCATTTCTCTTACCGCCCAATTAAGTGCACCTGCCGCTTTTTTAGGATCTGTAACAACCGGAATGAGCAAATGCGGTATTCCGTTATATACACTGAGCTCAACAACCTTCGGGTCAACCAGTAAAAGCTTTACTTCATCAGGCTTTGCTTTATAAATAATGCTTGTAATAATCGTGTTTATACATACGCTCTTACCGGAGCCAGTTGCACCTGCAATAAGCAAATGTGGCATTTTATCAATATCTGTTACAACTGGATTTCCTGCAATATCCTGTCCAAGCGCAAACGCCAGCTTTGACGGGAAGTTCTTAAACTCATCAGATTCAAGTACTGTCCTAAGAAATACTGAACGAGCGTTTTTATTTGGAACTTCTATACCTACTGCAGCTTTACCCGGAATAGGTGCTTCAATCCTTATTCCGCTGGCTGCAAGATTAAGTGCTATATCATCTGAAAGATTAACTATTTTGCTTACCTTTACACCTTGGCTTGGCGAAAGTTCATAACGCGTTACAGTAGGTCCTCTGTTTATCTGCAGAACCTTTGCGTCAACACCGAAGCTCTTTAGTGTATCCTCAAGTTTCCTTGCCGTTGCAAGCATTTCAGATTTCGATTCTCTGTCACCAACGCTAACATCCTTGCCCAACAGATTCATCGGCGGAAATATATATCTTACGAGAGGCTTAAGAGGCTTAGAAGGGACTTCTTCCGCCTTTGAATTATCAAGCCCCATAACAGTTTTCATTTCCTCAGCTGTATAAATAGCTCCTCCGATTATATTTGAATCAAGATGTGAATAATCCTTATCCACATTTATAGCATCAGTACCTATAGCATCGTAAGATTTATCATTAACAGTCAGTTTCTCTTCTTCATTAGACTTCTCTAAAGGATTGTTATTGGAATTAATCTCAAATTCAATATTTTCATTATTCCCAGATTCGGTAGAAACATCTAAATTATCTTCAAACCCATCACAGTCGCTTATAACACTCTGGATACCGCTTTCCTTATTAAAATCAATTTTTGTGTTTTCTCCTGTATTTTTAATATCCATTTCAGGCACTGCCGTGCCATTATGTCTGGCAATATTTCTTACCATATAGTCTGAAGGCAGCATACCTTCTGGAAATTCCTGTACATCTTCATTGTCGGGCATTATAACTTCTTCGTCATCCACGTCTTGTCCATCACGTGCGGCATCGAAGTCTTCCTTATCCATTAGTATATTAAAAACCTCTTTGCGTTTTCTGGCCCTTTGTATCTGCTCTGACTGCTTCAGTTCACGCTCTGCCTGCTTTATTTTATCTTGCTCAGCTCTTCCCTGGAGTCTGTCTTCTCTTCGTTGTCCGCTGTCGCCAACATACTTTGCCGCATTTGAGACTCCGTCAAAGAAAGAAATACCTGTAGCCAACACAACCGCCACTATTAACATTACAGTAAGTATTATATATGCTCCAAGATTATCGAAATATTTTAACAGTACACCACCGATTACTCCGCCTACTGCCCCGCCGTTTGCGGCACCGCCGTTTTCATAAAGCTTATATACCGAAATAGCCTCATATCCATCAGTTGAAAGTGCATACGCAAACGAAGCCAAGGCAACAAGAAATAATGCCGAAGCCGCAATCCTTATGCGAAGATTATCTCTTTTTTCACTGAATAACCGCCACACGCAGAATACTATTACTATAAACGGAAGGAAATAAGCGCTGATTCCAAGCAAACCCTTAAGTACTCCGCTTATGACCTGTCCTACAACTCCTATACTATCAGTAATCAAGCTTATAAGTGCAACAGCCGAGATCGCAATTACAATAAGAGCAATCACTTCATCCTTTGTGCCATCATCAATTGTGTTTTTATTCCTAGCATTTCTGCCTTTTGTATTTGACGATCTTTTTACCTTATATTTTTTCGAACTGCTTTTTGATGCAGTTTTTTTAGCGGCCGATTTTTTAGGGGCGGTCTTAGTTTTTCTTGTTCCGTTTTTAGCCGCCGATTTTTTTTCTGCCATTCTTTTCACCTCATAAAT
Organism: Candidatus Metalachnospira sp.; assembly: GCA_034927755.1. GTDB lineage: Bacteria > Bacillota > Clostridia > Lachnospirales > Anaerotignaceae > Metalachnospira. The sequence continues at coordinate 158,307 of JAYFPN010000003.1, forward strand.
CTGTAAGAATAATTATAAGCATAACAAACCTATCGTAATAGTATAACATACATTTTGGAAAAAATCATTTAAAATTAATGTTATATATGCTAAAGTAATTATTGTATTATTGGCGATAAATTTATAAAATACACTTATTTTGGAGTGATTATATGTCTTACGATCAGAATAAAACACCTATTGCCGACGCACTTTTATATTTTAACAAATTGTCACCTGTTTACTTCTGTATGCCTGCACATCACAATGGTGCCGGTGCAGACTCCCGATTTACAGAGCTATTCGGCAAAGATGTTCTTAAATATGATTTAACCGAAACCCCAATTACAGATGACCTTCATGAAGCGGAAGGCGCAATCAAAGAAGCGGAATTGCTTGCCAGCGAACTTTTTGGCTCAGACCGCACCTTCTTTTTGGTTAATGGAACTACCTGCGGAAATGAAGCCATGATTATTTCATCAGTGTATGAAGGCCAAAAAATACTGGTTGCAAGGAATTGTCACAAATCAATATTGATGGGACTTATTATAAGCGGAGCCATTCCGGTTTATATTGAACCTGAAATAAGCACCACTTATAACTCTTTCGGAAGTGTCTCTCCAGAAAAAGTAAAAGATGCCTTTGAACAAAACTCAAATATAAAAGCATTTATTCTTGTTAGCCCTACATACTACGGAATAAGCAGTGATTTAAAAACAATAGCAGAAATCTGCCATTCAAATGGGGCATTACTGTTAGTTGATGAGGCACATGGTGCACATTTCACGTTTTCCAATCAGCTTCCCTTATCAGCTATGGAATCCAATGCTGATATGGCATCACAAAGTATCCACAAAACAGCCGGTTCCATGACTCAAAGTTCAATGCTACATATAAAAGGTAATTTGGCCGATATTTCCAGAGTGGACTCCGCCCTGAAAATAGTCCAATCCACAAGTCCTTCATATATTTTAATGGCATCACTTGATACAGCCAGACACAACCTTGCTGTAAACGGAAAAAAATTGATTAGATATGCAATTTTCCTATCTGAGTATTTAAGAAAAAGCCTCAATGAAATAGACGGTGTAACATGCTTTGGGGGTTTTATTGACAGTTCTGTTTTCGCAGAAGACACAACAAGAATTGTTTTTTCCATAGACGGATTACACGGTTTTGATGTATACAATACTCTTTTTTATAAATATAACATATGTACAGAAATGGCTGACGAGCATAATGTTGTTGCAATATTAAGTTATGCCGATACCATAGAGCAAGCAAACTCACTGATTGAAGCAGTCAAATGCATTGCCGCAGCTGAAGTAAAAGGATTTATTCCTGATTTCAGCTGTCCGCACATACCGCCTATGGCACTGCCACCGAGAAAAGCATATTTTTCAGAAAAAGAATATGTTCTATTGAATAAAGCAGAAGGAATGATTTGCGGCGAAATGATAGCGCCATATCCTCCCGGGATTCCAATTATTTATCCAGGAGAAATTTTCACTAAAGAAACAATTGCATTTATTTCAGAAGCAATAAAAAACAAACGTCACATTCATGGCTTCTCAGACAAAACGATGAAAAAAGTAAAAATAATAAGGCCCTAAAAAGAGCCTTATTATTTTTTTTAATTATTCAACTTTCGTAACAGTGTATACTCCGCCTATAAGCGTAGTATCATATTCAAATGTTACACTGTCACCTATTTTCTTTTTGAGTATACTAAGGATATCCCCTGCCTTAACCGAATAGAGTTCATCTTTTCCGCTTAATGAAACATAAATATATGTGTTACCGTCAATAACTATATCTCTTATATCAGTAATTGTACCTGTAACAGTCTGTGATACAACTACTTCCTTAACCGTTATTCCATTTCCGAGCATAAGTCTTGTATACTCATTAAGGCATTCATTTACTGTATCACCAATAGCAACTATCTGATATTTTTGAATATTAACCATTGCATATTTCTTTACCAAGCCGGCTTCATCCTTTAGTGCCAGGAAATAAGTCGGCTCACCTCCAACATTTAGTAGCAGAGGGAACGTCGCAGTATAACCCAAATGCTGTACTTGACCTTCTGCCGATGACATAGCTGAGTATTCTTCAGCACCTGAAATAGAATAATAATTTGTTTCTTTTGTCCTCTGATTCATAAGAACAAAACCAACATTTGACTGATCGGCACCAACAGATGTTACGCCTGTATATACCCATACATCATCATCAAGAGCAATATAGTTATATCCATCAGTTGTTCTCAAACAATTCTTCTGCGCAAAAACACTATTGATATAACCGTTAGAAAGCGTTCCATAGTAATCATACTGCTGCATAAGCAGTTCTGCGTCATATACTTTATCAATCCATGTAGGCACATCTGCAACATCATAATAGGTGTTTTCGCCTGTAATTGCATTAATTACAATCGCTCCCTTTATATCTGTGCCTCCAAAAAGGCCAATTGTGTGATCCATTACTGAACAAATCCAATATGGAGTGCCATTATCGTCAATCTCAAAATATGTTCCCCTTATCATTTCAGTCGGATATCTGAATCGGACATACCTCATAAGGTCTCTTCCGAAATACTCAGAAGGAGAAATTTTAATTCCTTCATTAAGTCGTATACATTCTGCGTCCTGTGTCGTCATATCTATAAGGATATAGGCAGGAATACCTGCGCTTCTGTTCGCAATCCACTTTATAGCGCTGCCATATCTAAGAGGAGTAACTCTAAATGGTTTTCCGTTATAGTTGATTTGCGAAAAATAACTGCTGACTTCAAACTGAGAAACAATGTCAGACAAAGTTCCCATTTCTCTTTCAGCAATGATAGCAGCTGAGTTACTGTCAAGAATAGGTATCTGTTTAAAATCAGCTTCTTCAATATCTTCTTTAAAAACACCTTGATTTACATTTAATAAACCGCTATACTGCTGTGCTCTGAAGACAGGCTGAGAGATTACATTTCCAATAAAATACACCGCAAGAAATGCCAGGAAAATATAAAGAAATGTTTTTCCGCCCTTTGTTGCGTTAGATATACTGCCTCTTAAATCACCTAAGTTAAGCTGTCTTACGAATCTATATGCATTCAGGAAGATTGCTACAACCAAGGCAAACACAATAAATGACCAAAATTCGTTTGACTTAATATTAATTGGTGGAAGATAAACATAATATCCGACAAACCATGCAATAACAGTTATAATATACGATAAGTATTTTTTCATTTTACACCTCCATTTTATAATTTTACAATATAAGTATTGACAAATCAAGCTCGTTACAATAATATCCTATTTACATATAACTCTTAATTATTTATACTATACATAAATAATTAGACTTTAATTATGGGGAGGGACGACTATGAAGATAGAAAAAATCAGCGATACCCAAATTAAATTTATACTCAGCAAAGATGATCTCGCCGGCAAGAACATTAAACTTGAAGATCTTTCCAGCTCAAATGAAAAAACAAAAGAGCTGTTTCAAGATATGCTCTCTAAAGCACTTGAAGAATGTGGCTTTGCAATTGACGATGCACCTCTCTTGGTTGAGGCACTTCCCGTTGCAATGGACAGCATTATGATTATTGTAACTAAAATTGATTCAGAAGAAAAAAATTCGGAAGAACCCAGCCAAGCCACAGCGCTTCCTGCAATTTCAAACGATATTCACAAGTACAAACGAAAATCTATAACAGTACATAGGAATGATGCTTTGGATAATACTAATGTATTAATATACTCTTTTACTGCACTTGATAATGTTATTGACGTTTGTTCAAAAATATATACTTATTCTTATAAATCAAGTTCGTTATACAAATGCGACAAAAAATATTATCTTGTTCTTCAAAGCAGAAAAAGAGATGCAGATTCACTTGAAAACAGTTCTTTCATTCTTAATGAGTATGGTATGAAACAGCCTTCATCAGCGTTATCAAGATATTGGTTCTTGGAGCATGGTGAAACTATAGTTGGGGAACACGCTGTAGAAATTCTAGCTGAAAATTTTATGTAATTAAAAAATCTGCACAGATACATTATGTGCAGATTTTTATTTACTTAAATATCTTTAAAATACATGAAGAATTGTTTCATAAACTTAAATTTTTCTTCAACAATATCAGATATTTCATGTGAAAACAGTTCATTGCTTATACTATAATCCGATATCAACGCAATATTTTTATATTGATACCACTTAGCAATATCCTTATCAACGCTTTCGGGTGTAAAGTTCTTTTTATACATGCTTACATCCGCTTTAAAATAATTCTGTTCAGAAATCGATTTATCAATACGTTTTAATACTGCTGAATTTGCTGAAAGCTTTTTTCTGTACCTAGCCATGAAAGCAGAATCTGCGCAATATGTACCGCATCCGCAACACCAGCCTTCAGGTGCAACCTCAAAATAAAAACATACTTTATCCTGCCAACGACCTTCTCCGTAATTGAAAACCACCCATTTTCTGTCCTTATAAGGCGATTTGTCCTTTGAAAACCTAACATCTCTATTAGCCCTTGATATCGACGGCACAAAGACTTCGCCAAGACCCATATTATTAAGTTTTTTGCAAAGTTCTTCTGCAAACAGTTTCATAGGCTCCTTAGCCAATGTATCATACCTATCTCTGTTCTCGTTAAACCATTCGGCATTGTTGTTCATTCTCAGTTCCCAAAAGAAATCTATCATTTCAGGTGGAAAACCTTCAAAATATTTTGCCATAATCTCACCACACTCATAATTAATACTGTTAAGAAAAGGCAGCCTTCAAAAAGACTGCCTTAAATCCATTAAGCTAACATTTATTATAACAGACCTGCACCACCGTTGATTAATGCAAATAATGGAGCAAATACAAGTGAAACAACTGTCATAAGTTTGATAAGGATGTTAATTGAAGGACCTGATGTATCCTTAAAGGGGTCGCCAACTGTATCGCCAACAACTGCTGCCTTATGAGCATCGCTTCCCTTGCCACCGTGGTTGCCTTCTTCAATGTACTTCTTTGAGTTATCCCAAGCGCCACCTGCGTTTGACATGAAGATAGCCATAAGAACACCAGTTACAAGTGCACCGGCGATAAGTCCGCCAAGAGCTGTTGTTCCAAGAAGAACACCCATAACGATAGGGGCTGCAACAGCCATGATACCAGGTACAAGCATTTCTTTAAGAGCAGCCTTTGTAGAAATTTCAACGCAGCTCTTATAATCAGGCTTAGCGGTTCCTTCCATGATACCAGGGATAGCTTTAAACTGACGTCTAACTTCTTCAATCATCTGGAATGCTGCTTTACCAACTGACTGCATTGTGAATGCTGAGAAAAGGAAAGGAAGCATACCACCGATAAAAAGACCAACGATAACATTCGTATCAAGGATGTCAATACTTGAAAGGCCAACAGACTGTGCATATGAAACGAAAAGAGCAAGAGCTGTAAGGGCAGCTGAACCGATAGCAAAGCCTTTACCCATAGCAGCTGTTGTGTTTCCTACTGCGTCAAGCTTATCTGTGATTTCACGAACGTCTTCATCAAGACCGCTCATTTCTGCAATACCACCGGCATTGTCAGCTATAGGACCGTATGCGTCAACTGCTACTGTAATACCAGTTGTTGAAAGCATGCCTACTGCTGCAAGCGCAATTCCATAAAGACCGCCAAATGCATAAGCAACAAGGATACCAATACAGATAAGAATTACAGGTGCTGCTGTTGATTCCATACCAACTGCAAGACCACTAATGATTGTTGTAGCTGCGCCTGTTTCAGACTGCTCAGCAATTTTCTTAACTGATCTGTAATCACTTGATGTGTATCTTTCTGTGATAATACCGATAATAACACCAACTATAAGACCTGAAATAATTGAAACCGCAAGGTTAAATGAACCAAAGAATACTTTGCTTAATATAATCGATAATATAATTACGATAATACTAGCTACATAAGTACCAGTCTTAAGAGCCTTATGAGGATTAGACTTTTCATCACCTTTTACAAAGAAGCAGCCAATAATTGCTGCAACTATGCCAACCGATGAGAGTATAAGGGGGAAAATAGCACCCGCAGCACTGAACGCAACTACGCCAAGTGTAACAGCAGAAACTATAGCGCCAACATATGATTCGAAAAGGTCAGCGCCCATACCGGCAACGTCACCTACGTTATCACCTACGTTGTCAGCTATAACAGCAGGGTTACGAGGGTCATCTTCAGGAATACCTGCTTCAACCTTACCAACAAGGTCAGCGCCAACATCAGCAGCCTTTGTATAAATACCGCCGCCAACACGTGCAAACAAAGCAACCGAAGAAGCACCAAGGCTGAATCCGAAAAGGATATTTGTATCGCCTGTTACCATATAAACAACACTTACGCCTATAATTCCAAGGCCAACAACCGACATACCCATAACCGCACCGCCGCTGAATGCGATTGAAAGTGCCTTGTTCATACCGCTTGTTCTTGCAGCATTAGCTGTTCTTACATTTGCCTTAGTTGCTACACTCATTCCAAAGTATCCTGCAAGTATAGAGAATGCTGTACCAAGTACGAATGCAGCCGCAGTACCAATGCCTATTCCCAAAGCAATGAGAATAAATAAAACAATAATGAAGATAACAAGAATCTTGTACTCAGCTGTAAGGAATGCATGTGCTCCTTCGCTAATAGCAGCAGCAATTTCCTTCATCCTATCTGTGCCTGCGTCCTCTTTTGCAACTTTTTTTGAAAGGACGAAAGCAAAGATAAGTGCTATAACACCAATTATAGGTGCTACATAAATCAAGCTTTCCATTTTTAATCCCCCTGTTAGATAAGAATAGTATAAATTTTATATTTATGTATAAATTAAATTTGCCAACTGAACCACAAAAACAATAATAATTTTTTATAATTCCCTTCAGCTGTCAAATTTAAGTCATATTCTTGTATGCAAAAAAGATTCCCACAAATGCCTATATATTATAGTTCAATAGTCTTGTAAAATCAATACATTAAATCCTTTTTCGGCATTTGTTTACTAATAATTTCATTTATTGCAGTATATCAAAAATTTTGTTATATTCACTAGTCTTCATCACTAATCATATTTAGCATAAATACAACAGGTATGTCAATACAAAGAACAAATTATCCACTGTTTTTTATAATAAACATAACAAAGTAGTAGATTTTTATAAAATAATGAATTATAATCATTTATTATAATGTGATTACAATAAATCAAAAAGGAGCATATGGTACATGGAATTTCAAAATCATACAATAAACAAAGACGTTCCTATTCCATTGTATTATCAGGTCAAACAGATTATCCTGGACGAGATTAACAATGAAGGAGTAAGAGCAGGCGATGCAATTCCTACTGAAAAAACTTTTTGTGATATCTACGGAATAAGCAGAACAACCATCAGACAAGCTATTAGTGAGCTTGTTAACGAAGGTTATCTTTACAGGATAAAAAGCAAAGGAACCTTTGTTTCTCAGCCGAAAGTTAAAACTGATCTTGTGAATATGTATGACGGATATAACATGGAAATATTCAACATGTCCATGACTCCGTCCACTCAGGCAATTGAGCTTACGCTCGTAAAAGCAAACTCTGAGCAGGCTCGTGCTTTGGAAATCAATGAAAGTGACACTATTATTTATCTTCTCAGACATAGATATGCCGATGGTATTGCAATGGGATATGTTGAAAGCTATTTCCGATATCCGCTCTGTGATTTTCTACTTAAGGAAGAAGAGGAAGCTTTTAATTCAACATCGGTTTATCAGATACTTGCAAAAAATTCATCTGCAAAAATCAACAGAATACTTAAAACAATAGAGGCAGTAGGTGCAACCGAAGCTGAAGCTAAGTTTCTTAGCATAAAAAAGGGCAGCCCTATAAATCTCTGTACAAACATTTGTTATTCAAGTGAAACAGGAAATCCTATTATTTATGAAATACTTAAATACCGAGGAGATAAGAACAAATTCTCAATAGAAATTAATATTGATTAAAAAGCAACCCTGATATTTGATGAACTTATCAAACATCAGGGGTTTTTATTTTATCTCATAAACATATTTGTTCTTCTCTCTGCTTCGAGAGTTGTTGCAGGTCCGTGTCCCGGATACACTGTATAATCGCCGTTAAGATTTTTAAGTAAACGAAGTGACTCATTCATTGTCTGCCAATCACCGGTAGGAAAATCAGTTCTTCCGCAGCTTCCTAAGAATAAAGTATCTCCTGCAATCATTGTATCTTGGCATATATAGCATATGCTGCCGCATGTATGTCCAGGTGTAAATATTACTTTAAACTCCATCTTTCCTGCTTCAAATATTTCCCCATCCTTCAAAAGCCTGTCCGCAGAAAAACTCTTTCCTGCCCCAATCATTGTTGTAAGATTAATACTGGGGTCTTTAAGCACAACATCCTCTTTTTCTCCAGCAAGCACTTGAATGCCATATTCCCTTCTTAATGGTTCCATTGCTCCTATATGATCAAAATGTGCATGTGTAAGCATAATATATATAGGTTTAAGGCAGTTTTCGCTTATATACTTAATATAAGTAGATGCACTTCCTTCTGGATCTATAATAACGCAGTTGTTGTCCTCATCCGAAAGGATATAGCTGTTAGTTTCACACATTCCGCTCACAAAACTTTTAATTTCTTTAATCATTTTATTCCTCCTGCAATATATGTTCTTATGTTATTCTTTGTTGTTTAATAATAAGTTTTCTGCCTGTCTTATTCCATCTGCAGCTGCAGAAATAATTCCTCCCGCATATCCCGCTCCCTCTCCGGCAGGGTACAGACCTTTGATATTAATGCTGTAGCCATTTTCAGGATCTCTTGTTATTCTAACAGGAGATGAGCTTCTTGTTTCCACACCGGTTAACAGTGCATCTTCACAATCAAAGCCTTTAAGCTTTTTTCCCATTTCCGGAATTGCTTCTTTTATTGAATCCGAAATGAATTTAGGAAGTACATTGTTTAAATCCGCAAATGTTACGCTCGGTCTGTAACTATGCACTATACTTCCTTCTTTTTTTGTAATTCTGCCAAGTTTAAAATCTTCATATCTTTGAGTAGGTGCACTATAGTTCCTGCCGCCTGCTGTAAATGCTTTTTCCTCTATCCTTCTTTGGAACTCTATTCCAGCCAAAGGACTATCAGACTCAAAATCTTCAGGATATACCTGAACAAGCAAAGCACTGTTTGCATTTTCTCCATCTCGTGCGTATTCGCTCATGCCGTTTACAACCAGTCTGCCTTCCTCAGATGCCGCAGCTACAACATATCCTCCGGGGCACATGCAGAATGAATAAACCCCTCTGCCTTCCTTCGTTGTATAGGTCATCATATAATCTGCAGGCGGCAGCTTATCGGCAGCATCACCGTACTGCACCGTATTTATATCACACTGTCGGTGTTCAATTCGCACTCCTGCCGCAAATGGTTTTTGTTCAATAGCGATATTCTTATCATATAGCATTTTAAAAGTATCTCTTGCACTATGCCCCACAGCAATTATTATATCTTTAGTGTTTATTTCTTCATTGCCGTTTACTACCGCCGCTATAACTGAACCATTCTCTATTAAAATATCTGACAGTCTGCTTTCAAAACGTACTTCTCCTCCAAGATTAATTATTTCTTTGCGGATATTTTTAACAACTATTTTTAGTCTATCAGTACCTATATGAGGTTTTGCATCATAAGAGATTTCAGCGGGTGCACCTGCCTTAACAAAACACTCAGTAACATATCCGCATCTTGCATCCTTAATCCTTGTTGTAAGCTTACCATCAGAAAATGTTCCGGCACCGCCTTCTCCAAATTGAACATTGCTCTCAGTATTAAATTTACCGCCATCCCAAAAACTCTCAACATCCTCGGACCTTGCGTCAATATTCTTCCCTCTTTCAAGGATGATCGGCTTCAGTCCCTTTTGTGCAAGCACCAGTCCTGCAAGCATACCTGCCGGACCAAAACCCACAACAACGGGTCTTTCTTTTATATTAACCTTTGCATCAGGAAGTGTATAATTTTTATATGATGATAATGCAACATTTTTATCTTTGCATTTTTTAAGAACGGTGTTTTCATTCTTAACCTCTGCATCAACAGTATACAAGTAATGTATCTCTTTCTTTTTCCTTGCGTCAAGAGATTTTTTCCTAATATGTAATTCAATAATGTCCTCGGTTGCTATTTTAAGGCTCTTGCACACAGCAGAGCTTATGTCATCATTACCTATTTTCAACTTAATATTATTTATCCGTATCATATTCTCACCTATCCCACCTGCTGTGATTAAATTTATTTATTTCTATTTTCTCATACTTACAACTAAATATCAATAATTAAAATGCCCCCGCATCATTTGATGCAGAGGCATAGTAATTCATTAATAGTTTGAGCGTGTTGTCGTAGATGACGCCATACCGTCATTATTGGCTGTTGTATTACGTCCTCCATATATTATATTGCTGTCTGTCCTGCCATTATAGAGTGTGCCACCATTGTTTGCTATACCGTCTCCGGTTAATCCATTTCCGGTTAATCCGTCTCCAGTTGTTCCGTAGCTTGCTGTGCCGTAATAGTCAGTTCCTGTATTCTCATATATACCGACACCATCTTCAGTAGATGACGTTCCTCGCATTGATGAACATCCTGACATGAAAAAAGCTGCGGTCAAAAATAAAGCAAGAATATATTTGACATTCATAACTTAGCCTCCTTTTTTATTTTACTGCGTTATTATTTTTCGCAGACAAGATAAAAAAATACTGTGCTCATTATGGCACAGTATGAAAAAACTCCTATAACAATTTTTAATTAATCCTCTGACATTTCTTCTTTGGTAAGTTTTTCTCGTGACGCAAAATATTTTTTGACCATATATTCCGGATAGTAGCTTCTTTTCGCTTTTCGCATTCCTTCCACACCCATATCCTCTTCTCTGTTGATAAACTCGACATCCTTACACTCATGCAGAATATACTGCTGATTAATCATTGTATAAAGTCCGTTGATATCAGCATCAGCTTTTTCAATATGAATAAGATGAACATCTTCTCTTATACGTTCTCCTATAGAAAAAGCCTTAATTGCATCGTCAATAAGAATTGCTCCTCCTGTAAGTCCTAAAGCCTCCATATTTTCGAGTGCAAGAGAAACCGAACGTCTTTCATTTGAAAATTCCTCCGGCGAAAGATCCTTTCCTTCCTTCCATTCATCATAGACCTCCATACATTTCCTAACCATAGATGGCTCAAGCTTTTTATATTCATAATCAGGATATGTTTCCAAAAATCTATTGATATGATTTCTTTTTCCGTGAAGTTTCTTTCCTTTAAGTGTTTCAAGCTTTTCTCTTGAATATACATAATCCCACGCAATTTCTGCAGGTTCAATATAGAGTTCAGGATATGCTTTTTCAATTATTTCTTTAAAAGGTTCCCATATATTCCTTATTACAGGAACAACTCTTCTCTCCTCCATATAATTAAAAGCCTTGTCAATAAGCACTCTATAATCGAAATCAGAACCATATCTAGGAATAGGAGGCCAAAAAAACTCCGGAAATGTTTTAAAATTCAATTTGATATATAAAACATCTTCTGATATTGTATACTGAATTCTGCCGTCGGCACCCCAAATAAACATATTAGTAAAGGATAAATCAGAGCAATCAAGCTTCCATGGCTTTGTATAGCTGTCGATCAGTTTTTTATCCCTAATTTCAAAATTTTTAAAACCGGTTAAAGTTTTTTTTCTTTCATTAAGCAGACACGTACATTTCGATTCCATAAATTCTTCCCTTCAGGTAAATATAATTCAGCTCTTTTTACAGAAAAATACTGAAATCTTGCATAAATTTTTACCAGCCTCATCGTTAATTAAAGATATTATTAATTTTTTCCCATTATCCTCTATAATATATGTCTTTACCGTAACTTTGTCACCATATGTGCATTCCTTCCGATAAAGAACACGAATTTCTTCCGCAGCGTAATTTATGTATATATCATCCGGAACTTCATCTAAAGCCCATTCAACATATCTTACATTATTAGCATGCCCATTTGTATCAGTTTCACTTCGTCTTACAGCCAATATCTTTTCGGAAACTAAGTTCTGCTCATTTTCCCTTGGCAATCCATAATTGCCTGGATCAAAAGGCGGCTCAATATCACAGCAGTAAGCTTCATCCATTTCATGAGAAAACCTAACCGGATGCCTTTTTTCCAAATCTAAAAATGCCCATCTTGATGCCGCCTCAGAAAACAAATGGCCGCTTTCATCCTCCATCTTAAAAAACCTTTCTGCCTGCAACGTGCTCCCATGATGAGCCCAAGTAGAAATCTTAATATTATTTTTTAATTTTGGATAATCATTCATTTTGATAACCCAATTCAAAACGACCCATCCTCTGTTAACCTTAACAAGCCTATCAATTCCATATCCCGCAGAACAAGTATGGTCTATTGCAGTTTCCATATAATACTTTACGACATTTTGCAAACTTAAAACTGCATTCATATCAGTATCATATGAATGCACAGCAAAATTATCTACAAACGGTTTATTCAATTGTATTCCCCCTTTTCCAAGGTACTAAAGCATAGGAGAAATGAGTCTGGAGATAGCCTCATTGATTTTAAATTTTCCTGAACGCTTAGCATACCATTCTTTTGTAATTTCAGTGCAATTTTGAATATCAATCATAAACTGTTCCTCATGTTTCAGAGTTATGTTTCGATCATATAAAAAAGCATTTATTTCAAAGTTTAAATCAAAGCTTCGAATATCCATATTTGCAGTTCCAACAGATGAAACAAGGCTATCTACATATACAGTTTTGCTATGTATAAAGCCGTCATTGTACTGGTAACACTTAACACCTGCTTCAAGAAGTTCTCCCAAATATGACATGCTTGCCCAGTAAACAAACGGGTGATCAGGATTTGCCGGAATTATTATCCTTACATCTATGCCTGAAAGTGCTGCGACCTTTAATGCTGAAAGAATGCCATCATCGGGTACAAAATAAGGAGTTTCAATATATATATTCTTTTCAGCTTCATTCATCATTTTAAAATAGCCGTTTCTTATATTCTGATATTCTGTATCAGGGCCACTTGAAACAATCTGCATTTTTATATTATCTCCCAATCCCTTAGGCGGGAAATATTTATCAGAAAGCTCGATTTCATTTCCATAAACAAAATTCCAATCCATTATAAATCTGAGCTGAAGCTGGTCAACAGCATCACCTTTAATTCTTAAGTGAGTATCATGCCAAGGTCCATACCTTTCAACCTGACCCAAATATTCATCGCCTATATTAAGACCGCCGACATAACCAATCTGTCCATCAATAACCGATATTTTTCTGTGGTCTCTATAGTTAAGCCTTGTTATAAAAGGAGGAAGGAAAATTCCTACCTTACCTCCTGCTTTTTTAAAATTATCAAATATTTTGTTTGAAAGAAACTGATTTCCCATTCCGTCATAAAGAAGTCTAACTTCTACTCCCTCTGCGGCTTTTTTAGTAAGCTCAGAAATAATACAATTCCCAAGATTATCGTTTCTCAAAATATAATATTCCATGTGGATATAATTCTTTGCATCTCTTATATCATTTATTAAATCATCGAATTTTGTTTTACCTTCAAAATATGATTTTACTGTATTATCATAGGTAATACAGTTTCCCGAGTTAATATGCAAATACGCGAGGTCATCCAAATGTTTTGCATCTATTATATCTATTCGTCCTTCAATTGCCTGCTTTTGAGCTCTTATCATTGTAGCATACTTGTCCATTTTATTAAGATAGCCAAAATATGTATCCTTATCGTTCATGGCCTTCTTCTTAAACATAGCCTCTTTTTTGCCTTCTCGTCCAAAAATACAATAAAAAATGAAGCCTATGATTGGTATAAAAAATATAACCACAAGCCATGCCCAAGTACTAGAAGGATTTCTATGTTCAAAAAACACAGTAATTCCTGCCAATATTACGTTTATTATAAATATAGTTATTGCAAGAATCTGAAAAATATCTGTCACAGACAACTTAGACACCTCTTGTTTAAGAAATAACACACATGAAAACAGGTTGCAATTCAGGCTGAAATATATTATACTATATTACCATACAGTTTGCAAAAAAACAGCGAAAATTTTTATGCAAGTTTCTATTTTACTATTTAATTATTTTAAAATAAATGGTAAAATAATATGTATACGGAAGCAATTAAGAGGAGGATTTTAAGTGAACGCAACTGACATATCTATCATTGTTATTGTAGTACTTGCTATAGTTTTAGCAATAGTTTACTCGTTTAGTAGAAAAAATTATAAGAAAGTAATTGAAGCTGAAGATTTTATTAAAGCAAACAAACAGATCGCCTCAATCTTTGTTATAGATAAAAAATTTGAAAAGCCTACTGAGAGCAATCTTGGTAAAATGATTTATGAAAAGCTCGACAACAGTGCAAAAAGACGTAAGATGTGCATAGTAAAAGCAAAGGTTGGTCCTCAGATTGTTAATTTAATTTGTGACAAAAACTTATACGATATTATTACACCTAAAAAAACAGTAAAAGTTGAACTTAGCGGACTTTATATTGTCAATATTGTTGGCGTAAACCTTTCAAACAAGAAAAAGAAAACTTGGAAAGAAAAACTTATGCTCTTCACAAAATCAGATTCAAAGGAAGTAGCAAAAAAAATAGTAAAATAAAATCAAGGACCGCATCAGCGGTCCTTTTGTCTGCTATATTATATTTTTCTTTCTAAACACTTAATATCTCTGATTAATATATCCATCAATTACAGACATTCTGCTCCCTTCACCGAGAATCCCTTCCTCTTTTAAATTATTCAGAATTAGCTCATTTGTTGAGTGAAGTATCATGTTATAGTCAGCCAAAATTATTTCAAAGAGTTTCCCGTTAAGCTCTTTTGAATGTACCTTTACAAAATATGCCTCTACGCCCTTATAATCCAAAAGCTTAAGCACTCTCATTGTAGCCTTGTCTTTCTTACTGTAAAAATAATCACAGCTGTTCAGATATTCAGTTTTTTCATAATAATCAATATCATGTATTGTGCTAGCCTGCTTTTTTTCCTTTGCTCTTGCATTATAGTACTGATAATTGAATAATCCCTTTTGCACAGTATCCATGTTTTTAAAGGGTTTTATGTCATTATATACCACTGCATCATAGTTAGCTTGAAGATATTCACGCTTTGTCATATCCCCTTTAACATACTGATCTATAAGGCTTTGTCTGTATTTAAAATATTTTTCTATTCCGTTCATTTATCCACACCTTACGCCTGCCAATCAAAGTCCATATATTTCATATAGAACTCTGATTTATATTTGCTTATAATTAGATTATATATTTTTTCACTCAAATTATCAAGGAGGCACAGCTATGAGTGCAATAGAACAGTACAAACCCTATCTGACAAAATATCAAAACAATATTATCCCCAGACTAAAAGAAATCGACTTATTTTTAAAAACAAAGCCCTCACCATATACAAAGAAAGACACACTTGCTCTTCTTAAAATTTCAAATGAAGAACTTGAAGAATTAATGAAAAAAAACAACATATCCAAAATCACATCGGAATCATTCATGGTTATAATGAAAAACGGCTCCGATGAGCTTTGCCGCGTGTTCAAAAGAGAATTAGAACGCGGACTTACAAATTATTACTCACCGGAGCAGGTATCCTACATATACAATATTGATATAGATATAATATTAAATGCTTATGCTCAAATGGGAGTGACTAAACTTCATCACGGATTACTCGAGACTCTTTTTAGCAATATTTACATTTAATAATCAATCGGCCAGAATACTTTTCTTAACGTTTTCAGCCTTTATTTCGCTGTCGAGAATTTTTATTATTTCTAACGCAAAATCTATAGCTGTTCCGATGCCCCTTGACGTTACAATGTTACCATCAACGCATACCCTGTCTTCTGACAGCACAGCCCCTTCAAGCGAAGCTTCCCAGCCTGGATAGCATGTGGCCTTTTTCCCTTTGAGAAGGCCCATTTCGCCCAAAATAATAGGTGCAGCACAAATTGCACATATAAGCTTATTGTTTTCACAGTTTGTCTTAATTATATTCTTGATTTTGTCACACGCCTTAAGATTATTCACTCCGGGCTGTCCGCCGGGAATGATTATTGCATCAGCGTCACAAAAACCGCACTCATCGATTTTTATGTCAGCAACAATTGGAATTCTATGTGTTCCTGAAATAATATTGTTAGTAGATATTGAAACTGTTATTACTTCAATATCTGCACGTCTTAATATATCCACAGTTGTTAAAGCCTCGGTCTCTTCAAACCCATACGCAAGAAATAAATATGCCTTTTTCATACTGTCCCATCCTTTCATTGCCAATACAATTGTTTATATAAGTATACAATATTATCAAAGGACCCACAACATATAATGAAAAAATAAAGTTGTATTTTGAATTTTTTTTTAATATAATTACTCAAAAGGAGCGATTTTATGGAAATTGAAAAAAAATTTCTTGTCGAAGTAATTCCAAGACAGCTTGAACAATATACAAAAAAAGAAATTTCTCAGGCATATATCAGTACTGATCCAACAATTCGTATAAGAAAGAGCAACTCATCTTTCATTCTAACAATCAAAGGAAAGGGTTCCATTGCCAGAGAAGAATTTGAACTTAATATATCTGAAAACCAGTATAACAATCTTGCTGCCAAAGCTGAAACCCCTTTTATAGTAAAAACACGATACATCATTCCAATTGGAAATACGCTTAAGGCTGAACTGGATGAATATCACTCTCAGCTTGAAGGATTATATACAGTTGAAGTTGAATTTTCAACTATATACGAAGCCGAAGCATTTATACCTCCTATTTGGTTCGGTAAAGATGTTTCAAACGACAAACGATACAAAAACACGTCACTATCTGTTAACGGAATTCCAAAATAATAGACATTTTTCAATCCATTGCCGTAAAATCAACGAGCAATGGATTTTTAATTGTATAAAATTCCTATCTTATTTTGTCCAATAAAATTTTTCTTTTAGATTATCTGTCGATTTTTCATCATTATAATCGAAATATTGTTCACGATTTTTAATTTAATATATTGCAATCTGTTCTACTTTAATTTATAATGTACTTGCATGTAAATATTTTACATATTTTCTAATATTTTACAATTATAAAATTATAAAACTCACAGGAGGGATTATTTTGAGCCAAAATAAGATAAGGGTAATACTTGCAGATGATAATAAGGATTTTTGCGATGTTGTGAGCTCGTACCTGAACAAGCAGGACGATATTGAAGTCGCAGCAATTGCCTATGACGGTATCGATACCTTCAACAAAATTAGAGAGCTTAAACCCGATATTGCAATTATTGACAGTATCATGCCCCGTTTAGACGGACTGGGAGTATTGGAGAAATTACAAAAGCATACAGAAATGCCTCAAAAACCTATTTGCATAATGCTTTCTGCTATAAATCAAGAAAAAATAACACAGCGTGCTATTGAGCTTGGAGCTGAATATTATATTGTTAAACCTTTTGATATGGATGCCCTTGTTCTTCGTATCCGCCAACTTAAGAGTCCAAGAATAGGCGAAAAAACACTTAATAAATCTTATATAATTGGAAGTACATCAGAAAAGGCCGCTGCGTACGACCTTGAAACAAAGGTAACCGGAATTTTACACGAAATCGGAGTACCTGCACATATAAGGGGTTATCATTACATGAGAGAAGCTATCATAATGTCTGTAAACGACATGGATGTGCTCAATTACATTACAAAGGAGCTCTATCCTGCAATTGCTAAAAAATGCAGTACAACTCCTTCAAGGGTTGAAAGAGCTATTCGTCATGCAATTGAGGTTGCTTGGAGCAGAGGAAAAATTGATGCAATTGACGAACTTTTCGGCTACACCATAAATAACCATAAGGGTAAACCAACAAACAGTGAATTTATCGCCCTTATCGCTGACAGATTAAGGCTTGAACAGAAAGCCAGCTAAATTGAGAATACAAAAAGAACTAGGTATATTATTTCGGATAATACCTAGTTCTTTATTTTTATTTGTATCTACAGCTTTTTAATTGTTGCTACTCCTATAACCTTTTGAGCTTTTCATTAACCCCCCAACGTAATTTCTTGTTTGTTATACCAATTGATAGCATCATCTATATTTTTTGCGGAAAAATCAGGCCAATAATCATCTAAAAAATAAAAATCAGCATATACCGACTGTACTGGCAAAAAGCCTGAAAGCCGTCTTCTTCCTCCCCAGCGTATTACCATATCAACTCTTGAAACATCATTTGAACGTAAATTATTTCCTATGGAACCATTATCCAATCCGAGATCCCACTCCCAACTGTAATTAACCAAAAAATTAATTTTAATGCCGCCTTTTCCAAATTTATGCCTTGTTGTATAAGGCAGCAATTCTTTTGGAAACATTTTTGATTGTGTATTTCCCAGAACCAAAAGTTCCGCATCCTGCTCAGAAAGAAGCTTTACCGCTTCAACACAAGCATCTGTAAAAGAGAGTCTCTGATCTGTAGGGCGTTTAGTATTATCAACAGTAAAACCATAATAAGTAATTTCTTCTATGCCTTTTTCTTTACATACCTTATATAATTCTAAACCCGGATTCAATCCTCTGCTGTACCCGTCTTTCTTCTCAAGACCATGATTTACCGCCCATCGTCTGTTGCCGTCAGGTATTACACCAATATGCTTTGGTATCCTCATATTTTTACTCCTTCTGCTTGATTACGAAATTATTGATAATATAATTATGATACCTAATCCCAAAATTTAAACATACATAGCTAAATTGACCCCAACAATTCACCGGCAAAACATATTAGAATAACTGCTTATTCCTCCAAAACAAAAAGCCAGCATAGTTTTATACTACACTGACTTTTTAAAATTCTTTATCCCGTTGCCAAAATTATCACTTCATTGATTCCTTTATTCTTTCGGCAAGCATATCTATATCATTTATGTTGCCCTCATTGAGCGAAGATGCCATGCTGACCTGTTCATCAAGAATTGTAATCTGTTTCATATCATCCAGGAATTTTCTCATCAGCGTTCCCGAAGTACAAGCCCATGAACCATTTTCGATTATAGAAACAGTACGTTTTTGAACATTAAGTGCTTTCATTTCACAAAGGAAATTATGCATAATCGGGTAAATTTCCAAATTATATGTCACGGATGCCAAAACAATGTTACTGTATTTGAACGCATCTGAAATGAGGTATGAACAATCTGTATTGGATACATCATAAACAGCTGTATTTGTGACTCCGATCTCTGCAAGCTTACTTGCAAGTATCTGTGCAGCAGCTTCTGTATTACCATACATGGATGCATATACTATCATTACGCCCTTCTCTTCTGGCTCATATGTGCTCCATTTAATATATTTATCAATAATATACCCAAAGTTATTTCTCCATACAGGGCCATGCAGAGGGCAAATATATTTAATATCAAGACCTGCTGCCTTTTTAAGAAGTGCCTGAACATGCGGACCGTACTTTCCTACGATGTTTGTGTAATATCTTCTTGCATCATCAATCCAATCACGGTCAAAATTAACTTCATCATTAAAAAGCTTTCCGTCAAGAGCACCGAATGTACCGAATGCATCAGCTGAGAAGAGTACTCCGCTTGTAATATCAAAGGTGACCATAACTTCAGGCCAATGAACCATTGGTGCTGCGACAAATGTAACTGTATGCTTTCCAAATGTTTTTGTGTCGCCTTCTTTAACAATTTCTGCTCTTTCGTCTACAGTAAATCCGAACTGATGCATAAATAATTCTGCTTTTTCAGTAGTAATTATTTTGACATCGGGATATCTGATAAGAACTTCTTCTATACTTGCCCCATGGTCGGGCTCCATATGATTAATTACCATATAATCAAGATCTCTGCCATTTAAAACAGCCTTTAAATTTTCAAGAAACTGCCTTGATGATGACCAGTCAACTGTATCAAATAAAACCGTTTTCTCATCCAGAAGAACATATGCGTTATATGATACTCCACGAGGAATCGGATGTATATTTTCAAACAGAGCAAGTCTGTGGTCATTTGCGCCTATCCAATAGTAATCATCAGTAACTTTTCTGTAACAGTACATAAATTCAACCACCCTTCAATTAAGCCTCTATAAATTCGTCTTTACCTGCACCGCATATTGGACATACCCAATCATCCGGTAGTCTCTCAAATGTTGTTACAGGATATATTTCGTTTTCAACATCGCCGATTTCAGGATCATACTCATATCCGCAGCCTTGGCAAATATAGTGCTTAAACCTAGGCGTTTCTTTTACAGGAATAGCTCTCTTAACTTTTTTCATCGGTGGTGCAGGTTTCTTTGCCTCTCCGTTATCAAGTGCCGCAGTAAGCAACGGAAGTATTTCTTCCAAATCACCTACAATACCATAATCTGCAGCTTTAAATATTTTTGCATTTGGATCTTTATTAATCGCTACAATTGTTGATGCATCTTTAATTCCTTTTAAGTGCTGAACAGCTCCAGATATACCACAAGCTATATACAGGTTTCCTCTGAATTTCTGCCCTGACATTCCAACATATCTGTTCAATGGCACATATTTCAGTGTTTCAGCTACAGGTCTTGATGAACCGATTGCAGCCCCTGCCGCCTTAGCAAGTTCCTCAATAAGCTTCATGTTTTTCTTCGAACCGATACCCTTTCCAGCGCTTACAACTCTTTCTGCCTCAAAAATAGGAGTATCTATATCTATACCAACGGTAAAATCATAACCATCAGCTTTAAGCTCTTCTACAAGCTTAGAAACCCTTTCTTCTGCCGTTCCTTCTTTAAGAATCATTTTCTTCCTTATTCCTGTTTCACCCTGCTGTGTCTTTTTTACTGAAGATGATTCATCCCTGGGCATCTTTCCAATAATATGAGATGCAATAACAACTCTCTGTATTTCGTTTGTCCCTTCATAGATTGTGCAAATTCTTGCGTCTCTGTATGCTCTTTCAACCTCCATGCCTTTAAGATATCCATTTCCCCCGAATATCTGAAGGGCATCATTTACAACCTCAAGAGCAATATCCGATGCATACTGTTTTGCCATAGCAGATTCCATACCGTAAGGCTCATGATTTTCTTTAAGCTCTGCCGAACTGTAAACAAGAAATCTTGCAGCTCTTAATTTTGTTGCCATATCTGCTAATTTAAAGGATATTACCTGCTGCTGACAGATAGGCTTACCAAACTGTATTCTTTCCTTTGAGTACTCAAGGGCATGCTCATATGCGCCCTGAGCGATACCAAGCGCCTGTGATGCTATGCCGATTCTT
This sequence comes from Candidatus Metalachnospira sp., assembly GCA_034927755.1. Lineage (GTDB taxonomy): Bacteria > Bacillota > Clostridia > Lachnospirales > Anaerotignaceae > Metalachnospira. Next base: position 179,751 of record JAYFPN010000003.1, read on the forward strand.
CCGCCGTCAAGAGTTGCCATGGCAATTTTAAAGCCGTCACCATCTTTGCCGAGCATGTTTTCCTTTGGAATCTTTACATCATTAAAGATAAGTTCGCATGTCTGCGATGATCTGATGCCCATCTTGTCATAATGATCGCCGAATGAAAAACCTTCCCATCCTTTTTCAATGATAAAAGCACTTATTCCCTTTGTGCCTATATCCGGAGTTGTGATGGCAAAAATAACATAAGTATCTGCTTTTTCTCCATTAGTTATAAATATCTTTCCGCCGTTCAATATATAATAATCGCCATCTAAAATCGCAGTTGTTTCTGTTCCGCCTGCATCACTTCCTGCATTAGTCTCAGTAAGACCAAAAGCTCCGATCTTTTCCCCTGTCATAAGAGGTCTAAGATATTTTTCCTTCTGTTCATCATTTCCGTATTCAAGAATAGGCCATATCCCGAGTGATGTGTGTGCAGAAAGAATTACTCCTGTACCACCATCAACCCTAGCAAGCTCCTCAACCGCTATTGCATAACTTAAAACATCCAGTCCTGCTCCACCGTACTTTTTACTATACGGAATTCCCATTAGACCAAGCTTTCCCATCTTCGCAACAATTTCATCAGGGAATCTATTCTCCTTATCGAGCATGAATGCAATTGGTTTTACCTCGTTTTCTGCGAATTCTCTCACCTTTGAACGAAAATCCTCATGTGCCTGTGTTAACTTAAACATCATAACCTACTCCTCCTTCTTACCGCCATTCTAATACCTCAGCCATTGTCTTACTTTTAAGCTCATTAATAAGTACACTCTGTATTCTGCATAATTCTTTGTGTACCAAACACTCACTGTCGCATCTGCTGTTGCATATATATCCGTCATGCATACATTCATTAATTATAAAATCATCATCAACTGCACTGATAATATCGAACAAAGTAAACTCGTTGCATCCTTTTGACAGTTTGTAGCCTCCGTTTGCACCTCTTATTGCATTAACTATTCCTGCCTTTTCTAGTTTTTTAAGTATCTTGTAGGAAAATGCAACAGTTACATTCTCTCTGCTCTCAATTTCGACGGCAGAGTGAATTTGCATATCACTTAATGCTCTTACTACTCTAACTGCATAATCACTCTGTCTTGATATCAGCATCTCATCATCTCTTTCTTTTATACTTAACTAATTTAGTCCAGTATATCATTGTGATAATGGAAATTCAATAGTTTTTAATATCAATTATTATTTATAGCAATTTATATAATTATTTTTGTAATGTTTTGTTAATAATTTATTTTGTGATAACTGAATTCAGACATTTAAAAACCCCGGTAAATATGCTATTATTAAAAACAGCAAATTCCCGAGGTGATTATTTGAATAATGATATTGACGCAAAGCTTTATATGAGAATATATGATTTAGTGCAGGCTCATCCGTCTACACATAAATCAATAATCTTTCTAAACGAGTATACTCCAAAACTTATGATGCTGCTTTTTTATGGCCTAATGCCAATACTTGTTATTATGCGTGACATTAGAGTAATACCGTATGCAGCATTTCCGCTCATTGAGCTGGTTCTCGTAACAAAATTCAGAAACAAAATTGACCGTCCACGTCCATTTGATATGCTCGATGTCACTCCATTGGAAAACCATTCTAGCGGACACAGTTTTCCAAGCCTTCACTGCTCAAGTTCTTTTGTTATAACAACAGCATTGTTTTACATAAACCCCGTTTTAGGCATAATCAGCCTTATCATTTCAATAATAGTTGCTGCAACACGCCTTCTTGCTGGTGTACATTACCCAACTGATGTGTTGGCAGGCATTTTAATAGGCTTAGTATTTGGTGTTCCGTATTTATTTCTCTGATTTTTTATTTCTCATCATAAGATCATAAACAACTGTCCTAACGTCTGTTCCGTCAAACAGAACTCCATTAATGGCTTCTGTTATAGGCATACTGACGTTATATTTTTTTGCAAGCTCATTAGCAGCTTTAGCAGTGTTTACGCCTTCAACGACCATGTGAACTTCCTCAAGTGTTTCAGAAAGGCTCTTTCCCTGTCCAAGCAAAATTCCTGCACGTCTGTTTCTGGAGTGCATGCTTGTGCATGTAACAATAAGATCCCCCATGCCTGAAAGTCCATAGAACGTTTTTCTTTCACCGCCCATTGCAACACCAAGTCTGGTTATCTCCGCCATGCCTCTTGTCATAAGAGCCGCCTTTGTATTATCACCATAGCCAAGTCCATCGGACATTCCGGCAGCAAGCGCAATTATATTTTTCATTGCCGCACCAATTTCAACACCGACAACATCAGTATTTGTGTAAAGTCTAAATACGGGATTGCTGAATTCATGCTGTATCATCTTTGCCGTCTTTTCATTCTTACAAGCGATAACTGCAGCAGTTGGAACTCCTCTGCCTACCTCCTCTGCGTGGCTGGGACCCGAAAGTACCGCTACTTCACACTGAGGGACACAATCCTCTATTACCTCTGCAAGAGTATTCAGGCTATTGTCCTCAAGTCCCTTTGCAACATTTACAATAATCTGTTTTTCATTGAGAAAAGGTACAAACTTCATTATATTTGTTCTTACAAATTTTGAAGGAACAGCAGCAATTACAATTTCCGCATCCTTAACTGCTTCCTTCTCAGAAGTAACAATCTTAATTTCCTTTCTGATTGGTACCCCAGGCAGAAATTCCTTATGCTCTCCATCTTCACGGATACGAGTTGCCTCTTCTTCCTTCCATGACCATATCGTAACATCATGTCCATACTTATCCAGCATTACAGCAAGGGCGGTTCCCCAGCTTCCGCTTCCGATAACAGCTATTTTTTTCATTTCTACCTCTCCTTCTTCTTGGGTTTAAGTTTTCCTATTATATCAAATCTGCTTTCTGTCCCGTTTATAAGACGTTTAATATTCTGCCTGTGCTGTAAAAACGCCAGTACTGCCAAAGCTATTGTAACCCATACGGCCTCTGACGGATAACCGCAGATATGTAAAGATATCGGTATCATAACAGCCAGAGCAAGCGATGTAACAGAAACATACCCTGAAAGCAGTATTGTAAGAGCAATAATAAACACAATAAGTGCGGGAAAAGGGAATGTTCCGAACATCATTCCTACCATTGTTGCGATACCCTTTCCGCCCTTAAATTTATGAAAGAACGGAAAGTCATGGCCAATTATTGCTCCTGCGGATCCGTAAAAGCCTGCTACAATGGGGTCAGTCTTAAATACTGCTTTGCATATTAAGAATGCGGCAAGTGATTTGGCAACATCACACCAGAACGTAAATAAACCTGCCTTAATTCCAAGCGCTCTTACAGTATTAGTTGTTCCGAGATTACCGCTTCCCGTTTTACTGATGTCAACATTGTACGCTTTGCCAACAAAATAAGCGGTTTGAATACAGCCTATAAAATATCCTATAACCAGACACGCTACTCTGAACATATCAATCCTTATCTCCCTTTTGCCTAACCACAAAATGTATTGGTGTTCCAATAAAACCGAAATTCTGTCTTAACTGATTTTCAATATATCTTCTGTAAGAGAAATGCATAAGCTCTCTGTCGTTTACGAAAATAACAAATGTAGGCGGTTTAACACTAACCTGTGTAATATAATAGATTTTAAGCTGACGTCCTTTTTCTGCAGGGGGCTGCTGCATTGCCATTGCATCAATGAGGACATCATTAAGCACACCTGTTGACACACGAAGGTTGTTATTAGCATAAACCTCCTTAACAGTATCAAGCATTTTTATAACTCTCTGTCCTGTAACTGCAGAAATAAATACCCTCGGAGCATATGCCATATAAGAAAGATCATTTGCAATATCCTTCAAGAATTTGTTCATCGTCTTGTCATCTTTCTCAATAATATCCCACTTATTTACTGCAATAATTGCAGCTTTTCCTCTCTCATGTGCAATACCTGCAATCTTTGCATCCTGGTCTGTAATACCCTCCTGTGCATCAATTACAAGAACCGCAACATCACAGCGTTCAACTGCCGCAACAGCACGAATTATACTGTATCTTTCAATCTCTTCTTTTATTTTGCTTTTTCTTCTCATACCGGCGGTATCAATAAGCACATACTTCTGACCATCATATTCAAATGGAGTATCAATAGCGTCCCTTGTTGTACCGGGAATACTGCTTACAATGAGCCTTTCCTCGCCAAGCATTCTGTTTATAAGCGAAGACTTTCCTACATTTGGCTTGCCAACCAATGCTACCCTTATTACATCATCATCTACATCATATTCAGAGCCCTCTGGGAAACGTGAGCATACTGCATCAAGCATATCTCCAAGTCCCAGTGCCTGTCCTGCTGAAATAGGATAAACATCGCCTATACCAAGACCGTAAAACTCATATACGTCAAGGTTCTCCTTACGCATATCATCTACTTTGTTTACAGCAAGCACAACAGGCTTTTTGGTTCTTCTAAGTACATCAGCTACCTGTGAGTCTGCATCTGTTACACCCTGCTTAACATCAGTAACAAATATAATTACATCCGCAGTATCAATGGCAATCTGAGCCTGAACAAGTATCTGTCTAAGAATAACATCCTCTGCCTCAGGTTCCATACCGCCTGTATCAATAAGTGTAAATTTATAGTTCAACCATTCAACATCTGCATATATTCTGTCTCTTGTCACACCAGGAGTATCTTGAACAATAGATATCCTCTCTCCGGCAAGTCTGTTGAAAAGGGTAGATTTGCCCACATTTGGACGACCCACAACAGCTACAATTGGTCTGCTCATTTTAGTTTTCCTCCATATTCATTATTCTATCAATAAGGCTTTCCGCCAAGTTAAGTGCAATTTTAATCGGAACGCCGAGTTCTTTTTCTATATCCGAAACATATACGTTATCAAGAAGCACCGTTTCGCCGTTTCTTAAAAGGCTGTCCGGCAAAATCAAATAGTCGCCCAGTTCTTTATCCTTAAGTTGTTCAATAATATCACCACCAGTAAGAAGTCCTGAAACTGTAATTGTCTCACCAAAGAATTTATTTTTAATACAGTATACATTTATATTTATATTCTCACACTTTTCACTGATTTTATCAGAAATCTCCCTCATTAAGCCATAAGCAGCAACACCTGTTGCAAGTGAAACTGTACGTTTTTTTGTAGTGTCCTTAATGTTTGGCAGCATTTCATAAAACTCATGTTTAAAAAGAGAGAGCATACCAACACCGTTTTCAAACTGGGGAAAATCCTCATAGCATTCAGGTTTAGGAGTTTCTCTTTCCGCCTTAAGATAAAACTCATCGGCAGCATATACGATCCTTGAACCGTATGTTTCAAGATTTCTGTTCTGCCAGCCCTCTATCTGATTCAATACCCTAATTGCATCTTCTTTTGTAAACGGCTGCTGTTTAAAAAGCCCATCTCTGTATTTAGTAAGCCCAACTGGCACAACTGACATACTTTCGGCCTGAGGGAATAACTTTACTATATCCCCAATTGTTCTGTCAAGCTCTGCACCGTCATTTACGCCTTTGCACAGAACCACCTGCAAGTGCAGCTCAATACCCGCATTGGCAAGCCTCTGCATTCTTTCCAGTATGTTCCCTGCTTTATTATTGTGTAACATCATTTTTCTTAGCTCTGGGTTCGTGGCATGGACTGAAATATTTATCGGTGAAAGATGATAATAAATTATTCTGTCTATGTCCTTATCTTTCATGTTAGTCAATGTAACATAATTACCCTGTAAAAAAGAAAGTCTTGTATCATCATCCTTAAAATAAAGAGTTTCTCTCATGCCCTTTGGCAGCTGGTCTATGAAGCAAAAAATACACTTATTGCTGCAGCTTTTTGCACTGTCCATAAGTCCGCTTTCAAATACAATGCCTATATCCTCGTCATAGTCCTTATCAACCTCGGCAATATACTCTTCTCCTTCTTTGTCCTTAAGTACCATTTCGAGGTATTCATCATTTATCATATAACGATAATCAAACACATCAAGTATTTCTTTATCATTTATGGATACAAGAATATCACCGGGTTCAATGCCTATTTCTTCGGCTATGCTTCCCTTTTCAACACTTATTATAACATTTTCTTTCTTTCCTGTGTTTAAATTTTCCAAAGCTTAACCTCATTTCAAGAAAAGAAAAGCGCCCATCGTCCCACGCTTTTCTCCCATAACACGGTGAGAATAGAAAATCTCCGGATTGCATTTTGTGCAAATTCCGCCGATTTCTATATTTTCTTCCTTTACCCCTTTGCTCATAAGCACTTCTTTATTTATTCCCCAAAGGTCAATTTTATATTTGCACTCAGCTTCCTCATCATTTATTATATATTTAGATGCAAAGCTGTATTTTTCGTTGAATATATCTGTAACAGGTTTATCTACCTGAAAACAGCACAAACCAATTGAAGGTCCAATGCCTACCTTAATGTTTTTGGGATTACTGCCGAATTCATTTATCATTTTTATAATCATTTCGGCTGCCATACCGTCGGCAGTCCCTCTCCAGCCCGCATGAGCCATACCAATTGCTTTTTTCTCAGTATCTACAAAAAACAGAGGTACGCAATCTGCATGGAATGTCACCAGAACGATTCCTTTTTTATTTGTAACAAAGGCGTCAGCTTCTATTCTTTCAGTATCATTTCTGAAGCCCATTCCCTTTATACTTTCATCTGCCATTATAATTCTTGTAGAGTGTACCTGCCTTAATGTAACACATTGTTCTTTTTTTACACCCAGCGCATCACAAATTATATCAAAATTTGTATCTACATTTTCTCTTTTGTCTCCCCTTGAAAATCCAAGGTTTAATGACGAAAGAAAACCCTCGCTTACACCGCCACGTCTTGTTGTAAAACCATGACCTATAAAATCTATTTTTTCAAAGCTGTCAAATGTATAGTATTCAAGCGAACCTGCTTTTTTTAAATTCATTTACTAATTACTCCATTCAAACGCATTTTCCGTATGTCTTATATATTTTCTGTCATCTATTCTGTCATCTATTCTGTTCTCTATTATTTCTACAACATCAAATCTCACAGGTGTGGTACTGTCGAGTCCTTTTTCCTGCATGTAACATAAAGCACTTTTGGCAATTTTATTCTGTTTCGACGAGGTAACAGCTTCATATGGGTATCCATGAGCGTTTCCGCATCTGTATTTCACCTCGACAAATACATAAACGTCATTATCCTGAGCAATTATATCTATTTCTCCATATCTTGTCGAGTAATTTCTAGTCAAAATTTTGAAATTTTTATTTGCTTCCAGCCATTTTGAGGCAATTGCCTCACCCATATCGCCTTTTTTCCTATTTTCGCTTCTCATAGAATAGACCTCAATATGATTTATACAAAGTTTTTAATAAAACTGCTTCTATGTATCAGACATGGACCGTATTTTTTAACAGCCTCAATATGCTCTGCTGAACCGTAACCCTTGTTTTTTGCAAAGCCGTATTCAGGAAATATGTTGTCATACTCGTCCATCATTGCATCTCTTTCAACCTTTGCAATTATACTTGCAGCACCTATAGTTATACTTTTTGCATCACCATGGATTATTCCCCTTTGCGGGATATTAATTTCAGGTATAGTAACTGCATCTGCAAGAATAAAATCAGCCTTAACAGCAAGAGAGTTAATTGCCTTTCTCATTGCTTTGTATGTTGCCTGAAGTATATTTATTTCATCTATTTCTGACGGAGAAACCGAACCAAATGAATAGGCAATTGCCTCCTCCTTTATCAATTCAGACAGTTCTTCTCTCTTTTTAGCCGACAGCTTTTTAGAATCATTTATTCCAAGAATTCTACAATTATCAGGCAATATAACAACAGCTGTCATAACAGGCCCTGCCAATGGTCCTCTGCCTACCTCATCAATTCCGCCTATAAGTTTATATCCCTTTTCTTTTAAATCGTTTTCAAAGGCAGAAATCATATTAAGGCGTTTGAGTTCATCAATATAAGCTGAATATTTTTTTTCATACTGGCTCACAAGTTTTTTTATTCCCGTACGTTCATCATCTTTGAACAACTCTAATTTATTTAAAAGCTCATCTAACGGTGTTTCTGAAAGTACTTTTTTAACTTCATCTGTTTTAAGTGACATACCTCTCACCTCAATATTTTATTATACACAAAGCATTGTAATATAGCAAACATTATGCACATAAAAAGAGCACATATGCCCTATTCTGTGCATATGTGCTGTCAATTTCATGCCGCAATTCTAGAAATAAGCTTGTCCATAAGTTCTGTATGGCCTTTTAGCGTCTGAGCCTTCCCTAAAAGAGAATTCCTGTTTCTGCAGGTTGTAACAATATATCCACCGCAGTTTGTTTCAGAAAAGTCAACTATATTCGCATATGAGCATTCTAAACTATCAACATAGTAAACGCCCCAGATATTTTCTCCATCCTTCCAGATAATTGAACCGTCTTCCTTAAGGTATTCAATATATTCCTCCAAACACCAATTGTTCTGATACATTATATCAGAATGCGGTTCCCCGACATATCTTATATGCCATGGCTCATAACCAATTCCTGTATATTTTTCTTTTTCCTTAGGATAACGAACAATAAAACCATATTCGTGGCAATGCTCACTTAACCAAACACCTGCTTCTGTTTCAATAAAATTCTCTTCCACAGATCCGTCATTAGAAAGATCCACTGCAAGGGCTGTGTGATGTTCGCTTGCACCCGGCAGAGCGATGTAACGCCCCGTTGCTTCTATTGCATCAGCTATACCTGCTCCGGCGGCAACAGCACCGTCTACATTAGTATTGTAAAGCGTTTCTTGTTTTTCATAAGATCGATATGTACTTATAATCATAGGTGCTTCCCCAAGATCTTTCTCCATATCATTAAGCATTCTATCAAGTGCATCTGCAGCTTCTTCTCTCAAATAATAATATGTATCTTCAAACTGAACTCTGTCAGGGTCAAAATCTTTGTCAACCATATGCTCTGAATTAACCAGCATAAGGAGTTTCGAATCTTCAGATTTATCAAGTGAACCGCCAAAAGCCGTTGTCACAATCATTATTGAAGTCAATAAAGCTATTATTAGAGTTTTCGACAATATTGTTTCTCCGCCTTCCTTTTTCGACATATTATTATAGCTTTATTATAAAATGTTTTATTGGCAATGGCAAACAATATTTACTGTCAAAAAAAGTAAAAACCCCATTCCTAGTATAAGGAACAGGGTCAGTTTTAATCCGCAAATTCTATATTCAGTTTTACTTTTTCATTAATTTTTGACCAATTTCATCGTATATATCAGCTACAAATACTAACAGCCTTTTTTCGCATTGTATATATTCTCTTGTATGCGAATTCGGCATCATATCACTGTATAATTTATTTGCTTCATTTTCGGTTTCCGCCGAATATTCATTAATAAGCTTTGCTTTTAAGCATTTATATGAATTAATTTTTTTCAATTCATCTTCATTTATTTTTTCTCTTGCAGCTTCAAAACAACTAAAAACATTCGTTTCTATTATTGCTGCTGCTAATTCTTCCGTAATTTCTTTAATCCTATCCAATCCTAACCTCCTGATTATACCTCCATAATAATAGGCAAAATCATAGGGCTTCTCTTCATTTTCTGCCACAGGAAATTCTTAAGTGTATCCTTAATTGTATTTTTAATACCTGACCAGCCAGAAATATGATTTAACTCGCATCTCAAAAGTGCATCGTTGATTACTTTCTTGGCCTCTTCCATAAGATCCTCTGACTCACGAACATAGACAAAGCCTCGTGAAATAATATCAGGTCCTGAAATAATGCTGCCGGAAGCGGAATCAATTGCAACAACTACAATCATCAATCCGTTCTCAGAAAGATTTCTTCTATCCCTTAATACAATATTTCCTACGTCACCAACTCCAAGCCCATCAACCAAGACCTGTCCGGCAGTAACTGTACCGTTTATCCTAGCGTCCTTCTTAGATACTTCAAGTACCTCACCGATACTCATGACAAAGATATTTTCCTTTGGAATACCAAGTGACAGTGCCAAATCCCTATGACTCAACAGATGAACATACTCACCGTGAACAGGCATAAAGTACTTAGGCTTGACGAGCGAAAGCATCAGCTTAAGCTCTTCCTGTCTGGCATGTCCTGAAACGTGTATCTCGGCAATACCCTCATATACAACGTCGGCACCCTTTCTCATAAGATCGTTTATTACATTTGAAATGCTTTTCTCATTTCCCGGTATTGATGATGCACTGATTATAATCTTATCCCCCGGTTTGACTGAAACCTGTTTGTGCTCGTTCGAAGCAATTCTTGAAAGAGCAGACATCGTTTCTCCCTGACTTCCGGTTGTAATAATCACCAGTTTATCATCGGAATAATTTTTGATTTCACTTATATCTATGAGCGTATTATCGGGCATATTAAGATACTCAAGTTCAGTTGACGTCTTAACAGCATTAACCATGCTTCGTCCTATTATAGCAACCTTTCTGCTATATTTATGGGCCGAGTTGACTATCTGCTGAATTCTATGGATATTTGACGAGAATGTGGCAACCATAATTCTGTTTTTGGGTGTCTCTCTAAAAATATCGTCAAATACTCTTCCAACCGAGCTTTCCGACATCGTAAAGCCCTTTCTTTCTGCATTAGTACTGTCACTTAATAGCAGCAGCACTCCCTCCTTACCGAGTTCAGCAAACCTGTGCAAATCCATTACCCCACCATCAATTGGCGTATAATCAATCTTAAAATCGCCTGTATGCACAATTACTCCAACTGGTGTCGTTATTGCAAGGGCTACAGCGTCAGCGATCGAGTGATTCGTATGAATGAATTCAACCTTAAACTGACCAAGCTTAACATTTTCTCCCGGTACAACAGTATGCAAAGTAACTAGCTTGTTAAGCCCATGTTCCTTAAGCTTGTTCTCTAATAATCCAAGCGTAAGGAGCGTACCAAAAACAGGTACATTCAATTCTTTTAAAACATACGGCAAAGCACCAATATGGTCCTCATGCCCGTGAGTAAGAACTATGCCCCTAATCCGGTCCTTATTTTTAATAAGATATGAAATATCGGGTATAACAAGGTCAATTCCCAGCATATCGTCCTGAGGGAAGGCGAGACCGCAATCTACGATAATAATATCGTTATCATATTCAAAAACCGTCATATTTTTCCCGATTTCCTGTAATCCGCCCAAAGATATAACTTTCAACTTTGGTTTCTTTGAAGCCAAAAAAACACCTCCTGTCTTATAAATTTATGTATAAATGCTTTTTGCTTATTAAATTCAAATTAGTACTCAACTTCGTATTCATCACTGTTAAAAAGTGCTGCAACAGCATCAAATTCATCATCATCGTTAATAACCGAATAAGTTATATCTTCCTCTGACTCTCCAACAACCTTAAGTATTGCTGCTTCAGCCTCATCATCATCTATATTTTTACTTTCAATAACAAGAATATATTCTGTTCCATTGCAGTTCTTTCTGTCAATTACAACAAATTCTATTTCTTCACCTGTCTCGTCATCTGTCATAGTGATAACTGACATTTCTTCGTCATCATCCATATCATCATTTTTATCAAACTCGTCTGCCATTTTCTTTTCTCCTTTTATCTTTTGCTGTCCAAATATCCCTGTAAAATATGAACAGCTGCCATTTTATCAATTACTGCCTTCCTCTTTTCATGGCTCAGCCCCGCTTCAATCATGCTGTTGTTGGCAGCAACCGTGCTGAATCTTTCATCCCAGAGTACAACCGGAATACTTTGAAATCGTCTTTCAAGATATTCTTTGTATACATTTGTTTTTTCGCACCGTACTCCCTCTGAATTATCCAAATTTTTAGGATAACCAAGAACAATTGTTTCAACTGAGTACTCATCAATAATTTGCGCAAGCCTTCCAAAGCTCTGCTTATGCTCATTAGGATTGTTTCTTCTTATAATTTCGAGGCCTTGCGCAGTCCAACCAAACGGATCGCTTACAGCCACCCCAACCGTTTTGTCGCCAAGGTCCAGTCCTAAAATACGCACTTAACATTTTCCTTTCAGATAATCCTTTACTATTTCCTCAAGCAGTTCATCACGTTCCAACTTACGAATTATGCTTCTGGCATTCTTATGACTTGTAATATATGTAGGATCACCGGAAAGTATGTAACCTACAAGCTGATTCACGGGATTATATCCCTTTTCCTCAAGAGCCGCCGTAACAGTCATGATTATTTTCTCTGCTTCACTGGCATATTCCTTTTCAATTGCGCCAAATCTCATCGTTTCGTTCATTGAATTTTTCTTTTCCATACTATCACTCCCATGTAAAGAAAATTCCATCTTTTCTTTTAGTAATACTTTATTTTAACCCAATTTCTTTATTTTTGCAACGCTGTAAAAAATTTTAGAGTTTGCCAACAGCTCTCTCGTTTTCTGCAGCAATTATTTTTGTTTTCACTATACTATTAGAAATATTCTTAATACTATTAGAGTGTACTCTTATATAGTTTGTGGTATAGCCCTCATATATTCCGTCAGAAACCTGCTTTTCATAAAGAACAGTCATGGTTTTTCCTACAAAACGATTTATAAAATTATCAGCCATTTTATCGCTTAATTCAATTAATCTTGCAGTTCTTTCGTTTTTAACAGCATTTAAAATTTGATTCTGCATTTTTGCTGCCGGTGTCCCTTCCTTTGGCGAATATGGAAAGGCATGAATTTTGGCAAAGCCTATTTTTTCGGCAAAGGCTATGCTTTCCTCAAAATCTTCATCTGTTTCATCCGGAAAACCTGCGATAATGTCAGTTGTTATGGCGGCATCCGGGAAATATTTTCTCAAAAGCTCAACTGACTGTGTATATTTTGCAGTATCATATTTTCTATTCATTCTCTTTAGAGTTCTGTCACAGCCACTCTGAAGAGACAAATGAAAATGGTCACAGACCTTATTCATTTTTGAAAGCTCCGATACAAACTGCTGAGTAACAATATTGGGTTCAATGGAGCTGAAACGTATTCTCTCAATACCTTCAGTGTCCTGTACTCGTTTTATTACATCAAGCAGTGTAGTGTCTATTAAATCTTTCCCATAGGATGCCACATGTATACCTGCAAGAATAATTTCTCTAAAGCCGTTTTCTGCAAGATTATGTACTTCGTCTATTATGTCCTGTGGATTCCTGCTTCTTACAGGCCCTCTGGCGTAGGGAATTATGCAATATGAGCAAAACTGTGAACAGCCGTCCTGAATTTTTAGATATGCTCTTGTTCTCCCTGCAAGCTTTTGAATTGAAAGGTGCTCAAATGTATGTTCATTTGAGATTTCTCCTACAGTACTTACTACTCCGTTGTCTTTCGAATATTTTTCAACAAGGTCAACGACATCTTTTCTGCCTTTTGTTCCAATGACAAGATTAACGCCGTCAACTTCCTTTATCTTTTCAGGCTGAGTCTGTGCGTAACATCCTATTGCCGCTACAATAGAATCGGGATTTTGCCGTTTAACCTTTCGTATAAGCTGTCGGCTTTTTTTATCACCAAAATTAGTAACTGTGCAAGTATTAATTATGTAAATATCAGCATATTCATCAATTCCTACAATCTCATATCCTCTTTCGGCAAAAAGTTCTGCGATTGCTTCGCTTTCGTATTGATTTACCTTACAGCCCAATGCGTGGCTTGCAACCTTCTTCATCTAAATGTATCTCCTCAATTATCCTTTTAAGCGTTTCAATTACTGCATTCTCATTATTACTTCCTATAACGTGTGAAGCTTTACTTTTTATATATTTTTCGGCGTTTCCCATTGCGTAACTCTCTCCGACCTCTTCAAGCATTTCAATGTCATTGAAGTTATCTCCAAATGCAATCGCTTCACTTTTATTTATTCCAAATTTAGTGAAAATTTCTTTTAAAGCTGTACCTTTGCTTGCTCCCATGTTCATAATATCAAGGCTGTTATAGCCGGATACAGCCATATTCAGCTTGTTTTCATATTTCGGAGCAAGTATTTTTAAAGTACGCTCTCTCGGGTCTACTGTATCAAAAAGAGAAACCTTCAAAATATCGTCTTTTACCTCTGAAAAATCATTTACCTTTACTATATCATACCCAAAAATGGGCTGTCTCATAAACTTTATCAATTCTTCATCCACAGCATAGGCATGTTTTTTGCCGCACAAAAATGCGGTAGATTTATCTATTCCTCTTATAGCTTCTATTACTTCATCAACTGTTTCCTTCTCAAGAACATTGCTGTATAATTCCTCGCCTTTATATAAAACATAATTACCGTTTTCAGCTAAATATATTATATCACTATCAACTGGCATAAATCTTTTTTTCAGCGATTCAAGCTGGCGTCCGCTCGCTGCAGCAAATATTATGCCCATATTTTTAAGTTCCGTTATTATATCATAAATTTCCTCATTCATGCGCCCATTGCTGTCAAGCAAAGTTCCGTCCATATCCGAGGCAATAAACTTCAGCATTCGTTTTCCTCCAAGCAATTCTTTCGGATATTTTTCGATATATTCTAATCATTTATTTATTTTAACACAATACGTAAATATTAACAACATAAAGCCAATATATATAACCTGTTAAAATATCTAATTACTTTATATAAAACATAAAAACCGACACAAATTCGCAGAAATGTGTCGGTTATGATTTTAAACTATATATCAATCTGCCTATGCAGCGGTCTTCTCATCTTTTTTAGTTAACATTATTCCGCTCATTAATGCGGTAAAGGGAGCAACCGTTACAAGTCCGAAGCTTCCTACAAGTGTATGGAGAATTTCCGCGGAAACATATTTAAAATTCAAAATATGATCTATAGGAGTACCCTGCGCCATAAACGTCATAAGCAACGCTATGTATCCGCCGGAATAAGCTAAAAGAAGAGTTGTTGTCATTGTTCCCATTGCCGCTCTTCCAACGTTCATGCCAGAATTTGCAGCCTCCCTCCAGCCAATATCAGGTTTTTTCTGAATTACTTCATGTATTGCTGATGTTATATCAACAGCCAAGTCCATCATTGCTCCAGATGCGCCTATAAATATTCCGCTGGTAAATATCTGTGTTAAATTCAAGTTTTGGTAACCACTGTAAAGAAGAGTCTCTGAATATGACATAACCGCACCATGGATTTTGAACATATCTGTGAAAAAAATCCCCATTATACACGTAGTAACAGTTCCAAGCATTGACCCCATAAAAGCTGTTAATGTTCTCTTGTCAATTCCGTAAACAAGAAAAATGATCAGAGCTGTAAGTATTGTCATTATTCCAATTCCTATCCATATCGGATTTAAACCATTTAAATAGCATGGAACAAGTATCTTCCATATCATAAGTACAGTTATCACAAATGACATTACTGCAAAGATGCCGTTTTTACCTGAAAATAAAATAAGCAGAACCACAAATAATACTGCAAGTATTATTTCCTTATCAAGCCTATAATGATCAGTCATTGTAACCGAAGTTATTGAATTATCCTCTGAATAGGAAACGACTACCGATGCAGTATCACTAGCTTTATATATCTTGTCATTTTCCAGTGAACCGGTAAGTAAGTTAACTCCGCTTACTGTCTGTCCTTCAAATTTACCGTCATTTATTCTTAATTCGCAGTATTGCTGTCCGGACTGTATAAGCCCTGTGCTTATAATGCTGCTTTCATCTGTACTTATTACCTCAGCTGTGCATCTTTCACTTTCCGTATATATAGCAGCATCCTCATAGCCCGTTGGAATGGCTATGAGGATTGCTGTAAGGATAAGACTTACAACAAGCTGAATCAAATAATTACGCTTATTTGAAACTGTTATCATTATTTTACACCTGTAAGCTCTGCAAGATTAGAGTAAATATTTGTATTGTCATAGTAGCCTTTAAACAAATCCTGTCCTGCGCCCATTGCACAAACCTCAACAGGAAGTCCTGTATGTGAATATGATGAGAAGCTTACGCCTGATTTATTATTAAGTATATGTGTTATTGTTACTGAAAGAGGTTGATAAGAACCGTAGAGAACATATTCTTCTTGGCTTAACTTTTCACTTGAACCAGCCATTGTTTTGTCATAAGCAACCTTAAGTTTATTAACCTCATAATCCGTTAAAACAAGTGTTTCATTTTTTGCCTGTGCTGCATTTGCCGGAGTAACAAGACCGAAAAGGTTCTGAATATCAGTTAAAACTGTATTAAAGTCAGTATTTTTTTCTTTATATTTTGATACATAATCCGAATCATATTTTGCATATGAAATTTTCTGGTTATTAAGGTTTGTAAGGAATGTATCATAGTTAGTTCCTGCAAAGCCTACTGTAAGTCCACCTGTTTCGTGGTCTGCCGTTACAAGTATAAGTGTATCATCGGGATGAGCATTGTAGAATTCTATTGCTTCTTTTACCGAATCATCAAGTGCAACAGTGTCACTGATAGTTGAAGCTGCATCATTAGCATGACATGCCCAATCGATTTTACCGCCTTCAACCATCATAAAAAATCCGTTATCGTTATCAAGTACTTCTATGCCCTTTTTAACATAATCAGCAAGACCCCATTCACTGTCTTTACGGTCTAATTCATATTTCATTGCACTTGAATCTGCAAGATGCTCATCAATTAAAATTGTTTTTCCTGCACCGGAAGTAACCTGCTCTGCCTCTTTTTGTGTAAGTATTACATTGTAGCCAGATTTTTTTGCTAAATCATAAAGATTTTCTTTTGTTCCGTCATTACCTGTTGTTTTTAAAAGTCCGCCGCCTGCAAAATAGTCAAAGTCACTGTCAATAAGCTCTTCACCTATTTCATAGTAGTTATTTCTTGATGCCTGATGAGCGTAAAAAGCAGCGGGTGTTGCATGGTTAAGGTTAACAGAAGTAATTATGCCTACCTTATACCCAAGCTGGTCTTTAAGCTTTTCGGAAATCGTTTCATAAGAAACAGTTTTTGTTTCATCCATATTGATTGTGCCGCTGTATGTCTTATGCCCTGTTGAAATACTTGTTGCTGTTGAAGCGGAGTCCGGACAGAATGATGTGCTGTCATAAGTCTGGGCGCTTCCTGCTACAGGGAAGTTCATGAAGCTTAAGTTTGATTTTGACTCAACCTTTTTATTGTTATTTGTGTCGTTCATTGCACTGAGATAGTAGTTTGTAAGCTGTACTTGCGGGTAACTCATACCATCTCCGATAAACAAAAAAATGTACTTGGGAACTTTAGTCGATGTAACAGATGTGCTTGTGTTTGATCTTACTATTGTTGTTGCCGCCTCTGCATTTATGTTGCATCCTAATGCAATAGCCGAAACCCCGATAGCTGCTGCACACATAAGTGCAATTCCTTTTTTAAAATTCATATCTGCAAAACCTCCGTTAATTAAAAAATATTTGCAATTTTCTGTAAACAGTATTTTTACACTTATAATTATAAATAGCAGCTGTTAAATGCGTTACCTCAGCAATATTAAATGTATATTAGCTAGTATTACATGTTTGTAAAATAAAAAATGACAGCATCTCAATAGCTGAAATACTGTCATATACATTTTACTCATATTACTTTTCAAGCAGCATGACCAACGGCAGAATATGTGAAACAATAATAAGATTTTTCCCCGTCAGCCACATTACATATGGCCTTAGCTTGTTCCATTTCTCGGTTGGCTGTATATTAGAATAACAGATTACTTCTATTTCATCAAGCTTTTGAACAGCCTCTGACTTCTGCTCATCCCTCAAATGCACTGACCTTTCAAAAAATAGACGTGCCTCATCAAACTCACTTTTGTCATAATACATTATGTTGTGTTCGGGGTTCATCTCATTATTCAGACCTTCATTTTTAAATCCGTTATCTTTAAATCCTTCCAAGCGTCTAATAATCAATTTGACATTTTCTCTGTATGTATCTCCGCTTTTATTTATCTTTTCATAAGAAGATATGACATTCATATCCCTGTCAAAATCATCAATGACACCTGTATACTTATATATCATCTTCTCAAAAAGATCACGCATTCTTTCCCAGTCAAATGAATAATCCTCCCACTCTTTTTTGCAATAATCAATATCATTATTGACCATTCTTTTAAGCTCATACTCCAGCATTTCAAGACACCTCCCTATGTGTCACTGATTCAGCTTTTCAGATTCTTCCTTATAAGCTTATTTAACTCAGCCTTCATTTCATCGCTCACTCTATAAGATTCTCTCATCTTTGAAATCGCCTTATTATGTAACCAGTCACTCATATGATTATTTTCCATATATTCAAACACTAAATCAGGAAATTTCACCATGCAGTCCGCCAAAAGCCATGCGGCCGCCATTGAGTCATAATAACCTGCAAAGTTTTTAGTATCTATTTGATTTATTATTTCATTTATATGTTCGCTGTCAATAAACAGATGTAGCATCGAAACAAATCCAAATCTAGCCATAAACTCCTCTGATGAAGCTGTACACATAAACGCATATTCCCAGAATGCCGAATATTCAACAGGCTTAAGCTTTATTGTTGTACATATGCTGTCACATATCGCCCATCCATCAATAAACGGCATCATACTCTTGCAATACTCTATTTTCTCTTTAATCTCAGCCTTTGAATAGAAAATACTCATCCCGGCAATGACCTTTTCCTCATAGCTGTCATTTTCGCCGAGATTTATCACATATTCCTTCCAATCTTCCTTTGCTAGGTTTTTTGCAGTTTTTCTAAGCTCTCCCATTCTTACCCCCAGGACCTTAGATTGTGTAGGCTGAAGCTTCATGTGAAAATCCCTATATTTCTCATCACTGAGCTTAACCAAAACTTCCTGCAAATCTTCTTTATTCATATTCGAACACCTGCCCCGGCTTAGTTATTTTTTCTATACTATCCCTGTAGTCCTCAGTTCTTTCGTCATCAAAAAGGGCATCAAATATTCTATAGTCCTGCCAGAAGTGCATCGGAAAAACATATGAAACATCTATACTTCTCATCAAATAATCAATAGCAAGAATATACTTATCCTCAAGTCTGGGGTCAACCGGAACAAATGCAATATCCACACTTATGCCTTTAATTTTATCTATCTCGCAGGTATACTGTTTTTTAATCATATCATTAAATTCGTTGCTTTCCTCATTCCAATGCCACCAGTTAAGGTCTCCCGCATGGTAAACCGTCAATCCGTCGGAGTGCACTACAAAAGCAACTCCCTCATCAGTTGACTTTAGAGTTTCTATAGCGATGCCATCAATTATATATCCCTTATTTGCATTTACAATTGTTACATTATCAATTCCATTATCATAGATGCAGTCATTTGAGAGAATATATCTTATATTCATATTTTTCCACTCAAATATTTTTTTGTCAAAATGGTCCTGGTGTGAATGTGATACAAAAACAAAAACACTCTTATTCTTAAAAGCTGACAAATCGATATTGTCAAATTTTCCGTCAACAGTATAATAATCAAAAACAAGACATGTTTTATTTGTTTCGACCATAAATCCGCTGTGATACAAATAAGTTACTCTTACCATAGGAAATCCTCCCAATAATTTATAATTCAATTATATTCTTATTATATGTCTTTTGTCAAAATATTCGATGCTGTCGATTTGTATAAGATTATTGACAATAGTGAAAATTATTATTATTAGTTCAGTAGCAATTTAATGTGTAATATAGTATACTAATATAAAAATTTTTCAGTGGAGGAATGTTTATGGAAGGAAGAATAAATTCTGCTCTTGGTTATCAAAAGGCTGATATAGTACTGCGTAATGCAAAATACATAAATGTTTTCACAAACGAGCTTCTTGATGGTGATATAGCAATTAAAGATGGTTATTTTGTCGGTATAGGCGACTATGAAGGCAATCAGGAAATTGACCTTAACGGAAACACCGTTATACCTTCTTTTATTGACGGACACATACATCTTGAATCGTCAATTGTATCTCCATATGAGTTTGCTCGTGCAACCATTCCTCACGGAACAACTGCAGTTGTTGCCGACCCACATGAAATAGCTAATGTTATGGGTACAGACGGAATTGACTATATGCTTCAAAGTACAGCAGGAATGCCTCTTGATGTCTTCATTATGCTCCCTTCATGCGTTCCCGCTATGCCCGATGATGAAAACGGAGCAACTCTTACCCATCATGAACTTGTTCCATATCTCAGAGAAGACCGAGTACTTGGTCTCGGCGAAGTTATGAACTGCCCTGCTGTTTTAAATAAGGATTTTGAAATGATGGAAAAGCTCACCTCAACGCTTGCATATGGGAAAAAAATCGACGGTCACGCTCCAGGCGTAATTGGCAAAGATTTGAATGCTTATATTACAGCCGGAGTCACATCAGACCATGAATGTACAACATTAGCTGAAGCACTTGAAAAGCTTCGCAAAGGAATGTGGATAATAATTCGCGAAGGCACAGCAGCCAAAAACCTTGAGGCTCTTGTAAAACTTTTTGATGAGAAATATCACTTTCGCTGTCTTACGTGCACAGATGATAAGCATCCGGGAGATATATACCACGATGGTCATATGGATTACATTATAAAAAAGGCAGTTTCTCTTGGTGCTAATCCCATTCTTGCAATTAAAACCGCAACAATCAATACTGCTAAGCACTTCAGAATCCATGATGTAGGAGCTATCGGAATAGGTTATAAAGCAAATTTCTCAATCGTTGACGATATCAGAGCATTAAATATTTTATCAGTATATAAAGAAGGAAAGGAAATTTATAATCTGGAAACAGGACTTGTTCCTTTTGATAAGCCTAAAATAGATAAAAAGCTTTTACTTAGAATAAATCATACGTTTAATATTAAAGAGCTTCTCCCTGCGGACTTTGTAATTGAGAAACAAGATAAGTACACTGTTATAGGTTTGCATAACAAACAAATCACAACCGAAAAAATAGTTACATCGGACATCTCCGGCTGTGTTATGCTAGCAGTAGCAGAAAGGCATAAAGGCACAGGGCATATAGGCAAGTGTTATTTATCAGGATACGGCCTTGAAAGAGGTGCAATTGCAACAAGTATCGCACATGATGCGCATAACCTTATTGTCGCAGGAAAAACTGCGGAGGATATGTCCATTGCAGCAAATTGCGTCCGCAAAAATAACGGTGGCTTCGCCATAGCCCTTGACGGAAAAATAATCGGAGAACTTGCTCTCCCTCTTGCAGGACTTATGTGTGATAAACCAATTGAGGAAGTTACTGAAATAATGGACAAACTTCACAGTATTGCTGCTGAACTCGGTGTAAATCCGGAAATTGATCCTTTTATGACGTTAGGATTTGTTAGTCTTACGGTTATTCCGTCAATAAGACTTACAACAAAAGGTATTGTTGAAATATAAAAAATTAAGCAGGTTGGTTTCAACCTGCTTTTTACTTATGATTCAATCTCATGATTTTCATTTATATATATACGCTCATCAGCAAGTGCATCTGCCAATGTATCATCATGTGTTGAGATAATCAGCGTTTTATCCATCTTTTTAAGCTTCAGCAAAAACTTCATAAGCCATTCTTTTCCGACCCTATCCAAACCGCTGAGAGGCTCATCAAAAACAAATACATCGGGATTCATAGAAAGAATACATGCAATAGCCACTTTCTTTTTTTCCCCTCCGCTTAAATGATACGGAGCACGTTCTCTCAGTTTCTCAATTCCAAGCATTTTAAGGCAGTCATTTACTCTTTTATCTATTTCATCTTCTGACAACCCCATCTGCCTCGGGCCAAATGCTATTTCTTCCTCAACACTGCTGCAAAACAGCTGAACATCAGAATTCTGAAAAATATAGCCGATCCTCTGGTGCAGGCTGTTTGCAAATGAATCTTTTTTCATCCTAGCTTCCGTAACTTCCTCACCATCAAAATAATATTTCCCTTCTTCAGGAAAAATCAAGCCATTTATTATTTTAAGCAGTGTTGTTTTTCCGCAGCCATTTAGTCCCTGTATGATTACTGTTTTCCCTCTTTCTATGTGCAGGGAAACATAACGCAGTACTGGATTTCCCTCATAGGCAAAACATACATTTTCCATAACAATCATATTTCATCGCTCCAAATATAAAAATAATATGATGATGGCTGCAATTCCCAAAATATAGATACCATCTGTCTTTTTTAAATATTTTTTTCTTTTTATGTTATAAGTGCCATTAAACCCTCGGCACTGCATGGAATCATACATCTCTTTTGATAATTGATATGTATGCAGAAAAGAAGTCCCCATTACACCGCCCAAGCCACTATTATGTTTATCCGATTTTCCAATAGTGCGCAAGCTTAATGCCTGCAGCATATCGCATAAATAACGGCCTGCCAAATCAATATACTTTAATGTAATATCCAAAATAAATACAAAAATATCAGGCACAAAGAATACCTTCATGGCTGCCGTCAGCTCATTCCAAACAGTCGTTTTGGCCATAAGATTGACCAATGTAACGCTGCAAAAAACTTTTATAGATACCGTCAGCATTGTCCTTGGATTACCCATAAAAACTGCAGGTAATAATATTATTGCCGTAAAAATGGCTGATACAACGCTTCCGCCTAATATGGCTCTGATATATTCTCCTTTGATCAAACAAAGCCTTATCAGTATGCCAGTCGCTAGAATATAAACAAACAGCATGTTTCTGGAACAGGCAATCAAAATAATAATCAGCAAAGTGGCAGATAATTTAATCACCGCACTTGCACTGTATCTGCCACCATTTCCACTTGAAAAATGCAATTTTGAAAGCACTTTCAGAATTCCTATTCTGCTTTTATCAGCAAAATGACTTGACTTCTTTCCTGACTGATTAACGGCATTATCTTTCATCCATTCCGGTATTATGACTTCACTGTTTTTTTCCTGAATCATAACAGTCATCAATCCAATCTCATCTTAATGAATAATCGGTTTTCTCTTTCATACTTGCTGCAATAACCTTAAACAAAATAACAGTAATAGCCGCTCCAACCAATCCGCATAAAATATATCCAAACCATTCAGGCATATTTCCCATTGTATAATCAGGAAATATAGCTGACCATTCAAAGCCGCCTGTCATCCCTGAAGGTGTGTAGCCAAGCGAAGTACCTCCGGATACAATCGCTGCTATTTCATCAGCACCCCATTCTCCCCACGCAGTTCCCTCAGCAAGCAGCCCTATGGGTGTTATGCAAATTAATGCCGCTATAAATATAAGAAATGGTTTAAAGCTTACCTTCCCTGAATTTTTCTCTGCCATATTCGGAGAAACCTTGCTGATATATGCAAAAACAGCAACGGTAAATATAATCTCAGCCAACCCAAATATCGTAAGATGCCCGGCCATCATAGCAGGAATAGCCACTGACAAAGGGTATGGACAGTACAGAGCATTTCCGCCGGCATCTGTAAATAACAACGGCTGTATTCCAAACTCGACTGCGGCACATAATGCGGCTGCATTTATTCCGATATAAGATCCTAAACCTGCTGCTATGTATTTTCCTTTTTCGCCTTTAAATGATTTTAGCAACAGTTGATACACATAATAGCCGACAAACGGAAGCACAAACGCCATATTAAAGCAGTTTGCTCCAATTGCCAGAATACCACCGTCACCAAACAGCAATGCCTGTATAACCAATGCCACCGTCACAGAAAGACACGCCGCATGCGGCCCTAACACTAATGCAATCAGTGTACCACCAACCGCGTGTCCTGTTGTACCCCCCGGAAGCGGTATATTTAACATCATTCCCAAAAATGATAATGCAGCTCCAACACCAAGCATAGGCATTTTTTCTTTTGGGATAGTCTCTTTAACTTTTTTAACACACCTTGTCCATACCGGTATCATAACAGCTCCCATAACTGCACATGTAGACGGACTTAAATAATTTTCTGGAATATGCATTCCCCTCAACCCCTCTTATTAGTAAAAAGACATAAAAAAGCTATAAAGTCCTGCCACCTTCTGGTAGCTGTTCAGCCTTCATAGCTTTAATATATTTATGTTTTATTCATTTCCAATTTTAAAATAACTTACTTTGGCAAAAGTCTGCTTCTTGCAAACATAATTGCCGATTATTTTCTTAGTTATTATAGCCGAACTGACGATAATTGTCAATATTTCAGGGATTTATTATATATCCTTTCTCACATCGCTTACAAATTAATTCTTTCTCACTCCTAGTATTTTCAAAAACCGTACCTGATCATACTCATAAGTGTTCAAAGGCCGCATGTAAGCATCATAAGTATGCGTTGCAATAAATATTTCATCATTGATTACATTCACTATTATTTGAGAGTGATAGAAAAATCCATCAGAAGTCCCTAACTGTAGAATATCTCCCGGCTCAACGTAATTTTTATCAGTAACCTCCGCAAAAGGTCCAGTCTCACTGTTGTTAATCAAGAAATTATATAAATAAGGAACACCTGTCCAAGACGGAGTACGATTATTTGCGCTGTAATAATACCAGCCAAAAACTTTCTTATGATTCATGACGCCACTTCCGGCATATAGGCACTGAGATATGAAATTAGTGCAGTCTCCGCCCAATCCTTCAAAATTATAGTATCTGGGGTTTCTTTTAAACGCCCACTCCTTAGCATACGCTGTTGCAGCCAGCCTGTCATATGGTTCTATATGCATACGAATCACCGCGGTGCTTTTTGTTCATAATATGTTTTTATCCGGTTCTTCGTTCCATACTGTATTAGCTGTCAAGTCAGATCAAATCTCAGATGAAGAAAGGGGTTTTTTTTCTGTCTGCTCTTCCAATTTGAACTTTTCGATTTCTGCTTTAAGCATTTGTGCCTGTGCAGCCATCACCTCACCAGAAGCTGAGCTTTCCTCGGCAGTAGCAGCATTGTTTTGAACCACATCTGCCACTTGAGAAAGTCCCAGCATAATCTGGTCAATAGCAGCAGACTGTTCGGAAGAAGAGTCTTCAATCTGCAAGATAGCTTGGTTTGCCAGCTCCGCTTTTTTTGAGACATCTTCCATCAGTTTAACCGCTGTTTCCGTAGTTTTAGTTCCTTCAAACACGGTGGTGTTAGACAAATGAATAAGCTGAGTAGTCTGCTTTGCCGCTTCTGCGGATTTTGCGGCTAGATTTCTAACCTCATCAGCCACCACTGCAAAACCTTTTCCTGCTTCTCCGGCTCTCGCCGCCTCAATCGCAGCATTTAACGCTAAGATATTGGTTTGGAAGGCAATATCCTCAATCATGGCAATTATGGATGTTATCTTCTCAGATGATGTATGTATTTCGTTCATTGCCTTGGCGAGGTTCTGCATCTGAAGGTTGCTTTCTGCAATGCTTGCACCGGCTTGTGACACATATTCTGTAGCTTTTTTTACATTGGCAACGTTCATAGCTGCTTGCTCGGCAACATTCTGAACCGATGTGTTGAGTTCTTCAACACTTGCCGCTTGCTGAGAAGCGCCGGCTGCAAGTGACTGAGAAGAAACAGAAACCTGTTCCGTACTAGTGTTGACTTGATCCGCAGCGTAGTTGATAACACCAAGTGTAACATTCAGAGAGGAAGAAATCTCCTGTAAAGAGGATTTAATTGGTGCGAAATCTCCAATGTAGTCCAAATCAATACGAACGCGCATATCGCACTGCGACATCTGCCCCAGCTTATCGGATATATCTTTTATGTATCTTTGAAGGGCAGTAACCGTGGTGCGAAGTGCATTCGCCAGAACCCCCAACTCGTCCTGCGATACAAAGGAAATCTGAACATTTAAATCTCCTTTGGACAGTGCTTCGGTGGTTCTCGCCATCTCAACCAATGGTCTTGTAAATATTCTACGCATGAAGATAACTAAAATTACGCTAATAATGACGATTAATGCAATTACCGCTAAAATAGAAATCTCTATATTCTTGGCAATGTTAGCATTCACTGAGGCAAGAGGCATTCCTGCGAAAAAAACACCGATAATTTCATCACTACCATTACGCATTGGCATATAAGCCGTAGAGTATGGAGCACCGAGAATATTAGCAGTTCCGATAAAATTTTCACCTTTCTTCAGAACGATATCAGATATTTTTGAATCCAGTTTAGTTCCAACCACACGTTCGCCGTTGTTTATAATGGTAGTGTTAATCCGCTCATCACCCAAAAAAACGGTATATTCATTTCCTGTAATACTTTTCAGTTTATCAACAAAATCGGGTTCTACAAACGAATACCCAGTAGAAATTACACCGACAGTCTCACCATTTGCATTTTTTACAGGACAGCCGGTCCTGATACTTATTGGAATTTCAGTTCCTTGCTCAATTTGTGAGGTAACTTTGTCATTTAGGGCATTGGATACGTTAAGCTGTTTTAATACAGAGTCACCTGCTTTCTCGCTATGAGTTCGGACAATAACATTTCCTGTTTTATCGGTGACAGTTACGAAATCCACTGACAATTCTGAGTCTGATATGACCTTTTCTACGGCTCTTTTTATGTCATTTGAAGATTTATTTTCCACCGCTTCCGAAACTTCATTGTATGCCGCCATCAGCTTAGCAGCACTAACGGATTTAGACCTATAATCGTCAATCAGAAAATTCATAGTTTCCAGAGCTTTTTCACTATGCTCTGTATTAATTTTTTGAATGAGATTTTGTGTAGAAAAGGACATAAACGCCACGGTAAAACATCCCGCAATTAAAATGCCAAACGTAGAAAAAAGAGATACCTTAAAACCCACCCTTTTAAAAAGAGGGACTAAATTTACGCCGGATGAAGCAGACCTGCTTTTCTTCAAGTTTTCCATAAAATTTACTTCCTCCCTAACTTCCCCTGTGCATTTTTATACTTTATTTTAATTTAATTTTAATAAAAATGACGAAAAATGTCAACAAAAGTGAAACTTATTAAAAATTAAATATGGTAATTTAAACAAGCTTTCTATTCCGCATTTGCATTATGATGAAAACTGCACATAAAAATAACGCCGAAGTCCTGATTTTACAAGGTTTTCGGCGTTATTTATTTTCATACGTCTTACCAGAATCGAACTGGCAGCCTTTCGGTCCGGAGCCGAACGCTCTATCCATTGAGCTAAAGACGTTTAATCATAAGCAATTCATTCTGTTTAGAAATTCAACTGTTATCATTTCTGAACATATCTGTTCGACAAGAAAACTACGTGCACTGAATGCTCGTATAATATCCCTATACTCTTCAAACTGTCCATAAAATGCAAAAGCTGCATCACAAGCATCCTTCGATGCAGCTTTAATAAGTTTATCATTGCAAACATTTTCGATATTTAGAAACCCGGCGGCTTCAATTCCGTTTACCGCAGCCTGAACAAACGGCATAAGCTTTATTCCAACTGAATTAAACACCTTTTTCTGTACATCAAGGGTACTTTCAGTCAGAACAGTTGTGACACCGTCCATAAAGTCAACGTTGTTTTTACGTTCAATATATTCTCTGAAAATGTTATCCATTTCCAAGCCTTCGTCAAAATCTCTGCCGAAACTATACATCATATATTATCTCCCGATACCGTATATTCTAATTATATGCAGAGGTCTTAACCAAAGTGCTTAAATCTCAATATGCAAAGGCTTTAAGTTCCAAATGTCATTAGCATATTCTCGTATAGTTCTGTCGCTAGAAAACTTACCACTTTTAGCTGTATTAATAACCGCCATTTTCGCCCATAAATCCTTATTCTTATATGACTCTCCGATTTTTTCCTGAGTATCAACATAGGAGGAAAAGTCCTTAAGCACATAATACTCATCACTCCTGCTGTTTGCAAGAAGAGAATTATATATGTCTCTGAAAATATCATGATTTTCACCAGAGAATGTCCCGTCAACAAGAGAATCTACCACTCTTCTTATTCTCTGATCACTGTTATAAACATCCCATGGATTATAGCTGTGGTTAATAGCCATACTTTCCGTTTCATCAGATGACAGTCCAAAAATAAAGATGTTTTCATCTCCGACTTCTTCATGGATTTCAACATTAGCGCCATCCAAGGTTCCTATTGTAAGCGCTCCATTCAACATAAATTTCATGTTTCCTGTACCTGATGCTTCCTTGCCTGCCGTTGAAATCTGCTCACTTACATCAGCGGCCGGAACAAGCCTTTCAGCAAGGGACACGCAATAATTGGCCATAAACACAACCTTTATTTTTCCATTAACCGCAGAATCATTGTTTACAACATCTGCAACTGAATTAATAAGCTTAATTATGTCCTTTGCTCTCTTATATCCTGCTGCAGCCTTAGCTCCAAAAATAAAAGTCCTTGGTACTATGTCAATATCGGGATTATCCTTAATCATAAAATACATATTAATTATATGAAAAACATTAAGCAGCTGGCGCTTATATTCATGCAGACGCTTTACCTGAATATCATAAATTGACTGAGGATTAATCTCCACCCCGTTTGTCTTTTTAATGTACTCAGCAAGTGCTACTTTATTGTTATACTTTATTTCCATAAACTTTTTTCTAAAGTCATTATCATATGCCAACGGAAGCAGCTTATTGAACTCATTAAGCTCTGTAATCCAACCGTCACCTATCGTACCGGTTATAAGCTTGGCCAGCTCTCTGTTTGCATGAAGCAGCCATCTTCTCTGAGTAATTCCATTTGTTTTGTTATTGAATTTATCGGGATAAAACTCGTAGAAGTTCTTAAGCTCTTGTTTTTTAAGTATCTCCGTATGAAGTTTTGCAACACCGTTGACAGAGTGGCTTCCTACTATCGCAAGATAAGCCATTTTAATCTGACCATCGGCGATTATCGACATCTCATGCAGTTTCGAAGGATTATTTCCATATTTCTGCACTAATTCTATGCTCAAACGCCTATTAATCTCTTCGATAATCATATAAATTCTGGGGAGCAACCTGCTGAACAGTTCTACCGGCCATTTTTCTAGTGCTTCTGACATAATGGTATGGTTTGTATACGCACATACTTTTGTTGTTATGCCCCACGCCTTGTCCCATGGCAAATCATTCTCGTCAACAAGGACTCTCATAAGCTCTGCCACCGCTATACTTGGATGAGTATCATTCAGCTGAAATGCCACCTTGTCAGGCAACTGATCAAAATCATCATGGTCTGTTTTAAATCTTGCTATTACTCTCTGGACTGTTGCCGAAATAAAGAAATACTGCTGACGAAGACGAAGTTCTTTGCCTTGAATGTGCTCATCAGCAGGGTATAAAACCTCAGTTATTGTTCTTGCAATATTCGCTTCTTCAACAGCCTTTGCATAATTACCTTCATTAAATGACTGGAGATCAAAAAGATTTTTAGGTCTTGCCTCCCAAAGTCTCAAAGTGTTTACCGTATTGTTGCCGTAACCAATTACAGGATAGTCATAAGGCACAGCAATTACAGATGAGTAATTTTCCTGAATAAATTTATACTCACCGTCATCTTTTTTCTCAAAACGGATATCTCCGGCAAATTTTACCTCAACCTCATACTCTGATCGCTTAATCGGCCAAAAATCTCCGGACTCAAGCCACGTATCCGGTCTCTCAACCTGATACCCATTTTCTATCTTCTGCTCGAAAATACCGTAGTGATATCTTATTCCACAGCCGTATGCAGGGTACTCCAATGTTGAAAGTGAGTCCAGAAAGCAAGCCGCGAGCCTGCCAAGACCCCCGTTTCCAAGTCCTGGTTCAGGTTCAGTGTCTTCAATTATATTATAATCGATGCCAAGTTCAGCTAATGCATCCTTAATTGTATCATATACCTCAAGATTCATGACACTGTTGCCAAAGAATCTTCCCATAAGAAATTCCATAGAAAGATAGTACACAATCTTTACATCTTTCTCCTTATATTCATCATGAGTCTTAATCCATTTTTCACTAAAAACTGTTTTTAATGCATATACCGCTGCCTCGTAACGCTCTACATCAGTTGCAGTATCAACCGTTTTTCTGAAAAGATTTATAAGGCTGTTTATGACTGCATTTTTTATTGCTTCTTTTGAAACAAATCGCTTCATTAATATTCTCCTTTCGCATTTCAAAGAATAGAGAGTACCGCAGCTATAAATCCAACTGCTGCAGAAGCACCCGTCACCGCATTTGTTAAAACGTCTTTTTCAGGAAGCGCTAATGCACAGCCAATATACATAACAATACCGGCAGATGCATATTGAGCATATTCCAATCTGGAAAAAAACACTGAGGCAAATGCAGCCGCAGAAACAATGCATACCATTAATTTGTTAACCTTCAGCATATCAAGAACAATTCCAACAAATGCTCCTATAATTAAAAGGACAATGGCAGGTACACAGTTAACAGCATCTTCGGTAAAACCAATTGCCGAAAGTGAGCCAACAGCAATAAAAATCCCGCCAATTAAACCCTTAAACAAATCAGATGCTGTCTTTTTATTAATTTTCATCATATAATCTCCCGAAAGCATAAACGTCGTATGATACATTATATGCTTCGGTAGCTTGTTTCAAATTAAATAAAGTCTTTATTCGTTACTTTTAAGTTTTTCTGCCTGTTCTGCAGCTGAAAGCGTATCGAGTATCTCATCAAGGTCGCCTTCCATAACGGCATCTATTTTGTAAATAGTAAGATTTACCCTATGATCAGTAACTCTGCCCTGAGGGAAATTATATGTTCTGATTCTTTCGTTTCTATTTCCAGTACCGACCTGAGCCTTTCTTTCTCCTGCTATTTCTGCATTATGCTTTTCAAGCTCCATGTCATAAAGTCTTGCGTAAAGCACCTTAAGTGCCTTGTTTTTATTTTTCAGCTGACTTTTTTCATCCTGGCATGATACAACTATACCCGAAGGTATATGTGTAACCCTGACAGCCGAATCTGTTGTATTTACACACTGTCCGCCATTTCCTGATGCGCGGAAAACATCAATACGCACATCATTCATATCAAGGTTAACATCAACCTCATCTGCCTCCGGAAGTACGGCAACAGTAACTGTTGATGTGTGTATTCTTCCTCCCGATTCAGTTTCGGGAACTCTTTGAACGCGGTGAACACCGCTTTCATACTTAAGTCTGCTATAAGCGCCCTGTCCGGTTATCATAAAACAAACTTCCTTGAAACCACCCAAGTCATTTTCATTAGCACTCATAAACTCAGCTTTCCAGCCATGTTTTTCTGCATATCTTATATACATTCTGAAAAGGTTACCTGCAAACAATGCCGCTTCATCACCGCCTGCTCCACCCCTAATTTCCATAATTACATTCTTATCATCATTTGGATCCTTTGGAATGAGAAGTACTCTAAGTTCCTTTTCTATATCAGCAAGTTTTACCTTATTCTCTGCAAGCTCATCCTTCACTAATACACGAAAATCATCATCAAGATTATCCTCAAGCATTTCAAGGGCTTCCTCAATAGACGTTTTGGTATTAATATATTCTCTGTATTTATCTGCAATCGGAGTTACAGAACTGTATTCCTTCATCAGGGCCTGCCATTTTGACTGATCGGATATTATATCAGGATCATTAATAAGAGAGGAAAGTTCATCATGCCTATTTACAAATTCAAATAATCGATCAAACATTTAGTCCTCCATGCGTGCCGTAACAACACGGTCAAGTCCACTTAGATCTTTTTTTACGCATATATCTTTATAGCCGTTTTCAACCAGTATTTCTTTTACCCCATTAGCTTCATCATATCCAATTTCAAAAAAAATATAACCGTCTGCTTTAAGCAGTTTCCTTCCCTCGGCTGATATTGTGCGGTAAAAGTCAAGTCCGTCTTCGCCTCCGCAAAGTGCATTTTCAGGTTCATAGTCCTTAACATCCGGCATAAGAAACTCCATATCCTTTTTCCTTATATAAGGCGGATTGGATACAATAATATCATATATCATATTTGGGGGTAATCCCTTAAAGACATCTCCGTCATAGAAATGCACCCTATTTTCAACTTTGTTAAGCATTGCATTTTTTACAGCTAACTCAATTGCCTTAGGGTTAATATCAGTACAGTAGCATTCAGCATTTCCAAGCTTTGCTATGCTTATGGATATGCATCCGCTTCCTGCACCAACTTCAGCAACATGAATCTTTTTATTACATTTTTCAATAGTTTCAAGAACAGCTTCAACCAATATTTCGGTGTCAGGCCTTGGGATAAGCACACCGCTCTCAATACAAAAGTTAAGCCCCATAAATTCACGGTATCCCAAAATATATGCAACAGGTTCTTTATTCATTCTCCGTTGGATTTTTTCAAAAAATTCATCTTTTTGCTGTGCGCTCAGAACAAAAGAACTGCTTGTGAGCACTCCAATGCGGTTCATGCCTGTAACCTTCATCATAATCAACTCAGCATCAAGAGCATACTCCGCAACTCCGGCTATATTTAGTTTTTTCTTTGCTTCTGCAAGCAAAATTCCTAAACTGTTGTTATCCATTATGCTTCCTCACTTTTAACTTCCTCAGTGAGATAATTCCATTTTACCGAATATTCCGGAACAGCCCCGGGTTCTTCCGCCTCAAGAACAGAAACAAGGGCCGCAACAGCACACTCTATTTCATCATCTTCCGGCTCAGATGTTGTAAGCTTCTGAAGACACATTCCAGGTGCACTTACTATTTTAACAAACATAGAATCACTTCTGCCTGCCCATTTAATTATTTCATAGCTTATACCAGAAATAAACGGAACAAGCACAATACGGCTCACCATTCTCATTCCTATATTATCTGTACGAACAAATACAAAAACAACCATACTAACAACCATTACTATAAGCAAAAAGCTTGTTCCGCATCTTTTATGCATTCTTGAACACTTTTTTACATTTTCAACCGAAAGTGCCTTGCCAGACTCAAAACAGTTTATTGTTTTATGTTCAGCACCATGATATTCAAATACTCGCTTTATTTCCTTCATTCTTGAAATAAGAAATATATACATCAAGAAAATTATAATTCTTATTAAACCTTCAATAATTCCAAGCATATAAGTTCCGTCAATATATCTGTTGAAAAAGCTCCCAAGGAACACAGGTAACAGGAAAAACAGCAGAATCGCAATAATCATAGAAACTGCAACACTGAAATACATCATATAATCAGTAAGCTTACTCCCGTATTTGTCCATAAGCTTTTTTTCAAACTTGCTAGGTTCTTCTTCATCATCTTCGCCTGCCACAACTGCGCTTCTCATAAGTATTTTTGTGCCCATGATAAGCGAATCAACAAACGCTGACATGCCCCTGAAAATAGGATAAGTAAACAATTTATATCTGCCAAGTATTGTCTCATTTTCTTTTTTTTCAACAGCTATCTCGCCATCCGGTGTGCGCACAGCAGTTGCATAAACCTTTTTGCCGCGCATCATAACCCCTTCAATTACAGCTTGTCCACCATAAAATGTTTTACTCATCAGCCTCATCAGCACACTTCCTCAAATTTAAGTCAATACACAAAAAGGGCGGCACAACAGCGCTCGCCCTCTCGTATTTTATAATTACTTTCTGCCATACTTTTTGTTGAACCTCTCAACACGTCCACCGCTTTCAAGCAAAAGCTTCTGGCTACCTGTGTAGAACGGATGGCACTTTGAGCAAACTTCAACTGTGATTTCATCTTTAGTTGAACCAGTCACAAATTCATTGCCACAATGACATTTTACTGTCACCTGTTTGTAATCAGGATGTATACCTTTTTTCATTAAATTCACCTCGTTCTGTATATTTGTTGATCAATAGCTTCTCTATTTATAGACAACAAATAGATTATAGCATACCGCAATTCATCTTGCAATATCCTACTTTATAATATTTTTCCCCATTTGAGATAATCTTTCAACAAATTCAGCATTATATTTTGTCTTTTCCATCAAATCTATTACAAACGGGGTTGTTTCTGATGCATTTGAATTTGCCGACATTCTCCTCATTGCATAAACAGCATCAAGCTCCGTTTTGCTCAATAGAAGTTCTTCTCGTCTTGTTCCGCTTTTATTTACATCAATTGCAGGGAAAATTCGTCTTTCCGAAAGCTTCCTGTCAAGCACAAGTTCCATATTTCCGGTTCCTTTAAACTCCTCAAAAATAACCTCATCCATCTTGCTTCCTGTATCAATCAGTGCAGTTGCAAGCACAGTCAGACTTCCGCCGTTTTCAATGTTTCTTGCTGCTCCAAAGAATTTCTTGGGAAAATAAAGTGCAGACGGGTCGAGTCCCCCTGAAAGGGTTCTGCCGCTTGGCGGAATAATAAGGTTATATGCTCTGGAGAGTCTTGTAATGCTGTCAAGAAGTATAACCAAATCCTTTCCCTGCTCAACCATACGCTTTGCTCTTTCAAGCACCATCTCCGCAACAAGCTTATGATGTTCGGGCTTTTCATCAAATGTTGAGTACACAATGTCAACATTGTCCCCTTCTATTGAGCGCTGAATATCCGTTACTTCCTCGGGACGTTCATCAATGAGCAGCATAATAAGGCTGATCTCTTTGTGGTTTTTGGTTATAGCATTTGCAAGCTTTGTAAGTAGAATTGTTTTTCCAACCTTAGGCGGAGCCACTATCATTCCGCGCTGTCCCTTGCCTATCGGTGAAACCAAATCGATAATTCTTCCGCTTATTTCATTTTTAGTGGTTTCCAGCTTAAGCCTTTCACAAGGATAAATTGGTGTGAGATTTTCAAAAACAGGTCTTCCAACCGCTTTCTCAGGGTTATCGCCATTAACACTTTTGACAAACAAAAGCGCTCCATAACGTTCTCCCTCTCTGGCCTTTCTGGTAATTCCTTTGACATTGTCACCAATACGAAGATTAAATCTTCTTATCTGTGACTGCGATATGTAAATATCATTATCGCCCTGTTCGAAGTTCTCGGTACGTAAAAACCCGTACCCATCCGCCATAATATCAAGGATTCCTTCGCTTTCTTCGCCTTCGGGCATTGGCTGTTCAGGCTGTTTTTCCTGAACCTTCTCTGCACCCTCGGCAGTATTTATTTCATGTATTGCAATTTTTATGCTTTTTATAAGATCTTCTTTTTTTACACCGGCAACCCGCTTAATTTCAAGCTTTCTAGCTTCATCTCTAAGCTCTGCCAGTGTCTTGCCTTCCAAGTCTAGGTACATAGCATTCCTCCGAATTATAGTGCAGGTATTGTAAGTGTCATACCTTCTTTAAGCTTATCATTTTCGGAAAGACCATTTGCAGAAAGAATCTTTGTATAGTATGATCCGTTACCGTATTCCTTTGCAGCAATTGCCCAATAAGTATCTCCTGACTTAACAGTATACGTTGTAGAACTTGATGATGAATTATTTGATGATGAATTATTTGATGAATTATTTGATGATGAACCGTTGCTTGAAGAATTGTTATTTGTTGAAGCAGGAGTTGTTGTGTTGTCGTTATCTCCACTATTTGAAGCGTCACCGCCAGTTTGGCTGTTAAGTGACTGTACCTGCTCTGTAAGGCTGAGATTATCAAGCTTAAGCTGTTCGTAATCTTTCTCCATAGTTTTATATGTTTCAATCTGCGCATTGAGTTTTGAAACCTGTCCAGAAAGTGATGCTGCCTTATAAATAAGGAAAGCAAATACGACTACAGCAGCAACAATTATTACTATTCTTGCAACCGAGATACTTGAATGCTTTTCATCATAGTAATCATCATCTTCACGGAAAAGTTCGTTAAGATTTGCCTGCTTTTCAATATTGGAAATCTCAAGGTCTTTCTGATCAATTTGTCTGCGTTTCTTCTTGCTGTGTTTATATTCCTTATTTTCTGTTTTTACAGGTTTTTTAGGTTGTTCCTCTTCAGGCTCTTCTAACTCAAATTCATCATATTCAGTTTCATCAACAGGTGAAACATTTCCGCCTCCAAGCATTTTTGCAATCATTTCAGCAGTAATGTCATCCTCGCTTTTATCATCATTTATGGGTTCTTCCATCTGAATAGGTTTTTCCTCTTGCTTTTCTTTTTTCTGTTTTTTGCCAGCAGGGGATGCAACAAGACCTCTTGTATAGCTTGTGATGTCTCCTACATATTCTTCCATATATCTATTTTTATTTTCTAACGGCTCCTCCTCAGGTTCAACAGGATCCCTTGAAGGTACAATTCTTTGTTCAGGCTCTTGAAATAATTCTGCCTGTTCATTTATTTCAGCTTCATCTTCCGGCATTTCCGAAGGCTCTCTTACCGCTCTAAGGTTTTTTTCTTTTGCAGATCTGATTTTAATGCTGTGTGTAAGCTCATCGCTTATTTCTTTTTTCATAAGCGGATGAGTACCAATAAGCATCTCCGCAACATCTTCCGGCAAATCGTCATAAAGCTTTTTATAGTACTCACTTGAACCAAATGATTTCCCATTATTTTCGTTTTCTAAATTTTCATTGTTCATATTATCATCCATAATTCTATTATCCTCCTGGTAATATCTATGTGTCAACAAATGCTTGTTTACATAGTAAGCCACTTTAATATACTTTATTGTCTTATTTTACATTTCATTACATTCTGTGTCAACAGTCGCATAATTTATTTAAGGCAATTGTAATTTTTTTCTAAAATTATAAAAGGGGTATACCAAACTGTATACCCCCTATAATTTCATATATTATTCTGCTGCTTCAAGCAGTTCTATACCCTTTTTAAGCCTCTTGATTGTTTCATCTTTTCCAACAATAACCGCAAGTTCCGTCGCTCCTCCTGGTGAAGAAGGCTTACCGGAAAGTGCTGTCCTTACAGGCCAAAGCATCTGTCCGTTTTTAATTCCCATGTTCTGCACAAGTGCCATAAGACATTCATATATACTATCGTTTGTCCAATCATTATGCGCTTCGAGCACCGGCACCGCAGCCTTAAGACTATTAAGTGCAATCTCCTCTGTCGTCTTCATTTTCTTATGAATATATAAATCAGTACTGTATTCAGGAAGCTTGTCAATGAAATCGACCATCTCATGTATATCATTAAGTGTTTCAAGTCTTGTCTTGAGAAGTTCAGCAATGAACTTAAGATCAATGCCGGGGGTTTTAACGCATTCCTTAAGAGGTGACTCAGCAAGTTCGTAGAACTTATCAAAATCCATAGCCTTAATATATTCACCGTTCATCCATGTGAGTTTTTTAATGTCAAATATAGATGGTGACTTGCTTATTCCCGAAATACTGAATTTTTCAATTAGCTCGTCCATTGTAAATATCTCTTGATTATCAGAAGGACTCCAGCCAAGAAGTGCAATGTAATTCATTATTGCCTCTACAATATATCCTTCGTTTACAAGATCTTCAAAAGACTTATCTCCATGACGTTTTGAAAGCTTATGCTGCGCATCTCTCATAACCGGGGGAAGGTGTATATATGTAGGAGCATCCCATCCGAAAGCATCATACAAAAGGTTATATTTTGGAGTTGATGAAAGGTACTCGCTACCCCTTACAACATGCGTAATTTTCATTGTGTGGTCATCCACAACATTTGCAAAGTTATAAGTAGGAAAACCATCAGACTTAATTAGAATCTGGTCATCAAGCTCGCTGTTTTCAACAGTAATCGAACCATAAACAACATCATCAAATGTTGTTGTTCCTTCATTGGGCATAAGTTGGCGTATAACAAACGGTTTGCCTTCCTTGAGATTTGCCCCTATTTCTTCCTTGCTTAAGTTAAGGCAATGACGGTCATAGCGCGCAAAAGCATCCCCATGTTCATTGCTTGACTTAAGCAAATCAAGCCGTTCCTTTGTACAAAAGCAATAATAAGCTTTGCCTTTCTCAATAAGTTCAAGTGCATAATCCATGTACATGTCCATTCTTTCACTCTGCACATATGGACCATATTCACCGCCAATGTCCGGACCTTCATCATGGTTAAGGCCTGTCATTTTAAGCGTGTTATATATAACATCAACAGCGCCCTCAACCTTTCTTTCCTGGTCCGTATCTTCTATTCTAAGTATGAATTTACCGCCCTGTGACTTGGCAATAAGATATTCATACAATGCTGTTCTTAAATTTCCGATGTGCATATATCCTGTTGGACTCGGTGCAAATCTGGTTCTTACTTCCATTTTGTTACCTCCGATATAATATTTTCTATAATATTTTATACTTTTAAATTCTAATTGTAAAGAATTACTTAAAAAACAGGAGCCAAGGTATATTATTACCCCGACTCCTGTCTCTTAACTCTTATTGATTAATTTTTTGTTCGGTTTTATCAAGATAATTCTCGGCCTTCTCAAGAACCTCTCGGCCTTGCTGAACTACTTCTCTGCTCTTATCTTTATTTTTCTCAAGATAATATGCTCCTGCCATAGCCGAAAAACTACCTAAAACAAGCCCGTTAACGAATCTTCCCATAATCTGACCTCCTGCATAAAAAATAACGTACCCATCGGATACGTTATTAGTATTGCTTTTCAAGTCAATTTTAATCCAAAGAATGAATAAACAGTCCGCTTCTGAGTTTCGGTTCAAACCATGTGGATTTTGGAGGCATAATCTTATCTTCATCGGCAATTGTCATTAACTGTTCTATTGAAGTTGGATACATCGAAAAAGCTACCTTCATTTCACCGCTGTCAACACGTTTTTCCAATTCGCCAAGTCCTCTTATTCCGCCTACGAAGTCTATTCTTTTATCAGTTCTTATGTCACCGATTCCAAGCATAGGAATAAGAACATTGTCCTGAAGTACAGATACATCAAGACCTGCAACTGCGTCATCTATACGAAGATTATCCTTTGCAGTAAGCATGTACCATTTTTTTGACAGATACATCCCAAAATCATACTGCTTACTAGGCTTTGCTCTGCCTTCTGTTTCTATTATTTCAAATTTTTCAGAAATCATTTTTATGAATTCTTCATCAGTCATTCCGTTTAAATCCTTAACAACTCTGTTATAGTCAAGAATTTTAAGCTGGTCTGAAGGGAATATTACCGAAAGATAATAGTTAAACTCTTCTTCACCTGTGTAATCAGGTTTTTCAGTCCGACGCTTAAGTCCAACCTTAGCTGCAGAAGCATTCCTATGATGTCCGTCTGCAATATAAAGATTGGGAACAGCTTTAAACAGTTCAATAAGTTTATTTGAATCACTGTCATTATCTATTACCCATGCACGATGTTTTATTCCATCTTCTGCAACAAAATCATATACAGGAACATTTATCTTTATTTTTTCAATTAACTTTGAAATTTCATCTACTGTTCTGTATGCAAGGAATATCGGACCTGTATTTGCATTACAAATATCAACGTGACGTATTCTGTCCTGCTCCTTGT
This sequence comes from Candidatus Metalachnospira sp., assembly GCA_034927755.1. Taxonomy (GTDB): domain Bacteria; phylum Bacillota; class Clostridia; order Lachnospirales; family Anaerotignaceae; genus Metalachnospira. The sequence continues at coordinate 219,089 of JAYFPN010000003.1, forward strand.
CCTCTCTTGTAAGCTCATGCTTTTTGATTATGCCCTGCAAATATTCATCTATTGATGTACATGCAACAAGTCCTGTCTGACTTCTTCCATCCATTGTAAGCTCATATACATAAAGCATAGGTTTATCGTCCTGCACAAGAACTTCGTCACTAATAAGCTTATCAAGGTTCTCCTTAGCCTTTAAATAAACCTCAGGAGAATATATATCAATGCCCTTAGGTAGGTCTATTTCAGCTTTATCAACATGAAGAAACGAAGAAGGCTTACGCTGCGTCATTTCTCTGGCTTCCTCACTGTTTACAACATCATAAGGCAATGCAGCAACTGCTTCAGCCATTTCAGACGTAGGTCGTATAGCTTTAAATTTTCTTATTACAGCCATATTATCCGTCCTCTCTTATGCTTCCTTTACTATCCTTGCCTTGCAAATACCGTCAACTTTGCTGAGCTTTTCAACAAGTTCATGGCATTTTCCGTTAAATGTATCAAGGTCTATGAGTGTATATGCCCAAGAACCTTTACTCTTATTAACCATGTTATCTATATTAAGTCCTTGTCCAGAAATTGCCGCAGTTATTGCACCGATTACACCGGAAACATTTTTATGTAAGATAGCCAATCTGGCTTTTCCGGTATAAGGAGCATCACAGTTAGGGAAATTTACAGAATTTTTGATAATACCGTATTCCAAATACTGTTTAAGCTCAACTGCTGCCATCTCTGCACAGTTTTCCTCACTCTCCGGTGTTGAAGCTCCAAGATGAGGTATACAAATTACATTATCAAGTTCAATAACTTCAGCATCAGGGAAGTCTGTAACATATGCAGTAATGGTACCGTCTGCAATAGCATCCTTAAGTGCTTCTATATTTACAAGACCGCCTCTTGCGAAGTTAAGAAGTCTTGCACCCTTCTTTGTTGCTGCAAAAAGTTCTTTATTATACATATTCTTTGTGCTGTCATTAAGAGGAATATGAATTGTTATATAGTCACACTCAGCAACAAGAGCTTCCATGCTTCTTGCCTTAATTACATCACTTGAAAGACTCCAAGCTGCATCAACGGAAAGGAATGGGTCAAAGCCGTATACTTCCATTCCAAGGCCAACTGCTGCATTTGCTACAAGAACGCCAATTGCCCCAAGTCCGATAACACCAAGCTTTTTACCTTGAATTTCAGGACCCGTAAACTGTCCCTTTCCTTTTTCTACAAGCTTATCCACATTTTCTTTACCTTTTAATTCTTTTGCCCATTCAATGCCTTCGACAATTTTTCTTGAAGAGATAAAAATGCCTGTGAGAACAAGTTCCTTAACCGCATTTGCATTTGCACCGGGTGTATTAAACACAACAATACCTTTTTCAGAGCACTTATCAGTAGGAATGTTGTTTGTACCTGCACCTGCTCTTGCAACACAAGCAAGCGTTTCGGGAATTTCCATATCATGCATTTCAAAACTTCTTAAAATAATTCCATCAGGATTTGCAATGCCAGAACATACCGCAAATCTTTCAGGTTCAAGTTTATTTAAACCAATTTCTGAAATAGAATTAAGCGTTAATACATTATACATTTTAAATTTCCTCCGATTATTTATTCTCAAGTTCAAACTTCTTCATAAATTCTACAAGTTCCTGAACACCTTCAACCGGCATTGCATTGTAAATGCTTGCTCTCATGCCGCCTACAGTTCTATGTCCTTTAAGGTTAACAAATCCTGCTGCTGTTGCCTCTTTAATGAATTTAGCATTAAGTTCTTCTGTGGGAAGAATGAAAGGTGCATTCATAAGAGAACGATCCTTAGGAACAACTGTGCCTTTGAAGAAATCACTTGAATCAAGATAATCGTAGAGAATTGCTGCTTTCTTTTCGTTAATTTCCTGAAGAGCTTTTACGCCACCCTTTTCCTTAACCCATTCGAATACAAGTCCAGCAAAATAAATTGCAAATGTGGGAGGTGTATTGTATAGTGAGCCTTCATCTGAATGAGTCTTATAGTTAAGCATTGTAGGTGTAAAGTCCATTGCGTTGCCGATGAGGTCATCACGAATGATAACAACTGTAACACCTGCAGGTCCAAGGTTCTTCTGTGCACCTGCAAAAATAAGACCGAATTTCGATACATCAATTTCCTGAGAGAGAATGCTTGATGACATATCTCCTACAAGCGGAACATTTCCTGTATCGGGAAGCGTCGTATATCTTGTGCCATAAATAGTATTATTAAGTGTTATATAAAAATAATCGGCATCAGGATTGAACTTGCTCTTATCAAGTTCAGGAATATAATTAAATACTTTATCTGCTGAAGAAGCAATTACGTTTACCTTGCCATAACGCTCTGCTTCCTGTTTTGCTTTTTTTGACCACTGTCCAGTGATAACAATATCACAAGTGTTATTTTTATTCATAAGGTTCAAGGGAATCATTGCAAACTGAGTTGAGCCACCACCCTGCAGGAATAGAACCTTGTAATTATCGGGAATATTCATAAGTTCTCGAAGTGATGCTTCCGCTCCCTGAATAATCTTTTCAAAAGGCTTAGATCGATGACTCATCTCCATTACGGACATGCCCGCATCACCATAACAGACAAATTCCTCCTGTGCTTTCTTGAGCACTTCAAGGGGTAACATAGATGGTCCGGCAGAAAAATTGTAAACTCTTTCCATTTTAAATAAAGCCTCCTTAAAATAATAGTTTTAACTCAGAGAGTAAAATATCTTTGTTCGGATATTATACCAACTTACTATGAAATAAGTCAAGTATAATTCCTACTAAAGCTATAGTGGATTGCACAACAATTTAACTTTTATTTTGACAAAATATAAGCAAACATTATCAAACTGAGAATAATCGAGTAAAATCATTATCAACAATATATAATAATTGTTTAAAATATATTTTACATTTAAAATCTTTTTATATAAAACAAACAAAAAAGTTATGTTTTGTAAAAAGACATTTGTCCACACACAAACAACTATTCACTGATATTTATTTCATAATACACAAACCCTACAACGCCGCAATTTTATATAAAAAAAGAGCAGCCATAATGACCGCTCTTAATAAGCTCTTACTTAAGTGTAATTTTAGCTCCAACTTCTTCAAGTTTAGCTTTAATAGCATCAGCATCTTCTTTAGAAGCCTGCTCTTTAACAATCTTGGGAGCACCGTCAACAAGATCTTTTGCTTCTTTAAGGCCAAGGCCTGTTACTTCTCTAACAACCTTAATAACCTTAATTTTTTCAGAGCCAACTTCTGTAAGTTCAACGTCAAACTCTGTCTTTTCTTCTACTACTGCTACAGGGCCTGCTGCTACAGCAACACCTGCTGCTGCTGATACGCCATATTTTTCTTCTGCTGCTTTAACGAGATCATTAAGTTCGATAACTGTAAGTTCGTCAACGGCTGCAATGATTTCTTCAATTGTTAATTTTGCCATTTTATAGCACCTCCGATAATATTTTTAGAATTTCAACTGATTAACTGATTAATACGAATTTTTTTATTCTGCTGCTGCTTCGCTGTCCTTGTCTGCAATCGCCTGAATAACTCTTGCGAAAGAAGAAATAGGGCTCTTGAAGCTTCCGAGAAGCTTTGAAAGAAGTACTTCTCTTGAAGGAATATCAGCGATAGCCTTAATGCCTTCTGCATCATAAACAATACCTTCAATAACACCTGCTTTGAACTCAAGCTTCTTAGCAGTTTCAGATACCTTTTTAATAACGCTTGCTCCCTTTGTAGCCTCATCATAAGAGAAAACTACTGCAGTGGGACCTTCAAGGAACTGGCTTATACCTTCAAACTGAGTTCCCTGTATAGCAAAGTTAACCATAGTGTTCTTATAAACCTTATAATCAACACCAGCTTCTCTAAGCTGCTTTCTTAAACCTGTATCTTCTGCAACAGTAAGTCCTCTTGCGTCAACAAGTACTATCGACACAGCTTTTTCAAGTTTTCCTTTGATTTCGTCAACAACAACCTGTTTTGCTTCAATTCTTGCCATTTTAACACCTCCTTAAATTTTAAATAATAAGGATTGCCGTAAATAAACAGCCCCTTTGTCATGCAGACAAAGGGGCTCAAGTGCTCTTAGTAATCAAGTCTCCTCGGCTGGCAAGGCTTTCACCTTTTATGCTTTCGCGCCTGCTGTCTGCGGCAATATTCAACTGTTTGATTATATATCAAAAGTCAAAGCCTGTCAATATATAATTACTCAGTTATCTTTGCAGTATTGATTTTAATACCAGGGCCCATTGTTGATGTGATAACAACGCTCTTTAAATACTGGCCCTTTGATGTTGCCGGTTTAGCCTTAATTACAGCACTCATAAGAGTCTGGAAGTTTTCGAGTAACTTTTCTGTACCGAATGAAACCTTGCCTACCGGAACATGAATAATGTTTGTTTTGTCAAGACGATATTCAATCTTACCAGCTTTGATGTCTTTGATAGCCTTAGCTACATCCATTGTAACTGTACCAGCCTTAGGATTAGGCATTAAGCCTTTAGGACCAAGTACACGACCAAGACGACCAACAACGCCCATCATATCAGGTGTTGCAACAGCAACATCGAAACCAAACCAGTTTTCACCCTGAATTTTAGGAATAAGATCTTCTGCTCCGACAAAATCTGCTCCGGCTGCTAAAGCTTCCTCAGCCTTATCACCTTTAGCGAATACTAAGACACGAACGGTCTTACCTGTACCGTGTGGAAGAACAACGGCACCACGAACCTGCTGATCAGCATGTCTGCTGTCAACACCCAAACGAATATGTGCTTCAACTGTTTCATCAAACTTTGCTGCTGCTGTTTCCTGTACAAGTTTAACAGCATCTACTGTATCATAAAGCACTGCTCTATCAACAAGCTTAGCCTTTTCTGTATATTTCTTTCCTCTTTTCATAATTGTACCCTCCCTTATTCCTCAACAACAATACCCATGCTTCTTGCTGTACCGCAAATCATGCTGTATGCAGAGTCAAGGTTAGCAGCGTTTAAATCTGGCATTTTCACTTCCGCGATTTTCATAACTTCATCTTTGGAAATCTTAGCTACTTTTGTTTTGTTGGGTACACCTGAACCAGACTCAATCTTGCAAGCTTTCTTAAGAAGAACAGCTGCAGGGGGAGTCTTTGTGATAAAAGTAAAACTTCTGTCCTGATATACAGTAATAACAACAGGGATAATAAGACCTGCCTGAGATGCTGTTCTTTCATTGAACTCCTTGCAGAAGCCCATGATGTTTACTCCGTGCTGTCCAAGAGCTGGACCTACCGGGGGAGCCGGTGTTGCTTTCGCAGCCGGAATCTGTAATTTAATATAGCCTGTTACTTTTTTTGCCATTGTGGCACCTCCTATAAATGTGGTAATTAACGGGGATTTTCACCCTCCCACGCATACCTGCCAATCAGGCATGCTTCAAAAACGAATAATTTTTACAATTTGATAATCTGGTTAAAATCGAATTCAACTGGTGTTTCACGTCCGAATATAGAAAGAACAACGGTAACTGTTTTCTTTTGATCGTTGATTTCTTTGATTTTGCCAACAGAATCAGCAAAAGCACCAAAAGCAACTCTTACTGTATCATTAACTTCCATATCGAAGCTTTCTGTTACAGTTTCAATACCCATCGTTCTTACTTCCTCAGCAGTAAGGGCAACAGGCTTGCTTTCAGGACCAACAAAGCTTGTAACACCTCTTGTATTTCTAACAATATACCAAGTGTCCTCGTTCATAATCATCTTAATAAGAACATATCCCGGGAATGTCTTTCTCATTACAGTCTTTTTCTGACCGTTCTTGATTTCAACGACTTCCTGAACCGGAACGCTTACTTCATGAACAACATCCTGCATACCGCGGTTTTCAACGATTTTTTCTATATTGGCTTTTACTTTGTTTTCATATCCGGAATAGGTATGCACAACATACCATCTGCTTTCGCCTTCAGCCTGTTTATTGATTTCTTCTGACATAATAATCATCCTCTTTAAATCAGCCCAAGAGACCGACAACTAAATTTATTACTGTCGTGTATACAGTATCCATTCCGAAAATAACAACACCGATTATCAATGATGTACAAATAACTGTAATTGTATTCTTTCTGACCGTTGCAAGATTAGGCCAGACAATCTTCTTGAACTCAGCTTTGTACTCAGCTGCTTTCTCAGAGAAGCTCTTCTTATCCTTGTCTTTTTTGCTTTTGCTCTTTTTAACAGCAGTTTTCTTTTCTTCGTTTTTTACATTTGGGTTTGTGGTTTTAAGTTCTTCTTCCATACATTTCACTCCCTTCGATTTCAAATTATTTTGTTTCTTTATGGAGTGTGTGTGCCTTGCAGAATTTACAGTACTTCTTAATTTCCATTCTTTCAGGCTGAGTCTTCTTGTCTTTAGTAGTACTGTAATTTCTCTGCTTGCACTCTGTACATGCTAAGGTAATTCTTGTCCTCACAACTTCCACCTCCTGTTATTAAATTTGTTTGCCGGCAAAAACGCATACCAAAAAATAAGCATAGTCATGCCAATCATAGTGATGTTAGCATAAGTCATTTAATTTGTCAACAAAATTTATTTGTACAAACTCTGTTAAGAATTCTTTTGTTTTTCAATTACAACTGATAAAGCTCTTGCAAGCTGATCTGGACAGCTTGTGCTCTTCATTCCGCAGCTTAGGCCCTTAAGCTTATCAATCACGTCTTCAACCCTCATACCCTCAACAAGCTCTGAAATTCCCTGAAGATTTCCGTTGCATCCGCCTGTGTATTTTACATCCTTGAGTATACCATCTTCTACAGTAAATTCAATTAACTTTGAACAAGTTCCCTTTGTTTCATATTTATACCTCATGCTTAATATTACCCTTTCCAAACATCCAATTATTAAACTTTATTTTTTCCAATAGAATATATCACAATATTTTGTTATCTGCAACACTAACTGTTATATAAGCAGCATGTCAATATACATATAATAAAAAATTCTCTTCATTTTAGAGAACTTTTTATATTCCATATTTTAATTCAAATATAGTTTTCCTATGATATACAACGCCCTTTTTTAAAACAGCACTGGGAAAATCTTTATGATTAATTGCATCCGGCCAATTCTGTGTTTCAAGGGCAAATCCGCTTCTTTTGTGATACACTGTGTTACTCTTTCCATGAACCTGCCCATCAAGATAGTTGCCAGAGTAAAAATGTATTCCCGGCTGGTCGGTATAAACAGTAAGCTTAACATCCCCACTTATTGCCTCAGCAGCTTTTTTAAGTTCATCACTATACTTTTTTTTCAACACATAATTATGGTCAAACCCGGACGCAAATCTTATCTGTTCACAATCGGCATTAATATCTTTTCCGATTTCTTTTCCTTCTCTGAAATCAAAACAAGTATTAAAAACACTTGATACTTTTCCGCTTGAACAGCCGTTTTCATCTATTTCGGTAAACTCTTCAGCATTAATCTTAAGAAGATGCCCCTCAATATTTCCATTCTGATGACCGTTAAGATTAAAATATGTGTGGTTTGAAATATTAACAACAGTATCCGAATCAGAAACTGCACAAAAATCTATATGAAGTCTGTTGCCTTCAAGCTTATAAATAACCCTGACCTCAAGTTTGCCGGGATAACCTTCTTCTCCAGCCTCGGAACAGAGTGAGAACACAACAGCGTTATCCTTTACCTCTGGGTTCCATACCTTTTTATCAAATCCCACTATTCCACCATGAAGATGATTGGGTCCGTTGTTAACAGCCACATTATATACTTCTCCATTAAGCATAAACCTGCCTTTTCCTATTCTGTTGGCACATCTGCCGATTGTTGCTCCCATATACTTGTTATGTCGCTCATAATCTTCAATGCTGTCAAAGCCAAGAACTATGTCTTTGCAGTTTGGAAGGATAACGGAGCGAATCGCCGCACCATATGAAATAAGGCTGACTGTGATGCCATTTTCTTCTGAAAGCACATATTCAAATACAGTTTCTCCTGAAGCAGTCACGCCAAACATCTTAGTTTCTATCTTCATGCCCTCCGCACTCCTCAATAAACCTGATAAATGCTTTTTTTCCGTCATCGTTACGCTTATATACCCCCGCATCCTTAAGAACTTCAAGAAAAACAATTCCTACCTCATTCTTAACAATGCTGTCTATGTTGGATATATCAATTTCGTCATATTTTTTCAAAAATGCATATGCCCAGTTCGCATGCTTTGCAGTAACTTCATCGGCATATAAATCTTTTTCCATGATTATCGAAGTTTCTAGTGCTGTAAGTTCTTTTTTAAGCCTTGAAGGCAGTACCGCCAATCCCATAACCTCAATAAGTCCTATATTTTCCTTCTTAATATGATGCAGACTCGGATTAGGGTGAAAATACCCAAGAGGTCTGTCCTCTGTTGTAATATTATTTCTCAATACCAAGTCAATTTCATAATTATTTTTTCGCATTCTTGCTATAGGAGTTATAGTATTGTGCGCCTCACCGTTAGTTTCCGCATAAATAAATGAACTTTCATCTGTATATGCACGCCATTTATCAAGAATTTTAACGGATAATTCAATAAGCCTGCCATAATCATAACTATTCAAACGTATAACCGACATGGGCCATTTAACTATGCCGGCTTCAATGTCGTCATAGTTTTCAAAACAAAGCTCTGTTTCAACTTCGGCTTGTTCCATGGCAAACGTATAATTACCACCCTGAAAATGATCGTGGGACAATATTGACCCGCCTACAATAGGCAAATCTGCATTGCTTCCAATAAAATAATGAGGAAATATTTTAATAAAATCAAACATCTTCTCAAATGTCATTTTATCAATCTTCATCGGAATATGCTCACTATTAAGAGCTATGCAATGTTCATTGTAGTACACATATGGGCTGTATTGGAAATACCACTGCTGTCCTGCCAGATTTAATGGTATAACCCTGTGATTTTGCCTTGAAGGATGCCCAATTCTTCCGGTATAGCCCTCATTTTCAACACATAGCTGACATTTAGGATATCCTGACTGAGGAGCATTTTTTGCCGCGGCAATTGCTTTAGGGTCCTTTTCGGGCTTAGACAAATTAATCGTAATATCAAGCTTTCCGTACTCAGTGTCTGTCTGCCATTTCATATCCTTTTTAATACGGTAGCGTCTTATATAATCGGTATTCTGTGAAAAATCATAGTACCAGTCAGAAGCCGCCTTCGGAGACTGCATATATTTAATCCAAAACTTGCTTATAACCTCTCTTGGGAACGGCGTCATGGTTCCCATTATCTTTGTATCAAGCAAGTCTTTTTCTTCAATATTATTATTAATAAAGCCTCTGCTTACCGCATCGTCAATAAGCGTTTTAAGTATTTCTTCAAGGCTATATTCAGAATTTATATTTTGCGGTTCAAAAGAATCAAGTCCTAAAGAAGCCAATATACTGTTTACAACATATATTCTGTCCTCTTCATTAATAAGTTCCTTGTCGATTCCATATTTGACAAGTGACTCAATTGCTTCATTTGTATTCATTACGAAAACCTCCCTTATCTTTCAAAGCCTTCCGGGTAGTTTTTATGCCAGTTCCAAGCCGAGGCAATTATTTCCTCAATGCTGTCGTGTTCAGGTTTCCAGCCTAAAATCTTCTTTGCCTTATCACTTGACGCAATAAGCTGTGCCGGATCACCTGCTCTTCTGGGTGTTTCCTTTTCGGGAATGGGATGTCCTGTAACTTTCCTTGCTGTTTCTATTACCTCTCTGACTGAAAAACCTACTCCGTTTCCAAGATTGAAGATGTCGCTTTCTCCGCCTGCAATAAGATATTTAACCGCAAGTATATGTGCCTGTGCAAGGTCTGTAACATGGATATAATCTCTTATACAGGTTCCGTCCGGTGTTGGATAATCTGTCCCGAAAATGCTGACGAACTCTCTTTTACCGTTTGGCACCTGAAGAATAATCGGAATAAGGTGGCTTTCCGGATTGTGGTCTTCACCTATTGCTCCGCTCTCATCAGCTCCGCAGGCATTAAAATATCTAAGTGACACAAATCTCAATCCGTGTGCATTGCCCGTCCACTTAAACATCTTTTCCATCGAAAGCTTTGTTTCGCCATAAGGGTTTGTCGGCTCTGTTCGGTCACTCTCCATAATTGGCACTCTCTCCGGTTCACCGTATGTTGCCGCGGTTGATGAAAATACTATTTTATAAACACCATTTTTAACCATACTCTCAAGCAACACCTTTGTTCCACAAAGATTATTATCATAATATTTTAGCGGATCAGTAACGCTTTCACCAACAAGTGAATAAGCAGCAAAATGAATAACCGCATCTATTTTTTCTTTATTAAAAAGACTGTTTAAAAAATTAATATCTCTTAAATCGCCCTTATAAAACCGGGCTCTTTTATCAACAGCTTCAGCATGTCCAGTAACTAAGTTATCAGCAACAACTACGTCTTCATTTTCATCGCATAAAGCTTTCACTGTATGTGAACCGATATATCCTGCTCCTCCTAATACCAAAATAGCCATATATATCACTCTCCTTCAGTTAATTCGATGCCGCCTTCATTTCTTATTGAAAGTATATGACAGCTTCCTTCACCGATTGTATTTTCAATCTTTAACTTAAATTCTTCAAGCATATCCTCCGGTACAAATGCTTGTACTGTTCCGGCAAATCCTCCGCCGTGTACACGATATGCGCCTCTTCCGTTTAAGATTATATCACACATTGCAAGAGAATAGGCAACTTCTTGGTGAATACTGCTGCCGCATACTGAAACATTCTGTAAATACATCCAGCTGGAATGCCCTGATTCCTTTATTAGCTCAAGAAACCCATCGAAATCACCATTTTCAAGCAGTTCAGCCTCTTTTTTCGCTCTTTCATTGTCACGAAAAAAATGCAAAGCCCTTAAAACGCCTCTGTCTCCTGCCGTTTTCCTTACCTCTGTAATATTGTCTAATATTTCATTAAGCGTCGTTTCACCCAAAACTTCTTTGCCCGCAGTACCGGCTACTGCTCTCATTTCCTTAGGAATAGCCGCATACTCATCCGTAAGGTCTGCATGATCAGCCCCTGAGTCTATTATGCATAATGCATATCCCGTTTTAGAAAAAACAAAATCAAGCTTTCTTACACCGGGATCTTTAACATTTTTAAAATCAATAGCGACTATACCTCCGACAGATGAAGCCGTCTGATCCATAAGTCCGCTTGGCTTTCCGAAAAACACATTCTCAGCATATTGCCCCACTTGAGCAATTTTCACTGCATCAATTTCTCCCTTACAGAAAAGCCCATTCATTATCACTCCAAGAATAACCTCAAAAGCGGCTGATGAAGAAAGTCCGCTTCCCTTTAGCACATTGGAAATGATATATGCATCAAAGCCTTTTATCCGGTAACCCATATCAGTTAGCTTAGCTGCAACACCTCTGATTAATGCCGTAGAAGTATTAACTTCCTCTTTCATTGGAGTAAGTGAACAGAGTGAAATTTCTTCCATATTATAGCCGTCCGAAAGCAACCTTATTATATTCGTTCCGTTTACTGCGGAAGCTGCAAGTATATCCATATCTACAGCTGCTGCAAGAACACACCCATGCTGATGGTCAGTATGGTTACCTCCTATTTCGCTTCTTCCTGGAGCAGAAAACACTCTGATACTATTTGCATTTTCAATAAAAGTATTTTTAAAACCCATGTACACTTTTTCTATTCTGCCTCTGTAATACTCAGGCTTTTCTGAAAAACCCGGATAAACTTCTTCAAGCCTTTTATCAGTAACCGGACACATTTCCATCCTCCTAACCTCTGGTTGCAACAGCAATTATTATAGCAATAACAAGGACTATTGCAATGCCTGCAATCACCTTATCCATAGTTTCTTTTGTTGCGTTAACACGAGAATATAAATTATATTTTGCATCTGTAATCTTTTTATCCATAGCACTTAATTCTTTTTCTTTTTTATTAAGGGCGTTTTCCCTTGCCTCAAGTTCTGCCTGCTTTTTAAGCAATTCATCTTCTGATAATATCTCTTTATAATCACCCATTAGTATATCCCCTCATGTCATTTTAAGCAGCAAACCCTCGTCGGAGTATTCCGACGAGGGTTTAACGTATCCGCAAGAATATTCCTCTGAATATTCTGTTTTATTATTTCTTTGCAATATACTTACGTACGTCGATAGCAACCGCAAGTATAATTATAAGTCCTTTTATTATGTACTGCAAATACGGATTAATTCCCAAATAATACAAACTGTAATTTATAACCTGAAGAATTATAACACCAATAAGTACACCCGGTATCGTGCCAACACCGCCGCTGAATGAAACGCCGCCAATAACACATGCAGAAATGGCATCAAGGTCATAGTTAAGACCTGTTGCCGTTGTAACTGACTGAACACGCCCTGCCTCAAGGAATGCAGCAACACCATAAAGAACACCGGCAACAAGATAGACAAGCATGATATTCCTGTCAACATTTACACCTGAAACTGCCGCAGCATCTTTATTTCCTCCGATAGCAAACATATTTTTACCCAATGTCGTTTTATTCCACAAAAACCACATTATTATTGAAGCAATAACAAGGAAAATTACCAAATGAGGTATTACTCCGAAAAACTTTCCGTTTACAAAGTCGATAAATCTCTGGTCAAGGCTCGCAATAGGCTGGGCACCGCCCTCTTGGCTGTCAATATATAAGCATAATACACCGTATGCAATGAGCTGAGTACCAAGTGAGATAATGAAAGCATGCATTTTAAGCTTCGCAACACCAAACCCGTTTAATAAGCTTAATAAAACGCAAATTGCAACTGACAGCAAAAGTGGTACAAAAAGAGGCAAAGGCTTTGTTATCTGAGGATACATACGTGAAGCGTATGTAACACTTTGCAAAAGAGACGCAGATACTGCAGCACCACAGCCGATTATTCGTCCAGCCGAAAGGTCAGTACCCGTGAAGTGTACCCCTTGAATTGGACAACGTAAGATTCTTTGAAATTTATGAGTGAGCTTCTTCCCTTTTTCTTTGCCCTTCCTGGAAAGCAAAATCGTTATTCGGTGGCTTGAGTGGCATAGCATTCGTCATCTGCATTT
>JAYFPN010000027.1:0-13345 GCA_034927755.1 Candidatus Metalachnospira sp.
TCCCTCTGCGAACATATACACCTGACGGTTTTAAACCTTTTTCTTGCAGATAGTACGGACGATTAGTTCCTACTTGTACACCTATTTCCACAACAATCTTTTCTTCTCGCTGAATTGCCTTAATCCTTACAAATGGTATAACGTCCGGCTTGATGGCATCCTTTAGTGCGCTTGCCACCTGCAGCATTACTGCATCTGCATCTTCCACACCAACAACAAATCCGTCTCTGCGGATTCCAATATATAGAGTCCCACCCTCAGTATTCGCAAATGCTATCACTTCTTTTTTGATTTCTGGTACATAGATTTCTTTATATTCTACATCTAGGTTTTCAAAATTCTGCATATGTTGCCTCCTTTCTCACTTTTTTCTCTCTTTATTCAAACTTTTCTTTCTTTTCTTTCTCTCATTGTAGTCAAAGCGAGAAAGAAAGTCAATACTATGTGTAATCAACTATTCGACAGAAAGTTTAGCACCATAATTCTCTTATGATACCGCAAGCGCACCAGTTTTTTTCGTTTGCAGCAAACTCACCTCAGTGCCCTGGTCTGTGATTACCACCTTTTCTACTGATTTAAGTATTGCATCTGCATCGCAATGCTCCTCGTCCACCCAATCCCAGCCGAGCTGTTCAAAAATCGCCTTCAACAGTTCAGTTTCTTTTATATTGCTGTTTTTGCATCCACTTCCACTTTTTCCTTTTTGTCGTTCCATACAATTCCAGTATTTATATGCTTCACCATTTCGGCTAATTGCTGTCCTACGCTTATATGGTGCTCCGCATTCTCCACAGAATACAATACCATAAAGGAAGTGTGAACTGCTTTTTTGGTTTATCCCCTTTTCCCTGCACTCCATCTGCAGGTTGCGTCTTTCCCGAACTCGGTCCCATGTAACACGGTCTATGATGGCTTCGTGGTCATCGCTCAGATAGTAACTTGTATATGAAGCCGTAGTATCAACACGCTTTGTCAGATAATTACGCGGAGCGCTTTTTTGCAGTAGACGGTCACCCACATAAATTTCATTATCCAACATTCGCAATACTGCATTGGCATTAATAGATTTTTTATGAAGTCCCTTCGCACCATTTACACGGAGATTCTTCTCAATCTTCATCAGCGAAAGACCATTAGCAAAGTCACTGAATATCTGTTTTACAATCCATGCGTCACCGTTTGGTACCAGCACACCGTCCTTCTCGTCATAACCCAGCACACGGTTATTTCCCAAATGCCTAATGCCACGTTCTGCATTCTTTTTATAGCTCCACTTCATATTCTCTGAAATAATCCTGCTCTCTTCCTGTGCTACTGATGCAAGCAAACTAAATACCATATCACTGGAGGCATCAAATGAGGAAATACCCTCCCTCTCAAACCGAACCTCAACATTTTTAGCTTTTAACTCATGTACATATCGTTGTGCATCAACAACATTCCTGGCAAAGCGTGAAATACTTTTTACAAGTATAATATCAATTTTCCCGTCAAAAGCATCCTCTATCATCTGCTGAAACTGCGGACGATATTTGGCACTGGTTCCGCTTATCCCCTCATCAGCGTAAACACCTATATAATTCCAATTAGAATTACACCGTATGAAGTTAGTATAATGCTGAACTTGAGTATCAAAGCTAGTCTGCTGTTGTATACTATCCGTACTTACACGTGCATAGGCAGCAACATTTTGCTTCTGATGTCTATTACAGCCTTCAATTTTTCTTATAATCATATATTTTTCTTCACCTCAATCCGTCGTGGTCTGCCATCTTTACCTCTGACTGCCTCACAACCGCTTTCAATAACACGCTTATGTCTGTCAGCGTTTACCTTGCTACGAAAACGATGTTTATCATCTTCCATAAAAGGCAAGTCGGCAAGTTTTTCATACTTTATAGTCACACGGCTTTTCATTCCAAATTTCCATATAACAATTATTTCATTCCATCGTATTTTATCAGAAGTCATACGGAAGGTTATAGATTTCACCAGAGCATCAAGGAAAATATATTCTACTTGAGTAAGCTCCTTCATCTGCCAGTCAAGAGCCGCCTTAGCCGCTCTGCCGGGTGCACTGTTTTTTACTGCACGTATTTGAAGTTCCTCTCTATCCAGTCCTTTAAACGCCTCTATAACTGCACGGTCAATGTATGTTTCCTTTATGGCATAGTGCGGGCAAGATGTCTCTATTACTTCTGCTTTATCGGATTCTTTCTCAAATGAAAATTTATCCGTCTCTAATACACCTTCACGTTCTCCGCCACAGGTCCATACTTTCGGATATCCTTTGGTATTTAGGCGAAAGCAGATCATAGGACTACTGCATATCGGACAAATTAGTGTACCATAATACGGGTACTGCATACAGCCGTTACGGCGGTTTCTCATGGCAAGGATTGTCTGGGCCAGTTCAAATGTTTTACGGTCAATAATTGCATTATGATGATTAGTGACTCTATAGCTGGGAACCTTTGTCATGTCATTTTTTACTTTTCGATGTGTCAGATGATCCACTGTATATGATTTCTGCATTAGAACATCTCCCACATATTTCTCATTTCGTAGAACCTCCGTCAACGACTTCGGCCACCAATTGGTTCCTTGCATCGTAGGAATTTCCTCATCAGTTAGTATCTGCACAATTTCCAACAGCGTTTTCCCAGATGTATACAATTCAAATATACGACGTACACCAACAGCCTGTTCTTCATTTATTAAATATTCTCCATCCTCATTGATATAGCCATAGGTTGGTGACCATTTTGGTATGCCGGCCGCAAAACGCTTTCTTACACTCCACTTCAAATTCTCAGAAATACTTCTGCTCTCCTCCTGTGCTACCGCAGCCAAAATAGATAACAGCATTTCAGAAGATGAGCTTGCCGTGTCGATGTTATTCTCGTCAAATATGATGTATACACCTTTATCCTTCAGCTGCCGCACGTATTTTAAACAATCAATAGTGTTTCGAGCAAATCGTGAAATGGACTTAGTGATAATATAGTCTATCTTTCCCGCCTCGCAGTCAGAAATCATTCTCTGGAACTCAACACGCCGCTCCGTGCTGGTTCCGCTCAGACCCTCGTCCGCATATACTCCAGCGAGTTCCCAGCCCGGGTGCAAAGTAATTTTCTCCTGAAAAGAGGTTATCTGTGTTTCCAAACTACTTTGTTGAGATTCCTTATCCGTACTAACTCTGCAGTATGCGGCTACACGTATCAATGGTATTTTTCTATTTTCCTGCTCCGTTTTACGGTGGAGCACTTGTACACCGGGAGTTGTTATTATCTGTGATTTCATTTTATCCTCCTTCCATTACGTTTTGTGCGCAAGCTTCCCGACTTTATCATCTTTTCAACACTTTCAAAAATGTCTCGTCCTACAATTGCCTCATGATGACCTTCAATATAATACTGGTTACGTTCTCCCCTATTTTTTATCTGCTTTCCGGAAAGCATGTCAGGCTTGTAGGATTTGTTTGTAAGTATATCGCCTATATATGTTTCATTTTTAAGCATCCTGTGTATACGCTGTTGCGTCCAAACAAGTTTCGTATTATCCCTGTGTTCAAGTTCGTTAAGTGCCATAACAATATTTTTATACGCATTTCCCTCCGCCGCCATATGAAATGCAATACGCACGCGTTCTGCTTCAGGCTCGAATATCTCCCATTTTAGGCCTTTCTTTCGATATCCATATCTAGCAGGCCGTGTTGGTGTACCGGCTGAATTACGATATTCGTTTGCCCACCGTATACTCCGACTGATGTTGTTTGACTCTTCCTGTGCAAGTGCCGCCAGTACGGAAATAAGCATATCACACCCAGTATCCAGCGTATTCAGGCTCTCTTTTTCAAATATTACCGGAATGCCCAGATCCTTCAATTCTCTAATGCATGAAATACAATCAGCAAGGTTCCTTGCAAACCGTGATATGCTTTTTGTCATAATAAGGTCAATCTTTCCGTCACGGCAATCATTCATCATGCGAGAAAATTCTGGACGCTTATATATCGAAAGTCCCGAAACTCCATGGTCGCCATATATATCAACCAGAATAAGTTTTGGGTTACATTCGATATGCTTTCTAAAATACTCACATTGTGTTTCAAATGACTCCTCTTGTTCTTCCTGTAAGGTGCTTACACGACAATAGGCCGCCACACGTTGAACTTCTCGTTCATTCATAGACTTTGTTGATGCCGCCTCATAGTGGAATGTCTGCATTTTTTTCACATAGGTTTCCTCCCTTTTGCAAAATAAAAGACGCCTGACATATAGCCAGACGCCTGTAAGTTATGAGAGATACCCGCTGTTAAGTATTTATATCTCCGAAATTTATATAGAATAATACTCATATTGCTTTTCCCTCTCTCATTTATTTTGCTTTCATTATTTGAATGCACAATTCTTTGTGTGACGATATTACCTCTGAACGGCATATATATCAAGTAATTAAGTCTAAACCTACCTTATATATAGCAATCGGAAATGAGCAACTTTAGTCACACCTTGTCTGCATAATCCAAAGAAATCCACCCCAGACCGCTTTTTAAGCGTCCCCATTTTGTTGCACCTTTGCCGTTTTGCTCTTCAACAATTGTGAAAGTACCAATGCCTGTATACTTGCCTGTCTTGTCATAATCAATTCCCGGACCTTTGCGAATGTTTAAACTTGGAATTGACACCTTAACTGAGTATGGCTTAAAGTCTGATTTTATTTCAGTAATAGTGCTCCCTGCAAGGCCTGCTTTTACATCAGCACGAAATGTATCCATTGACTTGCCATGCTTGGGAAACCAGTGCATGACATCACTGTGGTTTGATGCAATTCCCAGTTCATGCCCTTCGCTATGACAGATGATGTTCTTTTCGGTGAGGTTGAACTGCTTGCAGAGATATACGCAAAGTTCAACAGCCTCATGGTACACCTTGTTGAAATATGTACTGTCCGTAAGATCATCCTCACAGATTTCAAACCCGATATAGTTATTGTTTGCTGTTCCACCACAATGCCAGCCTTGCATGTTCCACGGCAGTGTCTGGTAGGTGGCAATACTGTTATCTTTCAGCTTTCCAATAAAAGCATGAACACATACTTCTCTTCCATCCGGTTTATTGGTGTTCCAGTAGTTTTCGGCTGTGTTCACACCAAGCAGTCCGTCATCAGGACCAACATAGCGTTTAAGATTCGGATTGTTTGCTCCGGTTGAGTGTATCATTATGCCTTTTGGTATAATTATCTCTCCGACCTTATAACAGGCATTGTTAGTGAATATAAGCTTATGTAAATTCATTTATTCGTCCTCCTTTTCAGCACGGTTATGAAGATGTGCTAAAACATCCTTTAGCTTTTCGGGAATAGGCAGACCCAGATGTGCAGAGTTCTCTAATAGTGATACTCCTTCATTTGATATATAAAAGAAGATACTTGCTGTACGCAGAATACTTCCGGTGCCTATCACCTGAACATCAAGTACGTTTGCTATGCCAACAAGAGCAAATACAAGTACCTTACGGCAGATACCCTTAAAGCCAACCTCACTTGATAATGTCTTATCTGCAATGGCACACATAATGCCTGTTATGTAATCTACTATTGTAAATACCAAAAGAGCATACAGTAATCCGTCACAGCCACCAAGAAACCAGCCAAGCCAACCACCTACAGCGGCAAGCACTAACTGTATTGAGTTCCAAAATTCCTTCATTATAATAGCCTCCCTTTAAGCGGGTGCATTGCCACGAGATGCAATGGCAAAACCGTTTGTACTTGTAATTCGTTTTGAGTATTCTGTCCAGGACTTAGTCGTAGTTGTTCCGTTACTGTAGTATCGATATATATAAGTCGTCTTTATAGGCAGAGTACCTGAATAGGTACCTGTACTCCAAAAGCTAGTGAAGGTGGCTTCAGTAGCAGAAAAGTACATCGAAATAGAAGGTACTTTACCATAAGAAGAGCTTGAACTACGATGAAAACAATAATCAAAGCACGTAACCGCCGTATTGTTTTCAAACAGCATAGTTGGGAATGCCGCAGCTGTAGTAAGTCCTTTGCAGTTATAAAAGCAGTATGTAAAGGTTGTTACTGCGATATTAGTATCGAATAACCCCTCCGGTATACTGGTAATCGCATAGCAGCTATAAAAGCATCTGTCAAAGCTTGTTACTGCAGTGTTATTATGAAATAGTCCTGCTGGAATTGCCGCTATTTTGGAACAGCCATTAAAGCATGATGCAAAAGTTGTAACAAGTGTATTGGCACTAAATAAGCCGCTTGGTATACCGGTAAGGGCACTGCAATTAACAAAACAACTTGCAAAGGTAGTAACGGCTGTATTATTACTAAAAAGTCCCGATGGTATTGCCGTTATATATTTACAGTTTCCAAAGCATGAATCAAAGTATTCTGCCTTTGTATTAGTATCAAAAAGACCTGATGGTATACTTTTCAGGCCATAGCACTGATAAAAGCAGTTGCTGAAATTTACTGCCTCGGTGTTATAATGGAACAGACCGGATGGAATACTCTGCAGTACTTGACATACAGCAAAGCAACGATAAAAATTTGTAGCCCGTGTATTGAAATCAAACAATCCATCAGGTATAGAAACAGGACCCGTTTTACAGCTGTAAAAGAGTCCTGAGAAATTAAGAGCATATGTATTTTTAGAGAATAACCCAGCCGGAACCGTTAAGGCTGTACACCCGCAGAAACAATAAGAAAAGTCCTCCGCAGCAATACAGTTATAAAACATATCCGCGGGTATACTTACCAAGCTGTTACAGTGGCAAAACCGATACGACATATCTTTATTAGAACTCATTGTGCTTGGAAATGGTGTAAGCACTTTGTAAAGAGCATTATAGGTACTCCAAGAGCTTTGAGTACCATTGGCAAAGGATAAGTCTGTTATAGAACCGGTTATACTGATAGTATAAGTACCGATAGCGGTATATGTGTGCTTTGGCTGTATAGTAGTAGAAGTAAACGTATCAACTGTACCATCACCCCAGTTGATAGAGTACTCTGAGGAGCATGATAGTTTTTTGATTGTATAAGTTAAGCCTGTATTCGCATCTAAGCGCAGCATAAACTCAAAGGGACCGGTGGTCTCATATTCAAGCTTAACATTTGTATTCATTATGCCGTTAAAGGCTGTCCATATAGTCAATACATTATTAAACCATCTGTCATAAGCCACCTGTTATACCTCCTTTGCAATACCGGTTATTCTTCCCTGGGAATCAACTGTATAGTTATAAACAGCATTTGTTCCGTCTGTGAATGAAACGGTGAACTGTGTTTCACCGATAGATAGGTTTTGTACTTCTTTGAAGGTATTTAAAAAGTTATCATAGTCCGTCTGGAATCTTGAGTAATCAGAACCAAAGCTATCAAAAGCATTCCAGATCTCTGACATATCCTCATTACTTTCGGCAACCTCCTTCTTGATTGAATACAGAGAATCATTAATCGTAGGGATATAGTCACCTACCTCAACACGTATGTTATAGCGATAAAAGGGATTGTACTCCATAGCAATGATACGTGTCAGTACATCCACACCAAGCGGTATAAAAACTATGTGTACTTCATCACCAACCGAATAGTCTGCAACCTTATGAAAGGAAACATCATAGCTTGCCGTTAAAGAGCGTGAATCGTGGGTAACACCTATGTCAGTAACATTTTTGCCACTCATGAGCTCCTTTACTGTTTCACTGCCACGGTGTCTGCGAATACCTATACACTTGCCTGTATATTCAATCTCTCCGCCAAGTATAGCTATGAACTGCATCAGTGCCTCTCGCCTGGTGACTGAGGTATTTATCTTCATAGTAACACTGTCGGTAAAATCAACTGTGCCAACAGAAAACTGTGTTCCGGAAAGAAGTTGGGAAAGTCCATTTGTTGGAGAACCAGTAAAGGAAAAGCTATCTATCTTATAGCGGTCATCATTTAAAACATAGGAGATATGTTCACAGGAAACTGCAATCACCATAAGACCAGAGGATATTGATTTTGTAACCCTAACGATATTGAAATACCAACCCTCGTATTCAGCTATGCCATTTACATCTATTCCCTCACTTCTATCAGCAAGGGTAGAAAACTCAAAGGTGCATTCACCGTCTAAAGCATCATGAAGATTAGAAGAGATAACCTTATCTACTGTTTGTGTTAGGAAATAGGCCGAGTTATATATTTTAATAACTGTATGCTCAAGGGCAGTACGATAAACGGCAGTTACCGTTAAGTCCTCCGTTATACATGAAAAAGTTCTGTCCCAGTGGTCAAAAATATACCCCTCACGTATAGGCGGAAGGGGTGGTAAAGCGGCGGTGTTTTCCTGCACCTGTTCTATATTAAGTACTGTATTATCCCAATCCATAAAAGTAACGTTGTAAGTCATGACCTCCAGTGTAATACTTCCAAGCGTATTAAATATCGTGTCACCTGCACTGCTTGCCCAGCCATAGACACAAAGAAAGACCTCGCCGGTACCTGAGGTAATTTCCAGTTCCTGACGACTTCCGATGTTTGTTGTACCGTTGGTGTCAAGCGCATGGCAGATATAATTAATAACATTGGTTCCGTTTGTAAGAGCAGAAACACAGCCGATACGAAAACGATTCTGCATAAGTATAGTAACTCTATAATGCGTGTTTTCCTTGATATTAATCACACGCAATCCGTTTTCACTTGACTCAGTGACATTACTTGTTACATTCAAAAGCTGATTAGATATATATCCGTTATAATCGTTATAAAAAGTAGTATTGCTGATATCCAGCCACCCAGACATTTAGAAACCTCCTTAACTACACCGTTCCAAGATTACGAATAGACACTGTATTCTGACTCCACTGTATCTGTGAGATAATGCGTGTCAGTGTTATACCGTCTAATGTCAGCGGAATAGTAATGTTAAAAGCCTGTGCAGATACATTATTCATTCCTGTTAATGCAGTACTTATATCTAAGTCAAAGTCAGTTGGTATTGCCTTTTTCATATCATTTTCAACCTTACCCATTGCATCAGTAAAGCCTACACCAATACCGGCACCCATGTTTTCACCAATACCCGCAAACACCGTAGAAGGTGAATGAATACCGAGCATATTTTTTGCACTTCGTATTAGTCCGGACAGGAAATTTGTTATCTTCTGCGAAATCCACGAGGCCATGGCTGATATACCATTCCACAGTCCTTTGACAATGTTTTTGCCAATGTCTGTTATAGGTGAAATAGCCTTTCCAAGGCCCTGCAGCATATTTGTAGTGATCTGACCAAGTGCCGTATTAAGCTGTGGAAGTGCATTTATAAGACCTATTGCAAGCTGACCGGTTATTTGAACACCGACTGCTAAAATATAGGGTAGGTTATTTACGATATAAGTAACTATACTCGTTATGATTTGCGGTAAGGCCTCAATTAACACAGGCAATGCATTAATAAGTCCTTGTGCAAGACCTTCCATAATAGCAAAGGATGCTTCAAGCAGCTTATCCATGTTGTCAAGTAGTGTCTGGCATATAAAAACAACTGCTTCAACAATAGACGGAATAAGTTCCGGCAGTGCATCGGCAATACCTGTTGCAAGAGTAACAATCATCTGAATAGCTGCTTCAACAATAGCAGGGAGATTATCTATAATACCCTGTACCAGTGCAAGCACCAGTTGAAGCGCACCCTCACTAAGTGCGGGAAGTGCATTAATAAGTCCCTCAAGAAGTGTTATTACAATACTTGATGCACAGTCCATTAAGGTAGGAAGGTTTTCTATTATGGCATTGCCTATTGCCATTACCATATCTAAGCCTACCTGTATGATTTTAGGAAGATGCTCCATAATCATATCGGTAAGACCGCCAACGGTGGTTCCGATAACCTCACTTATTTTCCCAAAGTCATCTCCGGCATTAACAAGACCTGAGGTAAAATTCCCAAGCAGTGTTACACCATCATCGGCTAGTGTTTGCAGCTGGGGCAACAAAACTGTACCCATAACACGCTTTGCAGCTTCACTGCCTTGCTTAAGACGTTGTACGGAATCATCAAAGGCGCCAAGCTTGGCAATGCTTTCTTCTGAGAGTACAGCACCCATACGTTTGGCTTCATCAGTAAGTTCTGCAATGCCCTCACTGCCTTGAGCAATAAGCGGATTTAGCTCCTGTGCTGACTTACCAAACAGAGTCATTGCTAGAGCATCACGTTCAGTTTCATTGGAGATACCACCGAGTGCATCAATGACCTCCCAGTAAACATCTTCACTGTTTCTAAGTGTTCCGTCTGCATTGGTTACTGCAACTCCAAGCTGAGAGTACGCATTGGCATATTTTTCGGAACCGTCCGCAGCATTTGACATGGACTTAACGTTTTTGGCCATTGAGCCGGTTAGAGTATTAAGTGATACATCAACCAGGTCGGCAGCGTATGAATAGGCCTGCAGACTTTCAACACTCATTCCTGTTACTGTGGATTGGGTAAGCATTTCATCGGCATAAGCCGCAGCATTAACTGTCATATCAACAAGAGCCTTGCCTGCACTGACAGCAGCAGTACCGATAGCTGCAAAAGCAGCACCCATTGCTACACCGACACCTTTTACAATAGAACCGAGCTTTTCAAACTTTCCACCGGAGGTTTCTGCTTCTTTTGAAGTATCCTCCAGTTCATCACCAAGCTTGTCTGTCTGCTTTGCGGTATCACTCATTTCATTACCCATGCCGTCAATAGCTTTTTCATTACCGGAGAGTTCTCTTTCCATACCATTGAGCTCGGCTTCGGCATTGTTTAAAGCTACTACCCACTGCCCAGTACGGCGATCATTCTCACCAAAGGAGTCTGAGGCATTCTGAAGTGCTGAACGCAGTGTTTCGATTTTGCTTTTCTGGGTATCTATCTGTTTAGAAAGCACTTCATTTTTAGCTGTTAGTGATTCAATACTATTTTCGTTTTTGTCAAACTGAGAGGTGGCAAGCTTCATTTCACTGCCAAGGACCTTGAACTGGGAGTTGATGTCTGAAATAGCTTTCTTAAATTCCTTTTCACCTTCAATACCCAGCTTTAAACCGAAATCCGACATTTGACCACCGCCTTCCTATAAATGAGTATGAAAAAGGAGCAGCCAGTCGGTTGCTCCTAAGATAATGTATTAAATTGGTATTCAAGAGGTGCTGTCTTTAATTTAGAAAAAACAGTTATAGATTTATCCAGTAAATCTCAATGCTTTTCCCGTCTGTGTATATAAACTCTTTTTCCTTAATTCCACCGCATTTAAGGATTGTTTTTCGTGAAGCTGCATTATCCTTATTGCAAGCTAACATAACACGCTTTAAACCTGTATCTTTTGAATATTCGAGTGCCATTTGTAAAATAGCAGTGGCATATCCGTTACATCGTTCTGTCGGTCTGACGCCATACCCGATATGTCCACCATAAGAATATAAAAAGTCATTCAAATAGTGACGAATATCTGCCATGCCTACAATCTTGTCATCAGACTTACGGACTACAAAAAATGTACTCGATACCACCCAATTAGAATGTACGGTTTTTTTATCCGCATTATCTAAGGTTAATTTCAGCCATTCATCATATTGCATAGTGCTTAAAAGTGCACCGCCATGTAATTCAGTTTCGCCGTTTTCCAAATGTTCATTTTTATAATCTAAAGCCTTGTTTTTCAGTTTCAAAGAAGGCTTTATAAATAATAGAGTTTCCATGTCATTCCTCCGTAGTTTATGAATTTGCCTTCGGATTATATAAACATTACATAATAACTTATAATTACTATCTGTTCAATTTTAGTCTGCATTGAATACCTTTACGCAAAAGACTGCCATTATTACATTCAAAGGGAATATCCTTTTCATATTCAAATCCCAGCTTGGACATGATATTTCCAGAAGCAACATTTTCTTTAGCATATCTTCCTACAATCTCATAAATTTTTAATTCATTTTTTACAAATGAAACTATGCGTTTCATTGCCTCCGTTGTATAACCTTTTCCCCAGTATTTCTTCCCAAGATTATAGCCGATTTCCCAACAATTAACTTCTTCTTCAAAGTAGATTAGGCCTGTGCCTATAAGTTCTTTTGTATCCTTTAGTGTTATTGCAAATCTATACCAATCATCTTTAACAATCTGACCACATTCAAAGTCAATCCATTCTTTTGTTTTTTCTATATCGTTATGACTTGTCCAAAACATATATTTTGCAACATCAGCATCCCTTTCCCAGCCATAAAATACTGCTTCAACATCGTTTTTGTTAAAAGGTCTAAGTAATAATCTATTAGTACATAATATCGGAGTATTCATTTTTATACGCCTTTCATTTCAGAATTATATTAAATACCACGTGACTTATATCATGGTTTCTTTAACAAATCATACCATAGTTATCGTCACAAATAAAGTTGTATCGTTAAATCCCAGCCGGAATGATTTCATCTATGAAATACTCATGCTTTGGCTTTGACATCCCGCTCCACTGCTTATATATTTCCCACTGGTCAAGCAGCTGGCCAATGGGCATAAGCCAGACTTCGCTTTCTGTTCGGTGAAGCAGTGTTACACCGTAAAAAATCAGTCGGGCAAACAACTCATCATCATTTACCCGACTACTGCGTTTTTTGAATTATCTTCACTTTCAACCTCTCGCTTTGCACCCTTAAGCATTGCCTCTATAATGCTGTCCTTATATACCGCAAGTTCAATAGGTGAGGTAAGGAGTTCCACAGCTTCTTCTGTTAGCAGTTCATGCTTATCCTGTGGGTTTTGAAGGTTATGTATGAGAATTGACTGATTTGCAAGCAGTGTAATAAGCCACACAATCTCGTCCAGTGCCAATTCAAAGTTTTCAGTTTTCATTAGCTTATCACCGAGGTTAGCCAAACCGCCATAGCGTTTAGCTATCTCTTTTGTGGCACGGGTAGTCAGAACCATTTCATAATTCTGGCCACTAATACAAATGACAGCACTTCTTTCATTATCCATTAACCTTCACCTCCGATAGTAAAGTCTGGTTCATATACTGTTGTAAACCAGCCGGAGATAACACTTGTTGGAAGACTGGCATCACCTTCATTTGCCTCGGCTTTCCAAGGATGCTTGCCTTGTCCGTCCAGTTTGTTACGGCGGTAAATAGTACCTTCAATAGATGGTGTCGAAAATGTAATACTATCTCCTTTAGTAGCTAGGTTTGTTGCAGGGATACCAAAAATAACTCTGTAAAGCCAATAGTATTTATATGTGCCATTAGATTTCCTTGCGCGAAAACCGATTGCTACCGGAACACCACCATTTTCTGATGCAGATATAAGAACT
>JAYFPN010000021.1:0-150484 GCA_034927755.1 Candidatus Metalachnospira sp.
TGATGATAGGATTGAATTTGTTTCATTAGGAGGGCTAGTGCCAGGGCTTTCTATGGAAGCCATTTTTATGGGTGTTTCACAATCGAGAAATCCCCATCTTGCCGGTATCTTGTATAGGATGCGTTTGATAGAAAGTTATGGGACCGGAATCAGAAAAATCCTACGACTTTATCATGATGAGATGAGTAAACCGAAATTTGAGACAGCCGAAGGGGCCTTTCGTGTTACTTTATTTAACCGGAATGCGACTTATTCTCCCGAGACACAGCCTGCGGCTCAAAATGAAAAGGACATTATCTTTGAATATGCATTGGAACAAGGCGGAATAACTCGCAAGGAAGCAGAAGAGTTAATTGGTGCTGGCACTACAAAAGCTTTCAGACTTTTAAAGGAACTGTGTTCAGAGGGGAAAATGTATACCGAAGGAAATGGTAAGCAAAGTAAATATATTCCAAATTAAGCTTTGAAAAGGTACGGGATTCACCTTGGAAAAATTCATAGAAATTTGTTATACTCAAAGCATAAGTTGACATTATCGCCAGTTGACGTTAACTTATGCTTATTTTATTAAAATTTAAGTTAATTAGATTTAAGTTAATTAAAGAATTACACTTTATGTAGATTAAGAAAGTCAAGGGATGTAGAATAGAAAAGGTGAAAATTATGAATTGTGCGAATTTTGGTGAATTTATAAACTATAAGAGAATTGAGAAAAAAATTACACTTAGAATGATGGCAGAGCGACTTGGAGTTTCAGCACCGTTTTTGACGGACGTTGAAAAGGTAAGAAGAAATCCATTTGATTTTGAGAAGTTGACGTTGCTTGCAGAAATTCTTGAATTATCTGCGGAAGAAAAAGCATTAATGCTTGATTTGGCAGGCAAAAAGAGAAATACTGTAGCACCGGATCTTCCACAGTATATCATCGATAGGGATTATGTAAGTGCAGCATTAAGAACAGCAAAGGATTTAGATGCTGGTGAAGAAAAATGGAAACATTTTGTTGAGGAACTGAAAAGGCAAAAGGGGTAATGCCTATTTATGTTTAATCCATATATGCGAAGAAAAAATTCCGGTGTTCCGGTTCTTAGTAGAAATGAAATTCTTTATAAATAAAATTGGTATAATAAAAATGATAAGTTGAAATTATTTCCAGAGATTATTAATATTTCCTACGCAGTAGCGATTCTAAAATTAACTCAGAATAGCCACCTTTCTAGTTTGCTATGGAAATATTCTTGTTCTAGTTTTCGTACAAGGCAGCTATATCATGTATTCTACACTTCATTTCTGTTCGGATATGTAACGGCTCTAAACACTCGCATTTATCCCCAAAACTGAAAAGAATATCGTAGTGGTACTCATTCTCTATGAATGGAAAACTGACAATGTAATACTCGTCGCCGTCTGGTGAAAAATCTTCATAGGGGCAATAATCAAGTATCCTATCCATGATAGATTTATGAATACGAATTTTGATTTTTATTTGCATGGTTGCCAATATATCAGCAAATTCTAACTGCGGTTTTGGATAATCCCTTGGTGTGAAAGTCTCCGTTTCCATTTGTAAGTTCGATATGCGGGATAGTCTGAATAAACGAAAATCATTCCTTTTATAGCAGTACCCTTGAAAATACCAATGACCGCTTTTCAATACAAGCAGGTACGGCTCGACTGTTCGTGTGGCTTTATTTCCATGAAGGGCTACATATTCAAACGAAATCAGCCTGTTTTCCTGTAGAGCTGTTTTGATAATATCTAAATATGGTTGTATATTCCTATTGCCTATCCATGCGCTCAAATCTATACATATTTGGCTTGCTTTTAATTCAATATCTTTCGCTCTGTCGGCAGGAATAAAGCTTTTGACTTTCGCAAGGGCGTTTACCAGTTCATCACCTCGTACCATATTGGAAAGGCTGGAAAGTCCCATCAAGATAGCAGAAAGATCGGAAGATGAAAAAATACTTTTGTCAATCTTGTATTTCTGCATGATTTCAAAACCGCCGCCCACTCCCGATGTAGAACGAATAGGAATACCCGCCATGTTGATAGTGTCTATGTCGCGGTAAATTGTGCGGGGCGACACTTCAAACGTATCTGCTAACTCCTGCGCCCCTACTCGTTCTTTATCAAGAAGTATCATAATGATACTAACCAGCCTGTCAATTTTCATTTGGCAGCCGCCTTTCAAAATTCTTTTTAATTATTGCCATACTGATGTCAGCAATTATATAGTACAATAAAAAAGCAATCCAATCAACAGAAACAATGAAAATGGAGGAAAGTCTATGCTTACAATCTATGTTTACGTCCTTGATACCTTGGCCGACTGGGAATTGGGATATGTTACAGCGGAGTTGCATTCTGGCCGATTTTTCAAAAAGGACGCACAACCCGTATTCCTCAAAACGGTTAGCTGTTCTAAAGACCCCATTCATACGATGGGTGGGCTGACAATCGTACCTGATTGCTTGATTGATGATATTGCCGTGAGCAAAACGAGCGTGCTACTGTTACCGGGTGCCAACACATGGAATGATCCAAAGCATGGTGCTATCATCAAAAAAGCAAGTGAATTTCTCTCTTTGGGTGCTACGGTGGGAGCAATTTGTGGGGCTACTGCCGCCCTTGCCAGCTCTGGGCTATTAGATCAGCGTTCCCATACCAGTAATGGACCGGGATTTCTTGAAATGTTCGCCCCCGGTTACAAGGGGCAGGGTTTTTATATGGACAAGCCATCTGTTGCGGATAACAACTTGATTACTGCAAGTTGCACAGGAGCCTTACTTTGGGCAAAACAAATTATTGAGTATTTAGGTGTTTTTCAATCAAATACACTGGAATCTTGGTATGATTATTTTAGTACCGGTGAGCCTAAGCATTTCTTTGCCCTCATGCAAACTTTGCCGTCTGGCAATGAAAACAATCCGCCTTTGTCTTAATTTAGACCATATGAAATTTATTGAAGTTATTAATAAAAGGCATGTGCCTTGTTATTCTTATACAATTTATATGGAAAAATATAGTGTGCTTATGTCTCTCTATATAAAAGAGAAACCAGAATATTTAGAATTAGCCATAAAGAGTATGAGTAAACAGTCGTTTAGCCAGATGAAATTGAAAAATCGTGGGTTAGGTTGCTGTTTTAAATAATCAATATAATGCAGAAGAACTTCGTGATATGATATCGGCTTCATCTATAAATAATACAGAGGCATTTAGTTTGTAGTTAAAAACAAAGTATCAGACAAAAATGTTAGGTAAAACACAAGAAAAGGAGCAGTAATAATGAACTGCTCCTTGTTTGACAGATAAGAAAAAGATAAATATATTAAATAAGAATATCATTTTCAAGTAGAAGATCCTGTTTTCGTTCATACAGCTTTAGTATTTCGGGATCATGTATATTGTTTATTGCAACGGAAAGAGCCTTTACAATTGTGACAGCCATTACAAAACCGTAAGACGGAGTAGTATTTCCGGGAATTAAACAAATATCGGAATTGAACGCTAACGGTGAGGTATATTTATCGGTTAATGTTATGGTGACTGCACCCATTTTGTGAAACTGTTTGATTATTTCAACTGTATATTTTGTATAAGCCTTAAAGCCGATTGAAAATAATAGGTCATCACTGTTTATATTTGCTATATGATCATATATATCATCTATGCCAAGCGTAAGCAGATATACGTTATCCATATATTCATGAAGCAGATTATAAAGCAGTGCTGCAATACCATAGCTTGCACGCAGACCGATTATATACACTCGTTTGGCTTTTTGAATCGCCTCAACTGATTTATCAAAGTTAATTGCTAAATCCTCATTTAACATTTCCTGAAGCACGGTTGTGTTTAAATCAATTTGTTTTTGAAGTATACTGTTGCCTGATTGCTTCCAGTTCCGGTATTCTTCGGATTCTGTTTCGGCAAGATTTTTCTGCATGAAAACCTGGACTTCTCTCTGAAAAGCAGAAAAACCAGGATATCCAAGCTGTATGCAAAAACGATGTATACTTGCAGGACTGACTGATGTAGCATTGGCAACTTCCTGTATTGATAAAAACGGGAGCTGCATGTAGTCTTTTAATATATAATCAGCTATTTTTCTAAATACCTTCGTAAATGAATCATACTGAGTCGTTATCTCAGAAATAAATTTTAATTCCATATGTGAACCTCCACATTAATCAAACAGGAAGGCGGTAAGCACCTTCCTGTTTCTTATATTACCATTATTACTTTAAATTGTAAATGCGGCCGGCATTATCAGTTAATATGTTTCTTGCTGATTTTTCAGCAAATTCGTAAGAAATATGGCCACGTTCAACAAGTGAATTAAGAGCATCTGCAAGAACTCGTTTCAAATAGACAGCTCCGAACCAGGCGTGCTCAGGAATTCCTGCACCGTCAGTGCCAAAACATACCTTATTAAGTGGTGCAAGCTCAAAAAGCTTGAGCAGCTTATCCTCAGCAGCTATGCTTGCATAAGGGCAGAGGGATGATATATCTGCAAATACGTTTGTATAATGATTTAATAACATTCCGAGCTCCTCAAGATAAGGATAGCTTCCGTGAATAAGCATTAACTTTGTCTCTCTTACCTTTGGCAGGTTAAGAACATCATACAGAAGGAAAGGATTTCCCTTAAGAAGATTACAGTCTGGACTGTCACCGAGACCGGTGTGAATCTGAAGAGGGATGCCAAGCTCATGGCAAATGTCACATGCCACAAGGAAGCAGTAGTCCCTTACAAATTTTTCTGCTGCTCTGTCTGAAGGATTTGAAAGAAATTCATTGTAGTTTTTTTCAACAATCTCAATAGGCGTGAGTTTTACCTCTAAACCAGTGAAATAAGCAATAACGGATTTAATTGCAATAAGTTTTTGACCATTAACCATCTTTTTAGTGTTTTCAACCAGAAGCTTTGTAAAGCTGCTGAATGGCACTTTGTTTTTGATCAAATCATTGGCAACCCATTCAATTCGGTTTATGCAGTATATTTTCTGTTCAGAGCAGTCATGGTACATTTCGTCTATTTCTTCAGGCTTAAGAGTATTCTGGCTTATAGGATAGCCAAAGTCTACAAGCAGACGATCATAGCCTGCATCTTTGAATAACATTTTCACATATTCGGTTCTGTTCTCAAAGGCCTCTTTGTTTCTGCGTGCAATTACTTCAGTATCCGAAGTGTTTTGGGGCAGATTGAATATTCGCTTAAGCTCCTTCATCATCATGTTATAATAAAGTGTATTTCTCATATCTTCCGATTCAACAGGATATAAGCCTATACAGAAATTTCTCTCAAACTCTTTGTGCTCTCTGTTTATCGGAAATGGGTGACAATGGTTATCCGTTATGGGATAGTTTGTTAAATCAAGCTTCAATATCAAAACCTCCAGGTGTAAAACTTATTTTATTATTAAATCGGGTATCTGGACATATGCTCCATTTTCAATTGTGAATACATATTCTTCTTTAATAGGCACTCTTTTTTCGTTAAAGCTGAATTTACCCGATACACCTTCATAATCCTTAACATTTGCAATCCAGTCCTTCATTGCAGCTTTGTCACCATCTGTTGCTTCAATTGCTTTTAAAACAAGGTTTAAGGCATCATATGACTGAGTAACATAAGTATCAATCTGGTTTCCTGTCTTTTCTTCGTATTTATCTTTAAGGTATGTGTAATCTTCTGAATCATTTTCAAGCTCGAATGAGTTCAGCATAATGATTCCCTCTGCATTGGTACCTGCAAGATCAAGGAATTCCTGCTTGTATAGAGTGTTTGTTGCAAATACTGGAACATCAAAATCAAGATTTTTTGACTGCTGAAGGATCTGTGCAGCATCTGAGTAGAGGGATGCAACAAAAACAGCTTCAGGCTTGCTTTCTTTCATTTTTGAAATTAATGGTGAAAAGTCCTTTGTCTGTCCGGAAATATATGTTTCATCAGCAGTTACAGTTCCGCCATAGCCTTCCATGCTTTCAATAAACTGTGTGTTAACACCTACGCCCCAGTCATCATTGCTGTAAATTACTGCGATATTTTTGTACCCATAGTTTTCGGCAATCATCTTTGCAGTAAGCTTAGCCTCATATGAAGATGAAAGCTGCATTGAAAATATGTAGTCACCAAGCTCCGTAAATTGAGGGTTTGATGCCTGAGGAGAAATCATGGGAATACCTTCCTCCTGAAGGACGGGTGCTGCAGCCATTGAGCATGAAGATGTCTGTGAACCAACAACAGCAATGTAATCTCCCTCAGAAACAATCTTATTTGCAATGTTAAGAGCTTCTTTTGCGTCCTTTTTATCATCAAAATAGGTTAGCTCAACCTTCTTGCCATTAATACCGTTATTTGAATTAACTTTATCAACAAGAATATCAAGTGAATTCTGGTAGGTAATACCATACTGGGCAGCATCACCTGTAAGTGGTGCTATGACTGCTATTTTGTAAGTGTCAGACTCTTCTTTTTTAGAGATTGAAGCAGATGAAGAACAGCCTGTTACAGAAGAAACAGCACAAGCAGCAACGAGACCGAGAGAAATAATTTTATGCAGATTTGTTGTGATTTTCATTTATAAAGCCCCTTCCTGTGAATAATAGTTAATGGTTAATGAGTTTTCGCGAAAACAAAATAGACGTAATCCTTTACGGAAAACGTCTTTGTTTGAATATATAATATCAAGTATAATCTAAATTGTCAATACAAAATAAAAAAATTTTTTCAAAAATAAAATAATTATTTTTTATAATAAATAAATATTTCAAAAATAAAACATTTGTTTCAAAATCTATTGACAAATAAATTTATATCTATTATTATTTTGTTAAAGCAAAGGCGCTGACAATAAATTTGTCGGGGTCTTTTATTTTTTTATTAGGGCAGAACGGAGCAGATTAAAGGGGGAGGAATTTGATGTTTCTACAACAGTTGGTTAATGGTATTTCTATAGGAAGCACCTACGCACTGGTTGCAATAGGCTATTCACTTGTTTTCGGAGTATTGCAGCTTATAAATTTTTCAAACGGTTCATTATATATGCTGGGTGCATATTTAACACTTACACTTTATTTTGCAATGAAGGGTAATTATATTGTTGCTGTATTAATAAGTCTTGCCGCAACAGGAGCAGTAGGTTTTATGGTTGACTTTGTAGGTTTAAGAAAACTAAGAGCAAATAATGCACCTAGAATGTCTGGGCTTATCAGTACACTTGGAATTGGTACTGTAATAGATAATGTTATCCAGATATGGTTTGGAACAGAAACCAAGTCATTTCCCAACTTATTCGATTATGGTAAATTTACAATAGGAACTACAATTATTTCTTGGACACAGATTATTATTTTTGCAAGCAGCTTTTTTTTAATGATAGTTTTTTGGCTTATTGTTTATAAAACTAAAGTTGGAAAATCAATGAGGGCTGTTGCACAAAATGTCAATGCTGCAAAACTTATGGGTGTTGATGTAAAGCTTGTAATATCAGCAACCTTTATTGTTAGTGCCATTCTCGCATGTGTGTCAGGAACGCTGGTTGGCTCGTATTATCAGACAATAGATACCACAATGGGATTTTCTGTGGGTATGAAGACCTTTGCGGCAGCAGTTCTTGGTGGAGTTGGATCACTTCCCGGCGCTATGGCAGGAGGCCTTATTGTAGGTGTTGTAGAAACAATTGGTGCAAGCTACATAAGTTCGGGTTACAGAGATGCAATTGCATTTTTAATATTGATTTTGGTTTTGCTGATTAAGCCAAGTGGCATATTTGGTAAACAAAAAATCGATAAAATGTAGGGGGAACAAGACATGAAAAATAAAATCAGAAAAATTATAGAATTTTTAGCTGTTCATCAGAAACAAATTATTATTCTTGTCCTTTTGCTGGCTGTGATGTTTCCGTTTATTATAACAGACCGTTATATTATGAGACTTGCAATAGTTGTGTTAATGTATGTAATGCTTTCGCTTGGGCTTAACCTTGTTACAGGCTATATGGGACAGATGTCTTTTGGTAATGCGGCTTTTTGGGGCATTGGTGCGTATACAGCAGCATTGCTTACAAAAAACATTGGTGCAGGAAGCCTTGTGTCATTTATACTGGCAGCTGTTGTTGTTGGAATATTCGGTTTTCTTCTTGGGTTGCCGGTTCTTAAACTAAAGGGATACTATCTTACGATTGTTACAATGGGATTTTGTGAAATAGTAAGACTTGTCGAATTAAATTGGGTTGGCTTTACAAACGGACCTATGGGTATTTCAGGAATACCGAAATTCAGCTTTTTTGGATTTCAGTGTTCATCCTATCGTTCGTATTACTTTATTATATTAATACTTGTTCTTCTTACTACTATACTTGTAAGAAGACTGATTAATTCAAAAATCGGACTTGCGTTAAAATCCATAAGAGATGATGATGTTGCGGCAGAGGCCATGGGTATTAACATTGTAAGATATAAAATACTTGCTTTTGTTATTTCAGCAATGATTGCCGGTGTTGCCGGTGCATTCTATGCACAGTATATCACCTATATTGATCCTTCGTCATTTACATACAGTGCATCTCAAGAAATGCTTGTAATGGTCATATTTGGTGGACTTGGCAGTATACCCGGAAGCTTCCTTGGTGCATTGGTGCTGACTGTATTACCGGAGCTTCTAAGAGATCTTATGGAATACAGAATGCTTATATATGGAGCACTCATGGTTATAATGATGCTTGTAAAGCCTGAGGGTATACTCGGAAATGTAAACT
Organism: Candidatus Metalachnospira sp.; assembly: GCA_034927755.1. Lineage (GTDB taxonomy): Bacteria > Bacillota > Clostridia > Lachnospirales > Anaerotignaceae > Metalachnospira. The sequence goes on from JAYFPN010000021.1 coordinate 8,769, forward strand.
TCGACCATGTTAAAGAGGTTGTGTTCTCAAGAAAGAAGGGAGAACAATAATGGAAAATATACTTGAAGTATCACAATTAACGCAGAGATTTGGTGGACTTGTTGCTCTGTCAGACATTAACATAAAAATTCATCCACAGGAAATAGTAGGTATAATCGGACCGAACGGTGCGGGGAAAAGTACATTATTCAATGTGGTTACAGGAATATATACTCCGACTGAGGGAAAGATTGAGCTTGATGGTACTGACATCAGTGGCTGGAAGCCTTACAAAATAACTGAAAAAGGTTTTTCAAGAACCTTTCAGAATATAAGGCTGTTTAAAAAAATGACTGTTCTGGACAATGTTATAATGGGAATGCACTGTAGAAGGAAAGCCGGGCTTGCACAGATAATTTTTTCAACCAAGGGCAAAAAAGAAGAAGAAAAATTATGCAGAAAAAGGGCAGAGGAACTGCTTAAAATAATGGGACTTGAGGATTTAAAGTTTGCAATGCCAGACAGCCTGCCATATGGGGCTCAAAGGAAGCTTGAAATAGCAAGGGCTATGGCAACAGGACCTAAAATGCTTATGCTTGATGAGCCTGCAGCAGGAATGAATGAAAACGAGACAGCAGAATTACTTGGGATAGTTAAAGAGTTAAAAAACATGGGATATACGATTCTTTTAATTGAGCATGATATGAAATTTGTTATGAACATATGTGAAAGAATTTATGTGTTAGATCATGGTGAAATGATTGCTGATGGAACTCCTGGGGAAATACGAAAAAATCCGTTGGTTCTAAAGGCATATCTTGGATCGGAGGAGTAAAAATGAGTCATTTGGTAGTTAAGGGACTAAAGGTTAATTATGGAGGAATTCACGCACTCAAAGGTGTTGATATTGAGGTGTGTGATGGTGAAATAATAACACTTGTTGGAGCAAACGGATCAGGGAAAAGCACGTTAATGAATACACTAATGGGATTAGTACCTGTAAGTGAGGGTAAGGTCTATTTGGATGATGAGGATATAACAGGACTGGATACTAGAAAAATAGTTGGCAAGGGAATGACACTTTCGCCGGAAGGCCGACAGATTTTCCCCGAATTTACAGTTAAGGACAACCTCATGATGGGTGCATATCTGAGGAAAGAAAAGGAATCAGAAGAAGAACTAAAAATTGTTCTGGAAATGTTTCCTATTCTTAAGGAGCGTTATACACAGGTAGCAGGAACTTTGTCGGGTGGTGAACAGCAGATGTTGGCACTTGGACGTGCGATGATGGCAAAACCGAAAATACTTATGCTTGATGAGCCGTCACTGGGTCTTGCACCCCTTATTATAAAGGAAATTTTTGATATGATCTGCAGAATTCGTGACATGGGTGTAACAGTTTTGCTTGTGGAACAGAACGCCAGAATGTCTCTTAAAATTTCAGATCGCGCTTATGTGCTTGAAACAGGTACGATAGTTGCATCAGACACAGCTGAAAATATACTTAATTCTGAGGAAATACAGAATGCTTATCTCGGAGGAGCATAAGGACTATTGTTAAAGAATTAAATTACTAATTTTTTTTGAAATTGCATATGCTCACTGCCTTTATTGGCGGTGGGCTTATTTTATTACATAAGATTATCTTTTTTTTAAGACGTCAGGAGTGCAGATAATTTCAAGTACGGTAAAATAATTGAATATTAAATAAACATATGCTAGAATTATAGAAATTTATATTATTATGTGCATTATTAAAGGGTGAAAAAAATGAAAAGAATACTATTGCTTGGAACAGGTGGGACTATTGCCTGTAAAAGAAGTGATTCCGGACTTAAACCGGTTATAACATCTGATGAAATATTAACTTATGTTCCTGATGTTAAGAGTTTTTGTCATATAGACAGTGCTCAGATAATGAATATTGACAGCACAAATATGCAGCCAAAACATTGGTTGAAAATGGTTGAGGCAATAGAAGAGGGCTATCAGGATTATGATGGTTTTGTGATTTGTCACGGAACGGATACAATGGCTTACACCGCAGCGGCATTGTCTTATCTTATTCAAAATTCTCCTAAACCAATTGTAATCACAGGTGCGCAGAAGCCTATTGATATGGAAAATACCGATGCAAGAATAAATATTACTGATAGTCTTAGATTTGCTGCAAGCGATAAGGCTCACAATGTTAACATAGTATTTGACGGTAAAGTTATAGCAGGAACAAGAGGCAAAAAAGTACGCTCAAAGAGTTATAATGCTTTTTCAAGTATAAATTTTCCGTATGTTGCGGCAATTCAGGGAGATAAGATTCTTTATTATATAAATGATGATGTGCCTGAAGAACCGGTAAAATTCACCCGTAGTCTTGATGAGAAGGTTGCACTGTTAAAACTTATTCCCTCAAGCAATGCAGCACTTTTGGATTATATGGCAGAGCATTATGATGCAGTAATAATAGAGTCCTTTGGTGTAGGTGGCCTTCCTTCATATGATTCCGGAGATTTTTACCGTGCCGTAAGCCGATGGACCGATATGGGAAAAACAGTTGTAATGGCAACTCAGGTGACAAATGAGGGCAGCAATATGACTGTATATGAGGTTGGAAGAAATATTAAAAAAGAGTTTGGACTGCTTGAAACTTATGATATGACTCTTGAGGCAGCTATCACAAAAATGATGTGGATACTTGAAATTACAAAGGAGCCAAAGGAAATAAAAGAATTGTTCTATAAGACAGTTAACAAGGATATACTTTGGAAACAGTATTAATAAAATATAAATTGTCCATCTGTCATGTACTTTAGTGTAATTACCGGTAGACAACATTACCTGAAAATGTTAATATGATTATACAATCAAGTTATAAGCATATACTGTTTTTAGGAGGGGATTATTAATGCAGACAAATGATCAGGTGTTTTTTGAAGGTACAAATGGTAAGGCTATTTTATTAATCCACGGAATAACGTCAGGTGCAGCTCAGATGATACCTATGGCGAGGTTTCTTAATGATTACGGTTATTCTGTATGGTGCGTAAATCTTGCCGGTCATGGTACATACCCTGAGGATCTGCTTCATACTACTTGTGAGGATATGCTGAGCAAGGCTGAGTATGATTACTTGTATCTTAAAAAAAGGTATAATACGGTTTATGTTGGCGGACTTTCTACCGGCGGATGTTTATCACTGTATCTTGCGAATAAATATCCTGAAATCAAGGGAATAATACCTATTTCTTCACCTCTTAGACTTATGAGCGGAACATTTATGACCGAAGAATACCCTAAGGAACAAATATATTTCCACAGGCCTATGGATGGTAAAGTAGGTTTATTCAAGCAGTATCATATTCACTATGAAGACATAGCGGTATCTATATTCAAGGAGCTTGGCAGGCTAATGGATATTCTGTGCAGGGATGGACTTATTGAGAAAATAGAATGTCCTGCAATAGTTATTCAGGCAAAGGATGATGCGGTTGCAGATCCTACAAGTGCACCGGAAATATTTGCAAGACTTTCATCAAAAAACAAGGAACTCTATACTCCCGACTACGGTGAACACAGCATTGTTCTCACTGAGGGCAGACATGAGGCTTTCAGAAGGGTAGCTATGTTTATTGAGGGTATAGAATAAAAATAAAAGAAATTTGTAATATATTATTGACAAAGCAATAAGTTGATGTTAATATAGGTTAAATTATTTAAAAAAGGAGAAAAACATATGTCAGCAGCTTGTTTCAACATCTGCATACTATCAATTAGCATTATTTGCTCACTAATTATCGTCATTAGAAGCATTAGTGCTATGTGTCGTGCAGAAAAAGCGGTTGATAATAATGTTTTCAGAGGTGCAGGAATAAGAATTACAGCAATATGCTGAGGAGAACCTGCTAATCAAATTATTTTTCAAACTTAGTTTTTTCGGACTTACGGCTTCATAGCTGTAAGTCCTTTTTTCATGCAGGCGAAAAAAGTATTAATTTTTATAGGTATTACGAGAGGAGAAATAATTATGAGTATGGAAGTTAAAATTGAGAGAACACAGGCACCCAAAGATAAGCCGAAAAAGGGCGAACAGCTTGGCTTCGGCACACATTACACAGACCACATGTTTATTATGGATTATGATGCAGAATGCGGTGGTTGGCACAATGCAAGAATAGTACCTTTCGGACCCATTATGATGCACCCGGGTTCAACGGTTTTACACTATGGTGCAGGCGCTTTTGAGGGAATGAAAGCATACAGAAAAGAAGACGGTTCATGCCAGCTTTTCAGACCGCAGGAAAATGCAAAGCGTATGGAAAGATCAATCGACAGGCTTTGTCTTCCTCATATTGATGCAGATACAATTCTTGAGGCAATTCAGATGTTTGTTGAGTTTGAACAGGATTGGGTTCCTTCAGAGTTTGGATCATCTCTTTACATTAGACCTTTTGAATTTGGATGTGACGAACCTCTCGGCCTTCATTCAATTACTAAAGCAAAATTCATGATTGTTACTTGTCCAGTTGGAAATTACTATAAAGAGGGTCTTAAGCCTGTAAAGATTGCAGTTGAGGAACATGATGTACGTGCCGTAAGAGGTGGTACAGGTGATTGTAAGGTTGGAGGCAATTATGCAGCTAGCAACAGAGCTGAGGCGGTAGCTGAATCAAATGGCTTTACACAGGTTCTCTGGCTTGACGGTGTTAACCAGAAGTACATTGAAGAAGTTGGTTCAATGAATGTAATGTTTAAAATCAACGGCGAGATATTAACGCCTATGCTTACAGGTTCAGTTCTTCCGGGTATCACAAGAAAGAGCTCCATCGAGTTCTTTAAGGCAAAAGGATACAAAGTAACAGAAAGACTTATCACGGCAGATGAAGTAGTAGAAGCAGTTAAGAACGGAACCCTTGAGGAAGCATGGGGAACAGGAACAGCAGCAGTTGTTTCACCCATCGGAATCCTTCATTATGAAGGCGTTGATTATAAAATTAACAACAATGAAATCGGTGCTGTTTGTCAGGAACTTTATAATGGCGTAACAGGAATCCAGTGGGGAAGACTTGAAGATACATTCGGTTGGACAGTTCCTGTAAAAAAGAACTAATAAAAAATATGAATAAATAAGTTAAATTTAAAAATCTATATAAAACTATACCAAACAACTATACCAACTATTTTAAAAAAAAGGAGTGCATTTTTATGGAAGGTTATCACATTTTTATTCCCAATTATACTATAGGTTCAGACTGTTATAAGGAAATTCCTTGGGTTGCAAGAAATTATGGCAAGAAAGCAGTCGTTATCGGGGGAAAAACGGCAATGACAAAGGCAAAAGATGCACTATTAAATGGTATAGCTGGTTCAGATTTAACAATAACTGATTATGTATGGTATGGCGGACAGGCAACATATGAGAATGCTGAGGAAATAGCAGCAATGGAGTGTGTCAAAAATGCTGATATTATTTTTGCAGTAGGCGGCGGAAGAGTTATGGATACATGTAAGGTTATCAAAGAGAAACTTGATAAACCTATGTTTACATTCCCGACGATTGGATCAAACTGTGCTGCAACAACATCAATAGCTGTAATTTATCATCCGGATGGAAGTGTAAACAATTACTTCTATTCAAAAACTCCGGCTGAGCATATATTTATTAATACTAAAATAATTGCTGAGTCACCTGAAAAGCTTTTCTGGGCTGGTATTGGCGACTGTATTTCAAAAGAACTTGAAGCTGAACTTTCCATAAGAGGACATAAAGCAGCTCATACAGCTTTAATGGGAAATTATCTGAGTAAAATTTGTATTGACCCACTTATTGAATACGGCAAAAAAGCATATGAGGATTGTAAAAAAAGTATTGATTCATTTGAACTTGAACAGGTTACACTTGATATTATCGTTTCAACTGGTATGGTGTCAAACTTTATGACAACTGAAAATGATTATTACTACAACAGCTCACTTGCTCACGGTTTTTATAACGGAACATCAGTCATTCCAAATTGTATCCATGATCATTTACACGGCGAAATCGTTTCTTTCGGCAGCCTTGTTTTACTTACATATGATAAAAATTATGATGAGTGCGACAGAATAATGGCTTTTCATAAGGAAATGGGACTTCCCGTATGCATGGAGGATATTGACTTAACAGAGGCTGACCTTCAGGCAGTTGCCGAAAGAGCATCTATCACAAAGGAATGGACCTGTGTACCTTATGAGGTTACAAAAGAAAAATTTATTGCTGCAATTAAAGAATGCAGTGAAAGAGGTAAACGCTTCAAATAAATAACTAGTGGATATATGAATAATATATTATATAATTAGGGGAAAGACGGAGACAGCCCAATAAGGGCTGCCTCTATCTTTTTGGATAAGATTAATTTTCAGTATCTGAGCTGCAAGGGTTTGGTACTTTCATAAATTCAAAATAATTGTTTCCCCAATCCCTGAGGGCTGAAATGATGGGGATTAATGTCTTGCCGAATTCAGACAAATAATATTCCGTTTTGGGAGGAACTACCGGATATAAAACTCTTACAATAACTCCGTTTGCTTCAAGTTCTTTAAGCTGATTACTCAGCATTTTTGGTGTAGCCTGAGGTATAAGTCTTTGGATTTCACCAAATCTTAATGTTCCATCCTTTATAAGATGCCAAAGTATAATAGCTTTATATTTGCCGCCGATAATATCCATGGCCGCTTCTACTGAGCAGCTGTATGACTTCATCTTTTCATTATTCAAATTAACACCACACTTTCAAAAACTATAGTATGTATCTAAAAAGTGCATTCTTGATAAAAATATAATTTAGTATAAAATTATATTATCACCTAAATGTATTCTAATCAATACTTTAGGAAGGGTACGGATAAAATTAGATGACAAGAAAGGGGAAAAACACATGAGTTACAATAAGCTTTTTGAAAAAGGAAAAATCGGAAAAATTACTATCAAAAACAGATGTGCCATGATGCCTATGGGAACCGTTTATGCTGATAAGGACGGAATGGCAACAGAAAGACTCGTGACATACTATGAGGAAAGAGCAAGGGGCGGTATAGGTCTTATTATTAACGAATACACAGGAGTTGATGATATTGACAGCATACCAACAATCGGAAATCTTCGTGCTGCAAGGGATTACAATATTCCCGCACTTGAAAGGCTTACAAATGCTGTTCATAAATATGACTGCAAGATATTTGCTCAGATACATCATGGCGGCATGACATCAAAGCCTGCACTTACCGGACATCAGTCTCTTTCACCAAGCGGTGTTCCCGCTGCAAACGGTGCTCCGGTTCCAAAGGAAATGACAATTGAAGAAATTAAAGCAGTACAGCAGAAATTTATTGATGCTGCCGTAAGATGCCAGAAAGCTGGTTATGACGGTGTTGAACTTCACGGTGCTCACTCATATCTTATTGCCCAGTTTTTCAGCAAATACTATAATAAACGTACTGATGAATACGGCGGAGATGTTGAAAACCGTACACGCTTTATTTCAGAAATAATAGACAGTATCAGAAAAGTTGTCAGACCTGATTTTGTAGTAGGCATGCGTATGAGTGGTGATGAGATGGTCGAAGGTCAAATGACTCTTGAGGACGGTCTTGAGATTGCAAAGTATCTTGAGAAAAAGCTCGACTATATTAATGTATCTAACGGATGTGCTCAAAACGGGGATGCCAACTGTGATCCTTATTCATTTGTTCCCGGGTGGAAAAAGCATGTTGCAAAAGCATTCAAGGATGCTTTGTCAGTACCTGTTATAGCTACAAATACAATAAAAGACCCGGATTGGGCAGAGCAGCTTATTGAAGATGGTATATGTGACTTTGTTGGTCTCGGACGTTCTCAGTTTGCTGATCCTGAATTTGTTAAAAAAGCAAAGGAAGGCCGTGCAGATGAAATCGTTAAGTGTATCGGATGTATGTACTGCCGTGAAAGACTTATGGCTGACATGCCGATTGAGTGTTCAATAAACCCTATGCTTGGCGTAGAATATATTTATGAAAACATTGAAAAGAACGGAAAAAGCAAGTCTGTTGTTGTTATTGGTGGTGGTCCAGGAGGTATGGAAGCTGCAATTACACTTGCAAACAAAAACTTCAAAGTAACACTTGTAGACAAAAATGATAGGCTTGGCGGAACTCTCAATGTTGCTGACAAGGCTAAGGGTAAGCATGTGATTACTGATTATGTAAAGACAATGGAAAAGCTTGTGGAAAAAGCAGGTGTAAATGTTGTACTTAACACGGAAGCAACTCCTGAAAATATCAAAAAATATAATCCGGTAGGTGTATTTATAGCAGTAGGTGCGGAGCCTGTAAATCCTCCAATTAAGGGAATAGATGGAGCAAATGTATATAAACCTGAGGATGTATTGCTTGATAATGTTAAGATCACAGGTAAAGTTGCAGTTGTCGGAACAGGTCTTACAGGTCTTGAGGTTCTCGAAAAACTTGGGGATGAAGGCTGTGAGCTTACTGCAGTTGAAATGCTTTCAGATATTGGACCCGGAGTATTTCCTCCTATCCGTAAGTATATCATAGCTGACATTATGTCTCATAATCTTGTTTCATATGTAGCACATAAACTCCTTGAAATTAAGGAAAAGTCAATAGTGCTTGAAAACATATCAACAGGCGAAACTGTTGAGGCAGCATGTGACAGCGTAGTTGTATCTCTTGGTGTTGCACCTAAGAAAGGTCTTGTTGAAAGCTTTGAAAAGGAATTTGACAGGGTTATTGTTATTGGTGATGCATCTAAGGGCGGAAGAATACACAATGCAACAAAAGACGGTTTTACAAAAGCATATGCTTTTGAAATATAAAAAACAAAGCTCCCGATTTGGGAGCTTTTGTTTTATTGTTTTCGATTAGACTTTCCTGTGATTTGTTCAGGTGTAATTTTTGCTATATCCGTAGTATCAAATGCTTCTGATATATATTTCAGTCCTGCTTCTTTAAATGCAAAAGAATATTTTTCGATAATATGCTCAAGTGCAGTTTGTTTTTCAGCACCACTGATTTTTTCAGCTTTGCCGAAAATGACAACACTTTCATAAGATGTTGTAAACATATTAGGGATAACTGTTTCTTTACCTACAACGGTAAAGCAAACATTAGGATTTGTTTCAATATTTTTAAGCTTATGACCTACATTAGCTGCACAATGGAAATATATACAGCCGTTATCATAGATATAATTAACTGGTACTCCGTAAGGATAACCGCTGTCGCTGATTGTTGACAAAATACCATAACTGCATTTTGTCAAAATTTCAACTGCCTCTTTTTCCGTTGTTTTTCTGTCAGTTCGTCTCATCTCATAATTCATACTCATATCTCCATTGGTTAAAGGTTGCTTTTTAATAGATAACAAAGATTATTAACTATTCTTGCTGTAAAACCCCATATAACATAGTCTTTGTAATAATAAAACAGTTCGGGTTGGCGCACTTTTTTCCAAGTGTAATTTTTCCCTCCTACAATATGTTCAAAGGGAAAATCATCAGGAATGTCATAATATATATTTACATAATGTTCCTGAGGTTCTGTTTCCATAAAATATTTCAGAGGAATTGTGAAGGTTTCCTCAACTTCGTCAGGATTAATAATAACATCGCTTGGCAACATGTTTTTTACAATGCCTACAAATGGTGTTATAATTGCTGCATAGGTAGTTACAACAAAATCTGTTCGGCCAAGAACCTCAATATTTTCTGATGGTATTCCAATTTCTTCTTCAGTTTCACGAAGTGCTGTTTGAAGTCCATTTTCACGTCCTTCTCTCCTACCTCCGGGAAAGCAAATATCACCCGGCTGGTGCCTTAAGGTCATAGAGCGTCTGCTGAAGAGAAGTTCAGGTCCGTCTTCCGTCATAAATATAGGTATAAGCACGGCACTGTAACGTGAGATACCTTCCGGCACAGGATTATGAGAGGTTAAAGTATTTAAAATAAAATCACGGTTAATAAGGTTTGGCATAACATCAGTCCTTTCTTAAATTAATTTTTCGTGCTGCCTTTCGTTTAAGTTCAATTTCCGTTGCTGTATAGTGCTTTCTTGTTGTATTAACATCTGCATGACCGAGAACATCAGCAACAAGATAAATGTCACCAGTTTCAAGATAAAGGTTTGTTCCGAAGGTACTTCTAAGCTTATGCGGAGTTATTTTTTTCAGCTTTACAGAAACCTGAGAATACTTTTTTACAAGGTTCTGAACAGTTCTGACATCTATTCGCTTTCTTTGGCAAGAAAGGAACAAAGCCTTATTGTTCACATCAAGGGGAGGGTGGTCCTTCCTGTATGCAAGATACTCGGAAAGAGCCTCAGCAACTTCGTCACCAAAATAAATTATTGCTTCTTTACCGCCTTTTCTGGTGATTGAAAATGAGAATGAATCAAAGTTAATATCATCAGTATTTAGACCGACGCATTCGGAAACTCGAATCCCTGTTCCGACAAGAGTTGTTATGATTGCTAAATCGCGGATTTTGGTCTTTTCGTGAAAGCATTTCTGCCGGTCAGTCAGATTTTCACCGCTTTCAACCTCATCAAGCAAATCGGCAACTTCATTTGCTTCTAACCTTATTATATTCTTCTCATGTATTTTTGGAGTATCAACCAGAGCAGCCGGATCGGTTTTTATGTACTGTTTTTTAAGAAAATATTTAAACATACTGCGTATTGCTGCTAATTTCCTTGACTTAGCATTTTCTGCGTTGAGCAGAATAGTGGGATGTACTTGTTCCTCAACTATATCAAATGGTGTATAGCTTGATACGTAGTCAAGGAATTCCTCAATATCCTGAGGAGTTATTAGCTCAAGATGTTTAACATCTATATCATCAAATTCTAGGTTAATAAAATTTTTATTGCTACAACAGAGGAAATTAAAAAAAATCTTAAGGTCATATGCATAACCGATTCTTGTTTTAACTGAGGTTGTTTGGGCAATACCTCTAAAATAAACAAATAAAAATGGAGGTAACTGCTCGAGCAGTCCCTTAAGATGAGCCGTATTCTTAATTATTTCTTCATCATGGAACGATGCCTTTGCCATATTATTCCACCTCGCTATTGATTTTCCAGTCTTCAATTCCTCGACCAACAGCTCCAAATATTTTCTGTGAAAGGTTAGGGTATGTTTTGTTAAGTGACAAAATCAGTTCTTTGATTTCCTGCCTTTTGGTGTTTCCGCTGGCAGGGCAGGGATTTTTAACTATTTCAGTATTGAGTGTCTTTACAAAACTTTTTGCCTCATACTCCGAAACATAAATGAGCGGACGAATTGAGAAAAGCCTTTTCCTATCCAGAAAGCTGACGGGAGAAAAACAATTTATTCGACCTTCAAATACAAGTGACATAAGAAATGTTTCCACTACATCATCTTTGTTATGCCCAAGAGCAACTTTGTTACAGCCAAGTTCTTCAGCGGTATTGTTTAATGCGCCTTTTCGCATTTTGGAACATAAAGAACACGGATTATCTTCTTTTCGTTCTTCAAATACAATTTGACCTATTTGGGTATCCACTACTGTATAATGTACATTTAGTTTATCACAAAGTTCTTTTATTGAGCTGAAATTGGTGCCATCAAGTCCCAAAGAAACTGTAATGGCTTCAATATCATATTTTTTGGGGTAAAATCGGCGCATTTCAGCAAGTGCAACAAGCAGGCTTATGCTGTCTTTGCCTCCTGAAACACCAACGGCTATTTTATCACCGTCCTGAATCATATTGTAATCATCAACTGCACGTCTGACGTAGCTTAGTAACTTTTGTATCTTCATTTTATACACCTATTTGGGCTTTCTGGTATATTTATTCGCTAAATATTAGTATACTACAAAATATTGTTTATGAAAAGCAATAAAATAACTTGTGCACACTTGAAAAAATTTTGAAAAACTATATAATACAATTTAATACATATTTAATATGGCGCAGTGTCTGTATTTGGCAATTTTGCCTAATATGGGGTTATATGGATGACTGTAGCGGTAATAAGGAGCTGACAGCAGTGGAGACACCTGATGAATTATATAAGCAATTGGTAAGCAGAATAAAAGAATACCATCCGACTGATAATTTTGTAATGCTTAATAAAGCATATGAAATTGCTAAGGAAGCTCATAAGGAGCAGAAGAGAAGGTCCGGAGAACCATATATAATCCATCCGCTTAAGGTAGCATTTATTCTTGCTGATTTGGAATTGGATATGGAGTCCATTGAAGCAGGATTACTGCATGATACAATTGAGGATACTCCTTATACTTATGAGGACATTTCAAAGATATTTGGCGAAGAGGTTGCAATTCTTGTTGATGGTGTTACAAAACTGGGTAAACTCTCTTATACTACTAAGGAAGAAATTCAGGCAGAGAATTACAGAAAAATGTTTCTTGCAATGGCAAAGGATATAAGAGTTATTCTTATTAAACTTGCCGACAGACTCCATAATATGCGAACGCTCAACTATATGACAGAGGCTAAGCAGAAGGAAAAAGCGCAGGAAACGATGGACATATATGCGCCGCTTGCCCATAGACTCGGTATTTCAAAAATACGCACTGAGATGGAGGATTTGTGCTTTAAGTATCTTAATCCCGAAGCATATTATGATTTAAAGGGCAAAATAGAAAAGAAAAAATCCGAAAGAGAGCAATATGTAAAACAAATTGTGATTGAAATTGATGCCAATGTAAAAGAGGCTGATATTGAGGGCACAGTTTACGGCAGAAGCAAGCACTTTTTTAGTATATATAAGAAAATGGTTAACCAGAATAAAACTCTTGACCAGATTTATGACCTTTTTGCGGTAAGAATTATTGTTAATACGGTAAAGGATTGCTATGCAGTTTTGGGTATTGTACATGATATGTATAAACCTGTACCCGGACGTTTTAAAGATTATATTGCAATGCCTAAGCCTAATATGTATCAGTCTCTTCATAATACACTTATAGGACCGACAGGTGAACCCTTTGAAGTTCAGATAAGAACTTGGGATATGCACCGTACAAGTGAGTATGGTATTGCTGCGCACTGGAAATACAAAGAGGGCAGAGGCGGTGAGACTACCCAGAATAGGGAAGAAGAAAAACTCTCATGGCTTCGTCAGATTCTTGAATGGCAGAAAGATCTTTCAGACAATAAAGAATTTATGACAACGCTTAAGTCAGACCTTGATATTTTCAATGACTCGGTTTATGCTTTTACTCCTCAGGGAAAGGTAATCCCTCTTCCGAATGGTTCAACTCCGATTGACTTTGCTTATTCTATACATTCGGCTGTAGGAAATAAAATGGTCGGTGCAAGGGTTAACAATAAGATTGTAACATTTGATTATAAAATACAAAACGGAGATATTGTAGAAATAATTACTTCTCAAAATTCCAGAGGTCCAAGCCGTGACTGGCTTTCACTTGTAAAAAGCTCAACGGCAAGGACAAAAATAAATCAATGGTTTAAGAAAGAATTTAAGGAAGAGAATATTGTCAAAGGTAAAGAATTGATAATATCTGACAGCAAGAAGAAGGGCTACTCATTTTCTGACCTATCAAAGTCCGAATGGATTGAGATAGTAGTCAATAAATTCGGTTTCAGGGACTGGGACGCTCTGTGTGCAGCTGTAGGTCATGGCGGCGTTAAAGAAGGTCAGGTATCTAACCGTCTTATCGAGGAGTACTTAAAGGAAGAAAGAAAAAGCCAGACAGCTGTTGATTATTTAAAGAAATTAGAGGAAAAAACAAATGCTAAGCCTTCAAAAAGAAGTGACAGCGGCGTTGTTGTAAAAGGAATAGGAGATGTAAGCGTAAGATTTTCAAGATGCTGTAATCCAGTTCCCGGTGATGAAATAATAGGTTTTGTAACAAGAGGCAGAGGTGTGTCTATTCATAGAACGGACTGTGCAAATATAATAAACTTAACTGAAGATGACAGAAACAGACTTCTTGAGGCGGAGTGGGAAATGTCAGCCGGCAAGGAAGGTATTGGCCCTAAATTCTCTTTTCAGGCTGAAATTAGGCTTTTATGTGCTGATAGGAACAATATTATTCTTGATTTAAGCAGAGTACTTTCTGAAGAAAATTTGCCGGTCAAATCATTCAATGCCAGATCTACAAAGGATTTGCTTTCAATAGTAAATATTGTTCTTGAGATTACGAGCAAGGACCAGCTTGAAAAAGTATGTGTGCATCTTAAGAATGTCAAGGGCGTTGAAGATATTGAGAGAGTAAGCTCATAAATGAGGTAAATATGCATGAGAATGGTAATACAAAGGGTTGAAAAAGCAAGCGTAACGGTTGACTCAATCATAAGAGGCGAAATCGGAAACGGATATGTTGTGCTTGTAGGTTTTCTTTCGACTGATGATGAGAAAACCATGGATTATATGATTGATAAGCTTATTAATCTGAGGATATACGAGGATGAGAATGATAAACTTAATCTTTCTATAAAGGATGTCGGCGGAGAACTTCTATTAATCCCTAACTTTACACTTTACGGAGATGCAAGAAAGGGAAGAAGGCCGAGCTACGCTAAGGCCGCACCGCCTGATGAGGCAGAAGGTATATTTAACAGGTTTGTAGAAAAAGCAAGAGAGACTTCAATTAAGGTTGAAACGGGAGTTTTTCGTACACATATGAAGGTTGACCTTATCAATGATGGGCCGGTTACAATTTTGCTTGATAGTGAAAGGTTATTTTAAAAAATCAAGGGAGGTTAAGGTGTATGCACCTCATCTCCCTTTTTTACTGAGGTAATTATATGATTTATATTTATATACAAGGACATGAAAAAATGAATGATGTCCAGACGGCTGTTCAGATATTTATGCCTAACGAAAAGTATAAGCCGACAGAACAGGTAATGGAGGAAGGCACAACGGTCAAAAGTGTTCTGACTGAAGATGCCGCATGGGCATACTTATATGAAAACGGCGAACTCAAATGCAGCTATGAGTACAAGATTGGGGACAGTAATAATAACAAGTCGGCCAAATATGCAATAAAGGCTGCTGTGTATTATATGCTCAAGAATGAAACTGGAATATATGTACCATGGGGTATGATGACCGGAATACGCCCTGCAAAAAGAATCAACACATATATGGATGAAGGCATGACAGCAGATGAAAGTGCCGAAAAGCTGATAAAACTTTATGAAATGACAAGCTCTAAAGCAGAGCTTGCAAAGACGGTTGCCTTGGCAGAAAGGGAGATTCTCAAAAAAGCAGACAGCAACGGAATAAGTCTTTATATAGGCATACCATTTTGTCCGACGAGATGCCTGTATTGTTCATTTACATCATATCCGCTTGATAAATACTCAAGCAAGGTTGACGGATATATAGATGCACTTATGAAGGAACTGAAATTTTTGGGTGAGAAAGCTAAGGGAAAAAGGCTTGATTCAATTTATATAGGCGGCGGAACGCCTACATCACTTACAGCTGAACAGCTGAATAGGCTTATGGTTGGCGTAGGTGATATATTTGACTTAAATAATCTGCTTGAATATACCGTTGAAGCCGGACGCCCCGATACAATAACACCTGATAAGCTTAAAGTTATTAAAGTAAACGGTGCAGACAGAATATCAATTAATCCGCAGACAATGAATGACAAAACCCTAAAACTGATTGGAAGAAATCATTCGGTTGATGATATAAAGCGAGTATATTACGAAGCAAGAGAAGCTGGGCATAATAATATAAATATGGACTTGATACTTGGACTTCCGGAAGAGGGCGAGATTGAAGTAACCCATACAATGGAAGAAATTGAAAAACTTGCACCGGAAAACCTAACTGTGCATACACTTGCAATCAAAAGAGCCTCTAAACTTCGTGAAACACTTGAGGATTATGACCTTGCGAAGGCAATGCTGATGGAAAAACTAATTGGAATTTCATCTGAAGGCGCTAAAGGGATGGGACTTTCGCCTTATTATATGTATAAGCAGAAAAATATGCTCGGCAGCTTTGAAAATGTGGGATATGCAAAAAAAGGCTGTGAAAGTGTTTACAATATAGTTATAATGGAAGAAACGCAAAGCATATATGCAGCGGGTGCGGGAGCGTCAACAAAACTTTATGACAGCGCAAGCGGAAGAATTGAAAGAATATTTAATGTAAAGAATGTTGACGAGTATATAAGTCGCATAGATGAGATGATAGGCAGAAAACAAAAAGGAATGTAAAATAGAAATATTTATGTTAGCCTTTAAAAGCGTGATAGGAGGAAGAAAAATGCTTACTGAAGCACCTAAGGGTACAAAAGATATATACGGCTCATATATGGGCGAATGGCAGAGAGTCGAGAAAGTAATGAGAGAACTTTGCGTAGATTTTGGAATCAGTGAAATTAGGACACCTATTTTTGAACATACAGAGCTCTATTTAAGAGGCGTTGGAGAAACAACGGATATAGTTCAAAAGGAAATGTATACTTTCAATGATAAAGCGGACAGAAGTATTACATTAAGACCTGAGGGAACAGCAGGCGTTGCCAGAAGCTTTATTGAGCATGGCATGCATAATAATCCTCAGCCAACAAGACAATATTATATAGGACCGATGTTCAGATATGAAAATACACAGAAGGGCAGACAAAGACAATTCCACCAGTTTGGTGTTGAAATGATTGGTTCATATTCTCCGGCACTTGATGCGGAGGCAATTTCTGTAGCTGCTCAGCTTCTTAAACGTCTTGGAATAGATGATGTTGAACTTAGAATAAACAGCCTTGGCGGTCCCGAATGCAGACAGAAGTATAACAATGCTCTTAAGGAATATATCGGAAGCAATATTGACAAGCTTTGTGATGACTGTAAGGATAGGTTTGATAAAAATCCCCTTCGTGTTCTTGATTGCAAGGAGGAAAAATGCCAGAAAATAATTGCTGATGCACCTGTTGTTCTTGACTATCTTGGACCCGAGTGCAAAGAGCATTTTGAAACTGTAAAAGCAATACTTAATGATATGGGTATAAAATATTCGGTTGATGATAAAATCGTAAGAGGACTTGACTATTACACAAGAACAGTGTTTGAGTTTGTATCTAACGGTATTGGTGCACAGGGTACAGTCTGCGGCGGTGGCCGATATGACAATCTTATTGAGGAATGCGGCGGACAGGCTTCCGGTGCGGCAGGATTTGCGGTAGGCATAGAAAGACTTCTTCTCGTTCTTGAAGCACAAAATGGGGCTTTTGAAGCAAAGAATGAAATGGATATTTATATAGGTGCAATCGGAAGCGCAGGACTTATTAAAGGACAAGGGCTTACTTACCGTATGCGTGAAGCAGGCATTAAGGCTGAGAGTGACAGTGTAGGTAGAAGCGTTAAGGCACAGATGAAATATGCAAACAAAATAGGAGCAAGATATTCAGTTATTTTGGGAGACAATGAAATAGCTGAGGATTCTGTTGCCCTTAAAAACATGGAAACAGGTGAACAGGAGCAGGTAAAGGTATCAGAACTTTTAGATACTATGAAGACCAAAAGAAAGTGAGGTTACGCCTATGAAGCTTGTTATTACCGGAGTACAGAAATTCCATGATGATGTAAGACAAAAAATTACGGATTTGGGATATGAAATATTAGACCATGCTGATGAAACTGTTGAGTTTACGCCAGAAGAATATGATTGTGATGTTGTTGTTGCAATGAGTCCTTTTCGCGGCAGCAGTATTGAGAAGTTCACTAATTTGAAGTTTTTTCAGGCTATTTCAGCAGGCTATGAAACTTTGCCACTTGATGCATTTAAAGAGAAAGACATAAAGTTCTCAAATGCAAGAGATGTATACAGTGTGCCGATTGCTGAACTGACAGTCATGAGAATACTGGAGATTTACAAAAAGTCTGCTATGTACATGAAACAGCAGGAGAATCATGAATGGAAACGTGATTTCAGGCTTCAGGAAATAACAGATAAAAAAATAGCTGTACTTGGAACCGGAAGCATCGGAGTTCAGATAGCAAAGAGACTTAAAGCGTTTGATGCAGTTACAATCGGTTTTAATAGAAGTGAAAAGCCTGCTGAATATTTTGATTATGTTTATAATATAAACAAATTCTCAGATATGGTCGTAGAATTTGATGTTATAATTGCAGCGCTTCCGCTCAATGATGGTACAGTTCATATTATAAATAAAGATATATTAAGTAAAATGAATAATAAGAGTATTCTTATCAACATAGGTAGGGGTCAGAGTGTGGATACAACTGCATTATGCAAAGTACTTAATGACAGAAAAATATTAGGTGCCGCACTTGATGTATTTGAAGAAGAACCGATTCCAAAAGACAGCCCTTTATGGGAGGCAGAGGGATTGCTTATTACACCTCATATAAGTTCGGGTTCAAACTATATGAATAAAAGAATTTATGATCTTGTATATGATAATCTCAAGGCTTTTACTGAAGGAGCAGAGGTTAAAAACCGAATTGTATAATAAAAAGCGTTGAATCTTATTTGATTCAACGCTTTTTTATAGGATTAATTAAGTTAGCCTACAATTCCGAATCCGTTAAGGAAAATAATAACTATAAGTATAGGTATAAGTACTTTAACACACAGCTTAAACCACGGGAACCATTGAAACTTCACTTTTCCATCGTTTGTTACCACGGGTATGATGCTTTCGGGTTTCCATATGTATCCGACAAATATGGCGCCGAGAAGGCCTGCCACAGGCATCATAACAGTTGCTGATATGAAATCAAAGAAGTCAAAGAAGTTTTTTCCTAAAAGAGTTATATCGCTCCAGCTGCCTTCAGCAAGCGAGCAGAACGTACCAAAGATAGCAGTAATTATAAAGTCAATAAAAACGGCTTTTTTACGGCTTAATTTAAAACGATCCATAATCCAGTTGACAGGAAGCTCAACCATTGCAACTGAAGTCGTAAGTGCAGCAAACGCAGCCAAAAGGAAAAACAATACACCGAATATTCGTCCTATTACCGGGCCAAAGCTTGAAATTACTGAAGGAAGTGTTATAAAAAGAAGTCCGGGACCGGCACTTGGATTATATCCGCTTGCAAATACAGTAGGTATTATTGCAAGTCCTGCAAGTACAGCAACAAGTGTATCAAGCACAGGTACAAGAATTGAGGATTGTATTAAATTCTGATCCTCTGTTGCATATCCGCCATATGTAATAAGAATGCCTATTCCTAGAGAACATGAGAAAAATACTTGGCTTAAAGCAGCTACTATAACTGAACCGTTTATGGCGCTGAAGTCCGGCTTAAGCATCCATACAATACCTTCCATTGAACCGGGAAGAGTAACGCTTTTTATTACAAGGATTATAAGCATTACAAATAATGCAGGCATCATTATATTGCTTATTTTTTCAATACCTTTTTTAATACCGCCAAGGCATATGACTACAGTGATTATAAGAAAAACAAGCATCCATATTATTGGTTCATAAGTAGTTGAAATTGATGTTGAAAAAACACTTTCTGCAGTTTCTGCAGTTGGCAGTCCTGTAAAAATAGCTTTGAAAAGATAATCCAGAACCCATCCGCCTACAACACCATAGTAAAAAAGCATTGCAAAACATGCCAATACACCTAAAAAACCAACTATGCCCCATGCCTTGCTTTTGCCTTTTTCCTTGGCAATAACAGCATAGGCTTTTGTACCGCTTGTAACCCTTGTGTGTTTACCCATTGCGCTTTCAAACATACAGCACGGAACAGCTACTATGGCACATATAATTATGTATACAATAAGAAATGCGCCACCTCCATTTGAACCTAGCAGATACGGAAATTTCCAGAGATTGCCTAGACCTACCGCTGAACCTGCAGCGGCAAAAATAAATCCCGCTTTAGTAGCAAAACCGTCACTTTTTTTGTTATTGTCCATAAAAACCCCTCCACTTTTTTGTTGTTAAAACTGTGCAATAATTTGAACACGTATAAGTAATTTTAATTTAACGATAACGTTATTTTATCATGGATTATCCTATCATAGGTAATACCACAAAGTTATGCCATGTGATAATAAAAAATCATAGCCATTAAAATAAATTTTAGTGATAATGTCTAATGACTTTTTTATACATATTTGGTAGGTTAAATATAAAGTTAATTAATATACGTTTACAACTTGATTTGTACGCAGTACTTATACCTAAAAGGAGCGGGGAGATTATGACACTTCAGCAGCTAAAGTATGTATCTATGATAGAAAAATGCGGATCTTTTAGTAAGGCTGCTCAGAAACTGTATGTTTCTCAGCCGGGTATCAGCAATCTGGTACATTCATTGGAGGAAGAACTTGGCATAACTATATTTATTCGTTCAGCAACAGGCATAACGCTTACTGATGAGGGGCGTGAACTTCTAAAATTAGGAAATGAACTATTAAGCGGAGCCGATTATATAACCGAATATTTCCGCAGTGTGGATAAAAATGATAGAAAGTCATTTTCTGTAAGCAGTCAGCATTACGCTTTTGTTGTAAGTGCTTTTGAGGAATTTCAGAAAAATATTCAGTCTAAGCACTATACTTTAAGCCTGAATGAAACACAGACATCAATTGTTATTGAAAATGTTGCAAAGCAACATAGTGAACTAGGAGTTATATTTAAAAGTGATTATACTGAGAAACATCTGTCACGTGTTCTCAGTGATAATAATCTTGAATTTAACAGTATTTATACAACAAAACCACATGTATTCATTTCAAAAAATCATCCTCTTTCAAAAAAGAGTTCAGTAAATATTGATGATCTTATGCCGTATCCGTGTATATTTTATGATCAAAGTCATGATTCACCAAGCTTCTTTTCAGAAGAACTTGTACTGCCAGACTTTCGTCCAGATAAGATTCTTTATATAAGCGACTTATATATAAGCTGTCATATGATGAAAAACTGCAATGCTTATGACATAGGCAGTGGTATATTGACTGAATCGCTCGCTGATGATTTTATTACTATACCGATATTCGGACAGGCTGAAATTACAATTGGATGGATAAGCCTTAAAAATTGCCCTTTAAGCCCGATTGCAGAGTACTTTATAACGCTAATGGAAAAACATGTAAAGTGTCTGAAATAAGTGGATAAAAAGACAGGTATAAAAATTTACTTATGGATTTCAATAATTTTGTGGTATTACCTAGTACATGATGTAAAGTGATAATATAAAAACAACCCAAAAAACTATCGGAGGTGTTTTTATATGAATAATAATAAATTGGGCTTTGCAACTACGGGAATACACGCCGGAGAACCAAGGGATGCATATGGTGCATTGATTCCACCAATATATCAGACTTCAACCTTTTATTTCGACTCTACATATGATGCGGCAAGGGCATGTGACGATTTTGAGAAAAGCTTTGCATACAGCCGTATTACTAATCCTACTGTAGATTATTTTGAAAAAAAGCTTGCAGCTATTGAACATGGCAAAGGTGCTGTTGCATATGCATCAGGGATGGGTGCTATTACAGGAGCCCTTTTTATGATTTTAAGCACTGGAGACCATGCTTTATTCTGCAAGGCAAAGTATTCGGGCACAGAAGATATAACTGCCGATTTCTTTCCTCGCTTTGGAATACAAGTAGATACTTTTAATCCTACTGAACTTGATTCACTTGAAGCTGCTATCCGTCCGAATACAAAGCTTATATACCTTGAAACGCCGGCTAACCCTACAATGATATTGACCGATATAAAAAAAGTTGTGGAAATAGCAAAGCGACATGGGATAAAGGTTTGTGTAGACAACACATTTGCTTCACCATATAATACAAATCCGCTTGATTTTGCTGTAGACTTTGTTATACAAAGTGTCACCAAATATATTGGAGGGCACGGCGATATTCTCGGGGGTGCTGTTATTTCAAATGATGAAGAATTTTTGCGCAGCTGCAGACTTGGTACATTAATGCACTTTGGTGCAGTGATGTCTCCTTTTACAGCTTTTCTTGCAGTACGTGGTTTAAAGTCGCTTGCAGCCAGAATGAAGCAGCATAATGAAAATGCATTAAAAGTAGCTGAATATCTTGAGGCTTCAGACAAAATTGAGTCTGTGAACTATCCTTTTCTTAAATCCAATCCTCAATTCGAGCTTGCAGTGCAGCAGATGAGAGGCGGCGGTGGGATGATTACATTTGACGTAAAAGGCGGACTTGAAGCAGGCCAGACTTTTATGAACAAGCTAAAGCTCTGCAAAATTGCCGTAAGTCTTGGTGATACCGAAACTCTTGTTGAACAGGCAGCTGCTATGACACATACAATGATTCCTAAAGAAAAACGTGAAGCTGCCGGTATTACAGATGGCATGATCCGTATGTCAGTGGGACTTGAGGATGCAGAGGATTTAATTGCCGATATTAAGCAGGCACTTGGCGACAATTAATAGTTAGAGTTAAACCCTAAAATGCATAACTCCCCAGTCAATTGACTGGGGAGTGTCATAGAGTCTAAGCCAACCTTCAAACTGATATGTATAATATCAATTTGAAGGTTTTATTTATGCCCAGACAGCAATAATGAATGAATCGAGAAGAATTTACACATGATTTAGATATGTTTCATCATTTCGAGAACAATTTTACCTGAATGTTCTGCGGCTGTAACACAAAATTCAGAAAATGACACGTCTGCACTGCCATCAGCTGAGTCAGAAATATTTCTTATAATTACATATGGCACTTCATTCATGTAGCAGATGTGTGCTATTGCGGCGCCCTCCATTTCGGCACAGCTTCCTTTAAATACATTAAGAAGCTTGTCCTTTACGTCGCTGTTTGCAATAAACTGGTCTCCGCTGACAATTCGACCCATAACAGTTTTGCCTTCGATTACTTTCTCAGAAGCTTCAAAGGCAGCTTTTGCAAGTTCTGCATCAGCTTTGAAAATACTCTCCTTCATTCTGGGGATAACACCAATCGGGTCTCCCAAAGGTGAACAGTCCATATCATGCTGAAGGGCGTCGGTTGATATAACAACGTCACCTACTGTAATTCCGCCTGCAAGGGCACCGGCTGCACCTGTATTGATAACAGCATCAACATCAAAGACATCAATAAGAATTTGTGTACACATAGCTGCATTTACTTTTCCGATTCCGCAACGCACAACGACAGCGTTTTTGCCATCAATTGTTCCGGATAAGAATGTGCATCCTGCTTTTTCAAATGTTCTCTCTACTTTCATTGTGCTTTTTATGAGTGCAACTTCCTCATCCATAGCACCGATAATTCCTATAGTTTTCATATTGTTCAACTCCAAAAATAAATTAAATTAGTATGTATTTTAGCACACTTTTATGATAAAATACAGTATAAACTTCCAATAATGTATATAGGAGTATAAATTTATGAAGCCGTTGATAATAATTTCGCCTTCTGTAAATAATTCTGAAGAAGAACTAACGCTTTCAAGGGCATATTGCAGAGCAATTGAAAAGGCTGGAGGATTGCCGCTTGCAACCGATTATTCGAGCGCAGAGGATTTAATAAAAATTGCTGACGGTGTGCTGCTTTCCGGCGGAGGGGATATTGATCCACAAAGAACCGGAGACATTCCTGATTTAAAAGCTCAGGGCCAAATTTCAGCAGCGAGGGATGAATTTGAGTTTAAGCTTCTGAACCTGGCACTTAAAGAGGATATACCTGTACTTGGAATATGCAGAGGCATGCAAGTGATTGGTGCTTTTTACAGAGGGCATATTATTCAGCATATTGAAGGCCATAGACAGAATGTTGACAGAAATCAGACATTCCATGAAGTACAAATAAAAAAAGACACATTGTTATATAAGATAGTGGGCAAAGATAAGCTATCAGTCAATTCATTTCATCATCAGGCTGTTGAAGATAGTTTTAGCGGAGTTATATCAGCATGGGATGACGGTATTATTGAAGCTGTTGAACTAAATGAAAAAAGTTTTGTTTTGGGGGTACAGTGGCATCCTGAATATTTATGCGAAACAGAGGAGCACTTTAACATTTTCAAGACATTTGTAAATGCAGCAGTTAGTAAGAAAGGAAGAAAGAAATGAACGTTTTTTTGAAAAAGGCGATTTTCTGTGTAGCTGTTGCACTTATTTGCTACCTCGCGGCTAGAATAAGCAAATGGCTGACATCAAAAATATTTTCGGCTAAAAACAAAATTGTTGTAAAAAATCCCAAAAAAGCTGAAACGCTTAAATCAGTTACAGCAAACGTATTAAAGGTTGCGATATATTTTATTGCAATATTAACAATACTTAATGAACTTGGTGTGTCGCCGACATCTCTTGCTGCTGTTTCAGGGTCAATAGCTGTTGCAATTGGTCTTGGTGCTCAGAATCTTGTATCAGATGTGCTTGCGGGTATATTTATCCTTATGGAAGAACAGTATCATGTTGGTGATATTGTTGAAATTTCAGGATGTACCGGTACTGTTGAAAGAGTGACAATGAGAACGACTTCATTAAGAGGTGTTGACGGAACTGTTTATATTGTGCCTAATGGTTCTATTACAACGGTAACGAATAAATGTAAAGAATTTATGAATGCAATGGTTGATATAGGAATTGATTACGAAGAGGATGTTGATCATGTTATAGAAGTTCTTAAAGATGAAATGGCAATAGTTTATAAAGAGGTTAAAGGACTTAAGACAGAACCCGAAGTTTTAGGAATAGTTGGACTTGATGATTCAGCGGTGACAATCAGAATAGTAGCTAAATGCGAAGTTAAGCAGAATTATCCGGTTGAAAGGGAAATTCGTCTTCATATAAAAAGAAGATTTGCTGTTGAAAATATCTCAATTCCGTTCCCACATAGGACTATTCATTTAATAAATAAAAAACAAGGAGAATAAATTTATGGATTTTTCTGTTGGAGATATTGTTCAAATGAAAAAAACACACCCATGCGGGTCAAATGAATGGGAAGTACTGCGTGTTGGCATGGATTTTAGGATGAAGTGCTGTGGATGCGGGCATATGGTTATGCTGCCAAGGGCAAAGTTTGAAAAGAGCGTTAAGAAAATAGTGAAATCGGCAAAAGGTTCAGAGGATAAAAATTGATTAGGGGATAAATAAATGGATTTTCAGGGGATAGTGTTTCAGCAGATATTATTTTTTGCAACAGTACTTTTAATTGGTTTTATTGCTTCTCGAACGAAGTACCTGACAAATGAATGTGTTGATCAGCTTCAGAAGTTTATGATGAAGATTACACTCCCGTTCTTGATTCTTACAGGTGTTGCAAACGGCGGTACACGGAGTGAGTTAATACAGATGTGGCCATTTGTAATAGAAATGTTTTTTATGTTTATTCTTGCGATAGCCATTGGATTTGTAACTGGAAAAATAATGCGGCTGAAGCAGCCCGAGCTGGGTACACATGCTTGCTCGGTATCGTTTATAAACAGTGCACTTGTTGGTTTTCCTATACTTACAGCAGTTTTCCCTGAAAGATGCGGGCTCTATATTGCCGCGTATATGGTTGTCGAAACAGTAATGACATGGACAGCAGGTGTAGGAATACTTACAGCTTCACAAGGGAAAGCACAAATAAGCATTAAGAAAATGATAACGCCGGCGACAATTGCACTTGTTGTTGGTCTTATAATGATTTTTGCAGGGATACAGCCTAAAAATATTGTATGGGATGCTATGACGGGTGTTGGCAATCTCCAGAAATATATAGGTCTTTTGTACATAGGGGCAGACCTTGGACGAAGAGGTTTTAAGAAGCTTTTTGAAAAGCCAAAGGTATTTCTTACGATACCGATTAAGCTGATAATAGCTCCGTTAGCGTTTTTCTTTATTTTGAAAGCAACAGGACTTGTAAATGATGAAATGCTGCTTGCGGGAACCATATTTGCAATGCTTCCTTCGATGCTTATTATTACAGTGCTTGCACAGGAATATGATACAGCACCTGATTATGCAGTTGCCTCACTTCTTGCAACAACGGTTGGATGTTTGTTTACAATGCCAATAGTGTTTTCATATGCAGCAAGTTTTTGCAGTTTATAAAATAATGAATGCCTTATTCCATAAAATGAAATAGGGCATTATTTTAAAGTTTTATTTTTTTGCAGCTTCCTCTTCAAGCTTTTCTTCCTTCTGAGAGTGAGGTATGGGTGCATAGCTTAAATCAATTGTTATAATACAAAAGTAATTTTCATATTTAGAGTTTACAAGCTCTTTAATTTTATTTTTGACATCAGAACAATGTATAGCAA
The DNA here is from genome assembly GCA_034927755.1 of Candidatus Metalachnospira sp. Lineage (GTDB taxonomy): Bacteria > Bacillota > Clostridia > Lachnospirales > Anaerotignaceae > Metalachnospira. Next base: position 34,985 of record JAYFPN010000021.1, read on the forward strand.
GAGAGGGTGGAACAACACAATCAAATATTAAGTTCACATGAGTACTGCCGGGTACAATTCTCAGGTCATGAATGCTCAGTGTATTATCAATTGTTTTTATTTGTTCACAAAGCCAGCTTCTTAAATCATTTACCATAGCATCACCGGTAATAATAGGATCATAATGTACTACTAGATTAAGATTATCATTGGCAAGAAAATCACGCTCAATATTATCAATTACATCATGACTTTCAATTACATTTCTTTCAGCAGCCATTTCAACATGCACACTTGCAAACTGACGTCCCGGTCCATAATCATGAATCATTAAATCGTGTGTTCCAAGAACTCCATCATAACTCATGATTTTTTGTTGTATGTAAGCAACAAATTCAGGATCAGGTGCATTGCCAAGCAACGGATTAAGGGTTTCTTTTACAAGACCGATTCCGCTGTAAAGAATAAATATTGCAACTGCGATACCCATCCAGCCATCAAGCTCAATACCTGCATAGTTTGAAATAACCGCAGCTATAAGAACTACACTTGTTGTGACAACGTCATTTCTGCTGTCTTGGGATGTAGCCTTTAATGTTGAAGAATTTATTGTTTTACCTAGCGAACGGTTAAACGCAGACATCCATAGCTTTAAAATTATAGAAAAAATTAGAACTATAACTGAAATAAAACTGAAATCCACTCCGGATGGGTGAATAACCTTGCCTAAACTTGACTTAAACAGCTCAAAACCAATTAAGATTATCATTACAGCAACAGAGAGACCCGAAAGGTATTCATACCTCGCGTGACCGTAAGGGTGGTCGTCATCTGCAGGTTTTTCAGCCATTCTGAAACCTATAAGGCTTATTACGCTTGATGCGGCATCTGAAAGGTTATTTACGGCATCTGCAGTTATTGAAACACTTCCGGAAAGTGTTCCCACCACTGCTTTTAATAAAAACAGCAGAACATTACAGAATATGCCGACTTTACCCGAGAATTTTCCGTAGGATGCTCTGACAGTTGAATCATGTATGTTTTCGTAGTCTTTTACAAACTTTTTTATCAGCCATGCTTCCATTATATTGCCTCCGATAAAATATGGAATATATTCTAGAAATTATAACACATTAACAAATGAATGAAAAATGTTTTTTATTATTATGACCTATTTGATAATTTAGTAGTGTTTATTGTATAATATATTTTAATTACTGACTGGAGGGATAAAAGTGTTGCAGATATTAAGAACTGAAGATAATGCGGGTGTACTTGTTATTGGTGCATATGAGGACTTATATGCTCTCAGGGAAGCAATAAGCAATATTATAGGAGATAAAAAAGATTATGAAGGATATGAATATGTAAATTCAGTTGTTCAGCATTTCTGTTATGAGCTTATTCATGCGTACAGGGCTGAAAGGGACAGCTTTATGACAAACTTTGATACCCCATGCTATAAATTTCCTGTACTTTTTCCCGAAATAATATTTATAATAAATGCTTTAAATGATTATATAATTTTGTCTGATACAGATCAGTTTTATATCAATGGGTCCGAAAATGTTTCAGATGCAATAAGGGAAACGGTCAGTGAAAGGAAGTATATTGACAGAGCTTATATAAGATTTTTTCAGGCATCCGTATGGAATGCAGTAAAAGGATTTGTAGGGCATAAAGTGTTCACTGAAATTATGGCATTCAGAAATTTTGATAAAATATGCAGTGACGGTGATTTGAGATATTATGATTACTGCAAGGATTGGATTGATTTGTTAAATATAAGATATATAAACTGTGAAAATGACAGAGACGTATATTTAGTTGATATAATTAAAAAGCTAGCCCAGAGAGATGATGAGTATATCTCAAAAGAAAAAGCAATGAAGGAACATGCAAAGGACGGCAATATATCTCTGTACCTTAATCTTTTGAGTGAACTTAATTATCCTGATGAATGGGATTGGTAATAATAAGAGGGCAGTCAATTGACTGCCCTCAAATAATACCAAAGTATAGGAGGAAACATAATGGACGAATCATTTATGGATTTATGGGATAGCAATACTCAAGAATATGTGATTATATCTGACAGTGAAAAAAATGTTCTTCATTTTAATGGCAAAGTAAGAAGCCTTTTAAATAATGCCGCAAATTCTCCAGAAACTGTCAATACTTTAATAAATGCAAAAAACAATGATATAATTTCAATTAACAGAAAGAAATTTATGATTCATAACGGAAGGAATAAGGAGTTTAGGATTACAATACTGAGAGATTGCACCAAGGAACAGGAGCTGGAGGAACAGGTAAATAACTTGACCAAATTGGCGCAGGATTATGAAATGCTGTTTGACCGTTTTGGTGACAGCAACATGTATATTACGGACCAAAATGGCAACACAACATGGGTTGGCAGCTCTGTAGCTGAAACATGCGGAGTTGGAAAGGAATATTTGCTGGGAAAAAATGTTTATGAGCTGGAAGAGCAAGGAATATTTTTTCCGTCTATTACTATAAGGGTGTTGGAGTCTTTAAAAGATGAAACATTAATTCAGACCACGTTATTAGGAACCAAGGCAATAGCAATGGGATTCCCTATATTTGATAAGAATAACAAACTTCAAAAAGTTATTTCTTTTAGTAAAGTAATTCAGAAAAAAAGTGATTTAGATGACTTTTCTTTTGGCAAGTATAGGGTGGACAGATATTATCCTGAGGTAATCACAAATAGGCAGGAATTGAAGACAATGATTGATTTATGCTGCAGAGGAGACTTCCCGTTTACCATTTACGGAGAAACAGGAAGTGAAAAAGAGTCCGTAGCTAAATGCATACATAAATTGGGCAATAGGTGCAGCTATCCTTTTAAAGCAATTTATGCAGAAACGATGACTGAAGATACTCTGAAATCAAAACTATTTGGTGAGAGTGATTTTCGGGAAGGGATACTGACTGAAATTAACGGAGGAACATTATTTATATCCGGACTGACATCGCTCTCTTATGAACTTCAGAATATATTGTTTAAGATTATCAGAGACAGTGGCTATACAGATGAAAATGGCGAATTTTATCCATTAAACATACGCTATATAGCAGGGATAACAGAAAAGGCAGAGGAAGATAAAAAGGATGGTCAAATTTGCCGGATGTTATTTTATCAAGTCGGTGTAATGAAGGTGTTTTGTCCGCCGTTAAGAGAACGAAGAGATGATATTCCGTTGTTAATCAGATATTTTATGAATTTGTTTCTGGATATATATGGGGTTAAAAAGAATTTTAATGCCAATGTGTTACAGTACCTTTATGCGTATAACTGGTATGGAAACTTTGATGAATTGAAGCAATTTGTTGAGAATTATTATCTGAATGATAAAAAAAGTGTTTTAGGGGTGGAAGATTTACCATATTATGTTATTAACAATCAGAATATTATAGATGGGAACCCTTTATTTTATAATCGGGTAGTGCCTATGGATCAAGCGGTAATGCATTTGGAAAAACATCTTATAAAAATGGCATTGCTGCAATCTGAGAATGGAATAGATGCTGCCAAAAAATTAGGCATCACACAGTCGACTTTATCTAGAAAAATGCAAAAATACAATATTACAAGAGATTATAGATAAATTTCATATGTATTTTTGCAAAATTGCAACAATATTCAAATTATAAATTAATTTTATGTAATTTGCTTGACTGGGAAAAAATGAAATGATAAGCTTTACCTAAAATATAGACAGGCAAACGGACAAAGGTGTTATTTGACACTCTTTGTCCGTTTTTATTTTGCCAAGTAACATTTTATTCATCACTAGTTGTGAAAGAGAGGGAATTTATATTTATAAGGTAGATTCGATTGAAGGTTATTAAAAACGAATAGGAAAAAGAATGGAGGTTCAATTATGCAGAATTTTATATATTCAATTCCAACAGAAGTATATTTTGGAAAAGGTCAGATAAATAAGATTGGAAAGCTTGCAAAAGAATGTGGTAAAAAAGCATTGCTTGTATATGGAGGCGGCAGTATTAAAAAAACCGGTTTATACGATGAAATTATGAATAAGCTGGCAGAAGCTGAAATTACTGTTTCTGAGATGAATGGCGTAGAGCCGAATCCCAAAATCGAGAGCGTAGAAAAAGGAATATCAATATGTAAGAACGAGAGTATTGATGTAGTAATTGCAGTAGGCGGAGGAAGTGTAATTGATTGTGCTAAGACAATTGCAGCTGGTGTATATTATGACGGACCGGCTTGGGACATTGTCAAGGACTGTACTAAAATTACCAACGCCCTTCCTATTATCACCGTGCTGACAATTGCAGCAACCGGCTCGGAAATGGATTATTACGCTGTTATATCTAATATGGCTACTAATGAAAAGATTAGTATTTACAGTAAATTTATATTTCCAAAGTATTCAATTCTTGATCCGACCTATACAGAAACTGTTTCAGCATATCAGACTTCTTCAGGAGTTGCTGATATTATTTCTCATGTGTTTGAAGTTTATTTCCAAAAGTGCGGTGACACCTATTTTCAAGACAGAATGATGGAAGGTATTCTTAAAACCTGCTTTGAATATGGTAAGATTGCACTTGACAATCCAAATGACTATGACGCAAGAGCTAATCTTATGTGGGCTTCTAGTTGGGCGATTAATGGATTTATTGCATGCGGCAAGTCCGGTGCTTGGGTTTGTCATCCGATGGAGCACCAGTTGAGCGCATACTACGACATTACTCACGGCATTGGATTGGCAGTTATTATACCACACTGGATGAGGCATATTTTAAATGACAGTATTGTTAGTGTGTTTGTTGATTATGGAGTGAATGTGTGGAATATAGATTCAAGTTTGGCTCCTTATACTATTGCCAATATGGCTATTGATATGACTGAAGATTATTTCAGAACGTTAGGCATTCCATCGAAATTAAGTGAGATTGGAATAACAGACAAGGATAAATTTGAAGAGATGGCAGAAAATGCAGCTAAAAGTCTTTCAAAGGCGTATGTTCCTTTATCCAAAGATGATGTATTAAAAATATTTGAAGAAGCTTTTTAATGTTAAATGTTAATGGAAGCGAGGTAATTAGATGGAAAATGAATACGGAAATAAATTAGTTGAGATTTCAAAGGAAAAGGGTCTTTTCACATGGAGCAAACAGTCTGAGGTTGATACCATAGCAATTGAAAAAGTTGATGGCTGCTATTTTTATGACTATGACGGAAAAAAGTATTTCGATTTGGGTTCACAGTTGGTAAATGTTAATATAGGTTTCGGAAATGAAAAAGTAATTAATGCAATTTGCGATCAAGCAAGAAAAATGGCATATGTGGGACCCTCATTTGTAACGGATGTAAGAGCAAAGCTTACCGAAAAAATAATTTCTGAATTTTCCAGGTGAACTTAATAATTCTTACTAATGGGATTGGTAATAATAAGAGGGCAGCCTATTGGCTGCCCTCAAATATTGAAGCATTAATGCAGATTATCTAGTACTTGTACCTGACATCTGTTTTTCCTGAGCTTCGATCATTTTCTTAACCATATATCCGCCAACGTAACCGTTCTGGGCAGATGTAAGGTCTCCGTTATATCCATGCTTTAAGGGGATATTAAGCTCCTGAGCAACTTCATACTTGAACTGATCAAGTGCTTCTCTTGCTTCGGGTACTGAACCTTTACTTGTTGTCATAAAATCAACCTCCTGATTTTTGTTTCGTTTTTAATTGTGTAACTTTTGGTTACGGTAGTATTATTGCTCACAGGCAATTAATTATTACAGGTAGTTTTTGGCGAAAATTTAGTTGGAAAACGGTTTTTATTAATTTACTAATAATATTATCCTATTTTTAATGTTTATAAAATTGTAAGAATTTGTTTGTATAAATTTGGTAAAAAATCAAATTTTAAAGATTGTTCGCTTGAACTATTAAAATGCGAGGTATAAACTAAAATAAATTATTAAAAGGGAGTGTATATGATTTTGACAGAGGAGAATTTAAGGACGTATTCGCTGGTGATTGGAATAACTATTGGTATTATTGAAATAATTTTAAAAAAAATATTTAAAAATGATAAACATACGGAATTTTTAAATAAAATATATAAGTTCACTCGCATATGTTATTTTATTATTCTTTTAATATTATTTGGTTCAAGATGATAATTTATTTAATTTTTATTAGTATTGGGGTTGGGGTTATTCAATATGATATGTTCTATAATAAAAAAATGTTGAGGCGGATAATCTATCTCAAAATTTTTATATTTGAACCAATTTTTACCTCAGCAACATTATCCTTAAGAGTTTTATTTTTATAATCAGCAGTTTTTGTTTCTTCTTAGAAAATAATATGAAGGAACTTTAGCTAACGAGTGCGGTGTGATTTGGAGACGCAATTGCATTGAATTATCTGCATATGAGCGGACAGAAGAGAAAAAAGATAAAATTAAGGAACTTATGGGGATAAACAGGATAGTTTTTGAGATTAACAACAATATGGATACTGATTTATAACACGAAAAATTATTGAGGTGATAATTTGAATAAGTTTTTTTATTTGTTTACAATAATATTTATGCTTTCAAATAGTGTATCTGTTTTTGCCGCTTCAAAAAATGATTATATAGCCAATTTAGAAATAAAAATTGGCACTAATGAAGTTGTTTTTGATGAAAACGGTAATTCAGAAACAATAACATATGACGGAGAAGTTCCATTTATAGATGATAACGGAAGAGTTCAGATTCCATTAAGGTATGCAAGTGATATTTTATGTGAACCAAATTTAAATATTTATTGGAAAGAAAAAACTAAAACGGCATATTTGTATCTGAATGACTATGTGGATAACCCTATTGCAAGAGTAACGATAGGTTCCAATATTATTTCACATGGTGATGAAGAGACTGGAACAACAACCCAAATGGATAGCGAGCCTATAATTAAGAACGGCAGGATATTTATACCGCTGAGATATATTTTGAACGCAATGGGAATTGATGATGATCATATAAATTGGGATGAGGATATAAAAACTATAAAAATTACTAAAACTAAGTATAATTATTCTGTTGAAGAATTAAGGAAAGCATTTGAAAAACTTGATGATGGTATTTGTGAAAAATATGGAATTGTAGCAAGCAATACTGATTTAACAAATAATTGTTTGGAAATTGGAGCAATGGGATTAAATGATGATAAAATAAATAGAATCTGTGAATATTTAAATATGAATAGCATTACATTTATTAATGAAGATGGTTCAACAACAATAGATGATTAAAATTATATTTCAAAAAATCATTAGATTATCCTTGACAGCAAGTAAGCCTAATGATAAAATATCTCCGGTGCAATGAGGAAACGGAGGGTATTTAATGGATTACTTATTGAGAAACGCAAATGTATACATTAATAATGAATTCAAAAAGACTGATATTCATATTAAAGATAACATAATTGTTTCCACCGACAACTGTTGCGACAACAGTGTTTCTTTTGATTTTAATAATTGTTTTATTTTTCCCGGTTTTACAGATGTACATGTTCATCTGAGAGAGCCGGGATTTTTGTATAAAGAAACAATTAGAACGGGCACAATGGCAGCAGCTCACGGAGGATATACTTCGATATGCGCTATGCCTAACCTTAAGCCTGTTCCTGATAGTGTTGACACAATAAAGGAAGAAGTCAAGGCAATAGAAAATTCTGCGGTTATACATGTGTATCCCTATGGAGCAATAACCAAGAGCGAACAGGGAAACGAACTTTCAGATATGGAAGAAATGTCGGAGTACGCAATTGGTTTTTCAGACGACGGCAGAGGCGTGCAGAATGATGAAATGATGAGAGAGGCTATGATAAAAGCAAAAAGCCTGGGCAAAATAATTGTAGCTCATTGTGAGGATAATGAATTGCTTGATGGCGGATATATTCATAAAGGGAAATATGCGGAAATTCACGGACACAAGGGCATCTGCTCTGAAAGCGAATGGAAGCAGATAGAAAGAGATTTAAAGCTCGTAAAAGAAACAGGCTGTAAATATCATGTATGTCATATTTCTACAAAGGAAAGTGTTGAGCTTATAAGAAAGGCAAAAGCGGAAGGTCTTAATGTAACTTGCGAAACCGGACCCCATTACCTTGTGTTTAACGATATGGATTTAAAAGAAGAAGGAAGATTTAAAATGAATCCTCCTATAAGGGATGAGAGTGACAGATTAGCACTTATTGAAGGCATAAAAGACGGTACTATTGATGTAATAGCAACAGACCATGCACCGCACACCGCAGAAGAAAAGGGCAAAGGACTCAAAAACAGCCTTATGGGAATTGTGGGTCTGGAAACAGCGTTTCCGGTTTTATATTCTGAACTCGTAAAGAAAAAAATAATATCGCTTGAAAAGCTTGTAGAGCTGTTAAATGTAAATGCAGCAAAGATATTTGGGATTGGTACTCAAATAAAAGAAGGTCAGCCTGCCGATTTGACAGTGTTTGACTTAGATAATGAGTATACAGTAAATTCGGATGATTTTCTTTCAAAGGGTAAAAGCACGCCTTTTGAAGGCAAAAAAGTATTAGGAAAGTGTTTAATGACTATAGTTAACGGGGAGATAGTGTGGAAATCATAAAGGAAATAGGTGAAGTGTATGAAACAAAGCATTTTTGCTGTTTTAACTAATGAAAAAATTGCTGATAACACATATAAAATGGTTCTTGTGGGTGACTGCTTTGATATAAAAGCGGCAGGTCAGTTTGTAAATATTAAGCTTGATGGATTTTTTTTAAGACGCCCTATTTCTGTATGCGACTATGATGAAACAAAGCTTACGCTTATTTATAAAGCCGTCGGAAAAGGAACAGAATATATGGCTGAACTTGAAAAAGGAGCTAATCTGGATATTCTTACCGGTCTTGGAAACGGATATGATTTGTCAAAAAGTGGACTGAAACCTCTACTTGTTGGCGGAGGTGCAGGTGTTCCACCCATGTATAATCTTTGCAAAAAATTAATTGAAGAAGGTAAAAAACCGACTGTAATACTTGGGTTCAATAAAACAGATGAAGTTTTTTATGAGGATGAATTTAAGCTTCTGGGAGCAGAAACAATAGTAGCAACCGCTGACGGAAGCTATGGAGTTAAAGGTTTTGTAACTAATGCAATGTCAGGCGTTGATTATACTTATATTTATACCTGCGGACCTGAGCCTATGCTAAAAGCAGTCTACAGGGAGTCAACCACGAGCGGACAGTTCAGTTTTGAAGAAAGAATGGGCTGTGGCTTCGGAGCGTGTATGGGATGCAGTTGTGAAACTAAATATGGAAAAAAGAGAATATGCAAGGATGGTCCTGTGCTTGAAAAGGAGGAGATAATATGGTAAAAACCAATGTAATGTTAAGCGGACTTGAACTTGACAACCCTGTTATCCCTGCCAGCGGCACATTTGGTTATGGATATGAGTTTGCAGAACTTTACGATATAAATATGCTGGGAAGCTTCTCATTTAAAGGCACAACAAGAGAACCCAGATTTGGAAATCCAACACCGAGAATTGCCGAATGTCCTATGGGAATGATAAACTCGGTCGGTCTTCAAAACCCGGGAATTGATAAGGTGATTACTGAGGAACTGCCTAAGCTTAAAAAATACTTCAACAAAAAAGTAATTGCCAATATAAGCGGATTTTCTGTAGATGAGTACGTATACTGTGCAGAAAAAATAGACAAAGAGGATCAAGTAGGAATAATCGAAATCAATATAAGCTGCCCAAATGTTCACAACGGTGGAATGGCATTTGGCACATCAGCAGATGCAGCGGCAGAGGTAACCAAGGCTGTAAAAGGGGTTACCACCAAGCCTGTTTATATCAAGCTCAGCCCAAATGTTACTGATATTGTGTCAATTGCAAAGGCGTGTGAGGAAAACGGTGCTGATGGCATAAGCATGATAAACACTTTACTTGGAATGAGAATAGATCTTAAGACTAAAAAACCTATTATTGAAAATAAAATGGGCGGCTTTTCAGGAACGGCTATTCTTCCGGTCGCACTTAGAATGGTGTATCAAGTCTATGAAGCAGTAGATATACCTATAATAGGCATGGGTGGAATTTCAACATCAGAGGATGTTATTGAAATGATGCTTGCCGGAGCAACAGCTGTGCAAGTAGGTGCAGCAAACCTTGTTGAGCCGTTTGCCTGCAAAAATATAATTGAAGATTTACCAATAGTAATGGAAAAATACAAAATAGACGATTTGAAAAGCATTATCGGAGGTGCACACTAATGGGAAAAGATGTAATAATTGCTTGCGATTTCAGCAGTGCAGAGGAAACATTTGCGTTTCTCGACAAGTTTACAGGCAAAAAACCTTTTGTAAAAATTGGCATGGAGCTTTTTTACGCAGAAGGTCCTCAGATTGTAAGGGAAATAAAAAAAAGAGGACATAAGATATTTCTTGACTTAAAACTTCACGATATTCCTAATACAGTTATGAAAGCGATGAGTGTGCTTGCATCACTTGATGTGGATATGGTAAATGTTCATGCCGCAGGTACAATTGCAATGATGGAGGGTGCACTTAAAGGTCTTACAAAGGCTGACGGTACAAGGCCCTTGCTTATCGCCGTAACACAGCTTACATCAACAAGTGAGGAAAGAATGCATGATGAGCTCTACATAAACAAGAGCCTTGAAGAAACGGTAATGCACTATGCTGAAAATGCAAAAACAGCCGGACTTGACGGAGTTGTTTGTTCACCGCTTGAGTCAGAAAATGTACACAGCGTATGTGGGAAAGATTTTGTTACTGTAACTCCCGGAATACGTTTTGCAGACGGAGAAAAGGGAGATCAGGTGAGAATCACAACGCCTGAAAAAGCAAAGGAAATCGGTTCAGATTACATTGTTGTAGGAAGACCTATTACAGAAGCAGAAAATCCAGTTAAGGCATATGAAAGATGTATTGAAGAATTCATAGGTTAACATCTGGTTTAAAATAAAGGAGATGCTAAAATGGAAAACATTCAGAAATTAATCGCAAAGGATTTACTTTCAATCGGCGCTGTATTTTTAAGACCGGAAGATCCTTTTACATGGGCAAGCGGAATTAAGAGCCCAATCTACTGTGATAACAGACTTACACTCACAGCTCCAAAGGTAAGAGATGATGTAGAAAACTCACTTACAAAAGTGGTTAAAGAATATTATCCGGATTGTGAAGTACTTATGGGAACAAGCACTGCAGGTATTGCTCATGCTGCAATTACTGGACACATACTTGGTATGCCTATGGGATATGTGCGTTCTGGAGCAAAAGACCACGGCAGAAACAATAGAATAGAAGGAAAACTTGAAAAAGGACAGAAGGTTGTAGTAATCGAGGATCTTATTTCAACCGGAGGAAGTGCAGTTGAGGTTGTTGATGCGCTTCGAGAAGCCGGCGCAGAGGTTCTCGGTATTGCCAGCATATTCACTTATGGAATGGCAAAAGGAGTCAAAAAGTTTGAAGAGGCTAATGTTAAAAATATAAGCCTTACAAATTTAGATGTAATTGCAGAAGTGGCAGCAGAAGAAGGCTATATAGCAAAAGAAGATGTCTCAAGGCTTATAGCATTCAGAAACAACCCCGATGATGAAAGCTGGATAGGAGAAAACAAATGAGAAGTCTTATAGATATACTTGATTTGTCAACAGATGAGCTTGATGAGCTTATTTCTGTTGCAGATGATATTATTGCAAACCCTTCAAAATATGCAGAGGTTTGCCACGGTAAAAAATTAGCAACACTTTTCTTTGAGCCGTCGACAAGAACAAGACTTTCGTTTGAATCTGCTATGCTTTCTTTAGGAGGAAGCGTTCTTGGATTTTCAGAGGCGGCAAGTTCATCAGCATCAAAGGGAGAAAGTGTTTCGGATACAATTAAAGTTGTAAGCTGTTATTCGGATATTATAGCGATGCGACATCCTAAGGAAGGTGCTCCGCTTGTTGCGTCAATGAAGGCAGACGTTCCTGTTATTAATGCAGGTGACGGAGGACACAATCATCCGACACAGACATTAACAGACCTACTTACAATTCACAGAGAAATGGGAAGACTTTCAAACCTTACAATAGGGCTTTGCGGAGACCTTAAGTTCGGAAGAACTGTGCACTCACTTATTGCGGCAATGTCAAGATATGAAAATATCAAATTTGTACTTATTTCACCGGATGAACTCAAGCTCCCTGATTATGTTAAGGTAGACGTAATTGAAAAGAAGGGAATTGCTTATGAGGAAAATCCAAACCTTGAAGACGCAATGCCTTCGCTCGATATTCTTTATATGACCAGAGTTCAGAAGGAAAGATTTTTTAATGAGCAGGATTATATAAGACTTAAGGACAGCTATATACTTACACCTGAAAAGCTTAATAATGCCAAGGAAACAATGAGAATACTTCATCCTCTACCAAGAGTTAATGAAATTTCTGTAGCTGTTGATGATGATAACAGAGCTTGCTATTTCAGACAGGCATTAAACGGAAAGTTCATCAGAATGGCACTTATTCTTAAACTTCTTGGAATGGAGGTCTGAAATATGACAATAGATTCGATTAAAAACGGTATAGTAATTGACCATATTAAAGCCGGCAAGTGTATGTATCTTTATGAGGTTCTTGGACTTGAAAAGCTTGACTGCCAGATTGCAATTATAAAAAACGCAGAAAGCAAGAAACTTGGCAAGAAAGACATAATTAAAATTGACAGTCTCATAGATTTGGATTTTGATGTTCTTGGCTATGTTGACTCAGGCATAACGGTTAATATAATTAAGGATGGAAAGCTTATGGAGAAAATGAGTCTTCAGCTTCCTGAAAGAATAACAAATGTAATTAAATGCAAGAATCCAAGATGTATTACGTCTGTTGAACAGGAGTTGCCTCATATATTTAAGCTTACTGACAGAGAAAATGGTGTTTACAGATGCATTTACTGTGAAACCAAAGCAAAAAATTGATACTTATTTCATAAAAATTGGTGAAAATGTTGACAATAGGCACATAAGTGTTATGATTAAATATATGGGATATCTGTATAGTTTTATATTAAGAAGATAGACGTATTTTATAAGCCACTCTTAACGAGTGGCTTTATTTAGTAAATACAATCTATTAAAAGGTGGGACTCTATGTTTGAATATATTGTAGGTTTATTATTTATTGTCTTTATATTTGTTATGATTAGTTTAAGAAATAGAAATGATGTTGAAACATTTGGCGATGATAATCAAACAACACCGCTAATACGCATTATGTTATTTATTATAATTTGTATAGCTTATACGGGAGTAGGTTTGGAATCAAGATTAATTCGTATGGACATTAATGTAATATATGAACGTTTAAAAATACTTCCGTTATTTATGGGCGCTCTGTTTTACTTCATTGATTATTATACATATTCTGAGAATAAAGAAGATATAAAATTGGCTCAACTGACATTAAAAAATGCTTTTAAAAATCATATTGTATTTGTTTTACTAATGGCTTTTGTTTTGGTTTCAAGTAAATTTCATTTTATAGAAAAGGTTATAGGTAAAATATAATGCTTGGGGGGTCAGTTTTATGTATTTTAATATAATAATTGAATTGATATTTGTTGTTATTGCTGCAATAATAGGCTTTAGGACTAATGATATTGAAAAACTAAATAAAGATAAACAATCATTATATATTGTGTTCTTATTATTTGTATTAAAAGGTATTTTCTATCCACATATAAATACAGATGTAAATGAGATACTTACATTTTTGAAAGCTTCCGTTTTGATTGGCAGTTTCTTATTCTATGCAACTTATTATATTATTTATTTGAAAGATAAAGATAATACTGAGTTAGCACAAAAGACATTAAAGTATGCACGAATCAACCATTTTGTTGCAGTTGTTTTGATTGCGGCAATATTATATTATGAATACACAGTTGCATTGTAGGTACTGTTATGATAAATTTAATATTGAGTACAAGGGTGTCCTTAAGGTCAGAGATGATTTGAGAGACACCCTTTTGATTTTTCATAAAAGCGTTGTATTATTATGAGAATAATGGTAGAATAATAAAAATTAATGGGTGGTGAAATTATGGAAAAATTGACTCACATAAATGAACAGGGGCGCGCAAGGATGGTTGATGTTTCGCAAAAGGAAGAAACATTGCGAACAGCGGAGGCTTGCGGCGTAATATATATGAACGAAGATACAATAAACAGAATTAAAGACGGGGGCATAAAAAAAGGTGATGTACTTGCAGTTGCTCAAGTTGGGGGAATAATGGCTGCAAAAAAAACATCAGATATTATACCTATGTGCCACCCAATAAATACAACAGGTATAGATATTAATTTTATTATCAACAATAATTCCATAGAAATATACAGTACAGTAAAATGCAAGGGAGAAACAGGTGTAGAAATGGAAGCACTTACAGCGGTTTCTGCTGCTGCACTTACTATTTATGATATGTGCAAGGCTGTGCAGAAGGATATGGTTATAGGCGAAATAAAGCTTTTGAAAAAAACAGGCGGAAAGAGCGGTGATTACTGTTGGCAGAAGTAGTATCTGTAAACATAAGCGAAAAAAAAGGCACTGTAAAGCATGAGGTTGACGAGATTAAACTTATAATTGACCACGGAATTAATGGCGATGCACATGCTGGTAATTGGCACAGGCAGATAAGCCTTTTAGCTGAAGAAAGCATTGACAAAATGCGTTCAATAGGATTGACACTTGAAAACGGAGCTTTTGCTGAAAATATAAATACAATCGGAATAGAGCTAAAAACTTTGCCTATTGGAACAAAACTTAGTATAGGAGATACAGTCGTTGAGGTCACTCAAATAGGAAAGGAGTGCCATAATGACTGTGAAATAAAAAAGCTGACGGGGAAATGTGTTATGCCGACAGAAGGTATATTTGTAATTGTAGTTAAGGAAGGAATCGTTAAAAAGGGCGATAAAATAGAAATACTGGAGAGATAATTATGAAACTGATTAATACAACAGATGCAGTGGGACAAGTTCTATGCCATGACATGACAAGAATAGTTAAGGGCGAGTTTAAAGGTGCTCAATTTAAAAAAGGACACGTTGTTACAAAGGAAGATATACCGATGTTTTTATCAATGGGAAAAGAGCATATATATGTTTGGGAAATGCAGGAGGGCATGGTGCATGAGAATGATGCAGCCAAAAGGCTGTATAACCTTTGTGCAAATGATAATATAAAGCCTTCAGAGATAATAAAGGAGGGCAAAATTGAAGCCTTTGCCCAAACGGACGGATATTTTGAGGTAGATGTAAACAGGCTTGATGAAATTAACTCGCTTGATGAAATAATGATTGCAACACGTCATGGAAATACTGCTGTAAAGGCAGGGGACAAGCTTGCTGGTATGAGAGTTATTCCGCTTGTTGTTGAGGATAAAAAGCTAAAAGAGGCAGAAGAAATATATAACGGAAATCCCATTCTTAAGCTTACACCGTATAAGCTTAAAACAGCAGGAATTATAACAACAGGCAGTGAAGTGTTCAAAGGAATAATAAAGGATACGTTTACACCTGTTGTGGTCGAAAAGCTCAAAATTTATGGAGTTGAGACAAAAGAGCATATCATTGTCGATGACGGCATGGATAATATTGTAGATGCAATAAAACAGCTTAGAACTAAGAATTTGGATATGATTTTGTGTACAGGTGGAATGAGTGTTGATCCGGACGACAATACTCCTGGTGCTGTTAAACAAAGTGGTGCAAAAATTGTAACATATGGAGCACCTGTTTTACCGGGAGCAATGTATCTGCTTGCTTATTTTGATGACGGAACACCTATTATGGGGCTTCCGGGATGTGTTATGTTTGCAAAGGCAACTGTATTTGACCTGCTTTTACCTAAAATTGCAGCAGGACAGACGGTTTCTAAAAAAGATGTTGTAAAATTGGGAAATGGTGGACTTTGCCTCGGCTGCAGCGAGTGCAGATACCCCATATGCCCTTTTGGAAAATAATTTAAAGGAGGATTTAAAATGAAAAAATTTTTATGCGTGCTGACTTCTGCGCTCCTTGCAATGTCATTGACAGTCGGATGCAGCACATCAAAGACAGAAACAAAAACAGATACAAAAACAGAGGATACTAAGGAAGCAGCTACAGAAAAAGGTACTGAAGCAACTTCACAGGTTATTGTTTTTGCCGCAGCATCTATGACAGAAACAATGAATAAGATTGCCGAAATGTACAAAGAGGTTGATCCCAGCGTTGAAATTGTTTACAACTTCGATTCCTCAGGTACTCTTAAAACTCAGATTCAAGAGGGTGCAGACTGTGACATTTTCATTTCAGCTGCTCAGAAGCAGATGAATCAGCTTGATGTAACACAGGATGCTGAGGCAAATCCTGATAAGCTTGATTTTGTTAATGCTGACACAAGATTTAACCTTGTATCAAACAGCGTTGTGCTTGTTACACCTAAGGGAAATCCTGCAGGTCTTACAAGTTTTGATGAAATCGGAACAGATAAAGTTAAACTTATTGCACTTGGAAACTCGGATGTTCCTGTAGGACAGTACTCAGAAGAAATATTTACATATATGAAAATCTGGGATTCTCTTAACTCTGAAGGTAAAATTACATTCGGAACAAATGTTAAAGAAGTACTTGCACAGGTAGAAGAAGGCGCAGTTGACTGCGGCGTTGTATACAGCACAGATGCAGCAACTTCCGATAAGGTTGATGTTGTTGCAACTGCACCAGAAGGAAGCCATAAGGCTATAACATACCCGGCTGCTATTCTTAAAACAAGCAAGAATGCTGAAAAAGCAAAGGAATTTTTAGATTATCTTAAAACAGATGATTGTACAGCAGTATTTAAAGCAGCAGGCTTTGGCATCCCCAAATAACAAGCAATTAAAGAGGAGTGAGGATATGGACTGGTTTCCGCTTTATAATTCAATAAGAATAGCGTTAATAGCTACTGTTATTACATTTTTTCTCGGTATATTTTTAGCATATTACATCGCTAAGCTTCCGAGAATGATAAAGGGAATATTGGACTGTATCCTCACTCTTCCTCTTGTTTTGCCTCCGACTGTAATAGGTTTTTTCATACTTAAATCAATAGGAATTAACGGTGCTGCGGGGAAGTTTCTTATTGATGTATTTAATATAAAGCTGACAATGACATGGTATGCATCAATTATCGCAGTTATTATTGTAACATTTCCGCTTATGTACAGAACAGTAAGAAGCTCATTTGAAGCCTTTGATAAAAATCTTATATATGCCGGAAAAACACTTGGATTATCAAATGTTTTTGTGTTTTGGAAAATTTTAATTCCAAACTGCAAGGATGGAATTCTTGCAGGAATTGTGCTTTCCTTTGCAAGGGGCTTGGGAGAATATGGTGCAACCAGCATGGTATCAGGATACACTCCCGGAAGAACAGCAACTATCTCAACCACGGTATATCAGCTGTGGCGTGAGGGCAATGATGCTCTTGCATATAAATGGGTGGCTATAAATGTAATTATATCTTTTGTAGTACTTGTTGCTTTGAACCTTTTGGAAAAGAAAGCAGAAAAAGAAGCGGTAAGGAAGGTGTAAGAAATGTCGCTTGTTTTGCACATCAGGAAAAAACTCAACAGATATACTCTTGTATCTGACTTTGAAACAGACGGACAGCTTGCGCTTTTAGGAGCATCAGGAAGCGGAAAGAGCATGACATTAAAATGCATTGCAGGAATAGAAAAACCGGATGAGGGAATTATAATTCTCAACGGGAAGACTCTTTTTGATTCTGATAAAAAAGTAAATGTTCCTCCGCAAAAAAGAAATATAGGATACTTATTTCAAAACTATGCACTTTTTCCAAACATGACAGTGCGCGAAAATATTACTGTTGCGATGAAAAGCAAGGATAAGGAAAAAAGACTCAAGGAAATACTGTCTGAATTTTATATTGAAGATATTGAAAACAAATACCCGTATGAAATTTCGGGCGGTCAGCAGCAAAGGACTGCACTTGCAAGAATAATCGCAAGCGAACCTGATGCAATTTTACTTGACGAACCATTTTCTGCATTAGATAATTATATTAGATGGAAGTTGGAAATGACGGTTGCCGATACTATAAAAAAATTCGGCGGCATATCTGTTATGGTAACTCATGACAGAAATGAGGCATACAGAAACTGCAGTGAAATCTGCGTTATTGACGAGGGCAAAAGTGAACCTGTTATATGTACTCATGAGCTTATGTCAAATCCTATGACTGTTGGCGCAGCAAGAATTTCAGGCTGCAAAAATATATACGAAATTGAAAAAACTGTTAAAAAAGATGAAATATTTGTTCCAAAACTGAATATCTATTTAAAAGCGGCAAAAAACGTCGGTGACAATATTAAGTTTGTTGGTCTAAGAGCTCACTATTTTACTTCTGAAGGCAGTGCTAACAAAATAGAGTGCTCTGTTGAAAGAGTAACAGAGGATGTGTTTTCTACAATAATTATGCTTAAGCCTGTTTGTGCGGTTGATGATTTTGAACTTATCAGAATCGAAAAAGATAAAGAAACTGCGGCTGAGTTGGTTAAATCAGGTAGAATAATAGTTTATATTGAACCAAAGGACGTTTTGCTTTTGGAATAAAGGAGGAATTGTTATGAGTAGCCCTACAAATGATTCTTTGAATATTTATACAGCAGCGGTTATAACGGTAAGTGACAGAAGCTATACTGGAGAACGTGAAGATACAGGCGGTCCTACGGTTGTGAAAATGCTTGAGGATGACGGCTATACAATTGTTTATACCGAAATAGTACCGGATGAAAAAGAAAAAATATCAGAGGCACTAATTAAAGCTTCATCAAAAGATATAGCACTTATTATAACAACAGGAGGAACAGGGTTTGCTCCCAGAGATGTTACTCCTGAGGCAACAGCGGCGGTATGCGAAAAGCTTGTGCCTGGAATACCCGAAGCTATGAGAATGCTTACTATGAAAATTACAACACGTTCTATACTTTCTCGATCAGTAGCCGGAATAAGGAAACGGTCATTGATTATTAACCTTCCGGGAAGCCCTAAGGCGGCTGAGGAAAACTTTATGGCAGTTTCTGATAATATTAAGCATGGATTGCTTATGCTTAGGGGGAAACCGATAAACTGTGCTGAACTCAATAATTAATTTTTATGCGTAT
The DNA here is from genome assembly GCA_034927755.1 of Candidatus Metalachnospira sp. Classification (GTDB taxonomy): domain Bacteria; phylum Bacillota; class Clostridia; order Lachnospirales; family Anaerotignaceae; genus Metalachnospira. Next base: position 54,213 of record JAYFPN010000021.1, read on the forward strand.
GGTGAAAATAAATTGTTTTTTCTCCGTACGCATTACTTATATATTAAGTTTTCATTGATTTATAGGACAGTGTGATTTACAATATTAAATGTAATTATTTTGTGATTTCTTAAAAATACAGGAGGATTCTAGAATGAAATTATTTATTGATACCGCTAATGTCGACCAGATTAGAGAAGCAAACGAGCTTGGTGTTATTTGCGGGGTTACAACAAACCCTTCTCTTATCGCAAAAGAAGGCAGAGATTTTGTTGAAGTGGTTAAAGAGATAACAACGATTGTTGATGGACCTATCAGTGCAGAGGTTATTAGCCTTGAGCATGAAGGCATGGTTAAGGAAGCAAGAGAACTTGTTAAAATACATGATAATATTGTTATAAAAATTCCTATGACAGCTGAAGGACTTAAAGCTGTTAAAATTCTCACCTCAGAGGGAATCAAGACAAACGTAACTCTTATTTTTTCAGCTGCTCAGGCTCTTCTTGCTGCAAAAGCAGGCGCATCATACGTAAGCCCATTCATCGGAAGAATTGATGATATTGGCTGTGACGGTATGGAGCTTATTGAAGAAATAGTTGACATATTTGATGTTCAGGGAATTGAAACAGAAATTATTGCTGCTAGCATAAGAAATCCTCTTCATGTTACACATGCGGCAAGACTTGGCTGTGACATTGCAACAGTTCCTTTTAATGTTATACAGCAGATGACAAAGCATCCGCTTACAGATTTAGGAATTGAAAGATTCCTTAAGGATTGGGAAGGCGTACCTAAGAAGTAATCAAAATTAATTCGGAGGATTGAATTATGAATATAGATCAGTTAACCGTAAATACACTTAGATTTTTATCTGTTGAAGCAATTCAGAAGGCAAACAGTGGACATCCGGGACTTCCTATGGGTGCTGCTCCTGCTGCTTATGCACTTTGGGCAAAGAACATGAAGATAAACCCCGCAGACTCAAAATGGGCTGACAGAGACCGTTTTGTTCTTTCTGCCGGACATGGCTCAGCTTTGCTTTATTCATTGCTTCATGTTTTCGGATATAAGGTATCAATAGATGATTTAAAAAACTTCCGTCAGCTTGACAGCATAACTCCCGGACATCCTGAATACGAATTGACGGATGGCGTTGAAATGAGTTCGGGTCCTCTTGGACAGGGCATTGCAGGTGCTGTTGGCATGGCAATTGCCGAAACATATCTTGCTGCCCAGTTTAATAAGCCGGGATATGATGTGGTTGACCATTATACCTATGCTATGTGCGGTGATGGGTGCCTAATGGAAGGAGTTTCTTCAGAAGCTGCTTCACTTGCAGGTACATTAAAGCTTGGAAAACTCATACTTTTGTATGACTGCAACAATATAACAATTGAGGGTGATACTCAGTCTTCATTTGCGGAGGATGTGCTTAAGCGTTTCAGCGCATATGGCTGGCAAGTGCTTGAAGTGAAAGACGGAAATGATGTTGATGCAATCGACTCTGCAATTAAAATTGCAAAGAGTGAAACTGTAAAGCCGACAATTATTAAGGTTGATACGAAAATTGGTTTTGGTGCTCCCAATAAACAGGGAAAGGCATCAGCACACGGTGAGCCTCTCGGTGAGGAAGAAATTGCTCTTGCAAAAGAGAATCTTGGTTGGAAATATAAGAAGGATTTCTATGTTCCAAAACAGGTTAAGGAGCATATAGACGAAATAATAGGTGAAGGTGCAAAAGCAGAAAAAGCATGGAAAAAGATGTTTACTGCTTACAGTAAGGAATATCCTGAACTTGCTGAAAAATGGAAGGTATGGAACAGCAAAAAGCTTTCTGTTGACCTTCTTAAAAATGAAGATTTTTGGACATATGAAGGTGATATTGCAACAAGAGCATCTTCGGAAAAGGTTCTTAATAAGCTTTCTAAGCTTGTACCTAATCTTATCGGAGGTTCAGCAGATCTTGCTCCTTCAAACAAGAGTGTAATGAAGGACAGAGAGTACTATTCACCTGAAAACAGGACAGGCTCTAATATGCACTTTGGTATAAGGGAATTTGCTATGACTGTAATTGCAAGCGGAATGTACCTTCATGGAGGTTTAAGACCTTATATTGCAGGATTCTTTGTGTTCAGCGATTATATGAAAGCTGGATTAAGAATGTCAGCACTCATGGGACTTCCCGTAATAAGCATATTTACACATGACAGCATTGGTGTAGGGGAAGACGGACCTACTCATCAGCCTGTTGAGCATCTTGCTGCGCTTAGAAGTATTCCAAACTATACAGTATTCCGCCCTTGTGACTCGAGAGAAACAGCTGCTGCGTGGTGTGCTGCACTTACAAGAATATCAAGTCCTACTGGTATTATTCTTTCAAGACAGAATCTTCCTTTGCTTGATGGTACAGGCAAAAATGCGCTTAAGGGTGCATATGTCCTTAAGGACAGCACAAAGAAGATTCCTGATGTTCTTCTTATGGCAACTGGTTCAGAGGTTGAACTGATTTACAAGGCTTGGGATTCTCTTCAGGAGAAGGGTATTGATGCCAGAGTAATCAGCATGCCTTCTTGGGAAATTTTCGAAGAACAGTCAGCAAAATATAAGGAAAGCGTAATGCCGTCAGATGTAAGAATAAGAGTTGCTGTTGAAGCTGCTTCAGATTTTGGCTGGCATAAATATGTAGGCCTTGACGGAGAAGTAATTTCGATGCATGGCTACGGTGCTTCTGCACCTGCGAGCAAGCTTTTTGATAATTATGGATTTACAGTTGAAAATGTTGTTAAAACTGTTTTGAAAGTAATGAATAAATAATGTATAATAGACTGTACCTCATATAAGTGGGGTACAGTTTTTATTTTTTTACGGAGGAATGGCAAATATGAGAACTTTTATAGCAATAGATTTTGAAAGCGCAACAAAGAAGGAAATTGCAGATTACCAGGATAAGATTAGATCTGACTGTAAGAGAGGCAATTTTACTTATAAGGAAAATCTTCACCTTACTATGCACTTTCTTGGAGAAATAGATAGATTAGATGCTGACAATGTTATGGATGCACTGGATGAGACAGCAGCAGCGAACCGTAAGTTCCCTATGAAATTTACTTCACTCGGATACTTTGACAGAGGAGAAAATTGCATATTGTGGCTTGGGATAGATAAAAGCAAAGAGCTTGTCAGACTATATGAAACACTTGAAAAGAACCTTGGAAAGCAAGGTTTTAGGAGAGAAAGAGCCAAATTTTCACCACATATTACACTTGCACGCGAGGTTGTACTAATTTATAACAAAAAAATTGTAACAGAAAAATTAAAGCCGCAATTTAATCAAATGTTTGTTAATGAAATAAGCTTAATGGAGAGTAAAAGGGAGGATGGCAAACTTATATATAAAAAGCTATATAGTGCAAAACTTATATAAATATAAAATAAATAAGTATTGCATATTAAAGCAGTTGGTAATCTTAACAAAAAATAAAACAATAATAGACTGGAATCTATGAAAACAATACTAAAACAATGTGAATAAATTTTACTCAAATTGTTTCAAAAAGATTGATTTTTGTAAAACAAAAACATTGACAGATAATTAACATTAGTATAATATATCTATTATGAAAGATTATAAAAAGAATGTATTTTTATGCGTACATTTCAGTCTTTCAAGTGTCAAAAAAATAGGCAGAACAAGAAAAGTCGCAGTCGGGGAATAATTGTTTTGCTTGGTTTTTATAACATCAAAACTATTAATTTTTGACAATTTTGATGGGTTAAAATTTTCTTACGAGGATAAAGGAGGAAGTATTAATGGATTTTACGTTATCAAAAGAACACCTGTTATTCAGACAAATGGTAAGAGAGTTCGTAGAGAACGAAATTAAACCAGTAATGCAGGATATGGATGAAGAAGAAAGATTCCCCAGAGAAATTTGGGAGAAGCTTGGACCTGCTGGTCTCTTAGGTATTCAGTATCCCAAAAAATACGGCGGACAGGGTGGAGACTACCTTGCTTACGTTATGGCAATTGAAGAAATTTCTAAGTACTCAGCTTCTGTAACATCAGGTATGGCTGCTCATTCATCACTTTGCTGCTGGCCTATTTATGAGTATGGTACAGAAGAACAGAAAATGAGATTCCTTCCTGATTTGCTTACAGGCAGAGCTTGGGGCGCTATGGGACTTACAGAGCCCGGTGCTGGTTCTGATGCAGCTATGCAGCAGACAAAAGCATATCTTGATGGCGATCACTATGTAGTAAACGGCAGAAAGTGCTTCATCACAAATGCTGGCGAAGCTAAATATTATACAACAGTTGTTATGACTGACAAAGCAAAAGGAAACAAGGGTATGTCAATCCTTGTAATTCCTGCTGATGCTCCCGGTTTCTCAATCGGTAAGCATGAGAAGAAGATGGGTATCCGTGCTTCGGCAACAGCAGACCTTATCTTTGATAACTGTATCGTTCCTAAGGAAAACCTTATTGGTAGAGAGGGCGACGGTTTCAAGATGATTATGCAAACTCTTGACATCGGACGTATCGGTGTTGGTGCTGTTGGTCTTGGTATTGCACAGGGTGCTATCGAAGAAACACTTAAATATGTAAGCCAGAGAAAACAGTTTGGCAAGACAATCGGTTCATTCCAGAATACACAGTTTGAACTTGCAGATATGAGAACAAGAGTTGACTCAGCTCAGCTTATTATTTATAGAGCTGCTTGCACAAAAGATGCTGGTCTTCCTTTCGGATTGTATGCTTGTATGGGTAAATACTACGGTGCAACAGTTGGTTCAGATACAACAAGAAGATGCCTCCAGTTATTCGGCGGTTACGGATATATGAGAGAGTATCATATTGAAAGAATGATGAGAGACGCTAAGATTGTAGAAATTTACGAAGGCACAAGTGAAATTCAGAAGATGGTTATCGCCACACATATGAAGGTTGGTAAATAATTTTACATTACATAGTGTAAATGATTTCTTATGAATTTAGAATATAAATATGCGGAAGGAGAAAGACAATGAAAATAGTTGTTTGTGCAAAACAGGTACCTGATACCACAGAAGTTAAGCTTGATCCAAAAACTAATACACTTATCAGAGATGGTGTTCCTAGTATTATAAATCCCGATGATAAAGCAGGTATTGAGGCTGCTTTACAGTTAAAAGAAAAAGTAGGCGGAACAGTTACAGTTGTTTCTATGGGACCCCCTCAGGCAGATGCTGCTTTAAGAGAGGCTCTTGCTATGGGCTGTGACGATGCTATTCTTGTAACAGACAGAGCTTTTGGCGGCGCTGATACATGGGCTACATCTTCAACGCTTGCAGCTGCTTTAAAGAAACTTGACTATGATGTAATCATCACAGGCCGTCAGGCTATCGATGGTGACACAGCTCAGGTTGGTCCTCAGATTGCTGAGCACCTTGCAATTCCTCAGATTTCTTACGCTGAAGAAATTATCGAAGCTGAAGAAGGTAAAATTGTTGTTAAGAGACAGTTTGAAGATAGATATCATATAATCGAGGTTAAAACTCCGTGCCTTATTACAGCATTAGCAGAGTTAGCAACTCCCAGATATATGACAGTTCGCGGAATCTTTGACGCTTACAGAGAAAAAGAAGTTAAAGTGTGGACACTTGAAGAACTTAAAGACACAGTAGATATGGCTAATATCGGTCTTAAGGGTTCTCCTACAAACGTTAAACAGTCATTCACAAAACAGGCTAAGGGTAAAGGACTTTACTATAAAGACCTTTCAGCTGAAGATGCTGTTGAAACTATTGTTGCTAAGTTAGAAGAAAGACATATTATCTAAGAGTGAGTAACTAGCTTGAGAAGATTATTAATCAGAAAGGAATGGTAAGCTAATGAGTAAAGATGTATACGTATTAGCAGAACAGAGAGACGGAGTAATCCAGAAGGTTGGTATAGAACTTATCGGCAAAGCTGCAGAGCTTGCTGCTGATTTAGGTCAGCAGGTAGTTGCTGTTTTATTAGGAAGCGGAATTAAAGAAAAAGCTGATATACTTATTAAGCATGGTGCTAACAAAGTAGTAGTTGTTGACGATCCTATGCTTGCTGAGTATGTTACAGAGCCTTATGCAAAGGCATTATATGAAGTAATTAAAAAATGTGATCCTGAAATTGTACTTTATGGTGCAAGTTCAATAGGTCGTGACCTTGCTCCTCGTGTATCAGCAAGAGTACATACAGGTCTTACAGCTGACTGTACTAAACTTGATATCGGTACAATCGATGCAATGCCTGACACAAAATTATTGCTTATGACACGTCCTGCATTTGGTGGTAACATCATGGCTACTATCGTTTGTAAAGACTTCAGACCCCAGATGGCAACAGTACGTCCCGGAGTTATGAAGGCTCTTCCCAGAGACGAAGCAAGAAAAGGCGAAATCGAAGAAATCAAAGTTGACTTTACACCCGCTGATATGAACGTAACAATCAAAGAGGTTGTTAAGGGAGACAAGAAGTCAGTTGATATTACAGAAGCTAAGATTCTTATCTCAGGCGGACGTGGTATCGGTTCAGCAGACTTTTTCGAAAAACTTCAGGATCTTGCTGATGTACTTGGTGGTGTTGTTTCTTCATCAAGAGCAAACGTTGATGCTGGTTGGATTGAAAAAGATCGTCAGGTTGGACAGACAGGCAAGACAGTTCGCCCTGAACTTTACATGGCTTGTGGAATTTCAGGAGCTATTCAGCACGTTGCAGGTATGGAAGGTGCAGAATATATTGTTGCTATCAACATGAATGATACAGCACCTATTTTTGATGTAGCTGATTTAGGTATCGTTGGTGATGTTAAAGCAATTATCCCTAAATTAACAGAAGCTATTGCAAAACGCAAAGCTGAAAAAGCTGCTCAGTAAGCTGATTCAAGCCCTCCTTTCAGGAGGGCTTTTTTATGTGTTCAATTATATGAAAAAAATTTGATAAAATGAACATTTTGGGTTGACAAAAATATGCAACAGAGGTATCATGTGTCAAAGCAATGGAGCTGAATAAATAATATAGAGAAAATCTATATGTATTTATTCAGCTTTTATTTATAATTATAAAATGAGAGGTGACTTAATAATGTTAGCCGGTATTTTTGACACACATGCGCATATGGATGATCCATGCTTCAGTGCTCAATTGGATGAGGTCCTATCTGAACAGAAAAGGAAGGGGGTAGTGGGAATAATTAATTCAGGCTCAGATTTGCTGTCATCTGCACGTTCATGCGAAATGGCAGATAAGTATGATTTTGTATACGCATCAGTTGGGATATACCCAAATGAAACAGCTGATTTGCCTAATGATTATTTGAAACAACTTGAATACTTATGCAAAAACAAAAAGGTTGTTGCTGTCGGAGAAATAGGTATGGATTATGGATTTGAGGGTCATCCAAACGCGAAAATACAGGAACTTCGTTTTCGTGAACAGCTCGAATTGGCAAAGTCAGTAAATTTGCCAGTGGTTATTCATGACCGTGATGCAGATACTGATACGCTGCGTATTATAAAGGACTACAGTATCAAAGGAGAAATTCACCGTATCTTTTCACCGCTCAAAGTGGCATTAAAATTCATGGAGATGGGTATTTATATGGGAATTGGTCCTCAGATTACTTACCCTGATAGCGAGTGCCTTATTGAGCTTGTGCGGGAGATGCCTTTAGAACTTTTGCTTTTGGAAACGGACGCGCCGTTTTTACCTCCGTCTCATTTGATCGGTGAGTCAGCTAAACCTGATATGATTTCTTTTGTAGCTGAGAAAATTTCAAGCCTGCGCGGAGATGTTACAGCACAGGAAGTACTGGATATTGCAAGGGAAAATGCCAAACTTCTTTATAATATCAAGTAATATTTATAAACAATCTTTCAAAGAACAATTGACAAATATATTAATCAACAGAAGGGTGGTAAACATGAAAGAACGATTGGACAAATATTTTAAAATCTCGGAACGAGGTTCCACAGTATCAACAGAAATAATAGGAGGTGCAACTACCTTCGCAACTATGGCATATATTTTGGCATATATGACTTGGTCTATGTCAACTGTGCCGGGAATTAACCTTACAGGTGTTTTAGTATGCACAGCTTTGACAACGGCAATTTCTTGTTTTGCAATGGGTCTTTATTCAAACACACCAATTTGCTTAGCACCAGTTTTGGTAATTCCCGGATTAATTGCAGGTTGGATTGCTGATGGCACAGCTACATATAGTGTGGCTTTTGGACTTGTATTTGTTTCGGGTGTTATATTCTTATTAATTTCTTTATTTAATCTAAGAGAACTCTTTGCCAAATGTTTGCCTAAAAACGTTAAAATTGGTATTGCTGCAGCAGTTGGATTTTTGATTGCCCGTGTAGGATTAGGTTCTTGCGGACTATATTCCGTAACAGATGGTGGTTTCACATATGGTGATTTTTCATCAAATAGTACAATTTTAGGTATAATTGGAGTTGCTATTTGCTTTTTTTTGACATATGTTAAAATTAAAGTTAACGGTCATGAATATAAAATTCGTGGCGGTTTGCTTATCGGAATTATAATTACTACTATTATTGGTATTCCTATGGGAGTAACTATTCTTCCTGAAACCATTTTCACATCGGGCGCATTTTCTGCTATTGGGGATGTTGCCTTTCAAGTTGATATATTAGGTGCTCTTAAGCTTAGCTATATTCCTTTACTTCTTATGCTAATCATTAATGACTTTTTTGGAACATTGGGAGCCGGCCTTGCATTGGCAGGAAAGGCAAATCTTTTGGATGAGGATGGAAATTTCCCTGCGTTTGGCAAGGTTTTTCTTGTTGACTCAGGAGCAACTATTTTGGGTGCTATATTTGGTATATCAACTATAAGCAGTTTTGCTGAATCGGCAGCAGGTATTGAGTCGGGAAGCCGTACAGGTTTGTCAAATGTTTCTACAGCTGTTTTGTTCTTGCTTTGCTGCTTTATCAGCCCTGTATTTCAGATGATACCCGGTGCTGCAACAGGTGCTGCACTTGTAGTTGTAGGCATTTCTTTACTAGAGACAGTAAAAGGATTGGATTTTGACCCTGTTGAATTTCTGCCTGTTGCGTGTATGTGGCTAGTAACTATATATATGTCAGATTATGTTGGCGGAATTGTAATAGGTATGTTTGTATATGTGTTTATATCAGTACTTCGTGCAATTTGTGAACGCGATGTAAAGCTTATACCTTCTATACCTGTATGGATTATGACGGCTTTAATGTGTCTGTATTACATATTCTAATAATCAATAATGTAGTGCAATGTAAAAGACGACATAGATATATTTCAGTTTAATATCTTGATTAAAGTAAAATTGAATATTATAATAAACCAGTAAAATTAAAAATTCTGGGGGATAATATGAAAAAGGTTTTGGTAATAGGCTCGACGGTTGTTGATATAATAATAAGATTGAATATGCTACCGACCACGGGCGTTGATATTAATTTGAAGTGGCAGAAGATGTCCCTTGGAGGATGTGCTTTTAATGTTTCTCAGGCGATTGCATATTTTGATGTACCGTACTTGTTGTTTTCGCCTATTGGAAGCGGAATATATGCTGACTATGTGGCAAAGGCATTGAATAATTTAAATGTTCCGCGTGCGGAGCTTAATCCGGAAGAGCCAAACGGGTGCTGCTATTGTCTTGTTGAGGATGGCGGAGAACGGTCATTTATATGTGAACATGGCGCTGAATACAGATTCAAGAAAGAGTGGTTTGATGCACTTAATCCGGAAGATTTTGATTGTGCATATATTTGCGGCCTTGAAATTGAAGAATATACCGGCGATATAATAATTGATTTTCTTAAGAAATCAAAAATGACGGTGTATTTTGCACCCGGACCGAGGATAAATGCGATTGGAATGGACAAGCTTGAAAGAATTTTCAATCTTCACCCTATTCTGCATGTTAATAAGACAGAAGCAATTTCGTTTACAAATACGGACAATATAAGAAGTGCGGCAAAGGCTCTTATGAATATTACAAAAAATACAGTTGTTATAACTGACGGAGAAAATGGAAGCTGCTGTTTATCAGGAGGAGATATGATTTGGTACGAGGTACCGGCATTTAAGGCTGAGGTTGTTGATACAATTGGTGCCGGAGATGCACATATCGGAACATTTATTGCTCAAAGAAAGCTTGGAAAGAAAATTGATGAAGCACTTACTGAAGCAAATAAGATTTCCTCAATGGTAGTTCAGCGTGAAGGTGCAAGATTAGAAAAATAACAAAAAGGATATTGTGAATTAACAATATCCTTTTTTAATTCAGTTCATTTTAAGTTTTGACTGTACTTCAGATATCTGCTCATCTGTTAAATCAAGCTGTTCCCACTTTACAGATACCTTATCTCCCACATATCTTGGTATAAGGTGAAGGTGAAAATGGTGAACAGTTTGACCGGCCATTTCGCCGTTGTTCTGAACGATGTTCATTGCCTCAAGGTTAAGGACATCCTTCATATTTTTAGAAACTTTAACTGCAAGCTTGAAAAGTCTGCCTGCAACATCCTCATCTATTTCGAAAATATTCGCATAATGCTTTTTTGTAAGAATGAGGGCATGACCTACGTTGCTGGGGAATCTGTCAAGTATTACTTTGAATTCATCGTCTTCATAAATTGTAGCTGAAGGTATATCACCTGAAATAATTTTACAGAAAATACAGTTGTCCAAATTTATCATTCCTTTCATTATTCAACTAAAAACAGTATATCATAAATGGCATATAAGTGAAGACAATAGAAATAAAATTTTTACAAAAAATTGTCATAATTTGTTGATAAACTGTTAATTTTGAAAATATAAAAATATTGTATTATTTTGTGTTTTGAAATACAATATTATTACCAGGAATAATATGGAAAATATTCCTGTGAATGTTAATAGTTTAGGGAGGAAATAGGTAATGAATGATTTGGCTGAAAAACACTACAAAGAAAAAGCGGCTTTTTTTGCACATGAAATAAAAAATCCGCTTGCAGTCATAAGGGCAAATGTACAGCTTATTGAACTTGATAACAATGGAGAGAACAAAAAAAGCTTTGAGACTGTGTATGCAGAAATTGAGAAAATAAATGAGCTGATACACGAAAATATGGAAAATATAAAGAAAGATGAAAAAGAAGAAAAAAAAGAAATGTCTGACGCTGGGGCGATAATTGAAGCTGTTTTTAATAAGTATAGCAGAGTTTATGATAGGAAATTTGAAATTGAAAATAATTGTGAAAATACCTTGGTAAATGTTAAGGACGAATTATTGGAGAGTCTTTTCAATAATATAGTTAAAAATGCAGTCGAGGCGACAGAAAACGGAGATTTAATTAAGACGGAAATGAAAAAGAGATATAACAAAATAGCAATAACCATTTCAGATACGGGCTGTGGCATCTCTGATAAAGATATTGAAAGAATAGGAGATTTGTTCTATACAACTAAAAAAGGCGGAAGCGGTGTTGGGCTGTTTATGTGTAAAAGAATTACAGAAAAAAACGGCGGACGTTTTAAGGTAGCACACAATAAACCAAAAGGAACAATAATTACAGTTGAATTAAATACTAAATAAGTATAAGCCCATAAAAAGTTTGCTTTTTATGGGCTTATCATTCTACTTTTGTATAAGATAGTTAAGCATGTCTGCATGCGATTGTTCATCGGTCAGAATTTCGAAAAATAGATCACGAACACCTAAGCTTTCAAATGAAGTCATGAGTTCACGATACAGTTCAACGCCTTCAAGCTCTTTAAATAGACTATTACTAAATTCTTCTTTAAGATTATTAGAGATTGGTTCAATCTCCACTTCTACCGGTTGAGGCATAGCTCCGGTAAGAGCATAGTAGATTTCTTCCAAAAGCCGCTTGTGTTTGTATTCATCAAGTGACATGGATTTAACAGTTTCGGCATCAGTAGGGTCGGTGATTGCGTCTGACAGGGCAGAATAATATTTAAAATCATGTTCTTCATCTTTTATTGCATCAATAATCATATCTTGAATTGTCGGTTCTTCTTCCGACATAACAAGTTTTGCATTAGAAAGCTTAACATTATTTAATTTTTGTGTTTTGTTAGTATTATACGGATACATGCCATCACTCCTTTTTTAAAACTATATGCTATAATAATTTAATTGTGACAAATTTTCTAAAATTTTATTTTTATATGGAATTAGCGGAAAATATCTGATATTATAAACTAATTGAATTCAGTTCATCGGAGTGGATAAAATTGAAAAAAATAGTATTGACCGGCGGAGGAACTGCCGGACATGTTACACCTAATATTGCACTTATTCGTGAACTTAAAAAAGCAGGATGGGAAATAAGCTACATTGGTACTGAGACAGGTATCGAGCATGAACTTATTGCAAGAGAAGGTATACCATATTATTCGGTTAGAAGCGGAAAACTTAGAAGATATTTATCAAAGGAAAATATTAAGGATGCCTTCAGAGTTATCGCAGGCATATCAGATGCAAAAAAAGTGCTGAAACAGATTAAACCTGATGTTATTTTCTCAAAGGGAGGATTTGTTGCAGTACCTGTTGTTATAGCAGGCGGCAGATTAGGTATACCTGTTGTTATACATGAATCTGATATTACACCAGGTCTTGCAAATAAATTATCTATGCCTCATGCAAAAACTGTGTGCACAACATTCCCGGAAACTTTGAAATATATAAAGGGTGGGAAAGGCGTATATACTGGTTCCCCAATAAGGAAGGAGCTTTTTGAAAGCAACAGGGCACAGGGGCTTAATATGTGCGGTTTCACCGCTGATAAGCCGGTTATTCTTTCTATGGGTGGAAGCTTAGGTGCAGTAAAAATAAACAATGCATTGAGAAAGGCACTGCCGTCGCTGCTGAGGGATTTTCAGGTAGTACATTTATGCGGCAAAGGCAATGTTGATGAAAGCCTTACTAATATGAAGGGATACAAACAGTTTGAATATGTGAATGAAGAATTGAAGAACATATTTGCGGCAGCTGATGTGATAATATCCCGTTCGGGAAGCAATTCAATATCTGAATTTCTTGCTCTTAAAAAGCCGAGTCTGCTTATACCTTTATCTACAAATGCAAGTCGTGGAGACCAGATTCTAAATGCTGATTCTTTTAATAAGCAGGGGTTTTCAAAGGTGCTAAAGGAAGAAAATATAGATAACATTGAAGCAGAAATTAGAGATTTATATAAAAACAGAAGTAAATATATTAAGGCAATGGATGAGAGCAATACTGCCAACGGCGTTGATAGGATAATAAATGAAATTAATAAGGCGGCTGATATTAAAAAGGCCGGCAAATGAGAGGAATTGATTAAATGAAAAGAAATACATTAAATATTATTGCGCTGATTTCATTAGTTGCAGTAATGGTTCTGGGCGGCTGCTCAAAGTCGACTGATAATGGAGCAACAAGCAGCACAGAAAACAATGCTGACAGCAAAACAGATGCAGAAACAGACGCAAATACAGACGCAAATACTGACAGCAAAACAGATGCTGATAAACAGGCATATCTTGATAACCTTGCAACACAGGGAACAGAGATAACTCAGCTTGATCCTCCTGCCGCAGGAGAAGAAATTGCAGTTATTCATACAAGTATGGGGGATATTAAGGTTAAATTTTTTGAGAATGAAGCTCCAAAGGCTGTTGAAAACTTTAAGACACATGCTAAAGAAGGATACTATGACGGAGTTATTTTCCATAGAGTAATTAACGATTTTATGATTCAAAGCGGTTCACCTGATGGGACAGGCTCCGGCGGAGAGAGTATCTACGGAAGTGCTTTTGATGATGAGTTTTCTCCTAACCTCTATAATTTCAGAGGAGCACTTTGTATGGCTAATTCAGGTATGAATACAAATCAGAGCCAATTCTTTGTTGTTCAGAAACCTGAGGTTCAGGAAGGCTATTTTGATTATATTGATCAGATTGTTGAAAAGTATGGAACAGACCAGGTACTTTATAACAGCGAATCAAAGACAATGGTTAGAGTAAATTATTCCGAAAAAGCCAGAGAACTTTATAATAAAAATGGCGGAACTCCTCATCTTGATTATGTTCATACTGTATTCGGACAGGTGTTTGACGGAATGGATGTTGTTGATAAGATTGCTGCTGTAAGTACGGACGAAAACAGCAAACCGCTTGAGGATATTGTTATAACCTCTATTTCATTTGAAAATTATAAATAAACCTGAGTACTAAAATTACATATTAAATAAAAAACGCTATGTAAAATTGATTTTTTAGTTGATTTTAACATGGCGTTTATTTTATTTACACTAAATTAAGAAAAAATTAATGATATGTTCAATATTCGTACAAATTATTATGTTAATATATAACTGTTATAAGGAAATAGAAACTAAATTCACTTTTACATATTTTTTGAACTAAACAGGAGGATTGTAATGGTCAGAGATTTTGATTTAACTGCACCTGACGGTACTCAAAAAGTGCTTGTATGTATTACAGTACAGAGCAATTCCGAAAAGCTTATTGATGCAGCAGCAGTGGTAGCGGATAAAAACAATGCAGAATTTCACATATTAAACGTAAATAAAGGAAGAAGTATTTTTAATAACAGTAAGACACCAACGATACTTGAGAAGCTTTTTGAACACGGAACTGAACGCGGAGGTATGGTGCATATGCTGTGCAGTGATAATGTTGCACAGGCTATTCACGATTTCATAAAGGAATATGGGATAACAATTATTGTTCTAGGTGAACCGCCCAAAAATGTTCATAAATCAGCAGACGAATCTGAGTTTGAAAGTATAAATGATGTTTTGAATAAGTGTGGAGCTGAAATTATAGTAATCAAGAGAGAAAAACATATATAAATTCAATCAGAGGCAAGGCTCGTTTGTGGGTCTTGCCCTTGACTATTTTACATAATTGTGTTGTAATTAAGGGAAAAATGTATTATGATTTCTAAGAATATAATTTTAGTTTACAAGGAGAGAATATTAGATGGGCTTATATGAAAGCTGGATGAAAAAAGCATTTACTCAAAAGGGACAGAGCGTTGACGAAGTTTGGAACGATTATCTTCCTCTTGAACAGAAAATATATGAATACATTCTTGAAGAAAAAATTCAGGATATGGAATACAAAATTTCAGAAATTGCTGAAAAGTTTAATATGACAGATGAACAGGCTGTTGCATTTGTTGATGGCATCAATGATGTGCTTCCTGAGCCTTATGATGTTAATCAGCTTGAAGCTGATACGATTGTAAAGCTTCATATAGAGTTTGATGAGCTTTATAAGAAGATGGTTGAATATAAGGCAGAGCATCTTTATTCACTTCCTCAGTGGAATAATATATTTACAGCGGATGAACAAAATCATCTTTTTAAAGCACAGAGAAATGCACGCACAGTTGTAAATGAAGGACCGAAAGTCGGCAGAAACGATCCATGTCCATGCGGAAGCGGTAAAAAATTTAAAAAATGTTGCGGGGCAAATTTATAAAATGGAAACTAAGTTAGTAAAGGTTGATGCTGCAAGGCCGGATTTAAATATACTTAAAGAAGCTGCCGAAATACTTAAAAACGGAGGACTTGTTGCTTTTCCTACCGAAACCGTATATGGACTTGGAGCAAATGGTCTTGACGAAAATGCCTGCAAAAAAATATATGAAGCAAAGGGCAGACCTAGTGACAATCCGCTTATACTTACTATTGGAGAGGTAAGCGGTCTTTACCCAATTGTGAGTAAAGTAACAGAGAATGCGGAAAAAATCATTAAAGCGTTTTGGCCGGGGCCTATTACACTTGTTTTGCCAAAAGCGGAGTGTGTACCTTTGGCAGTAACAGGAGGACTTGACACAGTTGCAATTAGGTTCCCGTCAAATACGGTTGCCAGAGAACTGATTAAAGCAGCAGGAATACCTGTGGCAGCCCCTAGCGCAAACTCATCAGGAAAACCAAGCCCAACAAGAGCATCACATGTTGAGTATGATCTTAATGGTAAAATTAATATGATTATTGACGGTGGTCCGGCTGAATGGGGGCTTGAGTCAACAATACTGGATGTATCTGTGGACAAGCCTGTTTTGTTACGCCCGGGAGCAATTACAAAGGAAATGATTGAAGTTGTTGTTGGGGAAATAGATGTTGACCCTGCTGTATATATGAAGCCATCAGCTGATATTGTACCTAAGGCACCGGGAATGAAGTATAAGCATTATTCGCCAGCTGCAAGTGTTACACTTGTTTCAGGCAGTAAGGATGATGTAATAAGGACCATTAATGAAAAAATAACTGAAGACAGCAAAAAAGGTCTCTCTATTGGAATAATGGCAACGGAACAAACAAAGAATTGTTATAAGGGCGGTCATGTGCTTGTCGTAGGTGACAGGAATAAGCCTGAAACAATAGGTGCAAATCTATTCAAAATACTACGAAAGTTTGATTATATAGGCGTTGATGTGGTATATTCTGAAGTGTTTGACGAGAGTGGAGAGGGAGCAGCTATAATGAATAGGCTTAATAAAGCTGCTGCTTTTAAATATATAAGATGCTGAAACGGTGGTGAAGCAAGATGAAAGTAGTTTTCGTATGCACAGGTAATACATGCAGAAGCCCAATGGCGGAAGTTTTTGCAGAATTAGTTTTTAAAAATGCGAAGCTTGATATTCAGGCGCAAAGCAGAGGCTTGTTTGTTTCAGAGAGTTTACCGGCAAGTGATTATGCAAAGCTTGCAGTCAGAAATTACGGCTTAAGTCTTGAAAACCACATGGCAAAGCAATTAACAAAAGAGGACATTGAAGAAGCTGACTTAATTTTGACAATGACTATTGATCATAAAAAAATGCTTGGAAATATTTGTCCTCCAGAAAAGCTTTATACACTAAAGGGATATGCATTAGGAACAGATGGCGATATATCTGATCCATTCGGGCAAAGCCCTGCGATATATTTAGAATGTGCAGAAGAGATAATTGACTGCATTGGAAAAGTGGCAGGTAAATTGGTCGGCAATCAAAAAGGAGATGTACAATGAAATTCTTATTTGTTGATGAGGAAAATTCATATGAAGGGAAAATTGCAGAGGCGATTGCTTTTGATGTAATGGAAGACACTGGCTTTGATGTTGAGACATCAAGCAGAGGACTTAATGTTGCTGAGGGCAAAAAGATGAGCAATTTTACTATGGCAATACTTACAGCCGTAGAACTTGAGCCTGATATGAATAAAATTGATGCAGTACAACTTTCTCAGAAGGATATTGATGAGGCTGACATAGTTATGACGATGACGATTGAGCAGAAAGAAAAGATTGCAGATGTTTGCCAGCCTGAAAAGCTGTATACTCTTCTTGGATATACAACCGGCGAAGATGGGGATATTATGAGCCCTAAGGGTTATCCTATGAATGCATATAAAGAGTGCCTTTGCGGAATCGGAGAAGCATTCGGAACTTTACTTAATAAATGGCAGAGTGAGAAGGGAAATGAATGATATGATAGCTATTGGATGCGACCACGGCGGATATTATTTAAAACAGGAAATTATTGATTTCCTTAAAAAATCCGGATATGAATATAAGGACTATGGAACATACAGCGATGAAAGCTGTGATTATCCCGAGTATGCTAAAAAGGTTGCACACGCTGTTGCAGATGGTGAATGTGAAAAGGGAATTCTTGTTTGCGGAACTGGAATTGGCGTCAGTATTGCAGCCAATAAGGTAAAGGGAGTAAGAGCTGCACTTGTACATGATTGTTTTTCTGCAAAAGCGACTAGGGAACATAATGATGCAAATATCATTACAATGGGAGCGAGAGTAATCGGTCCCGGGCTTGCTGTGGAAATTGTAAGGATTTTTCTTGACACTCCGTTTTCAAATGATGAGCGACATATAAGAAGGATAAAACAAATAGAAGAATAAAAGACAGTAGAATTAAAAAGGAGTATAGTAATGAGCGAGTTTTTTGTATCAAATCATCCTCTTATTCAGAATAAGATGGCACTTTTAAGAAACAAGGAAACAGGATCAAAAGAATTTAAAGAAATAATTTCAGAGGTAGCAATGCTCCTTTGTTATGAAGCAACAAGAAACATTGAATTAGTTCCTGCTAAGGTTACTACACCTATTGATGTTGCAGATGTAAATATTATTGAAAGAAGGTTTGCAGTTGTTCCTATTCTTCGTGCAGGTATGGGTATGATGGACGGTCTTCTTGAACTTATGCCGACTGCCAAGGTTGGCTTTATCGGCCTTTACCGTGATCCTGAAACACTTAAGCCGATAGAGTATTACTGCAAGCTGCCTAATGAAATAGCTGATATGGAAGTTTTTGTAGTAGATCCTATGCTTGCAACTGGCGGAACCGCAGTATCGGCGATAAACTTTATTAAAGAAAGAGGAGCAAGGAAGATAACATTCCTTTGCATTCTTGCTGCACCTAATGGAGTAGATGCACTTAGAAACGCACATCCCGATGTTGATATTTATGCAGCTGCTTATGATGGCCGTCTTAATGACCATGGTTACATAGTTCCCGGACTTGGCGATGCAGGTGATAGAATTTTCGGAACAAAATAAGTATGTTATTTTTGAAGTAAGGAGAACAAAATGGTTGTTCATGATTGGCTTTTATACATTGCGGCATTTGCCAGTGCATTTGCAATTTCAATTGCGGCAACGCCGATAGCAAAGTATATATCTGTAAAAGCAAATGCTATTGATTATCCTAAAGATAGAGGTATGCATACTAAGCCTATGCCAAGACTTGGAGGAATTGCTATTGTACTTGGATTTTTAGTAACAGTGCTTGTTTTATATAGATTTGTAAATGATATAAATCTTAGGCATTTTGCAGGCTTTATTATAGGTGCACTTATTATCGTTTGTGTTGGAATAGTAGACGATATAAAAAATCTTCCTGCAAAGGTTAAGCTTGTTTTTCAAGTTATTGCCGCCTTAATAGTAATTAAATCGGGAATCAGGATAAATGTTGTTATGTGGCCTGTTACAACATATCTGCAGAAGTTAAGCGGTCCTATTACTCTTATTTGGATAATCGGTGTAACAAATGCGGTTAACCTTATTGATGGGCTTGATGGTCTTGCGGCTGGAGTTTCATCTATTGCATCCATATGTCTTATGGTGCTTTGTATATTTACAGGTACCGAATCCGCAGTAATGTTTACAGCAGCACTTGCTGGGAGCTGTCTTGGATTTTTACCGAGGAACTTTAATCCTGCCGAGATATTTATGGGTGATACAGGTTCAACATTCTTAGGTTATGTGTTGGCTGTAACAAGTATAATGGGCGTATTCAAGGGATATGCGATTCTTGCATTGATTGTTTGCCTGCTTTCACTTGGGCTTCCGATATTTGATACAATTTGTGCAATGCTAAGAAGAATAATAACTCATAAACCTATTATGCAGGCTGATAGAGGGCATCTGCATCATAAACTTATTGATAAAGGATATACACAAAAACAGGCTGTATTGATTCTTTATGGAATAAGCATTATATGTGCAATGTTGGCTATATTTATAGCAATTAAAGATTCAAGGGCACTCGCGGTTATGGTACTGACTATTATTGTGCTTAGTATTGTAATCTTTGTTTTTAACAATAAAAATAAAAATAAAATTCATTTTCATTTAAGAAAGAATAAAGATAAAAAGGACTGAGTTACTCAGTCCTTTTTGTTTAATAAATGTATAAAACTTGCGGTTGTGTAGTTGAAATGCTATAATCATATAACTGAAGGGATGATTATTATGGCACAAAACGCAAAAACAGATGGAAAGACTGAAATTAACAACGAGTTTCTTGAAAAATATTTGGCATCAGCACCGTCTGCCTATGTTTTGACGTATATTTGTGTTCAAAAATTGATTCAAGAGGGCAAAAGCAATTTTACCGATGTGCAGCTTGCAGACAGTTTGGGAATGACTGAAAGTGATGTTAAAAAAGCTCTTAAATTTTGGGAGGATAACGGAGAATCTATTTCCGGTCAAAGGACGTTCTCTGCATTACCACCAGACTATTCACAAGAAGAATTAAGTTTTTATATGAATAGGAATGCAGATTTTAAGGGGCTTATAAGCAGTGCTGAAACAAATTTAGGAAAGCTACTGTCGTCGTCGGAGGTAAGTACTCTTTACAGTCTGCATGATTGGCTTAGACTACCGTTAGAGGTTATAGAAATATTACTTGCATACTGCTGTAACAATGGGCACAGAAGTATGAAATACATAGAAAGTGTTGCAATTGCGTGGCATGACGATGGTGTATGCGATGTACAGTCAGCACTGGAGAGAATAAATGATTACAGCAGTGTTTACATGAAAATTATGCGTGCTTTAGGGCTTGGCGGTAAAAAGCCTATTGATAAGCAGATTGAATATATGAAAAAATGGGTAGATAAGCTGCCACTGGATTTAGTGCTTTATGGGTGTGAAAAAACAGCAATGTCTGTTACAAGCGGAAATCCTTTTCCCTATGCTGATAAGGTTTTTTCTAATTGGGAAAAAGCCAGCATAGATACACTTGATAAGGCTAAGTCTGCAGATGAAAAATTTGCAAAGAAAAACGGTGTAAATGCAGTAAAGCAGTCCGGTGAAAAGGTTAAAAAGACTAAATTTACAAATTACGAGGAACATGAGTGGGATTATGATGAACTAAGCCGCATAAAGTTTGCTGAGTTTACTAAGGGGTTTGGAGGAGTAGATGATGGCCATTAAAACTGATATATATAAATCCGCACTCAGAGATTATGATTCGATTAAAAGTGCTTCCGAGGCGGTCAGAAGTGATATGAAAAAGAAAATTTACAATAGCAATCCAAGACTCTCAGAAATTGATAAAGAAATAAACGCTGTCGGTATAAATGCCGCAAAGGAGATAATAAAAAATCCAAAGGACAAGGATAAGATATCGTTTAAGCTTAAGGAAGAACTCTATGAGCTAAATACAGAAAAAAACATGATTTATTCTGAGCTTGGCATTAATGAGGAGTATTTCGATAACGCTTATAGGTGTAAAATATGTAAAGATACAGGCTTTGTTAACGGAAAAGAGTGTGCATGCTTCAGGCAGTATCTTATTAAAAGGGCTTATGGAAGGGCATTGCTGAACGGTATTTCGGAAAATGAAACATTTGATAACTTTAACTTGGATTATTATTCAAAGAATGTAAAAGACAAAAATGGACTAACACATTATGATAATATGCGAATTGTATACACGTCGTGTTATAAATTTGCCGAGAATTTTGGTAAAAAAAATACAAATCTTCTCTTGATGGGAAAAACGGGGCTTGGAAAAACCTTTTTATGCAATTCTATTGCAAAAAAGGTATTGGAAAAAGGGTTTACAGTAATATATCTTTCTGCCGGAAGACTTTTTAAGACCCTTCAAGAGGAACAGTTTAACAATAACGATGACACAGAGTTCTCTGCTTTTTTTGATGATGTTTTATCTGTGGACCTTTTAATAATTGATGATATGGGAACTGAATTTCCAACTGTTCTTACGGGGTCTCAGATTTTTAATATCCTTAATGAACGTATCATAAATAAACGTTCAACAGTTATATCAACCAATATGATGCCGGAGGGAATAAAGGAGTTATACTCTGACAGAGTACTTTCAAGACTCACTGACAGCTTTGAGTTTTTAATATTAATAGGTGAGGATATACGTATAAAAAAGAAGCTTTAAGGTTGGCATATATAAAAATTAAACTACCTGCATTGTTCAGAGTTATTTTGGCAATGCAGGTAAATTTTTGTTCAAAATAAACAGAACTGTTACAGAATTGAATTAAATTTTTGTATAATATTACATCTATGTTACAAAACAGGTTAATCTATTGTAATAAGTTTTACTTTTGTTATAATGCCATTAGCTTAAGTGATCAAATGGCGATCGAATAAAAGCTAAGCTTATCTAGGGGCACCCCGACAATTTCCTTATGTACTCTTTAGTTTAGTATTCAATTTTACATTAAGACGCTGAAGCTGATTCATTTTGAACGGATAAATTAATCCGAAAAATTTATAAGGAGGAAACAAAATGAAGAAGAAATTAGCTTTATTAATGGCTGCAATTATGACTGTTGCTATGGTTCCCATGACAGCATTTGCATCCACAAAGTTAACAGCAGTAGATGAAATTTCAACAGCTGTTGACTCAGAATTCACATCAAGAGTAGAGCTTAAAAAAGGCAGTGACCAGGTTGGCATTAGCGTTGAGCCCGCATTTGATGTAACACTTAAACTTACAAACGGTAAGTTTGCAAAAGATGATGATAGCAACTATATCATGGAAGATGCTGCTTATGTTTTAGGCGCTGGTATTGAAGCAGTTGACGTTAAAAGTGATACAACTGCAATTGTTACATTAAACACAGCAATCTACAACCAGATTGAAGAAGGACTCGCATCAAGTGCATGTGTACTTGACATCGTAGCCGATGCTGTTGAAACTGGTGACGTTGTTGCTACATTCTCAAGCAACGTAACAGCTTTCAAAACAGCTTCAGAAGTAATCGCAACAGCTTATGCTGACAAAATTAATATTGAGTCAGAGGGCGCTGCTACATTTGTTGAAGACTCAGACACAGTTAAGAAGATAAAAGAAATCTCAATTAACGAGCTTGTAAGTGGCCTTCTCGAAGGTAACACAATTACTCTTAAACTTAAGGGTGATTATGAATTCACAGATACAGTACCTACAGTATCATTCCTTAACCAGGATGTTGCTGCAACTGTTACAGTAGTAAGTTCAGACGAAATCACAATCGCTTTCGATGATACTTTCCCTACAGACAATATGCTTAAGAAAATGACAATTACTGGCATCGAACTTCAGACTACAAAGAAATGTACATCTGGAGACGTTGCAACAATTACAGTATCTTCAAAAGATTTCAGCTCAGTTAAACTTGACGTAGCTAAGATGGTTGAAGAAGCTGTTACATATTCAGTAGAAGATGAAGACCTTCCTACAATCTGGGCAGGTGCTAGCAACGACGATGTAAATACACTTGAGCTTTCAATTGAAGAAAACACAGGTGACATCCTTAACACATCAAGAAAAGCTACATTCACATTCCCTGAAGGAATTGAAGTAGTTGATGTTAATGGAGTTGAAGCTGATGGCGTTAATGGCGATTTCAAATTTGAAATCGACGACAACGTAGTTTCAATCTGGAACTATTCAAAGGGTGTAGAGTCAGACAAAACAGATATGACAATCAAGTTCATTCTTAATGCAGCTCCTACATTCAATGGTGATGTAAATGTAACACTTGGCGGTCAGTTTGATGATACATCATTCAAAGTTGCTGAAGTTAAAGCTCCTTACACAATTGAAGCTAAGACAAGCGATGTACTTATTGACTACAGATATGTACCAGTAAATGAAATCGTTATCACAGAAGCTAAAGAAGGAATCCTTGCAGAAGGCGATACAATCCTCCTTGCAGTTGAAAAAATGAACTTCGAAGATGCAGGCGATATTGAAGTAACAGTAGGCGATATCGAAGCTGACATCGACATTGATGACAGCACAAACAGCAGCTATGCTTACCTTTCAATCAATGTTACAGAAGCATCAACAGAAGCATCAACAATGGTAATCAGCGGTCTTGAACTTTTCCTTGACAGAACTCTTCCTGTAGGCGGATACGCTCTTACAAACATCGCACCTGTTGATGGTGATGAAGTTGAGGCTATTAACGTTCTTTGGGAAAACTCTGCAACTGAAAAAGCTATCTATGATGAAAGCGGTATCTACAAATACAAAGCTGCTACAGTAAATGACAGCTATGTTAACGTTATAACATCAGGCCGTGACCAGGATGATTCAATGTTAAAGAGAAAGATCATCATTACAATCGGTGCAACAACAATGACAGCTGGAACAGATACAGTTACACTTGATGCTCCCGCATACATCAATGCTGACAGCTACACAATGCTTCCTGTAAGAGCAATTGCAGAATCATTTGGCGCAACAGTTACATGGGATGCTGCATCTAAAACAGTGACAGTTCTTAGTGGTCAGAGAATTATCTCTATGACAATCGGTTCAAAGACAATGTACATCAACGGTACTCCCGTTGCTATGAACACAGCAGCAGCTATTACAAGTGACAGAACATTCTTACCTGTAAGAGATCTTGCTAATGCTCTTGGAATCAGTGCAATAAACTGGACAGAAGCTTCAGGAACAGTAACTCTTAACTAATTTTAGTTAACAACTGATTAAAGCCCTTCGGGAAACCGAAGGGCTTTTTTGTATTGAATATTAAGAATTATGTAATTTGTATTAAGCAATTAATGTTTCATTTCATCATAAAATCTGATATACTCGATAAAGAGGTGATTATATGAGAATTAAAGTTAAAATAGCGATGCTTATTTCAGCAGTCGTAATATCAGGAGCACTTCCGGTTAATGCATTTGCAGCAGATGTTTTGATTGACAGCAGAAATGCAGAGGCTGACAATATAGTTTTAACCGAGGCAGAAGAAGGTATGTTTGAGCAGGGAAGTAAAATAATACTTGCCTTGGAGAAAATTGAGCTTGAAGATGACATTTCATACAAGGTGACTAAAGGCGATATTGAAATTGAGGCAGAAGTAACAGACAAAGACGGTTTAGGAAAGCTTGCTGATATAAGTGCAGATGATTTGAAAAAATACCCTGACGACTGCTCGTACATAGTGATAACGGTTATTGATGAATCAACAGAAGCATCAACAATTGAAATCAGTGGGCTTAAGCTCTACTTGGACAGAACATTACCCAATGGGGGATATTCACTTATGAGTGTATATTCAGGTAATGGTATTTGGGGAAATTCATCAAGTGATAAAAGCGAATATGATAAGAGCGGCATATTTAAATATGAACCAATTACTGTTGACGGTAATTATGTTGATGTAGTAACAGCCGGAAGAGATGAAGATGATTCCACTGTAAATAAAAAAATAACATTAACAGTTGGAGAAAGTAAGCTTAGTGCAGGTGAAAATGCAGTTCTTCTTGATGCACCGGCATACATCAATTCCGAAGGATATGCAATGCTTCCTGTAAGGGCAATTGCAGAGGCACTTGATGCAACGGTAAATTGGAATGAAGAGACAAAAACTGTGTCTATACTAAGAGGTCAGAGAATTGTATCAATGGAGGTTGGCTCTAACGAGATGTATATAAACGGTACTAAAGTACCTATGAATTCAAAAGCGTCTATTAATGATGAAAGAATATTTGTACCTGTCAGAGACGTTGCAAATGCTTTATCTATATCAAGTATAGACTGGAACGCAGAAACAAAGACAATTACTCTTAACTGATTATTTAAATTGGAAATATTATCTGATATACTTAATTTGAGGTGATTTCTATGAAGTTCAAACATAAGATTCAAATAGCTGTATCTGCCGCGGTTGCTGTTTCAATGATTCCGTTTAGTGCATTGGCTGCTGTAAAGGTAGGAATATACGGAGATTCACGTATTTATGGAGTTGAAACCGTTTTTGACAAGTATATTACTCTTACATCAGACGGTTTAAACCTTATTAAGAATCATGCAACTATCAAAATTACTCTTGAAAACGGTGAGTTTGCAAAAGACGATAATGGTAGCTTCCTTCCTGTATATATGACTGATTCACGCAGTATGCTTGACAGGAAAGAAATTGATGAAAAGCTTGCAGATGGTTCTTTAAAAGGAATGGCATTTTTGCCGATGGATGATGATACTGTTAGTGTTACATTGCCGGAAAATATGATTGACAAATATGCACAGATCATGTTCAGCGCAAGTGCTGTGGAATATGGGGATGTATCGCTTTCAATTTCTGATAACAGAGACATAAAATTTGTTGTCGAGGAAAATTCGGCATGGGAAAATGAAAGTACTGAAAAAGAGGAAGGCCCTCAAAAAGAAACTGCTGAAATAAAGGTAGGTTCAAATGTGATAAATGCGGGTGATGATGAAATTAAGGTTGATATGCCTGCGTTTATATCATCAAATGGGTATGTCAAAATACCGCTCAGGGCTGTTTCTGAAATATTCGATGCAGATATTTACTGGAATGGTGCAGAAAATATTATTGAGATAGATAATGGTGATGATACAGTTGTTATGACAGTTAGTGAAAATAGAATGTTTGTAAATGATTATGCGACACCTCTTGTATCTGCTCCGGAAATAAGCAATGGCAGAACATTTATTGCATTAAGAGATTTAGAGAAGGTATTTAATATTGAAAATCTCCAATGGAATGCAGAAACAAACACTGCTACATTCGACTATTACAAGTAATTCAGTCGTTTGTGTGACTAAAATATAATAAACGGTCATAAGAGGGCTTTCTATAAGAAGGCCTTTTTTTAATGCATATTTTTCCTGCCTTTAGAGCATTATATTGCTTAAGAGAGGTGAAGCGAATTGCTGATTTCTGCAAAACTAAAAGAAAATGAAAAGATACTTAAGGAAGCATTTAATAATTGCGGTGATATTATAATTCGCCCATTTAAAGCAGGAACTGATAAAGATATAGATATGCTGCTTGTTTACATCGATAATATTGTTAATACAGGTGTTATACAAGAATCAATATTGACAAACCTGATGGTGAGAACTCATGCAAAATGCGGAGAACATATCCTTGACAAGCTTTATTCTGAAGCAATCAGTGTTGGGGAAATGAGTTTTGAATCAGACTTTGAAAAGTTGTGTACATCTATTTTGCTTGGGGATACAGTATTATTTGCTGATGGTGAAAGTAAGGCACTCATTGCCTCAACAAAGGGATGGCCCTCAAGAGGGGTACCTGAAGCTAAAACTGAGGTTGTAGTTAAAGGACCAAAGGATGCTTTTGCAGAGACTTTAAGCCAAAATATTGTTCTTGTGCGTAGAAGAATTCGAGATACGTCGCTTAAGGTGGTAAGAAGCAGAATCGGAAGAAGAAGTCAAACAGATGTTGCAGTTATGTATATGGAGGGAATTGTTCGCAATGATGTTTTAAATACAGTAAAGCAAAGACTCAAAAATATTGACGTGGATGCAATTATAGATGCCGGATATATTGAACAGATGACAGAAAGAAAATGGTGGTCGCCTTTTCCTCAGGTTCAAATGACTGAGAGACCGGATAAAGCGGCGGCAGCTCTATTTGAAGGTAGGATTGTTGTGGTGGTGGATAACTCACCTATGGTTCTTATGCTTCCGACAACATTAAATACATTTTTTCAGGCAGCTGAGGATTATTACGACCGTTGGGAGATAATGAGCTTTGTCAGAATAATTCGATATATTGCTGCTTTTATAGCTATTTCTTTGCCGGGACTTTATGTTGCTATGACGCTTTATAATCCAAACTTACTGCCTGTTGAACTAGTACTCAAAATAGCCGGCAGCAGAATTGATGTTCCGTTATCCACTGCAACTGAAATGATAGTAATGGAAATAGCCTTCGAACTGTTGCGTGAAGCCGGTGTAAGACTGCCGTCTCCAATCGGTTCAACGCTTGGAATCGTCGGTGGTATAGTAATTGGACAGGCTGCAGTAGATGCGGGGCTTATTGGTCCTATGGTTGTAATAGTGTCAGCTGTAACATGCATTTGTTCATTTGTAATACCTAATCAAGGAATGGTTAATGGAATCAGGCTAAGTAAATATATTGTTCTTGCACTTTCGGCATGTCTTGGGCTTTTCGGATTTTGGGCAGGTCTTATAGTGATTCTTATTCATTTGTGCAGCATTGAAAGCTTCGGTGTACCATATATGTATCCATACTGTTCTGCCGCAGAGAATGGCTTCGATGACTTGAAGGACAGTGTTATAAGGCTGCCTCTTTTTATGTTGAAAAAACGGCCTATATTTGCAACACCTAAACAAAGGATAAGAAGGGGTTGAAATTATATGCAAAATATCAAAGAATGTAAGGAAGCTAAAATATCCGTACGGCAGATGCAGTCACTATTAATTTTATGGATATTTTCCGTAGCTGTTGTAGGCATTCCATATGTTGTAAAGGATATATGGAGTTTGCTTGTAGGATCAGTCTTTGTAGTTATTGAGTACGTATTAATTTGCTATGCGTCAAGAAAGCTGATGAACAATGCAATTATGCAGAAAATATTTGCTGTATTAGCCGGGATATCCATATTAATTTACAGTGGTATATTGATTAGAATAATGTGCGGTGCTGTAAATTTATTTTTGCTTCCTGAAACACCTGTATTTGCAATTATTTTAGCTATAGTTTTGGTTGCTCTGTATAGTTCTGTTCTAGGATTACAGACAATAGGAAGAACCGGCGAAATAATGTTTGCCATAGTGGCTGTTATTGCCATTATTGCGTTGATTTTTTGTTCTGTTGATACAGGGAAAACAGCGATGGATTTTCTCAAAAATTGTGACTTCGTGGATGACGATTTGATAAATAATGCTTTCGGAGCGATGTTCATGTTTGGCACGCCTTCAATTCTTTTAGTTCTTCTTCCATATACATATGGAAGAAACAGAGAGATGTCAGCTATAAAAGCATCAATAATTTCTGTAATTGCAGCTGTTGTATTTGTGTTGATTGCTACATTTAAGTTTGGTTATGCTGATTTAGGTGAGCGTATTTTTCCTGTTCTTAATATTATGGATACTGTCAGTCTGCCATTCGTTTTTGGAGATAAAAAGGATATATTTATGATAAGAATGTGGATACTGGCTGTTTTTTCTGCAATATGTATAGGACTATTTGTATGTGGCAGGGCATTTTCTCCCGGCAAAACAGTAGCAAAGGTATGGCTTATAATATGTGCGGCAGGTGTTTTTGCTGTCTCATTTGTTATGCCTAATGTTATTTTTGCTTTTGGCATGCTTGACAAAGTTGGGAAAGTATCTGCACTTGTTTTTGGTATAATTATTCCTTTCATATGCATTTTCATTAAAAAGAAAGGGAGTGCAGGAAAATGAACGGTATAAAACTAAAATGCAAAAAAATTTTAACATTGATAGTGTCAGCTGTTATTCCGCTAATAATTTTAACCGGATGCTGGGGAAAGACGGAAACAGAGGATAGGAAATACGTAGTTACCATGGGAATTGACAGTGACGATGAATATACAAACTTATCAGACAAATATGATATAATAGGCACAAAAGGTGATTTTATCGTATCAATGGGTGCGGCAAGAATAAAAAGCGATATTGGCAAAGAGAGTGAACAAGCAAATATGTCTGTTTTCAGAGGAGAAAATACCGCTGAAATAAGAGAAACAGCTAACAACTATTCTAATAATGACATTTATTTTGGTCAGCTTAAGACAGTAGTTATTGGTAAAGATATTATAAAGGATAATGAAACATTTAAAAATATGATTTCTGATATTGAAAGAACTGAGAAAATAAATAAAAAGGTAATAGCAGTTGTAGCCGAAAATGATGCTGCTCAAATCATCCAGAAAATTATGGAAGATGGTGAAGGCAATGGCATGTACATTTGGAATTATTACAAAAATAAAGATGTTAAATTTGACTTAGGTGAATACATGGATTTTGAACATTTAGTAAAAAGTATGAGAAACAAGGAAGCAATAATTGTTCCGCAGGTTTCAATAAAAAACCAAAATATTGTGCTGGAAGGCGGAAGCGTCATAAACAAGGATGGATATTGCGGTGATGTAACTAAGGAAGTTCTTGATGGCTTAAAGTGGATAGAAGGAGATGCCAAGGGAGAAATCGTTTCTGCTGATGGAATTTCTATAAGAGTATTGAGCCAGAATGTTAAAAGTAAAATGAATGATGGAATATTCACTGTAAAAACATCGGTTGATTGTGTAGTGGAAAATGGACAAATTACTGATAAATCGCTCAACGAACTGAAATCAGTAATAAATGATAAAATTGAAAATACAATTAATAAAGCCATCGAATTAAATGCGGATATTTTCAAAATATCCGATGATGGAAATATTACCGGATTAAATTATGATATCTCTGTTGATATAAAAATTACTTCAACAGGTGTTATAAAATAGAAAAAATAGGCAATCCTCTCTTATATGAAATACAACTTCATAAGGGAGGAATACATATATGGAAAAAATAAATAGATTTATGAATATACTTAAGAAACTTAAGGTACTTAAGAAGGACAAAAAGATTATAATCGGTTCGCTGGTTTGCGGAATATTTATTACTATGTTTGTTTCCGGAAGTGCATACGCTAAAAAAGTAAGCGATGATATTTCTGGTTCGGTAATACGTTTCCATGTGCTTGCTAATAGTGATGAGGAATACGATCAGCAGTTAAAGCTTAGTGTCAGAGATGAAATACTTAAATCAATAAGCAAAGATATGAATGAATGTACAGACAGGGAAGATGCTGAAGCGTATCTAGAGAGCCACACTGATGAAATAACAGCAATTGCAAAGAAAGTAATAGCTGAAAAGGGATATGATTATGAAGTGTGTACAACTCTTTCTACAGAACATTATCCTGTCAGATATTATGAAAATGCAGTTTTTCCGGAAGGAAATTATGAGTCTTTGCGAGTTATTATCGGAAGCGGAGAAGGTCATAATTGGTGGTGTGTAATGTATCCGCCTCTTTGCCTTAACGGAGAAGCTGTCGGATATGAGGATGATAACATGCTTAAGGAAGTACTTTCTGATGAAAGTTATGAGGTGGTTGTATTGTCAGAAGATAATGCTGTACCTAAAATGAAATTCAAAGTTGTTGAATTGTGGGCTTCTATTAATAATTAAAAGATTTAGAGGTGAACAAAATGTCAGTATATTACTGGGGTTCCAGCGGAAATAAGGTTGCTGAAATACAGAAGAAATTAAAGGATATGAAATTCTATAAGGATAGTGTCGACGGCGTTTTCGGCTTGAATACATATTATGCTGTTGTGAACTTTCAGGCCGCCAATGGTTTGGTTTCTGACGGTATTGTTGAAAATATAACACTTAATAAACTCAGTATTACTACTAATAAGACAAGTCAAAGAGATTTAGATACACTTGCATCAGTAATATTTAGCAAGGGCAGGGGAGAACCTTTCACGGGTCAGGTAGCAATCGGTGCTGTTATTTTAAACAGAGTTGCAAATGAAGATTTTCCCAATACTATTGAAGATATTGTTTATCGTGATGGCGTATTTGATTCAGTTAAAGATGGACAGATAAATTTGATACCAAATGAAACTGCACTTCAGGCGGCACAGGATGCACTTAATGGATGGGACCCAACAGGAGGCGCTTTGTATTTTTGGAATCCTGCTACAACAACTTCAAAGTGGATATGGTCAATTCCGATTAAGCTCCAAATAGGACGGTATGTTTTCGGTTAATACAGATAAAAAACTAAATACAGATAAAAAAACCACGTTTTTAGCAAAACGCGGTTTTTGTGTTTTTAAGAATCCTCATCGACCTTTTTTCTGAATTTTTTAAAAAAATCACTCATTGGTCTGGCACATTCTGGCTGAAGAATACCTTCTGTTATGTTTACTTGATGATTAAATTTTGGTTCGTCAAGTATGTTGAGTATTGAACCTGCACATCCGGCTTTTACATTGCGCGTACCGAAAACAACATTTGGTATACGAGCCTGAACTATTGCACCTGCACACATGGGGCAGGGTTCAACTGTAACATAAAGAGTACATTCTTCAAGACGCCAATCACCAATGAGATTAGCCGCATCATTTATTGCTATAATTTCTGCATGATAAAGAGGATTTTTTTTGCTGTTTCTTAAATTATGACCCCTGCCAATGATTTTTCCATTACATACTATGACACAGCCTATTGGTACCTCGCCGCTGTCTATTGCCATATATGCTTCTTTCAGTGCTTCGTTCATATATTGCTCATGAAGCTTTTGCTGTTCACAGTTTAAACTCTCTGATGTTTCCAAAAAATATCTTTCCTTTCGAATTGCATCAACCATAAATACGAAGTTCCTGTGTGTTTGAATCTTCATCGCCTATAACAATACAGTCCAAATTGCCGTCAGAATTAAAATCTGCTATCTGGTATCGCTGGCCGTAGTCAATATTATCATTTTTTATATACATTCCGTTTTCTCCGATAACATATTTGGAAGTTGTGCCCGTAGAATCAAAAACATATATTTCTTTTACACCGTCATTATTTAAATCAGCGGCATAAATATATTTTTCAAAGCTTTCAATAGAAAGATGTGTACTCCATATACATTTAAAGACTGAGATTGTTTTATGGTAAATATATAAATCCTGACCATCCGTAAAAATATACTCGGTTACTCCGTCATTGTCAAGGTCTGCAAGCTTCATGCCGATTACGCTTTTTCCTAAGTAATAACTTATTTGCTTTGGACTAATCTGAGTACCGTTTAGGGCATAAAAATCAATTGACTTATCTCTTGCAACCAAAAGGCAGCCGTTTTCGTATCCCAGAGAATAGCAATCACTGTCTTCTGTAACAACGACACTATCTGTTGAATTAAAATTATTGTCATATATTACTATTTTTTTTGGAACTGTCATTGGAACAGCACCATTATCAGAATATACCTCAGAACCGTAGAGGACTGCCATTTCGGTAGAATTATTTATAAACACTGCAGAAATAGGTATGAGTTTCTCGGAGAAATTATCAATTTCTTTTAAGGTATATAAAGGTGTTGAGGCATCACTTCTGTTTATAATAAGCTTTGTTTGATAATCCATTATTGAGTAAGTATAATCGTCAATAGCTATTGTATCAAATATACCTTGTGCACCAATATAATTTGCGCGTTCTTTAACAAATTTCGGTTCTTTTTCAGTTTCAGCTGAAATAAATGGACTTGAAACAAAATACGAATTTCTAACATACATACTGCACGGTTTTGAAAAGCTATCCGGAATATAATATAACCCCTTTAAAGAATCTTTTACGAAATAAAAATAAATTGTACCGGTAACTTCTCTGTTGAAGTACAGCAAATTTGCTGTAGCGATAACACAATTATCTCCTTTGCTTCCTGACATGTCATAGCCGCTTTCACGGCTGCATTCGAGGATTTCATCATCTGTAGGAATCTTGCCATCGCTGAATGCAATAGTATCACTGTCATATCGCCAATAAAACGTATTTAAAGTAGATTCAATTAAATCAGTATATTCGGTTATCTTCTGCTCGGATATAGAGAAATTTTCTTCATTATTTTCGTTTTCTCCCGACGCACATCCTGTCAAGATAAAAGCCACCAGCATACAAATGCCGAGCTTTTTATAGTTCATTTAAATCACCCCAATAAAAAGTTCAGAAGCACATTAAAAAATGTAAAGACACCTAAATATTTACTCTTTATAATAACATATAGGGGTAATAAATACAATTGTTTAAAAAAATATGATTGCGAGAATGTATGAGGCTATTATGCCGGCTAAATTAGCAATAAGAGCACAAATTACGGTATACCTTGTGTTTTTTATACCGGCTGAGGCAGAGTATATGCTAAGTGTATAGAAAACAGTCTCTGTGCTGGACATTATAATTGATGCAGCTATACCGATAAGTGAATCTGCACTGTGATTTTTGAAAATATCAATCAATATTCCTGTTGCCGCTGAAGATGAAAACATCTTTGTCAGACTTAGGGATATAAGCTCTGATGGAAATCCGGTTGTTTTACTTATCGGAGAAAAAAGTTTCAATAATAGGTCCATTGCGCCTGAAGCTCTAAATATTCCGACTGCAAGAATTAGACCAATCAGGGAGGGTAGAATACCTGCTACTGTTTTTAAACCTTCTTTTGCCCCTTCAACAAACGAAGAAAATAAGTCTGTACCGGTAAGAAAACCGTATACTAAAATAATAGTAAACAGAAAAGGCATAATAATTTGAGATATGTAATTTATTACACTCATTTAAACACGCACCTTTCAGCTACCTTGGCAGCTAAAACTCCAACGACTGTAGATATCGTTGTTGCTATTATGCCAGGAAAAACTATTGATGCCGGTGATAAAGAGCCATATTGAGAACGATATGCAAGAATACTTATTGTAACAAGCTGAACTGAGGACATGTTTATTATCATAAACATGCACATGGATTTTGATGCTTTATTGTTGTGACGATTTAGGTCTGACAAGCTTTGCATAGCGGAAATGCCTGCAGGAGTTGCTGCCCAACCAAGACCGAATATATTTGCGGTGATATTGGTTGTGATATATTTAATTGCTGAATGATTTTTCGGTATGTCAGGAAAAAGCCGATGTATTATTGGAAAGAGAGCCTTGGTGATTGAATTTATCATACCGGATTTTTCCGCGATTTTCATCATTCCGCACCAAATGGACACAATTCCGCACATGGAAAACGCCAAGGAGACAGCTTCTTTTCCTGACGTAATTACCGAATTTGTCAATTCCGACAAGTTTCCACAAAAAAGTGATGTAATTACTCCAAAAATTATCATTAATCCCCATAAAATATTCATTTTTAATTTACCTCATATCCATTTGATGCATAATATGAAAAAAAGGATGATAATATTAACATAAAATCACAAATGTTATTACAAATATTGACATAATGTGCAAAAATTGATATGATGGTAAATGCAAGAACGCAAAGTAGATATTAAATATTCTCGGGGGAGGAATAGTAATGAAATCGACAGGTATTGTTAGAAGAGTTGACGAGCTAGGACGTATTGTTTTGCCTATAGAGTTAAGAAGAAGTCTTAATATTAATGAAAGAGACACTCTTGAAATCTTTGTAGATGATGAAAGAATTATACTTAAGAAGTATGAGCCGGCAGACATCTTCTCAGGTAGTATGGATGATTTAATTGAGTACAAAGGCAAAAAAGTATCAAAAGAATCAATTCTTGAAATGGCTAAATTAGCTGATTTAAAAGTTTCTGAGCAATAAGGACCTTCCGTGAAATGCACATGTTTTTAAAAAACGGTGCACTTCACGGCCGGCTCTTTTTTTTTACTTATTTATAAGTTCATTGAGTTTTTTTGATATTTCAGTTGCAGGAAGGGCACCAACAATTCTTCCTGCTTCTATGCCGTTATTAAAAACTAGCATTGAAGGTACACTAAAAACGCTGTATTTTACTGCCAAGTTTTCTGCACTGTCAATATCAATTTTTGCAAATTTTACTTTTCCGTCATATTCCCCTGAAAGCTTTTCAAGTGCCGGACTTACCATTTTGCATGGTCCGCACCATGTTGCGAAGAAATCAACGAGTACTGGAGTTGAAGAATTTATTACTTCTTTATCGAATGTATCTGATGTAATTGTTGTCATGATAGTTCTCCTTTGAGTTTAATATTTATAATCAGTTTTTGCAGTATGTAATTTTTTATTCTTATAAAATATATTTAAATTAGTTATTTAAAATGGTTTTAAAGGTGGCTTATGGAATAATAAAATATAATGGGGTTATAATATATGCGAGGGTGTTGTATTCCCCCATAAACAGCATCCTTTCTACTTCTTCCCCTTATTGTTATGCAAAGGCACCTTATATAGGTGCCTTTGTTCTAATATTGCTCAATATCAATTTTAGCGGTGGTATATGTTTTCTTAAGAGTTTTTAAACATACTTTTTCAAATTTATCGGTAATATCGCTTACATAAAATACACTTATAGGCTTCTCAATTCCGTCGTTAAGCAGATCTTTGTTTTTAAGAATTATTTTAAGGCTATCTGCTGTGTTTTTGGCAGGATCAACTATTTTAACGTTTTCTCCTATTGTTTCACCGATGCATTGTTTAAGAAGAGGATAATGAGTACACCCCAAAAGCAGAGTATCGATTCCGCAGGCAATTAACTCATTCAGATATATACCGGCAGTGAGTTTTGCGACATCATTATCGTACCAACCTTCTTCGGCAAGCGGAACAAAGAGAGGGCATGGTTTAGAAAAAACTTCAATGCTTTTGTTAGCTTTATGAATAAGCTTTCCATACATACCGCTTCTTATCGTTGCCTCTGTTCCTATTATACCTACTTTTTTATTTTTTGTTGTATCAATAACGCTTTTAACTCCCGGTTCAACAACACCAACAAAAGGAATATCAAAGTCCTTCTGCAGTTCATCAAGAGAGTTTGATGAAACCGTGTTGCAGGCAACAATTATAGCTTTTACATTTTTTGTTAGCAAAAATCTTACTATTTGTTCAGAATATTTTGTAACAACGTCTTTTGATTTTGCTCCGTAAGGAACTCTGGCTGTATCTCCGAAGTATACGATGTTTTCGTTTGGCAGTGTTTTGATAATTTCTTTTACAACTGTTAGACCGCCGACTCCGGAATCAAATATTCCGATAGGTCTGTTATCCATAATGGCAATCCTCCGTTTATTTTTTGGAGTATTTATCAAGAGCAAGCTCGATTAATTCATCCAAAAGTACTTTCATAGGCTTGTGGCAAGCATTCCAGAGCATACTGTACATACTTATAGGTGTAAAGCCTGGAAGAGTATTAAGCTCATTAAAAATTACATTCTCGGTGCCGTCTTCAATAAAGAAGTCTATTCTGGCAAGACCGCTTCCGTCAACAGCTTCAAAAACTTTTATTGCCATGTTTCGAATTTCATTCTGCTTTTCCTCAGAAATTTCAGCAGGGACAACAGTTTTTGACTCGGTGTTGTTATATTTGGCATCATAGTCATAAAATTCCGCAGCAGCAAATATTTCTCCTACACATGAAGCACTTATATTGTGACCATTGCCAAGTACTGCACATTCAATTTCACGCCCGATTATACCTTTTTCTACGACTATTTTGTTATCGTGAACAGCAGCAAGCTTAAGACCTTCAGTAAGCTCTTCTTTATTGTGAGCTTTTGTTATGCCAACAGAAGAACCTGCATTTGCAGGTTTAACAAAACATGGATAGCCAAGCTTTTTCTCGATTTTAGTTGCAACTGATCTAATATGTTTTAATTCATCTGCTCTTACGTCAACGTATTTTGCCTGAGGAATTTTTGCGTTTTTGGCGACTATTTTTGTAAAAGCTTTATCCATTGAGATGCTTGAAGAAAGAACTCCGTTTCCCACATAAGGAATCTGTGCAAGCTCAAAAAGTCCTTGTATTGTTCCGTCTTCGCCGTATTTTCCGTGAAGAACCGGGAATACTAAGTCTATTGGAATGAGTTTTGCCTTGTCGCCGATAATTTTAATAAGTCCTTTTTGTGAAGCATCAGGACTTAATATTGCAGGTGTGCCGTATTTTTCCCATTCTCCGTTTTTTATGTTATCAATTGGACCGTTATATATCATCCACTTGCCGGCTTTTGTTATTCCGACAGGAATTATATAATATTTTTCTTGATCCAAGCTTGAAATTATAGATGATGCGGAAACTCTGGATACCTCATGCTCGGATGACTGACCTCCGAATATTACCGCAACTGTTAGCTTATTCAATGCTATCCCTCTTCTCTATATAACTATTATAATAGACAGTTATTTTTAAAACATTATTACTATTATATTCAAAAACATGACGGTTGACAATAGTATCACTTATAGATTATAATATTTAAGCATATGAAAATTGATATTAATATTCTGGTTATTTTTATTTTCCAAAATATTTTAAAAATTTCCATGCTAGCCGGGAAGGTAGCGGTGTCCTGTACCCACAATCCGCTATAGTGGGGGTGATGTCCGCTTTGAGGCCGTTCTTTTTTGTGGCTGCCCTTTGGAGTTGGTGTTGAAAGATTGAGTCTTGTGCAATAGGAACCTGTGAACCGTGTCAGATCCGGAAGGAAGCAGCACTAAACAGTTACTTCTATGTGCCACGAGGTCGCTTAGTCCGAGCTGACGAAAAAGGTAACGCATGAGGAAGGCCGTCGAGAAGTGGGCGCATGGATTCTTTAAGCAAGATTATACATAGCTTGCTTTATTTTTTTACAAATTTTCAAAAAGAAGAGAATTTAAATTGCTTTTATGATATATTTATTGTGATAGCCTTTTTTCATTTTTTGATACGCGTAACTTTGGAGGGGGATTTGTTATATGTCGGTTTATCAGGCTTTATACCGAAAATTCAGGCCGCAGACATTTGAATGCGTTGTCGGTCAGGAGCATATAGTAAAAACACTAAAAAATCAGCTTAAAAGCGGACGAGTTTCGCATGCGTATCTTTTTTGTGGCACAAGAGGAACAGGAAAAACGTCAACAGCTAAGATTTTTGCAAAGGCAATTAATTGCCTTAATCCAATTGACGGCGAACCATGTAACGAATGTGAATTGTGTATGGCTGCAAATGAGGGAAGAAGTGTAAATATAATCGAAATAGATGCTGCATCAAACAACGGTGTTGATAATATTCGTGAGATAAGGGAAGAAGTTAAATATGCACCATCTGAAGGTGAGTATAAGGTATATATAATTGATGAGGTTCACATGCTTTCAACAGGAGCTTATAACGCGCTGCTTAAAACGCTTGAGGAGCCGCCGAAGCATGTAATATTTATTCTTGCAACAACCGATCCTCAGAAGATTCCTGCAACTATTCTTTCAAGATGTCAGAGATTTGATTTCAGAAGAATAAGTGCGAATGAAATTGCAGAAACACTAAAGGGCTATACTAAGGAAGAAAAAATTGATGCAGATGATGATTCGCTTCATCTTATTGCAAGGCTTGCGGATGGTTCAATGAGAGATTCATTAAGCATTCTTGACCAGTGTACTGCATATTATTTTGGAGAAAAGCTTACAAAAGATAAAGTGCTTGAACTAGTTGGTTCTGTGGATGATAGTGTGTTCATAAAAATGACTGACGGCATTATAAAAAAAGATGCTTCAATGCTTATTAAAGCAGTTGATGATATGATGATTAAGGGTAGAGATGCTTCTCAGTTTGTAACGGATTATATTATGCATCTGAGGAATCTTTTAATTACTGTTTCCGTTTCCGACTCGGCTAAAATACTTAATATATCTTCGGAAAGTGCTGAAGAGTTAAGCCGGTTGGCACAGAGAATATCAAAAGAGGAAATAACATATTTAATAGATGTTTTTACTGAGCTTTCTTCAGATATGAGATATGTTACAAATAAAAGAGTGCTTCTGGAGGTTTGCCTTATAAAGCTTTGTGCTCCGGTAACCGAAAACTCTTATGATGCTGTTGCCGCGAAGGTGGCAGGTCTTGAAAGAGAACTGAAAAGCGGAAAATATACAAATACGGCAGTACCTAATAATGTGAATACCCCTACAGCAGAAAAACCCAAGAAAAAACTTAAAAAAGCGGTTACTGAGGATTACAAAAAGGCACTTGAGGTTTGGAGTAATGTTATAAGTGATTTTGAAACTCCTGATGATATTTTTCTTAAAAAGACAGAAATAAAACAACTTGACGGAGATAAAATATATATTGTATGTGACAATGAGCTTAACTGTCGTATTCTTGATGCAAAAACAGAAAAAATTAAAGAATCTTTTTCAAAAAGGTTGGACAGGGACTTTGAAATTGAGGTTGTAGCTAAGTCGGAATACAATAAACGCTATGAACTTTTATATGGTGAACATGAAGAAGAAGCCGTTGATTTTAGAGATGACGACTGGTCAGGACTAATGGATATTCCGGGCATAGAAGTTGAACCATAATATTTGATTTTTGTAAGAGTATATTATAAAATAAATTAATATGAATTTGCAGGAGGTATTTTAAATGGCAAAAGGATTTGGTGGAATGGGCGGCGGAATGAACATGAATGCCCTTATGAAACAGGCTCAAAAAATGCAGAAACAGATGGAGGAAACTCAGGCTGAACTTGCTGAACAGGTTGTACAAACAACTTCAGGCGGCGGTGCTGTTAAGATTACAATTACCGGCAAAAAAGAAATTAAGGAAATTAAAATTAATCCTGATGTTCTTGATCCTGATGATGTTGAAATGCTTGAGGATCTTATCCTTACAGCTGTTAATGAAGCTATCAGACAGGCTGATGAAATTTCGAATTCAGCTATGTCTAGAATTACAGGCGGAAACCTTGGCTCAATGGGTGGCATGTTTTAACTAAGAGGTAAAAAATGAATTATTATGGAGATACGATTACCAGATTAATAGGTAAATTTGCCTCTCTTCCGGGTATTGGCAGAAAGTCAGCCCAAAGACTTGCTTTTTATGTAATAGCTATGGACGAAAAGGAAGTTGCTGATTTGGCTGATGCTATTATTTCCGCAAAAAGAGATGTGAAATACTGTACTGTCTGCTGCAATCTTACGGATTCGGATGTATGCCCTGTTTGTGCCAGTGCCAAAAGGGATCATAAGACAATAATGGTTGTTGAAAGTCCAAGAGATATGGCCGCATACGAAAAAACGAACGAGTATAACGGTGTTTATCATGTACTACATGGAGCAATTTCACCAATGGCAGGCATAGCACCTTCTGACATAAAACTTAAGGAGCTTCTTTTAAGAATACAGAAGGATACACCTGATGAAATAATACTTGCAACCAATCCCAATGTTGAGGGTGAGGCAACGGCAATGTATATAAGCAAACTTATAAAACCGCTTGGTATAAAGGTGACACGGATTGCAAACGGCGTGCCCGTAGGCGGTGACTTGGAGTTCGTTGATCAGGTTACACTTATGAGAGCTCTTGAAGGCAGGAGAGAATTATAATAAGCGGAGGAACAAATGAGCTACGCAGATAATGTTTTTATAGATAATTGCAGAGATATACTTGAAAACGGGTTTTCAACCGAGCACGATAAGGTCCGTCCCGTCTGGGAAGACGGAACTCCCGCTTATACGATTAAAAAATTTTGTGTTGTTAATCGTTATGACCTTTCCAAGGAATTTCCTATTCTTACACTGAGATATACAAATTGGA
Organism: Candidatus Metalachnospira sp.; assembly: GCA_034927755.1. Taxonomy (GTDB): domain Bacteria; phylum Bacillota; class Clostridia; order Lachnospirales; family Anaerotignaceae; genus Metalachnospira. The sequence goes on from JAYFPN010000021.1 coordinate 95,088, forward strand.
AGGCTGCAATTGATGAAATACTTTGGATTTGGCAGAAAAAATCAAATAAGATTTCTGAACTTAATTCCCATATTTGGGATTCATGGATGGGTGATGACGGCACAATAGGGAAAGCCTATGGATACCAGCTTGGAATCAAGCACCAATACAAAGAAGGCATGTTTGACCAGGTAGACAGAGTGCTTTTTGATTTAAAGAACAATCCGTCAAGCAGAAGAATAATGACAAACATATATAATTTTGAGGATTTGCATGAGATGAATCTATATCCGTGCGCATACAGCATGACATTTAATGTCGTTGGCGGAAAACTCAATGCAATACTCAACCAGCGTTCTCAGGACACACTTGCTGCAAATAATTGGAATGTTGTTCAGTATGCGGCTCTTGTACATATGTTTGCACAGGTAAGCCGTCTTCAGGTTGGTGAACTTGTGCATGTAATTGCTGATATGCATATATATGACAGACATATTCCGATGATTGAGGAAATTATTAAAAGAGAACCGCTTGAAGCACCAAAATTTATAATCAATAAGGAAATTAAGAATTTTTATGATTTTACAGTTGACGATTTTGAACTGATTGATTATAAACATGGTAATAACATCGGAAAAATACCGATTGCGGTTTGATGAACGAAAGGAAAATGGGTATGAAGGTTCTTCTTGCAGCCCTTAATGCAAAATATATACATTCTTCACTTGCTTTGAGAAGCCTTAAAGCTTATGCTGATCTAAACGGAGAATATACGGTTATTAAAGAGTATACGATTAATAATCTTATCGAACAGACAGTTAGTGATATTTATAAGGAAAAACCCGATATTATCGGGTTTTCCTGCTATATATGGAATATTGAGATGATAAAGGTTATAGCTGCCAGACTAAAAAAGGTGCTGACAAATGCCGTTATGGTATTCGGTGGTCCTGAAGTAAGCTATGATGCTGTAGAATTTCTTGAGCACTGCCCCTTTGGGGATCTTGTTATGAAAGGCGAAGGAGAGAGAACATATAAAAATCTCCTTGGCATGTGGTCTGATGGCAGTGAGTATTACAGCAAAATTGACGGCATTGTTTATAGAAAAAACGGAGAGATATTTGAAAATCCGAATGCTAAACCGCTGAATCTTGATGATATTCCGTTTGTATATGATGATGTTTCAGACCTCAAAAACAAAATAATATATTATGAAACACAAAGGGGTTGTCCTTATAATTGTCAATACTGTCTTTCATCAATAGAGAAGGGCGTAAGGTTCCTTTCTCCTGAAAGAGTTAAGCATGATCTGCAATTTTTTTTGGATAAAAGAGTTAGGCAAGTGAAATTTGTTGATAGAACGTTCAACTGCAGCCATGAACACGCTATGATGGTTTGGAAATACCTTATGGAGCATGATAACGGCATTACTAATTTTCATATGGAAATAACTGCTGATATATTGAAAGATGAAGCAATTGAAATGCTAAAAAGTGCAAGGGAAGGACTTTTTCAGTTTGAAATAGGCGTTCAATCGACTAATGAAAGAACTATTGATGCCGTAAAAAGAAATACTGCCTTTGGCGGAATATCAGGAGTAGTCAAGAAAATATCCGAAAGCGGAAATATACATCAGCATTTGGATCTTATTGTAGGACTGCCGTATGAAAACTATGAGTCTTTTGCCAATTCGTTTAATGCTGTATATGCTCTTGAACCGGAACAGTTTCAGCTTGGATTTTTGAAATTGCTCAGAGGCTCTGGGCTTAGGAAAGATGCAGAAAAATACGGTATAGTATATGCAGATGAGGCACCGTATGAAGTGCTCTATACTGATGAGCTTTCTTTTGATGAAATATTAAGGCTCAAGGACATTGAGGAAATGGTTGAAACATTTCTGAATTCGGGGAAAGCATTAACTGCAGTCAAATATGCCGTAAAAACTGCCGGAAATCCATTTGGATTTTTTGAGGCTCTGTCCGACTGGTGGTCTGAAAATGGTTACTTTGATGTTTCTCACAGTAAAATGGAGCTTTATGACAGAATATTTGAGTTTTTAAAGCAGTATAAACCTGTCAAGGAAAAACTGGACATGCTTAAAGAGCTTCTCAGATATGATATTTTTTGTGGGGATAATATAAAAACTATCCCTGAAGCTCTTGAACGTGAAACTAGTGAAGAAGAAAAGCAGTTTGAGAGAGACTTTTATATGAGTGAAGATAATATTGAAAAATATATACCTAAGCTTAAAGGTTATACGCCAAAACAGCTTTTGAGAATGTGCAGGATTGAGTTTTTTGATATGGATATTGAAACACAAGATAAAGGTGTAAGTGCAGTTCTGTTTGACTATTATGACAGAGATATAATTTCCAATAAGGCAAAGGCTTTTGTTTTGAGTTGAAGAGGTGAGCTGAGCAGATGAGAAAAAAGGACATAGTATTGAAGACCTTGGATTTGCTTGAGAAAAATTATGGACCGACAAAATGTTATCTAAACCATGAAAACGCTTGGCAGTTATTGGTTGCCACTATATTAAGTGCCCAGTGCACTGATGATAGAGTAAACATGGTTACGGTCAATTTGTTTAAAAAGTATACATCTGTAAAAGATTTTGCAGAGGCTGATTTGGTTGGAATGGAAAAGGATATTCATTCTACAGGATTTTATCATAACAAGGCGAAAAATGTAATTTTATGCTGTCAAATGCTTTTAAGCGAGTATGGCGGTGAAGTGCCTGACGACATAGATAAACTTACAAAGCTTCCGGGTGTCGGAAGAAAGACTGCAAATGTAATACGAGGCAATATTTTTGGAATACCAAGCATTGTTGTGGACACTCATGTAAAGAGAGTATCAAACCTGCTTGGGTTTACGGACAGTCAAGACCCTGTGAAAATTGAATTTGAGCTTATGGATTTGCTGCCGAAAAAAAATTGGATAGCATATAATACGCAGATTATTGCCCATGGAAGAAAAATTTGTATTGCCCGCAGGCCAAAATGTTCTGAATGTTTTTTAAATGATTTGTGCGAACATAGACAAAAAGAACTGATAAAAATGTGATATAAATGGTATATAAATGTAACTGGATATTTCATTAGCATAAAGACCTGTCAGAGTTTTCGAATATTCTCTGACAGGTCTTTTTTATCTCTGCAAAAATTCAGGTCTAGCTGCGTACTTTACTGATCTCTGTGCAAAGCTTTTTAACTGCGAGCACAACAACGAGCACCGCTACGGAAACCAGCGCGGTGAACCCTCCCGGCGCAACATTGAGGTAGTACGATGAGAAAAGTCCTAGCATAATGTCTATCATGCTGAAAACAACGGAAAAAATAAGTGTTGTTCTAAAGCCCTTTCCTAACTGAAGTGCGGTTGCAACAGGTAGTGATATCATGGAGCTTAAAACAAGTACTCCGACTATTCTTATAGATACGGATATTGCCGACGCAACCAAAATCGAAAAAATATAATTTATTGCCCTTACTTTGACACCAGCAACTTTTGCGGCTTCCTCGTCATACGCGATATAAATCAATTGATTATATAAAACAATAAGGGTAATGACAGAAATTACGCTCAAAACAATAATAGTTATCATGTCGAAACGTGTCACGGTTAGAATGCTGCCAAACAGAAAAGAATCGGCATTTGCGTGAAGCTGACCTGAACTTATTATAGTGATCGCTATGCCGATGCTTAAAGACAGAACTATTACAAGAATAAGATCAGTGTATTTTTTGAAATAGCTGCGCAGAAATTCAATCAGCGCACCGCACAATGCTGTAAAGATAAACGCTCCCAGAACAGGATTTTGACCTGTTGCAAGACCGATTGTTACTCCGGCAAGAGAGGCATGGGAAAGTGTATCGCCTATCATGGAATATCTCCTTAAAACAAGGAAAATCCCAATACATGGACACAAAACGGAAATAAAAACCGAAACCAAAATTGCGTTTTGCATAAAGGTATAGCTGAGCATCTTATTCATTCCTCTCTTTCCTATTTATGAATTCATCAGCATAATGCTGCGGTGAACACATATGCCCCTGTCCGCAAACAAGATGATATATAAGCGTTGAATTGGTAATTGCCGCGTCAAGATTATGTTCAACTGAAACGATGGTTATCCCATTTTCATGGTTGATTTTTCTAAGAAAACTGTAAATATCCTTTTGGCTTCCGACATCAAGCCCCACAGACGGTTCGTCAAGTATGAGTAGATCGGGATTGCCGGTAAGTGCCCGTGCTATCATAATTTTTTGGCTTTGTCCGCCCGAAAGGTTGCCCATCAGAGAATGTTTGAAGTCAGACATACCAACCAGCGCAAGGTTTTCATCAATAACACTGTTGTCCTTTATTTTTAGAAGCTTCCGATAGGAATTCAGAGCTTCGTATACCGTTATAGGAAAACTTGTATTGGTAAAATCGTTTTTTTGAGGCACATATCCGGTTCTTTTTGCTTTGGATATAAGGCTTCCGCCTGTTGGCTTCAGAAATTTCAGCATGAGTCGTATGAGGGTACTTTTTCCGCATCCGTTCTCGCCCAAAATGGAAACATATTCACCGTCATGAATTTCAAAACTTATTCCATCAAGCACATACGGCGGTGCTGATGTATAGGAAAAGGTTAAACTATCTGATTTTATCATAAAAAAACTCCTTGAAAAAAAATTAAGGGCCGCGCCCATAAAGACTTGACAAATTTTTCATTAAATCTATAATAGCATTATAATGCAAATGCAAATAATTTGCAAGTAAATTTAGGGGGTTAACATAATGTTAAGAAGATGGACAAAAACAGTTGCTGTTTTACTTACAGCCGCAGTTGCTTTAGGTGTCTCTGCATGCAGCACTCAAAGCAATACTCAAAGCAGTACAGGAAGTTCTGATGATGGAAAAATTAAAGTATCCGTAACATTTAACGCGATGAAAGAATTCGCCGAAGCTGTTGGCAAGGACAAGGTTGAAGTTTCAACAATAATTCCGGACGGAACGGAACCGCATGATTTTGAGCCGAAGGCGCAGGATCTTGCCGCACTTAGCTCAGCTGATATATTTGTTTATAACGGTTTGGGAATGGAGACATGGGTGGAAGATGCAGTAAGTGCCGCAAAAAATGATAAGCTGATTGTTGTTGAGGCGAGCAAAGGTGCAGAACCAATAACAAACACAGATGCTGGAGAAATTGAAGAGCATGGACAATATGACCCACATCTTTGGCTTAGTCTTAAAGGTGCAGAAATTGAAGCAGAGAACATAAAGAATGCACTTGTTGAAGCCGATGCGAAAAACGCTGATTATTATGAAAAGAATTACGACGAATTCGCAGCTCAGCTTGAGGGAATTTACAATGAATACAGTCCCAAATTCCAATCCAGCGAAAAAAAGAGTTTTGTAACGGGACATGCGGCTTTCGGTTATCTTTGCCGTGATTTTGGTCTTGAACAGAACAGTGTTGAAGATGTGTTTGCGGAAGGTGAACCTACCGCTCAGCAGTTGACCGAGCTTGTTCAATACTGCAAGGATAACGGTGTTACTACGATATTTGCCGAAGAAATGGCCAGCCCCGAAGTTTCACAGACACTGGCAGATGAAGTCGGCGCAGAGGTGAAAACAATTTACACAATTGAGAGTGCCGAAGATAATATGTCATATGTTGACCGAATGAAAGACAATCTGTCAAAAATATATTCAAGCCTTTCATAAACTCAGTATTTTTAAAATATGAGCATTAAATAAAGACATTTACGGAGAAATTATGTCAATGTCTGTCGATGTTTTATTATTTAAAATATATCTTGACATACATAATGAATAGTGCTAGCATATGTATCAAGTTAAGTTGAAAAGTTAATAATATATCTTCAGGGCAGGGTGTAATTCCCTACCGGCGGTAAAGCCCGCGAGCCGTAAGGCATGATTCGGTGAAATTCCGAGGCCGACAGTAAAGTCTGGATGGAAGAAGATTAAAAAGCATATTTTTATATGTTTTTATTGTGCTTGCATATTTCCCTGAAATGTTTATCATTTCAGGGTTTTTTATTAGCATAGGTTTGTTTTTTGTATGCCCTGAAATTGATTTCAGGGTATTTTTTGTTTTGGAGGTGTTTTGATGACTAATGAAGATTATATGAGGCTGGCTATTCAAGAGGCGAGAAAAGGAATGGGCTTTACCTCTCCCAATCCTATGGTTGGAGCAGTCATTGTTAAAGACGGTAAAATATTAAATAAAGATTATCACAGAAAATATGGTGAGTTTCATGCCGAAAGGAATGCAATTCTTAATTGCACAGAGAATATGAACGGTGCAGACATATATGTAACTCTTGAACCATGCTGTCATTACGGCAAAACACCGCCCTGCACGGATATAATAATCGCAAGCGGAATAAAAAGGGCGTTTATCGGTTCTGCTGACCCAAACCCTCTTGTTGCAGGCAAGGGAGCAAAAAAACTTAGAGATAACGGCATTGAAGTACTTGAAAATGTACTAAGGGATGAATGTGATGAGCTAAACGATGTATTTTTTCATTATATAACTGATGGCACACCGTTTGTTGCAATGAAATATGCCATGACTGCAGATGGTAAGATTGCTACAAGAACAGGTGATTCTCAATGGATAACAGGAGAAGAAGCAAGAAAAAATGTGCATATAAGCCGGCTTAGATATTCCGCAATTATGGTTGGAGTAGGCACTGTTTTAAAGGATAATCCGCTGCTGACTTGCAGAATTGAGGGCGGAAGAAATCCAATAAGAATAATATGTGATTCTCATTTGAGAACCCCACTTACATCGGAAATAATTAAAAGCGCAGGAAAAGTTCCAACAATAATAGCAACAGTTTCTACAGATGAAAGATTAATTTCAGAATATGAGAAAAAAGGATGTTTCGTAGTTAAAACGACTGAGAAAAATGGGCGAGTTGATTTAAATATTCTTATGAAAACGCTTGGGAAAATGAAAATAGACAGTATACTGCTTGAAGGCGGCGGAGAACTGAATTTCAGTGCTTTAAGAGAAGGTATTGTAAATAAAGTGGAATGCTATATTGCTCCTAAAATATTTGGAGGAGCGGAAGCAAAATCTCCTGTTGGCGGGTTTGGAGTAAGCATTCCTGATGAAGCATTTAAGCTTCAAAAACCTAAGCTTTCATTTTTCGGCGATGATATTCTAATTGAATGGAGGGTGAAGTAAATGTTTACAGGAATAGTTGAGGAAATTGGAAAAATAATAAAAGTTGAAAGAGGAGTGAAATCATCAAAGCTTACAATTGGCGGAAATAAAATTTTTTCAGACCTTAAGCTTGGTGACAGTGTTGCTGTAAACGGCGTTTGTCTTACAGTTACAAGCTTTTCTAAGGGAGTATTTACAGCTGATGTAATGAACGAAACTCTTTCAAGAAGCAACTTGGGCACTCTTAAACAGGGAAGTGCGGCCAACCTTGAAAGAGCAATGATAGCTGACGGTCGCTTCGGAGGACATATTGTTTCGGGACACATTGACGGAACGGGAGTTATTACCCAAATTAAGCAGGATGATATTGCCATATGGTACACAGTATCGACTGATAATAAAGTAATGAAATACATCATAGAAAAGGGCTCTGTTGCAATAGACGGCATAAGCCTGACAGTAGCAAAGGTGACAGAAGGTGATTTTTCAGTATCACTTATACCGCATACGGCAAAGGAAACAGTACTTGGTCTTAAAAAAATCGGCGACACAGTAAACCTTGAAAATGATGTAGTAGGAAAATATATAGAACACTTTTTGAATTTTAAAAATGAACCTGATAAAAAAAGCTTGGGAATATCAAAAGAGTTTCTTTTAAAAGCAGGTTTTTGATAAGGAGGATAACATTATGAGTAAGTTTAACACTATTGAAGAAGCACTTGAGGATATTAGAAAAGGTAAAATTATTCTTGTTACAGATGATGAGGACCGAGAAAACGAAGGAGATTTTATATGCTCTGCCGAAGCGGCAACAACAGAAAATATTAACTTTATGGCGATGCATGGAAAAGGCCTTATATGTATGCCGATGAGTAAGGAGTATATTAACAGGCTCATGCTTCCTCAGATGGTATCAAACAATACCGATAATCATGAAACGGCTTTCACTGTATCAATTGATCATGTAAGCACAACAACAGGTATTTCAGCTGCTGAACGTTCAATAACTGCAATGAAATGTGTTGATGAAGATGCAAAGCCGGAAGACTTTAGACGCCCCGGACATATGTTTCCGCTTCTTGCAAAGAAAAACGGTGTTTTGGAAAGGAACGGACATACTGAAGCAACGGTTGATTTGATGAAGCTTGCAGGACTTAAAGAATGCGGTCTTTGCTGCGAGATAATGAGAGAAGACGGCACTATGATGAGAACGACTGAACTTATTCAGCTTGCAGAAAAATTTAATATTAAGATTGTTACTATTGAGGCACTCCAGCAATACAGGAAGGTAAATGATAATCTTGTTGAATGTGTTGCAAAGACAAAAATGCCGACAAAATACGGAAATTTTACAGCATACGGATATATAAATAAACTTAACGGAGAACATCATGTTGCACTTGTCAAGGGTGACATCGGTGATGGAAAAGACCTTTTGTGCCGTGTTCATTCAGAATGTCTTACAGGTGATGCATTCGGTTCTCTCAGGTGTGACTGTGGTGACCAGCTTGCGCAGGCAATGCGCCAGATAGAAAAAGAGGGCAGAGGCATACTTCTTTACTTAAGACAGGAAGGACGAGGAATAGGGCTTATAAATAAGCTTCGTGCATATGAACTTCAGGATAAGGGATTGGATACTGTTGAAGCAAATATTGCACTTGGTTTCAAAGATGACCTTAGAGAATATTATATAGGTTCGCAGATTCTTAGGGATTTGGGTGCAAAAACACTGAGGCTTTTAACAAATAACCCTCAGAAAATTGAGGGACTCTCAGACTTTGGTCTTTCAATTGAGAAAAGAGTTCCAATTGAAATTGAACTGACAAAATATGATGAGTTTTATATGAAGACTAAACAGAACAAAATGGGACACATGCTTCATTATAAATAATTTCAAAAACATATAATAATTTATTAGGAGGAATTAAAATGAAAGTATATGAAGGCAGTCTTGTTTCAAAGGGTATGAAGGTTGGTATTGTTGCAGCAAGGTTCAATGAATTCATTGTATCAAAACTGCTCGGAGGAGCCATTGACGGTCTTACAAGACATGATGTTAATGAAGATGATATAGAGGTGGCATGGGTTCCCGGTGCATTTGAAATACCTATTGTTGCTTTTAAAATGGCTGCTTCAGGAAAATACGATGCTGTTATTTGCCTTGGTGCAGTTATAAGAGGATCGACATCACACTATGATTATGTTTGCAGTGAAGTCTCAAAGGGTGTTGCTCAGGCAGGACTTAATACAGGTGTACCCGTAATGTTCGGAGTTCTTACAACAGATAATATTGAGCAGGCTATTGAACGTGCAGGCACAAAAGCTGGAAACAAAGGCTATGACTGTGCTCTTGGTGCACTTGAAATGGTAAACCTTATCAAAGGCATGGGATTATGATAAATATTATTTTTGACTATGACGGGACTCTCCATGATAGTTTGAAAATATATGCACCGGCTTTCAGAAGCTGTTGTAAAATGATTGCCAAAGACGGTTTTATTATGCAGACAGATTATTCAAACGATGAAATAAAGAAATGGATAGGCATGGATGCAAAAACAATGTGGGATACATTCATGCCTGACCTTCCACATGAATATAAGGATAAATACAGTGCTTTTATCGGCAATGAGATGCTGACACTTATAAATGAAGGAAAAGCTGTTCTCTATGATGGAGCAGAGGAACTTCTCGGAAGGCTGAAGGCTGACGGCCACAAACTTATATTTTTGAGTAACTGCAAGAGAAGCTATATGGAGGCACATATCAATTTCTTTAAGCTAAACAGATTTTTTGATGGTTTTTACTGCACTGAGGACTATGATTTTTCTCCGAAATACGAAATATTTAATGAAATAAAATCGGTCTATGAGGGAACTTATATAGCAGTAGGTGACAGAAAAAGCGATATGGAGATTGCGGAGAAACACTCAATTAAAGCAATAGGCTGTACTTACGGATATGGTGATTTAGATGAACTCAAAAATGCAAATTATTTTGCAAATTCTCCGAAAAAAATAATAGAATATATTAAAGAGTAAAGTCATGTAAATAAAGTTATTCTGCATGGCTTTATTTATTTAATAAAAAATTTAATTTTATTCTATTGACTTTAATATAATTAAATGTTATTTTAATTTTATTGAAGGAGATGATTGCATGTCAATTGATATACTTCCTGCATGGATGAATAATCTTGATGATGAGGATTTATCTTTTATAAAAAGATTTATTACATCATCCGGCTCGTTAAAGGAAATGGCTACACAGTATGCCGTTACATATCCGACTGTAAGACTTCGGCTTGACCGTCTTATAGAAAAAATAGAGTTAGGTGATAATTCAGCAGAGGATGGGTATGTAGTACTTATTAAGAAACTGGCACTCAATGAGCATATTGATTTTGAAGCAGCTAAGCTGCTTATTTCCGAATACCGAAAAATTAAGGAGGAAAAATAAAATGAATAGAACGTCAATCAGCATCATTGTTATGCTTTTTCTTTGTGTAGGAGCTTTTGTGCTGCAGATATTTTTGTCAAAAAGAGACAGCAGATGGGCGGGACTTGTTTTGCCGATAATAACTTTTGCTTATTCACTGCTTGCTGTATTCGGCATGGCTGCCTATGTCGGCGAGCCTATGGGGCAGGTAATTATGCAGGCAATCAGTATTCTGGTAATCACTAATATTCCTACATTCATATTGCTTGCAATTTATTTTGCATTAAGACATGAAAGAAGAAAAAATAAAGAAATAAACAAAATGAATATAAAAGACCTTTAAAGCCTAAAATAGCCCTGAGGTGATTATTTTGGGCAATAAAACAAAAACAGCTTTAATAGGTGTCGTAACAGGTTTTGCAAATGGTCTTTTCGGATCAGGCGGAGGGACTGTTGTGGTGCCTTGTATGGAGAAATACTTGAATATTGATGCACATAAATCACATGCAACCGCAATAGCAATTATTCTTCCGCTTTCAGTGCTTTCAGCGTTTATTTATGTCTTTAAGGCTGATGTTCCTTGGCTTGATACTGCTGCTGTATCAGCTGGCGGTGTTGTTGGAGGATTTGTCGGCGCAAAGCTGTTGAACAAAATTTCCGGAAGGTGGCTTCACATAATCTTCGGTGTGGCAATGCTTGCGGCATCGGTGAGAATGTTCTTATGATTTTGTTAGCTTTTATTGGTTTTTTATCCGGAATTATCAGCGGAATGGGTATTGGCGGCGGTACTATCCTTATTCCCGCACTTGTTATGCTCACGGATATGAGCCAGCAGTCTTTGCAGGGGATTAATCTTATTTATTTTATACCAACGGCAGTTATTGCTCTAATTACTCATCTGAAAAACAATAACGTTGAAAAAAGTGTTGTAAAACCAATAGTGCTGTATGGCATTTTCGGTGCGATAGTAGGTTCCTTTGCTGCTGTTGCAATTGATTCAGAAATACTCAGGAAAATATTCGCAGTATTTCTTGTGGTTATGGGGATATGTGAATTAAGAAAGCGTTAAGAAAAAATCTATTGCGTTGTAATATCATAGTGCTATACTGAAATAAATTTTATTTATGGGGGCTTAATATGATTGAAATTTTAAAGGCAATTATTTTCGGTATTGTTGAAGGTGTTACCGAATGGTTGCCAATAAGCAGTACCGGACATTTGATACTCTTAAATGAATTCCTTACTCTCAAAACCAGTGCTGCATTTTGGGATATGTTTGAAGTAGTTATACAGCTGGGAGCCATACTGGCGGTTGTTCTTATATTCTGGGGAAAAATATTTCCGTTTAAAAAAGAAAGAGGCAGAGTAAGAGTTGATGGCAGAATAATAAATCTTTGGATTAAAATAATTATTGCTTGTATTCCTGCTGCTATTGTCGGTGTTTTCTTTGATGATAAAATCAATGAATTGTTCTACAATCCAACTACTGTCAGCTTGGCACTTATTGTTTTCGGCATTGCATTCATACTTATTGAAAATAGGAACGAGGGTGTAAGACCAAGAGTCAGAAGGCTAGAAGACATTACATATTCAACTGCACTTATCATAGGTATTTTTCAGTTGATTGCAGCGGTATTTCCGGGCACATCTCGCTCGGGTGCAACAATTGTCGGTGCATTGCTGATAGGCGTTTCCAGGACTGTAGCAGCGGAATTTACATTTTTCCTTGCGATTCCGGTTATGTTTGGTGCCAGTCTTCTTAAACTTGTAAAGTTCGGGTTTCATTTTACAGGATTGGAAGTAGGTATTTTATTATCAGGAATGATAACAGCTTTTATTGTTTCTATAATTGTAATAAGATTTCTTATGGAATACATAAAGAAGCATGATTTCAAGGCTTTTGGCTGGTACAGGATAGTACTGGGAGCTATTGTGCTTATTTACTTTACTTTCTTAACTTAAAGATTATAACAATAATAGGCATGGCTTTCATTGGCTGTGCCTTTTGTGTTTATTGCTTAATATAAATCTGTCAAATACTTTAGAGAAAAAAAATCGACGATTTTGTATGTACAGATGTAATGATGATTAGCGTATTTTATAACAGACAGGTATTAATATTTTTGTTAAAAATAAATTTAAGCCTGAGTTATGTAAACTACTATGCAGAATAATGATTTTTTTTGTAAACATTTTGTCACAGACATATTCACAGGGAGAATGGCTTGATTTAAGGTTATGCACAGAGTTGATAACACTATCCACAGATTTTTTATATTAATTCTTTAAAAAAACAAATTATAAACATTAAAAAGGCAAGTCCGCTAAAGCCTTAGTTTATGGGATTTTTAACATTGTAAATAATTACAACATATTTTTAAGGCAAAGAGAAAAAATAATTATGTAAAGTTGACATCTCAATTTGTATAAGAAATATTTTTGAAATTGATTAATAATTTAAAAATAAAGAAGGATTTCTAACTTTTTTACAGAATATATATATTATAAATAAAAAACATGTAAGTAAATAATGAAATTTACGATATTTGAAAATAAAATGACGGTTTTTAAACAACATAAGTGTTCTGTAGACTGGAATATACTGTCGGATATAATTTATTAATATCCGGCAAGTATTTTATATTTTATACAGTATCACCTGAAGGGAGTTGTTATTATGCGTTATAACATTAAAGGAAAAAACATGGAAGTTGGCGACAGAACCAGAGAGAAGGTTAGTGCCAAGCTGGACAGAGTTAAAAAACTTTTTCCGGATGACGTGGAAACTACAGTAGTCATAAAAAATGAAAAATTTGAATATGTTGTTGAAGTAACAATACCGATGGCAAAACGAGTTGTAAGGGCTGAAGTAGCATCGGATGAGATGATGACGGCAGTAGATAAGGCTGTTGATATTATTGAAAGACAGATAGTAAGATATAAAAAGAGGCTCCAGTCACAGGTAAGAAGAAATGCTGCTTTTAAGGCTGAGTATGATTCAGTTACTGTTGATGAAACTATAATAGATGAAGAACCTTTATATAAGATAGAAAAGAGCAAGAAATTTGAAATTCGTCCCATGTCTGCAGAGGAAGCGATAATGCAGATGGAACTTCTTGGTCACAGCTTCTTTGTTTTTAGAAACGATCAGGAAGAGCTTATAAATGTAGTTTATAAAAGAAAAGATGGTTCATTCGGACTTATTGAACCAGAATAAGTCTGTTTAAATAAAGACAAGGATAGTTAGTCTTGGCATCGCCGAAGGTAAATCTTCGGCGATGTTTCTTTATGCATAATTTAGCATATAACTTAAATTTTCATTAATATAAAAATTTTTGTTGATACTGATTTATAAATCTGCTAAACTGTTGTAATGTGGATGGACTATGTAGAAATACTACAATAGTAAAAATATAAAGAGGTGCACGTTAATGAGTTTACTTGAAAAAGTATTTGGAAACTACAGTGAAAAAGAATTAAAAAAAGTAACTTCTATTGTGAATAAAATTGAAAGCTATGACAGTGCAATGCAGGACTTAAGTGATGATGAACTTAAGGCAAAAACAGTTGAGTTTAAGGAAAGACTTGCAAATGGTGAAACTCTTGATGATCTTCTTCCTGAAGCGTTTGCGGCTATTAGAGAAGCATCATGGCGTGTTAGACAACTTAAGCCTTTTAGAGTGCAGCTTTTTGGCGGAATTGTTCTTCATCAGGGAAGAATTTCTGAAATGAAAACAGGTGAAGGTAAAACTCTTGTTGGAGTTATGCCTGCATATCTTAATGCGCTTGAAGGCAAGGGCGTTCATATCGTTACAGTTAATGATTATCTTGCACACCGTGATGCTGAATGGATGGGCGAGATTTTCAGATTTATGGGCTTGACAGTTGGCTGTATTTTAAATGGACTTTCCGGTGAGGAAAGACAGGCAGAATACGCTTGCGATATTACTTATGCAACAAATAATGAGCTTGGTTTTGACTACCTTAGAGACAACATGGTTGTTCGTATTGAAAACCTTGTTCAAAGGGGTTTGCATTATGCCATAATTGATGAGGTTGACTCAATCCTTATTGATGAGGCAAGAACACCGCTTATTATTTCAGGCAGCGGAACAAAGTCAACACAGCTTTATGAAATTGCCGACAATTTTGTAAAAGGCTTGACAAAGGGAAAAATCCTTAATGAGGATGAAGCACTTAATCCACTTATTAAGGAAGATATTCAGGAGGAAGGAGATTTTGTAGTAGATGAAAAGGCAAAAGCTGTTACGCTTACCCAAGAGGGTGTCGAAAAAGCAGAAAAATTCTTTAGTCTCGAAAACCTCTCTGATCCTGAAAATATTGAAATACAGCATCACATTAATAATGCTCTTAAGGCAAACTATAACATGTTTAGAGACCAGAACTATGTTGCACAAAACGATGAAATCCTCATTGTCGATGAGTTCACAGGCCGAATAATGCCCGGAAGAAGATATTCAGATGGTCTTCACCAGGCTATTGAGGCAAAGGAACATGTTAAGGTTAAAAGGGAAAGCAAAACTCTTGCAACAATTACATTTCAGAACTTCTTCAACAAATATGAGAAAAAATCTGGTATGACAGGTACGGCACAGACAGAGGAAGACGAGTTCAGAAATATCTATAATATGGACGTTGTATGTATTCCTACAAATAAACCTATTGTACGTGACGATAAAACTGATGTTGTTTACACAACGGAGGCAGGAAAATTCCGCGCAGTTGTAAACGATATTAAAGAAGCAAATGAAAAGGGTCAGCCTGTTCTTGTTGGTACAATCACGATTGAAAAATCAGAACTCTTAAGTACAATGCTTAAACATGAGGGGATACCTCACCAGGTTCTCAACGCAAAATATCATGAAAGAGAAGCTGAAATTATTGCACTTGCAGGTCAGATGAATACTGTTACAATTGCAACAAACATGGCAGGTCGTGGTACCGATATTCAGCTTGGAGAGGGTGTAAAGGAAGTCGGCGGTCTTAAGATAATCGGTACTGAAAGACATGAGTCAAGACGTATTGATAATCAGCTCCGTGGACGTTCAGGACGTCAGGGCGATCCAGGAGAATCACGTTTCTTCATATCAATGGAAGATGATCTTATGCGTTTGTTCGGTTCAGACAAAACAAAGGCAGTCATTGAATCAATGGGTATTGGTGAAGATGAACCCATTGAACACAGAATGCTCTCAAAAGCTATTGAAAGTGCTCAGAAAAAAGTTGAGGGTAACAACTTCTCAACACGTAAGCATTTGCTTGAGTATGATGAAGTAATGAATGAGCAGAGAGAAATTATCTATGGCGAAAGAAAACGTGTGCTTATGGGTGAAAACCTTCGTGACAGCATACAGAGTATGATAGATCAGATTATCGATAGAGCTATAAATAAATATATTCCGGATGGAATTCCTGTTGCAGATTGGGATATGATAGGTTTTAATGAGGGTATCCATGAAATTATTCCTATTAAGGGCAACTTCCTTATTCCTGAGGAAAAGAAGGCATCTGTAACTAAAGAAAGCTTCAAAGGTGATATCCAGAAAATAGCTCACAGACTTTATGAGCTTAAGGAACAGGAAATTAATGATGAAGAAAAGATGCGTGAACTTGAACGTGTAATAATGCTTAAAGTTATTGACCAGCATTGGATGGATCACATTGATAATATGGATCAGATGCGTCAGGGTATTACACTTCAGTCTTATGCACAGAAGGATCCGCTTATTGAGTATAAATATGTAAGCTATGACATGTTTGAAGAGATGAGCGAAGGTATTCAGACTGATACGGTTAAGACACTCTATCGTGTAAGAGTTGTTACAGAGGCAAAGCGTGAAGAAGTTGCAAAACCTATGTTTACAAACAAAGACGACAGTGAGGTTAAGAAGCCTGTTCAGAGAAAGACAACAAAAGTTGGAAGAAATGACCCCTGCCCTTGCGGTAGCGGAAAGAAATACAAGAACTGCTGCGGAAAAAATGCTTGATAAATTAAGTAAGAGGAGTTTGTGTTATGTTTGAACTTGACCAGATAGGTACAGAATTATCGCCGTATGAGGATAAACTAAATGATATGGGAAAGCTGCTTGGAATAGTTGAAGCAAGGGAAAAAATTGCTGAGCTTGAAGAGATATCGGCAGATCCCGATTTTTGGAGTGATATGGCAAAGAGCCAGAAGACAATGCAGACGATAAAAGGCCTCAAGGATAAGGTTTTGGGATATGAAAACCTTGTATCAAAATATGAGGATATTTATACCCTCATTGAAATGGGACAAGAGGAACAAGATGCCGACCTGCTTCGGGAGGTAAAGGAAGAAGCCGAGGATTTCAAAGTTAATTATGAAAAGCTCAGGATTTCAACTCTCCTTGACGGCGAGTATGACAAACATAATGCTATTGTTACACTCCATGCGGGTGAAGGCGGAACAGAGGCTTGTGATTGGGTAAGCATGCTTTTTAGAATGTATTCAAAATGGGCATCTAAAAAAGGTTTCTCTGTTGAAACGCTTGACTATCTTGACGGTGAAGAAGCCGGAATTAAGTCAGTTACTGTTCAGGTTACAGGTGAAAATGCCTATGGATATCTAAAGTGCGAAAAGGGTGTACACAGGCTTGTCCGTATATCACCGTTTGATTCATCGGGAAGACGTCACACTTCGTTTGCAAGCTGCGATGTTATGCCGGAAATTGATGATGACGTAGATATTGAAGTCAGACCTGATGATATTCGTGTGGACACGTATCGTTCAAGCGGTGCAGGAGGTCAGCATGTTAATAAGACATCATCAGCTATCCGTATTACCCATTATGCCACAGGCGTTGTTGTTCAGTGCCAAAATGAACGAAGCCAGTTCAGTAATAAAGATACAGCTATGAAAATGCTTAAATCAAAGCTGTTGGAACTCAAGATTGAGGAAAATATGAAAAAACTTTCTGAAATCAGAGGCGATATTAAGGAGAACACATGGGGCAGTCAGATTCGTTCCTATGTATTTATGCCTTATAACCTTGTAAAAGATGTTAGAACAGGCGAGGAAACTGCTAATGTTTCAGCCGTAATGGACGGCGACATTGACAGATTTATTAATGCTTATTTAAGCTGGATACATTAAAGATTGAACCCTTTGAGGATTGCAGAGGCATATTGACCTTTACTTACTCAAAGGGTTTTTGTGAATAATAATAATTGCTGAGGCTATTGCTTTAAGTAAGGCTGATGGTGGTGAATATATGAAGGAAATCTGCATTTCAAAAGATGGCAGCGGACAGCGGATTGACAAATATCTGCTGAAATATTTTAATAAGGCAAGTAAAAGCTTTATTTATAAAATGCTGAGGAAGAAAAGAATAAAATTAAATAACCTGCGTGCAGAAGGAAATGAAATGCTCACTGAGGGCGATTCAATCCAAATGTTTCTTGCTGATGAAACTATGGATTCTTTTATGGAGGAGAAAACTGTTTCAAGGGTAAAATGTACATTTGGCATAGTATATGAAGATGAAAATATTCTTGTTGTCAGTAAACCAGCAGGACTGCTTTCGCATGCCGAGAAAAAGGAAGATACAAATACTCTTATTGACCAGATTTTATATTATCTGAATGAAAAGGGTGAGTATATTCCGGAAAAGGACAGTACCTTTACGCCTGCCCTGTGTAACAGATTGGATAGAAACACAAGCGGAGTGGTTATTTCGGGTAAAAATGCCAATGCTGTCAGACAGATAAATGATGCAATAAAGAATAAAAGTATACGTAAGTTCTACCATACGATAGTTTGCGGTCAGATTAAAGCAGGCGGCAGACTTGAAAATATGTATTCAAAGGATAAAGATAAAAATAAGGCTACTTTCAGTGATGAGGGAAAGAAAATAATTACTGAATATAAACCGATTAAATATACAGGAAAATACACACTGCTTGAAATTCAATTGATAACAGGAAAATCTCATCAAATCAGACTTCATATGCAGTCTATCGGGTCTCCGATAATAGGCGACATAAAGTACGGGAATATGGATGAAAACAAAAAATTTGCCAAATTAGGAATAAGGCGGCAGATGCTTCATGCATATAGGATTGAGTGGTCAGGTATGCAGAAAGAACTTAATTATTTAAACGGTATGATTATGACAGCCGATATTCCCGATGATTTTAGAAAAGCAGAAACTGAAATATTTGGAAGAGTGTTTGAATGAGCTGAATTTGTTGAAAAATGTAGCAGTATTTAGTATAATGAATTAATAAGGTTTTAAAAATGATGGGGGAATTATATGAATCAGACAGTTCTTGTTGTTGATGATGAAAAGAATATTGTAAATATTATTGCATTTAACCTCAAAAAAGAAGGATATGAGGTGTTGACAGCAGGTGACGGAGAAGAAGCAGTTGAGATTGCATGCTCAAAGCAGCCAAATCTTATTTTGCTTGATATAATGATGCCTAAAATGGATGGCTATGAGGCATGCAAAAGAATACGTGAAAAATACAATATGCCAATAATTATGCTGACTGCAAGAGCAGAAGAAATTGATAAGGTGCTTGGTCTTGAAATGGGTGCAGATGACTATGTTACTAAGCCCTTTGGTACAAGAGAACTTATTGCCAGAGTAAAGGCAAATTTAAGGCGTTCTCTGGTAAAGGGGAACGGAGCAAAGTCATCAGATAATATATTAAAATTCGATAAGCTTGAAATAGATCTTGATAAATTTGAAGCCAGAAAGAATGGAGAAGTGCTTGAACTCACATTCAGGGAGTTTGAGCTTCTTAAATTTCTTGCTCAAAACCTTAAACAGGTGTTTTCCAGAGAGACCTTGCTTGAAAGGGTATGGGGCTATGAATATTTTGGAGATGTTCGTACAGTTGATGTTACAGTAAGGCGTTTGAGAGAAAAAGTCGAGGATAATCCGGGTAAACCAGAATACATACTTACAAAACGTGGGGTTGGATACACCTTCGGAGGGAACTAAGGTGATTTGATGAAAAGCATTAAGTGGAGGCTTATTGCAATGTACCTTGGGCTTGTGTTCATCGTAATGATTGTTACAGGTTCATATATGCTGCTTACATTGCAAAAAACCGAAATTGACAAGGCGAAGAGCCAGTTGAAGCTGTATTCTGAAAAAGTATGCGAACAGGTTGTCGAAAGCTATGATGAGGCGGATTTTCAGACAGGACTTGAACAGTTTACTAAGACCAATTCATCAGGAAGTCAGATACAGGGTAATATTATAAACAGTTATGGAGAAACATTGGCATCTACAACTGTTTCTCAGCCACCTTTTCCGGATTATAAAAATTCAATTGTTCTTATGGCAATATCAGGCGAAGAGGGTTTTGATGAGGCAAGGAAAGATACCGAAACAGATTCAACATGGATATGTTATGCAACACCTGCGATGACTATAAACGGTTCGGTTAAATATATTGTTTATGCCCAGATGAATGCATCTGCAATGCAGGAAACTATTTCTCAGACAACTCAAACTATTTTGTTTGCTGTGCTGTTGGCACTTGTGCTTGCAGTAATAATGGCGTATGTATTTGCCGGAACAATTACCGGACCTATTCACCAGTTGACTAAGAGAGCTAAGGAACTGGCCAGCGGTGATCTTAAACAGACAGCAGAGGTTTATTCTGATGATGAAATAGGGCAGCTTGCCAAAAGCTTTAACTATATGTCGTCTGAATTAAATAAAACCGTTGGAGAGACTTTTAGAGAGAAAAACAAGCTTGAGGCAATTCTGCACAATATGACCGACGGCGTTATCTCATTTGATAAGGCAGGGAATATAAGTCATGCCAACACGGTTGCAGCTGAAATGCTGGAAATAGATGATCTTGATTTTAATCTTGATGGTTTTATCGAGAGAAGCGGAATTGTACTTGATGAGAATGCAGACGAAAACACAGGGAATAATGTAGCCCAGAAGCAATATACATTTGCCATTGGAAAGAAATTTATAAATGCAAGTTTTTCTCCGTATTTCAATGAAACGGAGGAAATTGAGGGAATTGTTGTAGTTCTTCAGGATATAACTAAACAGAAAAAGCTTGATGATATGCGAAAAGAGTTTGTTGCCAACGTATCCCATGAAATGCGTACTCCTCTGACAACCATTAAAAGCTATACCGAAACACTGATGTTTGGTGCTCTTGAGGAGAAGGATGTTGCAATGGATTTTCTTAATATTATTAATACAGAAACTGACAGAATGTCTTTCCTTGTCAGAGATTTGCTTCAGCTTTCAAGATTTGATAATAAGCAGGTACAGTTTAAATATAAAAAGGTTATTATTAATGATTTAATAAGCGAGAATGTTCGACAGAATAAAATCCACGCTGACAATAAAAACCAGAATCTTATTGTTGATTTATGGTATGACAACAATTCTTATGTTGTAGCCGACAGGGATAGAGTTAATCAGGTAATAAATAACATAACAACAAATGCTATTAAATATAGTCCGGAAGGTGCAACTATAAGAATATTTGTTACTGAAGACAGGACTTATTATAAAATAAGTGTATCTGATACAGGCATGGGCATCACAAAAGAGGATCTTCCAAGAATATTTGAAAGATTTTATCGCGTCGATAAAGCCAGAAGCCGAGCAATGGGCGGAACGGGTCTCGGATTAGCCATTGCAAAGGAGATAATGGAAGGCCATGGAGGGAAATTGACCGCAGAAAGTGAATACGGCAAGGGCACAACTATGACCATGTGGTTTCCAAAGGGGCAGGATAACAGCATAGCTGAAGAAACTGAAGAAGAATTCTGATACTTAGAAAAATTTGTAATTTAACAGTAATGTACGTGTAATATGATTGTAACATTGGCAATATATAATAAATGTCAAATATATCATATTGCACGGCGGGTGTTCCGCTGTGACAAGCGCAAAGGAGGCCCGTTGTATGAAAAAAATACGTATATTAGCAATTCTCACAGTAATGATAACTTTGCTTTTCTCTGTTAATACATTTGCAGCTGAATACAACGGTGAGCCAGATGCCATTGTAATAACGGGAGGAATTGATATGGACAAAGATTATGAGTCCACATTTAATGATTCTCGAACTGTTACAGGTATGGCACAATGCGGTACTCAGATTGTTATTATGCTTTGCAGTAAAGATGATGCCGGAGTTTTGATACCGGAAACAACATATGAAGCGACTGTCGGCATAAGTGGTTATTTCTCACAGAATGTTAAGCTAAACATCGGTGAGAATATTATAATCGTTTACTCTGCTGATGAAAATGCATCGATAACGGCAACGATTAAGAGAAAAAGTGATGATATTAAGGATAAACTTGAAAACGGTGTTTATATACCGTGGGGGAATTCCTGTATATCAAATTCCATAAACTGAAATAATTGAATGTGCGGTGGTAAATATGAAGCTTAATAAGTTGACTAATTGGGTCATTTTTATGCTTGTTGCTGCAGCTGTTTTTCAGACAGGAGAGTTATGGCTTGGGAATACTGAAAGCCATAACTTTTTTTATTCTCTGTTTACGCACTCTTCAAATGATGCAGGCGTAACAGATAAAATATATGATATTATTGAGCCTGAAAAAATAGTAGTTGGCTATGGCAATAAAAAATTTAATATGCTCTATTCAGATGCGGATGGCTTATCAATTATTAATCTCGGTGAAAATGTTATCAGAGATGTTTTTGAGAACGGAACTTTTGAATCTGTTTCAGAAATAAAGTGGAGCGAATATATTGATAGCAAAGCTGTTATTATGAAATTCCCTTTTTATGTGTCATCTAAGGAATATTTGAAGGGGTATGCCGCTTCTAATTCGGATTTCTTAAACAACGTCAAGAGTATAAATTATATTGTTGTTGTACCGTCAGGCGGAAATTCGGAAACAAGCAGCTGTTACTTTATTGATAGTTCATCATCAGAGGCATATAGATTTGATGTATCAGAAGCAGAATCGTCGACAGCGTTATATAATGCGATACAGACTATGCAGTATTCAAATACAAATACAGCTGAATATATCTCAACTGTACAAAGCGGTTTAAATATATTTGACAGCATATATGTTCCGCAGTGGACAGAGGGGGCATATATATATAATTCAGTGAAATCATCAAATCCGTTTATTAAGGATGCTCAAACGGATGTTAATGCAATTGAACAATGTGCAAATTACTTTTTAGAAAATTACATTTCGGGTGCAGATATTTCTGATGTGAACGGAATATATACTTTAAGCCATGATGATATTGTAGTTAAGTATTATGATACAGGAGTATTTGAATATTATAACTATGATATGGGAGGTTCTGATTCGGAGCAGACGCTTGCTGATGCATATACAATAAGCCGTAATTTTATAAATAAAGATAAAGGTATAGTTAATGATATTTATCTTTCCGGTGCAGAAACAAGAAATGATGGTCTTGTGTTTTATTATGATTATACCGTAAATAATATCCCGATAAAAATATCAGATGAACTAGCGGAACAAATCGGAATGACACATGCAATTGAGATTGTTGTCAATAATGAAAGCGTAAAGCGTTATAAAAGATATGCAGTTGATTTTACGGTTGATACGGAAAATACAGCGGAGATAAACGTGGATATGATTACGGCATGGGATGATGCTTTGATAAATTATACCGGGAATGATGTGGTTACATCGGTATCAGATATGTTTATTGGATACTATGCAGGAAGCGAAGAAGATTTATTTATTAAGTGGTTTACTAATGTAAATG
Organism: Candidatus Metalachnospira sp.; assembly: GCA_034927755.1. Lineage (GTDB taxonomy): Bacteria > Bacillota > Clostridia > Lachnospirales > Anaerotignaceae > Metalachnospira. Next base: position 118,455 of record JAYFPN010000021.1, read on the forward strand.
GAAATACAATTGTAGGGGATACTTACAAATGAGGTGAGCGGAATGGATTGGAGAAAAGCAAAAAGAATAATAATGGTAATGCTTATTGCTCTTAATGCTGTACTTTTCTGTGCCAATAGGTATTATTACAATAACTACAGGCTCACACAGGACGAGGAAACTGCTGTTTTTAAACTGCTTGCTCAAAACGGAATAGGAATATACACTGATTTGATTTCAGATTATTCGCCAATGAAGCAGCTTGACGTTACAGTTTCTTCGCCGGACATAGATGAGATAAAAACAATGTTTTTTGATGCTGATGATTCTGTGACTGTAAGTGCTGAACTTGAAAAAACCGTTATGAAAAGCTATTCAGCAGAACTTGTTGCAGAGAACAGTAAAATAAGTTATTCATGCCCGACAGGCTGTGGCAATATGACCGGAGTCGGCAAAAAAGCTGCACAGGACTTAGCTAATTCTTTCTTAAAGAAAATGGGCAGTGATTATGATTCATATGTTCTTGACCGTGTTACTTATAAAAACGGAGGCTATCAGTTAGAGTATTATGAATATTATAAAGGTTATAAGCTTTTTTGCAATTATTGTACATTTTTTATTGACGATAACGGTATAAAAACAATTGAATCGGAAGACTATGACATTAACGGCTTTGTTGAGGAAAATAAAGGAATATGCTCATCATCTGAGGCAATTTTGACATATGTGTATGATAATAAAAATTCAGATAATGCAGGCAAATTTATTGAAGATATGGAAATAGGATATGATTTTAAGGAGTCAGAAGAAATCGTTGATGGGACAAAAATCAGACTTGTTCCATGTTATCATATTTATTTGTTAAATGAGGATAAACCCTTTGCAGTCTATGCTTATACAAATACGGCAAAGACAAAGGCTGACAATATATCTATGTCAGCAGCAGACAGTTCGGTTGTTTTTGCCCACGAGAACAAATAAGAAATATTTGACAGTATTAAAGTGTTAGCTAAGAATATTAGCATAGTTAAGAATATCGTCATAGTTAAGAATATTGTCATAGTTAAGAATATTGTCATATTATGAAAACGATGCTATAATAAAAGAATAGTTAATATTTTTGTAAAATATTTGTCACAATTATTGTATTTATTTTGGAAAATATGTGTTTAACCAACACTAGTTGTTAGGAGGATACTGTATATATGAGTAAACTATTTGGCACTGACGGAGTCAGAGGCATAGCGAATACAGAACTTACTGGACGTTTGGCATATGAACTTGGCAGAGCCGGAGCTTATGTTCTTACAAAGGAAACTTACCATACACCACGAATACTTGTTGGCATGGATACAAGAATTTCAGGTGATATGCTCGAGGCGGCACTTACTGCCGGAATTTGCTCAGTTGGAGCGCATGCTGTTCTTGCAGGTATTGTACCTACACCCGCAGTTGCATATTTGGTTAGAAAATATAAATTGGATGCAGGTATAGTTATTTCCGCATCACATAACCCTGTTGAATACAATGGCATTAAGTTTTTTAACAGCGATGGATACAAACTCAGAGATGAGCTTGAAGATGAAATAGAAAAAATTGTACTTGAAGAGAAAGATTGTCTTCCAAAGCCTACGGGAGAATTTATTGGAACAAAAAGTATCGCAGAGGAAGCGCTTGATGATTATATTGATTTTCTTACAGCTTCCGGTAAGGTTAGATTTAACGGAATAAAGGTTGCAATAGATTGCGCAAATGGTGCGTCATATAAGGCAGCGCCTATTTCTTTGTTGAATTTGGGCGCAGATATGTGTATTATTCATAATGAACCTAATGGAAACAATATTAATCTTAACTGCGGTTCAACACATATTGAATCTCTTCAAAAGTTTGTTGTTGAAAACGGAGCAGCTATTGGTTTTGCTTTCGATGGAGATGCTGACAGATGCCTCGCAGTTGATGAGAACGGAAATCTTATTGACGGTGATAAAATACTTGCAATCTGCGGTCTTTATCTAAAAGAAAACGGCAAACTTAGCGGAGACACTGTTGTTGGAACTATAATGAGCAATATTGGACTTTCTGTAATGGGAAATAAACATGGAATAAATATTGAACAGGCGAACGTAGGCGACAGATATGTAATTGAAAAGATGCTTGAAGGCGGCTATTGTCTTGGCGGCGAGCAGTCCGGACATATTATTTTCCATGATTACAATACAACAGGAGACGGAATTGTCACTGCTATCCAGCTTCTTACTGTTCTAAAGGAAAAAGGCGTTAAAGCAAGCGAACTTGCAAAGGTAATGGATATTTATCCTCAGGTGCTTGTTAATGCAAAAATTAAGAATGAATACAAAACAAAATATATGGAAAATGCAGAGGTAAGAAAAGCTGTTATTGAATTGGAAAAGAAATTTGAGGGACAGGGTCGTGTTTTAATTCGTCCCAGTGGTACAGAACCGTTTGTTAGGGTAATGATTGAGGGCAAGGATATAGAGCAGATGCAGGCAGATGCAGAAAAACTTGCTGAAATCATGGAGAGAAATTTACAATAATGTTTATGACATCATAAGGAGGTATCATAATGTGCGGTATTGTAGGTTATATCGGTAAAAATCAGGCACCGTCAATTCTTATTAATGGTCTTGAGAAGCTTGAATACAGAGGATATGACTCCGCTGGAGTTGCAATACATGATGGTAAAAATATTAATTCACTTAAAGCAAAGGGAAGACTTGAAAATCTTATTAAGCTTCTTGACGAGCATCCGCTTGAAGGAAGCCTTGGAATAGGGCATACAAGATGGGCTACACATGGTGCACCGTCCGATATTAACTCACATCCTCATATAAGCGGGGATAATGTAATCGGAGTTGTACATAATGGAATCATTGAGAATTACATGGTAATTAAAGAGGAATTGCTTAGAAAGGGGTATCATTTCGTATCTGAGACTGATACTGAGACAATTGCGCATCTTGTTGATGATTACTATAAGCAAGGTATGGATTTTGAAACAGCTGTGTTTAGTGCTGTTGACAGGCTCGAAGGCACGTATGCACTTGGTATAATATGTAAGGACGAACCGGGTAAGCTTATTGCAGTAAGAAAGGGTGCGCCGCTTATTATTGGCAAGGGGGAGGGTGAAAACTTCATTGCAAGTGATATACCGGCAATTCTTCACCACACAAGAGATGTATACTTCCTTGAAGATAATGAAATTGCTGTTTTAACTGCAAAAAGTATAAAGATTTACGATAAAAATAGAACTTTAGTTAACCGTGATATATATCATGTTACTTGGGATATTGAAGCAGCAGAGAAAAACGGCTTTGCTCATTTTATGCTCAAGGAAATACATGAACAGCCCAAAATAGTAAAAGATACTATTTTTAAGCGTATGCCTGAGGATTTGGATGAAGTTAAACTTGATGAAATTAAGCTTGGCAAAGAGGAACTTGACAATATTGACAGGGTTTATATTGTTGCATGCGGAACTGCATACTATGCTGGACTGGTAGGCAAATATCTCATTGAGAAGATTTGCAGAATTCCTGTTGTAAGTGATGTTGCAAGCGAGTTTAGATATAAGGATCCGATTCTGGACGAAAGAACACTTCTTATTGTTGTTTCCCAGTCAGGTGAAACTGCGGATACTCTTGAAGCCTTGAGAATTGCTAAGAGAAGTGGATCAAGAGTACTTGCAATTGTTAATGCAGTTGGAAGTTCGATAGCAAGAGAGGCTGATGATGTATTTTACATTCTGGCTGGACCTGAAATTGCAGTAGCATCAACAAAGGCATATTCTGCGCAGGTTGCAGCTATGTATATACTTACGTGTCATATTGCTTTGACACTTGGCAAAATAACCACTGAGGAGTTTAGAAAGATAAAGGAAGAGCTATATTTGATTCCTTCGAAAATTGAACATATTCTGCAGCTTGAGGATACTGAAAGAAAGCTCGCTGAAAAATATAAGAATGTTAACAATGTATTCTATATCGGACGTGGTCTTGACTATATGGTCTCGCAGGAGGGCTCTCTTAAGCTTAAGGAGGTTGCATATCTCCACAGTGAGGCATACGCAGCAGGGGAACTTAAACACGGTCCTATTGCCATGATAGACGATAATTCTCTAGTTGTTGCTATAATCACTCAGGAAGACTTGATTGAAAAGACAATTAGCAATATAAAAGAGGTAAAGGCAAGAGGTGCTAAAACAATAGTCATAGCAATGGAAGGCAACAACATGATTTTACCTGACTTTGCTGATGATATATTCTATATACCAAGAACATTGGATATACTTGCACCGGTTTTGGCTAATATTCCAAACCAGCTTTTTGCGTACTACGTAGCACTTAATCTTGGAACAGATATTGATAAACCGAGAAACCTTGCAAAGAGCGTAACAGTTGAATAGAATAAATAGTAAAGCACTTTGGTTTAAACCAAAGTGCTTTTTGTTAATATTCAAGAGTGTGCTTAACACGATCATGTTCTTCTGAAGTTTTAGCATCATTCCATCTGTCCATTGTTCCCACTAAATATCCTGTAATACGGCGTATACGGTCAAATTTAACAGGCTTAAATGTATATTTCATATCAACGAATTCACCATCGACAGAAAGCTCAAGAGTTTCAAGTATTCTATTTGGATTTTCCTTTTCAATATAATTCATATACTGGTCTATTTCATTTTGTTCCATTGTGCCGTTAAGTACACTGACATTTAACATATATATCCCTCCGAATCAATATATTGTTACCAATAACGATATAATACTATATATGGTTATAAATTGCAATAGATAAATGATAATTAATATTTAAAAAGCCACTCATCATAAATGAGTGGCTGATTGTGATTGATTTATTGAAGAATGTAAACCATAACTGTTCTCCTGCCCCATGCAAATGCTTCATCTACAGAATTATAGCAAAGGTCAATACGATTACCGTCAATTGCTCCGCCTGTATCCTCAGCAGTAGCTATTCCGTATCCGGGAATATAAAGCTTTGTGCCTAAGGGGATAACACTTGGATCAACCGCAATAACACCTCGTACGGCTGCAGCACCTGTAGCAGTTGTTGAGTCACAGCCTTCATCGTACTGCGTGTAGCCCGTAGCTACAACCGAAAGTGATTTTGTATATTTGTAATCACCTACGGGAGTTGTTATCATACTGGCAGTACCTTTTTCGATGATAGTGTTTATAGGATCGGTAACAGTTTCACGGCTAATTTCAGCTGTATTTGTAAGTTCGCCACCGACATATGTTTCCTCAGTGATAACTTTTACAAGGCCGTCGCTGCCTTCCTGAATAACACGCTCGTTGCCTTCTGCAAGTTCACTGGTTTTTGTGTATTCTACTGATTTCTCAACTTTTTCATAAGTTGTAACATTCTTGACAAGTGTAGATGACAGATTAATTGTCATTCCTTCTGTCAAAGGTTCATCTTCGGACAATTCGTCAGTCAAATAATATTCGTGAGTTTCGTAGTCATTTGAAAGACTGTCCAAAAGTTCTCCTACGGTAAGGGAAGTGGTGCACACCATACGGGGAACGTTGTCATAGCTGATTATAACGGGAATGGAGTGTTTGATTTTAATAATATCGCCGTTTTGTACCGTATAATCAAGCGCATAGTTAAGTTCATCATCTTCAGAAATAGTTATTTCTTGAAGTTCAAGAAGTTTTTTAACTGTAATTGGTTCAGTTAAGTTAGCTGTAAATTCGTTAGTTCCTTCAATAATTGTTACATTTAAATTTTCTTTACTGTAAGCGGATACGCTTCCATTCAATATTGCCAATAACCCAATCACGATAGCAATTACTCTAAGTCGTTTTGTCATAGATTCCTCCTTGATAGACATTTTCATATTCTTACAGAAAACATCACTTATTCTGCTGATTAAAAAAACAGCAGTTATCCCATTTAAACTTAATGCTTAAAACCAATAAACACTAAGCGTTACACGGGGGTTTTACTGACTAACACTCCTTAATTAATGCGTTTGCATGAAAAATATTTTTTGGCGATGAACAAATAAAAATTGAATTGTTTCAATTTTTTGAACTATACACGATAAGTATATTAACACAAATGTAACAAATATGCAACAATTATTTTATATAGAGGTTTTGAGCGTTAATTTTGGTAATTTTGCATATATCACTTTCGGGAATTTTCTTCACTTCACTTATTTTTTCGACTACATATTTCAAAAGTCGGGAATCATTTCTTCTTCCTCGGAACGGGACAGGGGCAAGATATGGTGAATCTGTCTCAATTAAAATTTTCTCAATGGGGATTTGGTCAACAACTTCTATTCCTTTTTTATTGTTTTTAAATGTAATACTTCCGCCTATACCAATATAGAATCCCATATTAACATAGTCTTCTGCCATTTGAGCACTTCCGCTGTAGCAATGAATAACGCCTCTTCTTACAGAGCTTTCTTTGATTATGTCAAAGCACTCCTGTGCAGCATCCCTTGAATGAATTATTACGGGCATATTCAATTCTGCGGCAAGCTCAAGCTGACGGCAAAACCAATAGCGCTGCTTATCTCTGGGGGATAAATCATAATAATAATCAAGTCCTATTTCTCCTATAGCAACAACCTTTGGATGTTTTGAAAGTTCACAAAGGATATTTATGTCATCTTCGTTTATTTTTCCGACTTCATGCGGATGTACACCGACCGAAGCATAAAAGAAGGGATATTTTTCACTTAAAGCAATAGATGCTTTTGATGATGAAATATCAGAGGAAGCATTAACAACAGTATCTACACCTTCAGATTGAAGGGATGCAATTAATTCATCTCTGTCATCATCAAAACGTTCATCATCGTAGTGTGCATGTGATTCAAAATACATAATTCTTCTCCTTTAATAAAAAAAGGGAGTACAGATTGTACTCCCAAGAATAATTTGTTTATCAACTCAATTCTGCACCATCTGCAAAATCTAATTTGTCTACGGAAGCAAGAGAGAGATTTCCGTTTTCGTCCTCTGCAACAAGAATCATTCCGTAACTCATTTCACCCATCATTTTTCTTGGTGGAAGGTTTGTGAGAACAATAACCTTTTTACCAACCATTTCTTCAGGTGTATAGTCGGGAGCGATACCCGAAAGTATCTGTCTTGTTTCATTTCCAATCTTTATCTGGTTTTTAAGTAGTTTTTTTGAACCCTTCATTTTTTCTGAAGCAATTACTGTTCCTACTTTAAGCTTTATTTTATCAAAATCATCTATAGAAATTTCGGAAACTGTCTCTTCAACAACTTCTATTTCCTTTTTTGTCTGGTTGGCAACTGAAGAAGCCTGAGCTTCCTTCATTGCTGCTTCAAGTTCTTCAAGTTCTTTTTTCATATCAATTCTTGGGAAGATGACAGCACCTTTTGTAATAGTAACTTCATCAGGCAGTATACCCCAAACCTTTGCACTGTCCCATGTTCTTATGCTTTCGTCTTTTATTCCAAGCTGTTCCCAAATAAGGTTAGGAGTTCTTGTCATAAACGGCTGAATAAGAATTGATACTATTCTGATTGCCTCAGAAAGGTTATATAGTGAGTCAGCAAGCTTTCCTGTTGCGTTTTCGTCTCTTGCAAGAACCCAAGGCTGTGTTTCATCAACGTATTTATTTGCACGTCTGATGAGTGTCCAAATCTCTGAAAGTGCATCAGAGAAAAGCATCTTGTCAAGGAGTCCGTCTACTTTTGCAGTAACTCCTGCAGCTGTTTCTTTAAGGGATTCATCAAACTCAGTGGCTTCCTTTTCAGCTGGAAGTTTGCCATCAAAATATTTGTCAATCATGCCGACTGTTCTTGATACAAGGTTACCAAGATCATTGGCAAGGTCTGAATTAATTCTCTGAATAAGAGCCTCGTTTGTGAAGTTGCCATCTTGTCCGAAAGCGATTTCACGAAGTAGGAAATAACGTATCGAGTCAAGACCGTATCTGTCAACAAGCACTTTAGGATCAACAACATTGCCTTTTGATTTTGACATTTTGCCGCCATCAATAATAAGCCAACCATGGCCAAATACCTGCTTAGGAAGAGGCAAATCAAGTGCCATAAGCATTGCAGGCCAAATAATCGAATGGAAACGTACGATTTCTTTACCAACCACATGAATATCAGCAGGCCAGTATTTTTTAAATTCCGAATCATCATCAGAATTATATCCCAAGGCAGTGATATAGTTTGAAAGTGCGTCAACCCACACATATATAATATGCTTATCATCAAATGTAACAGGTATACCCCACTTAAATGTTGTACGGCTTACACATAAGTCCTCAAGACCTGGTTTGAGAAAGTTATTAAGCATTTCGTTCTGTCTTGACTGAGGCTGAATAAATTCAGGATGTTCCTCAATGTGTTTTATAAGCCTGTCCTGATATTTTGAAAGCTTGAAGAAATAACTTTCCTCTTTAAGTCTTTCAACTTCACGGCCACAGTCAGGACACTTACCGTCGACAAGCTGAACGTCTGTGTAAAATGACTCACAGGGAGTACAGTACCAACCTTCATACTCGCTTTTATAAATATCTCCTTGGGCATAGAGCTGTTCAAAAATCTTTTGAACTGCCTTCACATGATAATCATCTGTTGTACGAATGAAATGATCATATGAAATATCAAGACTTGCCCAAAGTTCCTTAACACCAGCAACTATTTTATCAACATATTCTTGGGGTGTAACACCAAGGGCTGTTGCAATACGTTCTATTTTTTGACCGTGTTCATCCGTACCTGTGACGAATTTAACATCATAGCCTCTGAGCCTTTTATAACGAGCCATTGTATCCGTAGCAACGGTGCAATAAGAATGTCCGATGTGAAGCTTATCGCTTGGATAATAAATTGGCGTAGTTATGTAGAATTTCTCTGCCATAATAATGATTCCTCCTGTAATTCTATGAAAATATCGACTTAATTGGAATAAAATCGAATAGATGTTAATATTATATCCGTTTTACGTTAAAAAATAAAGGAATTTTTATTTTTTTAAATACACGGAGGTCTCTGATACACTTCAAAGATTATTAAGCAAAAAATACTGATGATTTCTTTAAAAATAATGCAGAAATCATCAGCGTTTTAGTCTGTGCAGTAAATAATTTTATTTAAGGTTTTCCGGATTAAGGACCTTAAGCTCGTCAATAACGAAAAGTCCGTCTTTTCTTATAAGTCTACCGTCGAAGTATATTTCTCCGCCGCCGAATTCAGGTGTTTGTATTAATACAAGATCCCAATGAATTGCTGATTTATTGCCATTATAAGCATCTTTATAGCAATTACCCGGAGTGAAGTGTATGCTTCCCATTATTTTTTCATCAAAAAGGATATTGTTCATGGGTTTTGTAATATACGGATTTACACCAATCGCAAATTCTCCGACATATCTTGCGCCTTCATCCGTATTAAATACACTTTCAATTCGTACACTATCATTTGCGCTGCATTCAATTATTTTTCCGTCCTTGAATGTAAGGCTGACATTATCAAAGTTAAATCCGTTATATTCAGACGGTGTATTATAAGTTATTTTTCCGTTAATTGAATTTCTAACCGGTGCAGTATATACTTCTCCGTCAGGAATGTTGCATTCACCGGCACATTTAATTGCGGGTATATCTTTGATTGAAAAAGAAATATCTGTATCCTTAGCTGTAAGATGTACCTTATCAGTTTTATTTAAAAGCTCAACAAGTGAATCCATAGCTTTTGACATTTTGCCGTAATCAAGATTGCATACATCAAAATAATAATCTTCAAAAGCCTCAAGACTTTGCTTTGCACTTTGTGCCATTCCGGGAGTGGGATAGCGAAGTATTACCCATTTTGTGTGAGGAACTCGTATTTGATGATGAACCGGATCTGAGTATACTTTTTCATAAAGAGAAAGTTTTTCATAAGGAACATCATTCATTTCTGCAATGTTATCCTCGCCGCGTATTCCGATGAAGCAATCCATTTGTTTCATCTTATCAGCTTCATTTTCTGCAAGTATTTTAAGCTGTTCCTCTGTTGCACCTAAAAGAAGTTCACGTTGAACCGAGTTTGTTGTAAAATCAATAAAGGGCATACCGCCAACTGCATAGACTTCTTTTATAAGCTGTTTAACAAGAGGAAGAGGGTGAATTCCGCTGCAGCTGATAAGCACTTTTTCTCCGTTTTGCACACGGCATGAGTTGCGAACAAGATTATTTGCAAGTTTTTTTATTCTTTCATCCATATTAAAACCTCCAAGTCGTTTTTAATATTTTTACACATAACAGATACAATATTACATCTTTTAAAAAGATTTTTGAATAATGAATTGAGAAAAAAGAAAAAAAATGATAAAATTATTCAAATATATAGTTTGGAAGTGATTTAAATGAGGATAGCAGTACCGTCACATAACGGTGATATATATAAAAGCTGTGCAAACAGCAGACAATTTATGATATTTGAAGTTGAAGATGAAAGAGTAGTAAGCATTGAAAAAAGATACTCTTTTATAAAAAAGCCTGAGGCAGTTGCAGATTTGCTTTATGAGTATAATGTAAGCGTACTAATATGTAATGATATTGGCAGCAGAACCAGAAAAGCTATAAGGGATCATCATATAGAACTTATTCCGGGTGTAATAGGTGAGGTTAACGATGCCGTAATAAGATATTTAAGCGGAGAAAGAATCGGAGTTCCTGAATATATGTATACATGTTTTAATGATGAGAATTAAAAACGGACATTTTCTAAGAAAGTGTCCGTAATTGTATTAAGATTGAGATTGATTTGCATTTTCAACATTCAACATTCAACAGTTGAATATATATAAACTCCTGAGATAATTATGATTGCTCCTATTATCTGAATTATTGACGGAATTTCTTTAAATAAAATCATCCCTAAGATTGTTGCAAATATAGGTTCACATAGTTTTACGGCAGAAACGTATCCCGGAGATAAAAATTTAAGTGTCCAGTTGAGAACACTGTGACCAAGAAGCGTGCAGAATACTGCCATTCCAAGACCAATTAATATTTCTTTTATACCATAGCCAATAATAGGTGTGCCTGTTGCAGCATCAAGAATCAACAGAGTGAGCAAACATACAGTATATGCAATAAGAGTAAAAGCCGAAGTAGAAACATTTCTGCTTCTTATGTATTTTCCGCATAATGTAAAAGCGGCAATAAGAACAGCGGATATAAGAGCAAGCACATTTCCAAATATAGAGCCTGCTGTGTTTGCCATACCGGAAAGAGCGGTAAGTATACTTCCGCATACAGTTATTGCTATTGCCAGTATGCCTTTTTTAGGTATTGTTCCGTGCATAATAATGCAGAAACCAACAGATGCAAATATTACATCTGTATCTACAAGTACAGTTGAACATGCAATTGTTGTATGTTTGAGAGATTCAAACCAGAAAGTAAAGTGAAGAGCAAAAAAAACACCTGCTAAAACGGCAATTGCAGCTTCTTTTTTTTGAATTTTCTTAATCTCAGGTAAGGTTTTTTTAAGCGAAAAAGGAATTAGTAAAAGCACTGTCCACATCATTCTATACGTGGCAAGAACAAGAGACGGAGCTTCTGACATTCTTACAAATATTGCAGAAATTGATATTCCGAGAACACCTATGATTAGTACCAGTTTTGGATTTGTTTTGTTCATGGCTACCTCTTTTTTGTCGTTATATACAATAATTGATTATATCAGCGGTGAAAAAGGGTGTCAACTATTGACAAGAAGGTATTAAATAAATAAACTCTATAAGGAGGTGTTGATGATGAAGAATAAAAGCTCTCTCATTTTGACAAGCATTGTATGTGTTATACCATTATTTGTCGGATTGATATTATTAAGCCGTCTTCCGGCTCAAATACCGGTGCAATGGGGGTCAAACGGAGAGGTAAGCACATATGCACCAAAATGGTTTGCGATTGCGGGATTGCCGGCGTTTTTTTTGTTTATGAATTTGTTTCTTTATACAAAGGCTGAAAAAAGTGACCTGTCAAGTCAGTATCCTGAGTCAATGAAGCTTTTTTTAAAATGGTCAATGCCGATGCTTGCAGTAGTCTGCACAGCAGTTTCATATGCTTCTGCACTTGGCAATTCAATGATAATGGCTGGAACTGCAAGCTTTATTGGGACAGTAATTGTAATATTTGGTTCTTATTTTTATAGGCTCAATAATTCAGATGCTGTCAGATTGATTTTTTCAGTAAGCGATGAAAATGCTGCAAAAATATTTTCTTTATGTGGAAATATATTTATGGTGGTTGGAATTATAGCGATTTTTCTTTCCGGTGTTGGACAGAATATATTGTCTTTTGAATTTTCTGCAGCGGCATTTATAATAACTATTGTTTATTCGAGAATATCCGGAAAAAAATAATTTCTATCCCTTCTTAAATGAAGGGATTTTTTATGCAGTCGAATAAAAATAAAATATATGGCAATAATCCACTGCAGAGGTGATTTTTATGAGCCGAAACAGAGGATTTGCAATGGGACTGTTTACTGCTGCATCAATTGTATGCGTGTGTGCGTTAGGTGCAGCTGCATATTTCGGAGGTTTGACTGATATTAAAAACAGAATAGTTCAAACTGCTGAGGCATCTGATAATACAATAAAAGAAACAGATACTAAAAATACAGATGGAAAAGATTATGAAGAGGTTTCTGCTAATGATGGGCTTAAAGAAACAGCCTTGTTTACCTATGAATTTTATAATGAAACAACAGAGGCAACCGATTCTTTGCAAGGAGAATGTCCAATAGAACTTGTAGGGAAAAACATGTCAGATGTTAAGGCGTACTATTCTGACTGGCAGGTAATGTCATTTTCACCTAACAATGTTTTGCTCAGGAAGATAATCGGCGTTAATGATGATGAGAGATATGTTGTTGGTGTGTATGATGACTATGTAGCAGTATTTTATGAAAATACTGAGGACGGCATTTATATGATGACAGATATACCCATATCAGGTCTTGAACATGATAAACAGGTAATGCTTAACGACGGTATATATGTTGAAGGCAAAGACAGACTCAGACGAATACTGGAGGATTACAGCAGTTGATAATTTGGGCAAAACCAGGAAACAAATGGTTATTTTTTTATAATCATTTGTTTCTTTTTTATATCTATTTAGAATAAAATCTAAATAGATGTTGACAAATAATTATTCGAGTGCTATATTCTATTTAGAAATATTTCTAAATACCCTGTTGGAGGTAATGAATATGGGAATGTCGGAAACACTAAAAGCAATATCAGATCCGGTTAGGCGTGATATCCTTAATATGCTGAAGAATGGAAAAAAATCAGCAGGTGATATTGCCCAAGAGTTTGATTTGACTGGAGCAACTGTATCATATCATTTATCACAGCTTAAAAAAGCGGAACTGATTACAGAAGAAAAACATAAAAATTATATATATTATGATTTGAATATATCAGTGTTTGAAGAAGTCCTTCTTTGGATTAATCAATTAGGAGGTAATAAATGATGAAGAAGATAAATATGAAAATTTTAATAATAACCGGTTTGGTTTGTCTTGTTCCAATAATTTTCGGTTTATATTATTATAATGAACTGCCAAATCAGATAGCTGTGCATTTCAATTATAATAATGTTCCTGACAACTATGCACCAAAATTTTTTGCTGTGTTTGGGATACCGTTTTTTCTTTTGCTTTTACAAATATTTATGTGTGTTGTGAATGATTTAAGTGAAAAGAACAGAGACGCAAACAGGAAAATTACAATGGTAAGCAAATGGATAATCCCAATTATCTCAGTTGTTATAAACATAACTGTTATCAGGTTTTCACTTGGCAAAACATCAAATATTAATAAGCCTGTATGTATAATACTTGGAATTGTTTTTGTTATACTCGGAAATTATCTGCCTAAGACAAAACAAAACAGTATTATTGGTGTAAGAACAAAGTATACACTCAGCAGTGAAGAAATCTGGCAAAAATCAGCTAGGGTAACAGGTTATATAATGATAATATTCGGTGTGATGTTTATTGTATCTGCATTTTTGGATACAATGATAGCTGTTGCAACTTTAATTGCATTTGTAGTGGCAATGCTTATTGTGAGCTTTGTATATCCGTATAGGCTTGCAAAAAAATCCGGCGTTGACCGAAGAAAATAATGGTAATATACTTGTGTGTAGAAAAAGGTATATGACGGAGGGTAATTGTGGGTATTGGAGAAGAAATAATTCTTAATAAAAAGATTCTTACCGAAGCAGTAAATGTTTCTGCGATTTTCAGTGATGAATCAATTAATTATATGTGCCCAAATGAGCCTTCTTTCAATGATTATGTTAAGGTTAGATTGAGAATAGGTACAAATGAGGCTGATACAGTGTTTTTTGTATCTGAAGGTGCAGAAAACATAATGTCAATCGAAAAAACAGTTGGTATGTTTGATTATTACTTTTTTATGGTGTCACCTGAAAGCTGCAACAGAAGCTATTCTTATAAAATAGTCAGCGGTGATAAAACCCTGTATTTTAATAAATTCGGTGTATCTGATACTTTAAATGATGCAGGATGCTTTGTTATAGATAGAAATTACAAAACTCCAAATTGGGCAAAAACTGCCGTCGGTTATCAGATTTTTATAGATAGATTTTGTAACGGTGACAGAACAAATGATGTTGTTGACGGTGAATATACATATCTTGAGCATGAGGTTTGCAGTGTCAAGGAATGGGATAAAACACCTGATGAAAACGATGTATTTAATTTTTACGGCGGAGACATTCAGGGTGTTATTGATAAGCTTGGTTATCTTAATGAACTTGGTATAAATATGATATATTTCAATCCTCTCTTTGTTTCACCGAGCAATCATAAATATGATATACAAGACTATTGTCATATTGATCCTCATATAGGAAAAATAGTAAGAGACTCAGATTTGGATAAATATGCAGTTAGAACTATCTCAAATGACAATCTTGATGCAAGTGATAAGCTTTTTGGTGAGCTTGTAGATAAAGCACATGAATATGGCATAAAAGTTATAATTGACGGTGTTTTCAATCACTGCGGTTCATTTAACAAATGGATGGATCGTGAAGGCATTTACGAAAAAGCATACAGCAATGTTAAAGGAGCTTTTTCGCATGAGGACAGCGTATACAGAGATTATTTTAATTGGAAAGAGAACGGTGAGTACGACTCATGGTGGGGTCATTTTAATCATCCCAAGCTTAATTATGAAAACTCACAGGAGCTTTTTGATTATATGATGGAGGTTGCTCAAAAATGGCTGAAGCCGCCATATAACGCAGACGGTTGGAGAATAGATGTGGCTGCTGATCTGGGTTACAGTAAGGAATTTAATCATAAGTTCTGGAAAGAATTCAGAAAAAAGGTTAAGGAAGCCTATTCAGATGCTATAATAATTGCTGAACATTACGGAGATGCTTCAAAATGGCTTGAAGGTGACGAATGGGATACTGTTATGAACTATGATGCTTTTATGGAGCCTGTTTCATGGTTTTTTACAGGTATGGAAAAGCACAGCGACAGGTATGATGAAGGCCTACTTTCTAACGGTAAAGCTTTTGAAGATGCTATAAAACAAAATTCAATAAAAATGGGTTTCAATGCTGCTAATATAAGTATGAATGAGCTTTCAAACCATGACCATTCCAGATTTTTGACAAGAACAAACAGAAAGGTAGGCAGACTTGCATCTGCCGGAGCCAATGCCGCATCAGAGGGGATTAATTTCGGTGTTATGAGAGAGGCTGTAATATTCCAGTTTGTTTGGGCAGGTATTCCTACGATATATTACGGTGATGAGGCAGGGGTTGCCGGATGGACGGACCCTGATAACAGAAGGACATACCCTTGGGAACACGAGAATAAAGAACTTCTTGATTTTCATAAGGAAATAATTAAGATAAGAAAAAATTATCAAGTTCTGTCAGGCGGCTCATGCAGATTTATTCATTCAGAGTATGGTGCAGCTGCAATTGCTAGGTTTGATGACAACAATTGTGTTATTGCTGTTTTTAATAACCTAAGTGAAAAACGAAATATCAGAATTCCTGTATGGCTTGTATTTGCAGATGCCGACAGTGCTATGGAAAGCGTTATGGAAAGCATAATTACAAGTGATATTGACGGGTATGATTTAAACAATTATGAGTATGAGGTAGTAAACGGCTTTGCAGATATTGAAGTTGGTGCATATGGTTCTGTGATTTTAAAAAACAAATGAGGTTACTATGAATAATATAGAAATAATTTATAAGGATGACAATTTTATTGTTGTCGAAAAACCTGCAGGAGTTCCTTCTCAGCCGGATAAAACCGGAGATGAAGACTTGTTAAGCACTTTAGAAAGGCAATTTAAGAATATTTGGCTTCTGCACAGGCTTGACAGACCTGTCGGAGGCCTTATGGTATTTGCTCTTAACGAAAAAGCCGCTTCTGAAATAAATAAGCAGATAAATAACGGCTCGTTTAAAAAGAATTATTATGCTGTCATCTGCGGTACAGCCAAAAGCGAAAGTGGTGAGCTTAGAAATTATCTTGTTAAAAATCAAAGACTTAATATCTCTGCTATTTCTAATAAGGAAAATAAAAATGCAAAAGAGGCAGTTTTGAAATACAGATTAATAAAAACCATTGAAAACGATACGTTTGGAAAGCTGTCACTTATGGATATTGAACTTTTTACAGGCAGACATCATCAGATAAGAGTTCAGATGTCCTATGCAGGACTGCCTTTGTGGGGAGATGTAAAATATAATCCGGATTTTAAAAGAGGGTATTACAATGTCAGTCCTGCACTTTATTCTCATAGGATTGAGCTTATAAATCCGGAGACTAAAAAGAAGGAAGTGTTTGAAAAAACTCCCCAGTTTGAACCTTTTAGTTTGTTTATATAAAGTTTACATAATTTTTTGATTTTTTTATATAAAGTACTTGCAAATGTAAAATTATGTGCTATAATGCAGTTATTAAAAAAAAAGTAAAGAACCTGAGAAGGTTTTTTATTTTAATCTAGAGTTAGCACTCACTGTCGAAGGTGGCTAATAACAAAAATCTTAAGCATATTTTAGAATTACAAAGATAAAAATAATCGTAAGGATATGATTTCAGCTGGGAGGTAGATATTATGCTTTGCGAAAAATGTCATAAAAGAGAAGCAACCGTTCATACAGTTCAGGTTATAAATGGGGAAAAAATAGAACATTACTATTGCGAGGAATGTGCGAAATTATATGACTTTGAAAATCCAATTTCGTTTCAGGATATATTCCAGAGCCTTCTTAATTACGGTTTAGGAAGCAAACAGGAGGAACATTCAAACACGTATAGAAGTTCAACCGTTAAGTGTCCTAATTGTGGGATGACCTATGAGGAACTTAGAAGAAGCGGTAAATTCGGATGCAGTTCCTGCTATGCGGCTTTTGAACCATATATTACAGGTTCGCTTAAAAGTATTCATGGTGACAATACCCACAAAGGCAAGGCTCCAAAAAGAAATGGCGGACCGCTTATTAAAAAGCATGAGCTTGATGAGCTTAGACGCAAGCTGGCTGAAGCGATTGCCAATGAAGAATATGAAGAAGCAGCTGTTTTAAGGGATAGAATAAAATCTCTTGAAGGAGATGATAAACATGAGTAAATGGTATGAAAGTGAAAAATGCAATAAAGGTATTATTATTTCAAGCAGGGTAAGACTTGCAAGAAATTTAAAAAAATATAACTTCTATAATAAATTAAGTTCTAATGATGCAGAAAAAATGATTCAAGAAGTTAAAAGTTCAATGCTTGACAGCAGGACGGTGTTTGGTGAACAATTTAAGTATATTCCCGTAAACACTATGAATGATAATTTGAAATTTTCTCTGGTGGAAAAGCATGTAATAAGTCCTGAGTTTATGAGAAACAATAAACCGTGCGGTGTTCTTGTTAAGGACGATGAAACAATAAGCATTATGATTAATGAAGAAGACCATATTAGAATACAGGCAATTTCACCGGGTGACAATATTGGTGAAGCTTTTGACTTGGCTGATAAAATAGATAACCTTATTGAGGAGAGTGTAGAATATGCATTCAGCGAAAAATACGGATATTTAACAAGCTGCCCAACAAATGTTGGAACAGGATTAAGAGCATCATATATGATGCACCTTCCGCAGCTTGAAAAAACAGGTCAAATGAGAAGTCTTGTTCAGGCAATATCAAAATTTGGTATAACTGTAAGAGGTATTTATGGTGAGGGTTCAGATGCAATGGGCAGTATTTATCAGGTTTCTAATCAAGTTACACTTGGACAGAGTGAGCATGATATAATCGATAATCTGAAAAGAGTTGCAGCTACAATCGTTCAGCGTGAGGCAGAGCTTGAGAAGAATGAATATAAGGAAGCATCTGATGATATTGAGGATAGAGTATGGCGGTCTTATGGCATATTAAAGACAGCCAGAAAAATATCAGGCAAAGAAGCTATGCATCTTTTTTCTAATATAATGGAGGGCAAAAACATGGGTGTAGCAGGTCTGCCGAAGTTAAAGGTTCAGCTTGTCGAACTTATGATTAATATTCAGCCTGCAAGCATACAAGTTTCGCATAAAACGGATATGACACCACTAGAAAGAGATAAATACAGAGCTGAATATATAAGAAATACAATAGAGTAGAATAATGAATATATTATTTATTGAATACATCGCAAAGGAGTGATAGATATGCAGGGAAATTTTACAGAAAAAGCAAAAGAAGCAATAGCGAAGGCACAGCAGTATGCCGTGCATCTCGGACATAACTATGTAGGAACAGAACATATTCTTCTTGGTCTTATTGGTGTGAAAGACAGTGTTGCATCAAAAGCCATAGAAGCGCAGGGAGTAAATGAAGAAGCTGTTGAAGAAAAAATTGAAGAACTTGTAGGTATTAACAATAGCGGCGGCTATTATCCTCAGGACTATACACCCAGATCAAAAAGAGTTATTGAGATGAGTGTTCAGGAAGCTATAAAAATGGGCACTGGGTATGTTGGAACAGAGCATATTCTTCTTGCACTTATACAGGAAACAGATTCGATTGCAGTAAGGATTCTTTCTTCACTGGGAGTAAACGGTCAGAAGCTTTATGAGGACATTATGTCTATGCTTGGAGAAGATACAACTTCCAGCACAAGTTCAGGTGGGGACAGCAAAAGCGCAACTCCGACACTTGACAAATTCAGCCGTGACTTTACAAAAATGGCTTCGGAAAGCAAATTTGATCCGATTGTCGGACGTGACAAAGAGATTGAACGTGTTATTCAGATTTTGAGCAGAAGAACAAAGAATAATCCGTGTCTTGTCGGCGACCCAGGTGTCGGCAAATCTGCAATTGTAGAGGGACTTGCACAACAGATTTATGATGGCAGTATTCCATCGACACTTAAAGATAAAAGAATTGTATCTCTTGACCTTTCTTCAATGGTTGCCGGTTCAAAATACAGAGGTGAATTTGAAGAGAGAATAAAGAAGGTTATTGATGAGGTTAAAGCCGCAGGAAATGTAGTACTCTTTATTGATGAAATTCACACTATTATCGGTGCAGGCGGGGCAGAAGGTGCAATTGACGCATCTAATATTCTTAAACCCTCACTTGCCAGAGGTGAGCTTCAGCTTATAGGTGCAACAACTATTGAGGAATATAGAAAGTACATTGAAAAAGATGCAGCGCTTGAAAGACGTTTCCAGCAGGTAATGGTAAACGAACCCAATGAGGAAGAGGCAGTTCTTATGCTGAAGGGTCTTCGTGATAAATATGAAGCACATCATAATGTAAAAATTACTGATGCAGCGATAGAGGCAGCTGTAAAAATGTCTTCAAGATATATAACTGACAGATTTTTACCTGATAAGGCAATAGACCTTATGGATGAGGCTGCTTCTAAAGTAAGACTTAAATCATATACTGCTCCTTCAAATGTCAAGGAGCTTGAAGACAAAATACTTTCTCTTGAAAAAGAAAAAGAAGAAGCAATTAAGACTGAGGAATTTGAAAAGGCAGCCAAGGTTAAAAAAGAGCAGACTGAGCTTAAAAAACAGCTTGAAGAAGAAAAGAAAAAATGGGATGACACAAACACAAAAACTGAGCAGACTGTTACTGAAAATGAAATTGCCGATGTTGTTTCAAAATGGACAGGTGTGCCTGTACAGTCATTGAAACAAGAAGAAAGCGAAAGACTTATTAATCTTGAGAACATTCTTCATAAACGTGTAATAGGACAGGAAGAAGCTGTGACTGCTGTAGCAAAGGCAATCAGAAGAGGCAGAGTTGGACTTAAAGATCCCAAACGTCCTATTGGTTCGTTCCTTTTCTTGGGTCCTACAGGTGTAGGTAAAACAGAGCTTTCCAAAGCTCTTGCCGAAGCACTGTTTGGTGATGAAAATGCAATGATAAGAATTGATATGTCCGAATACATGGAGAAACATACAGTATCAAAAATGATTGGTTCACCTCCGGGTTATGTTGGATATGAAGAAGGCGGACAGCTTACGGAAAAAATAAGAAGAAAACCGTACAGTGTTGTTCTTTTTGATGAAATTGAAAAGGCTTCACCTGATGTCTTTAATGTGATGCTCCAGGTTCTTGATGACGGACATATTACAGATGGACAGGGCAGAAAGGTTGATTTCAAAAATACTGTAATTATTATGACTTCAAATGCAGGTGCAAAGAATATTATTGCTCCTAAAAAGCTTGGTTTTACCGCAGATAACAGCGCAGGAAAATCATACGAAACAATGAAGGATACTGTTATGGAAGAAGTCAAACAGTTGTTTAAGCCTGAATTTATTAACCGTATTGATGATATTATTGTATTCCATCCTCTTAATGAAGAAAATGTAAAACAGATTGTATCTCTTATGACAAAAGAAATTATCAACAGAGTTAAGGAGAATATGGATATTGTAATTAATTTTACTGATGAAGCAATTTCGCTTCTTGCCAAGGAAGGTTTTGATCCGGCATATGGTGCAAGACCTCTAAGACGTGAACTTCAGTCTAAGGTAGAGGATGAGTTTGCAGAAGAATTTTTAAGAAATTCGATTAAGGGTGGAGACTGTGTAACGGTCGGGGTTGAAGACGGTAAATTTGTCTTCAACAGAGATAGATCGTAGGCCTCAATTTGATTTAGATTTATAGAACGGCTTCGGAATAATATCCGAAGCTGTTTTTTGCGTTACATATTTATAAAGATTTTGTGTAAACTACTTTTGTATGTGACTAAATTACTTGACGGAATACAAAAATAATGGTATGTTATTACACAAAAGACCTAGTGATTTACTAGGTAATAAAAAATTGGCAGGTGATCTAATGAATAAAAAATTTGATGTGACTGGAATGACTTGTTCTGCATGTTCATCACATGTAGAAAAAAATGTCAGTAAGCTTGTTGGTGAGGAAAATGTATCAGTCAGCCTTTTGACTAACAGCATGACAGTTAATTATGATCAAGATAAAATAAGTGAAACTGATATAATTAAAGCTGTTGAGGATGCGGGCTATGGTGCATCAACTAGGGGAGAGCAAAAGACAGAGGCTAATAAAGTCTCAGTTGCTGGTGACGAGCTTAAGGAAATGAAAACAAGGCTTATTGTTTCATTTGTATTTCTCATTCCTCTTA
The DNA here is from genome assembly GCA_034927755.1 of Candidatus Metalachnospira sp. GTDB lineage: Bacteria > Bacillota > Clostridia > Lachnospirales > Anaerotignaceae > Metalachnospira. The sequence goes on from JAYFPN010000021.1 coordinate 140,133, forward strand.
TGTATATTTCTATGGGTTCAATGATTGGATTGCCTCAGCCCGCTTTTTTATCAGGGCATGAAAATTCAGTTTCGTTTGCAATTACACAATTTTTGATTTGTCTTCCAATAATATATGTAAACAAAAAATATTTTCAGGTTGGATTTAAAACACTTTGGCACAGGGCTCCCAATATGGACAGTCTTATTGCAGTTGGCGCAACAGCTGCGATTATATATGGAATATTTGCAATTTACAGAATAGGCTACGGACTTGGCATTGGTGATTCTGACCTTGTAATGAAATATCGCATGGATATGTATTTTGAATCTTCTGTTACTATTCTTACACTTATTACACTTGGTAAATATCTTGAAACAAGATCGAAACGAAAAACAAGCGAGGCTATTTCAAGGCTTACAGAGCTTGCACCCGAAACTGCAATTATTGAAATTAGCGGTGTTGAAAAAGAAATACCAATTGAACAGCTTTCGGTAGGAGATACGGTAATTGTAAAACCTGGTTTCAGAATTGCCGCTGACGGAGTTATTATTGAAGGCTCTTCATCAGTTGACGAATCTGCTCTTACAGGTGAGAGCATTCCGGTTGAAAAAACAATCGGAGATAAAATAATAGCCGCATCAATAAATAAAAATGGTTATTTTAAATTTAAGGCTCAAAAAGTCGGAAATGAAACAACGCTTGCCCAGATAATTAAGCTTGTAGAAGATGCGAGTGCCTCAAAAGCGCCAATAGCCAAGCTTGCAGATAAGATAGCAGGGGTGTTTGTTCCTGTTGTTATGTTAATAGCCGTTGCTACTGCTGCAGTATGGCTTATCAGCGGTGCAACCTTTGAATTTGCTTTGTCATGTGCAATATCGGTTCTTGTAATATCATGCCCTTGTGCACTTGGACTTGCAACTCCTGTTGCTATAATGGTTGGAACAGGTAAGGGTGCAGAAAACGGTATTTTAATAAAATCGGCAGAGGCACTTGAAACTCTTCATTTAATTAAGACAGTGATTATGGATAAGACGGGTACAATTACGGAAGGGAAGCCTGTTGTTACTGATATAGCGGCTAATGGCATAAGCGAAAATGAATTGCTTGCTATTGCTGCATCTGTAGAAAAACCGTCTGAGCATCCTCTTGCATCTGCGATACTTGATGAAGCTGAAAATAGGAAAATTCAGCTTAAGGAGGTAAAAGAATTTAATGCTATATCAGGCCGAGGAATTATAGCCGATGTTGGCGGAATGAAAATATACGCAGGAAATAGATATATAATGGCTGAAAATGGTATTGATATATCCGTTTTTGATAAAGATGAACAAGCTTATTCGAATTCAGGGAAGACTGTTCTGTACTTTGCCGAAGAAAATAAACCGCTTGGAATTATTGCCGTTCAGGATATACCTAAAAAGACAAGCCGAGCAGCGGTAAAGGGTTTTAAGGATTTAGGTATTGATGTTATAATGCTGACGGGTGATAATAAGCGTACTGCAGAGGCAATTGCCAGAAATCTCGGAATTACTAATGTAGTATCAGAAGTAATGCCGCAGGATAAGGAAGCAATAGTTCGAAGCATTCAGGAAAAAGGCGGAAAAACAGCCATGATTGGTGATGGCATTAATGATGCCCCTGCCCTTGCAAGGGCTGATGTTGGAATTGCAATAGGAGCAGGTACAGATGTAGCTATTGAGTCTGCTGATATTGTGCTGATGAAAAGCGACCTTATGGATGCAGTTACAGCAGTAAAACTCAGCAGGTCTGTTATTAAAAATGTAAAGGAAAATCTATTCTGGGCATTTTTCTACAATACACTTTGTATTCCGCTGGCAGCAGGAGTGTTCTATCCGCTGTTTGGATTAAAGCTTAACCCAATGATTGGTGCAGCGGCAATGAGTTTAAGTTCGGTTTGTGTTGTCACAAACGCACTCAGGCTTAAACTTTTCAAACCAAACAATCCGTCTGCTGAGGATTTTAAAGAAATGGGTGAAGTTAACATTAATATAATTTCTAATGAAGAAAGCAAAGGAGAGAATATGATGAAAAAAGAATTGATTATTGAAGGAATGTCATGCTCACACTGCTCAGGAAGAGTGGAAAAAGCACTTAACGGACTTGACGGTGTAAAGGCAAAGGTAGATCTTGAAAATAAAACTGCATTTGTTGAACTTACAAAGGATGTATCTGATGCTGAACTTACAAAAGCCGTTACTGATGCGGGATATGAGGTAGCATCTGTAAAGTAATAGTATTGAAATAATAGCAAAATTTTAAGAGGGGCAAAACCCCTCTTTTTCTATACAAATAATTTTGTTTGTGGTATAATCATTAAACAGTAAAGCGGTTGCACATAACATAGGAGGAAATAGAAATGGCAGTTATAGAAGAGTTAATAAGACTTGAAGACAACGGAAGCATAAGCTTTGGAAATTATCTTATGGATGAAAAGAAGAAGGTGCTTGACTTTGAGGTGTGCGGCAATCTTTATAAGGTAAAAACATATAAGGATATTACAAAACTTGAGAAGAATGGAAAAATGCTTCTTGAAACGGTTCCGGGTGCAACAGTACATAATTTTGCAATGAATGGCAAAAAAGTTGAATTTTCAGTTGAAAGTGATGATGATGTGCAGATAACAATGGAGCTTGAGCCCGAAAAGGAATACAAGCTTGTTGTAAATGATATGCTTGTGGGAAAGATTAACTCCAATATAGGCGGAAAAATCAATTTCAGTGTTGAGCTTAACAACAACAGTTCGAAAGTAAAAATTGAAAAAATATAATTTTTATTGCCGCAGGATTACTTTCCTGCGGCTTTTGACTATATAAGGAGAAGTATATGAAGGAAAAGATAAGTTACGTCTGTTCATCTTGCGGATACTCAACCTCAAAATGGATGGGCAAATGTCCTGAATGCGGTGAGTGGAATTCCTTTGAAGAAACTGTACTTAAACCGACTGCTGCAACAAAGACTAACCGAGCAGCTTCCATAGATAAGTCTGTTGGAGCAAACAGACTCAGAACAGTCACGACGAATGTTAATGAAAGAATTGTCACGGGAATTTCTGAGTATGACAGACTAATGGGTGGCGGAATTGTAAGAGATTCGGTTTCTATACTTTCATCACCCCCAGGCGGAGGAAAGTCAACACTTGCACTGAAAATTGCAAATAATACCGCAAAGCAGGGGCTTAATGTGCTTTATGCAAGCGGTGAGGAAAGTGCGGGGCAAATAAAAAATAGAGCAGACAGAATACTTAATGGAATTGAAAATAATATTTGGATAATCTCAACGACAAGCATGAATAAAGTTTTATCTGAAATTGATACAATTGATCCGGATATAGTTATTGTTGATAGCATACAAACGTTTGCACTTGAAGAGTTTTATCCGTCAAGGGCGGGAAATCCAACACAGACAATGGAGTGTGCGGGGGAGCTTGTGCATATTGCGAAGGGTACCCAAAAGGCAAGAGCAGTTATAATAATAGGGCAGATGAATAAAAATGATGAGCTTGCAGGGCTTCGTGCACTTGAACATTTGGTAGATACGGTGCTTATTATGGACGGTGACTCTCAAGATGAATTAAGGAGTATAATTGCAACAAAAAACCGTTTCGGCAGTACAGGAGAGATGGGCTTTTTTGCAATGACAGAAAAAGGCCTTGTTTCCATTGAAAATCCAAGTGAGTTTTTTATGACAAAAAGAGCGGCTAATGAGGCAGTATCAGGCAGCGCACTTACTGTTATCAGGGAAGGCTCAAGACCGATTATATGTGAAATAGAAAGTCTTGTATCTAAATCGTTTATGCCTTATCCGTTAAGAACCGGCGAGGCATTTAGAAAGGAACAGCTTAATACGCTTATTTCTATTCTAGAGCAAAGATGCGGCATAAACCTTTATGATAAAAATGTTGTAATAAAGATTACAGGCGGTCTTAAACCCAGAGAACAATCGGTAAATCTTGCAGTAATAATGAGCATTGTGTCCTCTGTGTTAGATAAACCGATTCAAAATGATACGGCATTCATTGCTGATGTTGGCTTGACTGGTGAATTAAAAAAAGTTCCTGCGGTTGAGTCCAGGGTAAGAGAACTGGCAAGAATGGGTTTTAAAAATGTGTATATTGCAAAAACAGAAGGAAACATTAAAAAGCCGGACGGAATAGAGATATATGAAATGAAAACACTCAAAGAGGTAATAGTTTCATTGTTTGGAATGATATAAAAAAGCTGCGGTTTTGTGAAAACAAATAACCGCAGCTTTTTTATTTATTAAACTTCAAAGTTAGGGAAGGATTCGTCATTTTTTGAATTATCAAAAACATAGTCGTTTCCTGGCAGAGCAGCATTGAGTATAATTCCTACCAAAGAAGCAACTGCTAAACCGGATAGACTAATTGTAATGTTGCTTACAGTGAAATTAATTGCCCCAGCATCGCTGAATCTAATGCCAATCGAAAGAACAAGGATAAGTGCGGCAATAATAACATTTCTGCTCTTTGTGAAGTCAACATTGTTTTCAACGACATTACGTACGCCGACAGCTGAAATCATACCATAAAGTACCAAGCTTACGCCTCCTATTGTTGCAACGGGCATTGATATTATGGCAGCCGCAAATTTAGGGCAGAAGCTGAGAATTACACTGAACAGAGCAGCAAGTCGTATTACTCGCGGATCATAAACCTTTGACAATGCAAGCACTCCTGTGTTCTCGCCGTAGGTTGTGTTTGCAGGAGCACCAAAAAGTGCAGCTACTGTTGTAGCCAAACCATCTCCCAAAAGTGTGCGATGAAGGCCGGGGTCTTGAATATAATTTTTGCCTGTTGTTGAACTGATTGCACAAATATCCCCAATGTGTTCTACTATTGTGGCAAGAGAAATAGGTATGATTGTTATTACTGCAGTAATGCACATTGAAGGATCAAAGTCTGCACCGAATATTGACATTGCGGTTTCATTCCACTTAAAAGGAATTCCAACCCAATTTGCTTTACTGATGTTTTCAATGAGTGTTGAGCGAACTGATGGGTCAATAGCTATTGCAATTGCATAGCTGATTAAAACACCAAGCATTATAGGAATGATTTTTATCATACCTTTGCCCCAAATATTAAGTACAATTATAACAAGTATAGCAATTACAGCTATAAACCAGTTTGATGAACAACTGTTAATTGCGGTTTGAGAAAGAGTTAGACCTATTGCAATTATTACCGGGCCTGTTACAATTGGAGGGAAAAAACGCATAACTTTTTTAGCTCCAAAAACTTTAAAGAGCAAAGCAATTACAAAATATAACAAACCTGCACAGGCTACACCAAAGCTTGAATAAGTTAGCGGTATGTTTTGCCCCGATGTGGTAACAAGTCCGTATGCTCCCAAAAAGGCAAATGAACTGCCAAGAAACGCCGGTACTTTTCGTCCTGTGATAATATGGAAAAGCAGTGTTCCAATACCTGCAAACAGCAAAGTATTGCTTACGGAAAGTCCCGTAATAGCAGGAACAAGAACGGTAGCTCCAAACATTGCAAAAAGATGCTGTATTCCTAAAACAAGCATTTTGGGGGTGCCCAACTGCTTGGCATCAAATATGCCTTCTTCAGGAATTTTTGTTGTTTTTTGACTCATAATATACTTCCTTCCTTTGTGCTTTAATTTGCTGGCATTTTTTTGAATAAAAGATACATCAAAAATTTACCCGACAATTCACTATTTTATAAGAATTAAGGCTGAAAATCAATATGTAAAAATAATAATTTTTTAACTCTAGCACAAATCTGATCTTGAAAAATTATTACGATAATTGCATAAAAATGAGACACTTCCCTTAAGAAGTGTCTCCAAAATTATTTATGATTTTTAACAGCGGCAGTTTCTGCAGCAGCAATTTCTATTGCTGCATCCTGAACAGCAGTTACAAGTTGAGGTTCCCTGAGTTCCTGAACAGCAGGGATTAGTTGAAGTACCCTGAACACCGTTCGGACAGCAAGGGTTAGTTGAAGTACCCTGAACACCGTTTGGACAGCAAGGGTTAGTTGAAGTACCCTGAACACCGTTTGGACAGCAAGGGTTAGTTGAAGTACCCTGAACAGAACCACATCCACAGCCGCTTCCACATCCACATCTGGAATTTACTGTTGACTGTTCATCAGGACAACCGCATCCGCCTACACATCCGCATGTGCTGATTGGGTTATTTAAATATATCCATGCCATATTGATTGCTCCTTTATTTCTGATTACCATATATTATGCGGACAAACAGAATTGGGTTACAGCAAAAGAATTTAAATTTTTATAAAGATAGTGAACCTTTGGTACCCCAATATGCTCTAATATATGTAAAACAAAAAAGCGCTTGAGTTTTGCTAAATAAGGAGATAACAAATGAATAAGCAGGAATTTACACAGCATGTACTTGAAGCGGAAAATTCTATGTATCGTGTTGCAAAATCAATTACAGTCAATGAGGCAGACTGTGAGGACTCGGTTCAGCAGTCAATATTGACGGCCTATGATAAACTAAACAGTCTTCGGGATGATAAGTATTTTAAAACTTGGCTTATAAGAATACTCATTAATGAGTGCTATCGTATAAGGCGCAGCAGAGGAAGTATTGTATCATTTGAGGATTATATGGCTGATGTGCCGGTTGAAAACGGAGTGGATATTGAGCTCAGAGAGTCTGTTTTTAAGCTGCCTCAGAAAATGAGGACAGTAATAGTTCTGTATTACATTGAAGGCTATAGTATAGATGAAGTTGCATATATGCTTAGGGTTCCGCAGGGAACGGTTAAAAGCCGTTTACATAAGGGAAGAAAACTTTTGAGAGACATGTTGAATGATGAAATTTAGAAGGGGTGTATTAATATGAAAAAACATAATTGGGACTCAGCTTTTGAAGAGCGTCCTGAGGAGTTTCATAACAGTGTAAATTCAGCTTTAAGTAAAATTTCAAATCGGGAGGATAATAATATGAAAGCATCATGGAGCAAGAAGGCAATTGTAACAGCAGTGGCTGTGGCCGCAATCGGCGTAACAGCATTAGCGGCAAGCAAGGTAGCATCAATAACAGGACACTCAAGCCACCTTGAAGATATTTACAGTGTAGACGAAGCTGAGGAAACAGCAGAGAAGAATGGAATTGATACAGAATGTGTTGACGAATTTTCAAACGGCTATAAATTTGAATATGCAAACATCGGGGAGCAGAACCTGAATGACGAAAACGGCGGTGTCATTAGCAGCTATAAAACTCTGGATGTTGATTATGTAAATAAGGATGCACGTATTTATCTCAATATCGAACCTAAAAGTGAATATCTGGAGGAAGAACCCGGCCAGTTGGTAAAGGCATATAAAGGTACTGATATTTACTCTAGTGAGTATACGAATAAGTTTGTTCCGGAAGACTATGAACTTACAGAACAGGACAAATTGGATGAGGCTTCCGGTGCTATTACATTCAGTTATGGTTCAGATGAAGTCGAGGTTAAAAACATAAGTTTTGTTAAGTGGAGCAATGGTGATATAAATTACAGCTTAATGGATATGGATTCAAATTTAAGCATTGATGACCTTACCACAATGGCACAAGAAATAATAGACGCACAGTAATTTTCATTAAAATTAGATGGGATATTAATTCCCATCTAATTTTTTTTTAATAAAAAGAGTGATTTGGTTATATGTGGGTTAGAAAGCTCTTGGACTTATTGAAAAGTCAGTTCTTTTTTGTATAATCAAGATGAATTTACAGTGTTGGGTAAGTGTGTCTCCGTTTCATGCAGTGCTCATAATAATGGGTGTTCCCCGACGCTAGGTTTTTGTCTTTTAGAATGTTATAGGGAAAACATGGTGCTTAAAGACAATGACCGTATACTTGTTATTATTATCCTGCATTTTGCTATTGCAGACAGGAGAGAATGCAGTTTCAACTTGCTAATTCAATATTTTAAAGGAGGACTAACAATGAAAAGAAAGCTTGCTTTACTTATGGCTGCAATTATGACTGCCACTATGGTTCCCATGACAGCGTTTGCATCCACAAAGTTGACGGCGGTAGATGAAGTATCTACAGCGGTTGACTCAATATTTGAATCAAGAGTTGAGCTTGTCAAGAGCAACGATCAAGTTGATGTTTCTGTTTCGCCCACATTTGACGTAACTCTTAAGCTCACAAACGGTACCTTTGCTTATGTCGATGACGATAGTGACAACGACTACGTCATGGAGGGCTACTCTGATGAGGACAATGGTATCTATAACGTTGATGTATTGAATGATACAACAGCAACAGTAACACTTATTACAGCGGCATTCAATCAGGACGAAGATGCTTGGACAGAATACCACACAACGCAGGATGGTGAAGGAAATGATGTAGTAGATGATGTTGCTTTGCCTGAAGCATGCGTACTTACTATCTCAGCAAAGGCAACTGCCGATGGCGATGTTGTTGCCAAATTTACAAGCAATGTATCAGCATTCAAATCAGCTTCTGAGGTTATTGCAACTGCATATGATGGAGAAGCTGATATTGCAACAGAAGGCGTAAAAACTTTTGTTGAGGATACTGATGATTCAAAAACCATAAAGGATATTACAATCAATGAGCTTGTAACAGGTGTTCTTGCAGGTAACGATATTACACTTAAGCTTAAGGGAAACTATGAATACGAATGCGATGCAGATGATATCAGTGTTTCATTCCTTAATCAGGACATTGATACCACTGTAGATGTTGATGATGACGTAATAACCATTAGCTTCACAGATGGCGTACCTGATAGCAATATGCTTAAAGAAATGACGGTATCAGGCATCATTTTATCAGCAACAAATGATTGTGATGCAGGCGATGTAGCAACAATTACAGTTGCTTCAAAAGACTTCGATTCAGTTAAACTTGAAGTAGCAAAGATGGTAGAAGAGGCAGTAACATATTCAGTTGATGATGATGACCTCCCTGTAATCTATTCAGGCGCTTCAAATGATGAAATCAACACGCTTGAGGTTTCAATTGAGGAAAACACAGGCGACATCCTTAATACATCAAGAAAAGCTACATTTACATTCCCTGAAGGTATTGAAGTAGTTGACGTTAATGATATCAACGGTGTAAGTATTGACGGTGCCGACGACTGCACAGTTGAAATTGATGAAAATGTAGTTTCAATTTGGGATTATGCAGATGGTGGTGAGTCAGATACAACAGATATGACAATTTCTTTTATCCTCAATGCAGCGCCTACATTCACTGGGGATGTAGATGTTACACTTGGCGGACAGTTTGATGATACATCATTCACAGTTGCAACAGTTAAGGCTCCTTATACAGTTGCAGCAGATACAAGCGAAGTTCTTATTGACTACAGATATGTTCCTGTTAATGATATTGTAATTACCGAAGCAGAGGACGGAATCCTTGATGACGGTGATCAGATCATTCTTGCAGTAGAGAAGATGGAATTTGAAGATGCAGGCGATATTGAGGTAACACAGGGCGACATTGATGTAGATGTAGATATTGATGAGAATGATGACAGTGATTATGCTTACCTTGTAATTACCGTTAATGATGCATCAACAGAGGCATCGACAATGACAATCAGCGGACTTGAGCTTTACCTTGACAGAACTCTTCCCGTTGGAGGATATGCTCTTGAAAACGTAAGCTATGAGGATGATGATAATGAAGGATATACTACTCCTATAAATACCCTTTGGGAGAATTCAGCAACTGACGATGATTACTATGATTTAAGCGGTATTTTTGAATATGACGAAGTTATAGCAAATGACAGCTATGTTGAAGTAATTACATCAGCACGTGATAGTGATGATTCAACAACTACTAAGCAAATTGTTATTACAGTCGGAGCTGCAACAATGACAGCCGGAACTGATACAATTACACTTGATGCACCTGCATATATTAATGCTGAGAACTATACAATGCTTCCTTTAAGAGCAATTGCAGAAGCATTCAACGCTACAGTTAACTGGGATGATGCAACTAAGACAGTTACAATCCTCAGTGGACAGAGAATTATCTCTATGACAATCGGTTCAAAGACAATGTACATTAACGGTACACCTGTTGCTATGAACACAGCTCCTGAAATCACATCCTCCAGAACATTCGTACCTGTAAGAGATCTTGCAAATTCTCTTGGTATCAGCAATATCAACTGGACAGAAGCTTCGGGAACGGTAACACTTAACTAATTACAAATAATTATATAGCAGCAAAATTTTTAATCCCTTCGAATAGTCGGAGGGATTTTTTTGTCCATGTTACAGTTATGTTACAAATGAGCCTAATGGGTTGTAATATTAGAATTATCTGGTAGAATA